>NZ_JASNJD010000009.1 GCF_030164425.1 Pseudodonghicola flavimaris | reverse complement strand
CTCCATGTGGTTGGAGATCACCGCCACGATGTCGATCGGCAGCGCCCCGATCCGCCAGCGATAGAGCAGGTCGTTCAGGCAATGCCCGAACCGCGACACCATGATCACCACCTTCATCTTCCGGGTCTCGTCATGGAAGGCGAAATCCATGCCGAAGGCCTCTGCCGTGGCGGCGAACCCCGCCTCCAGCCCGGCCGGCTCGGCGCCGGTCTCCGACACGAAGCTGACCCGCATGAAGAACTTGCCGGTCTCCGGGTCGTCGAATTGCGAGCTGTCGGTGATGTTGCAGCCCTGATCCGCCAGGTAATTGGCAATCGCAGCGACAATCCCCCGCGTCGAGGGGCAGGTCACGGTCAGGCAGTATGTGGTCATCTTGAACTCCTCTGCGGTGGCCCGGTCGTCCGGGTCCTGTCGGCCTGTTCCGGCCGGTTTTCTGCCCCGGCCTCTGCCGGGATCAGCCTTTGCGCCCGGCGAACAGCACATCGGAGGATGCCGCCGGGCGGATGATCGATCGGTGCGCCCCTGGGGCGTGGGATTTTTGCCGTGAGCCTTCCGGCGCAGGACTTATGCGGTGAGCCCTTCGGGCTCGGCCAGGCCATTGGCCCGCGAACAGGCGGTCAGCGTGTTGGCCAGCAGGCAGGCGATGGTCATCGGACCGACACCGCCCGGCACCGGGGTGATGGCGCCGGCGACCTCGGCGGCGGAGGCGAAGTGGACATCCCCCACCAGCCGGCTCTTGCCGGCGCCGCGCTCGGGCGCGTCGATCCGGTTGATGCCGACATCGATCACCGTGGCGCCAGGCTTGATCCAGTCGCCCGGGATCATCTCCGGCCGGCCGACGGCGGCGACAAGGATATCGGCGCGCCGGCAGACCGCGGCCAGGTCCCGGGTGCGGGAATGCGCCAGCGTCACCGTGCAGCTGTCGCGCAGCAGCAGCTGCGCCATCGGCTTGCCGACGATGTTGGAGCGGCCGACCACCACGGCCTCCCGCCCGGAAAGATCGCCATGCAGGTCGCGCAGCATCATCAGGCAGCCCAGCGGTGTGCAGGGCACCATCGCCTTCTGCCCGGTCGCCAGCAGGCCGACGTTGGAGATATGAAACCCATCGACATCCTTGGCCGGGTCGATCGCGTTGATCACCAGATCGGCGTCGATGTGACCGGGCAGCGGCAGCTGCACCAGAATGCCATGCACCGCCGGATCGGCGTTCAGCCGCTCGATCAGCGCCAGCAGCTCGGCCTCCGGGGTATCCGCCGGGCGCTTGTATTCGAAGCTGTTCATCCCCGCCTCGACCGTCTGCCACCCCTTGTTGCGGACATAGACCTGGCTGGCCGGATCCTCCCCCACCAGCACCACGGCCAGACCCGGCGTCAGCCCGTGATCCGCCTTCAGCCGCGCCACATGCGCGGTGACCTGCGCATGAATTTTCGCCGCAAAGGCCTTGCCGTCGATCAGCGTCGCGGTCATCGTCATCCCTCCATCCGCCGCGCGGCGACTGCCGGCGCGGGCCACAGGTTTCCGGTTGCGGGGCGGGTCCGGCCCGTTGGCCGGAACCCCGCTCGATCTCGGGAGAGATGACTAAAGGGAAATTATATTTCCTGACAAGAAATTTCTGCACTGCAGTGCAATTTTTCTGATCCGCGGGCCCGCAGCCTGTTTCCCGGACAGGCGCTGCGGTGCAGCGCGATCGGGGCGCCCTGCGCGCCGCGTTCCCCTGTCATTGCTGGTCCTTGCGCGGGACAAAGGCCCTGGCCGGGGTGCTATTTTCCCATCGGGTCGACCGGCAGCACCGGCGGCAGACGCTGCGACCACAGAAGGCCCAGCCGTTCCATCTCAGCCAGCAGACGGTCGCCATTACGGTCCAGCCAGTCCAGCACCGAGCCGAAGGCGACGATTCGCGCCTTGCCGTCGCGGATCCGCACCACCGGCCATTCGCCCACCAGCGCATTGTCGATACCGAAGACCTCATCGCCCCACCAGCGCGCCGGGCCGAAGGCATTGGGCATCTGCCGGCCACGTTTCAGCGCCGCCAGCACCGAGACCGGCGCAGTGGAATCGGCCACCTCCACCGCATCGTGCCAGAGATCGAGGATCGAGGCATATTCCCAGCTCACCGCGTTCCAGCGTCCCGGGAAGCGATCGGTATAGGCGTCGTAGAAGGCCTTGGGACGGCGGAAGAAGAACGCCTTGTCCGCCAGCAGCGGATCGTCGAAATCCGGGAACTGGAAGGTGAAGCGCGCCATAAAGGCGGCAGAGGTCCGCTGCAGCAAGCGCGGATAATCGTCGCCGGTGCAGCACAGGATCTGCCCTTTGAAACCGGCCTCATAGGCGGCGACGGTCAGCTCCTCGATCATCGGCGGCGCCGAGGAGCACCAGCACAGCACATCGGGATCGGCGGCCATCATCCGGGCGACCAGCCCCGCCGCGTCCTGTTCGGCAGGGTCATAGCGCAGCTCATCCACGATCTCGCGGCCGGCGGCCTCGAAAGCGGCGCGGTAGACCGCCAGCGAAGGCAGCCCCAGCAGGTCGGTCTGACTGCACAGCGCCACCCGCCGCGCCTCCGGATGGGTTTCGGCCAGCCAGTCCACCCCGGTGACGTTGAACAGCGGGTGAACCTCGGCCGGGGCGATCAGATAGGGCCGGTCGGGCGAGAGGTCCGAGGGCAGCAGCGTGGCAACCAGCACCCTGCGCTCCATCAGATAGTCCAGCGCCGGTTCGACATCATCGCCGCCGAGGATCAGCACCAGCCGGACGCGGTCCTCTTCGATCATCCTGCGGGCGGCGGCGAGGGTCGCGCGCGGCCCCTCCGCGCTGTCATGCAGCTGCATTTCCACCAGGTGACGCTTGCCACCGACCATCAGCCCGCCGCGCGCATTGATCCAGTCGACCCAGATCCGGCACCCGTCGACACCGGGCCCGCCCCAGCCCTGTTGCGGCCCCGACAGCGGCACCAGGAAACCGATTCGGATCGGCGCGCGGTTTTGCACGTCCAGCCGCGGCAGCGATCCGCTGACCGCCAGGCGTTGCGCAAAGGATGGGCTGCTCATTGCCGGCTCCAGAGCTCATTTGCACATCAAAGACACGAATTTTGCGTCGCCTCCATATTCCTAGAAAGAAAATTCATTGACCAGCAGAAAAGTTTTGGTTCAGTCAGGTCCATACCACTTGAACCAATTTCAATATTTGGTCTAATCCAAAAACAGGGAGAGAACACATGACCAAACGCGTTGCCATCATCGGGGCCGGTCCCTCTGGCCTGGCGCAGCTCAGGGCCTTTCAGTCGGCGGCGGAGAAGGGGACGGAGATCCCCGAGATCGTCTGTTTCGAGAAGCAATCGAACTGGGGCGGCCTGTGGAACTATACTTGGCGCACCGGCGTCGACGAGAACGGCGAACCGGTGCACGGGTCGATGTATCGCTACCTGTGGTCGAACGGCCCGAAAGAGGGGCTGGAATTCGCCGACTATTCCTTTGAGGAGCATTTCGGCAAGCAGATCGCCTCATACCCGCCGCGCGCCGTGCTGTTCGACTATATCGAGGGCCGGGTGCTGAAGGCGAATGTGCGCGACTGGATCCGCTTCTCCTCGGTGATCCGCTGGGTCGAATACGATCCCGATGCGGATGACTTCACCGTCACGGTCCACAACCTGGCCAGCGATCATGTCTACAAGGAGCGCTTCGATCACGTGATCTGCGCCTCGGGGCATTTCTCCTCGCCCAACGTGCCGGAATACGAAGGCTTCTCCACCTTCAATGGCCGCATCGTCCACGCCCATGACTTCCGCGACGCCCGCGAATTCGCCGGCAAGGACGTGCTGGTGGTCGGCGCCTCCTACTCGGCCGAGGATATCGGCTCGCAGTGCTGGAAATACGGCGCCAACTCGATCACCAGCTGTTACCGCAGCGCGCCGATGGGCTTCGCCTGGCCCGACAACTGGGAAGAGAAACAGGGGCTGGTCCGGGTCGATGGCAAGACCGTGTTCTTCGCCGACGGCTCCAGCAAGGATTTCGACGCCATCATCCTGTGCACCGGTTACCGGCACTATTTCCCCTTCCTGCCCGACGATCTGCGGCTGAAGACGGCGAACCGGCTGGCCACCGCCGATCTCTACAAGGGCGTGGTCTGGGCGCATAACCCCAAGCTCTTCTATCTCGGCATGCAGGACCAGTGGTTCACCTTCAACATGTTCGACGCCCAGGCCTGGTGGGTGCGCGATGTGATCCTGGGCCGGATCGCCCTGCCCGAGGACAAGCAGGTGATGATGGCCGACGTGGCCGAGCGCGAGGCCCGCGAAGAAGCCTCCGACGATGTGAAATACGCCATCAAGTATCAGGCCGACTATGTGAAGGAACTGGTGGCCGAGACCGACTATCCCAGCTTCGACATCGACGGCGCCTGCGAGGCCTTCTTCGAATGGAAGAAGCACAAGGTCGAAGACATCATGGGCTTCCGCAACAACAGCTACAAATCGGTGATCACCGGCACCATGGCGCCCAAGCACCACACCCCGTGGAAGGAGGCGCTGGACGATTCGATGGAAGCCTACCTGCAGAACTGACCATTCCCCGCCTGACAGGGGGCGTCATGCCCCCTGCGTTTCTTCAACGAGGAGGACCGACATGCTGGAGCAACCGCCGGCGCAGCTGATCCGCCCCGGCCCGCCGCGCCCGTCACAGGCACGCCGGGCCGCCGGGTTTTCCCGCGCCCCCGGAACCGAGCGCTATACCGTCCCGGGCGGCGGCGCCCTGAGCATCGCGCTGGCCGCAGGCGATGGGATCGAGATCGTCAACACCGAGGGCGGCCAGGCCTGCGAACTGCTGGCCGCGACACCGGAGGGGCGCACCGACGCGGCGCTGCTGGACTGTCGCGCGACCGCCCCGGCCGAGGGGCTGCGCGCGCTGCTGGCCGCGGAGGAACCGAGCCTGACGCGGCTGCGCCGGGCGCTCGACCGGCGCGGCATCGCGCTGGAAGCGGCCCGCGCCATCCCCCTCTTCGGTGACAGCAGCCCGGCCGGCGACAGCGCCAGGTTCACCGCCCAGGGCCCCGGTTGGCTGATCGTCGCCGCCCCGGGCCCGGCAATGGATTTCGAGGCGCAGAGCACGCTCAGCCCGCTGGCGCTGACCGTCACCCGCGCCGCGCCGCGCGAAACCGGACACTTCGCCCTGCCCGAGCCGCTGGCCGATCCGGTGCTCGACCTGCGGGTCGGCTCCGCCACCGCCCGCGCCTATCGGGTGGCCAAGGGGGAATACATCCAGATCCTCGACGTGGATGGCCGGCAATGCACCGATTTCCAGTGCTTCGATGCCCGCAAGGTCGACCGCGGCATCTTTCACCCGCTCGACGTCACCACCACCCGGACGATCCAGGGCCATGCCTATCCGATGCCGGGACTGCATGCGAAATACTTCGATCAGGACAACACCGCGCTGATCGAGGTGGTGCAGGATACCTGCGGCCGCCACGATGCCTTCGCCATGGCCTGCAACGCCAAGTATTACGACGACATCGGTTATCCCGGGCACGTCAACTGTTCGGACAATTTCAACGGCGCGCTGGCGGAGCATGGAATTCCCGGCCGGCCCGGCTGGATGGCGGCGAATTTCTTCTTCAACACCGGCATCGACGACCACGGTGTGATGTATGCCGACGAACCCTGGTCGCGGCCCGGCGATTACGTGCTGCTCCGGGCGTTGACCGATCTGGTCTGCGTCTCCTCCGCCTGCCCCGACGACACCAGCGCTGCCAATGGCTGGCAGCCGACCGATATCCATGTGCGCAGCTACGCGGCGCAGGAAAAATTCTCACGCGCCGTGGCCTGGCGCCCGACCCCGGACGAGGAGCCCATCATGACGCGTGAAAGCGCCTTCCACGCCAGTTTCGCCGCGCTGACGCAGGATTTCGTCGAATATCGCGGCTTCTGGCTGCCCAACAGCTTTCCCCAGACCGATGCGGTGGAAAGCTACTGGGCCTGCCGCGAGGGCGTGGTGGCGATGGATCTGTCGGCGCTGCGCAAGTTCGAGATCACCGGCCCGGATGCCGCCGCCCTGATGAACTGGGTCCTGACCCGCAATATCGACAAGCTGGGGGTCGGCCAGGTGGTCTATTCCGCGATGTGCTATCCCCATGGCGGTATGATCGACGATGGCACCCTGTTCCGGCTGGGGCCGCAGAACTTCCGCTGGATCGGCGGTTCCGACGAGGGCGGCGTCTGGATGCGCGAGGAGGCGGCGCGGCTGGGTCTGAACGTGCTGGTCCGATCCTCCACAGATCAGATGCACAATCTGGCGGTGCAGGGTCCGAAATCGCGGACGCTGCTGGCCGAGATCCTGTGGACCGCGCCGCATCAGACGCCGCTGCAGGCGCTCGACTGGTTCCGCTTCACCGTCGGCCGGATCGGCGGCGAGACCGGAGTGCCGGTGGTGGTGTCGCGCACCGGCTATACCGGCGAACTGGGCTATGAGATCTTCTGCCACCCGAAGGACGGCGCGGCGGTGTTCGACGCGGTCTGGACCGCCGGCGCGCCGCTGGGGCTGAAACCCATGGGGCTCGAAGGGCTCGATCTGGTGCGGATCGAGGCCGGGCTGGTCTTCGCCGGCTACGACTTCAGCGATCAGACCGACCCGTTTGAGGCCGGCATCGGCTTCACCGTGCCGCTGAAATCGAAGACCGCCGATTTCGTCGGGCGCGAGGCGCTGATCCGCCGCAAGGAGCACCCGGCGCGGAAATTCGTCGGCCTCGAGATCGACGGGCAGGATCCGGTGGCGCATGGCGATTGCCTGCGTCTGGGCCGCGCCCAGGTGGGAGAGATCTGCTCGGCCATGCGCTCGCCCCGCAGCGGCCAGCTGATCGCCCTGGCCCGGATCGATATCGCCCATGCCGCCGAGGGCACCGCGCTGGAGGTCGGCCGGCTCGACGGTCATCTGAAGCGGCTGTCGGCGCGGGTCGCCGCCTTTCCGCACTACGATCCGAAGAAGGAACGACCGCGGTCCTGACCGACCCCGATCCCGGCGGGTGACGCGCCGGGATCGGGGCGCAAAGAAAGCAAGCCCGGCCGCTGGCCCGCTGGCCCGCTGGCCCGCTGGCCCGCTGGCCATGATGTGATATGCCGCGACCATGACCACCCCGGCCCCCCTGCATTCCTGCCGCATCACCGCGGCCGGCTGCGATCAGCGCAGCCCCGACAACACGGGGATCTTTCCCTATTGGAGCGTCACCAAGACCGCGATCGCGATCTGCGCCCTGTCACTGGCAGAGGCGGGCAAACTCGATCTGGACACCCCCTTGCCGGGCCAGCCCTTCACCCTGCGCCAGCTGCTGGGCCACACCGCCGGCCTGCCCGACTACACCGGCCTGCCCGCCTATCAGGCGGCGGTAGCCCGGGATGAGGAGCCCTGGTCCGATACCGATCTGCTCGCCGCCGCTCTGGCCCAAGGGCCGCTGTTCGCACCCGGTACCGGCTGGGCCTATTCGAATGTCGGCTACATGCTCGCCCGCCAGCGGATCGAGACGGCGGCGGATATGCCCTTCGCCGCCCTGTTTCGCACGCGGATCGGCGACCGGCTCGGGCTCGACAGCGTGACGCTCGCCACCACCCGGCAGCACTTTACCCGGGTCCGCTGGGACGGGGCGCGCCGCTATCATCCCGGCTGGGTCTATCACGGCTGCCTGATCGGAACCGCCACCGATGCGGCGCGGCTGCTGCACCGGCTGTTCACCGGCCAGCTGCTGTCTCCCGCGATGTTGGAGCAGATGCTTCGGCGCCAATCACTGGGCGGCGCCCTGCCGGGACGACCATGGACCGATTGCGGCTATGCGCTCGGGCTGATGAGCGGCAGCTTCGGCGCCGCCGGCCGCGCCATCGGCCATTCCGGGGGCGGCCCGTTTTCGGTCAACGCGGTCTATCACTTTCCCGATCTCGCCACCCCCGCCACGGTGGCGTGCTTCACCGAGGGCCGTGACGAAGGGGTCGCCGAATATGCCGCCGCAGAGCACGCCTTTGCGCCCTGAGGCAGGACCGCCGCCGACACCCAACGCCGCCGGACCGCACCCCCGCCGGCCGCTTTTCAATCGGCCCGGGGGTCGCTAGGGTCGCGCAGCTTCCGCGGGGGCGCCCCGCGGCATGAGAGGAGAATGCAAGTGTCGCGGATACGCCCCGACGTGCGTCAGGACCGGATCGTCAGCCTGGTCGAGGAGGAGGGCACCGTCAGTGTCGACAGCCTGGCCGACCGCCTCGGCACCTCGCGGGAGACCATCCGCCGCGATCTGACCCGGCTGGACCGGCGCGGATTGCTGCGCAAGGTCCACGGCGGCGCCCGCCGGCTGGAGCCGGAGACGGCCCGGATCGAAGGCCCCTTCGCCGCCCGCATGGCCGAAAACGTCGAGGCCAAGCGCGCCATCGCCCGCACCGCCGCGACACTGTTCTCCGATGGCGACACCATCATGATGGACTCCGGCTCGACCACGGTGATCTTCGCCGAACACCTGCTGGCGCTGAAGCGGCTGACGCTGGTCACCAACTCGGTCCGCGCGCTCAGCCTGTTTCCGCGCGGCGATCATCAGAACCACCTGTTCCTGCTGGGCGGCGAATTCAGCGTCGACCTGCAGGAGACACTGGGGCCGATGGCGGTGGAGCAGCTGACCCAGTTTCACGCCGAACATGCGGTGCTGACCGTCGGCGCGGTGCAGCCCGACGGGATCTATGATTTCGACCTGCGCGAGACCGAGCTGGCCC
Organism: Pseudodonghicola flavimaris; assembly: GCF_030164425.1. Taxonomy (GTDB): domain Bacteria; phylum Pseudomonadota; class Alphaproteobacteria; order Rhodobacterales; family Rhodobacteraceae; genus Pseudodonghicola; species Pseudodonghicola flavimaris. The sequence goes on along the minus strand of NZ_JASNJD010000009.1, from coordinate 174,587 downwards.
GCGCCATGGTTGCCCGTGCCCGGCGGCTGACCGTGCTGGCCGACAGCAGCAAGTTCGACCGCGGCGCGGTGTTCGAGGTTGCCGGTCTGGAAAAGGTCCAGCGCATCGTCACCGACCGCCGCCCCGACGCCGGCGTCGCTGCCGCCCTCGCCGCGCAGGGGGTCGAGCTGATCGTGGCGGCAGAGACGCCCTGAACCGGCGCGGGCGCCGAACGCCCGGCCGGGATATGTTCGGCCCGGAAAGACCCCGGCGCGCCCTAATGCAGCCGCACGCCCTGCCGTTCCAGTTCGGCCTGCACGGCGGAGATATCGACCTCGACCACATCACGGGCGGTGCGGACCGCCAGGGCGGCGGCGACGCCGGCCCCCTGCCCGGCGACGGCGCAGCAGGCCATGTTGCGGGTCGCGGCATGGGCGATCCGGTCACCGCCGATGGCGCGCCCCGCGACCAGCAACCCCCGGACCCGGCCGGGCAGCATCGCCCGATAGGGGATATGCATATAGCGGCCGGTGGTTGGCAGGATCAGCACGCCATAGCCGTCGATGAATTCGGGATAGATGCCGATACTGTCGTCGAAGCGTGCTTCGCCACGGACATCCGCGGCGGTCATGTTGTAGGCCGCGTCGATCTTGCGGCTGTCGCGGATGCCGATGGTCATGCCGAAGTTGCGCAGCCGGGCGCCAGCGCAGCCCGGCATGAAGCGGCGCAGCGCCTCCACCGCCAGCATCGCCTGGCGCCGGCCCTCGATCTCGCCCCGGGTCATGCTGTCGGGATCGGTACCGTCGACCCCCGCCAGATGCACCAGGTTCATATAGGTCAGCTCTCCGGTGTCATGCGCCGCGCCCCAGGTGCCGGCGATGGTGTTCAGCTCCGCCGGGATCAGCCCCGCCGCGATCGCCTGTTCGAAAGGTTTGCGCAGGAAGGGAGAGAACATGTCGTCCTCCTTGCCGTCGGTCTCCACCGTCCACTCGCCGCTGGACCAGTCGCTGTAGGTCTGCGGATCGGCCCTGACCGCGGCCATGAAGGCGGATTTGTCGACCCCGGCGAGGTGGAACATCACGCTGGCGGCCTGCATCTCCTCCACCGGAGTCTTGACCGTCGGCGCGCCGGCGCGATGGGCCACGTCGGCATCGCCGGTGGCGTCGATCACCACCCGGGCCAGGATCGCCTCGCGTCCGGCCTTGGATTCCACCACGATGCCGGCGATGCGGTCGCCCTCCATCACCGGGGCCACGAAACTGCGGTGCAGCATGGCATGCAGCCCCGCCTCTTCGACCATCCGGTCGGCGACCAGCTTGAAGCCCTCGCTGTCGAGCTCGTAGCTGAGCGATTGGCTCTCCGGCACCGCTGCCCCGGCCGCCTTGGCGCGGTCCTCGAACTCGCGACCGATACCGCCGGCCTCGACCGTCGCCTCGTGCCGATACCAGGCGAACCCCTCGACCCCGACAGTGGTGATATTGCCGCCGAAACAGCCGAAGCGTTCGACCAGGCAGACCTCTGCCCCGGCCCGCGCCGCGGCGAGCGCGGCGGCCAGCCCGCCGGGACCTGAGCCGACCACCAAAACCTCTGTCCGATGGATCACCGGCGTCTGCCGCGCCGGTTCGGTAATGACGTCCGGATGCGGGTTCATCCTGCGGCTCCTCTCGTTTCGACGACCACGATTGAACCGGCCTGCCAGAAACCCGGAGCCCAGGCAAGTGGCCCGGCCCCCGGGTGCCTCTCTGCCGGGCAGGCGCGGGAAAAACCACCCCATGCGCGGCCGAATTCTCCGCTGCCGCATTCCGGCGCCGGCGCCGGCGGCCTAGGGTCCGGCGCGACCCTCCCGTGGCGGGACCGCCACCAGCAAGATGAAAGGCAGACCGCGTGAGCTTGACCGATCTGGAACGCCGTCTGGCCGAGGACCTCGACTACCTCGACCTTCCCGCAGCCTCCTGGGTGCCACCGCGCCGCGCCGGCGACGAACCGGTGACCGATGTGCTGATCGTCGGCGCCGGCATGTGCGGGCTCGCCGCGCTGGCCGAGCTGCGGATGCTGGGGATCGATAAAGCCTTCGCGGTGGACGCCGCCCCCGAGGGGTTTGAGGGCCCGTGGGAGACCTTTGCCCGGATGCGCACCCTGCGCTCGCCCAAGACGCTGACCGGCCCGGCGCTGGATCTGCCGGCGCTGACCTTCCGCGCCTGGTTCACCGCGCAATGGGGCGCCGGGGCCTGGGACAGGCTCGGCAAGATCCCCAAGGACCAGTGGATGGATTATCTGCGCTGGTATCGCCGGGTGCTGGCGCTGCCGGTGCGCAACGACACCCGGTTGACCGATCTGCGGGCCGAGGGGCCCTATCTGCGGGTCACCCTGCAGGGCCCCGATGGCGAAAGCCGTCTGCTGGCGCGCCGCGTGGTGCTGGCGACCGGCCGGTCGGGGCTGGGTGGCGGCGCTGCCCCCGCCTGTCTCGAAACACTCGATCCCCGGTTCTGGGCCCACAGCGCCGATGACATCGACTTCGAGGCGCTCCGCGGCCGCGACGTGGTGGTGGTGGGCGCCGGTGCCTCGGCGATGGACAATGCCGCCACCGCGCTGGAGGCCGGGGCGGCGCGGGTCGATCTGCTGATCCGCCGCGACACCCTGCCCGCCGTCAACAAGCTGACCGGCATCGGCAGCCCCGGCACCGTCCACGGGCTGGCGCATCTGCCCGACGACTGGAAGCTGAAGATCCACAGCTATGCGATGGCCGAACAGGTGCCGCCGCCCAGCCATTCGGTCCGGCGGGTGTCCGAGCATGCCAATGCGCAATTCCATTTCGGCTGCGCCCTCACCGGGGCGGAGGTGGAGGGCAAACGGCTGCGCGTCGACACCTCCCGCGGGAGTTTCGCCACCGATTTCCTGATCGCCGCCACCGGGTTCCGCAATGATTTCGCCGACCGGGCGGAACTGTCGGCCATCGCGCCACATGTGCTGTCCTGGGCCGATCGCCCGGATTTCCCGGACAGCCTGCCGGCGCAGGGGCCGCTGGGGCAATCGCCCTATCTGGCGGCGGATTTCACCTTTCTGGAAAAGATCCCCGGCAGCTGCCCGGCGCTGGCGCGCATCCATTGCTTCAACGATGCCGCGATGCTGAGCCACGGCAAGGTCTCGGGCGATATCCCCGCCGTCAGCACCGGCGCCAAGCGGCTGGGCCGGGCAATTGCCGCGGCCTTCTTCTGCGAGGACCGGGCAGCGCAGTTCGACCGGCTCCGCGCCTTCGACACCGCCGAACTGGCCGGGGACGAATGGACCCCCGCCCCGCGTCTGCCGGGGTGATCCGCCCGCTCAGGCGCCCAGCCAGTCGGCCAGATCAATCTCTGCCTCGCCGGGGACGGTCTTGCGGGCGAATTCGGCCTCCCGCCCCCAGGGGCGGGTCGCATCGATACAGAGCCGGCCCCAGTGATCCTTGTGCGGATCGCGGTAGAACCCCGGGATGTCCTTGAGGATCATCGCCCGGGTATCGGCCCGTCCACGAGTCATGTAGGCCCACATCACGTCTTCGAGGTTGTAAATATCGACATCCTCATCGACCACGATCACCACCTTGTTGTAATCGAGATAGGAACCGAGCGCGGCCAGGATTGCGTGCTGGGCATGGCCTTCGTAGGCCTTGCGGATCTTGATGATCGAGATCATCACGTTCGGCCGGCAGCAGACATCAATCACCCCGGGCACCTGGGCGCTGACATGGCGATAGACCCGCGCCGCCGTCACCGCCTCGAGCGGGCGCAGGTCCTCCGGCGTGCCGCAGACCAGCGAATGGAACACCGCCTCGCGGCGCCATTCGACATGGGTTACCTCGAAGACATGGTTGTCGCCGACCTCGACGTAATTGCCCATGAATTCGCCGAAGGGCCCCTCCGGACGTTTGACATTGGGCAGGAACCGCCCCTCCACCACGATATCGACCGAGGCCGGCACCTCCAGATCGATGGTCCGGCAGCGCCGCATGGCGATCGGCGCGCGGCGGATTTCGGAGGCCAGGTTCAGTTCGCTCGCCTCGATCGGCAGCGAGGCGCAGGCGCCCAGAAAGATCTCGGGCGGGCAGGACAGCAGCAGCGCGGCTTCGAGCGGTTCGTTGCGGGCCTCGGCCCGGGCCTGGTATTTCGCCAGGTCGTGGGACGACCCCAGCCGCACCCGCAGCTCGGTCTCGCTGATGATCTGCGAGCGGTGGAACGACAGGTTCGGCACGCCGTTGTCGGGATCACGGGCCAGATAGATCGCCGAGGTAAAATAAGGCCCGCCGTCCCGGGCGTGATAGGTGATCGCCGGCAACGCCGACAGCGGGCCGCTGACGAAGCCCGCCGCTTCCGCCTCGCTGGCCGGGCGCAGGCAAGTTTCGGTCGCAGCCCGGCCCGCCGCCTCTGTCAGGGCATTCCAGCGGGTGCTGAAGATGCCGTCCCCGGCACCGATCATCCGGCACAGCCGGTCGTGCGAGCCGTAGATGTTGGAGACCACCGGCATGTCGTAACCCGGCACGTTTTCGAACAGCACCACCTCTTCGCCGGCGTTCTGCACCGCCCGCGTCACCGCCGCCAACTGGTGTTTCGGGTCAGCCGGCCGGGCGATCCGCAGCAGCTCTCCGCGCGCGCCCAGGGTTTCGATCAGCTCTTTCATGTCAGGCTCCTTTCGGGATCAGTCGGCCTCAAGACGAAAGGCCGGCGGCGCCGGGCGGGTCACGTCCGGCACCGGAATGGCATCGATCATGCGACGAGTGAAGGCGTGTTGCGGATTGCACCAGACCTCACGCGCGGGACCGGTCTCGACGATCTGGCCCTCGAACATCATCGCAACACGGTCGGCGAAGGTCTCCACCAGCGTCAGATCGTGCGAGATGAACAGATAGCTCACCCCCAGATCGCTTTTCAGATCGTAGAGCAGGTTGATGATCTGCGCCTGAACCGACACGTCCAGCGCCGAAACCGGTTCGTCGCAGATCAGGATGTCGGGCTGCAGGATCAGCGCCCGGGCGATCCCGATCCGCTGCCGCTGGCCGCCGGAGAACTCATGCGGGAACCGACGCCCCCAGTCGGCGGGCAGGCCGACCTTCTCCATCATCAGGTGCACCCGACGCCGCCGCTCCTCGGGGGCAAATTTCTGATGGACGTCGAGCGGTTCGCGGATCAGCGTCTCCACCCGCTTGCGCGGGTTGAGCGAGGAGAACGGGTCCTGGAACACGCATTGCATCTGTGGCCGGAACCGGCGCAGGTCGACCCGGTTCAGCCCGGCGATCTCGTTGCCCTCGATCTGGATGCTGCCGGCGCTCGGCGGTTGCAGCCCCAGCAGGGCCCGCGCCAGGGTGGTCTTGCCGCAGCCGGATTCGCCGACCAGCGCCAGCGTCTCGCCGCGCTGCAGATCGAAGGACACGCCGCGCACCGGGTGGATCATGCCCGAGTTGACGCGAAAGCTGCAGTGCAGGTCGCGCACCCGCAGAAGCGGTGTCATGCTCATGCCGCCACCTCCCCCGGCCGCGGGACCGGATCGAAACAGGCGACGCCATGACCGGCCACGACCGTGAAATCGGGCACCCGGGCACGGCACGCCTCGGTCCGGCGGACACAGCGCGGGGCGAACCGGCAACCCGGCATCGGATCGGTGATCGAGGGCACGATGCCCGGGATCTCGTTCAGCAACCGGCCGCCGGTGGCCTGCCGCTCCGGGTTCGGGGTCGCGTCCAGCAACCCGCGGGTATAGGGATGGCGCGGCGCGGTGAACAGGCTGTAGGTATCGGCCTCTTCGACCTTGCGGCCGGCATACATGACCATGACGCGATCGGCGCTATGGGCGACCAGCCCCAGGTTATGGGTGATCAGGACGATGCCCACGCCGGTGCGGCGCTGCAGCTTCTTCAGCAGCCGGATGATCTGCGCCTGCACCGTCACATCCAGCGCCGTGGTCGGCTCGTCGGCGATCAGAACCTCCGGGCTGCAGGCGATGGCCATGGCGATCACCACCCGCTGCAGCTGCCCGCCCGACAACCGGTGCGGATAGGACCGCGCGATCCGCTCCGGATCAGGCAGATCGACCAGACCCAGCAGCTCGATCACCCGCGCCCAGGCGGCGCGCCGGCCCAGGCGCTGATGCTCGTTCAGCACCTCCAGCACCTGCCGGCCGACCGGAAACAGCGGATCGAGCGCCGCCATCGGCTCCTGAAACACCATGCCGATCCGGGCGGCCCGGATCCGGCGCATGGCGCGGTTGTCACCGATCGGCACCGGCGTGCCGGTCAGCCGCACCGTGCCGGCGGTCCGCTCCAGCCCCTCCGGCAACAGCCCCATCACCGCCAGCGAGGTCATCGACTTGCCGCAGCCGGATTCGCCCACCACCGCCAGCGTCTCTCCCGGCCAGAGCCGCAGCGACACGCCGCGCAGGATCTCTGCCCCCGGGGTGTTGCGGACCCGGATGCGCAGATCCTCGATTTCCAGCAGCGGGACATCCCGTGTCGACATCTCAGCCCGCCTTTCTCTTGCGCAGGCGCGGGTTCAGCAGATCGTTCAGCCCGTCCCCCACCAGGTTCAGCGCCAGCGCCGTCAGCAGCAGCGCCAGGCCGGGAATGGTGATGATGTACCAGGCGTCGCGCAGGTTACCGCGGCCCATGCCGATCATCGTGCCCCAGGTGATCACGTTGGGATCGCCGAACCCCAGGAACGACAGCGCGCTTTCCATCAGGATGGCGGTGGCGATCAGGATCGTCGACATCACCGTCACCCCGGAGATCGCATTGGGCAGGATCTGCACGAACATGATCCGCAGATCGCTCATCCCCAGGACGATGCAACCCTGCACGTAGGCGCGTTGCCGGATCACCATGAATTCGCCCCGCACCAGCCGGGCAATCGCCGGCCAGCTGACCACCGCCAGCGCGACGATGGTATTGCCGATCGACGCGCCGAGGATCGCCACCACCACGATGGCCAGCATGAACTGCGGGATGGTCTGAAACAGCTCGGTCACCCGCATCAGCACGGTATCGACCCAGCCGCCGTAATAGCCGGCAAAAGCGCCGATCAGCACCCCGAAGACCAACGCGCAGGCGACCGAGGCGAAGCCCACCAGCAACGAGATGCGAGCGCCGTAGAAAATGCCCGCGGCGATATCCCGGCCCAGCGCATCGGTGCCCAGGACCGCGCCGTCGAACTGCCCCGGCCACTGCAGCGGCGGCCCGATCATGTCATAGGGGCTGAGCGGAAACAGCAGTGACGCGGTCAGCGCCATCAGCGCGACCCCCGAAAGCAGCAGAAGCCCCAGGCTCATGGTCCAGTTGCGCCCCGCCGCCCGCAATCCCCTGAAAACCCGGCCCGTCATTTCAGTTCCACCGTCGGGTTGATCAGTACATAGAGGATGTCGACGACGAAATTGGTCACCACCACGAAGACCGAGCTGAGGATCAGGATGCTCAGCAGCAGGTTCAGGTCGCGCTGGAACATCGCGTCGAACATCAGCCGGCCGACCCCGGGCCAGGAAAACACCGTCTCGGTCAGCACCGCGCCGCCCAGAAAGCCGCCGACATTGGTGCCCACCACCGTCACCAGCGGCATCACCGCGCTGCGCAGCGCGTGGCGATAGCCGATGCGCGCCTCGGAAATCCCCTTGGCCCGCGCCACCCGGATGAACTCCAGCGACAGCACGTCCAGCATGCCCGCCCGCACCAGCCGGATATAGATCGCCAGGTAGAAGAACGCCTGGGTCAGCGCCGGCAGGATCAGGTGATGGCCGATGTCGACGGCCCGCGCCCAGCCGGTGTTGAAGGCCAGCACGTTCTCCATCCCCGAGGTTGGCACCCATCCGAACCAGACCGAGAAGACGAGGATCATCATCAGCCCGATCCAGAATGGCGGCGTCGCATAGAACAGCAACCCGGTGAAGGAGATCAGCCGGTCGGGCAGCCGGTTGGCGAAACGCGCGGCCGTCACCCCCAGCACGATGCCACCGATCACCGCAAAGACCACGCTGGTCGTCATCAGCAGAAGCGTCGCCGGCAGCCGGGCGAAGATCAGATCGGCGACATCGGCGCCGTAGCGGAAGGAATAGCCCAGATCGAGGGTGAAGAGCCGCGACACGAAGGCCCAGAGCTGCAGCATCAGCGGCTGGTCCAGCCCGAACTGCGCCCGCAGCTCCGCGATATACTCGGGACTGGCGGTGCCTGCCTCGCCGGCCAGCGCCTCGGCCGCGTCGCCGGGGGCGAGCTGCAGCAGGAAAAAGTTGATCACCGCGATCGCGAAGACGGTCATCATCCCGTAGAGCAGCCGCTTGCCGACGAAGGAAAGGGGAATTCGAGGGGGGCTTGCGGTCATCCGGTCCTCCTTCCGCGGTCAGGACGCGATGCGGGGCGTGCCATCAGGCGCCGCCCGCCCGGCCGCGACATCGCGCAGCCAGTCCATGAAATCGAACACCGGGATATCCAGCGCCGCCACCAGCGCCGCCTTGTAGGGCGGCAAGTTGGTGCATTCGAGAACGATGCCGCGCAGGTCCGGCACCCGGTCGCGCAGGCCGCGCCCCAGCGCCAGGAGCTCCGCCCCGGCGCGGGCGGGATCGGCGGCGACATCCGCGCGGTTGCGGCGGAGCACCGACAGCAGGTGACTGTCGCCGGCGAAACCGGCCAGCGGCAGATCCGGCGGCGCCCCGGCCGCGCGCAGATGATCGGCGCTGATCCCGGCCGCCTGCAGCCCGATCACTCCGACCGGCCCGCCAAGCTCTGCCAGCCGCAACCGCAGCTGCAGCAGCGCCGAGGCGGTGACCGGCACCGGGCAGCCCGCTGCCAGCCGCGCCTGATGGAACACCAGCAGCCCGCAGGAGGTGGTGATCAGCTCCGCCCCGGCGGCGACCAGCCGGTCGCGGGCGGCGATGAAGCCCGAGATCAGCGACGGATCGCGCGGATCGCCCGCGGCCACGCGGGCGATTGTGGCGGCCGGCACCCGGTCATAGATCACCCCGCCGGCGCAGCTCTCGGCAAAACTCTCGGGCGCACCGATATCGCCCGGCGGACGCGGAAACGCCGTATCCAGCATGATCACACCGATGCGGGGCAGAGGAACCGTCATGACCGGATCAGGCGAAGGCCAGCGACCCGTAGCTGGCGCGCACGCCCTCGGGTCCCACCACGAAGTTCTCGACATCGGCGCTGGCGACTGTCACATAGATCGGCCGGGCCAGCGGCAGGATCGGCAAATCCGCCATCGCTCGCTGCTGGAACTCGATGAAGAACTGCCTGCGCCGCGCCGGATCGGGCTCGACCGCCGCCGCCTCCAGCAACATGTCCATCTCCGGACTGGAATAGCCCGAGGCATTGACGAAGGGGGTGCCCTGCGCGATCGCCTTCGACCAGTAGAACCGCTGCGACCCGATGGTCGGATCGGCGGTGACCGAGGCCGGGAACATGCTGAGGTCGAAGTCGTATTCGCCATAGACCGAGCGGATGAAGGTCGGCACATCGGCCGAGACCAGCTCCAGATCGATACCCACTGCCTTGAACTGCTGGCGCATGAACTGGGCGGCCCGGTCATAGGTGTCGCCGATCGCCGGCGCGATCAGCCTGAGGCCGAACCGCATGCCATCCGATCCCGCGGCATGGCCTGCGGCATCGAGCAGCGCCCGTGCCCGATCCGGATCGTAGGGATAGGCCGGCACATCGGCGGTATAGAGATGCGGCAACGACTGCGGGATCGGACCGGTCAGCTGCTCTGCCAGGCCATAATAGACCACCTGCATCATCAGGTCGCGGTTCAGCGCATGCATCAGCGCCTGGCGCACCTCCGGCTTGGCGAGAATTTCGTTGCGCAGGTTCAGCTCCACCACGTCGAGACTGTTGTTCAGCTCGGTGCCCCGGGTCTCGACCTGGAACTTCGGGCTCTCGGTGAAGCGTTTCACCTCGCTGACCGGGATCGGGCCGTCGCCGCCCAGATGCAGCTCTCCCGCCTCGAAGGCCGCCACCCGGGCGGAAGGATCGGTGATGATGCGCACCACCAGACGGTCGAGTACCGGCGCGGCGCTGCCCCAGTAATCCCGGTTGGCCTCCAGGATGATATGGCTGCCGCGCTCCCAGGCGACGAATTTGAACGGGCCGGTACCGACCGGCGCGTTATTGGCCGGGTTGGTCAGCACGTCGGTGCCGTCATAGATGTGCTTGGGTACGATCGGGGATTCCCAGCCAGACAGCGCATACATCAGCGCCGGCGCCGGTTCGCTGAGCCGCAGGATCGCGGTCAACGCATCGGGGGTCTCCACATCGGTGACCTTGGCGAAGACCGATTTGCCACGCGGATGGTGTTTCCTGAGGATCTGCAGGATCGAATAGGCGACATCGGCCGAGGTGAAATCAACACCATCGTGCCATTTCACCCCCGGGCGCAGGTCGAAGCGGATCGACAGCCCGTCTTCGGCCATCTCCCAGCCGGTGGCCAGCGCCGGATGGGCGTTCAGGTCGAAATCGTAATGCAGCAGACCCTCGGTCATCTTGGCCGAGATCACCGCCACCGGAGAGGCGGTATTGAAGGCCGAGACCATGGCGTTCGGTTCGGGATTGATCGTCATCGCCAGGGTGCCGCCTGCGCGTGCGGCCTTCGCCGCAGCGAAGGGCATCAGCCCGCCCAGAAGCCCCGCCGCGCCGCCCGCCGCCAGCAGGCCGCGCCGGTCGATCGCAAAGCCCGCGCCGTCCGTCCGACCGACCTGCGTCCCGAAAATCTGTGTCATGTCTGGATCCCTGTTCGCCCCCGGCGCGCGGGAGTCATTGTTCTGATCTGCTGATATGCCGGTTGCGGCATGGGATCATTATTCAGCCCCTCTCCGGTCATGCCAGTGGCGGGGTTTCACATTCCGGGTGCAATTTTTCTCTTTTCAGACGTTTCCACCCGATCCGCCCGGCACCGCCGATCCGGGACATTGCATCGCCGCCGCCGCGGCGGTCAAACAGGGAAACGATCAGATCAGCCAGCCCAGACCAACCAGACCGACCGGAGGCGCCCCCGAGATGACAGAAGACCGCCCGCATCCCGCGACGATGAACGGCGCCGAGGCGCTGGCCCGGATGATCGCGCTGTGGGGCGGCAGCGGCCCACAGCCGCCCGCGCCGGTGTTCCATGTTCCCGGCGAAGGCATTCTGGAGCTGATCGACGCCCTGGAGGCGCAGGGCAGCGCGATGATCTCCTGCCGGCACGAGGCCGGCGCGGCGGTCGCGGCGCAGGCGGCGGGCCATGTCACCGGCCGGCCCGGGATCTTTCTGGCCGGGCGGGCGCCGGGGGCGCTGAACGCGACGCTGGCGCTGCACACCGCGCGCACCGATGCGGCGCCGCTGATCACCATCGTCGGCCAGCCATCGCGCCGGATCATGGGGCGCGAACCCTTTCTGGGCGACGATTTCGCCCGGAGCTTCGGCCCGATCGCCAAATGGACCGGGGTCTGCACCGAGGCCGCCCGGCTGCCCGAGCTCTTCGCCACCGCCTGGGCGCGGGCGATGGCGGGACAGCGCGGCCCCGTCGTCCTGGCGATCCACGAAGAGGTCTGGCACGAGAACCTGCCGATCGCGGCGCTGCCCGCCAGCCCGCCGCCCCGACCGGCACTGACCCCGGCCCCCTCCGAGCTCGCGGCGCTGCGCCGGATGCTGACCGCTGCGCGGCGGCCGATCCTGCTGGCCGGCGGCACCGGTTGGGCGGCGGCCGATGTCGCGGCGCTGCGCGATCTCGCCAGTACCACCGGCCTGCCGGTGGCCACCTCCTACCGGCGGCGTGACCTGATGCCGGCCAGCCATCCGGGGTTCGCCGGCGAGATCGGCATCGGCGCCGATCCGGCCCTCGCCCGGCAGATCGGCGCCGCCGATCTGGTGCTGGTGCTGGGCATGCGGCTGGGCGAGATCAACACCTTCGGCGGCAAGGATTTCGAAGGCTACAGCCTGATCCCGGTGCCGAAACCCGATCACCCGCTGATCCATGTGCACCCCGACCCGGACGAGCTGACCGCGGTCTATCGTCCCGATCTGCCGATCTGCGCCGACCCCGGCCCGGTGCTGCGGGCGCTGCTGGCCGAGCCGCCGGCCTGCCGGCCAGAACCGGGCTGGTGCGACGGGCTGCGACGGGCGCGGCAAGCCTTCACCACCGGAGCGCCCGGCCGGGGCCCGATCGATCTGCGGCGGGTGATGCAACAGCTGCGCGTCGCGCTGCCGGAGGATGCGATGATCACCACCGGCGCCGGTGCCTACGCCCATTGGGCGCAGCGCTATCTGCCGCATGAACGCGCCGGCACCCAGCTCGGCCCGAAAAGCGGCGCCATGGGCTACGGACTGCCTGCAGCCATCGGGGTGCAGGCCAGCCAGCCCGGCCGCCGCGTGGTGGCACTGGCGGGAGACGGCTGTTTCACCATGCAGGGTGAGGAACTGGCGACCGCCGTGCTCTACCGGCTGCCGATCGTGACGCTGATCTTCAACAACAGCCTTTACGGCGCCATCGCCGCCACCCAGTCGCGCAGCTTCGGGCGCCGCAGCGGCACGGCACTGGCGCCGATCGATTTCACCGCCCTCGCCGCCGCCCACGGCGCCCGCGGCTTCAAGGTCACCCGGACGGAGGAATTCGCCCCGGCGCTGGCCCGCGCACTGACCGGCGACGGCCCGGCGCTGATCGAACTCATCACCACGGAAGAGGCCCTCAAACCATGAGCGGAACGGATTACGATGTCATCGTTGTCGGCGCCGGTATCTCCGGCCTGGTGGCGGCGCGGGCGCTGCAGCGCGCCGGGCTTTCGGTCAAGGTGCTGGAGGCCGGCGCGGTGCCCGGCGGCCGGGTCGGCGACATGGAGGTGCGCGGTATCCGCTTCAACACCGGCGCGCGGCTGATCTATCCATTCTCGAAACCGTTCAACGCCCTTCTGGACGAGCTCGGGCTCAAGGACCAGCTGATCGAGGTGCGTCACCTCAGCGCCGACTGCATCGGCGCGTCGGACCACTGGACCGTCGAGCTGATGCCCGGCCCCAAAAGCCTGCTGACCCCCGGGCTGACGCTGGGCGACCGGCTGAGATTCCTGCCCTATGCCGCCGCGATGATGCTAGCGCGGTTGCGCACCGATCCCGACGACGCCACCAGCGCGATGGCTGCGGATGGTGAAACGCTCAGCGATCATATCCGCCGCCGGCTGGGCCCGCGGGTGCTGGCACGGATGGTCGCGCCGGTGTTTCGCGGCACCCGGGCCTGGAACACCGACGATATCTCCGGCGCCTTCTTCGCCTCCACCACGCCGCATCTGCTGGGCGGCAGCCATATCTGGGTGCTCAAGGGCGGCATGGGGCAATTGCCCCGGGCGCTGGCCCGCGATCTCGATATCTCCTGCGCCACCCCGGTACGCCGGGTCGAGATCGACCCCGACGGCAGCGCCAAGGTCCGAGCCGATGGCCCCGACGGCCCGCTGATCCTGCGCGGCACCCGGCTGGTGATGGCGGTGGAAGGCAGCCGCGTCCCCGCCCTGATGCCCGGGCTGGAAACTGCCGACCGGACGTTTTTCGAGGCGGTGCGCTACAACTCACTCGGCATCGTGCATTACCGACTGAACCGCGACCTGCCGGCGCGGATGAATTTCTTCGCGGCTGACGTCGCCGGCCCCATCGCCACCTATCAGCAGCTGCCGGGGAACGCCGCCACCGGCCAGGCGCCACAGCTTTATGCGCAACTCTCACCCGAAGCGGTCGCCCGGGCGAAGGCGGAGGGCCGGCAGGCCGACCTGCACCCGATGATCGCCGACCGGATGCGCACGCTCTATCCCGCTTTCGACACCGCCGTGACCGACCGGCACGAACAATGGATCGAACACAAGCTGCCGGTGTTCTATCCCGGCTATGCGGCCCGGCTCCGGGCGTTTCTGGATCGGCGTGACGCGGCTCCGCAAACCGTCTTTTTCTGTGGCGACTACCTGACGCAGTCGCTGCTGACCGGGGCCGCCGCCAGCGGCACCCGCGCCGCCCGCACGCTGCTGCGCGATCTCTAGTCGCGGCCCGCAGCCTCGGGGCGGCTGCCCGCCTGCATCTGCCGGGCGACCTTTGGCAGGAACCCGAAATGCGCCTTGAAGGCGGCGGTGAAGCTGGCCTGGCGGGCGTAGCCGACGCTCGCCGCCACCTCGGCGATGGTCATGTTGCGTTCGCTCAGCAGCATCATCGCGTGATCCATCCGATGCGCCTTGCGGAAATCGAAGATGGTCTTGCCATAGAGAAACTTGAACCCGGCCTTCAGCTTGGTCGCATTGGTTCCCAAACGGCGTGACAGGGTGCTGACGGTGTAATAGGTGGTGAAATCCGTCGCCAGAAGATCGCGCGCCTCTTCGAACATCTCCAGCTCGCGCTGGGAAAAGACCTGAGAGCTGTCCTGCGCCGCGCCGCTGTCGAGCGCATCGGCGCTGAGGCAGAGCAGTTCCTGCAGCTTGGCCAGGGCGCGCATCAGGTCGCGGCGGGTCTCGAAGGGATTCAGCCGCAATTCCTGGATCGCGCGAACGAAATCGACATCGAGGCTTTTCTCGATGATCGAGATCTGGCCCGGTTGCGGCCCGGTCAGCTGCGCCGCCGTGGCCGAGGTGAAGGCATAGCTTTCGCGCAGCAGCGCCGGATCGACATAGATGCCGATCATGCGGAAGGGGCCGCGCGGGCATTGCACCGTGTAATTGACGTCCGATGCGCTGCGGCAGGCGATCAGCGTCGCCTCGGAGACCGCCAGGGCCGCCGCGCCGTTGGCGGCATTGTTGGGGGCACCGACGGCCGCGTCATCCCGGTCCTGCGGGTCGGGCAGACCGAGGTTGACCGGCCCCTCCAGCAGGAAGTGGAATTCGACGAACCCCTCGTCGCGCACCTCTTCCAGCCGCGGCTGGGCGTAGTTGCATTCGGTGATGACGCAATAGATCTGATCGCCGAGCGACAGGAACCGCCAGAACCCCTGACCGTCCGCCGGATCGATATCGACCCGGACCGAGAACAGCCCCTGGGACGCATCCGACAGCGGCGCATGGATCTCCGGCGCGGCGGCGAGCGCGCGGAAGGTGTTGCGCAGGGTGCGGGCCTCGCCGCCGAGCTCCTGCCGCCACAGTCCCTTGAAAGGCGCCAAGGATGCCATCTGTTCAGACACTCCGCCCTCTTCCCCCGATCCGCCGCCGATACTGCCTCCCTTGTACCGGAGGAGGCAGATCAATGGGAAGCCATCGCCGGGCGGCGGGGAAAGCCGGGCGTCAACCCGCCGGGTGCGCGGCGGAGATCTCGATCTCCACCTTGGCGCCCGGGGTGGGGATCTGGCAGACCAGCAGCGTGTTGGTCGGGCGGATGTCGCCGAAGGTCCTGCCCAGAACCATGGCCACGTCCTTCAGATAGGCCGCATCGGTGATGAAGACCCGCGCCTGCTTGACCTCCGCCATGGCGAAACCGGCTTCGGCCAGGGTCTTTTCGACCGAGGCGAGCGCGTTTTCCAGCTGGGCATCCACCGCCTCGGGCAGCGCACCGGTCTCGGGGTCCTGTCCCAGCGTGCCGGAGACATGGATATGGCGCCCGTCGATCACCGCCTTGGCGAAGCCCGCGAAGTCCTCGGCCGAGGCGCCGGAGAAAATACGATCTTTCATCTGCCTGCCCTCTTATGCCGATGCCGGTTTGCGCACCACCAGCGCCTTCTTGCGCAGGAAGCGGAAGAAGCCGCCGGGCCCATAACGGGTGCCGCCCAGGCCGGAGACCCCGAACGCGGTCTTCTCCGCCTGATCTCCGACCCCGCCCATGGTGTCGAAATCATTGATCCAGACACCGCCGGCGTTGATCTGTTCGCCGATCTCGGTCGCCGCCTGCTCGGCGCCGATGACGGTGGCGGAGAGGCCGAAGCCGGTATCGTTGGCCAGCCGCACCGCCTCGGCGGGATCGGAGAAACGGGCAATCGGGATGATCGGGCCGAAGGTCTCCTCCTGCATGATCGCCATGTCCTGGGTGACATCGACCAGAACCGTCGGCTCGCACCAGAGGCCGCCGTCCTTCTCGACGATGTTGCCGCCGGTGACGATGCGGGCGCCCTTGGCCACGGCATCGTCCAGCTGCGCCTGCAGCACCTCGGCCTGACGCGCGAAGATGATCGGCCCCAGCTCTCCGGATTGCAGCCCCTCGGTGTTCAGGGTCATCGCCGCGGTACGCTCGGTCACCTCCTGCAGCAGCGGCTCGAAGATCTCCGGCCCGGCATAGACCCGCTCGATCGAACAGCAAAGCTGGCCGCTGTTCTCCATCGCGCCGCGGACGATGATCTCTGCCGCCACAGCCGCATCGGCGCTGTCGAGCACCACCGCGGGATCGTTGCCGCCCAGTTCCAGAAAGGCGGTCTTGAACTGGCCGGCGGCGCGTTCCTGCACCTTGCGGCCGGTCGGCACGGAGCCGGTGAAGACCACCATATCGGTCAGGTCGATCACCTGGCCGCCGGTTTCGCCATCGCCCTCGCAATAGCCCAGAACGT
The DNA here is from genome assembly GCF_030164425.1 of Pseudodonghicola flavimaris. GTDB lineage: Bacteria > Pseudomonadota > Alphaproteobacteria > Rhodobacterales > Rhodobacteraceae > Pseudodonghicola > Pseudodonghicola flavimaris. The sequence goes on along the minus strand of NZ_JASNJD010000009.1, from coordinate 158,136 downwards.
CGCGCAGATGCGGCACCTCGGCAATCGCGGCAAGAAACGGTTTGACGAAACGCGGCGTCACTTCCGAAGGCTTGGCCAGCACGGCGGAGCCGGCCAGCAGCGCGGTGATCGCGTCGATCATCGACAGGATCAGCGGGTAATTCCAGGGCGAGATGATCCCCACCAGCTGGTAGGGCACATATTGCTGCCGGAACGTCAGGCTGGCATCGCCCGAGGCGCCGGTGACCGCCTGCAGCGCCGCATCGGCGGTGGCGACCCGCATCCGGGTGATGCCCTTAAGCCCCTCGATCTCGGCCACCGACATCTCATACCGGCCGGTATCGGCGCAGAGCGCGTCGAGGATCGCGTCGTAATGCCGGTCGACCGCCTCGCACATCTCCAGCATGGCGGCCTTGCGCCCCTCCAGCCCGATATCGGCCCATGTCGCCTGGCCGGCGCGCAGCCGCGCGGCCTCCTGCTGCATCTGCGGCAGATCGGGCACCTCGATCTGGTAATCCGTCTTGCCGCTGCGCGGATTGCGCACGTCGATTGTCCGGCTCATCGCTCGTTCCACTCCTCGGGGTTCACCGTCCCGATCCGCCGGACCGGGCTGTCGGCCGACACAGTGTCGGCCCCGCCGCGGCTGGAAAAGGGGCCGGCGGCGAAGGCGTCCGAAATCGAAAAACAAACGCCCTGATGCGAAACTCGGGCCGGGAACCCTGCCGCTCAGCGCGGGGACATGCCGTCCCAGCGGGGAATATCACTCTGCAGGTCGAACTGATCCAGCACCCGGCCGACCGAATGGCGCACCACATCTTCCAGCGTTTCCGGGTTGGTATAGAAAGCCGGCACCGGCGGCGCGATCACCGCGCCCATTTCCGCCGCCGCCGTCATCGTCCGCAGGTGGCCCAGATGCAACGGCGTCTCGCGCACCATCAGCACCAGCCTGCGGCGCTCCTTCAGCACCACATCCGCGGCGCGGGTCAGCAACGTCGAGGTCACCCCGGTCACGATCTCGCCCAGGGTGCGAACCGAACAGGGCGCGATGATCATCCCCGCCGTGCGGAACGACCCGCTGGCGATCGACGCGCCGACATTGCCAATCGGGTGCAGCGCGTCGCAGAGCGGCCGGAGATCGGCCAGCCCCAGCCCGCATTCCGAACGCAGGGTCAGCTCGCCAGCGCGCGACACCACCGCGTGGGTCTCGCAGCCCGCCGCCTTCAGCATCTCCAGACACCGCAGGCCATAGATCGCGCCGGATGCGCCGGAAATGCCGACGATCACCTTTTTCTGCTGCATGCCCTGTCCGCCCCGTCCTGTCTGGCCTATCGTCACGAGGTCCCTAAAATGAGATGTCGCTCCGGAATGACAAGAGAAGAATTCGCCGCCTCGGTCTGGACCCGGATCGTCGCCCGCTATGTCGAGACGCCGGATCTGCAACCGCTCTGCCTGGAGCTGCAGGACCAATTCGACGCCGACATCCCCCTGGCACTGTTCCTCTGGGCCGCCGATGACGCCGGGCTGTCGCCCGATCCCGAAGCCCTCGGGATGCTGGAGGCCGGAATCGCCGACTGGCGCGGTCATGTGGTGCGCGAGCTGCGCGCGGTCCGCCGCTGGCTGAAACCGCGCGTCGCCGATGACGCCCAGGCGGAATTTCGCGAAAAGCTGAAGACGCTCGAGCTCGAGGCCGAGCGGCTGGAGCTCGACCAGCTCTGCCGCCAGTTCCTCAGCCTGCCGCCCGGCGGCGGCACGGCCGGGGCGGCGGCGCCCCGCTATCTCGCCCGCCTCGGGGTCGATGCGGCGCGGGTGGCGGCCTTCTGCGCCCCATAGGCGGGCGACAGGCTGCCGCTCTCGCAGGCAGCCGCCCGGACGGGGCCGGGATTGACCCGCCGCACGCGCCACCCGAGGATGCAGGCGCTGCCCGGCTCTGCTATGCGCAGCGGACCACTATGAAGGAGAACTTGCGATGGGTTTCGAAGCCAAGGGCGACGCCGTCGATATCGGAGCATTCTGGCGCACGTTGGGCGAACGCGCCATCGGTGCCACCGTGGTCACCACTGCCGGCTCGGACGGGCCGAACGGCTTTCTCGGCCTGTCGGCGGCCCATGTCTGCGCCAATCCGCCGACCATGCTGGTCTCCGTCGACAAGAAAACCAGCGCGCTGCAGGGCATCGAGGAAAGCGGCGCCTTCGCGGTGAACTTCCTGCCCGCCGGCACCGCCGCGCTGGCCACCGCCTTCGGCGGCAAGGGCGAGGAGGACCGCGCCGCGCGCTTCGCCGGCGACGCCTGGGGCACCTTGGCCACCGGCGCCCCGGTCCATGCCGAGGCGCTCGGCGTGTTCGACTGTCGGCTGGATCAGGTGATCGACCGCGGCACTGTCGCCATCGTCATCGGCCTGGTGGAGGGGGTGAAAGCCGCCGGCGCGGGCGAGCCGCTGGTCTTCTTCCGCGGCAAGTTCCTGTCGGAGTGATCGCGCGCCGCCGTCGCCCCAGGGTTGATCGAACGGTAAAAAAATCGCATCCCTGCTCTGCCGGCCCCGGAACATGTGGCCTGGCGGATCATTCCGGATCGCGACGGGCGCCCCAGGGTCCCCGCCGCCCCAGCCGCAGAGAGCCCTGATGACGGATCATCTCGAGGAAGACTCCTTCCGCACCTCCATCCTCTACTGGATCGGCGTTCTTGAGCAGATGTCGAACCAGCAGTTCGTGCAGGAAATCGGCGGCGGCAAATCGGATGTGTCGATCTGGCGGACGCTGTCGATCCTGTCGGAACTGAGCGGGCTGACGATTTCGGAACTGTCCCGACACACCCAGATCGAACGCACCGCGCTGAGCCATCTGCTGACGCTGATGGAAAGCCAGGAGATGGTCGAACGCCGGCCGCGCGAGGGCGACAAGCGGATCTTCGAGGTGCATATCCTGCCCCGGGGACGGGAGACCTTCGCCCATATGCTGCCGATCCGCCGCGCGGTGTTCCGCCGCGCCACCGATGGGGTCAGCCCGGAAGAGCTGCAGGCGATGATGGGGACGCTGCACAAGCTGATCGATAACCTGAGCGCCGCCGCCCCGCCGCCCCGGCCGCGCAAGGCCGGCCGCAAGGCTCAGGAGTCGCAACCGCCGAAATAGCATCCGTGGGGACAGGCCGGATCAAGCGCAATCCGGCCCTTTCGCCCCCTCAGGCGGGGTCGAACGTCCCTTCCAGCAGGGCGCCGTAGCCGGGATAGCGATCCTCGATCCCCAGCCGGCGCAGGCAATGCCAGACCACGGCCTGGTTGCTGGCGATCACCGGACGGCCGAATTCCGCCTCGATCCGGGCCAGCACCGGGCTGATCTGGATACCGGCGCAACTGATCAGCAGCCCGTCGGCGGCGACATCCTTCAGGCTCATGGCGGTCTCGTACCAGCGCTCCGGCGGAATCGCGCCCTGATCCAGTGGGTTGGTGCAGGGGATACCGCCGCAGGCGACCACCTCGAAACCTTCGGCCTTCAGCACCTCGATCTCGGCGGCGTTGACCTCGTCGACATAGGCGGTCATCAGCGCGATGCGCTTCAGCCCGGCGGCGCGCAACGCCTCCAGCACCGCTTCGAAGGTGGTGGTGGAGGGCACGCCGGTCGCCGCCTCCACCCGCCCGTTGATGACATCGGGGCCGACGACAGCGCTGGCCGCGGTGCAGTTCAGCAGCATCAGCTGCACACCGGCATCGGCGCCCAGCTGGGCGTGCACCTCGATATCGTCGACCAGCGCGTGGTCGTCCTCGAGCCCCGATTTGGTGAAGGTCAGCCGGGTGGTCAGCCATTGCACACCTTCGGGCGACATCCGCTGCACCTCGAAATCGCATTGCCCGCCCGAGGGGTAAAGCTGCGCGATCTTGGCGCGCCATCCATAGCCCAGATACATCGTCGTCTCCTCTGCCCCCAGGGGCCTGTGATCGTTGCCCCGGGGCCGGAGGCCTGCCGCCCCGGCCCCGCAGGTCCTGTCAGCTCAGGCGCGATCCGCCTCAGGCCACCGCCATGCATTCTATTTCGATATCGAATTCCATCGGCCAGGAGGCAACCGTGACAAAGGTCCGGGTCGGCTTGTGATCGCCGAAATACTTCATGTAGACCTCGTTCACGATGCGGAAATAGGCGGAGTTGGTGCAGTAGATCGTCACCTTCACCACCTTGTCGAAGGAGGAATCCGAGGCCTTCAGGATCGCCCCGATATGGCGCATCACCACATCGGTCTGGGTGGCGATATCGCCGCGCACCAGCTCTCCGGTCTCCGGATCGATGGGCGGCGCGCCCGAGATGAAGAGAAAGCCGTTGGCCCGGATCGCGGGCGAGATCGGCACTTTGTTGCCTTCGAGGAAATCCGAGATATTCGGAACCCGGATCATTTCGAGATCGTCGCTCATGGGTCGTCTCCTTTGCTTGGGATCGGTTGGGTCTTGGGGTCAGAAACGGTCGGGAGAGGTCGCGGCCAGCGCTGCGGCCGCCTGGGCATCGCCGGCCATCGCCGCGGCAATCAGCTCTCCGGTGCGGGCGCCCAGCGTCAGGCCCAGCATGCCGTGGCCGCAGGCATACCAGATGCGGTCGTCGCCGGCGCGCGGGCCGATCACCGGCACGCTGTCCGGGGTGCCCGGGCGGTCGCCGCTCCAGCGTGTCTCGATCCGCGCGGTCAGCGAGGGGATCATCCGGCAGGCCATCGGCATCAGCATCTCCGCCCGGCGCCAGTTCGGCGCGCCGCCGCTGCCGGCGAATTCCAGCGTGCCGGCGATCCGGTTGCCGGTCAGCATCGGGGTGACGGCGATGTTCATCTCGCCCTCGATCACCGGGCCGGAGACCGCCTGATCGCCCAGCGGCAGGGTGACGTGATATCCGCGCATCGGCTCGATCGGCAGGGGCCGGCCGAACCAGCCCGAGACCGAGCGGGCCGCCGCCCCGGTGGCCACCACCAGCCGGTCGGCGCCGAAGCGGCGGCCATCGGCACCAGTCAGCTGCGGTCGGCCTTCGGCATCGCGGCCGCCGCGACGGATCTCCACCGTTTCGAAATCGCCGCCCTCGGCCAGGAATTGTTCAAACAGACGGGTCGACAGCAATTGTGGATCGACCACATAGGAGCTGCCGGGCAGATAGATGCCATGGCTGTAATCCGGTGCCAGCAACGGTTCGAGCGCGTGAATATCCTCGCGGCCCAGCACCTCGACGGCAACGCCATTGCGCCGGCAGATCTCGATCTTGGTGCTGTAGCCCGCGAAGGCGGCGGCGCTGCGCACCACGTAAAGCTCTCCGCGCGGGCGGAAGACCTCCGCCGCCGGGGTATCGCCGGTCAGCCGGCGGTAAGCCGCCTGCGCCTGCCTGAGCAGCGCGGCAAGAGCGGCTTCGTTGCGGGCCACCGCCTCGGGGCGCATGTTGCGAACCAGCTTGCGCCCCCAGGGCAGCAGCGCCGGCAGATGCCCCCAGCGCAGCGACAACGGCCCTTCGGGATCGGTCAGCATGCGCGGCAGCTGCGACAGAAGCCCCGGCATCGCCAGCGGCAGGGAGGAGCCGACCTGGATCATCCCGGCATTGCCGAAGGAACAGCCCGCCCCGGGCCGGCCGGCATCCAGCAGCCGCACACCGAAGCCGCGCCGGCGCAGCGACAGCGCGGTGGACAGGCCGACGATACCGGCCCCCAGAACGATCACATCGCCGCCCCCGGCGGCCGGTTCAGACAATGCAACAGCCATGGCGTTTCCCTGCAACAGCTTGCTCCGGGCCGCCACGACGGGCGACCCGGGTCATCGGTTTCATCGGGCCGCCACGACGGGCGGCCCGGATCATGGCTTTCACCGGGCGGGCGCCGGCGATCATTCCGCCGCCAGCGGGCTGCAGCTGAACAGCCGCTCGTCCTCGATCACCGGCTGGCCCAGATTGAGCGGCGCCAGATAATGCGAAAGATAGCCGGTATCGGGTCCGCTCATCGCCGCCCGCGCCGCGGCGAGCTCGGCGCGCTTGGCCTCCGTTGCCGCGGCATCGACCGCCCCTTCGGCAGTCAGGATCACGCCATAGACATCGGCCACGTAATCGGTGGTGAGGATGTCCAGGTACACGTCCTGCGCCACCAGCTCCGGATCGCGGTCGAGCGGATCGCCATTGCCGGCGCCGCCGGCGGAGATATGGCAGAAGATATCCCCCGACTGGATCGGCACCTGGATCATCGGCATCACCGGCAGCACCTGCTGATCCGGCCCCGGGTTCAGGATGTTGTAGCAGGGCGTCCCCGGATAGCCGCCATCGACCCCATAGGGCAGGTGCCGCCGCCGGTCGGAGCGCATGATCAGCCCGGCATCATCCGCCAGCAGCCGGTATTCGCGCACGAAGGCCGGGGCGCCACGGTATTTGCCCGGACCGCCGGAGTTCTGCACCAGACCGTAGCGGGTGATCAGCACCGGGAACTGCGCCTCGATCATCTCCACCGGCTGGTTGGTGCCGTTGCCGCCCGGGTTGGGGATGCCGTGCTCACCGTCGCGCCAGTTCAGCGCACCGCCGGCCCCGGCCAGCGTCTCGGTGCAGACGAAGGCCTGGCCATTGTGACGGCCGGCGATCACCGGGAAGGTCACCCCGCCCTCGCCCGCCGCCGGGGTGTTGTCGGGCAGAATCCGGCCCAGTGCCCCGAACAGGGTATCGAGCATCCGCCAGCCCATCAGCGCCCGCGCCGCGCAGGCCGCCGGCGGCCGCGGATTGACGATGCAGCCCTCGGGCGCGATGGTCTTGATCGGCCGGGTGAAGCCCTCGAAATTCGGGATATCGCTGTCGAGCACGCATTTGATCGCCATGTAGCCGGCGGCCTTGGTGAAGGGGATCGGGCAGTTGATCGCGCCCTTCACCTCGCCCGAGGTGCCGGTCCAGTCGATGGTGATCTCGTCGCCGGCCACCCGCAGGGTGAGCTGCAGCACGATCTCTTCCGGCGTCTCGCCGAGACCGTCGACGAAATCGGTGAAGCTGTAATCGCCATCGGGGATCTTGGCGATCTCCTCGCGCATCATCGCCTCGGAGCGGTCGTGCATCTCCTCGACGAAGGCCCGGAAGGTGGCGGAGCCGTATTTCTCCAGCAGCCGGACGAAGGCCCGGTCGGCATTGGTGACCGCGGCGATCTGCGAGCGCATATCGCCCGAGACCATCTCGGGCAGGCGGTTGTTCAGCGCCATGATCTCAAAGAACGTCTCGTTCGGCTGGCCCTGATCATAGAGCTTGAGGATCGGGATTCGCACGCCTTCCTGATAGATCTCCTGTGCATAGACGGCGGTAGAGCCCGGCGCGAGCCCGCCCATGTCGGTCTGGTGCACCAGCGAACAGGCGTAACCTTCCAGCTCTCCGGCAACGAACATCGGCTTGACGATATAGACGTCGGGCAAATGCATGCCGCCGGCGACGTAAGGATCGTTGAAGACGAAGATATCGCCCGGTCGGGTATCGTCCCGGGTCTTCGCCACCAGCTTCTGCATCGCATCGGGGAAGGAGCCCAGGTGCAGCGCCATGGTCATGCCATGGGCGATCACCCGGCCTTCGCGGTCGCAGAGCCCGGTGGAGTAATCCATCGAGTCGCGCACGATGGCCGAATGCGCGGTGCGCATGATCACCAGCGCCATCTCATCGGCGATCGAGGACAGCGCGTTGCGGATCACCTGTGCGGTGATCGGATCGGTACTGGCGGTCATTCTGCATCCTCCTGCGCGGTCAGGATAATATTTCCGTGGATATCCAGCGTCGCCGTCCACTCCGGCGGCACGACGCAGGTGGTGTCGTATTCCTCGACGATCATCGGGCCACTGCGCGGGGCCGCGCCCAGATCGCTGCGGCGCAGGATCGGGGTCTGGCAGGTGCCGTGGGCGGCGCCGAAATAGACCTCGCGGCTGCGGCTCGCGACCTCCGGCGGGGTCAGCGCGGACTTGAGATCGATGTCGGCCTCCGCCTCCATCGCCACGGTGCCGACGACCCGCAGGTTCACGCTCTGCACCGGGGCCTCGTCGGTGCGATGCCCATAGGTCGCCTCATGTTCAGCGCTGAAGGCCTCGCGCATCTGCGCCCGATCGCTGGTGCCATCCGCCCCGAGCGCGACCGGCACCGTCAGCTCATGCGCCTGACCGTAATAACGCAGGTCGGCGAAACGGGCGATCCGGACGGTATCTGGGTTGCAGCCCTCTTCCGCCATCAGATCGCGCAGCCGCTTCTCCAGATCGGCGAAGATGCGGTCCATGCCGTCGTCGCCGGCATCCCCGAGGATGCCGATAAAGCTCTGCGCCAGCTCATGCTGAATCGGGGTGCGCAGCAGACCGTAGGCGCTGAAGACACCGGGGTTCAGCGGCACCACCACACGGGTCATCTCCAACGTAGTGGCGATCTCGGTCGCCAGCACCGGGCCGTTGCCGCCCATCGCGAAGAGCGTGAAGTCGCGCGGATCGCGGCCGCGATAGGTCGACACCGCCTTGACCGCGCGCACCATGGTGCCCGCCGCCACCTGGAAGATGCCATGACAGGTTTCGGTCAGCGACTTGCCGACGCGATCGGCCACCTGCCCCTGCAGCACCGCCTGGGCCTTGGGCTTGTTCAGCTTCAGCTCGCCACCGACCAGATAATCGGGGTTGATATAGCCGAGCATGATCATCGCATCGGTCAGCGTCGGATCCTCGCCGCCGGCGTCATAGGCCACCGGCCCCGGCGCCGCGCCGGCGCTTTGCGGCCCGACGGTCATCACCCCGGCACCATCGAAACCGACGATGGAACCACCCCCGGCGCCGATTTCCGAGATATCGATCACCGGCAGCTTCAACGCGTGGCCGCCGCCCATCACCAGACGGGAGGACAGGTTGATGCCGGCGCCGACCTCGTAATCCGAGGTCTTGGCGACCTGCCCGCCCTCGACCATCGCTGCCTTGGCGGTGGTGCCGCCCATATCCAGCGTGATCAGGTCGGGCAGATCGGCGGTCTTGGCCAGATCGGCCGCACCGATCACCCCGGCCGAGGGACCGGATTCGACGATATAGGCCGGCTTCATCGCCGCCTGGGTCACCGACATGACACCGCCGTCGGATTTCATCACCTGCACCGGCGCATGGATGCCGATGCCCTTCAGCTCGGTCACCAGCGACTCGAAATACCGCTTCAGCACCGGGCCGAGATAGGCGTTGATCACCGTGGTCGAGGTGCGTTCGTATTCACGGATTTCCGGCAGCAGATCGGCCGAATAGGTGATGAAGGTGCCTTCGGGCATCTTCTCGGCCAAGCGTTCGGCCACCGCCACCTCATGCGATTTGTTGGCGTAGGAGTTGATCAGGCAGATCGCCACGGATTCCACGCCTGCGGCGGTGAGCCGTTCGGCCAGCGCGTCGATTTCCGCCATCTGCAGCGGCGCGATCACCCGCCCGTCGGCGCCCAGACGCTCGTCCAGTTCGAACCGCAGGTTGCGCGGCACCAGCGGCTCCGGACGCTTGAAGGTCAGCGTGTACATCTCCGGGATGCGCAGGCGGCGGAACTCCAGCACGTCGCGGAAGCCCTTGGTGGTGATCAGGCCGGCCTTGGCGCCACGGATCTCCAGGATGGTGTTGGTCGCCACGGTGGTGGCATGGATCACCGCCTCGATCCGGTCGGGACCGATCGCCTGCATCTGCATGAGCTGGCTGATGCCCTCGGTGATGCCGCGGCCGTAGTTGTCGGGGGTGGTCGGAACCTTGCGGGTATAAAGCGCGCCGCGGTCGCCTGTGAACACCAGATCGGTGAAGGTTCCGCCGACGTCGATCCCGATGCGAAATTTCTCTGAAGCGGTCAAAACGAACGTCCTATGTTGCTGGCCCTCAGTACGCCCTGCCGGAAGAATCGGCGGGGCTGGCCTGTCTTGACGCTACTATGTGAATTTTCACATATCAAATGAATCCCCGATTTTCCCGCCTCGGTTCGCGGGCTGCCCATAATTTTAGCGTGAATTTTCACCCATTGATCTCTCCGCAGGCACCCCGGGACCCAACCGCCCCTGAGTTGGGGCCGAAGCGGGCGCAATCCCGGTTGCCCCGCTTTCCTTCATATGTAAAATTTTTACCCGAACAGACCTGCGCCGGTGTCCCCGGTCGCCCGCAAGGGCAACAGACAGGCACAGAGGCGACAAGGAGCAGGGATGTCACAGACCGAGGAGCGGGCCGCAGGCCAGGCCGGCAAGCCACCGCTCAGCCGCAGACGGTCCGCGCTGATCGTGGCGACACTGGGGCTCTGCGCCGGGATCGGAACCGCCAGCCTGACGCTGGTGATCCCGTCGCTGCCCGCCATCGGCACCGACCTGGGCATCAGTGCCACTGCGCTGGGGATCACCCAATCGGTCTTTCTGGCCGGCATTGCCCTGCCACAACTGGTGTTCGGCACGCTGGCCGACCGCTTCGGCCACCGCAAGACACTGATGGCGGGGCTGCTGCTGTTCATGCTGGGCAGCCTGCTGTGCCTGTCGGCACAGAGCTTCGGCATGCTGCTGTCCGGGCGGCTGCTGCAGGCGGTGGGCGCGGCCTCGGGTCTGGTGACCTCCCGCGCGCTGGTCCATGAAATCTATGCCGCAGACCGCGCCGCGGCGATGCTGGGCTATGTCTCCATCTGCATGATGGTGATCCCGATGTTCGCCCCGGCCATCGGCGGGCAGATCCAGGCCAGCATCGGCTGGCACAGCAATTTCGCGCTGCTGGTGGCGATTGCGCTGCTGCTTCTGGCGGCCTCTGCCGTGGCCCTGCCCCGGCGGAACGGCACCGCCCCCAGCGCCGCCACGGCGCCCCCCGTGGGCACCTATATCGCGCTGCTGAAGGCCCCGCCGTTTCACCGATATATCTGGCACGTGGTGCTGGCGGCGACGGTCACCCAGTGCTTTTTCGCCACTGCCCCCTTCGTGATGGAGCGGCACTACCACCTCGATGCGGCGGTCTATGGCACGCTCTTCACCCTGCCGGCCTTCGGCTTCATGGCCGGGGCGTTTCTGTCCGGGCGGCTGGCTGAACGGCTGGGGGTCGACCGGATGGTCGGCCTCGGCACCGGGCTGCTGGCCGCCGCCTCGCTGCTGTTCGGACTGGGGCATCTCGCCGGGCTGATCAACCTCGGGGCACTGTTCGGGTTCGTGTCGCTGATCAGCCTGGCACAGGGCATCCTGGTGCCGAGCGCACTGGTCGGGGCCACCGGCGCGCTTGGCCGGTCCTTTGGCAGCGCCTCGGGTCTCGCCGGGTTCCTGCAATTCGCGCTGGCCGCCATCGGCGTGCAGATCGCGGCGCCCCTGATCACCCTGCAGGCGACGCCCGGGCCGCTGATCCTGCTCTACATCATCATCGGCGCGCTGTCCTTCGGCTGCCTCCTGATCCTGCGCGGCAAGGGCGATCCCGCCGGCACGCTGCGCTGAAACGACATGCAATGACAGCGCATCCCGCCACTGCCCGGCCCGCCACAACACCAGGGCCGTTGACAGCGACCCGGGGATCGGGCGAGAGTTACTTTACAACTAAATAAAATTCAGAGACCCGGTCACGCCGGTACCGCGCGCGCCGACCCTGCGCCACAACGATGGCGCGGGCACCGGAACGGAAGAGGCCGCGCCCCCGCCGCCGCCCCGTCTCGCCCCACCGCCCCGAGGACGCCGACGCCATGAATGCCCCCTTTCTCACCGACCTGCCGCCGGTTCTGGACAAACCGCTGTTCCGCTTCGACCGGAGCTTTGAGGAGAACGCCGCCGCCGGCCCGGACTTCGCTGGCCCCTTCCCCGCGGTGCCGGACACCCCGATGAAGGAATTCTTCGGCCTGCCTGTCGCCTCCCGTGTCGGGCTCGCCGCCAGCCTGGTGCTGAACGAGCGCTGGTTCGACTGCTTCAGCCGGCTCGGCTTCGACATCCTGACCTACAAGACCATCCGCAGCCGCAAGAAGATCGCCCATCCGGCACCGAACTGGGTCTATCCCGATCCCGCCAGCGTGTCCGCCGATCCGGGCGCAGTGCTGCGCCTGGGCGATGGCGCCCTGCCCGCCGACCCGCTTCGGGCCACCGCCGTCGGCTCGGTCGGCATGCCCTCGTCCGATCCCGCCTTCTGGCGCGAGGACATCCGGGCCTGCCGCGCCGCGCTGCGCCCCGGGCAGGTCTTCATCGTCTCGGTGGTGGGGACTGCGCTGCCCGGACTGAGTCCCGAGGCCTTCGTCGAGGATTTCTGCCAGCTCGCCCGCGAAGCCAAGGCCGCCGGCGCCCAGGTGATCGAAACCAATTTCTCCTGCCCCAATGTGACCAAGAGCGAGGGCGAGCTCTATCTCGACACGCCGCTGGCCACGCGGATCGCCACCGCGGTGCGGGCCGCCATCGGCGACACGCCGCTTCTGGTCAAGATCGGCGCCGTGTCGGACGCGGCCCGGATGACCGAGCTGTTGCACGCCCTTGGCCCGGTGGTCGACGGCATCACCATGATCAACGCCCCCAGCCGTGAACTGCTGGATGCCGACGGCGCCCCCGCGTTTGGAGAGAACCGCCGCACCGCCGGCATGATGGGCGGCGTCAATTACCAGATCGCCCGCGCCTGCGTCGAGATGGCCACCACCATCGTCGCGCGCGACGGCATTGACTGCCGCATCCTGGCGGTGGGCGGCGTCACCACGCCGGAGCGGATCGCCGGCCTGTTCGAGGCCGGCGCCTATGCGGTGCTGGCGGCCTCCGGCGCGGTCTGGGATCCCTATCTGGCGATCCGGTCGAAACAGCTGCATCCCGATTTCTGAGGCAAGGGCGGTGCGCGCGATCACCTATGACCGCTTCGGCGGACCGGAGGTCCTGAGGCTGTCCGAGCGGCCCGATCCGGTGCCCGGCCCCGGTCAGGTCCGTGTCGATCTGGAGGCCGCCAGCGTCATCCCCGCCGACTGGAAGCTGCGCGCCGGACGGCTGACCGATCTCTTCACCGTGCAGTTCCCGAAAATCCCCGGTCGCGACGGTGCCGGGGTGGTCAGCGCCATCGGTCCCGGTGTGGACTATGCCCGCCTCGGCGACCGGGTCTGCGTCATCGCACAGCATGGCGAGAACGGCACCTATGCCCAATCGATTCTGCGCGACCGCGACAGCCTGACCCCGGCGCCTGTGACCCTGGCGCCGGCCGAGGCCGCCGCGCTGATGCATGCCGGCGTCTGCGCCGTGATCTGTATCGAGGAGATCGCCCGGGTGAGACCCCGCCAGCGGGTGCTGATCCAGGGCGGCGCCGGGGCGATCGGCAGCCTTGCGGTACAGCTTGCCCATCACGCCGGTGCCTTCGTCGCCGCCACCGCCCGCGCCGAGAACGCCGCCCATCTGCGCGCCATGGGGGCCGATCAGGCCATCGCCTACGACCGGGAGGATTTCACCCGGATCGCCGCCCCCTTCGACATCGTTCTCGACCTGATCGGCGGCGAGGTCCACCAGCGTTCCTACAGCGTGCTGGCCCCCGGCGGCCATATGGTCTGCCTGCGGGCGGCACCGTTTCAGGACCGCTCTGCCGAACATGCGGTACGGCTCACCCTGGCCGAAATCCACGACCGGCCGGAAACGCTGCGCCGGGTGGTCGCGCTGGCCGATCAACGGGTATTGCGGCCGCAGGTGGCGCTGCGGTTGCCGCTGGAGAGAGCCGCCGAGGCGCATCGGCTGATGCAGGAGGGCCGGATTTCGCGCGGACGGATCGTGCTGGATATCCCGCCGCGCCCCTAACCCTCCGGCCCCAGGATCAACCGGCACATGACCTCCGCCGCCTGTTCCAGATCGGCAATATCGTTCAGGTGCCGGTTGATGACGAAACCGTCATAGGCCATCAGGATCAGGTTCGGCAAAACCTCAAGATCGGCCTGCTGCGCAACCGGTGCAGGCAGCACCCGTTCCAGCATCGCCCGCAGACGTGCCTCCGTCGATTTCAGCAGCGCGCCCGGCTTGCCGGCGCCGCGATCCGCCGAGGACAGCGCCTCCATCAGGCTGTTGGCCAGCCCCACGTTGCGCATCGGGATATCCCGCCACACCCCCAGCAACAGGGTCCGCAACCTGTCGCGCGGCGGCGCATCCGCTTCGAGCTGATGCTCCAGATCCTCGAAACAACCGCTCTGCCAGGGTTCATAGGCGGCATAGAGCAGGTGCAGCTTGGAATCGAAGTAGGAGTAGACGCTGCCGACCCCGACATTGGCGGACCGGGCGATCTGGCTGAGCGTGGTCTTGTGATAGCCCTGCTCGGAAAACAGGTGATAGGCCGCATCGAGAATGGCGTTGTGAACGGATTCCTTCTTCACCTGCACCATCTTCGCCCTGCCCTTTCGCTACCCCGGCCCATCCCCCGATCTGGGCATGAATTGGCGGACCAATCAACATAACCGCAACGGCAACCACGCCGGAGACCGGGAATACTTGAGCCATAAAGCATCCATTCCCGCCGGATGCACCCGCCACCCCAGACGCTGCGCAAAATTTGGGCATTGATTCCCGGCTGTCCGGAACCACGGGAAAAACCAGCCGCGGACGGCGGTGACGGGCCCGGTTTGTACCTGTTTCACTAGCCCCGCCCTGGCACGGCGCCCTTGTCCGCAGCACGACCCCAAGTCTGGTTTTGCAATTCACGCAGTATCCTGTTACATGATTTTGCATGTAATAAGGCGAGACAAAGTCAGGCCTGGGCCGCAGCGTCGACCGCTCAAATTTCGACCAGAGGGAAGAGGTTTCCCCCTCCTCCAGGCCACAAAGTCTTGACCTATTTTACATATAAAATTAATTCAGACCTCAGCGAGAAGGAGAGATCCATGGCTGAACGATCATTCGCGAAGGAGGTCGAAGACCTCAAGCTGGGCGACGGGGATATCTTCCGGGGCGAAGGGATTCTGGCCATCACCAAGGCGCTGCTGCAGTCGGGGATCTCTTACGTCGGCGGCTATCAGGGCTCGCCGATCTCGCATTTGATGGATGTTCTGGCCGACGCCAACGACCTGCTGGAGGACCTCGGCGTCAACTATCAGGCCTCCGCCAGCGAAGCGACTGCGGGCGCCATGCTCTCGGCCTCGGTGATGTACCCGCTGCGCGGGGCCGTCGCCTGGAAATCGACGGTCGGCACCAACGTCGCCTCCGACGCGCTGGCGAACCTCGCCTCGGGCGGGGTGACCGGCGGCGCCATGGTCATCGTCGGCGAGGACTATGGCGAGGGCTCCTCGATCATGCAGGAGCGAACACATGCATTTGCAATGAAATCGCAGATGTGGCTTCTGGACCCGCGCCCCGAGCAGGAGTGCATGGTCAACCTGATCGAGAAGGGCTTCGAGCTGTCGGAAGCTTCCAACACGCCGGTCCTGCTGCAGGTCCGCGTCCGGTCGTGCCACATGCACGGCAGCTTCGTCTGCAAGGACAACAAGCGCCCCGAGTTCACCCTGAAGGACGCGTTGAACACGCCCAGGCGCGACCTTAGCCGCATCGTGCTGCCGCCGGCCGCCTATGTGCAGGAACAGGAGAAGATCAAACAACGCTTCCCCGCCGCGATCGACTTCATCAAGACCCACAGGCTGAACGAATTCTTCGGCGACAAAGCCGGCAGCAAGACCGGGATCATCGTCCAGGGCGGCCTGTACAACAGCACCATCCGGGCGCTGCAGTTCCTCGGCCTCAGCGATGCCTACGGCAACACCCAGGTGCCGCTCTATGTGATGAACGTGGCCTACCCGACCATCGACAGCGAGGTGGCGGAGTTCTGCGACGGGCTCGACCACGTTCTGGTCGTGGAGGAAGGCCAGCCGGAATTCATCGAACAGTCGATCTCCACCGTCACCGCCCGGCGCAAGACACCGGTGACCGTGCACGGCAAGGATTACCTGCCGATGGGCGGCGATTACACCGCCGCGGTGCTGATGGGGGGTATCGAGCGGTTCCTGGAAGATCACGATCCGGTCCAGCTGGGCAACCGGCCGCCGCTGCCCGATCCGGTACCGATCCTGACCCAGCCGGCGGTGGAAAAGCTCAAGGACGTGGTCCCCTCGCGGCCGCCCGGGCTCTGTACCGGCTGCCCGGAACGGCCGATCTTCGCCGCCATGAAGCTGGTGCACGAAGAGCTGGGCGAACACCATGTCTCAGCCGACATCGGCTGTCACCTGTTCTCGATCCTGCCGCCCTTCGACCTCGGCACCACGACGATGGGCTACGGGCTGGGCGCGGCCTCGGCTTCGGCCTTCAACGTCAAGGGGGCGAAACGGTCGATCGCGATCATGGGCGACGGCGGCTTCTGGCACAACGGGCTGACCAGCGGCATCGGCAACGCCGTGTTCAACAAGCACGACGGCGTCTTCCTGATCATCGACAACTATTATTCCTCCGCCACCGGCGGTCAGGACATCCTGTCATCCCGCGCCTTCAACAAGCGCCGGAAGACCAACAATTCCATCGTCACCGCGGTGAAGGGGATCGGGGTCACCTGGGTTCGCCAGATCGACCGCACCTATGACGTCAACCAGATGCGCGACGTGCTGCGCGAGGCGCTGACCACCGATGCCGAGGGGCCGAAGGTGATCGTCGCCTCCTCCGAATGCATGCTGAACAAGCAGCGCCGGGTGAAGCCGCAGATCCGCAAGGCGATCCAGTCGGGCGCGCGCACCGTGACCCAGCGGTTCGGCGTCGACGAGGATGTCTGCACCGGCGATCATGCCTGTATCCGGCTGTCGGGCTGCCCGTCGCTGTCGGTCAAGGAGCTGGACGATCCGCTGCGCGACGATCCGGTCGCCGCCATCGACAACACCTGCGTCGCCTGCGGCAACTGTGGCGAGGTGGCCGATGCCGCCGTCCTCTGCCCCAGTTTCTACCGCGCCGATGTCGTCAACAACCCCACTGGCTGGGACCGGTTCAGATCGCGCGTGACCATGGGCGCGATCGGGTTCCTGCAAAAGCGCCGCGAACGCGCCGCCGTCTCTTTCGATGCGTGATCCAAGATGAAATCCGATACTGTGAAACTGAACCTCGAAGCGGTCGGCCCGGCCACCGAACGGCCGATTTCCGTTGCCATCGTCGCCATGGGCGGTCAGGGGGGCGGCGTGCTGACCAACTGGATCGTCGATCTGGCTGAAACCCAGGGCTGGGTGGCGCAATCCACCTCTGTCCCGGGTGTCGCCCAGCGGACCGGCGCGACGATCTACTATGTCGAGATGATGCCGCATGACCCCGAAGGGCGGGCGCCAATCCTGGCGCAGATGCCGACCCCGGGCGATGTCGATGTGGTGATCGCCTCTGAGTTCATGGAGGCCGGCAGGTCGATCCTGCGCGGCATCGTCACCCCGGACCGCACCACGCTGATCGCCTCGGACCACCGCGCCCTGGCGGTGACCGAGAAGATGGCGCCCGGCGAGGGCATCGCCGACAGCGGCGCGGTCTTCGACGCCATCGGGGTGACGGCACAGCAAGAGTTCATCTTCGACATGAACGACCTGGCCACCCGCAACGGCAGCGTCATCTCCTCGGCGATGTTCGGCGCGCTGGCGGCCTCCGGCACCCTGCCGTTTCCCCGCGACGCGTTTTACGAGGTGATCCGCAAAGGCGGCAAAGGGGTCGAAGCCAGCATCCGTACCTTCGACGCCGCCTTTGACCGCGCGGTGAACGGCCCTGCCGCCGAGACCCTCGCACCGGCGACCGAGGATGCAGAAACCGTGACGGTGCCGACGCAGGTCCGCTCCCGCAAGGCCAACCGGCTGCTGCAGCAATTGCTGAAGGAACAGCCCGCCGAGGTGCAGGAGATCGCCTTTCTCGGCCTGAAGAAGGTGGTCGATTTCCAGGATGCCGCCTATGGCCGCGAATACCTCGACCTTCTGCGCGATCTGCAGGCCAGGGACGCCGCCGCCGGCGGCACCGCCCGCGGCTGGCTCTTCACCCGCGAGGCGGCGAAATACCTGGCCAATGCCATGGCCTATGACGACATCATGCGGGTGGCGGATGCCAAGACCCGGCAGGCGCGGCGCCAGCGGATCGAACAGGACCTGGGCCTGAAGGGCGATCAGACCCTGCAGACCACTGAGTTCATGCACCCCCGGATGGAGGAGCTCACCTCGATCCTGCCGGCGAGACTGGCGGCGGCGATTATCGCCCGGCCCCGGCTCTATGCCTGGCTGGACCGGCGGTTCAACAAGGGGCGGCGGGTGAAGACCTATTCGCTGTCGGGCTTCGTCGTGCTCTATGCGCTGGCAGGGTATCGGCGGATGCGCCGGCTGTCGCTGCGCCACCGTGACGAGATCGCCCATCGCGGCGCCTGGCTGGACCAGGCCACCGAGGCGCTGGACCGGGATTACGATCTGGGGGTGGAGGTGCTGCGCTTCCGCCGGCTGATCAAGGGCTATTCCGACACCCATGATCGCGGCAAATCGAAGTTCGACAAGGTGATGGCCACCGCCCGCCGCCTGACCGGACGCGAGGATGCCGCGCAATGGGCCAGGATCCTGCTGACCTCCGCCGTCAAGGACTCCTCTCACCAGAGCCTTGATGAGACCATCCAGACCGTCGAGACCTTCGTATGACCCCAGACGACACCCCCGCCGCGCCGCGTCCCCGGCCCATGACCCGCGACCAGCTGCCCCAGGGGATGTGGTCCCATCGGGTCACCTTCCGCCACGGGCAATGCGATCCGGCGGGGATCGTCTATACGCCGAAATTCTTCGACGTCTTCAACCAGGCCATCGAGGCCTGGTTCTGCGACTGCCTCGGCCTGAACTACTACGAGCTGATCGGTGAGCGCCGCACCGGGCTGGGATATGTCCATGCGTCGGCCAGCTTCTTTTCCCCTTGCAGGATGGGAGACGAAGTCGATATCTTTGTTCGGGTGGTCAAAATTGGGAAGAGTTCATACAGCCTGGTGCTGCACGCCATGCTGGGGGAAGGCGAAGCCTTGCGCGGAGACTATACGACGGTGACCACATCTCTGGAGACGCATCGCCCCATTCCCATTCCCGAGGATATCAAGACCGCCCTGACAGCCTATTACAACGAAACCCAATAATAATAGAGAACGCGGGACTTTCGGATGAGCTTACCCTCCCTGCCCTTGGTCGATGACGATAAACAGGTTTTTGTCGAAGGGGAGGCGTCGCTGACAGAACGACAGCAGGCCGAAACCCGGTTCTGGCTGCAGGTGCTGAAGGTCCACCGGCTGATCTTCGACGATCTGAACTCTGCCCTGATCGCCGGCGCCGGTCTCAGCATCGCGAAATTCGATGTGCTGGCACAGCTTTACCGGTTTCGCGACGGTCTTTCGATGAGCGAGCTGTCGACCAATCTCAAGGTCACCAACGGCAATGTCTCCGGCCTGATCGCGCGGCTGCAGAAGGACGGATATGTCAGCAAGACGGTGGCCGAAACCGACCGGCGGTCGTTCCGCGCCACCATCACCGACGAAGGCATCGCGGTGTTTCAGAAGGCGGTGCAGCTGCACCGGGGCGAAACCTCGCGCAAATTGCGCAACATCTCCCTGCAGGAGATCGAGGACATGGCCAACAGCATGCGCCATCTCGCCGAAGAAATCAGAAACGCCGAAGCCGAAGACGCGGAAAAGGGCTGATCCCAAACGCCGAAATCCCATTTCCGCATCCGGGAATTGGCGATCTGTTTCGACTTTTTCAAAAGATGGAATTGGGGCGTCTGTGGCCTGCCCCAAAGACAGGCACCTGCGCTGCCGCGCCCGCCCCCGCAGGGCGGGCCCGCCGGCCACGCTTTGACATCCCCTCCGGAGATACTAAAGTCATAAAATAAATTCTGGAGCTTCCCCGATGTCCGATCCGGTCTTTCGCGACTATTCTCAGGCGGCGCTGGATCGCCAGTACGATCAGAGCAAGTGGTCCCGCCGGCCGCCCGCCGCCTATGCGGCAGAATACCGGGCGCGGACCGATGCCGCAAAGGCCGCTCTCGGCGCGCCGACCGCCTACGCCTATGGCGACAGCCCTGCCGAAACGCTCGACGTCTACCGCGCCGCCGCAAGCGAGGCGCCGGTTCATGTCTTTATCCACGGCGGCGCCTGGCGCAGCATGAGCAAAGCCGACAGCGGTTTCGCGGCGGAGCTCTTCGTCAGCCGTGGCATCCATTTCGTCGCGCTGGACTTCGGCCTGTTGCCGGCGGTCGATCTGCGCGAGATGGTCGTCCAGACCCGCCGCGGGCTGGCCTGGGTCTATCGCAACGCGGCCCGCTTCGGCGGCAATCCCGAGCGGATCTTTGTCTCCGGCCATTCCTCGGGTGGGCATCTGGCGGCCTGTGTCGCGGTCACCGACTGGGCCGGCGCCTTCGGTCTGCCCGCCGATCTCCTCAAGGGGGCGCTCTGTTGCAGCGGCGGCTATGACCTCGGCCCGGTGCAGCTGAGCGCCCGCAACGATTACATGCAGCTCGATGATGCCATGGTCGCCGAACTGAGCCCGAACCGCCACCTCGACCGGCTGGGATGCCCGCTGGCGCTGGCGGTGGGCGATGCGGAATCGGACGACTTCACCCGCCAGTCCGTCGCCATGGCTGCCGCCGGCGGGCTGCCGCTGCACGTCGGCCGCAACATGGATCATTTCGAGATCAGCTTCACCCTGGGCGACGCTGGCGGGCTGCTGGCGGATCTGGCGCTCAGGCAGATCGCCGGCGCCTGAACGGCGCCTAATCCGTCTCTTCGGGGAAGGTGAAATCGGGCAGATGGCCGAAGGCGTCGCGCAAGGCGATGCCCCAGCCGCTTGAGACCTCTTCGAAATAGGGATCGTTCTGCTGGATGCGGAACTGGCGCCCGATCTTCAGCCCGTCGCGCCGGTAGACATGCACATCGAGCGGCAGGCTCACCGACAGGTTGGCCTTGATGGTGGAATCGAAGGACACCAGCAACAGCTTGATCGCCGCCTCGAAGCTGAGGTCGGGCTCATAGGCGCGCACCAGGATCGGCCGGCCGTATTTGGTCTCGCCGATCTGGAAATAAGGGGTGTCGAAGCTCGCCTCGATGAAATTACCCTCGGGGTAGATCAGGAACAGCCGGGGCTCGCCGCCCGCGACCTGACCGCCAAGGATCATGGTGGCATTGAAGGTCGCATCGGCGCGCTGACCGACCTCCGCATGGGTGGCGATGACCTCTTTCAGCGTGTTGCCCACCAAGGTCGCCACCTGAAACATCGATTTCGCCTCAAGGATACCGGGCTGGCGCGCGGCGGGCTCCTTGCTGCGCTCCTCCAGCAGGCTGACCACCGATTGCGTGGTCGCCAGATTGCCGGCGGTCATCAGGGTGATAGCGCGCTCTCCCGGCACCTCCCAGGTGAACATCTTGCGGAAGGTCGAGATGTTATCGATACCGGAATTGGTGCGGGTGTCCGACATGAACACCAGCCCCTTGTTCAGCATGAGTCCCACACAATAGGTCATTTGACGGCACCTCTTCCACGACGCGCTTATCAAGCAGCCTATTGCTGAACTTGCAAGGTCACATGTAACGCCTCGTCCCCCGCGCCCTGACGTAAGCCGTGGATCGGCGCGGCATCGCGATAATCGCGGCCCGTCGCCACCCGGACATAGCGCGCGTCCGGACAAATCCCGTTCGACACGTCGAAGCCGACCCAACCCAGCCCGGCGGTCCAGACCTCGGCCCAGGCATGGGCGGCATCCTGTTCCACCTGCCCGTCCAGCAGCAGGTAACCGCTGACATAACGTGCAGGATAGCCCAGAAGCCGCGCCACCGCGATCATGATCTGCGCATGGTCCTGGCAGACGCCGTGCCCCGCGGCCAACGCTGCCTCGGCTGTGGTGGTGCTGTCGGTGTGGCCGGCCTCGTAGGCGACGGCCTCGCCGATCATCGCCGACAGTGCATGCAGCGGCTCGACACCGCCCGGCTCCCGCCCCTCGCTCCGCACCCGGGCGGCCAGCTGGCGCAGTTGCGGCCCCGGCGCGGTCAGCGGCGTGCTGCCCCGAAACAGCCAGAGCGGCGCATAGCCCTTGTGCGGCCCGATCACCCCGTTCAGATCGCTGACCTCGACACAGCCCTCGGTCAGGATTTCCAGGGTCCGGGTCGCAGGATCCGCGATCACCAGTTCGGTGTGATTGCCGAACTGGTCGTCGAAAGTCAGTTGCTTGGTGCCGCCCTGCACCGTCGAGGACCACTCCAGCACCTCCTGTCCCGGCCCGGTGCGTGGCACCAGCCGCAGCTGCTGCAGCGCGTAATAGGCCGGCTCGTCATAGGTATAGGTGGTGGTATGGGTGATCTTCAGCCGCATCTGCCTACCCGTAGAATTTGAAATCGGTCTCGATCAGGCCGGACAGCCGCGCCGCATCGGCGAGGAATTCGGCCAGGAACTCGTGCAGCCCCTCGTCGAAAATGGCCTCCACCGACGCCGAGCTGACCCGCGCGCAAATGCGCTCCGCCTGGATCTGGCTTTCCTGACGCTGGCCGTATTCCTCTTCCAGCAGACCCAGATACTGGCTGATCTTGGTGCAGCAGAAGGCCAGCGACCGCGGCATCCGCTTGTCGAGGATCAGGAATTCCGCAATCCCCTGCGGCGTCAGATCGCCACCGTTCAGCCAGTGATAGGACCGCTCCGCCGATACCGACCGCAGGATCACCTCCCACTGCACGTTGTCGATGCTGGAGCCGACGAAAGAGGCCGAGGGCAGCAGGACATAATATTTCACGTCCAGGATCCGCGCCGTGTTGTCGGCGCGTTCGAGAAAGGTGCCCAGCCGCGAGAAGGCATAGATGTCGTTGCGCAGCATGGTGCCGTGCAGCGCGCCCCGCACCACCGAGGTCCGGTTGCGCACCATCATCAGCGTTTCATGCAGGTTGCGCTCGGTGACCGGCCGCGCCAGCGCCGCCTTCAGCTCCATCCAGCATTCGTTCACCGCTTCCCAGACCTCGCCGGACAGCGCGGTGCGCACCATGCGGGCATTCGAGCGGGCGGCCTCGATCGCGCTCATCACCGAGGAGGAGTTCGACTTGTCGCGCAGCAGGAAGTTGATCGCGCTGGCGGCCTCGAAGCTCTCGTGTTTTTCCAGATAGGCCTCGTTCATCCCGGCCGTGGTCAGGATCGATTCCCATTCGTTCGTGCCGTTGTTGGCGTGGGTCAGGGCGATATACCACCCGGCCTCAAGAAGACGGGCGGTATTCTCTGCCCGCTCCAGATAGCGGAACATCCAATACAGTCCGCCGGCGTTCTTTCCGAGCGTCATGCGTCAGTCCCCCAGAACCCAGGTATCCTTGGTGCCCCCGCCCTGAGACGAGTTCACCACCAGCGACCCTTTCTTCAGCGCCACCCGCGTCAGCCCTCCCGGGGTCATGTCGATCCGGTTGGGCGACACCAGCACGAAGGGCCGCAGATCCACATGGCGCGGCGCCAGCCCCGCCTTGGTCAGGATCGGCACCGTCGACAGCGACAGCGTCGGCTGCGCGATGTAATTGGCCGGCTTGGCGCGCAGCTTCTTCTCGAAAGCGGCGATTTCCTTCTTGCTCGCTACCGGGCCGACCAGCATGCCGTAGCCGCCCGAGCCGTGAACCTCCTTCACCACCAGTTCCGAAAGATGCTCCAGCACATAGGCCAGCGCATCGGGTTCGGAACAGCGCCAGGTCGGCACGTTGGGCAGGATCGCCTTTTCGCCGGTGTAGAATTCGATGATGTCGGGCATGTAGGAATAGAGCGCCTTGTCGTCGGCGATTCCGGTGCCCGGCGCATTGGCCAGGGTGATATTGCCGGCGCGGTAGACATCCATGATCCCCGGCACCCCCAGCACGCTTTCCGGGTTGAAGGTCAACGGGTCGAGGTAATCGTCGTCGACCCGGCGATAAAGCACGTCGATCGGCTTGTAACCGCGCGTCGTGCGCATCGCCACGCGGCCGTTCTCGACCCTGAGGTCATGCGCCTCGACCAGTTCCGCCCCCATCCGGTCGGCCAGGAAGGCATGTTCGAAATAGGCGGAGTTGTGGATGCCTGGCGTCAGCACCGCCACCACCGGCTTGTCGTTGGGCGAGTTCTGCGGCGCGCTGTCCGACAACGACCGGCGCAACAGCTGCGGATAGGCGCTGACCGGACGCACCTTGAGCTTGGTGAAAAGCTCCGGGAACATCTGCACCATCGTCTCGCGGTTCTCCAGCATGTAGGAGACGCCGGAGGGCGTGCGGGCGTTGTCTTCCAGCACGAAGAACTCATCCTCGCCGGTGCGCACCAGATCGACGCCGACGATATGGGTATAGACGCCACCGGGCGGGTTGACCCCGATCATCTGCGGCAGAAAGGCATCGTTGCCGGCGATCAGATGTTCCGGGATGCGGCCCGCGCGCAGGATTTCCTGGCGGTGATAGATGTCATGGAGAAAGGCGTTGATCGCGCGCACGCGCTGTTCGATGCCGCGTTCCAGCTTGGCCCATTCGCGCGCCGCGATGATCCGCGGCACGATGTCGAAGGGGATCAGCCGTTCGTCGGCCTCTTCCTGCCCATAGACGTTGAAGGTGATGCCGATGCGGCGAAAGAACGCCTCGGCCTCTGCCGATTTGCGCCGGAGCCCTTTCAGGTCTTCGCCGCAAAACCAATTGTAATAGCCTTCGTAAGGCGGCCGGGCCTGGTCGAGGCCGGCAAGCATTTCATCAAACTGTGTATCGGTATGGCCCATGGAATGATCAGCCTCCCTCGTTAACCGAACAGCAAGGGATCGACTGAAGGCCGCGCCGTCGCATCAGGCGCGGCCAAATGCATTGCTGAAAAACCATGCGCTCCGCACAAATGTGAGGCGTTTCTTGTCTGAAGCACCGAATTCTCCCCGTCATGACCCGTCTTGATGCAGGCATGCCCAAGGACAGCACAGTCAGCCGCGCGGGTCCAGAAGCTTTGACAAAAGCGTCTCGCGGGTCACCTCGCCCAGGATTTCGCCATTCCTGGCCACGCCGATCGGATCGCCGCTGGCGACGACCTCGGCCATCACCTCGCGCACCGGCGTATCGGGGTCGATGACCCGGGCCGGCGGGGTGGCGGCGGGCTGCATCAAATCGCGCGCGCGCAACACCCCGAGCGGGTTCATATGCGCCACGAAATCAGACACATAGTCATCTGCCGGCTGCGAGAAGATCTGCTGCGGCGTGCCGCATTGGACGATACGCCCGCCCTCCATGATGGCGATCCGGTTGCCGATCTTGAACGCCTCGTCCAGATCGTGGCTGACGAAGATGATGGTGCGCTTGAGCTCCTTCTGCAGGTCGAGCAACTCGTCCTGCAGCCGGGTGCGGATCAGCGGATCGAGCGCGGAAAACGGCTCATCCATCAGCAGGATCGGCGCTTCGGTGGCAAAGGCGCGGGCCAGCCCCACCCGCTGCTGCATGCCGCCCGACAGCTCTCCCACCCGGCGATCGCCCCAGTCCGACAGCCCCACCAGCGCCAGCTGGCGGTCTACCCGCGCGGCCCGCTCGGCCTTTGCCACGCCGGAGAGCTCCAGCCCCAGGCCGACATTCTCGCGCACCGTGCGCCAGGGCAACAGGCCGAATTGCTGGAACACCATCGCCACCTGGCTCTGACGGATGTGGCGCAGCGTGGCGGCATCGGCATCGCTGACGTTGACCATCCGGTCGCCGTCGCGCACCTGAACCGCGCCGCGCACCACCGGGTTCAGCGCGTTGACGGCCCTGAGCAGGGTCGATTTGCCGGACCCCGACAGCCCCATCAGCACGAGGATTTCGCCCCCCTCGACCTCCAGCGAACAATCGTGCACGCCCAGCACCTGACCGGTTTCCTCCTGCACCTCGGCGCGGGATTTCATCGCATCCATCAACGGCAGCGCGCGCTGCGGCATCTCGCCGAAGACGATGGAAACATTGTCGAATTTCACAGCAGTGGTCATGGCTCAGCGCTCCATCCGCAGGATGCGGTCCAGCATGATCGCCAGCACCACGATGATGAATCCGCTTTCGAACCCAAGGGAGATATTGACCGTGTTGATCGCCCGCAGCACCGGCACACCCAGCCCGTCGGCGCCCACCAGCGCCGCGATCACCACCATCGACAGCGACAGCATGATGGTCTGGTTCAGCCCGGCCATGATCTGCGGCAGCGCATAGGGCAGTTCGACCTTATAGAGCGTCTGGCGGTTGGTCGCGCCAAAGGCCTGCGCCGCCTCCAGCAGCGCCTTCGGGGTCGAGGAGATGCCGAGATGGGTCAACCGGATCGGCGCCGGCACCACGAAGATCACCGTGGCGATCAGCCCCGGCACCATGCCGATGCCGAAGAACACGATGGCCGGGATCAGATAGACGAAGGTGGGCAGCGTCTGCATCAGGTCGAGAATCGGCCGCAGCACGCGATAGAGCCCGGGTCGATGCGCCGCAGCGATGCCGATGGGCACCCCCAGCGCCATGCAGAAGACACAGCCCGACAGCACCAGCGTCAAGCTTTCGGTGGTCTCCTCCCAGTAATCCTGATTGAGAATGAACAGAAATCCCAGCGCGACGAACAGGCAGGTCTTCCAGTTGCGCTGAAGCCCCCAGGTGATCGCCACGAAGACCGCGATGACCAGCAGCGGCGGCGGCGTCTGCAGCACCCAGAGGATCCCCTCGATCAGCCCCTCGATCCCCGAGGCCAGCCCGTCGAAGAACCAGCTGCCATGATCCTGAAGCCAGAGGAAGAACCCCTCTGCCGCGTCGCCAATCGGTATCTTTCGCTCTGTCAGCCAGTCCATTCAGGTCGCCTTGTCTCGTGATATCTGTCTCGCGCCGCGCGAAGGCCGCGGCTGCTGTCCCGGGGGCCCTGCCCCAGTGGCCACCGATGCGCCGCCGGGCGGCTGTCGGCCGGTCCGCCCTCTGGACGAGGGCCTCGCGCAGCCGGGTCGGTGTGCGACGCGGCCCGCCCGGGCGCCGCCGCGTCGCGTTGAGGGAACGTCAGTGCGGGATTAGAGCCCCAGCGCCGATTTCACCGCGGCCATGGCGTCGCCGCCATCCTGGGTCGTCACACCATCCAGCCAGGGGCCCAGCACGTCGGGGTGCGCCGCCAACCAGGTCTTGGCGGCGGCCTCAGGCTTGGCGCCGTCGTTCAGGATCGCGCCCATGATCTCGTTTTCCATGGCGAGGGAAAATTCGAGGTTGGTCAGCAGCTTGCCAACGTTCGGGCAGCTTTCGACATAGCCGGCGGAGGTGTTGGTATAAACCGTCGCACCGCCGAAATCGGGACCGAACCAGTCGTCACCACCCGACAGATAGGTCATGGCGAAGTTGGCGTTCATCGGATGCGGTTCCCAACCCAGAAAGACGATCGGCTCGCCCTTGCGATCGGCCCGCGCAACCTGCGCCAGCATCCCCTGCTCCGAGCTCTCCTTGACGTCGAAGTCCTTCAGACCGAAGGCATCGGCCGCAATCATGTCCATGATCAGCCGGTTGCCGTCATTGCCCGGCTCGATGCCATAGATGGTATCGTCCAGCGCGTCGCCATGATCTGCGATCGCCGCGAAGGAGGTGATCCCCATATCGGCGCCGGCCTTGTTGGTGGCCAGCGTGTATTTGGCGCCCTTGAGGTTGGCACGCACGGTATCGACGGTGCCGGCCTCGCGATAGGGCGCGATATCGGCCTCCATCGTCGGCATCCAGTTGCCCAGGAAGACATCGATATCGCCCTTGGCGAGCGAGGTGTAGGTCACCGGCACCGACAGAACCTTGACGTCGGTCTTGTAGCCCAGCGCCTCAAGCACCGTGGTGGTCGCCGCGGTGGTGGCGGTGATATCGGTCCAGCCCACATCGGAAAACCGCACCTCGCCGCAATCGGCCTGAGCCAGGCTCGCCACGGCGGTCAGCGCGAAGGCCGAGAGTGTTTGTTTGAACATCTGAATACTCCCCGTTTTGCTGTGATTACGTCTAAGAACCATAGTTTTCAGATTCTCGCAACGCTATTGATTGACCAGTCAATCAATTTGCGGTCTAAAGGAGTCCAACGCCTCAAATTCCGGGCAGCCCTCCCTGCCCCAGCAGAAAGACCCCGTTTGCCATGACCGCATCCTGCCAACCGCCCGCCAGCCATTTCATCGACGGACGCTATGTCGAGGATACCGCAGGCGATCCCATTGCCGTCATCTCGCCGGTGACCGGTGCCGAAATCGCCCGGCTCCATGCCGCGACACCGGCGCTGATCGATCAGGCGCTGGAGGCCGCGACCCGGGCCCAGACCGACTGGGCCGCGCGCAGCGGAAAGGAGCGTGGCCGGGTGCTGCGCCGCGCCGCCGAGATCATGCGCGCCCGCAACCGCGATCTGTCCGTTCTGGAAACCCAGGACACCGGCAAGCCGCTGCAGGAAACCCTGGTCGCCGATGCCGCCAGCGGCGCCGATGCGCTGGAGCATTTCGGCTCCATCGCTGCCGGGCTGACCGGAGAGCATATTCCGCTGGGGGGCGATTTCGCCTTCACCGTGCGGGAGCCGCTGGGTGTCTGCGTCGGCATCGGCGCCTGGAACTACCCGATCCAGATCGCCAGCTGGAAGGCCGCTCCGGCGCTGGCCTGCGGCAATGCCATGGTGTTCAAACCCTCTGAAATGACGCCGCTTTCGGCGCTGAAACTGGCTGAAATCCTGATCGAGGCCGGAGCGCCCGCGGGCCTCTTCAACGTGGTTCAGGGCATGGGGCCGGTCGGGGCCGCGCTCTCCACCGACGCCCGGGTCGCCAAGGTCTCCCTTACCGGTTCCGTCCCCACCGGCCGCCGGGTCTATACCGCAGCCGCCGAGGGGTTGAAGCATGTGACGATGGAACTGGGCGGCAAATCCCCGCTGATCGTCTTCGACGACGCCGATATCGAAAACGCCATCTCCGGCGCGATCCTGGGGAATTTCTATTCCTCCGGCCAGATCTGTTCCAACGGCACCCGCGTCTTCGTGCAGAAGGGCATCAAGGAGAAATTCCTGGCCCGGCTGACCGAACGGCTGCAGGGCGTGGTAATGGGCGATCCGCTGGACGAGGCGGTGAATTTCGGCCCGCTGATCAGCACCGCCCAGATGGAAAAGGTGCTTTCCTATATCGAGATCGGCAAGACCGAAGGCGCCCGCCTGATCACCGGCGGCCACCGCGCCGATCTGAACGGCTGTTTCGTCGAACCTACCGTCTTCGCTGATGTCACCGACCAGATGACCATCGCGCGAGAAGAGATCTTCGGCCCGGTCATGGCGGTTCTCGACTTCGAGGCGGAGGAAGAGGTGATCGCGCGCGCCAACGACACCCAGTTCGGCCTAGCCGCCGGTGTGTTCACCGCCGATCTGAGCCGCGCCCACCGGGTGATCGGGCAACTGAAGGCCGGCACCACCTGGATCAACACCTACAACCTGACGCCGGTGGAAATGCCCTTTGGCGGCGTCAAGGCCTCGGGCTTCGGGCGCGAAAACGGCTGGGCGGCGATCGAACATTATTCGCAGCTCAAATCCGTCTACGTCGCGCTCGGCGCCACCGAAGCCCCCTACTGAGGAGCAGACCGATGGAAGCGGATTTCGTCATCGTCGGCGCCGGCTCTGCCGGCTGTGCCATGGCCTACCGGCTGTCCGAGGCCGGCGCCTCGGTTCTCGTCATCGAACACGGCGGCAGCGACGCCGGCCCCTTCATCCGAATGCCCGGCGCGCTCTCCTACCCGATGAACATGAAGACCTATGACTGGGGCTATCGGTCCGAGCCGGAACCGTTCCTGGGCAACCGCCGGCTCGCCACCCCGCGTGGCAAGGTGATCGGTGGATCGTCCTCGATCAACGGCATGGTCTATGTCCGTGGCCATGCCTGCGACTACGACACCTGGGCCGAAATGGGAGCGCAGGGCTGGTCCTATGCCGATGTGCTGCCATATTTCAAGCGGATGGAAAGCTGGCATGACGGCGATCATGGCGGCGATCCCGCCTGGCGCGGCCGGTCCGGCCCGCTGCATGTCACCCGCGGCAAGCGCGACAACCCGCTGACCCGTGCCTTTGTCGAAGCCGGGCAGCAGGCCGGCTACCCGGTCACCGACGACTACAACGGCGAGCAGCAGGAAGGCTTCGGCCCGATGGAGGCGACCATCTGGCAGGGCCGCCGCTGGTCCGCGGCAGAGGCCTATCTGAAGCCCGCCCTGCAGCGCGACACCTGCGATCTGATCCGCGCTTTCGCCCGCCGCGTGGTGATCGAGAACGGCCGCGCCACCGGCGTCGAGGTACTCCGCAAGGGCCGGGTCGAGGTGATCACCGCCCGGCGGGAGGTGATCCTCGCCGCCTCCTCGATCAACTCGCCGAAACTCCTGATGCTGTCGGGGATCGGCCCGGCGGCGCATCTGGCCGAACACGGCATCCCGGTTCTGGCCGATCGCCCCGGCGTCGGCCAGAACCTGCAGGATCATCTTGAGCTCTATCTGCAGATGGCCGCGACTCAGCCGGTGAGCCTCTACAAATACTGGAATCCCCTAGGCAAGGCCTGGGTCGGCGCTCAGTGGATGCTGACCAAAAAGGGGCCCGGCGCCTCCAACCAGTTCGAAAGCGCCGGCTTCATCCGCTCGCGCGCCGGGGTGAAATACCCCGATATCCAGTACCACTTCCTGCCCATCGCCGTACGCTATGACGGTCAGGCCGCCGCCGAGGGTCATGGCTTCCAGGCCCATGTCGGCCCGATGCGTTCGAAAAGCCGCGGCGCCGTCAGCCTCGCCTCTGCCGATCCGATGGCAGCGCCGAAGATCGTCTTCAACTACATGAGCCACGAGGACGACTGGACCGATTTCCGCGCCTGCATCAGGCTGACCCGGGAAATCTTCGCGCAGGAAGCCTTCAAGCCCTTCGCCGGTCACGAAATCCAGCCCGGCGCCCAGGTCGAGACCGATGCCGCGCTGAACGATTTCATCCGCGAACACGCCGAAAGCGCCTATCATCCCTGCGGCACCGCGCGGATGGGCCGGGCCGACGATCCGATGGCGGTGGTCGATCCGCAGGCCCGGGTGATCGGGGTCGACGGGCTCCGCCTGGCCGACAGTTCGGTGTTCCCGCAGATCACCAACGGCAACCTCAACGGCCCCTCGATCATGGTCGGCGAGAAGGCCGCCGATCACATCCTCGGCCGGGCACCACTGGCCCCCGAGAATGCCGAACCCTGGATCAACCCGAACTGGGCCCTGTCACAACGCTGAGACACCCCGTTCCCCCGCCCGGCCAAAGCGGCTATGGCAGGCGCAGACCACCTGACGGAGCTTTCCCATGACCGACCAGCCGCTGCGCCCCTTTCACCTCGCCTTCCCGGTCGATGACCTCGAGGCCGCCCGCGCCTTCTACAAGGGCGTCCTCGGCTGCGGTGAGGGCCGCAGCTCCCCCGACTGGGTCGATTTCGACTTCTTCGGCCATCAGATCGTCGCCCATCTCGCCCCGGCAGAGGTCGGCGCCGCCCAGACCAATGCGGTCGACGGCCATGGTGTCCCGGTGCGCCACTTCGGCCTGGTGATGACGATGGAGGACTGGCAGGCCGCCGCCGACCGGCTGACCGCCGCCGGCACCGAATTCGTCATCGCCCCCTACATCCGCTTCAAGGGCGAGCCGGGCGAACAGGCCACGATGTTCTTCACCGACCCCGCCGGCAATGCCATCGAACTCAAGGCGTTCCGCGACCTCGGCCAGCTCTTCGCCAAGTGACGCCGCAACGGGCCCGCGAAGGTCCCGCTGCCCGCTTCGACCTGGAGCCAAATATCCCGGGGGACTCGCCGCAGGCGAGGGGGGCAGCGCCCCCTCCCCCACCCGCCTCAGAACGGCAGCCCGACGTAATTCTCCGCCAGCGAGGTCATCGCCGCCTCGGAGGACATCAGATACTCCAGCTCGGTCTGCTGCAGCCGCCGGTCATAGGTGGAATTCTCCGGAAAGCTGTGCAGCATCGAGGTCATCCACCAGGAGAACCGCTGCGCCTTCCAGACCCGCGCCAGCGCCTTTTCGGAGTAGCTCTCCAGCCCCGCGTCATCGCCCTTCAGGTAGTGATCCATCAGCGCGTGGTAGAGGTAATAGATATCCGAGGCCGCCGAATTCAGCCCGCGCGCGCCGGTCGGCGGCACGATATGGGCGGCGTCGCCCGCCAGGAACAGATTGCCATAGCGCATCGGTTCGGCCACGAAGCTTCTCAGCGGCGCGATGGATTTCTCGATACTCGGCCCGGTGATCAAGGCCTCCGCCACATCCTGCGGCAGCCGCGCCTTCAGTTCGGCCCAGAAGGCCTCGTCCGACCAGTCCTCGACCCGGTCGGTCAAGGGCACCTGGATGTAATAGCGGCTCAGCACCTGGCTGCGCAGCGAACAGAGCGCGAAGCCCCGCTCCGTCTTGGCATAGATCAGTTCGGGCGACACCGGCTTGGTGCGCGACAACACCCCCAGCCAACCGAAGGGATAGACCTTCTCGTATTCGGTCAGCACCTCTTTCGGAATCGACTTGCGGCTGACCCCGTGGAACCCGTCGGCGCCGACGATGTAGTCACAATCGATCCGGTACTGATCGTCGCCCAGCCGATAGGTCAGCCAGGGCGCGTCCGAGGTCAGATCGTGCGGCGTCACATCCAGCGCCTCGTGGATCACCTCGCCGCCCATCTTGTCGCGCGCCTCGTAAAGATCGCGGGTCAGCTCGGTCTGGCCATAGACCATCACGGAGTTGCCACCGGTATGCTTGTGCAGATCGACCCGGTCCTTCACCCCGTCATGGGCGATGAAGAAACCCTCGTGAATCTCGCCCTCGCGATCCATCCGCTCGCCGCATTGCGCCTCGCGCATCAGCGCGGCGAAACCATGCTCCAGAACGCCTGCCCGAATCCGCCCCAGCACGTAATCGCGGCTGTGCTTTTCCAGCACGACATTGTCGATTCCCTTCAGGTCCAGCAGCTGCGACAGCAGCAGACCCGACGGGCCGCCGCCAATGATACCGACCTTGGTTTTCCGGGATTGTGTCATGGGTGCTCCTCCTTCTCTGGCCGGAGCATGCCCTCGAAAGGCGCAATGCGGAATGGATCCACTGCGCAACTTCTTGTACATTTCGAACATGTCCGCGCCCATCGACAACACCGCGATCCGAAATTACAATCTGTTCGGCGAAACCGCCGAAGTGCCCGATGTGGTGCATTGCGAGACGATTCACGAACGCTCCCAGCTCTACGGCTGGGAACTGCGGCCGCACCGCCACGCCCGGTTGCATCAGGTGCTGATGCTGCAGTCCGGCGGCGGCAGCGCCCGGATCGAGGACCGGACCCTGCCCCTCACTCCGCCGGTGCTCCTCAACATGCCGCGCGGCTTTGTCCACGGCTTCCGCTTCCAGCAGGGCACCGAGGGCTGGGTGATCACGCTCAGCGCCGATCTGATGGATGAGGCGCTGCATGACCGCGAAGGCCTGCGCCAGCCGCTCTCCAGCCCGCGCGCGGTGCAGCTGCCGCCGGAACTGGCCACACTGGCGCGGCGGATCCTGACCGAATATCACAACCGCGATTTCGCCCGGGCGCAGATCCTGCGCTCGCAGGCCGGGGCACTGCTGGGGCTGGTGGCGCGGGCGATCCATGCTGATCAGGCGCCTCCCGATCCGCATGCCGAAACACCGCTCCTGCGCCGGTTCGAGGCGCTCGTCGAACAGCACTATCGCCAGCGCCTGCCGGTGGCGGACTATGCCGCCCGCCTCGCCGTCTCGCCCACTCATCTGAACCGGGTGATCCGCCGGGCCACCGGCCGTCCGGCCTCGGCCCTGATCGCCGAACGCAGCCTGCGCGAGGCGCGGCGGCTGCTGATCTACACCACTCTCAGCGCCGCACAGATCGGCTATGAACTTGGATATTCGGACCCGGCGCATTTCTCCCGCGTCTTCACCCGCGGCACCGGCCTGCCACCGCGCGCCTTCCGCCAGCGGATCGAGGACGGCACCGACGCTGCGCCCGGCCCCGAGGTCTGACATTGAGTATTTGGGCAGAGAAGAAGCAGGCGCGCGTGCCCTTCTTCTCTGCTGCAAATACTCCCGCCGGAGGCTCCCGCGGGTCTCTTCCGCGAGCGGCCGGCAAATCCGGGATCAGCCGCGACGCGTGCTCCGCACCGTCTCCACCATCAGCGCCACGTTCTCCGGATCGGCGTCCGGGGTGATGCCATGGCCGAGGTTGAAGATATGCGGCCCGCCAGAGAAAGCCTCGACGATGCGCCGGGTCTCCGCCACCAGGGCAGCACCACCGGTCACCATATGCTCGGGCGCCAGGTTGCCCTGGACGCAGCCGTCGATCTGCACATGGGCCGCAGCCCAGGTCGCATCCACCGCCTGATCCAGCGCGACGCAATCGACGCCGGTGGTACGGGCGAAGCCCGCGTATTTCTCGCCGGCGCCGCGCGGGAAGCCGATCACCGGCACCTGTGGATGGCGTGCCTTCAGCGCCGCGGTGATCGCCCGCGCCGGCTCCACCGCGTATTTGTCGAAAGCCGCGCCGGTCAGCGATCCGGCCCAGCTGTCGAAAAGCTTCACCACCTCCGCACCGGCCTCGATCTGCGCCGAGAGGTATTCGATCGTCGCCTCGGTGATCCGCGCGATCAGAGCGTCGAAGAGCGCCGGGTTGGCCTCGCGCAGCGCATGCGCCGGTTCCTGCGCCGGGGTGCCACGACCGGCGATCATATAGGTGGCCACCGTCCAGGGCGCACCGGCGAAACCGATCAGCGTGGTTTCCGCAGGCAGCTCACGCGCCAGGATGCGGACGGTTTCATAGACCGGCGCCAGCGTCTCGTGAATCGCATCGGCCGGTTTCAGCGCCTCGAAATCCGCCGCAGCGGTGATCGTCGACAGCCGTGGCCCCTCGCCGGTCACGAACCACAGATCCGCCCCCAGCGCCTGCGGCACCAGCAGGATATCGGCGAAGAGAATCGCCGCGTCGAAGCCATAGCGGCGGATCGGCTGCAGCGTCACCTCTGCCGCCAGATCGGGGGTATAACAGAGCGACAGGAAATCCCCGGCCTTGGCCCGGGTGGCACGGTATTCCGGCAGATAGCGTCCGGCCTGCCGCATCATCCAGATCGGCGGCACCTCCAGCACCTCGCCCTTCAGCGCGCGCAGCAATGTCTTTTCCGTGGCCATGGTCGTCCTCTCTCGCAACTGGGCTACCGGTCCCTGTCAGGCGCCCGATTGTCAACCCCGCGGTTGTCAGCCTGCGACCCCGAGATTAAAGGGGAAGACATGAAAATCGATCTGCCCTCTCCCGCCGCGCCGCTCCGGATCGGCACCCGCGGCTCGCCCCTGGCGCTGGCCCAGGCCCATGAAACCCGCGACCGGCTGGCCGCAGCCTTCGATCTGCCGCAGGCCGCCTTCGAGATCGTGGTGATCAAGACCACCGGCGACGATGCCGCGCTGATCGCCCGGGATACCGCGCTGAAGACGCTGGGGGGCAAGGGGCTGTTCACCAAGGAGATCGAGGAGCAGCTGATCGCCGGCGGCATCGACATCGCGGTGCATTCGATGAAGGACATGCCGGTGGCGCAGCCGGAGGGGCTGCTGCTGGACTGCTACCTGCCGCGCGAGGACGTGCGCGACGCCTTCGTCTCGCCCGGGCTCCGCGGCTGGGCCGATCTGCCGCAGGGCGCGGTGGCCGGCACCTCCAGCCTCCGGCGCCGGGCCCAGCTCCTGAACCGGCGGCCCGATCTGAGAGTGGTGGAGTTCCGTGGCAATGTGCAAACCCGGCTGAAGAAGCTCGGCGACGGTGTCGCTGATTGCACCTTCCTCGCCATGGCCGGGCTGAACCGGCTGGGCCGCAGCGACGTGCCCGCCACCCCGATCGCCACCGAGGACATGCTGCCGGCGGTGGCCCAGGGTGCCATCGGCATCGAGCGGCGCGCCGAAGACAGCCGGGTGGCCGGGATGCTGGCGGCGATCCACGATGCCCCGACCGCGGCGCGGCTGGGCGCCGAGCGCGCCTTTCTCGCCACCCTGGACGGTTCCTGCGAAACCCCGATTGCCGGGCTGGCGGACCTGGTGGAGGGCGGCTTGCGGCTGCGCGGCGAGATCCTGCGTCCCGATGGTTCCGAGGCGATCGCCGGAGAGCGCAGCGGGCCGGTCGCCGATGGCGCCGCCCTTGGCGAGGCACTGGCCCGCGAACTGCTGGAGCGGGCCGGGCGGGGCTTCTTCGACTGGCGCAGCTGACACCGGCCACCGGAGGAACGGGGGCGCTGCCCCCCTCGCCTGCGGCGAGTCCCCCAGGATATTTCCGGCCAGAAAAAGACCGTGGCGGAGCGGAATCTGTCGGGCGGCGGCTCAGCGCAACCCGTCTTCGCCCCTGACCTCCGCCACGGTGAGCCCGCCCATCCGGTCATGGATGCGGCCGCCCCGGCTCATCGCCAGGGCAAAGAGAAGTTCATCGGCGCGCGGGCCGTCCGGCACACCGACCTCCATCGCGTCGAAATGACTGCGCACGTAAGCCGCGTTGATATGGCCGAGCGGCACGTCGATCCGGGTGCCGGTGCCGCCCACCTTCATCGCCGAGGGCACGATCGCCTTGGCCTCGCCCAGCCTGGCGCGCATGGCGTAGCCGCCCGGCACATGCCAGAGCGCGGTATGCTCCAGCTCTCCCGCCTCGCCGGCGAGCCCGGCCTTGCCGTAGCCGTCGATGCCCTCGACCCCGCCCATCGCCTCGATCAGCCGGTCGGTCATCATCAGGCCCAGGGGTTTGAGATCCTCCATCGCCGGTTGCAGATCGGCGACGTAGCGGCCGGCAAAGGGGTTCTTCACCACTGCGACGATGGCGGCGCGGCGGCGGGGCAGTGCCGGGGGCGGGCCGCCATCGTGGTGGATATCCTCGATGAAGATCATCGTCTTGCGCAGCGGAAACTCAGGCATGGCAGGGGTCCTTCGATGAGATGAGGTCAGCCGCGCCGAGCGTCAGGCTCTGGCCGGCGAGGTGGAGCAGCGCGGCGTGGATCAACCCCCGCTCAAGGCAGTACGCGGCAAAGCCACGCCCCCGGGCCAGCGCCCGGGCCACCTCCGCCGGGGTCAGGGGATCGAGGCCGGTGGTCACCAGCCGATCGCCCAGATCGCTGTCCGGAGCAAGCGCGCGGGCCGGGCAACGCCGGACTTTCGGGTTGCCCGGCAGGTCCACCGCATTGGCGATCATGGTGGCGGCGGCATCGGCGGCGGCGGCAGTGGCCGCCAGCACGGTGACACTGTCGGCGATACCGAGGGAATGGCTGCGGCCGTGACGGCCGGAGGTGGCGATGCCGCGCACCGGGCTCGCCGCCGGGATCCGCGCCCGGGCCGGCACCGCGCCGGACCTGTCGGAGACGATGGCGGCGGCAAAGCTCTGACCCGGGGCGAGGTGCAGGGCGATATCGCCGCCGTTGTTGACATAGGCGCGGGTCAGCGCGCCGGCCCCGGTCATCGCCGCCAGCACCGCCTCGGCCACCGCCCCGGCGACGGCGGCCATCGGGGTGATCACCTCGGCGGCGAAGGGATGCGTGGCGGCCTGCATGACGCGGGCGATCTCCCCCCCGGGGCGGGGGCCGACCGGGGCGCGCAGAAGGGAAAGTTCCGCCACCAGCTCCTCCAGCACCGTCTCGAACCGGGTCGCCGCGGCGCGCAGCGCGGCGGCGCGTCCCGGCCCTTCGGCATCGATGATCAGGTCGATCGGCCCGTGCTGCAGGTGCAGCCGCCGCCCGTCGGGCAGAAAGGCGATCTGCGGGCCGCTCACCGTTCAGCCCGCCTTGTCGCCGGGGGGCACCGCCCGGACATCGGCACCGTAGTCGCCGCCGTGCTCAAGGATATCCTCCACCGCGCGGGCGCGATCATCGTGGCCGCCAAGCGCCCGGTATTCGGCGCGCGACAGGGTGAATTCCAGCGGTGCCACGATGGCCGGGGTGGGCACATAGCCAAAGGCGTTATCCGGCATCCGGGTCACATCGGCCATGATGGTGATACCGCCGCCAGGCCAGACATAGGCGGGCGCACCGCCCACCGTCACCCGGGTACGGTCCGCCTGAACCGAGCGGGTCAGCCGCACCGGGTTCTTCGTCACCCCCGAGCGCAGGGAACCGCCGGCACCCCCCATGAACATCACCGTGCAGAGCGCGGGTTCGCAATTCTCGGCGATCAGATCGACCGAGGGTTTCAGTGTCTCGGGCAGCGGTTGCGGCTGCGGCACCAGCTCGGCGTCGAGCACGTAGTATCCGTATTGCTCCCCGGTGGTGGAGACCATCAGCAGGCTCAGCCCCGGGCGCGCACCCTTCTTCGGGTTCCAGACGCCGAGGATGGTCAGCGGATCGGTGATATCGGTGCCGCCCCAGCCCAGCCCAGGATCGGCCACCTGGAAATAGCGCCCCGGCGTGGACCGGCGGCCGTTGATCTTGATGCCGGTGTCCGGCCAGCCCAGCACCTTGCCTGCCTGATGTTCGCTGACCACGCCGGTGATGTGATCGTCGACCACCACCACCTCATCGACCAGCCCCTGCCATTGCGATGCGAACATGCCGATGGTGGCAGAACCGCAGCCGACCCGCATCCTTTCCTCGCGGTGGCCATCGACGATGGGCGGCTGGCCGGCCTGCACGACGACGGTGGCGCCGCCCTCGACCTCCAGCTCCACCGCCTCGCGGTTACAGAGCCGCATGAGGGTGTCGCAGGTGACGCGCCCTTCCGGTTTCGACCCGCCAGTGAGGTGATCGACCCCGCCCAGGGACATCATCTGCGAGCCGTATTCCGAGGTGATCATCAGCCCCACCACCTCACCCCCGGCGCGGATCACCGCGCCCTCGTGGCCCAGGTGACGGTCGGTGTCGATCTTCACCTTCACCCCGCAGTAGGAAAAGATCGCCTCGGTCACCACGGTGACGAAATCGGCCCCATCGACCGCGCGCGAGACGATGAAGGGGGCGGGCTTGTAATCGGGATAGGTGGTGCCGGCGCCCACCGCGGTGACGAAAAGATCGTCATCCTTCAGCAGCGCCCCGTCCCATTCGGCCTTGAGGAAGGGGCGGATTTCATCGCCCTTGGCGATACGGCGGTCCAGCACGGTGAGCGGATCGCAGCGGACAATGCGGCCGCCCTGATTGGCATAGCGGTCACAGGCGCCGGCGCGGCCCTCAGCGATATAGCACATCACCGGGCAGGCATCGCAGCGGATCTTCTCCTCACGGGGGCGTTCGGCGCGCTCCGTCATGGGTGCACCTCCTGAGAAACCGGGGGCACGCTGATCAACTGCTCCGCCCGGCGGTTACGCCGGGCCGCGCCCGACCTTCCTTCTCTGCCTGTGTTGGTGAGTCTCCCGCTCATCCCCGCGCCTCCCGGATGGCCGCCAGAACCCGATGCGGCAGCGCCGGCAGCCGGGTAACCTTGGCGCCGCTGGCATGGCGGATCGCGTTCAGGATCGCCGGCGCGGTGGGGATCAGCGCGTGTTCGCCCAGACCCTTGGCGCCATAGGGGCCCTCGGGGTCCGGCGTTTCGATCAGGATCGGTCGGATCTCCGGCATGTCGCCAACCGTGGGGATCAGGTAATCGTGCAGGTTCTCGGTCCGGCCCGGAATGAATTCCTCCATCAGCGCCAGACCCAGCCCCTGCGCCACGCCGCCCTCGATCTGCCCCTCGGCCAGCAGCGGGTTGATCACCTGGCCCAGATCATGCGCCGCGGTCAGCCGGATCACCCGGACGGTGCCCAGGGTCATATCCACCTCGACCTCCGCCAGATGGGCACCATAGCCATAGACGGCATAGGGACGGCCCTGACCATTCTCGTCCAGCGCCTCGGTCGGCGGGTCGTAGCTTTCCTCCACCGCGATCGCATAGCCATGGGCATCGACCGGCAGCGCCTTGAGGTCGATCTGCCGCCGCTGCGCCCCGTCGGAGACGATGACCACCCCGGGGGCGAAACCGATCTCCGCCGCCGCCCCCATATTGGTCATCGCCAGCAGCCTGGCCCGCAACGCCTGCCCCGCCTTCAGCGCCGCATTGCCCGACACCACCGTCTGGCGCGAGGCCGAGGTCTTGCCGGCATCCGGCGTCAGCGCGGTATCGGGGCCGACGAAATCGAACTGGTCCAGCGGCACCCCCAACGCATCGGCACAGATCTGCGGGATCACCGTATTCGATCCCTGGCCAATATCTGTCGCCCCCTGGTGCAACCGCAGCCGGCCGCCCACGGTGATCCCCAGCCGCATGGTCGAGGGGTTCGGCATGCCGGTGTTGCCACAGCCATACCAGCAGGAGGCGACGCCGACGCCCCGGCGCAGCCCTTCATGCGCGGCATTGAAGGCCTCGGCCGCCGCCAGCGCCTCGTCCCAGGGCTGTTGCAGCGCCTCCAGACAATCGCCGATGCCGACGCCCTGCATCTCCTGCCCGCAAACGCTGCGATCACCGTCCCGAAGCGCGTTGAGACGGCGAAAGGCCAGCCGGTCCATGCCCGCCCGCTCCGCCAGATCGTCGAACAGGGTTTCCTGCAGAATACCCGCCTGCGGCACCCCGAAGCCGCGAAACGCACCCGAAGGCGGCCCGTTGGTGTGCACCGCCCGTGCCTCGGCATGGTAATTCGGGATCCGGTAGGGGCCGGAGGCATGCACCGGCACCCGTACCGCCACGGTCGGGCCCCAGCTGGCATAGGCGCCGGTGTCGAAGTCGCCGTCGAACTCCATCGCCAGCAACCGGCCCGCCGCATCGACCCCCGCCCGCGCGGTCATCCGCGCCGGGTGCCGTTTGGTGGTCGTGGCCATGCTCTCGCGGCGGGAATAGATCATCCGCGCCGGCCGCCCGGTCTTCAGCGCCACCAGCCCGATCAGCGGCTGCAACGACAGGTCGAGCTTCGATCCGAAGCCGCCGCCGATGGCCGAAGGGATCACCCGAACCTGCTCCGGCGGCAACCCCATCAGCCCGGCAATATCGTCGCGATCCATCACCGGCGCCTGGGTGCAGGCCTGAATGACCAGCGTGCCGGCCTCCATCCAGGCGGCACCGGCCTCAGGCTCGATATAGGCATGTTCGACAAAGGGGGTCTCCGCCGCGCCTTCGGCCACATGCGCCGCGGCGGCCAGCCCCGCCTCGGGATCGCCGCTGTGAACCAGCCCGCCGATCAGGATATTCTCCGGCCGGTCGGCATGCAGCAGCGCCGCCCCACCCGCCCGCGCCGCCGCGGGGTCGAGCAGCGCAGTCTCCTCCTGCCAGTCCACCGGGAAATCGTCGAAGGACAGCGCCTCGACCCGCGCCCGCTCTCCGGCGATCGCGGCGACGGCCTCCCCCCGCATCCGGATCCGCCCTGCGGCCAGCGCCGGCTGATCGGCACAATCGGGGATGACCCCGAAGAGGTTACGCCCCGGCATATCCGCCGCGGTGAAGACCATCACCCCCCTGGCCGCTGCCCAACCGGTGACATCGCCGAGGCTGAAGCGCGCGGCGAAATGCGGCGCCCGCACCGCCCGGACCCAGAGCGCCCGCTCCGGCGCGATATCCGCGCCGAAGGCCTCGCGCCCATCGACCTTGGGACCGCCGTCCAACCGTTCGATCCGCGCCCCCACCGCCTGGCCCGCCGCCGGCGCCGCCTGCGGCGCCGGTCGCAGCCCCTGACCGGCGGCATCCAGGATCGCGGTGACGATCTTGGCATAGCCGGTGCAACGGCAGAGCACGCCCCCCAGCGCGGTTTCCACCTCGGCCCGGGTCGGCGCCGCATTGGCCTGCAAAAGCGCCGCCGCCGCCATCAGCATGCCCGGCGTGCAGATGCCGCATTGCGCCGCACCATGACGCAGGAAGGCCGCCTGCAACTCTGACCGGATCTCCGCAAGCCCCTCGACGGTGCGCAGATCGCGCCCCTCGGCCTGAACCGACGGGGTCAGGCAGGCGCAGACCGGGGCACCGTCCAGCAGAACGGTACAGGCGCCGCAATCGCCGGCGTCGCAGCCGACCTTGGTGCCGCGCAGACCCAGCTCCTCGCGCAGCGCCTCGGACAGCCGCCGCCCCGGGGCAACCCCCAGAACCGTGGGGGTGCCGTTCACCGTCACCGTGATGCCCGCTGCATCCTTCATGCCAAAGCCTCCGCGACCTCTGCCAAACCCCGGCGCAGCAACTCGTCCGCCGCTGTCACCCGATACGCCGCGTCAGCACGGATATCGTCGATCGGCGCCAGGGCCGCCGCCACCTCCGCCGCCGGCAGGGCCGCCGCCAGATCGGCCAGCGACACCCCGTGCAGCGCCGCCTCTGCCCCGGGCAGCCGGACCGCCAGCGGCCCGCAGGCACCGACAGCCAGCGCGACTTCGGTGGCGCGCCCCTCCGCCGCCGCCACCCGTACCGCCACCATGGCGATGGAGATGACCAGAGAGTTCCGCGCGCCGAGCTTGAGGAACCGGCTGGCGCCCTGCCCGGCCTCTGCCGGCACATGAACCGCGACCATCAGCTCATCGGCCTGCCGGGCGGTGCGCCGCGGCCCCTGAAGAAAGGCCGCTAATGGCAACCGCCGCGTTCCCCGGGCGGAGGCCAGCTCCACCTCCGCCCCGAGCGCCAGCAGCGGCGGCACCCCGTCGGCGGCAGGAGAGGCATTGCAGAGGTTTCCGGCGATGGTCCCGGCATTCTGGATTTGCAGTGCGCCGACCTGCCGCGCCGCCTGCCGCAGCATGTCGAATCCGGCAGGCAGATCGGCCCCGGCGATCTCGGTCCAGCTGGTGGTGGCACCGATCCGCCAGCCCGCCGCCGTCCGGACGATGCCGCGCAGTGCGCCGATCGCGGTGATATCCAGCACCGGCCCGGACAGCGCCGGCGCCTCGGTCGCCGGGAACAGATCCGTGCAACCGGCCGCAATCGTCACTGGCGCCTCCGCCAAAGCGGCGAGCGCCTCTTGCAATTCGCTGGGGCGCAGATACAGGCTCATGGCCACACCCTCGCTGTTGGACAGGATTATTGTTAGTATACAAACGGATTTTGGGGCAGCAGCCCCACGCTGTCAACAAAACGTGCCCGAAAGGCGGTGCCGGATGAGCCCGAGCGATGACAATCTGCCCAGCTACCGGCTCGATCCCCAGGTGGGCTTTCTGCTGCGCCGCGCCAACCAGCGGCATCTGGCGCTGTTCGCCCGCGGCATCCCCGATCTGACCTCGACCCAATTCGCCGCGCTGGCGAAGCTCTGCGAGCTGGGGCAGGCGACTCAGAACGCCCTCGGCCGCGCCACCGCGATGGACGCAGCCACCATCAAAGGGGTGATCGACCGGCTGCGCAAACGTGACCTGGTGGATGCCGCCCCCGACCCGGAGGATCAGCGCCGCCGCACCCTGACCCCCACCGCGGAGGGCCGCGCGCTCTATGCCCGGCTGGTGCCCGCCGCGCATGAGATCACCGCCGCGACGCTGGAGCCGCTGGACGAGGACGAGCGCGCGACTTTCCTGCGCCTGCTCGAAAAACTGACCTGAGCCTCAATGGCGCTCCGCGCCATGCCTCCGGCGGGAGTATTTGGACAGAGAAGAAGGCCCGGGGCGAAAACCCGGCGCCCCGCAGTTCTTCTCTGCGAAAATACTCCGGGGGGAGCGCGCAGCGCGGGGGGCGGAGCCCCCTGCCCCGGCCTGGCCCCGGGCAGGCGCATTTCACACGCCGAGATGCTTCGAGATCAGCCTGGGATCGCGCCGCAGCGCCTCCGCCTCCAGCGTTTCCAGATTGCGGCCGTTCTCGATGAAGGCCACCCGGTCGGCGACCGAAAGCACCGCGTCGACCCCCTGTTCGACCAGCAGGATGCCGACGCCACGGTCGCGCATCAGCGTGGTGACATCGCGGATCGCCGCGATCATCGACGGCTGCAGCCCCTCGGTCGGCTCGTCCAGCAGCAGGATGCGCGGCTGCAGGCAGAGCGCGCGGGCGGTGGCCAGCATCTGCTGCTCGCCCCCCGACAGTGTCTGCGCCCGCTGGGCCAGCCGCTCGCGCAGCCGCGGGAACAGCTGCAGCGCATCTTCCAGCACCTCGGGGCCCGAGGCGCCGGCGCGCAGCCCGATCTCAAGGTTCTGCGCCACCGTCAGCTCGCCGAAAAGCCGGCGGCCCTGCGGGATATAGCCGATGCCCCGCCCCGCCACCTTATGGGCGGGCAGCGCGCTGATCTCGGCCCCCGCCAGCCGGACCGTCCCCGACATCAGCGGCAACAGACCCATGATCGCCTTCATCGTCGTGGTCTTGCCGGCGCCGTTGCGGCCCAGCAGGCACAGGATTTCACCGGGCGCGACGGTCAGGCTCAGGTCGCGCAGGATCTGGGCGCGACCGTAGCCGGCGTTGATCTTGTCGAGTTCCAGCATCATCCGGTCCCCAGATAAGCGGCCTGAACCTCCGCGTTGGCGTGGATCTGCTGCGGCGTGCCCTCGGCCAGGATTTCACCGAAGTTCAGCACCGTGACCCGGTCGGCGGTCTCCATCACCACGCTCATGTTATGTTCGATCAGCAGAATGGTGGTGGTCGCCTTGAGCTCGCGGATCAGCGCCTTGAAAGCGGCGACTTCGCTGTCGGCCAGGCCCTGGGTCGGCTCGTCGAGGATCAGCAGGCGCGGCGCCTGCGCCAGCCCCATGGCGATTTCCAGCAGACGCTGGTGACCATAGCTCAGATCGCCGGCGGCCTGATCGGGGCGATCGTGCAAGCCCGCCTGCTCCAGCGCCCGCATCACCGCCCGATCGACCGCAGCGCGGCCGGCCACCCGGCGCCGCGCCGCCAAGGCGACGTTTTCATAGACGCTGAGCCGTGAGAACACCGAGGTGATCTGGAAGGTATAGGCCATACCCAGTGCGATGCGCCGGTGCGCCGGCAGGGCAGAGATGTCCTGCCCGTCGAAGATCACCTGGCCCGAGCTGGGCGGGATGCGACCGCAGAGCAGGCTGACGAAAGTGGTCTTGCCGGCGCCGTTCGGGCCGATCAGGGCGCGGATTTCGCCCTCGGGCAGGGCGAAATCGACCTCATGCACCGCGCGCAGGCCGGAAAAGCTGCGCGACAGGCCGCGGGTGGACAGCAGGCTCATGGCAGCCACCTCCAGACCCGGGCACGCAGCTCGCCCACCAGCCCCTGCGGCGCGAAGAGCGTCAGCAGCACCAGCACCACGCCGGCCAC
The DNA here is from genome assembly GCF_030164425.1 of Pseudodonghicola flavimaris. Lineage (GTDB taxonomy): Bacteria > Pseudomonadota > Alphaproteobacteria > Rhodobacterales > Rhodobacteraceae > Pseudodonghicola > Pseudodonghicola flavimaris. The sequence continues at coordinate 113,236 of NZ_JASNJD010000009.1, read as the reverse complement.
CAGCATATAGGCACTGGTCACCGAACTGGAGAGATCGATCAGGTAGAACATGAAGAGCGTCCCGACCAGCGGCCCGATCACCGTGCCGGCGCCCCCCAGCAGCACCCAGAGCAGCGGGAAGATCGAATATTGCACCGAGGCGAAGGTCGCCCCGACATAGCCGAAGAGAAGCCCGTAGGCGGCCCCGGACAATCCGCAAAGCGTGCCGGAGATCACCACCGCCGCGAGTTTGTAGCGGAACACGTCATAGCCCAGCATGCGGGCGCGTTCCTCGTTCTCGCGGATGGCGATCAGCACCTTGCCGAAGGGCGCCCGCACCATCCACAGCGTCACCAGAAAGCAGATCGCGAACAGCAGCAGCGCCGCGAAATAGCGCGGCCCCGGCTGCGACAGGTCGAGGCTTCCGATCGTCCGCTGCGCCTGCTGCAGCACCAGCCCCTCGTCGCCGCGAGTCCAGGTGGTGAAATAGAGGATGGTCAGATAGCCGGCCTGGGCGAACATCAGCGTCACGATCATGAAGCCGACCCCGGCAGTGCGCAGCGCCAGCAGACCCACGACCAGCGCCACCACGACCGAGACGGCGAGCCCCGCCAGCAGCGCCACCACCGGACCGGCGCCGGCATATTGCACCGCCAGCCCCATGCCGTACATGCCGGCGGCGAAGAACAGCGCATGGCCGAGGCTGAGCAGACCGGTATAGCCGAACATCACGTTATAGCCGATGGCGAAGCTCGCCAGCACCATGATGCGGGCCAGGTTGCCGTGGTGATAGGCCGGCAGCAGGAACTGCAGCGTCACCAGCAGCACCAGCAGCCCACCGTGCAGGGCAACGATCTTGGTGGTCTCGCTCATCGTGTTTTCATCCCGAAAAGGCCCTCGGGCCGGAACACCAGAACCAGCGCTACCAGCAGGGTGGCAAGGATCTTGGCCAGCGTCGGCGAGAAGAAGACCGAGATGATCCCGTCGGAGAGGCCGATCAGGATGGCGGCGACCACCGTGCCGGGCAGGCTGCCCAGGCCGCCGATGATCACCACGATAAAGGACAGCAGCAGCGGATCGCCCCCCATCAGGTAATGCGCCTGCTGGATCGGCACGATCAGCACCGCTCCCAGCGCCGCCAGCGCCCCGCCGAGACCGAAGACCATGGCATAGACCCGCTCGACCGGGATGCCGAAGGCCAGCGCCATGTCGCGATCCAGCTGGGTGGCCCGCATCAGCAGGCCGATCCGGGTGCGCGCCATCAGCGCCCAGACGCCCATCAGAACCGCCGCCGCGGCGGCAATGACGAAGAGCTTGTAGCTGGTGGTGCTCAGCCCCCAGGGGAAATACATCTGCAACCCGGTCTCGCCCCATTCGAACCAGGGCAGCGCCAGACGGCTGTTGAACGGCGGCTCGACCGGCCGGGCCTCGGGGCCATAGGTCATCAGGGTGACCTGCTGCAGGATATAGAGAATGCCGATGGTGGCCACGATGGTGCGTTCGGGGTCGTAGTTCACCCGCCGCAGGATCGTCATATCGGCCAGCGCCGCCAGCGCGCCCACCGCCAGCGGCGCCAGGATCAGCGCGGCGATGAAACCCAGCGCCGGATCGCCGCCGATATGGCTGGCGATCCACCAGGCCAGAACCGCGCCCAGCATGAAGAATTCGCCATGGGCGACATTGACCACCCGCATGACGCCGAAGACAAGGCTGAGCCCGACGGCGGTCAGCGCCAGCACAGCAGCGGTCACCGCGCCCTCAAGCGAGGCGAGCAAAAGGTAAGGTCCGAAATCCATCTGTCTGCTAGCTGCCCCGTCGTGCCGTGGCCAACAGGCCGGCCATGGCCAGCAGCACCGCGCCGCTGGTCCGCGCCATCCAGGTTTCACGCCTGGGCGAGGTCACCACCCGCCCCATCCGGGCGCCGGTGGCGGCATAAAGGCTCGCCACCGAGAATTCGATCGCCAGATAAATCAGCCCCAGCGCCCAGAGCTGGCCTGCAAACGCCGCCCCCGGCAGCACGAACTGCGGCAGAAAGGCGGTGAACAGCAGCACCGCCTTGGGGTTGGTGATCGCCACCAGAAACTCATGCCGCGCCATCCGCCCGGCGCTGCGCGCGCCGACGGCCCCGGCCTGCGCCAGACCGAGAGAACCGCGGCGGATCATGGCGACGCCCATCCATCCCAGATAGGCGACCCCGGCCCATTTCACGGCGCTGAACAGCAGCGCCGAGGTCTCAAACAGCGTCCCGAGCCCCAGAGACACCCCCAGCAGCAACAGCAGGAATGCCGCCATGCGGCCAGACAGGCTCAGCACCGTTGCCCCGGCCCCGGAGCGGATGCCGTTGACCAGCGACAGCATGTTATTGGCCCCCGGCGTGGCGGCGACCAGAATGGCCGCCGGCACGAAAAAGACCAGATGCGCGAGGCTCAGGACCTCCATCAGAACGACTGCGTGGTGTAGTCGGTCTCGTCGGGATAGAGCGTATCCTCGATCGAGGCCGTGTGTTTCACCACCAGCTTACCGTCCGTGACCTGGCTGATGTACTGCGGCCCGAACACCTGGTGGGTCTTGCCGTTGAACAGCTTGGCCCCCTGCGGGTGCTCGTTCGACTGCGGCATCTCGGTCATCGCCTCGACCGCCTCGATCAGCGCCGGGCGATCCTTGAAGGACTGATAGCCCGCGGCCTCCATCCCCGCCTTGATGACGAAGAGCGTCTCCCAGCAGGCGAACATATGCGCATAGGTCGCCACGTCCTTGGGATCGGCCACCGAGGCGCCATTGGCATCGACACCGACCTGTTCGCGGAAGAACTTGTCATAAGGCGTCTGATCGGCCTGCGCATAGCGCGGCATGCCTTCCCAGAAATAGGTGCCTTCGAGGAACTCCAGCCCCGGGCTGGAGATGTCGACCGCCTCCAGACTGTCGATGAAGCCGAACATCTCCGGCCGGCTCGGCCCGAAGAATTCGCCCATCTCCTTGACGAAGGTCAGCACGGCGGGGCCGACCATGACGTGATAGATCACCTCGGTCTCGCGCGGGATCTTGGGGAAATACTTGGTGAAGGAGGTCTCGGTCGGCGGGATCGCCAGCTTGGCCACCACTTCGCCGCCCTGCGCCTCGATCGCCTCGGAGAAGAAATCGCGGTGATCGTGGCCGAAGGCATAGTCGGGGAAGATCATCGTGACCTTCTTGCCCAGCGTCGAGGCGACGAAGGGCGCCATCGCCTTCACCTGGCTTTTCACATCGGTGATGCCGGGTTGCACGGTATAGCGGTTGAGCCCGCCGGAGGCCAGCTGATGGCCTTCGGAAACGATGAAATAGGGCAGTTTCAGCTCCCCCGCGCGGGGGGCGGAGCCAGCGACCACATGGCTGAACAGCGTGCCGTAGCCGATATCGCATTTAAGCTGGGTGGCGAATTTCTCGACCACCTCGGCGCCACGCTTGGGATCGGTGCCATCGTCCTCGGCCACGATTTCCAGCGGTCGGCCATTGATGCCGCCCGCCTCGTTGATGATCCGCGCGGCGGCCTCGGTGGTGCGGCCGTACCAACGGCCATAGGCGGCGCCGATGCCGGTGCGGTGCATCTGGAAGCCGACCCGGATCGGCTCGGAGGTCTGCGCCTGTGCATAGCGCGCCCAGAGCGGCAGGCTGGTGGCCGCGGCGGCGCCGCCGGCCAGAGTCTTCAGCGCGCCCCGGCGCGTCGTTCCTGTGGATTTCGGTGTCTTGATGGTCATGGCTGATCCCCCATGCGACAAAAAAGGTCGTCCGCTTTCCGGCTTCTTAGATTGTTAGTGTGCAAACGATCTGGTATCCGGTCCAGTTGATTCGCGTAATTCCTACACGCCACGGGGGGATGCGAGCAACCAGAGCCCAAAAAATGTATAGCCAATCATGAAGAGGGCCAGCGGCGCCTGACTGAGCAACGCCCTTCGGTTGGTGCCGAAAACCCGCAAGGCCACCGCATGCGCCAGCATCACCGCAACGACATGCCCCAGCACCACCGCCCCGGCCTGGGTCAGCCAGATCGCCCGCATCGTATCGGGCGCGTTGAAGAACCCGGTGGTGACGGAGAGATGCGCCAAAGGCTCGACATGACCCTGGTGATCGTGGCTCAGCCCGTGCTCCAGCCCATGGCTCAGCGCCCCCGCCCAGTCGCGCAGCAGCTCCAGCACATATTGGCCGTCGACCAGCAGCGCGGTGTAGTAATGCGCGATGTGATAGCCCAGGGCGATCGGCAGGACGGTGGGGGCGAAGACCCGCACCGCCTGCCCCAGCCCGAGGTCCGACCGGTTCAGCATCAGCCCCAACTTCAGGGTCAGCGCGAAGACCGCCACCAGCAGCGCATTGGCCGCCAACAGCCCCAAGGTGTTCTGCCAGACCACCGCGGAGCGACCGGGAAACTCCAGCGGGTTGATCCCCAGGACCTGAAGCCACCAGAAGGTTTCATTCACCCCGTCGAAGCTGCCTGAGCCGAGAATCGCCAGCATGAAGAGCGCCAGCCCACCCTGCGGCGCCCGTGTCTTCAGGACCTGCCACCCCCAGAGCCCCAGGTGCAGCCGGCCGCCGCGGCGCGCCAGCAGCGACATCCGGCCATAGCAGCGCAGCAGCACGCTCAGCCCTTCGCCCCGCAGCAGCCAGCGCGGCCCGAAAAGACCGATCGCTACCAGCGTCGCCAGCCAGTAGCCGCCGGCGACGACCGCCAGCCGGGCCGGATCGGCCGGCGCGGGATCGGCCATCAGGAACAGCGCGACCCCCAGAAAGGTCAGGATCGCCGGCGCCGCCCCCAGCCGCGGCGACAGCCGTAGCAACGGCCGGCCGCCGGTGGCCCGCATGATCAGCGCCGCCGGCCCGCGCCAGGGGGAAATCCAGCGCCAGATATCGAAGACCAGCCCCTGCACGGCGAGAACGCAGATCCAGAACACCGTCCAGACCGCCAGGGTCAGCGGATTTTCCATTGGATCGCGCGGCCCGGTGAGGCCGCCGACCACCAGCGCCAGGAAGATCAGCGCCGACAGGGTGGAGGTAACCAGCGGCAACCGGCTTTTCGGCAGGACCACCAGCCGGATGGCGGCGAAGATCACCCTCAGCACCCGTTCCGGCAGCACCGCCATCAGCAGCACCGTCAGCGCCACCGCCGCCGCGCCGGAGGCGATGTAGACATCCGTGGGCAGGAGCAGCACCAGCCCCTGTTCCGAGGCATGGGCCAGCGCCTGCCGCGCCCCGAGGATCGGGACGGCGGCGGACAGAATCACGGCGCCGATCCGGCGCGGGGAGGAAAACGCTCTCATGGCCGCGATCTTAGCCGGGCGCCCGGACAGGGAAAGAACCTTGTCCGCGCCCTGCCCAATTCGCCGCAACCGCTGCCGCTTTCGGCAGCGCCGGCGCGGCGGTCGGCGCCTGCCCCTCAGCGGCGTTGACAGCGGCCCCCGCTTGCGCAGATCATTTGTGTACGAACAATATATATAGTGTGAGCGGATGGGCATGGCGAAATCCCCCTCGGGCGCGGTGGTCGGCGTCGATGTCGGCGGCACCTTCACGGATCTGATCGAGCTTGACCCCGGCACCGGCCGGGTGCGGCTGGCCAAGGTGGCGAGCACACTGGACAATCAGGCCCATGGGGTGCTGACCGCGCTGACCGAGGCGGGCTGCGATCTGGCCGCGCTCGACCTGATCGTGCATGGGACCACCACGACCACCAACGCGGTGCTGGAACGCAAGTTGTCGAAAACCGGGCTGATCACCACCGCCGGCTTCCGCGACGTGCTGGAACTGGGCCGCCGCACCCGGCCGCAGGCCTATGGGATGAAGGGCGATTTCACTCCGCTGATCCCGCGCAACCTGCGGCTTGAGGTGGCCGAGCGGATGGATGCCGCAGGCACCGTGCTGGTGCCCCTGGACGAGGCGGGGTTGCGCGCCGCCGGTCAAGCGCTGCTGGATCAGGGCTGCGAGGCGGTGGTGATCCATTTCCTCCACGCCTACGCCAATCCGGCACATGAGCTGCGCGCCGCCGAGATCCTGCGCGATCTCTGGCCCAACGACCACATCACCCTGGGCCATGCGCTGCTGTCCGAAAGCCGCGAGTTCGAACGCGGGGTGACGGCGGCGGTCAACGCCTCGGTCCAGCCGTTGCTGGATCGCTATATCCGCCGGCTCACCGATCATCTGGCCGCAGGCGGCTATGGGGGCGAGGTTCTGGTGATGAACGGCAACGGCGGCATGGTCTCGGCCCGGCGCGTGGCGCTGGAGGCTGCCAAGACGGTGATGTCCGGCCCCGCCTCCGGCGTGATGGCGGCGGCCTATACCGGGCGGCGGTCGGGGCACGAAAACCTGATCACCTATGACATGGGCGGCACCTCCACCGATGTGGCGCTGATCCGCGGGGCAGAACCCACCGTGTCGAACGAGATCGAGATCGAATATGCCATGCCGATCCATGTGCCGATGGTCGATGTGCGCACCGTGGGGGCCGGCGGAGGTTCCATCGCGCAGGTCAATCCGGCCGGGCTACTGGAGGTCGGACCGGAAAGCGCCGGCGCCCGGCCGGGGCCGATCTGCTATGGCCGCGGCGGTGAGCGCCCGACGATTTCCGATGCCAACCTGTTGCTGGGCCGGCTGGATCCGGCCGGGCTGAACGCGGTGGAGGGCGGCATCTCCATCGACCATGTGCGCGACGTCTTCGCCCGCAACCTGGGCGCGCCGCTGGGACTGGAGGCGACCGAGGCCGCCGCCGCCGTGATCCGCATGGCCAACACCAAGATGGCCGGCGCCATCCGCATGGTGTCGGTGTCGCTGGGCGCCGACCCGCGCGATTTCGCGCTCTTCGCCTTCGGCGGCGCCGGGCCGTTGCATGCCACGGCGCTGGCGCGGGAGCTGTCGATCCCGCGTGTGCTGGTGCCGGCCCGCCCCGGCATCACCAACGCTTTGGGCTGCGTGGTCGCCGACCTGCGCCACGATTTCGTGACCACGGTGAACAGACCGCTCGACACGCTCGACCCCGACCACCTGGCGCGGGTCTTCGCCCTTCAGACGGCGGAAGGTGAGGCGCTGATCGGTAAGGAGAATATCGAAATCCGCGGGATCCGCCGGCTCTACAGCGTCGATATGCAGTTCCAGGGACAAACCCATCTGCTGCGGGTGCCGCTCGACCGTCCGGATGTGGCGGTCGAGACCCTGCAGGAGCTGTTCGAAGCCGCCTATTACAAACGCTTCCGCGTGGCGCTGGACGATATCCGCGCCAATGTGGTCAATGCCAATTGCTCGGTCATCGGCGCGCGGGCCGAACTCGATCTGTCGTCGCTGATCGACCCGGCGGAGCGGAAGGCAACGCTGGCAGAGGCCGAGAAATCGCGGCGCCCGGTCTGGTTCGCCGACAGCGACGCCGGCGGCGGCTGGCACGACACGCCCGTCTATTGGCGCGATTATTTGCCCGAAGGCTTCGAGATCACCGGCCCCGCCATCGTCCAGCAGATGGACACCACCCTGCTGATCGACCCGGGCGACCGCGCCACCGGCGACGCCGACGGCAATATCATCGTCGAAATCGGAGGCGCCGCCTGATGCTTGATCCCGTCACCCTCTCAGTCATCCAGGCCGGCCTGCAACAGGTCTGCGACGAGATGGACCTGAGCTTTTCCCGCGCCGCCTTTTCCCCCGTGATCGCCGAGGCGAACGACCGCTCCGATGGTATCTATGCGGCCGAGGACGGCGCGCTGATCGCGCAGGGCGCACAGGGGTTGCCGGTCTTTGTCGGCACCATGCAGGATTCGACCCGGCAGCTGATCGACCGCATCCGGCGCGGAGTGACGCCCGCGCCCTCCCCCGGCGATATCTATATCGTTAATGATCCCTATCTGGGCGGCACCCATCTGATGGACGTGCGCTTTGCCATGCCGTTCTATCGGGGCGGCGCGCTTTATTGCTGGCTGTCGAATACCGGCCACTGGCCCGATACCGGCGGCTCGGTGCCCGGCGGCTTTTCCGCCTCTGCCACCGCCGTCGAACAGGAGGGGCTGCGGCTGCCGCCGGTGCGGCTGTTCAAGCAGGGTGAACTGGATCAGGAAATCTATGCCATCATCTGCTCCAACATCCGGGTGGCCGACCAGCGGATCGGCGACGTCAAGGCGCAGGCCGCCGCCCTGCTGGTGGGGGAGGAGCGACTGAACGCGCTGCTCGACCGCTATGGCGACGACACGGTCAGCGAGGCGATCGGGGAACTGCGCCGCCGCGCCGCCACCCAGATGCGCGCCTTCATCGCCGATATCCCCGAGGGGCGGTATGAAGCGACGGCGCTGATCGACAGCGACGGAGTGGTGAACGAGCCGCTGACGATCCGGCTGGCAGTAACCCGGGTGGAGGACCGGCTGATCTTCGATTTCAACGGCTCCAGCGCCCCCTGCGCCGGGCCGATGAACTCGGTCCGCGCCACCACGCTCAGCGCCGTCTACCTGGCGATCCGCCATATCTTCCCCGAAGTACCGATGAGCGCCGGGGCGTTTGAACCGCTGGAGGTGACAGGGATCGAAGGCACCTTCCTCGATGCGCAATATCCCCGCCCGGTCTCCGGCTGCGCGGCGGAGGTATCGCAACGGATCGCCGAGGCGGTCTTTGCCGCCCTCGTCGCCCCCCTTCCCGACCGGGTGACGGCGGCACCAGCGGGCACCAGCGGCAATTTCGCCCTGGGCGGCCACGATCCGGCGCGGGGACGGGATTACGTGATGTATCAGATCTCCGGCGGCGGTTATGGCGGCAACGCCGATCACGACGGGCTGTCGAACGGCTGTTCGACCATCGGCATCTCCAAGGCACCGCCGATCGAGATCATGGAGCAGGCCTATCCGGTGCTCTACCACCGCTATGCGCTGCATGAGGGCTCTGGCGGGGCCGGACTGCACCGCGGCGGTTTCGGTCTGGATTACGAGGTGGAGCTGCGGCGCGGCGAGGCGCGGGCGAGCTTCGTCATGGATCACGGCCGGACCGGACCGCAGGGCGCGCTCGGCGGCGGCGACGGGGCGGTCAACCATGTCACCGTCTGGCGCGATGGCGAGGCCTATGTGCCGCCGCATCTTTCCAAGGATCAGGATATCCCGCTGGGCCCCGGTGACCGGGTGCACGTGCGCACCCCCGGCGGCGGCGGCTATGGCGATCCGTTCCGGCGTCCGCCGGAGGCGGTACGCTATGACGTGGAAATGGGACGCTATACACCGAAACAGGCGGCCCGGCTGTTCGGCGTGGCGGTGACCGGCAGCCCGCCGCAGGTGGATGCGGCGGAAACCGCGAGGCTGCGGGGAGAGGCATAGCGCCCTACCCGCAGGCCCGGCCTCATCCCAGCGCCATCCAGACCGCCACCCCGGCGAGGAGCACGCCCAGCCCGCGATTGAGCCGCCGCGCCTGATGCGGATCGCGGAAGCGGAGCGCCAGCCGGTCGCCGATCAGCGCCCAGACCGCGAAGGCGATCGCGTTGTTCAGGGTGAAGACGGTGGTGATCCAGACGACATCGGCAGGCCCTGTGGCGGGGCCAAGGAACTGGCTGAACATCAGCAGGATGATCACATAGGCCTTGGGATTGAGCAGCAACAGCACCACGCCGTCGCGCGCGCCCATCGGCCGGGCCTCCTGCGCCGCGTCCAGCGCCCCGGCGCGCCAAAGCCCCAGCGCCAGCCAGAGCACATAGGCCGCCCCGGCCCATTTCAGCAGCGCAAACAGCAGCGGCGCCTGCGCCAGGGCGGTGGCGATCCCGAAGCCGAGCCCGGCGGTGACGATCCAGGTGGCGAGGTGATAGCCCAGGCTGGCCGGCGCGGTGGCCCGCAGGCCGAAGCGGGCGCCGGTAGCGGCGAAGAGCATGTTGCCGGGTCCCGGGCTGTAGGCCAGCGGGAACAGGAAGGCGAGCAGCGGCAGGGTGAGGTCGGCCATCTGGGGTCTCCGGGGTGTGACCCGGCCTTGATCGCCGATCGCCACCCGGCCGCGCGACCCGATTCCTGCGCATTGCCGCCGCTTGCCCGGGCAGCCGGTTTCCACTAAAGCCGGCGCATGCTTGACGAGTCCGACGATATCCATCCGCTTTTTGCCGGGGCGCCCTCGACCACCGAGTTCAAGAAGCTGCGCAAACGCATCGTGCGGGCCACGCGCGAGGCGATCGAGCATTACGGCATGATCGACCCCGCCGCCCACGACAAGGACGCCAGGCCGCCGCGCTGGCTGGTCTGCCTGTCGGGCGGCAAGGACAGCTACACCCTGCTTGCCGTGCTTTACGAGCTGAAATGGCGCGGGCTTCTGCCGGTCGACCTGCTGGCCTGCAACCTCGATCAGGGCCAGCCCGGCTTCCCAGCCACGGTGCTGCCGGAGTTCCTAGAGCGGATGGGTGTGCCACACCGGATCGAATATCAGGACACCTATTCTGTGGTGATGGACAAGGTTCCCGCTGGCCGGACCTATTGCGCGCTCTGCTCGCGGCTGCGGCGTGGCAACCTGTATCGAATCGCCCGGGAAGAGGGCTGTTCCGCAGTGGTGCTGGGGCATCATCGCGATGACATCCTGGAAACCTTCTTCATGAATCTTTTCCACGGCGGACGGCTGGCGACGATGCCGCCGAAGCTGGTTAACGAAGAGGGCGATCTGTTCGTTTACCGGCCGCTGGCGCATGTCGCCGAAGCCGATTGCGAGAAGTTCGCGCGGGCGATGAACTATCCCATCATTCCCTGCGACCTCTGCGGATCGCAGGACGGGCTGCAACGCCAGCAGGTGAAGCAAATCCTCGATCAATGGGAGAAAAACAGCCCCGGACGCCGCCAGGTGATGTTCCGGGCGCTGACCAATGTGCGCCCCTCGCACATGCTCGACCCCAAGCTTTTCGACTTCGCCGGGCTGAAATTGCCCGAAAATGCCATGGAAAACGGCACTGAGGACGAAATTCCGCGTCTGCGTTAACATCCCGGTCAGAACATCCAGCTAGGGTCACCGTTGCGGACTACTCGCAAAAGGTGAAAGGCCTCGTGATGCAACTGCCGAATTCCAGCCCCCTGACCCGGCTGCGCAACAGGATCCTGCCGGTCCTGATGGGGCCGCCGATTCTGGCTTTTCTGCCCGCGCTCACCCTCGGGGCCTTCTGGTTGTGGGGCGAGGCCGCTCTGGTCATCACCTCTCTCGGCCTGCCGCTGCTGTTCGCCTTCATCGGCGCCTTCGACGATCGCGCCCGCCAGCCATCGATCCCGCGCGACGCGGTGACCGGGCTGATGCTGCGCGAAGGCTTCGAAACCGCGCTGGAACGGACCTATGCCGACACCCAGCGCTCCGGCATGCGGTCGGCCTGCTTCGTGCTGGATCTCGACGATTACAAGGACCTGACCGAACGCCATGGCATTGCCGCCGCCGATCTGGTGGCGCAGCAGACCGGCGAGCGCATCTGCGCCGCGCTGCGCAACGACGATGTGGTGGCGCGGATCGGCGACAGCCGCTTCGCCGTTTGCCTGTCACCGGTGCGGGTGCTGGATCTGGAGCTTTGCATCCAGCTGGCCGGCCGGATGCAGGCGGCGGTCGAGGATCCGATCTCTCTCGACGCCAGCACCGTCTACATGACCGCCTCTGTCGGCCTGTGCATGCGCCGCCGCGCCCCCGGGCAGGATGCCGCCGCCTGGCTGCAGGCCGCGACCGAGGCGCTGGCCGAGGCGCAGCGCAGCGGCCCCTCCGGCATCCGGGTCTACAGCGCCGATACCCATCGCCGGTCGCAAGCGCGCAACGATCTGCGCGAAGAGGCCGCCTTTGCCCTGGAAAACGGCCAGATCCAGCCCTGGTATCAGCCGCAGATTTCCACCGACACCGGCAAGATCACCGGGTTCGAGGCGCTGGCCCGCTGGGTGCACCCGGTGCATGGCGTGCTGACGCCCGACAATTTCCTGCCGGCGCTGGAACAGGCCGGCCTACTGGAACGGCTGGGGCAAGTGATCCTCTATCACGCGCTGACCGCGATCAAGGCCTGGGACAGCGCCGGCGTCGACGTGCCCAGCGTCGGGGTCAACTTCGCCACTGAAGAGCTGCGTAACCCCGGCCTGGTGGACCGTATCCGCTGGGAACTGGACCGCTTCGACCTGACCGCCGACCGGCTGTCGGTGGAGATCCTGGAATCCGTGGTCAGCACCGATCCCGACGACACCATCGCCCATAACATCGCCGGTCTGGCCAAGCTGGGCTGCGGCATCGATCTGGACGATTTCGGCACCGGCCACGCCTCCTTCTCCTCGATCCGCCGCTTTGCCGTGTCACGGATCAAGATCGACCGTTCCTTCGTGATGAAATCCGACCGTGATCCGGAACAGCAGCGGATGATCGCCGCCATCCTCACTATGGCCGAGCGGCTGGAGCTGGAAACCCTGGCCGAGGGAGTCGAGACCGTCGGCGAACACGCGCTGCTGGCGCAGTTGGGCTGCGATCACGTCCAGGGCTTCGGCATCGGCCGTCCGATGCCCTTCGAACAAACGCTCGACTGGATCGCCACCCATCACGCAAAATTGCGTGACGCCCCCCGGATCGGCCGTGAAACCGGCTGAGGGAACGGCTTTCCGGGCCACAGAGGGTTCCCGCGCCCGGAAAACCTCCCGGAATCCGCTTGACCTTTGGGGCGCTACTGATGTTGAACCCACCCTGTCATAGACAGCACAAGGTGGCAGTCCCCTATGGACAATCAGAACAAGAACCTCATCCTCGCTACGGTCCTTAGCTTCCTGGTCATCCTCGGGTGGTTCTTCTTTTTCCCGCCCCCCGAACCGGAAGCCGTGCCTGAGACGGCGCAGCAAAGCACCGAGACGACCGAGGGCCAGGGCGAGATGGCCACCACCCCGAGCGCGGCTGCGAGCGATGCCACCAGCACGCAGGCTGCCACCACGCCGGAAGCCTCGGTCGCCGAGGCGCCGCGCGTCGCCATCGACACGCCGCGGCTTTCGGGCAGCATCTCGCTGCTGGGCGGACGCATCGATGAGCTGTCGCTGAAGGATTACCGCGAGACCGTCGAGCCTGATTCGCCGATCGTCCAGGTGCTGCAGCCGGTCGGCAACGACGGCGCCTACTACGCGCTCTACGGCTGGGCGCCCGGCACCGGGCTCGGCCCCGACGACGTGCCCGGCCCCAACACCCGCTGGAGCCTGAGCGCCGGCCAGACCCTGAGCACCGACAGCCCGGTCACCCTGAGCTGGTCGAACGGCAAGGGCCTGGAATTCCACCGCGAGATTTCGGTGGACGAGAATTACATGTTCTCGATCACCCAGTCGGTCACCAACAGCTCCGGCGGCACCGTCGGGCTCGCCCCCTATGGGGTGCTGGCCCGCCACGGCGAACCGGCCGGCCGCAAGAAGTTCTTCATCCTGCATGAGGGCGTCGTCTCCATGGCCGACGGGGAGCTGACCGAGACCGATTACACCAAGATGCCCGACTTCGACTATTCCGACCGCGAAGGCGCCCGGGCCGAAGTGCATCAGGTGCAGGAAAACGGCTGGATCGGCTTTACCGACCACTACTGGATGACGACGCTGATCCCGGCCCCGGGCAGCGCCTTCAAGCAGGTTGCGAAATACGACGACCGCCGCGACATCTATCAGACCGAGGCCGTGCTGCCGACCGAAACGCTCAGCGACGGGCAATCCGCCTCCGTCACCACCCAGCTGTTCGCCGGCGCCAAGGAATGGGAGACCATCCGCGCCTATGAGCATTCCGGCATCAAGGGTTTCATCGACTCGATCGACTGGGGCTGGTTCTTCTTCCTGACCAAGCCGATCTTCTGGCTGCTGCACAACATTCACAACCTGATCGGCAACATGGGCTGGTCGATCATCGGCCTGACCCTGATCCTCAAGGCGATCCTGTTCCCGCTGGCCTTCAAATCCTACGTCTCGATGGCGAAGATGAAGGAGCTGCAGCCGCAGATGGAGGCGCTGAAGGAAGCCGCCGGCGACGACCGCCAGAAGCTGCAACAGGGGATGATGGAGCTCTACAAGAAGGAAAAGGTGAACCCGGCCGCCGGCTGTCTGCCGATCCTGCTGCAGATCCCGATCTTCTTCTCGCTCTACAAGGTGATCTTCGTCACCATCGAGCTGCGCCAGACCGCCTGGTTCGGCCCGTTCCAGGACCTCAGCACGCCCGATCCGACCTCGATCATGAACTTCTTCGGCTGGGCCCCCTGGGCCGGTCCGGAGCCGGGCACCATGCTGGCCACCGTGATGGTGGGGATCCTGCCGATCCTGCTGGGCATCTCGATGTTCCTGCAGCAGAAGCTGAACCCGGCGCCCGCCGATCCGACGCAGAAGATGATCTTCGCCTGGATGCCTTGGGTCTTCATGTTCATGCTGGGCCGCTTTGCCAGCGGGCTGGTGGTCTACTGGATCACCAACAACACGATCACCTTCACCCAGCAGTATCTGATCATGCGCACCCAGGGCTATAAGCCCGACGTCTTCGGCAACATCAAACAGACCTTCAAGAAGGCCCCCGCCGAGGACAAGAAGTGACGGCCGCGGTCAGGGACATCTGGCGCCACCCGATCAAGGCCCACGGGCGCGAGCGGCTGGCGCAGGTCGACCTGACCGTCGGCGCCGCCCTGCCCTGGGACCGGGTCTGGGCGGTGGCGCATGAGGCGGCCAGGTTTGACGACGCCGCGCCCGCCTGGGCGCATTGCCGCAATTTCACCCGCGCCGCCGGATCGCCGTCGCTGATGGCGATCGAGGCCGAGGTCGACGAGGCAAGCGGGCGTATCCGGCTGACCCATCCGGACCGGCCGGAAATCAGCATCGACCCGGCCGATCCCGCCGATGCGGCGCGGTTCATCGCCTGGGCGGGCCCGATCACCAATCCCGACCGGCCACAGCCGGCACGGCTGGTCCGGGCACCGGATCAGGCGATGACCGATACCGATTTCCCCTCGATCTCGCTGATCAACCTGGCCACCCACGCCGCCGTGGCGGCGGAGGTCGGGCAGGAGCTGTCGCCGCTGCGCTGGCGCGGCAACCTGCTGCTGGAGGGGCTGGCCCCCTGGGCCGAGATGGACTGGCCCGGCAAGCGGCTGCAGATCGGCAGCGCCGAGCTGGAGGTGGTGGAACCCATCGTCCGCTGCATGGCGACCACCGCCAATCCCGTTACCGGCGAACGCGATGCCGACACGCTCGGCGCGCTGAAACGCGGTTGGGGCCATCAGATCTGCGGCGTCTATGCCGTTGTCACCCAGGCCGGGACGATCCGTGCCGGCGACCCCATTGAGGTGCGGCCGTGACCCAGCTTCCCTTCCCCCTGGCCGAAGAGCCGGATCCGCAGGCCGCCGAAAACGGCCGGTTGCTGTTCGCCGGCCCGTCGGAATTCGTCAAGGGCGTGGTCGCCATGTCCGGCCTGCCCGCCGCCGACCGGATCGAGGTCTGCTTTGCCGGCCGCTCCAATGTCGGCAAGTCCAGCCTGATCAATGCGCTGACTGGCACCAAAGGGCTGGCGCGCGCATCGAACACCCCCGGCCGCACACAGGAAATCAACTTCTTCACCCAGGGGCCCGAGCTCTATCTGGTCGACCTGCCCGGCTATGGCTATGCCAATGCGCCGCTCAAGGTGGTGGAGAAATGGCAGAAGCTGCTGAAACAGTATCTCTCGGGCCGCCAGACGCTACGCCGCGCCTTCGTGCTGATCGACACCCGCCACGGGGTCAAACCCGTCGACGAGGAGATCATGAAGCTGCTCGACAGCGCGGCTGTGACCTTCCAGTGCGTGCTGACCAAGGCCGACAAGGTGAAGGCCTCCGACCGCGAGAAGATCCTGACCCAGGTGCGCGGAGCGCTGGCCAAACACCCCGCCGCCTATCCGGAGATCGTCCTGACCTCCTCTGAGAAGGGCGATGGCATCGCCACCCTGCGGGCGATCATCAACGGCCTGCTCTGACCTTCGCCCACCGGCGGCCGGCGCTCAGACGTGCTGGGCGCCGTTCACCTCGATCTCCGTCCCGGAGATGTAGGAGCTTTCCTGCGAGCAGAGGAAATAGATCGCCGCGGCGACCTCTGCCGGCTGGCCCAGCCGACGCAGCGGCAGCTGTTCGACGATCTTTTCCGTTCCGGGGCTGAGGATCGAGGTCTCCACCTCCCCCGGCGCGATGGCATTGACCCGTACCCCAAGCGGGCCGAAATCATGTGCCATCTCCCGTGTCAGCGCCGCCAGCGCCGCCTTTGACGTCGCATAGGCCGCCCCGGCGAAGGGATGCACCCGGCTGCCCGCGATCGAGGTGACATTGACCACCGATCCCTTTGCGGCAGCCAGTTCGTCCTTCAGCCCGCGCGCCAGAACCACGGAGGCGAAGAAATTGACGTGAAACACCTTGCCCCAGGTCATGAGATCGGTGTCGAGCGTATTCAGCCGCTCACCATCCGGCCCCTTGGGCGAGATACCGGCGTTGTTGACCAATGCGTCCAGCCGGCCATTCAACATCTCCTGAATCACCCCCACCGCGTTGATGGTGTCGGCGGGGTCGGAGAGATCCAGCTGCACATGGTTGTCACGACCGCCCGGCCAGGGGCATTTGTCCGAAAACGGCTGGCGCGAGCAGGTGATCACCCGCCAGCCCTCAGCGCTGAAACGCTGCACGGTCGCATGGCCGATGCCCCGGCTGGCGCCGGTCAGAAGCAGGGTTTTCTGTGTCATGATCGTCCCTTTGGCGGAGAATCCGCGCCACAGCCTAGCAGGTCGCCCGCCAACGGCAACGCGCCACTTGGCAGCAGCGGCAGAACCGCGTAACACAGGCCGCCAAAGGGACATTCGCCATGAAGACACAGGACATGAACCGCGACTGGATTGCCACCGCCGAGACGCTGTCGAGCGCGCTGCCCTATCTGCAGCGCTATGACGACGCAATTGTTGTTATCAAGCTGGGCGGTCACGCCATGGGCAGCGACGCGGCGATGGACAGCTTCGCCCGCGATGTGGTGCTGATGCGACAAGTCGGTGTGAACCCGGTGATCGTCCATGGCGGCGGGCCGATGATCAACGCCATGCTGGACAAGCTCGGCGTGACCTCGGAATTCGTCAACGGCAAGCGCGTCACCGATCAGGCCACCGTCGAGGTGGTCGAGATGGTGCTCTCCGGCCGGGTCAACAAGCGCATCGTGCAGGCGGTGAATGCTCAGGGTGGCATGGCCGTGGGGCTGTCCGGCAAGGATGCCAACCTGATGGTCTGCGACCAGACCGATGCGGCGCTCGGCTTCGTCGGCACCCCGGCGGATGTGAACCCGACCATCCTGCGCGACCTCTTTGCCCATGACATCATCCCGGTGATCGCCCCGATCGGCGCTGGCCGCAATGGCGAGACCTTCAACGTCAACGGCGATACTGCCGCCGGCGCCATCGCCGCCGCGCTGAAGGCCGACCGGCTGCTGCTGCTGACCGACGTGGCCGGCGTGAAGAATGCCGAAGGCGATGTGGTGACCGAGCTGACGGCCGAGCATATCCGCGAGATGACCCGCGACGGCGTCATCGCCGGGGGCATGATTCCCAAGACCGAAACCGCGCTGGATGCCATTTCCGGCGGCGTGCGGGCGGTTGCGATCCTGGACGGTCGCGCCCCCAACGCCGTGCTGCTGGAGCTGTTCACCGAACATGGCGCGGGCTCTCTGATCCGCAAGGGCTGAGCCTGTGACCGCCGCCTATGACCGCATCGCGGCGGCGGCGGACACCGCCGGGCTGATCGTCATGGGCGCGCTCGATGTCGCGCGCGACCGGCCAAAGGGGCTGACCGGCGGCACGCTGATCCTCTTCGGCACCGCGGCGGCATTCTGGCCGGTCTTCACCGCCTCCCCCGAATGGGCCGATGGCGCCCCCGATCCGGTGGATCGCTGGTCACAACGCGTCGTGGGCGCCCTGGCGGCAGAGTTCGACGGGGCCGCGCATTTCCCCTTCGGCGGGCCACCCTATACCCCGTTCATCGACTGGGCACTGAAATCCGGCCGCGCCTTTTCCAGCCCGACCGGCATGCTGGTGCACGATCGCGTCGGTATGATGATCTCCTATCGCGGGGCGCTGCATCTGCCGCAAGCGATCGCCCTGCCCGCCCCAGCCGCAGCCAGCCCCTGCGACAGCTGCGCCGACCGCCCCTGCCTCAGCGCCTGCCCGGTGAGCGCGCTGTCGGGCAGCGGCCCCTACGACGTGCCAAGATGTCACGCCTTTCTGGACCGCAGCGCCGGAAAATCCTGTATGATGGAGGGGTGCGCGGTCCGCCGCGCCTGCCCGGTCAGCCGTGGCGCGGGACGGCGCACGGCGCAATCCGCCCTTCACATGAGGTCCTTTCACCGATGACCCGCCGCCTGATCCTGACCCGCCACGCGAAATCCGCCTGGGACAAACCCGGGCTGCCCGATCATGACCGCCCGTTGAACAAACGCGGCAAGCGCGCTGCCGAGGCACTGGGGGACTGGCTGCGCCGGAACGGCTATCTGCCCGATCAGGTGCTGACCTCTTCCGCGCGGCGCACCCAGGACACCCTGCGGCGCATGCAGCTCGATGTGGTGCCGGATGTGACCGAACATCTCTATCTGGTGACCGCCAATCAGATCCTGCGGGTGCTGTCGCAGGCGCATGGCGACACCGTCCTGCTGCTGGGCCACAACCCTGGGATCGCGCAATTCGCTCATGAAATCCTAGCGGAGCCGCCAACGCACCCGAAATTCCACGTCTATCCCACCGGAGCCACGCTGGTGGTGGATTTCGATATCGACGACTGGGCGCAGGCCGCCTGGCGCGGCGGCGAGGCGGTGGATTTCGTCGTGCCGCGCGAACTGGTGGAGAGCTGAGCCGATAGAAAAAGGCCGGGCGCTCTGCCCGGCCCTTACCTTGCATGTCCCCGGTCTCAGTGCCCGAGGATCTGGCTGAGGAACAGCTTGGTGCGTTCGCTCTGCGGGTTGTTAAAGAACTCCTCGGGTTCGTTCTGTTCGACGATCTGGCCCTGGTCCATGAAGATCACCCGGTTCGCCACCTGACGGGCGAAGCCCATCTCGTGGGTAACGCAAAGCATGGTCATCCCCTCTTCGGCGAGCTCGATCATGGTGTCGAGCACCTCCTTGATCATCTCCGGGTCCAGCGCCGAGGTCGGTTCGTCGAACAGCATGATACGCGGTCGCATGCAGAGCGAGCGGGCGATCGCCACCCGCTGCTGCTGACCGCCCGACAGCTGGCCGGGGTATTTGTTGGCCTGGTCGGGGATCTTCACCTTTTCCAGAAAATGCATCGCGGTGTCGATCGCCTCTTTGCGCGGAGTCTTGCGCACCCAGATCGGCGCCAGCGTGCAGTTTTCCAGAATGGTCAGATGCGGGAACAGGTTGAAGTGCTGAAAGCACATGCCCACGTCCGAGCGGATCTTGTCGATATTCTTCAGATCCGAAGTCAGCTCGGTCCCGTCGACAAGAATCCGCCCCGACTGGTGTTCCTCCAGCCGGTTGATGCAGCGGATCAGCGTCGATTTCCCCGACCCGGAAGGCCCGGCGATCACGATCCGCTCGCCGGAATTCACCGTCAGGTTGATGTCGCGCAGCACGTGAAAGGTCCCGTACCACTTGTTCATATTGATGATCTCGATCGAAACCTCGTCGGAGACCTTCATTTTCGAACGGTCGATTTCGCGGTCGATAGCAAGTTCAGACATAGCGTTTCCTTATCTGTGACCGGTCTGAAGCTTGCGCTCCAGATACATGGAGTAGCGGGACATGCCGAAGCAGAAGAAGAAGAAGATCAGCGCGATGAAGCCGTAAAGCTCCCAGACGATGCCGTTCCAGTTGGCATCGGCCCGGATCGCGTTGCTGAGCCCCAGAGGGTCGAGAAGACCGATGATCGACACCAGCGTGGTGTCCTTGAAGACACCGATGAAGGTCGACACGATACCGGGAATCGAGATCTTCAGCGCCTGCGGCATGATGATCAGCCGCTGTGCCTGCCAGTAGTTCAGCCCCAGCGAATCGGCGCCCTCGTACTGCCCCTTGGGCAGGGCAGCGAGACCGCCGCGGATCACCTCGGCCATATAGGCGGAGGCGAACAGCGTCACCATGATCAGAACCCGCAGGATGATGTCGAAGTTGGTCCCCGGCGGCATGAAGATGTTCAGCAGCGTCGAGGCGACAAACAGCAGCGTGATCAGCGGCACCCCGCGAATGAACTCGATAAAGCCGACGCAGAGGTATTTGACGATCATCAGATCGGACTGCCGCCCCAGCGCCAAGACGATGCCGAGCGGCAGCGAACAGGCGATGGCCACCACGCCAATGGTGATCGACAGCATGAAGCCGCCGAACTTGCGGCTTTCCACCGGCTCGAGGCCAATGGGCAGGATACTGTCGAGCAGACCGGTGATGAAACCGGACAGCAGCAGCCACCACAACAGCGCCACCACGACCCCGGCGATCACCCCCAGCAGGCTGCTGAAGGCGCCGGAGACGACGCGATAGGCGATGGCCCCCAGCACGAAGCCGGCGGCGGCGGCCAGCGGCCCCCAGATCATCCCGCCCCACAGAAGCCAGGGGAAGATGAAGGGATAGGCGGCGGAGAACACCAACAGCTTCGCCGGGACCTTGTCGGCGAAGAGGATCGGCGCCAGCGCCAGCGCCAGCAGGACAAAGGCCAGGATCGGCCGCCAGTAGAGCTCCGGCGGATAGAACCCGAACAGCAGCTGGATCCAGCGCTCCCGGATGACGCCCCAGCAGGCGCCGCTGCCGTGATCGGCGGCGGCCAGCAGTTCGCGGCATTCGTTCAGCGAGGTGCCACCCCAAGTCGGCGACAGCACCCAAGGCAGGATCTCGACCGCGATGGTGAGGATGACCAGCAGCGACACCAGCGTGATCGCCGTGTTGAGCCAGCCGGAGAACAGATTGGCCCGCATCCAGCCGATCGCCCCGACCGACGTGGAGGGCGGCGCCTGCTGCGGCAGCATTTCGGTGCGGACATAGGCAATTTGCTTGCTCATCTCAGCGCTCCTTCAGCTTCACGGATTCGTTGTACCAGTTCATCACCGCCGAGATGGTGAGGCTGATCACCAGATAGACCAGCATCAGCAGCAGAACGCATTCCAGCTCTCGCCCGGTCTGGTTCATGGTGATGCCCCCCAGCGTGCCGGTGATGTCCATATAGCCCACCGCGATGGCCAGAGAGGAGTTCTTGGTCAGGTTCAGGTATTGCGAGATCAGCGGCGGCACGATGACGCGCAGCGCCTGCGGCAGGATCACCAGCCCCATCACCCGGTTGGGGCGCAGCCCCAGCGCCGAGGCGGCCTCGGTCTGGCCCTTGGAGATCGCCATGATCCCGGCGCGCACGATTTCCGCGATGAAGGCGGCGGTATAGAGCGACAGCGCCAGCCACAGCGCGATCAGCGAATTGCGCAGATGAGTGCCACCGGAGAAGTTGAACCCCTTCAGCTCGGGGTAGCCCAGGTGAAAGCCCAGGATCGCCAACAGGATCAGCAGCGGCACCAGCACCACGCCCAGACGCAGATACCAGGTCGCCGGGCGGACGCCGGTTTCCTCCTGCAGCCGGTCGGCGCGTTTCTTGATGATGTGAGAGACCCAGAATCCCACCGCCAGCACGATCAGCACCGCGACCAGGTCGAGGCTGACGTTGAAGCGCAGGCTGGACTCGCCGAGGAAATGCAAATCGCCAAGCCCGCGGGAGAACAGCGGCTCGGGGATATAGACACCGCGATTGGTCAGCGCCACGCTGTCGCCCAGCAGCATGCTGGCCTCGGCATCGGCACCGCGGAAGGCGCGCGGGGCCGGCAGCGTCTCGATCAGGATCGCCATGATGAAGACGATCCACAGCAGCACCGGCACGTTGCGGAACATCTCGACATAGACCGTCATCAGCCTGGCGATCAGCCAGTTGTGAGACAGCCGCAGCACGCCCACGAATATCCCGACCACCGTGGCCGTCGCGCAGCCCAGAACGGCAACGACAAGAGTGTTCAGCAGGCCGATCAGCGCGGCCCTGAGGTGACTGTCACGCGATGTATAGTCCAGCAGACGCTGGTTGATGTCGTAGCTGGCGGGTTCCTTGAAAAAGCCGAAGTCGATCGGCTTGCCCAGTGCCGCCAGGTTCTGCGCCGTGTTGCTGATCAGCCAGGCCGCCAGCAGCATGAAGGCGATCAGCGCAATCACCTGGATCGTCGCCGATCGGTAGCGCGTGTCGTACAATAGCATGGACAGCCGAAATTGATCCTTCGGCGGGTCAGTAAGTGTTGTCATGACCGTAGCAATCCCCGTGCGTCACGGTCTCTGTCACAGGCGGAGTTGATCCCCGCTCAGGGAAGACCGGACCAGTTTTATGAAAATGCAAAAAGGGCGCGGGATCCCCCGCGCCCTGATTGCTGTTCTGGTTACCGGAACGGCGGCGAGTACATCAGGCCACCGTTGGTCCACTGCGCGTTCAGACCACGCGCCAGGCCGACGGGGGTGTTTTCGCCGATGGTCTTGGCGAAGATTTCGCCATAGTTGCCGCCGGCGGAAATCGCGCGCTTGGCCCATTCCTTGTCCAGGCCGAGCATTTCGCCCAGGGTGCCTTCGGTCCCCAGCAGGCGGTTGATTTCCGGGTTATTGGTGCCTTTCGACAGTTCTTCGATATTGGCGGACGTGATGCCATATTCTTCAGCTGCGATCAGCGCGTTCAGGGTCCAGCGGACCACATCGCCCCATTCGTTGTCGCCGTGACGGACCAGCGGACCCA
Source organism: Pseudodonghicola flavimaris (assembly GCF_030164425.1). Lineage (GTDB taxonomy): Bacteria > Pseudomonadota > Alphaproteobacteria > Rhodobacterales > Rhodobacteraceae > Pseudodonghicola > Pseudodonghicola flavimaris. The sequence goes on along the minus strand of NZ_JASNJD010000009.1, from coordinate 90,559 downwards.
GCGGCTCTTTCGAGATGATCTCGGGCAGGATCACGTGATCGCCCGGGTTCTCGAAGGTGGCACGGGTCGCGGCCAGGCCGGAGGCATCGGTGGTGTAGACGTCGCAGGCGCCGGCCAGATACTGCTGCTGCGCTTCTGCATTGGTCTCGATCGGCACCGGCTCATAGCTGATGTTGTTGGCGCGGAAGAAATCGGCCAGGTTCAGCTCGGTGGTGGTGCCGGTCTGGATGCAGACGGTGGCGCCGTCCAGTTCCTTGGCCGAGCTCACGCCCAGTTCCTTGGGAACCATGAAACCCTGACCGTCGTAGTAGTTCACGCCGACGAATTCGAACTTCAGATCGACATCGCGCGAGAACGTCCAGGTGGTGTTCCGCGCCAGCAGATCGATTTCGCCCGACGCCAGGGCGGTAAAGCGGGTCTTGCCGGTGGTCGGAACGAATTCGACAGCCGACGGATCGCTCAGGACCGCCGCGGCCACCGCGCGGCAAACCGCCACATCGAAACCACCCCATTCCCCATTCGCATCGGGTGCCGAGAAACCGACGAGACCGGTCGACACGCCGCAGTTCAGCTTACCGCGCGCCTTGACGTCGTCCATCGTACCCGCGGCGGCTGCGCCAGCGGCCAGGCCAGCCAGCGTCAGCGCCCCGAAAAATACGGATTTTTTCATTTTCACCTCTTCCTGATTTCCCACCACCTTCGGTGATGGATTTGCCGGCAGAAATCATACCGGATCCCTAACCGAAATGGATTGCTCCCCTTCAGCATGCGTAAGTGTGGTCGGATTCATCAAGCTACGTCAAGGGCGCGATCAGACAAACGAATGGGTTACGGGCCCGTCCCCGGGCCGCGCCCAGTCGCTGAACACTTATGAAAAATCAAAGAAATCCTTGGCGTGCAGAAAGGCCCTGCGCTTGTGCTCTGCGGTGGCATGGGCCTCGTCGTCGCGGCCCCATTGCTCCTCCTGCCAGAGCTCGTCCAGACGCGACAGCTGCCAGATGCTCTCGGCGTCGCGCCAGCCTTCGGCGGCGGCAAATCCCAGCACCAGAGAGCCGGTCAGGCTCACCAGATCGTGAAACGCGGCCAGCCGGAACGGGTCCAGTGCATGGACCTGCGCCCTGAGCCGCGCCAGCGCCTTGGGGGCCTGCGGCTGGTGCATGATGCCGGCCCGCGGCTCCAGCCGGGCGCCCAATGCCGTGGCCGCCCAGTCCAGCGCCGGATCCCAGAGCTCTGCCTGCCGGTCGGCCAGCTCACGCGGGGCATCGGCCCGGTAGCACAGCAGATCGCTGTCGCCGTAATCGGCCAGCATGTCGGCGACCTCGGCCTGCTGTGGGCGCACCTTGTCGATCGCCGCATTGGCCGAGCGGGTGAAAGGCATCGCAAGCGGATCTATCTCTTCGCCCTGGGCTGCCCATTCGGCGGCGACGGCCTCGGCCATGCGGGCGGTCGGCAGGATCAGCGCGGCCTTGGCCGGGGTTTTCACCGCGCGGCCGTCCAGCAGGACGGTAAAGCCGTCCTCCGCCGCCTCCACCGTGGCCGCGTCCCAGAACCGTTTGCGTTTCCATTCGCTCATGTCGGGTCTTTCCAGATGTCTTCCAGCGCCGGGACCAGATCGTCCATCCCCGCGATCACACGCCGCGCCGTCGGCGCCAGCGCCTCCACCGGGTGATAGCCCCAGCCGACGCCCAGCCCGGGAACCCCCGCGGCGCGCGCCATGTCCATGTCATATGTGGTGTCGCCGATCATCACCGCCTCTGCCGGTCCGACACCGGCATCGGCCAGCGCCGCCTCGATCATCGAGGGATGCGGCTTGGAGGGATGATCGTCCGCCACCTGGCGCGAGATGAAGAGCTGCTCCAGCCCATGCGCCTCGATCAGCGCGTCCAGACCGCGGCGCGATTTGCCGGTGGCCACCGCCAGCAGCGTGTCGGGTTGCGCGTTCAGCGCCTCCAGCATCTCCCTCGCGCCGGGAAACAGCGGTGAATGGGCCGCGCCCTGGGCCAGACGGTTGGCGTGATAGGTCGCCTTGTAGCCATCGACCAGACCGGCGCGGGTCGTCGCCTCCGCCTCCGGCACCAGCCGCAGCATCGCGTGGTCCAGCGACAGCCCGACGATTGACAGGATCGCGGCGCGCGAGGGCACCGGCAGGCCAGCACCGCCAAAGGCCCCCTCCATCGCCGCGACGATGGCGGCCTGGCTGTCGACCAGCGTGCCGTCGACGTCGAAGATTGCCAGCCGCAGGCTCATCGGATCGCCTCGAAGGGGTCGTCCTCGGCCAGATCCTCGGTCCAGCCGAAGGTCTCGAACGTCTGTTTCATATGCTCTGGCAGCTCGGCGGTGATCGTCATCTCCTTGCGGGTGACGGGGTGCTCAAAGGTCAGGCTGCGGGCATGCAGGTGCAGCTTCTTGCTGATGATGCCGCCGATCTGCGCGCCCCAGCCGTCCCCCATGTTCTCCTGCCCGGAGCCGCCGTATTTGCCGTCGCCGGCGATCGGATGGCCCATCTCGGCCATATGGACCCGCAGCTGGTGGGTCCGCCCGGTCAGCGGTTCCAGCGCCACCCAGGCGGCACGGCTGCCGACACGGTAGAGCGTGGCATAGAGCGTGTGGGCGCGCTTGGCGCCGGGGGTGTCGTCGATGTCGCGCGGATGCACCGCGATCATCTTCTCCCCCTCGCCGCGGGCCCCATGGCCCGGCGCCTTGACCAACCCGGCCTTGATCTCGCCTAGATAGGGGGTCGGCACACCGGCCACCACCGCCCAGTAGATCTTGCGCGTCGCCTTGTGGCGGAAACAGGCGGTCAGCGCTGCCGCCACCTCGCGCCGCCGCGCCAGCAGCAGCACGCCAGAGGTGTCCTTGTCCAGACGGTGCACCAGCCGCGGATTTTCCTCCAGCCCGAAGCGCAGCGCCTCGCCCAGGCCATCGACATGTTTGGTGGTGCCGGACCCGCCCTGCACCGCCAGCCCCGGCGGCTTGTTCAGCGCGATGATGTCGTCGTCGCGATAGATCACGCAGTCGCGGATCATCCGCGCATCCGCCTCGCTCACCCGGGTGCGGGTCGGCGGCGGCGCCGGCTGATCGGCATCCGGCAGCGGCGGAACGCGCACCTGCTGGCCGACCTCGACCCGGGTCGAGGCCTTGGCGCGGGCACCGTCGACGCGCAGCTCGCCCTTGCGGCACATCTTCTCGATCCGGCCCTGGCTGACATGCGGGAACTGCCGCTTCAGCCAACGGTCCAGCCGCTGATCGCCATCGCCCTCGGCCACAGTAATGGTTTGAACCCTGCTCATGCGACGGCCCCCCGTGTCAGCAGCATGCCGCCGGCCAGCGCCAGGATCGACACCCCGACCGAGAGCAGCACATAAAGCGCGGCCTGCCCGACGGCGCCGCGTTCGATCAGGTTCACCGTCTCCAGCGAGAAGGAGGAGAAGGTGGTGAAGCCGCCGAGAAACCCGGTCACGATCAGCGGGCTCAGATGGGTCAGCCCCTTATGCGCGGCAAGCACCACGAAAACCCCCATGATGAAGGATCCCAGGATATTGACGGTGATAATCGCCATGGGGAAGGTCGGGTGATCCAGCGCCCAGGTGACCGCCAGCCCCGTCAGATACCGCAGCGAGGCGCCGATCGCGCCGCCCGCGGCCACAAGTGCAACCGAATACATCATGGCCGGTCTGTCGCGCGCAGGCGCAACAGAGTCAAGCACAGCCTAGTTTCCCTGCCGCTGCAGCCTGAGCCGGGTGAAGAAATCGAGCCGTTTCTTCAGTTCCCGCTCGAACCCGCGCTCAACCGGGGAATAGATCACCGGCCGCCGCATCTCCTCGGGGAAGTAGTTCTGGCCCGAGAACCCCTCTTCCGCGTCGTGATCATAGGCATAGCCGGCGCCATAGCCCTGATCCTTCATCATCGCGGTGGGCGCGTTCAGGATATGCTTGGGCGGCGGCGCGCTGCCGCTCTGTTTGGCAAGCTTGCGCGCGGCCTTGTAGGCGACGTAGCCGGCGTTGGATTTCGGGGCCAGCGCCAGATAGATCACCGCCTGCGCCAGCGCCAGTTCCCCTTCGGGCGAGCCGATACGTTCATAGGTCTCCCAGGCGTGCAGGCAATGGGTCTGCGCCTGCGGATCGGCCAGACCGATATCCTCCACCGCCATGCGCACCAGCCGGCGGGCCAGATAGCGGGGGTCCTCGCCCCCCTCCAGCATCCGCGCGAACCAGTAGAGCGCCGCGTCCGGGTCCGACCCGCGCACCGATTTGTGCAGCGCCGAGATCAGGTTGTAATGCTCATCCCCGGATTTGTCGTATTTCGCCGCCCGCCGCATCAGCCGGGTGGCGAGCTGATCGGTGTTCAGCTTGCCCTCGACCTTCCAGGCCATTGCCTGTTCGATCAGGTTCAGCAGCGTCCGCCCATCGCCATCGGCCATCTCCAGCAGCGCCTCGCGCGCCGGACCGTCCAGCGGCAGCGGCCGGCCCAGTTCCTTCTCCGCCCGCTGGGCAAGGCGTTCCAGGTCGGCCAGGCTGAGGCGTTCCAGCACCAGCACCTGCGCGCGCGACAGAAGCGCCGCGTTCAGTTCGAACGACGGGTTTTCGGTGGTCGCCCCGATCAGCAGGATGGTGCCATCCTCCATATAGGGCAGGAAGCCGTCCTGCTGCGCCTTGTTGAAGCGGTGGATCTCGTCGACGAAGAGCAGCGTGCCCTTGCCGGCCCTGCGGTGCAACTTGGCGGCCTCGAACACCTTCTTCAGATCGGCGACACCGGTGAAGATGGCGCTGATCTGGACGAAATGCAGATCGCTCTTTTCCGCCAGCAACCGGGCGATGGTGGTCTTGCCCACCCCGGGAGGCCCCCAGAGGATCAGCGACGACAGCGAATGCGCCGCCAGCATCGCCCCCAGCGGCCCGTCAGGGTCGAGGATCTGGCCCTGACCGATCACCTCGCTCAACGCTTTCGGCCGCAGGCGGTCTGCCAGCGGCCGGTTCGGGGCGGCGGGGGCCTCTCCCCCGCCGGGACTGTCAAAGAGATCGGCCACCGATCAGAGCCGGAACCGCAGGCTGACCTGCTGACCGTGGCGCAGCAAATCCATCTTCAGCCATCGGCCCGGATCGGTCAGCGCCTTTTTCACATCCCCGGTCCGGCTGATTGCCACGTCGTTGATGCTGACGATCACATCGCCCGGCCTCAGCCCGGCGCGGGCGCCATATCGGCCGGGGTCGGTGATCACCACCCCCTCGGCCGAGAGCGGCAGGTCGACCCGGGTGATCACCGCCGGATTGATCCGCGCCACCGACAGGCCGGGCAGCACCGTCTTGTCGCCCAGCGTGATCGGCTCTGCCGCCGGTTTGTTCGGAGCCGGGATCATCCTGACGGCGATCTCCTCGGGCTGACCATCGCGGACGCGGGTGAATTTCGCGGTCTCGCCGATGCCGGTCACCGTCATGCGGAACACCATCTCTGGCGCAGAGTTCACCGGCAGCCCGTCGACCTGGGTGATCACGTCGCCGACCCTGAACCCGGCCTTGGCAAAGGGGCTGTCGGGGTGCAAATCGGAGATCACGATGCCCTCGGGCAGGTCCAGACCCAAGGAATGGGCCAGATCGGAATCCACCGGCTGACCCGCCATGCCGGCCCAGGGGCGCTGAAAGCTCTGCTCGCCCGCCTGCGCCTGCTTGACGAATTGCGCCACCAGATTGGCCGGGATGGCAAAGCCGATGCCGTTCGACCCGCCCGACCGCGACAGGATACGCGAGTTGATGCCGATCAGATCGCCGTTGACGTCGATCAGCGCACCACCGGAGTTGCCCGGGTTGATCGGCGCATCGGTCTGGATGAAATAGCCCAGCCCGCCACCGCTGGCTCCGCCGGTCCGCGCCAGGCCGGAGACGATGCCGCTGCTGACAGTCTGGCCGACGCCGAAGGGGTTGCCGATCGCCAGCACCAGTTCCCCCACCTCGACCCGGTCGGAATTGCGCAGGGTCAGATGCGGCAGGTCCTGCGCCCCCTGCAGCTGCAGGATGGCCAGATCGGCGGCCTTGTCGGCCAGCACCACCTTGGCGTCGTATTCCTTGCGGTCGTTGGTGGCGACGCGGATTTCTGTCGCCTCCGCCACCACGTGATAGTTCGACACCACGATCCCGTCGGACGAGAGGATCACCCCCGAGCCCAGCGAATTCTGCACCCTTTGCCGCGGCGTGCCGAAGCCCTTGAAGAAATCGCGGAAGAACGGATCGCCGGCAAAGGGGCTGTCATAGCCCTGCGTCACGATCTTGGCATAGATGTTGACGACAGCCGGGGCGGCCGCCTTTACCAGCGGCGCGAAGCCCAGCGAAATCTCGCTCTGCGATTGGGGAACGCGGGTCTCGGCCAGGGCCGGCTGTGTCAGCGACAAGCCCAGCATAATCAGGAGAATGCGGAACATCGGGCCTCCTTTTCCGTTGCCTCCGGATATGCGCCCGGCATTCCGCGAATGCAAGACGGCCGCCGCCCCCGCAGCGCTCACGGCCGGTGACGGTTGGTTGAGCAGCGGCGCATTCCTACATTGATCGGGTAGCATAGAGAGAGGGGAGACGGATATGCCGGAACTGACGAACGGAACCTGGGTTGTGGTGGCGGACGGCGAAAAGGCCCTGCTGATGCGCAACCTCACGGATCACGCCGATCCGAATTTCGAGGTCATCGCCCGCGAGGATCACCCGGAGGTGCCGCAGGACGCCGACCGCCCCGGACGCCGTGCCGATGGCGGCCCCAACCAGATGTCGGCGATGGAGGCGGCGGACTGGCATGTGCTGGTGCGCGAGCGCTTCGCCAAGGAACTTGCGGCGCTGCTCTATGCCCATGCCCACCGGGGCGCATTCGACCGGCTGGTCATTGCCGCCGATCCCAAGCTGCTGGGGCAACTGCGCGAAGAGCTGCACAGCGAGGTTCGCCGCCGCGTGGTAGCGGAGATCCCCAAGACGCTGACCAACCACCCCCGCCCGAAGATCGAGAGCGAACTGAAGGCGGCGCTGGACGCGATGTAGGCGCGGACCTGTCGGCCACGAAAAAGGGGCGCGGCCCACGCAGGCCGCGCCCCCTGAATTCGAACCGGATGCGGTGGGGATTACTCCTCCACGGCTTCCTCTGCCGCGACGCGGGCCTTGTCGGCTGCGCCTTTGGCGTCGACATCGCGGTCGACGAATTCGATGATCGCCATCGGTGCCATGTCGCCATAGCGGAAGCCGGCTTTCAGGACACGGATGTAACCGCCCTGACGCTCGGCATAGCGCGGGCCCAGCACTTCGAAGAGCTTGGCAACGTGCTGATCCTGCTTCAGACGCGCAGCGGCCTGACGGCGGGCGTGCAGATCGCCGCGTTTGGCCAGCGTGATCAGTTTTTCAACGATCGGACGCAGTTCTTTGGCTTTGGGCAGGGTGGTCTTGATCTGCTCATGCTCGATCAGCGAGCCGGCCATGTTGGCAAAGAGCGCCTTGCGGTGCTCGTGCGTGCGGTTCAGGCGGCGGTAACCACGTGCGTGACGCATTTTCTAAATCCTTCTACAGGTTTTGCTTTGTCCGACGGCCGATGCGTGTCAGCCGCTCTCCTTGGGGCGGGATTGCCCAGATCGTCCCCGGCAAGACCCGGGAATTTGGGGGAGAGCTGGCGCCCTCCCCCGAAAGTCTTTCCGAAGATCAGAAGCTGTCTTCGAATTTCTTCGCCAGATCCTCGATGTTGTCCGGCGGCCAGTCCTCGACATCCATGCCCAGGTGCAGGCCCATGCCCGACAGCACTTCCTTGATCTCGTTCAGCGACTTGCGGCCGAAGTTCGGGGTGCGCAGCATCTCGGCTTCGGTTTTCTGGATCAGGTCGCCGATATAGACGATGTTGTCGTTCTTCAGGCAGTTCGCGGACCGGACAGACAGTTCCAGTTCGTCCACCTTCTTCAGAAGCAGCGGGTTGAATTCCAGCCCGTCGTCCTCATCCTGGCGACCGGCGGCCTCCGGCTCGTCGAAGTTCACGAAGATCGACAGCTGGTCCTGCAGGATGCGCGCGGCGAAGGCCACGGCGTCATCGGGCGTCACCGACCCGTCGGTTTCGATCTTCATGGTCAGCTTGTCATAGTCCAGCACCTGGCCCTCACGGGTGGGCTGCACATCGTAGCTGACGCGCTTGATCGGCGAATAGATCGCGTCGATCGGGATCAGACCGATGGGGGCGTCTTCCGGCTTGTTCTTGTCGGCGGAGACATAGCCCTTGCCGGTGTTCACGGTCAGTTCCATGAACAGGTCGGCACCGTCGTCGAGGTGGCAGATCACGTGATCGCGGTTCAGGATCTCGATCCCTGCGCTCTCGCTGATGTCACCGGCGGTGACCACGGCCGGGCCTTTGGCGGAGATCGACAGGCGCTTCGGCCCTTCGACTTCCATCCGCAGCGACACACCCTTGAGGTTCAGGATGATGTCGGTTACATCCTCGCGAACGCCGGCGACGCTCGAGAATTCGTGCAGCACGTTGTCGATCTGCACGCTGGTGATGGCGGCGCCTTGCAGCGACGACATCAGGATACGGCGCAGAGCGTTGCCCAGAGTCAGACCGAAGCCGCGTTCCAGCGGTTCGGCGACCAGAGTGGCCTGACGTGCGGGATCGTTGCCCGGCTTCACCTCAAGCTGCGTCGGCTTGATCAGTTCAGCCCAGTTCTTGTGGATCATGCAGTCCCTCCATTCCTGTCTGCGCTCCATGTCCGAAAAGCCCAGACGCCCGAGGTTTCAAATGACGTACCGGGGCCGTGCACAGGCACAGCCCCGTTAAAATCGTTCAGCCCTTAGACGCGGCGGCGCTTCGGAGGGCGGCAGCCGTTGTGGGCGATCGGGGTGACGTCCCGGATCGAAGTGATGTTGAAGCCGACGGCGGCCAGAGCGCGCAGCGCCGATTCACGGCCCGAACCGGGGCCCTGCACTTCGACTTCCAGGGTTTTCACACCATGTTCCTGTGCCTTGCGGCCAGCGTCTTCGGCGGCCATCTGAGCGGCATAGGGGGTCGATTTGCGCGACCCTTTGAAGCCCATGGTGCCGGCGGACGACCAGGAGATCGCGTTGCCCTGCACATCGGAGATCAGGATCTTGGTGTTGTTGAACGAGCTGTTCACATGCGCCACGCCAGCGGCGATGTTCTTACGCTCTTTGCGCTTCATGCGAGTCTTATCACGTGCCATTGATCAGCCTCCCCTTACTTCTTCTTGCCGGCGATCGGTTTCGCCGGGCCTTTGCGGGTGCGCGCATTGGTGTGCGTGCGCTGACCACGGACGGGCAGGTTGCGACGATGGCGCAGACCGCGATAGCAGCCCAGGTCCATCAGGCGTTTGATGTTCATCTGGGTTTCGCGGCGCAGGTCGCCTTCGACGGTGTAGTTGGCGTCGATGTGTTCGCGGATCTGCAGAACTTCGGCATCGCTCAGCTCATTGACGCGGCGGGTGGCGTCGATGCCGACCGCTTCGCAGATGGCTTTGGCCGAAGTATGGCCGATACCGGTGATATAGGTGAGGGCGATCGGGACCCGTTTGGAGGTCGGGATGTTTACGCCGGCAATACGTGCCACGTGTCACTTTCCTTTCGTTGCGGTTCCGTAGCTCCAGAACCTTTTTTCACAACGCGCGACCGCTGAGCTGCCCCAGGTGGCCGACACTTTTGCGAGGTGATCCGCGCGGCGGGCGAATCCCGTCGCGCGTGTGATTCCCATGAGGGATGCGGGTCGATATGGGGTTTTGACCCTTGGGTCAACCCCCGCCATCGAAATCCTGCCCCAAAGCGGGGTCAGGCGTCGAGCACGGCCGCGATCGCATCGTGCACCGTGTCGATCTCGGCCAGACCATCCACCGCGGTCAGATTGCCGCCGGCATAGTAGTAGCCGATCAGCGGCGCGGTCTTCTTGTAGTATTCCATCAGGCGGATCTTGACGCTGTCCTCGTTGTCGTCCGCGCGCACCGGCTGGCCGGCGGCCGCCGCTTCCTTGGCGCGGTTGACGATGCGCTGCACCAGCGTTTCGTCATCGACTTCGAGCTGGATCACCGCATCGAGGGTCTGGCCCTTGTCGGCCAGCAGCGCGGCCAGCGCATCGGCCTGCGGCAGGGTCCGCGGGAAGCCGTCGAAGATGAACCCGCCTTCAGACCCCTTTTCCAGCTGCTCGGCGATCAGGCCGATCACGATCTCATCGGTCACCAGCTGGCCGGCGTCCATGATGGCGGCAACCTTCTGGCCCATTTCCGTGCCAGAGGTCCGGGCCGCACGCAGCATGTCCCCGGTCGACAGTTGCACCATGCCGCGTTCCGCCACGAGACGTGCTGCCTGGGTGCCTTTGCCCGCTCCCGGCGGGCCCAAGAGAATGATGTTCATCGCCGTTTTCATCGCCGTGCCGGCCCTCGTTTTGCCCGTTTCTTGTTGCCGCTGCGCCCACGCAGCTGCGATTTCTCGATCAGCCCTTCGTATTGATGGGCCAGAAGGTGGCTCTGGACCTGCTGGATCGTATCCATGGTCACAGACACGATGATCAGAACCGAGGTCCCCCCGAAGTAGAAGGGCACGTGGAACTGGCCGCGCAGCACCTCGGGCATCAGACAGATGAACGCCAGATAGGCGGCGCCCAGAACCAGGATGCGGTTGACCACATATTCCAGATATTCCGCGGTCTTCTTGCCGGGACGGATACCGGGAACAAAGCCGTTCTGGCTCTTCAGGTTATCAGCCACGTCATCGGGTTTGAACGACACGTTGAACGTGTAGAAATACGCGAAGAACACGATCATCGCGCAGAAGAACAGCAGATAGAGCGGCTGGCCCGGCCCGAAGTAGGCCAGCAGCCAAGACATCACCGAGCCGCTGGCGGCGCTTTCGGAGAAGGCCGAGATCGTGGTCGGCAGCAGCAGCAGCGACGAGGCGAAGATCGCCGGGATCACGCCGGCCGGGTTCACCTTGATCGGCAGATGGCTGGAGCCGCCGTCGTAGACCTTCATCCCCACCTGGCGGCGCGGATACTGGATGTGGATCTTACGCAGCGCGCGTTCCATGAAGACGACGAAGGTGATCGCCACGATCACCATCAGGATCACGCCGACGATGATCGCCGGGCTCAGCGCGCCGGAGCGACCGGAAGCCAGAAACTGTGCCAGAGCGGCCGGGACCTCGGCGATGATGCCGACGAAGATGATCAGCGAGGTGCCGTTGCCGATCCCGCGCGAAGTGATCTGTTCGCCGAGCCACATCAGGAACATGGTACCACCCACCAGGGTGATGACGGTGGAGAAGCGGAAATAGAGCCCCGGGTCGGTCGCCAGATCGCCGGTCTCAAGCGAAACCGCCAGCCCGTAGGCCTGCACCGTCGCCAGCGCCACGGTACCGTAGCGCATGTACTGGTTGATCTTCTTGCGGCCCTGTTCGCCCTCTTTCTTCATCTGTTCCAGCGACGGAACCATCGCGGTCAGCAGCTGCACGATGATCGAGGCGGAGATATAAGGCATGATCCCCAGCGCGAAGATCCCCATGCGCCCCAATGCGCCGCCGGTGAACATCGACACCATGCCGCCGATGCCCTGGCCTGCACCCTCCATGAACTGCCGCAGGGCGGTTCCGTCGATCCCCGGGACCGGGATGAAGGTGCCAAGCCGGTAGACGATCAACAGGCCGAGGGTGAAGAGAATGCGGTTGCGCAGATCGGTGGCTTTGCCCAACGCGGCCCAACTGGTGTTGGCCGCCATCTGCTCTGCTGCTGATACCATGAAAGAGGTCTCTCTTATGACTGCGCCGCCCGGAGCCGTTTTCCGGCTCGGGCGGCGTCATGGAAAACTGAGGTCTATGTAAGCGGCTGGCGCGCCGCTCACAACCGCTTACGCTTCAGCAGCGACGGTTGCGACCTTCAGCGAGCCGCCCGCTGCCTCGACGGCAGCAATTGCCGATTGCGAGGCGCCGGTGACTTCGATGGTGGCTTTGGTGTTGAATTCGCCCTTGGCCAGGACGCGGACACCATCCAGCTTGCGGCGCACCAGACCGGAGGCGACCAGCGCATCCTCGGTGATCGCAGCGCTGGCGTCCAGCTTGCCGGCTTCGATGAATTTCTGGATCAGGCCCAGGTTCACAACGGCGTAGGCCTTGCGGTTCGGCTTGTTGAAGCCACGCTTCGGCAGACGCTGATAGAGCGGCATCTGGCCGCCTTCATAGCCGTTGATGGCCACACCCGAACGGGATTTCTGACCTTTGATACCGCGACCGGCGGTTTTACCCTTGCCGGAGCCCGGACCACGGGCGACGCGTTTGCGTTTGGCGGCGGCGCCGGGATTGTCGCGCAGTTCGTTGAGTTTCATATCGCTTCTCCTTGCCGGATGCGCCCCCGAAGCGGATGGGACGACCACGGCGTTTCTTGCTTGTTGCTGAGTCGGGCCGAGAGGCCACCGGGGGCGTATAGACGCTGGGGCGGCCCGTTGCAAGGATTTGGTGGAAAGCCCCTTGCCCCGAGCGGTCGACGAGGCGGGTACCGGGTCGCAGGCGATCCGGGGACAGATCACGGCAGCCCCTACCCCGCCTTCCTCAGCTCGGGCGCCACCTTGGTGCCCAGCACCTCGATCGCCTTCAGCATCTCCTTGTGATCGATCACCCCGATCGCCATCTGGATCGACACCCGGTCGAACCCCAAATCCTCCCTCAGCCCGAGGATCTTGTCGACCACCTGCGCCGGGGAGCCGACGAACATCGCGCCTTCCGGCCCCATGGCGGCATCGTATTGCGCCCGGCTCTGCGGCGGCCAGCCGCGTTCGCGACCCAGCTGATCCATCACCGCTTTCTGCGCCGGGAAGAACAGATCGGCGGCGGCCTTGCCATCCTCGCCCACGAAGCCATGGACGTTCAGCGACACCCGGGCCTTGGCGGCGTTGCCCGCCTGATCGGCGGCGCGGCGATAGAGGTCTGCCAGCGCCTTGAACCGGCGCGGTTCACCGCCAATGATGGCCAGCGCCAGCGGGCAGCCCAGCACACCGGCGCGGATCATGCTGTTCGGCGTCCCGCCGGCGGCAATCCAGACCGGCAGCCGGCCCTGAACCGGGCGCGGATAGACCCCCAGCCCCTCGACCCGCTGGGTGTGATCCGAACCCGCCCACCTGAGCTTTTCCGCCTCGTCGATGGCCAGAAGCATCTGCAGCTTCTCCTCGAACAGCGCATCGTAATCGTCGAGGTCGTAGCCGAAGAGAGGAAAGCTCTCGATGAAGCTGCCGCGCCCCACCATCAGCTCGGCCCGGCCGTTGCTGAGGTTGTCGAGGCTGGAGAACTGCTCATAGACCCGGACCGGATCGTCCGAGCTCAGGACGGTGACGGCGGAGCTGAGGCGGATCGTCCGGGTGGTGCGCGCCGCCCCCGCCAGCACCACCGCCGGCGCGGTGATCGCGTAATTCGGCCGGTGGTGTTCGCCGAGACCGAAGACATCCAGCCCAACCTGATCGGCCAGCTCGATCTCCTCCATCAGGTTGTTCAGCCGTTCCTGAGCGTCGACCCGATGGCCGGTCACCGGATCGGTGCCAAGATCGCCGAAGGTATAAAGACCCACTTCCATGACCGTCTCCTCATATCTGTGGCAAAGCTAGGCAGTCCGCGCGCCACCGACCAGAGGACCGGGCGCACAAGACCTGTGCGACCGCCCGACGGAAGGGGAGGTCAGATCAGGTCCATCCCGCCGGGAAGCACCATCCAGTCCGACAGATCGCCGCGAAAGGTGTCATGCCCTTCGAGCCAGACACTGACATCGGTATTTCCGTCGCCATCGGCGTCGACCTCAACCACGCCATCCTGCATCCGCACCTCGAACCGGCCGGTGGCGCTGAAATCCTTCCTGGCGCGATAACGGGCCTCCTCCGGCAGATCGAAGACGATGAAGGAGTCGATCTCCAGCATGTCGCCCTGGCGCCGGTTGAAATCGGTGATGATGCTGCCGACGTCCTCGGCGTAATAGGCCGGGCTGCCCGCCTCATGGATATAGTAGCTGTCGTAGAATCTGGTCGAGGTGAGCTTGAACGTATCCGCGCCGCGCCCGCCGGTGGCGGTGACGGTCATGCCCATGTCGAGAACATCGGCGCCGCCTCCGCCCCGCAGGATGTCCGGCGTCAGCAGATTGCCGGTGTTGAACCCGCCGGCCAGATGATCGCGCCCGGCACCGCCGTCCAGCAGGTTGTGACCGCTGATGTTCGACACCCAGAGGGTATCGTCGCCAGGGCCACCGAACAGCCGGTCGTTGCCCTGACCACCGTTGATCGTATCGTGGCCCCGGCCACCCTCGACCACATCGTCGCCATTCGAAAGCCCCGCGTAGTCGCTGTTGCCCGAAAGGCGCCCCTTGAACCCGTCGAGCGCAAAGGCGTCCCAGGCCGCCCCGGGCGGCAGATGGGAAAAATCTCTCAGCTCCAGGTCACCGTCGAAACCGCCCAGTGCCCCCTTGATCACGCCGTCGGCTTTGAAGGTGATCTTGTCGACCGCGCCGGACCATTCACCATCCTTGCGACTGAAATCGCCGGTCAGGATCACCTTGACGGTCAGGGTGAAGTCCTCCGCCCCGAACACCGGTTCGACATAGGTGTCGCGCAGGATGATCCGGCCCGCAGATTTACCCGACGCCGGCAGATAGGACGCCAGCCCGTCGCCATAGAGATCGGCATCGAAGATGCGGTCGTTGTAGAACAGGTGAAAGGGATTGGCCCGCAGATAGCCGCTGAAATCCGGCCGGCCGAGAAGGGTGGTTTTGACCATGGTTCGAAGCCCTGTCGCAGAAAATGGGTAATCGGAAATTCACCACGATGCTCCGCCCCGCGCCCCATTTCTGTCAACCGCCTTCTCCCGCACCCCAACGAAAAACGCCCCCGGAGTGTCCGGGGGCGTTTCTCTGTCCGTCGAAGACCGGTCGGGCTCAGCCGCGCTCTTCGATGATCTCGACCAGATGCGGGATCGAGTTGACCATGCCGCGGACCGAGGGGGTATCCTCCAGCTCGCGGGTCTTGTGCATCTTGTTCAGGCCCAGGCCGACCAGCGTGGCACGCTGTTTGGCGGGGCGACGGATCGGCGAACCGATCTGTTTCACAACAATGGTCTTGGCCATGGATTACGCCTCCTCTGCGACCGGCTCAGCGGCCGGCGCGTGGTGATCGTGCTTGGGCAGAATGTCTGCGACTTTCTTGCCGCGGCGCTGTGCCACCAGACGGGGCGACTGCTCTTTCTTGAGGCCGTCCAGGGTGGCGCGGATCATGTTGTAGGGGTTCTGCGAGCCGATCGACTTCGAAACGACGTCTTTCACACCCAGCATCTCGAACACGGCGCGCATCGGACCACCGGCGATGATCCCGGTCCCTTCCGGAGCGGCGCGCATGACGACCTTACCGGCGCCCCAGCGGCCATGCATGTCGTGGTGCAGCGTGCGGCCTTCGCGCAGCGGCACACGGATCATCTGACGCTTGGCCTGCTCGGTGGCCTTGCGGATCGCCTCGGGCACCTCTTTGGCCTTGCCCTTGCCGAAGCCGACGCGGCCTTTCTGGTCACCGACGACGACCAGCGCGGCGAAACCGAAGCGCTTACCGCCCTTGACGGTTTTCGACACCCGGTTGATCGCGACGAGACGATCGGCAAATTCAGGGGTTTCCTCGCGTTCGCGACGGTTACCCCGGCGGTTTTCACGTTCTGCCATAAGGCATTCCTTTCATCCAGGCGCCAGGCGCCGGTTTATCCAATCCTGGTGGGCCACCGCCGTGGCGGCAGGCCCCCGGATCATCGGGGCGGTGCAGGCACCGCCCACGCTGAACTTAGATCTTCAGGCCACCTTCACGCGCGGCGTCGGCCAGAGCCTTCACCTTGCCATGATAGAGGAAGCCACCCCGATCGAAGTATGCCTCTTCGACACCGGCCTTCTTGGCGCGCTCGGCAATCGCCGCGCCCACTTTTGCAGCCGCGTCGATGTTGTTCTTGCCGACAACGCCCAGATCTTTTTCCAGGCTGGAGGCCGAGGCCAGGGTCACGCCGCGCACGTCGTCGATCAGCTGAACGCTGATGTTCTTGTTCGACCGGTGCACCGAGAGGCGAAGCCGCCCGGCGTTGACCTTGCGAAGTTTGTTCCGAACGCGCAGGCGGCGTTTCAGAAACAGGGTCCGTTTGCTGTTTGCCATTTTGAGCGTCCTTACTTCTTCTTGCCTTCCTTGCGGAAGATATACTCACCCTTGTAACGGATGCCCTTGCCCTTATAGGGCTCCGGCGCACGCCATTCGCGGATGTTCGCTGCGACCTGACCGACCAGCTGCTGGTCGATGCCTTCCACCACGATCTCCGTTTGTTTCGGAGCCGTCACGGTGACACCGTCCGGGATCTGGAAATCGACATCGTGGCTGTAGCCCAGGTTCAGTTTCAGGACGTTGCCCTGCATCTGAGCCCGGTAACCCACACCCTGGATCTCCAGCTCTTTCTTGAAGCCCTGGGTCACACCGGTCACCAGGTTGGCGACCTGGGTGCGGGACATGCCCCACTGCTGACGGGCACGCTTGGACTTGCCGCGCGGCTCGACTTTGACAGCGTTTTCTTCGACGCTGATGGTCACATCGTCGGTGGCGGTGAAGCTGCGGGTGCCTTTCGGCCCCTTCACTTCAACGGTCTGGCCCGAGATCGTGGCGGTCACGCCGCTGGGCAGCTCGACCGGTTTCTTACCAATACGAGACATCTCTGGACCTCCTTAGAAGACGGTGCAGAGCACTTCACCGCCAACATTGGCGCTGCGTGCGTTTGCGTCCGACATCACACCCTTGGGGGTGGAGACAATCGACACGCCCAGGCCCTGACGGACCTGCGGGATGTCCTTGACGCCCATGTAAACGCGACGACCGGGTTTGGAGACCCGCTTCAGTTCACGAATGACAGGTTCGCCTTCGAAGTATTTCAGGCTGATTTCCAGAGCCGGGTGGCCGTTTTCACCGGTCACCGCTTCGTAGCCGCGGATATAGCCTTCGTCTGCCAGCACATCCAGAACCCAGGCGCGCAGTTTCGACGCCGGTGTGAGGACGGTGCTTTTGCCACGCATCTGCGAGTTGCGGATACGGGTGAGCATATCGCCGATAGGATCGTTCATCTCTATGCTCTCCTTACCAGCTCGATTTCACCAGACCGGGGATCTGGCCGTTCGAGCCCAGTTCCCGCAGCATGATCCGCGACACTTTCAGCTTACGGTAGTAAGCATGCGGACGGCCGGTCAGCTGGCAGCGGTTGTGCAGCCGGGTGGCCGAGCTGTTGCGCGGCAGTTTCGCCAGTTTCAGACGCGCTTTGAAACGCTCTTCCATCGGGCGGCTCTCGTCATTCGCGATCTCTTTCAGCGCGGCACGTTTCTCGGCGTATTTCGCCACCAGCCGTTCGCGCTTCTTCTCGCGTTCGATCATTGCTTTTTTAGCCATGTCCAATCCTTCCCGCGATCAGCTGTTGAACGGCATGTTGAAATGCTTCAGCAGTGCCTTCGCTTCCGCGTCGGTGTTCGCTGTGGTGGCGATGATGATATCCATCCCCCAGGTCTCATCGACCTTGTCGAAGTCGATCTCGGGGAACACGATGTGTTCCTTCAGACCGGTGGCATAGTTGCCACGGCCGTCGAACGACTTGCCCGAAACGCCGCGGAAGTCGCGGATACGCGGCATCGCAACGGTGATCAGACGATCGAGGAATTCATACATCCGGTCGCCGCGCAGGGTCACTTTGGCGCCCAGCGGCATGCCTTCGCGAACCCGGAAACCAGCGATGGATTTCTTCGCCTTGGTGACGACAGCCAGCTGGCCGGCGATGGCGGTCAGGTCTTCCTGAGCCGATTTCGCCTTCTTGCTGTCTTTCACCGCCTCGGCGCCACAGCCGATGTTCAGAACGATTTTCTCCAGCTTGGGGATCATCATATCGTTCTTGTAGCCGAACTCTTCTTTCAGAGCGGCGCGGATGGTGTCAGCGTAAAGCGTCTTGAGGCGCGGGGTGTAGGTTGCAGCATCAAGCATCGATCACGTCCCCCGTGGTCTTGGCGAAACGCACCTTTTTGTCGCCTTCCATGCGGAAGCCGACGCGGGTGGCTTTGCCGTTCTTATCCAGCAGCGCCAGGTTGCTCAGGTCGAGCGGCAGGGCCTTGGGCAGGCGACCACCCTGGCTGGTCTGGGTCTGACGGGTGTGGCGGATGGCCATGTTGATGCCTTCGACCACGGCTTTGCCGGCTTTCGGGTCAACGGAGGCGATGGTGCCTTCCTTGCCCTTGTCCTTACCGGCCAGCACGACGACCTTGTCGCCTTTGCGGAGTTTCGCAGCCATGATTACAGCACCTCCGGAGCCAGCGAGATGATCTTCATGAAGTTCTTCGCACGCAGTTCGCGAACAACCGGGCCGAAGATACGGGTACCGACCGGCTCGTTGTTGTTGTTCAGGATCACGGCCGCGTTGCGGTCGAAGCGAATGGCGGTACCGTCTTCACGACGGACTTCTTTGGCGGTGCGCACGACGACGGCCTTGCGGACGTCCCCTTTTTTCACGCGACCGCGCGGAATGGCTTCCTTGACGGAAACGACGATGATGTCACCCACCGACGCGTATTTCCGCTTGGAACCACCCAGGACCTTGATGCACTGAACTCGGCGTGCGCCGGAGTTGTCAGCAACATCCAGATTGGTCTGCATCTGGATCATGTGGTTTCTCCCGACCTGTGGGGGCTTGTGTTCTTCTGTCCCCCAGGGTTTCGATCAGGCCGAAAGGTTCGGAAGACTTACGCCTCCAGAACCTCCCAGCGTTTCGTCTTCGACTTCGGAGCGCATTCGATGATGCGGACCGCGTCACCCACCTTGTAGGTGTTGTTCTCATCGTGAGCCCGGTATTTCTTGGACTTACGGATGGTCTTCTTCAGAACCGGGTGGGTGAAGCGGCGCTCCACCAGCACGGTCACGGTCTGGGCGTTGGCGTCGCTGGTCACGGTGCCGGAGAGGATACGTTTGGGCATCTATCTGGCTCCTTATGCGTCGCCGGCTGCGGCAGCAGCTTTTTCGTTCAGAATGGTTTTCACGCGGGCAGCGTTGCGGCGGGCCGCTTTGATGCCGGCAGTGCTTTCCAGCTGACCGGTGGCCTGTTGAAAGCGCAGGTTGAAGCTTTCTTTCTTCAGGTTGGCCAGCTCTTCACGCAGCTGGTCCGGCGTCTTTTCACGCAGTTCTTTGGCGTTCATCGCCTTTTCCTTTTCTCAAAACACCAGAAGGCCCCGCTGATCGGGTCACCCTGGACCTGGTGGATGAATTGCAGACACACGAATCCCGCCAAGGCGGGAATCCGTGAGATGGGGCTCTATAAGTGAGGATCACCCGCGGGGCAAGCGATTACTTGGGCTTTCTGCAGGCGCCGCTGCGGGGCTCAGCCCTGGCTGGCCTTCTTCATCTCTTCCGAGATCTGGCGCCGCAGGGTCCTGCGCATTTCCGCCGCGCGCTGGCGCCGCGCCTCGGTCTCGTCCAGCACCGCCAACTCTGGCACCGGGGTCGGCTCTCCGGCCTCATCCACCGCAACCATGGTGAAGTAGCACGAATTGGTGTGCCGGGTGGTGCCGGCGCGGATGTCCTGCGCCTCGACCCGGATGCCGATCTCCATCGACGTGCGCCCGGCATGGTTCACACTGGCGCGGAAGGTCACCAGTTCACCCACGTTGATCGGCTGCTTGAAGGTCACCTGATCGACCGAAAGCGTCACCGCATATTGTTTGGAGAACCGCGAAGCGCAGGAAAAAGCCACCCGGTCCAGGAGGTTCAGCAAGGCACCGCCATGCACCTTGCCGCTGAAATTCGCCATGTCCGGCGTCATCAGAACGGTCATTTCAAGCTTGCGAGGATCCATCCGGTCTTTCCCATGCAGAAGAGAGGGCCGCAGCCCCCTGAGACATCCTCCCTCGCCGGGCGCGTTACGCCCAGCTGTAGTTGAAACTGACGCTGATCCGCTCGTCTTCCGCCATGTTGAGCGGCACCTCATGGCGCAGCCAGCTTTCCCACAGCAGCACCTCCCCCACCTCGGGGGCGACATAGACGAAGCTCTGCAGCTCGCGCCGCGCCTCCTTGCGCCGCGGCGGCGCCGCCATCATCATCGCCGAGCGCGGATCCTCGTATTTGATCGCGCTGGCGCCCTCGGGCATCGACACGTAGGTGGTGCCGCTGATCACGCTGTGCGGATGGATATGCGAGGCATGGGTCCCGCCTTCGGGCAAGATGTTGATCCAAAGATCCTCCAACTGCAGCGCCCGACCGTCCAGATCGAACTGCAAATCCTCGACAAAGGCCGCCACATGCGCATCCAGCGATTTCACCAGATCGCCGAAGATCGGGAACCGCCAGGGCAGATCGGTCAACGACGCGTAAGACGTATAGCCGGGATAGCCGTTCTGCTCGCACCACTCCTGTCCCGCCTCGTCATCCTCGGCGATGGAGTAGCAGGACGCTTCCAGCTCGGCGGCATCGATGGCAGGCCCATGCTCGCGCAGCGCGGCGCGATAGAGGCGGGTGACGAAGAGAGATTCGATCTGTGACATGCTCATCTCTTAGCGCGCCCCGCCGCCCGGCGCGAGAGGCGCATTGCCCCGCCTTCGATCTGGCAGAAATATCCCGGGGGAATCGCCGCAGGCGATTGGGGCAGAGCCCCCTGCCCGGCCGGCAACAAAGAAAAACCCCCGCCGGTCGCCCGGCGGGGGTTTCGATCTCATGGGACCGGGTCGTCGCCCGGCGCCCGGATTACCAGTCCTCGCGGACCACGACGCGGGTCTTGATCGGCAGCTTCATCGCGGCCAGGCGCAGGGCCTCGCGGGCGATTTCATCGCTGACACCGTCGATCTCGAACATCACGCGGCCGGGTTTGACCTTGGCGGCCCAGTAATCGACCGAGCCCTTACCTTTACCCATCCGGACCTCGGTGGGTTTGGAGGTCACCGGGGTATCCGGGAAGATGCGGATCCAGACGCGGCCCTGACGCTTCATGTGGCGCGTCATGGCACGGCGGGCAGCTTCGATCTGCCGGGCCGTCACGCGCTCCGGCTGGAGCGCCTTCAGACCGTAGTGACCGAAGTTGAGATCGCTACCGCCCTTGGCCAGACCCTTGATCCGGCCTTTGTGCATCTTGCGGAATTTTGTACGCTTTGGCTGAAGCATATCCTGCTACTCCTTAACGGTCGCGGCGGCCGCCACCGGCACCACGCGGGGCCGGGCCGTCCTGCAGCTCTTGTGCCTTGCGATCCCGCGCGGACGGATCATGTTCCATGATCTCGCCTTTGAAGATCCAGACCTTGATGCCGATGATCCCATAGGGGGTCGTGGCTTCGGAATGGGCGTAATCGATGTCAGCGCGCAGGGTGTGCAGCGGCACACGGCCTTCGCGATACCATTCGGTCCGTGCGATTTCCGCACCGCCCAGACGGCCAGCCACGTTCACCCGGATACCCAGGGCGCCCATGCGCATGGCGTTCTGCACGGCCCGTTTCATCGCGCGGCGGAAGGACACCCGGCGTTCCAGCTGCTGGGCGATGGACTCGCCGACCAGCTGTGCGTCAAGCTCGGGCTTGCGGACTTCGACGATGTTCAGGTGCAGTTCGCTGTCGGTCATTTTCGACAGCTTCTTGCGCAGAACCTCGATGTCGGCGCCTTTCTTGCCGATGATCACGCCAGGACGTGCGGTGTGGATCGTCACGCGGCACTTCTTGTGCGGGCGCTCGATGATCACGCGGGCCACGCCGGCCTGCTTGCACTCGTCCTTGATGAAATCGCGGATCTTGATGTCTTCCAGCAGAAGATCACCGTAATCCTTGGTATCGGCGTACCAGCGGCTGTCCCAGGTGCGGTTGACCTGAAGGCGCATGCCGATCGGATTGACTTTCTGACCCATTAGGCTTGCTCCTCGACTTGACGCACCTTGATCGTGAGTTCCGAGAACGGCTTGATGATCTTGCCGAACCGGCCACGGGCACGGGGACGACCACGCTTCATGGTCAGGTTCTTGCCGACATAGGCTTCCGCCACGATCAGCTCGTCCACGTCCAGGTTGTGGTTGTTCTCAGCGTTGGCGATCGCGGACTGAAGGCATTTCTTCACGTCCTCGGCGATCCGCTTGTTCGAGAAGGTCAGATCGGTCAGAGCCTTTTCGACCTTCTTGCCACGGATCATCGCCGCAACCAGATTCAGTTTCTGCGGGCTGGTGCGAAGCATACGGGTCTTGGCCATCGCTTCGTTCTCGGCCACGCGGCGGGGATTCTTTTCCTTACCCATGACTTACTTCCGCTTCGCTTTTTTGTCGGCGGCGTGACCGTAATAGGTCCGGGTCGGCGAATACTCACCGAACTTCTGACCGATCATGTCTTCCGAGACGTTGACGGGAATGTGTTTCTGGCCGTTGTACACACCAAAGGTCAGCCCGACGAACTGGGGCAGGATGGTGGAACGACGCGACCAGATCTTGATCACTTCATTGCGCCCGCTTTCGCGTGCCGCTTCGGCTTTTTTCAGCACGTAAGCGTCAACAAAGGGGCCTTTCCAAACAGAACGAGCCATGGATTAGCGGCCTTTCTTCTTGGCGTGACGCGAGCGGATAATAAGCTTTTGCGACGCCTTGTTCTTGTTGCGGGTACGCGCACCCTTGGTCGGCTTACCCCAGGGGGTCACCGGGTGACGGCCGCCCGAGGTCCGGCCTTCACCACCGCCGTGGGGGTGGTCGATCGGGTTCATGACGACGCCGCGCACGCTGGGGCGGATGCCCTTGTGACGCATACGGCCGGCCTTACCGTAGTTCTGGTTGCTGTTGTCGGGGTTCGACACGGCACCGACGGTGGCCATGCATTCCTGACGCACCATGCGCAGCTCGCCCGAGGACAGGCGGATCTGGGCATAGCCGCCGTCGCGACCGACGAACTGGGCGTAGGTGCCGGCGGCACGGGCGATCTGGCCGCCTTTGCCGGGTTTCATTTCGATGTTGTGAACGATCGTCCCGATCGGCATGCCCGAGAAGGGCATCGCGTTACCAGGCTTGATGTCGGCCTTGGCGGCGGCGACGACCTTGTCGCCCACGGCCAGACGCTGCGGCGCCAGGATATAGGCCTGTTCGCCATCTTCGTATTTGATCAGCGCGATGAAGGCGGTCCGGTTCGGGTCATATTCGATCCGCTCAACGGTGGCCGCCACGTCGAATTTGTTGCGTTTGAAATCAACGATCCGGTACAGGCGTTTTGCCCCGCCACCACGGCGGCGAGAGGTGATCCGTCCGGTGTTGTTCCGGCCGCCCGACTTGGTCAAACCCTCGGTAAGGGATTTGACCGGACGTCCTTTCCACAGCTCCGAACGGTCGATCAGCACCAGCCCGCGCTGGCCCGGCGTCGTCGGCTTATACGACTTGAGTGCCATGCTTTCTGTCTTCCGTCTAGCACACGGGTCCTTAGGTTCTTGTCTTTGGACCCGCTATGTTAAAGCCCCCCGAAGGTGGCCAGTTTGAAGGGCCCCGAAGGTCCCCGGTTACAAAATCAAGCAGCCCCGGAACGAATCCGGGGCTTCAGGATTGGTGGCATTTAGCAGGGTTAGGGGGAGGTGTCTAGGGGGCGAACTTCCTACGCGAGAGTTTCCCAAAAGGCAGCCTTCGTCGCGACTACTTCATCGTCGGATGCCGCATTTAAAAGGTCTAGCAGTGCGAAATTCGCATGATCACAAAGGAACACCCTGTATTCCGGGTACATCTCAGGTCCGAAGTCAATCACCGACCCCAAGCTCTCCACCAATTCGCTACATCCGGCGACAGTCCTTAGAATAACGTGCGCGATCCACGGCTTAGCAACTGTATCTATCAGAGGCGGCTGGGCTCCCATTCCTGTCGCTTCTGATAGATACAGTTGCTAGGAGCACTCACCGACATGTGAAAATGGAAGGTCATAACCTCAACCCATAACGAAAAGCCCCCCGCCTTACGGCGAGGGGCTTTCCAATTCTTCCAGACCTGAGGTCTGATCAGAGGCCGGTCGACACGTCGATCGTGTTGCCCTCTTCCAGGGTCACATAGGCCTTTTTCACGTCTTTCCGCTTGCCCATCTGGCCGCGGAAGCGCTTGACCTTGCCCTTGGTGACGGTGGTGTTGACAGCCTTCACCTTGACCCCGAACAGCGCCTCGACCGCTTCCTTGATCTGCGGCTTGTTGCTGTCGATGGCGACCTCGAAGACGACCGCGCCGTTTTCCGACGCCATGGTGGCCTTCTCGGTGATGACCGGCTTGCGGATCACATCGTAGTGTTCTGCTTTCGCGCTCATTTCAGTCGAGCCTCCAGAGCTTCGACACCCGCCTTCGTGATCACCAGGGTGTCACGCTTCAGGATGTCATACACGTTTGCGCCGATGGTCGGCAGCACGTCCAGCCCTTCGATGTTGCGCGCGGCGCGGGCGAAGCCCTCGTTCACGGCAGCGCCATCGATGATCAGGGCGCGCTTCCAGCCCAGGTTCTTCACCTGTTTGGCCAGCGCTGCGGTCTTGCCTTCCGACTCGGCCGACTCGATCACCACCAGCTCACCGGCTTTCGCCTTGGCCGACAGCGCGTGACGCAGGCCCAGCTTACGGAATTTCTTCGGCAGGTCGTGGGCGTGGCTGCGCGGGGTCGGACCCTTGTAGATACCACCCTTACGGTAGATCGGCGCGTTGCGGTCGCCGTGACGGGCGCCGCCGGTGCCTTTCTGGCGATACAGCTTCTTGGTCGAGTAGCTGGTTTCCGAGCGGGTCTTCACCTTGTGGGTGCCGGCCTGCGCGGCAGCACGCTGCCAGCGGACGACGCGGTGCAGGATGTCTGCGCGCGGCTCCAGACCGAACAGCTCTTCCGAGAGCTCGATGTCGCCGGCTTTACCGCCGTCCAGATTGATCACGTCCAGTTTCATGCTTCACCACCTTCCGCGGGGGCTTCCGCTGCTTCGGCCGCAGCCGCTGCTTTCAGACCGGCCGGGAACGGCACGCCTTCGGGCAGTTTCTTCTTGACCGCATCCTTGACCGTCACCCAGCCGCCTTTGGAGCCGGGAACGGCGCCCTTGACGAAGACCAGGCCGCGGTCGGCATCGGTGCGGACCACTTCCAGGTTCTGGGTGGTCACACGGGCGGCACCCATGTGGCCGGCCATTTTCTTGCCTTTGAACACCTTGCCGGGTTCCTGACACTGACCGGTGGAGCCGTGCGAGCGGTGCGAGATCGACACACCGTGCGAGGCGCGCAGACCGCCGAAATTGTGCCGTTTCATGGCACCGGCAAAGCCTTTACCGATCGAGGTGCCGGAAACGTCCACCTTCTGACCTGCCAGGAAGTGCTCGGCCGAGATTTCGGCGCCCACTTCGATCAGGTTGTCCGGGTCGACGCGGAATTCGGCCAGCTTGCGCTTGGGCTCGACCTTGGCGGCGGCGAAATGGCCGCGCATGGCTTTGCTCACGCGTTTCACTTTCGGGCTGCCTGCGCCGAGCTGAACGGCGGTGTAGCCGTCTTTCTCGGTGGTGCGCTGCGCCACGACCTGCAGGTTGTCCAGATGCAGCACGGTCACAGGGATCTGCTTGCCGTCTTCCATGAACAGCCGGGTCATGCCGACTTTCTTTGCGATAATACCAGAGCGCATATCTACTACCCTCCGACCTTACGACTGCAGCTTGATCTCGACGTCCACGCCGGCGGCGAGGTCGAGCTTCATCAGCGCGTCCACCGTCTGCGGGGTCGGATCAACGATGTCCAGGAGCCGCTTGTGGGTGCGGATCTCGAACTGGTCACGGGATTTCTTGTCGACGTGAGGCCCACGCAGAACGGTGAACTTCTCGATCTTGTTCGGCAGCGGGATCGGGCCGCGCACACTGGCGCCGGTCCGCTTGGCGGTGTTGACGATTTCCTGCGTGCTGGCATCGAGCACGCGGTAATCGAACGCCTTAAGCCGGATACGGATGTTTTGGCTTTGCATCGTATTGCCTTTTTATCCAGGCGTTGGGGTTGAGAGGAGGGCTCGCGCTCATCGCGATCCCTCATCGAACCCAAAAGGCGGGAATCATCCCGCCTTCATTCGCAGTCGCGAACCCGCGCCACATACACGGCAAAACCCCACGGGACAAGACGGAACCGCAAAAAGGCCCAGAAAACCTTACCCGCCGCACAAGGAACCGCCCCGGGCGGGGGGGCAGTCTTCCGCCTCTTGGCCCTGAAGGGCCAATTCACCCCCGAGGATATTTTCAGCCAAGAAAAGAGCCTGAGGGAGGGCACCGGTTCGAGCAGAGTACACCCGGCGCTTCTTCTCTGCCCAAATACTCTCGCCGAAGGCACCGGCGGACCGCCGGTTCGCACCGGGGGCAGTGGCGCGGCCCTTTCTGAGGACCTCTCTGTGGGTGGGGAAACCCGCCGCGATTATGCGATGAGCTTCGACACCACCCTCATGTGCCTGTCCCGAGATCACCGCATCCAAACAAAAAGGGCCTCCCGAAGGAGGCCCTTTCCGTAGGAACATCAGCTTCGCTGATTATTCGATGATCTTCGACACAACGCCGGCGCCGACGGTGCGGCCGCCTTCACGGATGGCGAAGCGCAGGCCGTCTTCCATCGCGATCGGCGCGATCAGTTCGACTTCGAACTTCAGGTTGTCGCCCGGCATCACCATCTCGGTGCCTTCCGGCAGCGTCACGGTCCCGGTCACGTCGGTGGTCCGGAAGTAGAACTGCGGACGGTAGTTCGCGAAGAACGGGGTGTGGCGGCCGCCTTCTTCCTTGGTCAGGATGTAGGCTTCGGCTTCGAACTTGGTGTGCGGAGTCACCGAGCCCGGCTTACACAGAACCTGGCCACGTTCCACCGCGTCACGGTCGATGCCGCGCAGCAGCGCGCCGATGTTGTCGCCGGCTTCCCCGCGATCCAGCAGCTTGCGGAACATTTCCACACCGGTGCAGGTGGTGGTCTGGGTGTCCTTGATGCCGACGATCTCGATGGTGTCGCCGACGTTGATCACGCCACGTTCCACACGACCGGTCACAACGGTGCCGCGGCCCGAGATCGAGAACACGTCTTCGATCGGCATCAGGAACGGCATGTCCACGGCGCGTTCCGGGGTCGGGATGTATTCATCCACGGCCGCCATCAGTTCGCGGATCTTGTTTTCGCCGATCTCCGGATCACGGCCTTCCATCGCGGCCAGCGCCGAGCCTGCAACGATAGGGATATCGTCGCCGGGGAAGTCGTAGGACGACAGCAGTTCGCGGATTTCCATTTCGACGAGCTCGAGCAGCTCTTCGTCGTCGACCTGGTCAACCTTGTTCATGAACACGACCAGGGCCGGCACGCCGACCTGACGGGCCAGCAGGATGTGCTCACGGGTCTGCGGCATCGGGCCGTCAGCCGCGTTCACCACCAGGATCGCGCCGTCCATCTGCGCCGCACCGGTGATCATGTTCTTCACGTAGTCCGCGTGGCCGGGGCAGTCGACGTGCGCGTAGTGACGGCTCTCGGTCTCGTATTCAACGTGCGCCGTCGAGATGGTGATCCCGCGCGCTTTCTCTTCCGGGGCGCCGTCGATCTGGTCGTAGGCTTTGAAGTCGCCGAAATACTTCGTGATCGCAGCCGTCAGCGTCGTCTTGCCGTGGTCAACGTGGCCGATCGTACCGATGTTCACGTGCGGTTTCGAACGGTCAAACTTTTCCTTTGCCATGATGGCCTCCTTTAAAATTGGAGCGTGGCGCGGACCTCAAAGACCCGCGCCCGCTGCATCTCGTGTTGACTTAGGCGTATTTCGCCTGGATTTCGTCGCTGATATTCTGCGGCACCGGATCGTAGTGATCGAACTGCATCGTGAACTGCGCGCGGCCCGAGGACATCGAGCGCAGGGTGTTGATGTAGCCGAACATGTTCGCCAGCGGCACGAAGGCGTTGATCGCGATCGCGTTGCCGCGGGTTTCCTGACCGGTCACCTGGCCCCGACGCGAGGTCAGGTCGCCGATGATCCCGCCGGTGTATTCTTCCGGGGTGATCACTTCGACCTTCATGATCGGTTCCAGCAGCTTCGCGCCGGCTTTCTTCATGCCTTCGCGCATGCACATGCGGGCGGCAATCTCGAAGGCCAGAACGCTGGAGTCGACGTCGTGGAACTTACCGTCGAGCAGCGCCACTTTGAAGTCGATCACCGGGAAGCCGGCGAGCGGACCGGAGTCCATGACCGAGTTGATGCCTTTTTCCACGCCGGGGATGTATTCCTTCGGCACGGCACCACCCACGATGCGCGATTCGAAGGAGTAACCTTCGCCCGGCTCGGTGGGGGTGATTTCCAGCTTGACCTCAGCGAACTGACCCGAACCACCCGACTGTTTCTTGTGGGTGTAGGAGTGCTCGACCTTGTGCGAGATGGTTTCGCGATAGGCCACCTGCGGCGCACCGATGTTCGCTTCCACCTTGAATTCGCGCTTCAGGCGGTCGACCAGGATGTCCAGGTGAAGTTCGCCCATGCCCTTCATGATGGTCTGACCGGACTCGAGGTCGGTTTCGACGCGGAAGGAGGGGTCCTCGGCTGCCAGACGGGCCAGACCCGCCGACATTTTTTCCTGGTCGCCTTTGGTCTTCGGCTCGACCGCGATCTCGATCACCGGATCGGGGAAGGTCATGGTTTCCAGCACAACCGGTTCCTTGACGTCGCAGAGCGTGTCACCGGTGGTGGTGTCTTTCAGACCTGCCAGAGCGATGATGTCGCCGGCAAACGCTTCCTCGATCTCCTCACGGTTGTTGGAGTGCATCATCATCATACGACCGATGCGCTCTTTCTTACCCTTGGTGGAGTTCAGGACGGTGTCGCCTTTGTTCATCTTGCCCGAGTAGATACGGGTGAAGGTGAGCGAGCCGACGAAGGGGTCGTTCATGATCTTGAACGCCAGGCCCGAGAACGGCATGTCGTCGTCCGCGCGGCGGGCGATGTTCCGGACTTCTTCTTCGTCGCCCGGTTTGAAGCCCATGTAATCAACCACGTCGAGCGGGCTCGGCAGATAGTCGATCACAGCGTTGAGCAGCGGCTGAACGCCTTTGTTCTTGAAGGCGGAGCCACCCAGCATCGGCACGAAGGTCATCGACAGGCAGCCCTTGCGCAGCAGAGCGCGCAGGGTGGGAACGTCGGGCTCTTCACCTTCGAGGTAGGCCATCATCGCGTCGTCGTCCATTTCGACGGCGGCTTCGATCATCTTGCCACGCCACTCGTCGGCCTGCTCCTGCAGCTCGGGACGGATGTCTTCGAGCACCCAGGATGCGCCGAGGTCGTCGCCTTTCCAGAGCCATTCCTTCATCAGGACCAGGTCCAGCAGACCTTCCAGCTCGGTCTCGGCGCCGATCGGGATACCGACCGGAACCGGACGGGCGCCGGTGCGGTCTTCGATCATGCGCACGCAGTTGAAGAAGTCGGCGCCGATCTTGTCCATTTTGTTGACGAAGACGATCCGCGGAACTTCATAGCGGTCGGCCTGACGCCACACGGTTTCGGTCTGCGGCTCAACGCCGGCGTTGGCGTCCAGCACGGCAACCGCACCGTCGAGAACGGCGAGCGAACGCTCCACCTCGATGGTGAAGTCGACGTGACCGGGGGTGTCGATGATGTTGAAGCGGTGCTTCGGGGTCTGCGCGGTTTCACCGTCTTCGGTGCGTTCCCAGAAGGTGGTCGTCGCAGCCGAGGTGATGGTGATGCCGCGTTCCTGCTCCTGCTCCATCCAGTCCATGGTGGCTGCACCATCGTGCACCTCACCGATGTTGTGGGATTTGCCGGTGTAATACAGGATGCGTTCCGACGTGGTGGTCTTACCAGCATCGATATGCGCCATGATACCGAAGTTGCGGTACCGGTCGAGGGGATATTCGCGTGCCATTGGTTTCAGCCCTTGAGAAGGTTACCAGCGATAGTGCGAGAAGGCCTTGTTGGCCTCTGCCATCTTGTGGGTGTCTTCGCGTTTCTTAACAGCAGAGCCACGCGATTGCACGGCATCCAGAAGCTCGCCGGCCAGGCGTTCTTCCATGGTGTTCTCGTTACGGCCACGGCTTGCGGTGATCAGCCAGCGGATCGCCAGCGCTTCACGGCGCTCGGGGCGCACTTCGACCGGAACCTGGTAGGTGGCACCACCAACGCGGCGCGAACGAACTTCGACGGCCGGTTTGATGTTGTCGAGCGCTTCGTGGAAGACTTCGACGGGGGCGCGCTTGATCTTGGTCTCAACGCGATCCAGCGCGTTGTAGACGATCTTCTCTGCGACCGATTTCTTGCCATCGATCATCAGGTTGTTCATGAACTTGGTCAGAACGCGGTCGCCATATTTGGCGTCGGGCAGAACTTCGCGCTTCTCGGCGGCGTGACGACGGGACATCTCGCTCTCTCCTTACTTGGGACGCTTCGCGCCGTATTTCGAGCGGCGCTGCTTACGGTCTTTGACGCCCTGGGTATCCAGAACACCACGCAGGATGTGGTAGCGAACACCGGGAAGGTCTTTGACCCGGCCGCCACGGATCAGGACCACCGAGTGCTCCTGAAGGTTATGGCTTTCACCGGGGATGTAGCTGATCACCTCGAATCCGTTGGTCAGACGGACCTTGGCAACTTTCCGCATAGCGGAGTTCGGTTTCTTCGGCGTGGTGGTGTAGACGCGCGTGCAGACGCCGCGTTTCTGCGGGCACTGCTCCAGGTGCATGGATTTCGAGCGCTTCACTTTCGGCTGCCGCGGCTTGCGGATCAGCTGTTGGATCGTTGGCATTCCGGTTCTTTCCCCGTTTCGCAACACATGTGTCTATGCACGCATGTGCGTGCGGTTCCAATTTCGTGCGCATACGCGTCCGCAAGCGCAAAAACCGCAATCGTTCCCATTCCGAGGTGAACGACGCGGTGGGTTATCAGAGGATCGAGGCTGCAAAATTGCCTGGATCTTGACCACTACAATATGAAATCGGCGGTTGGGGCGACCCCCGGGTGCCGAGATAGCGCGCGTAATAGGGGGAGTCGCGTCCGGTGTCAACACCGGGGGGGGGATCGCGCGGCGCGGCCCCCGCCTGCCCTGCCCCCTCGGTCCGTGGGGCGGCGGCCTCGGCTTGCCATCTACCCCCGGCGCTGCGAAGGTGCAAGAGCGTGGCGCCCCCTGCCCGCACCGAAGGAGCGCAGCGCGATGCAGGTCATCGGAATTTGCCGGTTTTCCTATCTGGGCCTGGGCGGCTTTCAAGTCGAACACGACACCCTGCAGGACCGCGCCGCCTTTCTCTACGATCCCGCCCGGATGGAGGAGCGGTTCCGCACCTTCGAGACGCTGACGCTGCCGCCGCTCCGGGCGCAGACCGATCCCGATTTCACCCTGCTGATCGTCACCGGCGACAGTCTGCCGCCGCAGTATATGGACCGGCTGAGCGCATTGATCGCCGATCTGCCGCAGGCGGTGATCCAGGCCCATGCCCCGGGCCAGCACCGCCAGGTGATGCAGGAGGCCATCAATTCCGTCCGCCGGTTCGACAAGGAGCCCTGCCTGCAGTTCCGCATGGACGACGACGACGCGGTGGCGCGGGTCTATGTCGAGCGGCTGCGGGAGGCGGCCGCCGATCTGCGCAAGCTCAGCCGCAGGCATCGCCATCTCGCCATCGACTTCAACCAGGGTCATATCGTCCGTCCCGGCCCCGACGGGCTGGCCGCGGCGCCCACCCAACGGCCCTTTACCACCGCCGCGCTCGCTCTGATGTTCAAGCCCTCGGTCAAGCTGACGGTAATGAACTTCGCCCATGAGAAGCTGCCGCGAATGATGCCGGCGATCAGCTTCACCGGAGAGGACATGCTGCTGCGCGGTCATAACGACTATAACGATTCGCGGCAGAAGCCAGGAATCAAGCCGGTGCCGCTGACGCCACTCACCCGCAAGCAGGAGGCAGCGTTTCGCGATACCTATAACGTCGATGCGGATCAGGTGCGGCGGGTGTTCTCCACCGCCACCTGACGCCCGCGATAGAGCGTGAATAGCCCTGCCGCCGCCACCACCGCCACGCCCAGCAGGGTCAGCGGCGCCGGCCAGTGGCCGAACACCAGCCAGCCCAGCACCAGCGCCCAGATCAGCCCGGTATAGCGGAACGGCGCCACGAAGGAGACCTCTCCCACCCGCATTACCATGACGCTGAGCACATAGCCCAGCATCACGAAGATGGCCGAGCCGCCGATCAGCGCGACATGGCCGGTGTCGAGCGGCGCCCAGTCCTCCCATAGCGAGGCGATGCCGGCACAGGCGAAAACGGCAAAGGCGGAGAGGACCGTGACGGTCATCGTCGGCACATGCGACGACATCCGCCGGGTGGCCAGATCGCGCACCGTGACGCAGAGCACCGCCGCCAGCACATAGCCGGTGTGCGGGCTGAAGCCCTCCGGCCCCGGCCGCACGATCAGCAGCATGCCGCAAAAGCCAAGACCGATCGCCAGCAGGCGCCGCCAGCCGATGCGTTCACCGAAGACCAGTGCCGCCCCCAGGGTCACGGTCAGCGGCAGCACCTGTAGCACGGCGGTGACATTGGCCAGCGGCATTGTCATCAGGGCCACCAGGAACAGATAGGCGGCGACCACCTCGGTCCCCGAGCGCAGCGCCAGAAGCCCCAGGTCTCCCCGGCTCAGCCGCAGCCGTAACGCCCCCAGATACCGCGCCAGGAGATAGAGCAGCAGGCAGCTCACCCCGCCGCGCAGGGTCAGAAGCTGCATCAGCGGCACCTCGCCGCCGGTGGCCTTGATGCAGGTGTCGTTCAGGGTGAAAGCGGCCGTGCTGCCCATCATCAGGGCAGCCCCACGGGTATTCGGTGTCATCGGGATCAGAGCGCGCGCAGCGCCTCCGGCGTCACATCGAAATGGCGTTTGAGCGCTTTGGCGATCTGCGCCTCGCCCATCTTGTGGGTCAACCCCATCTGCGCCGGGTTGGATTTGTTGTCGCCATGGATGGTGCGGATGAAGGCCGGCACAGAGATATCCGAATAGGTGTTGAAATGCTGCGCCAGCTTGCGGTGGTTGAAGCGATAGGGGTTGTAGCTGCTGCCCGAGGGCGCCACCAGCGTGGTGCCCGTCGACAAGGGCGCGCGTTCGCAGGCATCGAAGATCTCCGCCGTCTCGCCGGTGGACCGCACATAGAACCCGCGGTTATAGGCGATCACGAAGGGCGTTTTCGGCCCCTGCAGCTTCAGCATCGCCGTGGCGATCTTCTTGGTCCGCTTGACGAAATCGATATCCACCGCGTCATCGTCATCCAGCCGGAACAGGATGCGGTGGGAATAGCCCTCTTTCGACACCGCGTTATAGCCCTTCTGCAGGAGCTTGTAGTGGTTCTCGGTCCCCACCGGCAGACAATGGATATTGGGCAGTGGCTCGATCAGGTCCAGAAGTCGCTCCAGATACTGCGGCGGCATCGACTCGGCGGTCAGCACCACCATGTCGAATTCGGGGTCGGACTGGCGCACCAGCGACGGCAGGCAGAGCTTTTCGAACAGGTTGAACCGCAGCTCCATCCGCTCAGGCGCGAAGATATGCGCCGCGGTCTCTTCGAGTGTCTTGAAGCGTTCGGAATAATAGGTCGGCGTCAGCACCGAAAATCTGACCAGCCCCACCGTCTTGACCTTCCGGTCCATGCCCGCTCACTCCGTCTTGCCGTTCCCCCAGAAAACACCGCCGCCCGCCGGAAGGAAAGCGGCAATCGGCGCCACCGGCGCCGCCCGGAGCAAAGAAAAACCCCCGCGGACGGGCCGCGGGGGTCTGATGTCTTATCGTGACAGAGCGATGATCAATCGCGGCTTTCCGGCGTTTCCACCAGATTGTCGAACTCGTCACCGCCGATGATGTCGTCGGCCATCGGCGCGGCCAGGGCGGCGGCGGCTTCGGCTTCCTCACGGCGGGCTTCGATCACCACGTTGTCACGCTGCTGCGCGATATGGCGCACACGCTGGGTGGCGCCGCCGGTGCCGGCGGGGATCAGACGACCCACGATGACGTTCTCTTTCAGGCCGACCAGCTTGTCGCGCTTGCCCTGAACCGAGGCCTCGGTCAGCACGCGGGTGGTTTCCTGGAAGGAGGCCGCCGAGATGAAGCTGCGGGTCTGCAGCGACGCCTTGGTGATCCCGAGAAGGATCGGCTCGCCCTGCGCCGGGCGACCGCCCTTGGCAATGGCTTTCTCGTTGGCCTGATCGAACTCCTGCTTGTCGACGTGTTCGCCCTTCAGCAGCGTGGTATCGCCGCTTTCCGAGATCTCCCACTTCTGCAGCATCTGGCGAACGATCACCTCGATGTGCTTGTCGTTGATCTTCACGCCCTGCAGCCGGTAGACGTCCTGCACCTCGTCGATCATGTAGTTCGCCAGCGCCTCGAC
Source organism: Pseudodonghicola flavimaris (assembly GCF_030164425.1). GTDB lineage: Bacteria > Pseudomonadota > Alphaproteobacteria > Rhodobacterales > Rhodobacteraceae > Pseudodonghicola > Pseudodonghicola flavimaris. Next base: position 56,209 of record NZ_JASNJD010000009.1, on the reverse strand, counting down.
CCCCATGATGGAGAGGATGTCGTGCGGCGCCGGGTTGCCGTCCATGATGTAGTCGCCCTTCTGCACGAAGTCGCCTTCCTGCACCGGGATGTGCTTGCCCTTCGGCACCATGTATTCCACGGGCTCCAGGCTTTCGTCCGCCGGCTCGATCGAGATGCGACGCTTGTTCTTGTAGTCGCGCCCGAAGCGGACATAGCCGTCGATCTCGGCGATGATGGCGTGGTCCTTGGGACGACGGGCTTCGAACAGTTCGGCCACACGCGGCAGACCACCGGTGATGTCCTTGGTCTTGGCCCCTTCGCGCGGGATACGCGCGACAACGTCACCGGCCTGCACCGACTGGCCTTCCTCGATCGACAGAATCGCGTCCACCGACATCGGATAGGTCACCGGGTTGCCCGCATCGTTGCGCACCGGCTCGCCATCGGCGTCGACCAGGATGATTTCCGGTTTCAGCTCGTTGCCTTTCGGTGCGGCGCGCCAGTCGATCACGATCTTCTGGGTCATGCCGGTGGCTTCGTCGGTCTCGTCGCGGACGGCGACACCCGAAACCAGGTCGACATATTTCGCGGTCCCCGATTTCTCGGCGATGATCGGCAGGGTGTAGGGATCCCATTCGAACAGTTTGTCGCCACGCGACACCTGGGCGCCTTCGGAGACGAACAGCTTGGTGCCGTAACCCAGCTTGTAGCTGGCCCGCTCCTCGCCGGCGTCGTCCTTGATCAGCAGCTTCATGTTGCGGCCGACCACCAGCATCTCGCCGTTGGCGTTTTCCAGCAGCGTCGGGTTCTCGAAGCTGACGACACCGTCTTGGCCGGCTTCCTGGAAGGACTGCTGACCACCCTGGGCAACGCCGCCGATGTGGAAGGTCCGCATCGTCAGCTGGGTGCCGGGTTCACCGATCGACTGGGCCGCGATGATGCCGACGGCCTCACCGGTGTTGACCATGGTGCCGCGGGCAAGGTCACGCCCGTAGCACATGGCACAGACGCCTTCCTCGGCCTCGCAGGTCAGCGGGCTGCGGATGCGGGCGGTCTGGATGCCGGCCTCTTCGATATTGTCGGCCATGCGCTCGTCGATCAGCTGACCGATGGCGACGATCACCTCGTCCGAGCCGGGCCGCACGATATCCTCGGCCGCGACACGACCCAGGATGCGTTCGCCCAGGCTGGCCACCACTTCGCCGTCGTTGACGGCCGCTTCGACGGTGATCGCATTGTCGGTGCCGCAATCGTGCGCCCGCACGATGCAGTCCTGCGCCACGTCCACCAGACGCCGGGTCAGATAGCCCGAGTTCGCGGTTTTCAGAGCGGTGTCGGACAGACCTTTCCGCGCGCCGTGGGTGGAGTTGAAGTACTCCAGCACGGTCAGGCCTTCCTTGAAGTTCGAAATGATCGGCGTCTCGATGATGTCGCCGTTCGGCTTCGCCATCAGGCCGCGCATCCCGCCCAGCTGTTTCATCTGCGTGACCGAGCCCCGGGCCCCGGAGTGCGCCATCATGTAGACCGAGTTCGGTTCCATGTCGGCACCGTTCTCGTCGTGTTTGACAGCCGAGATCGAGCCCATCATCGCATCGGTGACGCGGTCGTTACACTTCGACCAGGCATCGACGACTTTGTTGTACTTTTCGCCCTGGGTGATCAGGCCGTCCATGTACTGTTGTTCAAAGTCCTTCACCTGTTCGCGGGTGTCCTCGACGATGTCCCACTTGTTGTCCGGGATCACCATGTCGTCCTTGCCGAAGGAGATGCCGGCCTTGAACGCTTCCTTGAAGCCCAGGCTCATGATCTGGTCACAGAAGATCACCGACTCTTTCTGACCGCAGTAGCGGTAGACGGTATCGATGACCTGCTGCACCTCTTTCTTCCGCAGCAGGCGGTTGACCAACTCGAAGGGCGCCTTGGCGTTCAGCGGCAGAAGCGCGCCCAGGCGCACACGGCCCGGGGTGGTTTCATACCGTTTGAGAACCTCGTTGCCCTCTTCGTCAATCTGCAGGATCCGCGCGGTGATCTTGGTGTGCAGATGCACGACACCGGCGTCCAGCGCGTGCTGAACCTCGTCGATCGAGCCGAACACCATGCCTTCGCCCGGCATGCCGTCGCGCTGCATGGTCACGTAGTAGAGACCGAGGATCATATCCTGCGACGGCACGATGATCGGCGCGCCGTTTGCGGGCGACAGCACGTTGTTCGTGGACATCATCAGGACGCGCGCTTCCAGCTGGGCCTCAAGGCTCAGCGGCACGTGCACGGCCATCTGGTCACCGTCGAAGTCGGCGTTGAAGGCCGAGCAGACCAGCGGGTGCAGCTGGATCGCCTTGCCTTCGATCAGCGTGGGTTCGAAGGCCTGGATGCCCAGACGGTGCAGCGTCGGCGCCCGGTTCAGCATCACCGGGTGTTCGCGGATCACTTCGTCAAGGATATCCCAGACTTCGGGACGCTCTTTCTCCACCAGTTTCTTGGCCTGCTTCACGGTCGAGGACAGGCCCTTGGCTTCCAGCCGCGAGTAGATGAACGGCTTGAACAGCTCCAGCGCCATCTTCTTCGGCAGGCCGCACTGGTGCAGCTTCAGCTCGGGACCGGTCACGATGACCGAGCGGCCGGAGAAGTCGACGCGTTTACCCAGAAGGTTCTGACGGAAACGACCCTGTTTCCCCTTCAGCATGTCGGAGAGCGACTTCAGCGGGCGCTTGTTGGCGCCGGTGATGACACGGCCGCGACGACCGTTGTCGAACAGGGCGTCGACCGATTCCTGCAGCATCCGCTTTTCGTTGCGGACGATGATGTCGGGCGCGCGCAGCTCGATCAGCCGTTTCAGACGGTTGTTCCGGTTGATCACGCGGCGATAGAGGTCGTTCAGGTCTGAGGTCGCGAAGCGGCCACCGTCCAGAGGCACCAGCGGACGCAGTTCCGGCGGGATCACCGGGATCACGGTCATCACCATCCATTCCGGACGGTTGCCCGATTCCAGGAAGGATTCGACCACTTTCAGACGCTTGATGATCTTCTTCGGCTTCAGCTCACCGGTGGCTTCGGCCAGGTCGGCGCGCAGCTGCTCGGCCTCGGCTTCGAGGTCGATGTTCTGCAGCATTTCGCGGATGGCTTCGGCGCCGATGTTCGCCGTGAAGGCGTCCATGCCGTAAGCGTCCTGCGCGTCCATATACTCTTCTTCGGTGAGCATCTGGCCGTATTGCAGGTCGGTCAGGCCGGGTTCGATCACCACGTAGTTCTCGAAATAGAGCACCCGTTCCAGATCGCGCAGGGTCATGTCCAGCATCAGGCCGATGCGGGAGGGCAGCGATTTCAGGAACCAGATATGGGCGACGGGCGCGGCCAGCTCGATGTGGCCCATACGCTCGCGACGGACCTTCTGCAGCGTGACTTCAACGCCGCATTTCTCGCAGACGACGCCGCGATACTTCATCCGTTTGTATTTGCCGCACAGGCACTCGTAGTCCTTGATCGGGCCGAAGATACGGGCGCAGAACAGCCCGTCCCGCTCCGGCTTGAAGGTGCGGTAGTTGATGGTTTCGGGCTTCTTGATCTCGCCATAGGACCACGAGAGGATCCGTTCCGGGCTGGCCAGAGAGACCTTGATTTCGTCAAAGACCTTGGGCGGGGTCAGCGGGTTGAACGGGTTGTTCGTCAGTTCCTGGTTCATTTTGATACCTCAAATTCGCGCGTCGGGCAGGAAGGGGCGGCAAGTTTCTGTGAAGAAACTTGCCGAGATTTTTCGAAAAATCTTGCTCCCCTTATTCCTCGCCCTCCGCGTCCAGGAGTTCCATGTTCAGGCCGAGGCCGCGGACTTCCTTCACGAGCACGTTGAAGCTCTCGGGAACGCCCGCCTCGAAATTGTCCTCGCCCTTGACGATGCTCTCGTAGACCTTGGTCCGGCCAGCCACGTCGTCCGACTTCACCGTCAGCATTTCCTGCAGGGTGTAGGCGGCGCCATAGGCTTCCAGCGCCCAGACTTCCATCTCCCCGAAACGCTGACCGCCGAACTGCGCCTTCCCGCCCAGCGGCTGCTGGGTGACCAGGCTGTACGGGCCGGTGGAACGTGCGTGGATCTTGTCGTCGACCAGGTGGTGCAGTTTCAGCAGGTACTTCATCCCCACCGTCACCTTGCGCGCGAATTGCTCACCGGTGCGGCCGTCGAACAGGACCGACTGTGCCGAGGTATCGAAGCCCGCGCGTTGCAGCGCGTCGTTGATATCGGCCTCTTTCGCGCCGTCGAAGACCGGCGTCGCGATCGGCACACCGCGGGTGACGTTCTTCGCCGCCTCGACCAGATGATCCTCGTCCATGCCGGCGATGCCCTCTTCATAGACATCGTCGCCATAGGCGAAGCGCATCGCGTCTCGCACCGGCGTCAGATCGCCCGAGCGGCGATAGTCCTGCAGCGCATCGTCGATCTTCAGGCCCAGACCACGGCTTGCCCAGCCCATGTGGGTTTCGAGGATCTGACCGACGTTCATCCGCGACGGCACACCCAGCGGGTTGAGGCAGAGATCGACCGGGGTACCGTCGGCGAGGAACGGCATGTCCTCCATCGGAACCACGCGGGAGACCACACCCTTGTTGCCGTGACGGCCGGCCATCTTGTCGCCCGGCTGCAGCTTGCGCTTCACCGCGACGAAGACCTTGACCATCTTCATCACGCCCGGCGGCAGGTCGTCGCCCCGGCGCACCTTCTCGACCTTATCCTCGAAGCGGGCATCGAGGGCACGTTTCTGCACCTCATACTGCTCGTTCAGGGCCTCGACGATCTGCGCGTCGGCCTCTTCTTCCAGCGCCAGCTGCCACCACTGACCGCGGGACAGGCTGCCCAGCAGGTCCTCGGTGATCTCGGAACCGGACTTGATGCCCTTCGGCCCCTTGGCAACGGTCTTGCCCAGGATCATGTCCTTCAGACGGGCGTAGATGTTGCGGTCGAGGATCGCCAGCTCGTCGTCGCGGTCGCGGGCCAGACGCTCCACTTCCTCACGCTCGATCTGCAGGGCACGTTCGTCCTTTTCCACCCCGTGGCGGTTGAACACGCGGACCTCGACAACGGTGCCGAAATCGCCCGGCTTCACCCGCAGCGAGGTGTCGCGCACGTCGGATGCCTTTTCACCAAAGATGGCGCGCAGCAGCTTTTCTTCCGGCGTCATCGGGCTTTCGCCCTTCGGGGTGATCTTGCCGACCAGGATATCGCCCGGTTCCACATCGGCACCGATGTAGACGATGCCCGCCTCGTCGAGGTTGCGCAGCGCTTCCTCGCCGACGTTGGGGATGTCGCGGGTGATCTCTTCCGGCCCGAGCTTGGTATCGCGGGCGGCGACTTCGAATTCCTCGATATGAACCGAGGTGAAGACGTCATCGCGCGAGATCCGCTCGGAGATCAGGATCGAGTCCTCGTAGTTGTAGCCGTTCCACGGCATGAAGGCCACGCAGACGTTCTTGCCCAGAGCCAGCTCGCCCATATCGGTCGACGGACCATCGGCGATCACCTCGCCCTTGGTCACCAGATCGCCGACCTTCACCAGCGGACGCTGGTTGATACAGGTGTTCTGGTTCGACCGCTGGAACTTGCGCATCCGGTAGATGTCAACGCCGGCGTCGCCCAGGCTCAGGTCCTCGGTGGCACGGATCACGATCCGCTGCGCATCGACCTGGTCGATGATGCCGGCACGTTTCGCCTGGATGGCCGCGCCAGAGTCGATGGCGACCTTGCCCTCGATCCCGGTGCCGACCAGCGGCGCCTCGGCGCGCAGCAGCGGCACCGCCTGACGTTGCATGTTGGCGCCCATCAGTGCGCGGTTGGCGTCATCGTTTTCCAGGAACGGGATCAGCGAGGCCCCGACCGACACCAGCTGCTTCGGCGACACGTCGATCAGATCGACGCTTTCGCGCGGTGCCAGGGTATAGTCGCCCGACTGACGGGTGGAGACCAGATCGTTGATGAACTGCCCCTCGGCATCCAGCGTCGCGTTGGCCTGCGCCACGGTGTGACGCATTTCCTCGGTCGCGGACATGTAGTGCACTTCGTCGGTGACCTTGGCGTCCTTCACCACCCGGTAGGGGGTTTCGATGAAGCCGTATTTGTTCACCCGCGCGAAGGTGGCCAGCGAGTTGATCAGACCGATGTTCGGGCCTTCCGGCGTTTCAATCGGGCACATCCGGCCATAGTGGGTCGGGTGCACGTCGCGCACCTCGAAGCCGGCACGCTCACGGGTCAGACCGCCCGGCCCAAGCGCCGACAAGCGGCGTTTGTGGGTGACTTCCGACAGCGGGTTGGTCTGGTCCATGAACTGGCTGAGCTGCGAGGAGCCGAAGAATTCGCGCACCGCGGCGGCCGCCGGTTTGGCGTTGATCAGATCCTGCGGCATCACCGTGTCGATCTCGACCGAGGACATGCGTTCCTTGATCGCACGTTCCATCCGCAGCAGACCGACGCGATACTGGTTTTCCATCAGCTCGCCGACCGAGCGCACCCGGCGGTTGCCAAGGTGGTCGATGTCGTCGACGTCGCCCTTGCCGTCGCGCAGTTCCACCAGCGCCTTGATACAGGCGACGATGTCTTCGCGGCGCAGGGTGCGCAGAGTGTCCGGCGCATCCAGGTTCAGGCGCATGTTCATCTTCACCCGGCCGACGGCCGAGAGGTCATAGCGCTCGCTGTCGAAGAACAGGGTGTCGAACAGGGCCGAGGCGGCCTCGACGGTGGGCGGCTCGCCCGGGCGCATCACCCGATAGATGTCCATCAGCGCGGTGTCCCGGCTCATGTTCTTGTCCATCGCCATGGTGTTGCGGATGTAGGGGCCGACGTTGATGTTATCGATGTCCAGCACCGGAATCTCGTCGATGCCCGCGTCGATCAGCTCTTTGACAGTACCGCCGATCAGCTCGCCGCCCTTGTCGTATTCCAGCGTCAGCTCGTCCCCGGCCTCGACATAGATCGCGCCGGTGTCCTCGTTGATGATGTCCTTGGCGACGAATTTGCCGACGATATGCTCGAACGGCACCAGCAGTTCGGTGACCGCGCCTTCGTCGATCAGCTTCTTGACCGCGCGCGGGGTCACCTTCTTGGTGGCCTCGGCGATGATCTCGCCGGTGGCGGCATCGACCAGGTCATAGGTCGGACGGGTGCCGCGCACCCGCTCGGGGAAGAACGGGGTGACCCAGCCCTGGCCGCGGCGCAGGGAGTAGGTGACGGTTTCGTAATAGGCATCCATGATGCCTTCCTGATCCAGCCCCAGCGCATAGAGCAGCGTCGTCACCGGCAGTTTGCGGCGACGGTCGATGCGCGCATAGACGATGTCCTTGGCGTCGAATTCGAAATCCAGCCAGGACCCGCGATAGGGGATGATGCGGCAGGCGAACAGCAATTTGCCCGAGCTGTGCGTTTTGCCCTTGTCGTGATCGAAGAACACGCCCGGCGACCGGTGCATCTGGGACACGATGACCCGTTCGGTCCCGTTGACGACGAAGGTGCCGTTCGGAGTCATCAGGGGCATGTCGCCCATGAAGACGTCCTGTTCCTTGATGTCCTTGACGGATTTGGCGCCGGTGTCCTCATCCACATCGAAGACGATCAGGCGCAGCGTGACCTTCAGCGGGGCGCTGTAAGTCATGTCGCGCTGCTGACATTCCTCGACGTCGTATTTCGGTTTTTCCAGCTCGTATTTGACGAATTCCAGAACCGCGGTTTCGTTGAAATCCTTGATCGGAAAGACCGACTGGAACACGCCCATGATGCCTTCGCCATCGCTCGGATCGGGCTGGTCGCCGGAATTCAGGAACAGGTCATAGGACGACTTCTGCACCTCGATGAGGTTCGGCATCTCCAGCACTTCGCGGATTTTGCCGTAATACTTACGAAGACGTTTCTGTCCAAGGAAGGTTTGCGCCATGTCAGTGGTCACCTTTCAGTTTCTCACCGGACAAGACGGCCGCCGGGCACCGGCCGCTTGCCCATCAGAGACTACGTGTTCTGTGATCAATTCACGGCCGCCGTCCCGACTGGCGACCTTCCCGATCGGCTGAACCACGCCTTAGAAAAGATCCCGATCTGCGGCGGGGTCCTTTCTGAGACAGGTTCGGCTGGACCCGGATTCCCCGGATCCAGCCTCACATTCGAACGGTACGTCTGTGCGCACCGCGTCTGGCTTAGGCCAACTCGACCTCGGCGCCAGCTGCTTCCAGCTTCGCTTTGATCTCTTCGGCTTCGGCTTTCTCGATGCCTTCTTTGATCTTGCCGCCGGCTTCGACCAGTTCCTTGGCTTCTTTCAGGCCCAGGCCGGTGATGCCGCGAACTTCTTTGATCACGTTGATTTTCGAAGCGCCGGCGTTCTTCAGAACGACGTCGAATTCGGTTTTTTCTTCTTCGGCAGCGCCACCGGCGTCGCCTGCCGGGCCGGCCATCATCACAGCGCCGCCAGCGGCGGGCTCGATGCCGTACTCGTCTTTCAGGATGGTTTTCAGTTCCTGGGCTTCCAGCAGGGTCAGACCAACGATCTCTTCTGCCAGTTTCTTCAGATCAGCCATTTTATCAGCTCTTTCCGTTTAGATGTGTGTTCCAACGTGAGGGGATCATCCCTACGCCGGTCAGGACATGTCACAATCCGCTTACGCGGCTTCCGCCTTCTCTTCGATGGTCGAAAGGATGCTTGCGATGTTGCTTGCAGGTGCGCCAATCGCGCCGGCGATGTTGGAGGCAGGTGCGCCGATGCAGCCGACGATGGAGGCAATGAGCTCCTCGCGCGACGGCATTTTCGACACGGCCTCGACACCAGCCCGGTCCAGAGCGGTCTCACCCATTGCACCGCCAAGGATTTCGAACTTTTTGTTCTCCTTGGCGAAGTCCTCGGCAACCTTGGCCGCAGCCACAGGATCCTCGGAATAGGTCAGAACGGTCATCCCGGTCAGCAGGTCTGCCATGCTTTCACAGGGCTTACCCTCAAGGGCGATTTTGGCGAGCTTGTTCTTGGCAACACGCACGGCCCCACCGACTTCGCGTGCACGCGAACGCAGGTCCTGCATCTCAGCAACTGTCAGACCGGTGTAGTGGGCAACCACCACAACGCCAGAGCTTTCGAAGATTTGGCCGAGTTCCTCGACCACTTTCTCTTTCTGGGCTCTATCCACAGTTCTCTCCAAGTTTGGGACGCATAACCCGCGTCCCGGCTCAAGTTTGCCGGATCAGATCCGGCGTTCAGGTCCGAAATACGGGTTGGCCAAAAATCACCCGAAGGCATAGCCCCCGGCCAATCTGGTCTTTCCCGTCTCAGGCAGGATATTAAGGCGCCACGAGGACCCCACCCACCGTCTTGGACGAAACGAAATAAAGCGCACGACGAATCGCACGCTTTACCTCGGGGGTGTACTTAGGACGAAATCAGGGGGTTTCCAAGGGGTAAAACGCCCGCCCGCGTCTTTTCCCGATCCGGCATACCGCCAATCGGACCGGCGCGGATCAGGTCAGTGCCGGGGCGAAGGCTGCGCCGAACATCCCGCGCGCCGGGGCATCGAGATCGAGCGCCAGTTCCAGCCGGGCGCCCTCCGCCTCCAGCCGCGCCAGGGCGGCATCGTCCATCTTGTGCATCGCATCGTGCAGCGCCTGCAGCCGCGCCTCCGCGTCCGGTTCGGCCCGCGCCGCCGCGATCCGTTCGGTCAGCGGCGTGGTGAAGCCGCGCGAACCCGAGCGCCAGTCGAGCTTGCGGCGCCAGGCGGCGAAGTCCTGGCCGATCATGTGCAGCAGGAAACAGCGCTCCGCCGCGCCGATCTCGCGCTCCGCGACGATGCCACCGCCCGCTCGCTCCACCCAATGCTGACGCACCCGCACATCGGCGAGCCCAGTGCGGGTGGCGGATTTGCCCTGCGGGTGACCGATCAGCCCGCGCCGCCGGGGCCCGAACAGCGGCGCATCCCGGCGATAGACCCGCTTGGCCGCAGGCCGCTCCATCGGCAAGCGGAACTGCAGCGCCGCTCGCGCCGGCACCGGCGTCACCACCTCGGCGGTAATGATGCGCACCGCCTCGACATCCGCCGGCTCAGCCGCCAGCAGATCGGCGATCGACCTCCCTTCGACATAGAGGAACTCATCGGCATCGACGTTCAGGAACCAGGGCTCCCGCGTCTGCCGATAAGCCCAGGTCAGGGCGGCATTCTGTCGTTTTGGGAAATTGGCGTCAGGCGCCATGCCCAGATCGCGCCAGAACTCAGCCGTGCAGGGAATGCAGGTGATCCGGGGATCGGGGTCCAGGACCCCGATGGCGGGGTCCTGGGGATTGTCGAACATCAGCAGGAGCGAATGGGCCCCCTCGGAAAGATACCACGCGGCGAAGCGCAGGGTATCGGCGAGGCCCTCATTCAGGATCGCGGCGGCGCGCCACTCGCCCTGCATCAGCCTGCGATCACTCGCCGGAAGCGTTCGCGACGTCGATCGAGACGCCCGGGCCCATGGTCGAGCTCAGAGCGATCTTCTTCATGTAGGTGCCTTTGGCGCCGGTCGGTTTGGCGCGGGCCACGGCGCCGATGAAGGCGCGGATGTTTTCCACCAGCTTGGCGTCGTCGAAGGAGACCTTGCCGACACCGGCATGGACCACACCGGCTTTCTCCGCCTTGAACTGGACTTCACCGCCCTTGGCGTTCTGCACGGCCTGAGCGACATCCATGGTCACCGTGCCGACCTTGGGGTTCGGCATCAGGTTGCGCGGGCCGAGGATCTTACCCAGGCGGCCGACGATCGGCATCATGTCCGGGGTGGCGATGCAGCGATCGAATTCGATGGTGCCGCCCTGGATGGTTTCCATCAGGTCTTCGGCGCCAACGATGTCCGCACCGGCTGCGGTGGCTTCATCCGCTTTCGGGCCACGGGCGAAGACCGCAACGCGGACGTCCTTGCCGGTGCCGTTCGGCAGGCCGACCACACCGCGGACCATCTGGTCTGCGTGACGCGGATCGACGCCCAGGTTCATCGCGATCTCGACGGTTTCGTCGAACTTGGCCGAGGCGTTCGCCTTGATCAGGGCAACGGCTTCCTCGACGGTGATGTCTTCCTTGCCTGCGAAGGCTTCGCGCGCGGCGCGGGTACGTTTACCGAGCTTTGCCATCTTACTTCACCTCGATGCCCATGGAGCGGGCGGAGCCCAGGATGATCTGCATGGCGCCATCGATGTCGTTGGCGTTCAGATCTTTCATCTTGGCTTCGGCGATCTCTTTCACCTGTGCCACGGTCACCGAACCGGCAACGGCGCGACCCGGGGTTTTCGAACCCGATTGCAGCTTGGCAGCTTTTTTCAGGAAGTAGGACGCCGGCGGCGTCTTGATGTCCATGGTGAAGGACTTGTCCTGATAGTAGCTGATCACGGTCGGGCACGGCGCACCGGGCTCCATATCCGCAGTCTTGGCGTTGAACGCCTTGCAGAATTCCATGATGTTGATGCCGCGCTGACCCAGCGCCGGGCCGACGGGCGGCGACGGGTTCGCCTGGCCGGCTTTGACTTGCAGCTTGAGCTGCCCGATGAGTTTCTTGGCCATTGGCCATCTCCTTTTTCAGCACCTGCCGACGCGTCGACAGGCCAGGTTGCCCGTGGTGTGGTGAGCCCGCGCGCGGCCTCCGCCTCCCACGATTTCGCCCCGCCACCCCTGCCGGGCCACCCTCGCGCAGGAGGAGCGGCCGTCAGGCGCGGAGAGCGTCCGCTCAGGCCTGTTTGGTGACCTGAGTGAATTCCAGCTCGACCGGGGTTTCCCGGCCGAAGATCGACACCGACACCTTCAGGCGCTGGTTGTCCTCGTCGACTTCCTCGATCATGCCGTCGAAGTCCTCGAACGGACCGTCGTTGACCTTGACCCGTTCACCGATCTCGAAGCTGATCAGGGTGCGCGGGGCTTCCTCGCCTTCCTGAACGCGGTTGAGGATCTGGTTGACCTCGGCATCGCGCATCGGCATCGGCCGGCCCTGCGGCCCGAGGAACCCGGTCACCCGGTTGATCGAGCTGATCAGGTGATAGCCCTGATCGGACATTTCCATATGCACCAGGACGTAGCCCGGCATGAACCGGCGCTCGGTCTTGATCTTCTTGCCCCGGCGCACCTCGATGACCTCTTCGGTCGGCACCAGCACTTCATCGATCTGATCGTCGAGGCCGCTTTCGGCCGCCGCGGTCCTGATCTGTTCCGCGATCTTCTTTTCGAAATTCGAAAGAACGCTGACCGAATACCACCGCTTCGCCATAAGCCTTGATGTCCTTGTCCTGGTCCGGATCCCGACATGCGCCGGGTCGTCTTGAAATCTCTCGCACGGCGCCGCCGCGCCCCCCGGAATAAAAATCGGCGTGCGCCTCGAATCGCCGCACGCCATACCCCAAAGGTAGGGGGTCACCTACAAGTATAGGGACGAATGATCAAGGGGGCAGGACGATTTCGGCGACCACACCAGTCAGGCCGCCGCGCCCCGGCCCGGATCAGCCGAAGATCGTGAGAATGCCGTGCAGACCGCTGCGGATGCCCAGATCGACCAGGGCAAAGAAAATCGCAGCCAGCGCCGCCATGATGAAGACCATGACCGTGGTCAAGAACACCTCACGCCGCGTCGGCCAGACGACCTTGGCGATCTCGGCACGGACCTGCTGGATGAACTGAACGGGGTTGGTGGTGGCCATGAGCTGGGAATCCTGTCTGCTTGGCAGCGCACATAGCCGGGGATGACGGCAATTTCAAGGCAGAGTGCGGGGTCCGCCGCCCGGCGGCCCCGCAACGCGCTCGCCCGCGGCGCCTTTTCACCCTGGCTTACAGGGGCTTAGGTCAGCGGGCGCAGCCGGTGCACCACGAAAAACGCGATCCGCCCGACGCCCTGGGTCAGGACGAAGGCGATCGGCCAGGCGATGATGAATTCGCGCGGCCAGGTCGCCAGCCACTCACGCGTCGGCCCCATGTGAATCATCGACATGATGCCGGACATCGACAGGGCCATCATGAAAGTGATCAGCACCTGAGCCAGAAGCAGGGATTTCTTGTCCATCCGAAGTATCTCTCTAGTTTACGTTGTCGGACGGCACCGAAACACCCGCTGGAGCGTCCCCGGCACCGTCCTGAAAAAAGACGGCGCCGTGGGATCATGGCTGTGCATGAGCAATCCCGCGAACAGCGGGGGCCGGAATAACCGAACCGGCCTGAAATCTTTTCGGCAAGCGCCAGTTAGGCGACCGCCCCGCCCCCTGTCAATCCGCCCTCAACGCGCCAGCATCAGCTGCGGCAGGAAGGTCGCCAGCTCCGGCACCAGGGCCAGCAGGGCAACCCCGAGCGTGAGCAGCCCGAAGAAGGGGGCCGACGCCTTGGTCACCGTCCACATGTCGCGACCGCTCATCCCGTGCAGCACGAACAGGTTGAACCCCACCGGCGGCGTCAGCTGCGCCATCTCGACCACGACGATCAGGTAGATCCCGAACCAGACCGGATCGAAACCGGCCTCAACCACCATCGGCAGCGCCACCGAGGTGGTCAGCACGATCATCGAGGCGCCTTCGAGAAAGCAGCCCAGCACGACGTAGATCAGCGTGAGCAGCACCAACAGCATCGCCGGCGACAGCCCCTGCGCCGACACCCAGTTGGCCAGCGTCGCCGGAATGCCCAGAAACGCCATGCCGACAGAGAGAAAGGCGGCACCCAGAATGATGGCGATGATCATGCAGCTGGTACGGGTCGCCGCCATCAGGCTGTCGACGAAGCTCTGCCAGCTCAGCGCCCGCGCCACCGCCGCCAGCCCCAGCGCCCCGAACACGCCCAGCGTCGCCGCTTCGGTCGGGGTGGCATAACCGCCGTAGATCGACCCGATCACCGCCACGATCAGCAGCAGCACCGGCAGCAGCCGGCGCGACCGGCGCAGCTTCTCGGCCAGCGGCAGGCGCGGGCCCGCCGGCGGCACCGCGCCACGGTTGAAGGCGGACCAGATCATCACATAGCCCATGAAGAGCGCCATGATCAGCAACCCCGGCACGATGCCGGCGATAAACAGCCGCGAGATCGATTGCTGTGCCGAAATGCCGTAGACGATCATCATGATCGACGGCGGGATCAGCAGGCCCAGCGTGCCGGAGCCCGCCAGCGTGCCGATCGACATGGTTTCGCTGTAGCCGCGCTGCTTCAGCTCCGGCAGACTCATCCGTCCGACCGTCGCCGCCGTCACCGCCGAGGACCCCGCCACCGCCGCCATCACGCCGCAGCCGACGATATTGACGTGCAGAAGCCGACCCGGCAGCCGGTCCAGCCAGGGGGCGAGCCCGGCGAACATGTCCTCGGACAACCGGGCGCGAAACAGGATCTCTCCCATCCAGACGAAAAGCGGCAGTGCCGTCAACGCCCAGTTCCAACTGTGATCCCACAGCGTGGTCGCCATCAGCGATCCCGCCGGCGCCGGCGAGAAGGCGGCGAGCGCGACATACCCCACCGCCATCAGCGTGACCCCGATCCACAGCCCACCGGCCAGCAGCACCAGCAGCACGAGGCCGAGAATGCCGGTCGTCGTCAGAACATCCATTGCATTTCCTTTCCCCGTCGCCTCATTCGCCCTGCTCGATCCCGTCCAGCGCCGTTTCATGCGGCGCGGCGAACCCCGGGATGGCGCCCCGCAGCAGCAGGATCAGGTCGTCGATCAGGGCGATGGTCAGCAGAACCAGCCCGGCCAGCATCACCGATTGCGGAATCCAGATCGGCACCGCCAGCAGCCCCGGGCTCAGGTCCCCGAAGCGCCAGGAATCATGGGTCATCCCGTAGGTTTCCCAGCACAGGTAGGCGCTGCCGAATGCGGCGAAGCCACAGGCCAGGATATCGGCCCCCCGGGCGGCGGCACCGCTCAGCCGCGACACCAGCAGCGACACCCGGATATGACCGCCGGTCTTCAGCGTATAGGCCATGCCCATGAAGGTGGTCCCGGCCAGGAAGAAGCCGCCGCTTTCCGTCGAATCGATGGTGACGCCGACGGCGCGCCCGACGATCTGCGCGACGATGGTGACCGCGATCATCATCAGGAAGAAGGCCGCCAGGCCGCCGCTCAGCCGATAGAGAAGATCAAGACCGCTACGCATTCACACACCTCCAAACAGATTTCATTCGAGAATTTCCCGCTCCCGGCCGAAGCCGGAAGCGGGCCACACGTCATGAAATCGCTCAGAGGCCGGCCTTGTAGGCGTCCAGAACCGCGATCGCTTCGGGCGAGGCGGAGGCCTGCCAGTCCGCCATCATGGTCAGGCCGATCTCTTTCAGTTTCGCGATCACTTCCTCGGGCGCATCCGCAACCGTCATGCCATTTTCCCGCAGAATGCCGAGCTGCTTGGCATAGGTCTCCTTGCTCATGTCCCAGCCGCGCTTGGTGGCCGTCTCGCCGGCCGCGACCAGAGCCGCCTTCACCTCTTCGGGCAGCGCCTCGAAGGCATCCTTGTTCACCACGATGGCGTTCTTGGTGTACATCGCGCCGGCGGCGGTGAAGTAGTCGGTGTTATCCCAGGCCTGGATGTCGATACCGGTCTGCGGGCTGGTGAACAACGCGTCGATCAGGCCGGTCGCGAAGGCCTGCGGGATTTCCGCAAAGGGCAGGATCGTCGCCTCGAACCCCAGGGAGTTGCCCATGTCCTGCGTCGCCTTGGAATAGATCCGCAGCTTCTGCCCTTTGAAATCGGCCAGACCGGTCACCGGGAACTTCGTATAGAAGCCCTGCCCCGGCCAGGGCTGATAGGCCAGAACCTTCAGACCGATCTTGTCGAAGAGCGTATCGAAATAGGGCTTCTGCGCCTGCATCAGCTTCCAGGCGCTATCGTAATCCCCGGCCACGAAGGGCAGCCCGGCCAGGTTGTACATCGGGTCCTCGTTGGAATAGGAGCCGAGACGGATTTCCCCGATCTGCACCTGATCCGTCTGCACCGCACGCCGGATCGCATCGAGCTTCATCAGCGTACCGTTGGAATGCAGCGAGATCGTCAGCGCCCCGCCCGAGGAGCTCTGAACATCCTCGATGAACTTGCGGATGTTCTGGGTCATGAAGTTGCTGTCGGCATAGCCGCTGGCCATGGTCCAGCTGGTTTCCGCCGTTGCCGCGCCGGCAGAGGCGATGAGAGCCGCCGCCGCGAGAAGTGTCTTGGTCTTCCGAATGACTTTCATTGCTTATCTTCCCTGTCTGATCGTTTTTATGTCCCGTCTTGCGGGAGAATGGCGCCAGCGCAGCCCAATCGGATCACATTTGCAAGAATAATCGTATACGATATGATAAAGATTGCGCCCTTTTCGCCCTGACGCGAGCATTTGCGCAGGAAACCGGCAATTTCCGGCTCGACCTTCGAAATTTGACGGAAAAATAGGTGAATATGGCAGGCTTCCATCCGAATCCCGGTCCGCGTCAGGCACGAGGCCTTGCATAACGGCACTTTTCGCGGCAAAGGTAGTACGCGAAAGCACTTAATTATCGTATACGATCTGAGCTAAATCATGACGTCCAAGACGGAACCGATGACCGACGATGAAATCCACCACGAGATCTTCGATGCCATTGTCGAAGGCCGGCTCTCTCCCGGGGAGAAGCTCGGCCAGGACGATTTGGGCAAGGTGTTCGGCGTCAGCAAGACACGGATCCGGCCGATCCTGCACCGGCTCGCCGATCAGAAGATCGTGGTGATCGAACCGATGCGCGGCGCCTTTGTCGCCCGCCCCTCGGTCGAAGAGGCGCGCACCGTGAACGCGGCCCGGCAGATCATCGAAGAAGGCGTCATCCGCGCCGCGACCCGTCTGGCCCAGCCGCGACACATCCGGATGCTGCGCGATATCGTCGCCGAGGAACAAAGCGCGCGGGACCGCCGGAACGGCGCCCGTGCCCATCGGCTGACCGGGGAATTCCACTGCGAGCTGGCGCGCATCACCGGCAACGACGTGGTGTCAGAGATGGTGCGCGAACTGGTTTCGCGCGACAGCCTCGTGGTGGCGCTCTATCAGCGGCCGGCGTCCTCGGGCTGCTCGCTCGGAGGTCACGCCGATCTGATCGACAAGATCGCCGCAGGTGACGAGAACGCCGCCGCCCATGCCATGCGGCATCACCTGCAGGATGTGATGGACAGCCTCGACCTCGGCGGCGACCGCCGCAAATCCCAGGCGCTGGCGACGGCCTTCGCCCACCTGGAGCGCCCGGATTGACCGCCGCGCCGCCCCTCGCCCGGCGCGATTTCCTCGGCTACCGCGGCCACCGCCCCGATGTGGCCTGGCCCAACGGCGCCCGTCTGGCCGTCTCTTTCGTGCTGAATTTCGAGGAAGGCGCAGAGCTGTCGATCGCCGATGGCGACGAACGCAACGAACCCGTCTACGAGGTGCGGGAGGAAGTGACGGGCGCACCCGACCCCTGCATGACCTCGCATTTCGAATACGGCCCCCGCGTCGGGTTCGACCGCATCCTGGGCCTGCTGGAGGCCCACGGCATCCGGGCCACGATCAGCACCTGCGCCCGCGCCGCAGAGCGCGCGCCCGAGCTGATCGCCGAGGCCGCCGCCCGTGGTCACGAGATCTCCTGCCATGGATACAGGTGGGAGCGCCACGCCGGCATGGACCCGACGCAGGAGGCCGCGGTGATCGCGCGCAGCGTCGACAGCCTGACCCGGATCGCCGGCACCGCCCCGGTGGGCTGGCACACCCGCTCTGCGGCCTCGGTCAATACCCGCCGGCTGCTCTGCGAACACGGTGGGTTTCTCTATGATTCCGATGCCTACAACGACGATCTGCCCTATGTCGTCGCGCCCGCCGGCAGACCGCATGTGATCCTGCCCTACAGTTTCGACACCAACGACATGCGGTTCAGCCCCGGTGGCGGTTTCGTCTTCGGCAGCGATTTCACCCGCTATTGCGCCGATGCCTTCGACTGGCTGCGGCAGGAGGCCGAGCAGCAGCCCAGGATGATGTCCGTCGGCCTGCATCAGCGCATCATCGGCCGTCCCGGCCGGATCGCCGGCCTGCAAAAGCTGCTGGAGCACATGACCACCCAAGGCAGTGTCTGGTTCGCCACCCGCGCCGAGATCGCCCATGCGTGGAGAGCCGCCGCCGGCCTGCCCCGCTGGTCGGCCAGCGCCCGGTGACAGGCACGGTGACAGGCCCGGTGACAGGCCCGAGGGCGCGGCGATGGATCTGCTGATCGTCAATTCCAATACATCCGTCGGGATCACCGCGCTGCTGCAGGCCGAGGCGGCGGCTGTGGTGCGCCGCGAAACCCGGATCACCGCGGTCACCGCCCCCTTCGGGCCCGCCGCGATCGAGACGCCGGCGGATGTGGAGATCGCCGCGCAGGCCACCCATGCTGCGATCACCGGCGCCGCCGCCCAGTATGATGCCGCGGTCATCGCCTGCTTCAGCGACCCCGGCCTGATGGCGATTCGCCGTGAGGTCGCCTTTCCGGTGATCGGCATCGCCGAGGCGGCGATGTTCCATGCCTGCATGCTCGGTGCGCGGTTTTCCATCCTGACGGTCGCCCCCTCTGCCGTCGGCGGCATCCGCAAGCTGGCGTCGGCATATGGCATCGGGCAACGGCTGAGCGGCATCCATGCGCTCGACCGCGGTGTGCTGGAAAGCCACCGCGATCCGGCCGGCACCGCCCGGGACATGCTGCAGCTGGCGCGCGATGTCCTCGACCGCGAGGCGCCCGATGTCCTCGTTCTCGGCGGCGCCATTACCGCCGGCATGACCCGGCAGCTTGCCCCCGCCCTGCCGGTCCCCGTGCTCGACGGTCTCAGCTGCGCGGTGCGGCAGGCCGAGATCATGGTGCGGGGGCCCCGGACATGAGGCCCCCGCACGCTGCTAGTAGCCCATCGCCCGCGGCAGGATCAGGGCAATCGCGGGAATGAAGACCACCAGCAGCACCCGCAGCACATCCATCGCGACAAAGGGCATGACACCGCGATAGATCGCCCCCAGCGGCGCCTCCGGCCGGACCGAGCGGATGACGAAGATGTTCATGCCGATGGGCGGCGTGATCAGCCCCAGCTCGATCACCATCACCGTCACGATCCCGAACCAGACCGGATCGAAGCCATAGGCCCCGACCAGCGGCATCACCAGCGGCACCATCAGCAGCAGGATCGCCATCGCATCCAGCACGCAGCCCAGCAGCACGAAGACCCCCAGCAGCACCAGGATCGTGGCCAGCGGGGACAGGCCGAACCCCTCGACGGTGCCGTTCAGCATCTGCGGCAGCCGGGTCACCGCCAGGAACCGCCCGTACAGCAGCGCCCCGATCAGCACCAGAAACAGCGAGGACGAGGTCGCCACCGTTTCGCGCAGGGCCCGCAGCAGAGCCGCGCGCGGCAGCTTGCGCTGCACCACCCCGATGACGATGGCGGCGGCAGCGCCGACACCCGCCGCCTCAGTCGCAGTGAAGACACCGGCATAGATGCCGCCCATCACCACCGCGAACAGCCCCAGCGTCGGCAGCACCAGCAGCAGAGATTTGCACCGCGCCCGCGCGCCCGCCGGCCGGCGCGCCTTCAGCTCGAGCCCGCCGACCCGGCGCCACAGATAGATGGTCAGCAGATAGAGCGCCGCCGCCAGCAGCCCCGGCAGAAGTCCCGCCATGAACAGCAGCCCGATGTCGGTCTGGGTGATGATCCCGTAGATCGCCAACGGCACCGAGGGCGGGATCAGGATGCCCAGCGTCCCGCCGGCGGCGATCGAACCCAGCGACAGCACCTGCGGATAGCGGTTGCGCTCCAGCTCCGGCAGGGCGATCCGCGTCATCGTCGCGGCGGTGGCGACCGAGGAGCCGCAGATGGCGGCAAAGCCGGTCGCCGAGACGATGGTCGCCATGGCCAGCCCGCCGCGCAGATGGCCGATCCAGAAATTGGCCGCGCGATAGAGCGCCCGGCTCATCCCGGCTTCGGAGGCGACCGCTCCCATCAGGATGAACAGCGGAATCAGCCCGAATTCCCAGTTCGCCAGCGCGTTCAGCGTCGCCAGCGGCAGGGTCTGCAACGCCGGGTCGAGGCCGACGATGGCGGCGAAGCCTGCCAGGCTCACCACGCTCATGGCAACACCGATCGGCACCCGCAGCGCGATCAGCACGAAGAGCCCGGCAAAGCCGACAAGCCCGATGGTTTCACGATCCATGCGCTGCCTCCCGATGTCGCCCCGCCCCGGGGCTGCAGCAGGCCGCCACCAGCCGCAGGAGCAGAGTCAGCGCCCCCGCCCCGAACCCGGCGGAGGTAGCCAGAATCCACGGCCAGACCGGCAGCCCCAGATCGAAGGTGCCCTCGCCCGATGCCCTGAGCGCCAGCCCGTGGCGCCAGAGCAGCACCGCAACCGCCGCCAGGAACCCCAGGCTGAGGAGCGACGTCACCCCCCAGAGCCCGCGCTGCCCCCGCACCGGCAACAGGGCGGTCAGCAGATCGACATCGATATGGCTGTCGCGGGCGAAGCAATAGGCGGTGCCCCAGCCGATCAGCACCGCCATGGTCAGGCGGGAGATGTCGTAGTGGTCCGGGATCGGCATCACGAAGAGATAGCGCATCAGGACGGAAACGAAGGTGAGCACCGCGATCAGCAACAGGATGGCCGCGCTGACCGACAGCACGACCTCCATGATGCGGTCGATCAGCCGCAACAGCACGCGCTCAGTTCCCGCCCGCGCCATGCGACAGGATACTGGCCTGAAGCGCGGCCTCGATGGCGGCGGCATCGCGGCCGGTCCGTTCGGCGACCTCCGAGGCCCAGGCCGCCCGCAGCGGCGCGACCGTGTCGCGCCAGGCCTGGCGGTCGGCATCGCTCAACTCGACGATCCTGCGCTTGCCCGCGGCCGCCTCGGCCTTGAGCGCGGCGATCCCCCTGGCGTCCACCTCTTCCCAGCCGGCGGTCACCCGCCCGGCCCATTCCGGGGTCATGTGATGCTCCATCACCGCGCGCTGCGCTTCGGACAACCGGCCCCAGGCCGCCTTGTTCATCACGATGGCGAAGAAGGAGGTATAGAACTTGCCGTCGGTGTGGGTGCGCGCGGCGCGGTCGATACCGAAATCGCGCAGCGTGTCCCATTGCAGCGAAATCGCGTCGACCGTGCCGCGCGACAGCGCATCGGTGGCCTCCGGCGCCGGGATCGGCACCGACGATCCGCCGAGCGCACTGACCCATTTGGCGATGCCGGCATTGGCCGGGCGCACCGTGCGGCCGCTGATATCGCCGGGCCGGCGGATTTCGAGATCCTTGGTGTGGAACGTGCCGAAGGCATTGGTATGCAGCAAGAGCAGCTTGACCTCGGCCATCTCCTCGGCGGCGAAGGGGGCATACCACGCCTGCGCCGCCGCCCCTGCCGCCGCGGCGGAGGCGGCGAAGGTGAACGGCAACTCCACCCGCTCCAGGATCGGGAACCGGCCGGGGGTGTAGCCGGGGACGATCCAGGTGATATCGGCGATGCCGCTGGCGGCCATGTCATAGTGGTCCTTGGCCTTGCCGAGCGCCCCGCCTTCGTAAAGCTCGAAGGCGATGGAGCCCTCGGACTCCGCCGCGATCGAGTCCATCCAGGGGGTCAGCCCGGCAAACAGCGGCGGATAGCCCGGCGGCACCCAGGTGGCGAAGGAAAAGGTGACCTGATCTTCGGCCTGCGCCGGCGCGGCAACCGCCCCCCAGCCACCGGCGATCAGGGCAAAGGCGGCCAATGTCTTGCGAATGTTCATGAATACCTCCCGAAGGTTTATGTGATTTTGATTTGGCATTTCATTGGGTCTGTATCTGTTTGGCCCGGTATCAGCCGGCGCATCGCGGGTTCAGCCGCGGCGCTCCAGAATGGTGATCGAGCAGACCGCCTCCTCCAGCCCGAGGGTCCCGCCGCCGTTCTGTTGCAGGGCGATCCGCGCGCCCGCGACCTGGCGCGCGCCAGCCTCGCCGCGCAGCTGCGTCACCAGTTCGGTCAGCATGCTGAGACCGGTGGCCGCCAGCGGATGCCCCTTGGACACCAGCCCGCCCGACGGGTTGACCGGCACCCGGCCGCCCAGTGCGGTTTCCCCCGCCGCGGCGAAGGCGCCGCCGCCCCCCTCCGGACACAGGCGCAGCATCTCGGTCTGGTAGATCTCGCAAAAGGAGGTCGCGTCATGGACCTCGACCACGTCGATATCCTCCGGTCCCAGACCCGCCATCGCATAGGCCCGGTCGACCGCCGGCCGCGTCAGGCTGGGCTCCTCGGCCTGCCGGAACGAGCCGCCGGTGAACACATTGGCGCGCAGCCGCACCGCCCGCTGCCGGGTGACCGCCGGCAGGGTCGCCAGCGTGGCACCGTCGCAGACCAGCACCGCCGCCGCGCCGTCACTCATCGGGGCGCACATGGCGCGGGTGAGCGGCGCGGCGATGGGCTTGTCCGCCAGGACCTGCTCGACGGTCATTGCCGTGCGGTATTGCGCCTTGGGGTTATGCACCGCATGCGCATGGTTCTTCGCCGCGACGGCAGCGATCTGCTCGACGGTGGTCCCATAGGTCGCCATGTGCCAGGCGGCCTGGATCGCATAGGTATCCATGGTCACCGGCCGACCCGGCCCCGGTGCATAGGGGAACCCGGCAGCCGCCGCCGTATCCCGGTATTCACGCATCCAGCGATCCCGGTCGAAACTGTCGAAACCGCCGTCGAACAGCTGCTGCATCACCGTCGGGTTGTCCGGATCGAACAGCTTTTCCACCCCGACGGCCAGTGCCAGCCGCGCGCTGCCGGCCCGCACCTCGTTCACCGCGCCGCGAAAGGCGATGGAGCCGCCGGCACAGGCGCCTTCGACGTTGAACACCGGCGTGTGCCGCAGCAACAGCCCGGCCTCCACCAGCGGGGCGAGGCAGACGTTGCCTCGGATCAGGTGCTGCCCCCAGTGGTGCATGAAGCTGTTGGCGAAGTGAACGGTGTCGATCGCCCGCCCGTCATCCAGGCCCGCATCCGCCAGAACCCCTGTCACCGCCTCCCGCGTCAGCGCCTTGAAGTCGGCCTCGGGCCGCTTGCCGAAGGGCGAGGTGAACGCCCCGATCAGAAACACATCCATTCCGTCTCTCCCCGTAGGTCCGCGGGTTTTCCGCGTGTTGTCCCTGTCCTGCAGTCCGCCTAGGCGCCGACCTTCAGCACCAGCGCCATGGCGGTGTCCCCCGCCGCGCAGCCCTGAAACAGACCATGCCCGCCCCCCCGCAACGCCAGTTCCTCGATCAGTTCGATGGTGGCGCGCAGACCGGTGGGGGCCTGCGGATGCCCCCAGATCAGCGAACAGCCGAAGGCGTTCATCCGCCCAGGATCGAAGCCGGTCTCTCGGGCGAAAACGATGTCGTTGACGGCGAAGGGATTGTGCGAGGTCACCGCGTCGATCGCCCCGATCTCCAGCCCCGCCGCCTGCAACGCCCGCGCTGCCGCCCGGACCGGCGCCTCCGGCATATGGGCCAGTTCGGTGCGCGCCAGACCGAAGCCCAGCAACCGGATGCGGATCGCCGGATCGCGGCTGAGCTCCGCCGCGCGCGCCGGTGTGGTCAGGATCATCCCCGCCGATCCGTCGGCGGGATGGGTCTGGCCGCCATAGGTGACGGTGCCGCCCCGCTGCACCGGCTTCAGCGCCCGCAGCTTCGCCGCATCGCCCGGGATCACCCCCTCGTCCCCGGTCAGCCGGTGCGAGACGGCGGCAAATCCCGGTTTCGGCACCTCGAACGGCAGGCTCATGTAGCGGCGGTGAAACGCATGGTCATCGGCGCAGGCGGCCTGGTACTGGGCGCTCCGCTGCAACACCAGCGCGTGCTGCTCTTCGGTGCCGATGCCGTATTTCCGCGCCACATTCTCCGCCGTCTCCAGCATCGGATGCCCGCCGAGCGGGTCGTGGTTGAAATTGTCGAGAACCCAGTTTTCGGCCACCCCGGTTCCGCCCGGCCCGGCAGGCGCCGGATAATAGAGATGCGGCCCGTTCGACGTCCGGTCCGCCGCCACCGCCAGCACCACATCGGCCCCGCCGGCCTGGATTTCCTGCGCCCCGGCCTGAATGATCCGCGCCCCGGTGGCGCAGGCCTGAGAGATCGTCGGCCCGCCGACATGGCCGGCCCCGATCATCCCGGTCAGCCAGGGCAGGCCGTAGAAGCTGCCTTTCTGCGGCACCGATGTGCCCAGCACGCCATAGTCGATCCGCTCCGGCGCGATATCGCGGGCCGCCAGTTCGCGGCGGGCGACATGGGCGGCGAACTCGATACTGTGCAGGCCGGCAAAACTGCCCTGCCACTTGGCGAATGGCGTGCTCCAATAGGCACCATAGGGGATCTCGGCGATCCAGCTCATCGGTCTCTCCTTCTGCCCTGGGGGCGCCTCAGTGGGCGCTGTCGCGCACCGCGATCAGCGAATTCTTGTAAACGCCCCGCGGCAGGCCGCCCGCCGACAGCACCGTCACCGCGACGCGCACTTGCAACCGGCTGCGGATCGCGGCCTCGATCTCTCCGGCCAGCGCCGCCTGCGCCGCCCCGGGCAGCTCCTCCACCGCCTCGACATCCACCGCGATGGGAACGTCGAAGCGCACCTGGTCGCGGCTGTCCTTCCACACCTGGACCAAGGGTGCCGCGCGACCGGCGAACTGTTCGGCCACCAGATCGCGGATCGCGGAAGGAAAGACATTCATCCCCTTGTAGATCAGCATGTCGTCGGTGCGTCCGATGCAACGGATGCGCGGGGCGGTGCGGCCGCAGGCACAGCCGGTGCCGGTGACCACGGCGTGATCGCGCGAGCGATAGCGCACCACCGGCGCCGCCTCCCGCGCGAAGGTGGTATAGACCAGCTCCCCCGTCGCGCCCTCCTGCCACGGCACCGCCGCGCCGGTCTCCGGATCGATCAGCTCGACCGCAACATAGCGCTGCGCAGTGAAATGCATGCCGTCGCCGCATGCGCATTCGGCCCAGAGCCCGGAGAGCACATCGCCCAGCCCCATCATCTCGCTCAGCCGCGTCAGCCCCAGGCCGGTGCTGATCCGCTCGCGGATCTCGGGCTGGTTCAACCCCGGCTCCCCGCCGCAAAGCGCGGTGCGCAGGCGCGGCGCCACGCCGGTTTCCACGGCGATCGCCGGCATCTGCTCCGCCAGGTAGACCGCGAAAGAGGTGGTCGACAGGAACGCCGTGGCGCGCAGCCGGCACATCTCGCGCAGGATGCGCTCGGTCGGGAAGCCGCCGAGCCAGCACAGCGTCGCGCCAATCCGGCGGATACCATCGGCATAGGGCAACCCGCCCGCGACCATCGGCAACCCCACCAGATGCGCGACGATATCGCTGGGGCGCAGACCGGCAGTGAAGAAATTCTGAGCCACCGCATCGGCCCAGACCTCGGAATCGCGCCGCGTCAGCGGATAGTGAAACGGCCGGCCCGTGGTGCCGGAGGAGGCGAGGATCTGCACGATATCCTCGGTGCCTGCGCATTGGTTTTCCCCGAAAGGCCGGTTGTCGTCGGTAGCGTCCAGGGCCGCGCCGATATCTGCCTTGTAGGTAAAGGGCAGCGCCTGCAGATCGCTGAACGTCCGCAGCGGCGCCCCGGCGGGCAGATCCGCATGCAGCCGCCGATAGAGCGCGGAGCGGTCACGCAGCCCCTCCAGCATCCGGGCGACCCCGGCGGCCTGTTGACGCTCGACCTCCTGCCACGGCGCGGTTTCCAGCCCGGCATCCCAATACTGCCCGTCGCCTGTCGCGATCTCTGCCTGCATTCCGCGTGCCATTCCCTGACTTTCCTCTCCGCCGTTCCGGTCCGCATCCTGCGGGGCAGCTCCGGCATCTCATAGTATATCACGTTACGTGCTATATCATTATGATATGATATTTATTCGTCAATTGCTTTTTTCACATTCTTTCGCTACCCCGGGTTCGCGCCGCGCCGAACCGCAGGCCAGGGCGGCGCCCGGGAAAGGGAAAGACATGCAAGACAACCGGACGGACGGCCCCGCGCTGACGCGGCAGGAAAAGATACAAGTCCTTATGTCGGTTTACTTTTCCCAGCGCGGCATCACCCGGCCGGCGGATGACCGGCTGTCCGAGCTGGGCTTTGGCCGGGCCCATCACCGGACGCTGACCTTCATCGGAGTACAGCCCGGCTGCACTGTGCAGGAACTGGCCAAGACCCTGCGGATCGCCAATCAGAACCTCAATCGCGTGCTCAGCCCGCTGGTCAAACAGGGCTATGTCGAGCAGCGCCACGACCCGAAGGACCTGCGATTCCGCCGGCTCTATCTGACCGAACAGGGCCGGGAGCTGGAGGAGCATGGCTTTCAGGCGCAGTTCGAACGGCTGGACGAGGTGATGCGGCAGAGCGACCGCGCCACCCTGCAAGCCTATCTCGACTTCACCCGCCTGATGATGGACGCCGAAGACCGCGCCTTTCTGGACGCGGTCAGCGGCAGCGGAGAACCGGCGGACGATTGATCCGCCCTACCCCGGCAGCAGCACCTCGGACACCGGCCGGCGGGGTGCGTAGGGCAGTCTCGGTGCATGGCCGACACGGATCACCAGATCCGGACGCAGCCCCGGCTCTCCGGCCAGAGCCGCCAATGCCTGACGATAGGCAGCCACCTCTGCAGGCTGGTTGACGAAGGCCGTGGCGAGCCCCTCGGCCGTCGCCGTCAGCAGGAACCTCTCGACCGCCATGCCGAGCCCGGTCCAATGCGCCGGATCGGCCCGCTCGGCAAAGAACAGCGCGGCGGCGGGTGTGCTGGCCATCTGTCGCGCATATCGCCTGTTTTCCGCCGCCTTGCGAAAGAAGGCGTCGAACATCACCGAGCCGATGACATCGGGAAAGACCGGGTTGCCGCTCGCCGCGGTATAGAGCCCGTCCCCCGTCGCCATCGCCCGCGCCGCATTGAACCGCATCCAGTGTTTCAGCTCGGCGACGAACTCCGGCGTGTCCATCTGAACCCCATTGGCGGCGACGATCAGATCGGCCAGCGGATCGAGCTTTGGTCGCCCGGTCAGCAGAACCATCCGCACCCCCGGGGCCCGCGCCGCGGTGTCCAGCCGGCGCAACGCCTGCGGCGCCACATCCCGCCCGTCGAACGGGCTGCGTGTGCTCTGGCGCGCCGGGATCGCCGCCACCAGCCGCGATTCGCGCGGCGTGGCCGGCGTCCAGCGATACCGCACCGCACCATCCGCCCGGACTTCGGCCCGGCCAGACCGGCCCATCGCCGCTCCGGCCAGTTCCAGATGCGCGGCCGCGGCCCCCAGCGAGATGAACAGATGATGATCGTCGGGATCGACAACCGGTGTGCGCCGCGTCATGTCCGGATGCAGGGCGATCATGCGCCCGCTCTCAGTGAACCGCCAGGGCTGGGTGTTGTGCCCGTTCGGCGCCAGCGTGGCGAAGCGGATCAGCTCCGGCGTCCCCCCCTCAGGCCGCAGCGGCGCCCGCAATGCCGCAGTATACCCGGCGTAATCCTCTCTCCGACCGGCGGCACCGGCGCAGGCGGACACCGTCAGCGCGGCCCCGGCGGCCACAAGAAACTCCCGTCGCAACATCGCTCACCCCTCCGGCGCAGTGACCGGCGGCAGCGCGCAGCCCGGCCAACTGCCGCAGTCCTCGCCCCAGCGCGCCGCCGCCGCCCGAAGCCGCGTGTCGGTGGAAGAAGGCGGTGCCGAGCCCGAAGCCCCGGCCAGTCAGCCGTTCCCGCCGCAGCACGATGGTTTCGCCGTCCGGCGCGACATAGCGCGCGGTGATCGTCATCGCGCCGCGGTCGACCGGCACGAACATGGTGGCGGTGGACAGGACATTCAGGAACGGATCCACCAGACGGATGTCCGACAGGGTGACATCCAGCCGAACCCCGCGCCCCGCCCCGGCCGCCGCCCCAGGTTGCCCCGCCGTGCTCCGCTCCAGCGCGGCTTGCATCGCGGCCCGGATCGAACCTTCGATCTCTGCCCGGGAGGCCGCGGGATTGGCCGCACCCAGCGTGACAGAGCCCAGCGTCAGCCCGGTCAGACCGGCACTGTCGACCCCAGGCGCGGCAAACAGCTGCACCCGCCGGTCACGATAGATTTCGGTGAGCGTCGAGGACGGCGACAAGGTCGCGTCCGGCAAAGTGGCGCAGGCCCCCAGCATCAACGATGCTGCGGCTGCAATGACATGCGATTTCATGGATGATCTAATCCTCTGTTGAGGGGTTGGGGTCCGGCCTGGATGGCAACAGCCGCTCGCAGAGCCAGGGCAGACTGGCCCTGATCTCCCGCCAGCCCTCTGCGCTGCCGATGTCCATACCGCTGTAAATTCCGGTGGTGCGGCCCCGCACCAGAAGGTTCTGAATACCCGCCAGCACCAGTGAGATGGCGACATTCAGCTGCGGATCGGGATCGCTCCCCCCCAGCAGATGCTGCGCCACATCGCGGCCCCAGGCCTCGCGCACGGTATCGAGCGCTTCGGTCAGCGGGTTGGGGGCGCCGACTTCCATCGCCAGCAGCTCCAGCGTCAGCGGCCGGCGCGACAGTTCTTCCGTGGTCCTGTCAAGAAAATAGGCCAGCCGCGCGGCGGGGCTGATCGCCTCGGGCTCAGGCGGCACCACATCGGCCACGGTCGGCCAGAACTCCACGCTCTGGCCATAGGCCGTCAGCAGCGCGTCGATCGGCCCGTAGTAGCGATAGATCAGCACCTTATCGACGCCGGCCTCGGCCGCCACGGCCTTGAGGGTGAGACCGGGGAATCCCTCCCGGGTCAGCACCGTGCCGACCGCTTTCATGATCAGCGCCTCGGTTGCCTTGCGATCGCGTTTCCTGCCCTGTGCTCCGGTCATCCGCCTCTCCGCCTCGGTCCAGCGACTCATGTCACCTATGGGTGACATTTGCGGATACCGGGCGGCGTCTGTCAAGCATCCTGTCGTGGTGCGGGCATTTTCCCCCCGCGTCCGGCGGCGCCACGGCGCTCAGACCAGTGCCGACCAGCCCACCCCCGCCAGCCAGAGCCCGGCACCGAAGCTCAAATGCGCCAGCAGGCTCTTGGCCCGCGCCGCCCAGGGGTGCGAGGTGCGCCGCGCTGCCAGCCCCGCCCCCAAGCCCGGTTGCAGCACCAGGAAGGGAGCCAGCACCGTCAGGACGCCGAAGCCCAACGCCGGAACGGGAGCCGGCGCGCTGAGCCAGCCGTCCCCCGCCCAGGCCAGAAACACGCCGGCAAAGATCACCCCGATCAGGTAATGCAGCCCCCAGCCGATTGCGACCTCACCACGGATCGCCGGGCGCTGCGGCACCGGCCGGCGATCCGCCGCCCCGCCGGCCAGAGACAGGCACCAGCGCCCGACCAGCGCATAATTCAGCGACTGCAGACCCACGCCGTATTTCAACCCCAGCGCCACCAGGTCCATGACAAGGGTCGCCCCGATTCCGATGGCAAAAGCCGTTACGATCTGTTCGCTCATGGCCCAAACTCCATTGACGTTTTGCAGGAGGGGCCGCAGATACAACTTCAAGCCAACTTGAGGTCAAGCCCATGCTGGATATCTCCGAACTCTCCCGCCGCACCGGATGTCCGGCTTCGAAACTGCGGTATTACGAGGATATCGGGCTGATCCGCTCCGCCGGACGCAAGGGGCTGAAACGGCTGTTCGAGGAATCGGTGATCCCCCGTCTGACGCTGATCGCACTGGGGCAGACCGCCGGGTTCTCTCTGACAGAGATCGGCGCGCTGATCGGAACCGGGGACCGGCCAGAGCTGGACCGCCAGGCGCTTGGCGTACGGGCGGATGCGATCGACCGTCAGATCCGGGAGCTCACCGCACTACGCGACGGCATCCGCCATATCATGACCTGCTCCGCGCCCAGCCACCTGGAATGCCCGCGCTTCCAACGCGTCCTGCGGGTAGCGCTGAAGCGCCGGAGCTGACCCGGGCACACGAGGCCCAGGGGTGCAGATCCATGATCGCCCGCCAGCCGCCCGCGCGGGGAGGCCGGAGGGCGATGGAGGGGCGACACCGGCCCGCCCCTCACGAGGTGTCTTTACGTTCAGGCGTCCTTCGCCGCCATCATCTGGGTCGCCGATTTCCGCAGCAACGCCTGATCGGAGCCACAGACGAAGAGGCTGACGCCCTTCTCGTGCCATGCCGCGATCTGGCTGGCGTCGCCGACGAACAACCCGACGCTGACCCCGTTGCGCTTTCCGGCCTCGATGATCTTCGCGATGGCCTGGTCCAGCTCGGGCGAGGGAAATCTCACGTTCATCGACTGCGACAGATCCGCCGGCCCGATGAAGAACATGTCGACGTCGCGCACCGCGGCGATCGCGTCGAGATGATCGAGCGCGCTTTCATCCTCGATCTGCACCACGACCACGCTCTGGGCGTCGCTGTGATCGCGGTAATCGGGGATCGACATGCCGCCGTAATTGCCGGCGCGGGGCGACGGGGACAGCCCGCGTTTGCGGCGGGAGAACCGCACCGCGTCGCAGATCGCCTCGGCATCGTCCTTGTCCATGACGTGCGGCACCATCACCCCGGTCAGCCCCAGATCCAGCAGAGGTGCGATCCAGTCCTTTTCGGCGCCCCAGCGACGCGACAACAGCGGCAGGCCCACGGCCCGCGACGCCAGTGCCATCATGTCCATCTGCGACAGGTCGATCGGCCCGTGCTCCTGATCGATCACCGCGAAATCCAGTCCGGCATGACCGAGGATTTCGACCACATGCGGCGACGGTGTCTTGACGAAGGTGCCGATCAGCAACTCGCCGGCGCGGATGCGCGTTCTCAGATCCCCGGCCATGATCAGCTGTCCAGCCCGATGACCTGGGCGGCATTGGTCGCCACCATCTGGTGAATCTCATCGTCGGAGAAGCCCAGCGCCAGGCATGTCGCGACACCCAGCTGGAAGCCTTCCAGCGGGTTCAGCGTGCCCACCTGCCCCAGATCGGAACATAGGATGGTCCGCTCCGCGCCGACACAATCCACGAAGGCCTTGAGATCTTCGTTGGTCCGGGTGCGGAATTTCGACCCTTCGAGGAAGAAGGCCAGCGAATGTTCGACATAGGCGCCCATGTCGGCGATCTCGCGGGTGTCGTCCAGCGTTGCGCCGACGATGTCCTCCGGGTGGGTGAAGATCAGCCGCTCGACCCCACGCTTGCGGGCCTCGGCGAAGATGATCTTGGTCTCGGACACATGGATATGGCCGCTGGCCAGCGCCATGCCGGTCGCCGCCATCACGTCGAGCACGTCGAGAACCTCGGGCCGCAGCTTATCGCCGTCGAACAGCGGCACCCCGCTGGCCGGCCGCATGCTCTGGGTCGAGGCCGGATGCACCCAGCCAGAGCTCTTTTCCCACTCCAGATGGTTTTCCGCCGCCAGCGTCGGCAGCCAGACGATCTTGCCGCCGCAGGCCGCGGTATGCTCCACCGCATAGGGATTGATCCCGCCCACCACGTTGTTCAGCACCAGCCCGGAATAGATCTTCGTCGTCAGCTCCGGGAAATGGGTTTCGATCAGCTTGGCGCACATCACGCCGGAATAATCGTGGTCCTTCGTCACCGCCGCGGCAAAGCCGGCGTCGGAATACAGCCGGGCCAGCTCGATATGATCGATCGCCCGCGGCGCCATGGACGGGCCGCTGTGCACATGCGGATCGACCGCCCCGCGCAGAATCTCGCCGATACGTGGCGCCTCTTCGCGCGCAATCTCTTCAACAGTCGTCATTGCCGGTCCTCCCGCAGGCTCGCTGCATCATTTGTTCCGTTTGGCAGATCACTGTTCTGTTAAGCAGAACATGCCTGTTGATATTTTTTCGCCACGCGGAAGTCAAGCGAACGCAAACGGCCGCGCGGGATGCGCGGCCGTCGCTGAGGTCCCGGAGGATGAGGCGGGGTCAGATCAGGGGGTATAGCCCAGCTCGACCGAGATCTGATTCGCGGCTTCCTTGACCGCGGCAACCTGATCGTCGTCGGGCGGGGATTTGATATATTGGGTCAGGCTGACGATGGCGATGGTCGCCACTGGCTCCCCGTCGATGTTCAGAATCGGGCAGGCCAGCGCGTTCAGCCCCAGCATGGTTTCGTTCGGCGCGGTGGCCCAACCCTGTCGCGCCACTTCATCGATATGGGCCAGCAGTTCGGCCCGGTCGGTGATGGTGTATTCGGTGAAAGTGTCGATGGTCGGGGGAATCAGCTTGTCGCGCCGCTCGGCCGACATCGCCGCCAGCGCCACCTTGCCCTGCGCCGAACTGCAGAAATCCAGCAGCGACCCCGGCTTGACGCCGACCTCGATCTGCATGTTGCCATGCTGGGTGTTCAGGATACGGATCCCGTTCGCCTCGACCTGGCCGAGGCTGACGGCCTGACCCGTTCGGTCGCGCAGGGTCTTCATATGCGGCAACGCGATCGAGGTGAACTCGGCCGAGCCGGAGGCCGCCTGCCCCAGTGCCACCAGCCGGGCGCCGATCCGGTAGCGTTCGGTTTGATCCGATTGGGAAATATAGCCCAGAGAGACGAGCGTGCGCAGATGACGGTGGATGCGGCTCTTGGTCGTGTTCAGCGCCGAGGCCAGCGCCGTCACCCCCATGTCGCCGTTGCCGTTGGCAAGCGTTTCGAGAACCTGAAGCGCCATCGCGACACTCTGTATGGTGTCGGATTTGTCCGTCTTCTCTACTGCCATCGCCTGATCCCTCCTGATGTTTCTGCCCTACAAGCTGTGCGAACGGGGCGAAACAC
Organism: Pseudodonghicola flavimaris; assembly: GCF_030164425.1. GTDB lineage: Bacteria > Pseudomonadota > Alphaproteobacteria > Rhodobacterales > Rhodobacteraceae > Pseudodonghicola > Pseudodonghicola flavimaris. The sequence goes on along the minus strand of NZ_JASNJD010000009.1, from coordinate 23,596 downwards.
ACAATGCTTGACAGTCCGATCCTAGCGCACTTATGTTCCGTAAAAAAGAACGATGTATCGCACAGCGTTACAAATAGCCAAAAAACTTCGGAGGAGACTTTGGCGGTGCAAACGCAAGATGTGAGCCCCACCGGCCACACCGCTGACCGGTGCGCGCCGGCTGCCCCGGCACTTCGCCCCGGCCCGCCTCCGTTCCTCTTTTCACTGAATTGGGGTGCAGCCTACACACCCCGGAAAGGATGAACATGTACGACAAGTCGGACCCCCGCGCCTCTCTGGCGCCGGCCAAGACGGGCAGCATGCTGTCGCAGACCGGGCTGGTGGCGCCTGACCAGGCCGCGACCTTCTACGACCAGCCGCCGCAGATCGACGACGAGACCGGCAAGAGCTGGCTGCACCGCGGCCACAACTTCCTGGTCGCCTATAGCGAGGCCACCCCGGGCGCGACCTTCTCCCGGACAGCCCAGGCCGACGAATACTGCGTGCTGCTGCCGAAGACCGGGGCGGAAATCACCTGGAACGGCACCACCGTGTCGGTGCCCGGCTATTCCATCGCCTTCGTGCCGCCGGGCGACAGCAGCCTGCGCGTGCCCGAGGGCGGCGAGGTCATCCGCCTGTTCTCGACCCAGAATACCGATCTGGCCGAGCTCTGCGGCAACGCCCGCGGCTATGATACCCCGCGCAGCCATATTCCGGCCTTCGAACCCTGGCCTGAACCCGCCGGCGGCTGGAAGGTGCGGTTCTACTCGCTCGACGTCGCACCCGAAGAGGGCCGGTTCGGGCGCATCTTCCGCTGCACCACCCTGATGGTGAACGTCCTCGATCCCTTCGAGGGCCCGCGCGACCCGTCCAAGATGTCGCCCCACCATCACGACGATTTCGAGCAGGGGTCGCTCGCCATCGCCGGCGAGTTCACCCACTATCTGCGCTGGCCCTGGACCAGCGACATGGCGGACTGGCAGGAGGACAAGGCCCTGGAAATGGGCTCGCCCTCGATGCTGGTGATCCCGCCGCCCGTGATTCACACCACCCGCGCCACCGGCGAAGGCAGCAACCAGCTGATCGATATCTTCAGCCCGCCGCGCCACGATTTCTCGAACAAGCCGGGCTGGGTGCTGAATGCCGAAGACTACCCGATGCCGGGCTGACCGGCGCCTGCGCCCCGAAAGGGGCGCATCCCCCAGGCCCCTACATCACCTTTTTATGGGAGGAGGACCCCAATGATCACCAGAAGAACCCTTTTGCAGTCCGGCGTCGCCCTGAGCGCGACCCTGGCCATGCCGCATGTCGCCCGCGCCGCGGGCAAGACCCTGCGCATCGCGCATGCCGCGAACGAGGTCCACCCGGGCCATATCCTCGCCACCAGCTTTGCCGAGGGGCTCGAGGAGCTGATGCCGGGTGCCTTCCGGACCCAGATCTTCCCGAACCGGCAGCTCGGCGGTGACAAGCAGCTTCTCGAAGGCGCCGTCGCCGGCACCATGGATGTGGTCAGCGTCTCCGGCGTCCTGATCCCGCTGGTGACCGGGCGTCAGGGCATGAATGCCTGGCAACTTCCCTTCCTGGTCCGCGATTACGATCACTTCGGCGAACTCGCCCTGGGCGAGGCCGGCCAGAAGATTCAGGCCGATCTGGCCGAGGCCGGGCTGATCGGCCTGGCCACGGCGGACACCGGGCAGCGGCATTTCCTGTCGGTCAAGAAACCGGTGTCCAGCCTGCCCGACTTCGCCGGGCTGAAAACCCGCATCGTGCCGGTCCCTCTGCACAAGGAGATCTGGGAAACCGTCGGCACCGAACCCGTCGGCCTGCCCTATGGCGAGGTCTACGGCGCGCTGGAAACCGGCGTCATCGACGCGGTGGAAATCAATGTGTCGTCGATGCTGGGCGAAAACCTCTGGGAAGTCGGCAAGCACTTCACCCTGACCGGCCACTACCCCTGGCACATGGCCACGCTGATGTCGCAATACTATTGGGACGGCCTGAACGACGAGGAAAAGGCCGCCGTGACCGAAGCCGGACGCCGCTCGATCAGCAAGACGCTGACCTACGCCAAGGAACAAGATCTTGCCGGCCGCGACGAGCTGAAGGCCAAGGGCGTCGAGATCCGCGAACTGACCGATCTGCCCGAGATGCGCGCCCGCGTCGCCGGCATGACCCAGGAATGGGCCGCCAAGGACCCGCTGATCGCCGGCCTTGTCGCCGCCGCGTCGCAAGCTTCCTGATCCCGGCACCGGACCCGGGCAACCCCGCCCAGGGTCCGGTCGCCAAACGGCCTGAACCGATGACCAGATTTACCACAACACTGTCAAAAGCGGTCGCGCATTACGTGCGTCTGATCCAATTCCTGGCCGGCGTCAGCATGGCGCTGATCGTCGGCATCATGATCGCGCAGGTCTTTTACCGATACGTGCTCGGCTCCAGCCTGATCTGGGCGGAGGAGCTGTGCCGCTATCTGCTGATCTGGCAGACCTTCCTGGTGCTGGGGCTGGTCTATTCCCGAAACGGCTTCGTCGCGCTGGAGTTCCTTCCCGCCATGCTGCCGCCTCGGGGCAAATGGATCCTGCGCGCCATCATGGCGGTGCCGATCGTGACCTTCTTGGTGGCGATGGCCTGGTACGGATACGATTTCGCCTCGCGCTTCGACCGCCAGACCATTCCGGCGCTCGATTTCATCTGGACCGCGCTCACCGGCGACGCGCTCGGCGTGTCGATCAAATGGGTCTATTTCTCGGTCACCGTCGGGCTGGCGCTGATGTCGCTGCACGTGCTGGCCGATCTGGCCGTCACCTTCCGCCGCGAGCTGATCGACAACGACGACCGGTCGCTCCCTGATGACAATGAGGTGCAAGCCTGATGGGAAGCTTCTTCATCCTTTTCGCCGGGTTTCTGGTCTCGGGCATCCCGATCGCGCTGGCCCTTGGCATCGCCGGCACCGCCTATCTCTATTTCTCCGGCAACGGCATGATGATGCTGATGCTGCCGCAACGGATGATCGCCGGCGTCGACCAGTTCGTCCTGCTGACCATCCCGCTGTTCCTGCTGGCCGGCGCACTGATGAATGTCGGCGGCGTCACTGAGCGGATCGTGACCTTCGCCCGTGCCATGGTCGGGCACCGGCGCGGCGGCATGTCCTCGGTCTCGATCCTGTCCTCGGGGTTCTTCGCCGGGATCTCCGGCAGCGCCACCGCCGAGGCCTCCGCCCTCGGCGCCATCCTGATCCCCTCGATGTCGAAACAGGGAATGCCGCCAGCCTATGCCGCCGCGCTGATTGCCGTCAGCTCGGTGATGGGGCCGATCATCCCGCCGTCGATCACCATGATCATCTACGGCGTGCTCTCCGGCGCCTCGATCGGACAGCTGTTCCTGGCCGGCGTCATCCCCGGTATCGGCATCGCTGCCGGGCTCCTGATCTATGCCAGCTACCGCGCCAAGCGCGACGGCTTTCCGGTGACGCCGCGGGTGAACGGCCGGGAGCGGTTCGCCGCGACCAAACGGACCCTGCCGGCGCTGATCCTGCCGCTGATCATCCTGGTCGGGATCAAGGCCGGCATCTTCACCCCGACCGAGGCCGCGGCAGTGGCGGTTGCCTATGCGCTGGTCATCGGTTTCGTCTACCGCGACCTGACGCTCCAGCGGGTCTGGGAGGCCCTGGTCGCCACCGCACTGGTCTCGGCCTCGATCCTCTTCATCACCTCGATGGCCAGCATCGTGTCCTTCGTCTTCACGCTGGAACACGTGCCGCAGCTGATCGCCGACCTGATGCTGTCGCTGACCGATAATCCCTGGCTGATCCTGCTGCTGCTGAACATCTTCCTGCTGATCCTGGGCATGTTCCTCGAACCGATCTCGATCCTGATCCTGACGATGCCGATCCTGCTGAAGTTCCAGGCGCTGATCGGCATGGACCCGGTCCAGTTCGGCACCGTCGTGGTTCTGAACGTGGTGGTCGGGATGGCAACGCCGCCGGTTGGGATCCTGCTGTTCATCGCCTCGGCGATCTCGGGCGAGCCGGTGACCCGGGTGATCCGCGAAGCGATGCCGCTGATCGGTATCTGCCTGCTGGTGCTGGCCTCGATCGCGCTGATCCCGCAACTTACCCTGTTCATCCCCCGCGCCCTGTTCTGAGAGCCGTCGAAAATGTCCGAAGCCCGCAACATCCTGATCGTGGTCGCCCATCCGGAGCCGCAGTCCTTCAATCATGCCCTGGCCCGTCATGCAGCCGACCGGCTGCGCGCAGCCGGCCACAGCGTGACGATCTCCGATCTCGCGGCCGAGGGGTTTCGTGCAGATGTCGGCCCTCATGACACCGGCCAGCGTGCCGATCCGGGGCTGTTCCACGTACAGGCCGAGCAGGCGCAGGCCGCCCGCGCCGGCTGCTATGCCGCCGATATCGCGCGGGAACAGGCCCGGGTGGCGGCGGCCGACAATGTGATCCTGCAATTCCCGGTGTGGTGGGGCGGGCCGCCGGCCCTGCTGAAGGGATGGATCGACCGGGTGCTGAGCTATGGTTTCGCCTATGTCGATGGCCGCCGGTTCGACACCGGCGTGTTCAAGGGCCGCCGCGCGATGATCAGCGTGACCACCGGCGGCACGCCGGAGCGGTTCTCGGACAGCGGCGTCTACGGGCCGATCGAACCGCTGCTCATGCCGGTGCGACGGCTGGCGCTGGAATACATGGGGTTCGAAGTGGCACCGCTCAGCGTCGCCTATGCGGTCTCCCGGGTGGATGAGGAGACCCGACAGGGCTATCTGGACGCGATGGCCGGCGCAGCGCTGGAGATGGCGGCGCGTCCGGTCACCCGGACCGACGCCTGGCGCCATGCGCTGGACCAGGTCGAAGACCGCGCCTGGGCCAGCTCCTGACCGCTCCGATCACGGTTCGGTGTACTTGAGACAGATCAATGACCCTACGTCATTGCAGGCGAGACTGGCGGTACGCAACCTGAAAGGAACACCCCCATGAAACGCCTTACGCTGCTCCTGGCCGCCCTGGCCCAGCCCGCCCTGGCCGATGCGGACGGATATCACGGATACGATCACATGATGGGCTGGGGCTATGGCGGCGGGCTCGGCATGATATTCGGCCCGGTGCTCTGGCTGATCGTCCTTGGCCTGATCGTCGCCGGTGTGATCTGGCTGGTACGGCGGCTGGAGACGCAATCGCCCGCCGCCAGTTCGGACAACAGCGCGCTCGCCGAGCTCGATATGCGCCTGGCCCGCGGCGAGATCGATGCCGAGGATTACGCCGCCCGGAAAAAGCTGCTGACCTCCTGAACCGCGGCGCCGGCGCCGCCGGGGATCAAGGCCTCGCCGGGCTCACGGCTCCCCATGTGTGCGCAGGCGCTGAACTTCCCGGGCGCGCCGGGACCATGTTGACCGGATAAACGCCAGGATATCGAGCGCCTGAGCTTCGGTGAGAACGCCTTCGAACCCCGGCATCCCGCTGACAAAGCCGGTCACCCCACGCGCCTCCAGCGCCGCCTGCCCGCCTTTGAGGGTGTAGTCCAGCAGCAGCGGCGTCGCGTGGTGCCAGGTGTGCCCGCTTTCGTCATGCGGCGGTGCCGGCGGCACCCCGTCGGGCCCAGGCGACCTCCAGCCCGGCTGCCCCTCCAGTTCCGCGCCATGACAGCTGGCACAATGCTCTGCGTAAAGCGCGGCACCGGACGCCGGATCGCGGCCCTGGAACATATGCTCTGCCTGTGCCGCCGTCGCGGCGCAGAGCACCGTGATCAGAGCGGCCCTCATTCCCGGAAGGTGGCATGACAGGCTCTGCATGCCTTCCCCAGCTGCTGCATCACCGGGCGAAGCTCCGCCTCCGAGGTGACCGATCCCGCAAGCTCCGCCGTCAGCGCCTCAAGCTCCGATGCGCGGGTGGTGAAGCCCGCGAATTCCTCCCAGATGACCGGCAGCGCCTCAGATTGCGGATCCTCGGCCGGCGTCTCGAACAATGACGGGATCTCCGAGGCCGCCTCTGACATCCGGGCGAGCGCGGTATTGACTGCCTCCGCATCGAAGGCGGCCTCTCCCTTGGCCATGCCCCCGATCAGTTTCATCTGCCGGGCGAGGTCCCCCATGCCCATCATCCGGGTCTTCACATCGGGGTTCTGCACGCCGCCGTGGGCAAAAGCGGCCGTGCCGGCAAGGATCAGGGCCATGGCGATGCGTTTCGTCATTCTCGGGGTCCTTTCTGTTGAGGGTGCAGGGAAAGGCCGCGCGTCACGCGACCTCGATCCATGTGGTCATGCCCGCGGCGGCGTGGGCCAGCATATGGCAGTGAAACAGCCACCGGCCGGGATTGTCGGCGACGAAGGCGATTTCCAGCGGCTCATCCGGCACGCTGACGATCGTGTCACGCAGGGGCCCGAGGCTGCCATCGCCCCGCACCTCGCGGAAATGCATCCCGTGCAGGTGCATCGCATGGGCAAAGACGGTCGAATTGGTCAGCTTCAGGCGCACCGTCTCGCCGCGATCCAGGCGGGCAAAGGGCGCGTCGGTCATCCCCACCTGCCCGGCCAGGGCCCAGAACTGCCCCCGCCGGGCCAGGTCGCGAAAGCCCATGTCCCGCCCCTCGAAACGGGCCGAGACCAGCCCCGCCATCGCGCCGCCTTCCATCGCCATCTCCAGCCGGCGCGCCGTGTCGAGCCCGCTCACCGCCATCCGCGGGTTCGGCGGCAACGCGGCAGGCGCCTCACGCGCGCGGACGGCGGCAGTGCCGGCGACCGGCAATCGCATCAGCGGCTGGGTGCTGCCATCCCTCTCCAGATGCAGCAGCGCCGCCGCCTCCCCCGTCTCAGCCGTGACATCGACGATCAGATCGAGGCGCTGCGCCGGCGCGAGGATCATCTCCCCCGTGACCGGCTCAGGCCCTGGCAGCGGCATCCCGTCCAGCGCCGCGGTCCAGCCGTTCATCCCGCGCAGCCGCAGAACGAATATCCGCGCATTGGCCCCGTTGATCAGCCGCAGGCGCAGCCGTTCGTGCCGACGCACCGGCAGGACGCAGTCATAGCTGCCGTTCGCCCCGAGCAGATTGCCGGTGCGCCCGGCATGGCTCAGGCTCATCGGATGTCCGAACGGGGTCATCAGTTGCGCATCCGCGGGATCGAGCAGCCAGTCGTCGAGCAGGACCACCTCGTCGCGGTCGACCTCCGGCGGTTCCGCCTCCTCCACGATCAGCGCCCCGGCAAGGCCGCGCGCGACCTGCTCCATCGAATTGGTGTGCGCGTGATACCAGAAGGTCCCCGCATCGGGCACCGCGAAGTCATAGTCGAAGGTCGCCCCTGGGGGCACCGGCTGTTGCGTCAGTCCGGCGACCCCGTCCATCGCGTTGTCGATGCGGATACCATGCCAATGGACAGATGTCGGCACCGGCAGATCGTTCACCAGCCGCCGGCGGAGACGCCCGCCCTGCGGCACACGCAGAACCGGACCGGGCAGCCCGCCGTCATAGCTCCAGACTTCGGTCGCGGGATATCCCCGGGGCGCGATCTGCGCGGTCGACACCCGGGCGGTGAGCGCGGTGGGCGCCGCCGCGCGCAGCTGCGTCGCCCCCAGGGCCGCCGCGGCCATCGCCCCGGTGCCGAAGGCGCGTCTTGTCACCCTGACCGTCATGTCACTCGATCCCGTTGGCGCGTTGCAGTTCGCGCACATAGGCGACGATGCCGATGACATCCGCCCGGGTCAGCCCGCTCTGCGGCGGCATGTCGCCGAATTTCCAGTGATGCGACCGCACACCGTTCTGCACCGCCATCTGGAACGACATGTCCGCATGATGCGACGGCTCGTAGATCCGATGCACCAGCGGCGGGCCGAAACCCATCTTTCCGGTCGCGTTCTGACCGTGACAGGCGGCGCATTTCGCATCGAAGGCGCGCTGGCCGAGGCTGGCCCCGGAACTGAGCGCCCCCGGCAGGATGATCGAGACGATGGCGTCGCCCTCCGCGGGCGCGGCCCGGTCGACAGGGCCGGAAGTGGCGTGGGACGGGCGGGTCAGATAGTAGGCGCCACCCGCAAGGGCGAGGGCTGCCACGGCAGCCGGGATCAATTTGTTCATGGGTCTTGTCCTGATGCGCGACATCTCGGTCGGGCAGGTGTCATCGGCGCGAAACGCTCCGCGCGGCCAGTCTGCGATGACGTCAGGTGCGGGGAGGCGGCAGGTCCTGCCGGACCGAAGCCGATGACAGCGACCGCGGCTGATCGGCCTGAACAAGGCGCGCCACCCGACGGGCGGGCGCAACGGTCATGTCCGGGGCAGGCAGCAGAAACCCGATGCAGGCAGCACCATGCTGGCAATCATGGCCACCGCCCCGGTGCATGTCCTGCTGCGGGGCCGCCGCCATCTCCGGGCACTCCGGGCAGGCAGAGGCATGGGGCATCGTCCCATGCGACGGCTCATGCGCCCGAACGCTCCCGGGAAGCGACACCCAGGCCGCAAGGACCAGCATCAGGACGGCAAGAATGCGCTGCACGAAACCTCCAGTTCTGGCCACAACTATGCCGCCGCTCGGCCCCCGGGGTCAATCCGCCCAGTCACACGATCCCGCAGTCCCCGCACCTCCTGGCCAGCTCCCTGAATGGCGCCCATTCTCCTTGCCACACAGGCAGATACCCCGGGGCCGCCCCACGGACCCGGAGCGTTCACCCGCCCCCCTCGCAACATCGTGACCCCGCGGGGGGCGCCGCCGGCCCGACCGACAAAAGGTACAGGCGGATTGGCCTCTCGCAATCCGGCCACGCGACTGCCAAGGTTATCGGAACGCACAACAACGCCCTGCCCCCGGATCCCGCCCCAGATGCTGAGCATTCTCGCCGATCGAACATACCGACACCTCTTCCTCGCGCAGATCGTCGCGCTTCTGGGAACCGGGCTGGCCACCGTCGCGCTGGGGCTGCTGGCCTACGACCTCGCCGGCGAAGGCGCGGCGATGGTGCTGGGCACCGTCTTCACCATCAAGATGCTGGCCTATGTGGGGATCGCCCCGGTGGCCGGCGCCTTTGCCGGCCGGGTCAACCGGCGCGCCTTTCTGGTATCGCTCGACCTGCTGCGCGCGGCCTGCGCCCTGGCGCTGCCTTTCGTGACGGAGGTCTGGCAGATCTATCTTCTGATCTTCCTTCTACAATCGGCCTCCGCCGCCTTCACCCCGACATTTCAGGCGACCATCCCCGATGTCCTGCCGGAAGAGGCGCGATACACCCGCGCCCTGTCGCTCTCGCGGCTGGCCTATGACCTCGAAAACATCGCCAGCCCGACACTCGCGGCGCTGCTCCTCGCGGTGATGAGCTACAATGCGCTCTTTTTCGGGACGGTCGCCGGCTTCCTCGGCTCCGCGCTACTGGTGGTCTCGGTCCTGCTGCCGGGACCGGCACCGGCCCCGGCGCGCGGCGTCTATGATCGCACCACGCGGGGAAGCCGCATCTACCTAGCCACGCCGCGGCTGCGCGGGCTGCTCGCCCTGAACCTCGCGGCCGCAGCCGCCGGCGCGATGGTGCTGGTGAACTCCGTGGTTCTGGTGCGCAGCCAGCTCGGCCTGTCGGACAGCGCCCTGGCCTGGACGATGTTCGCCTTCGGGGCCGGGTCCATGGCTGCGGCGCTGCTGCTCCCGCGCCTGCTGGACAAGCTGCCGGACCGCCCGGTGATGCTCAGCGGTGCCGGGCTGATGATCGTGGCGCTGCTCGCCCTCGCCGGGGTGTCCGCGGGCCCTGGTCTGTCCTGGGCCGGGCTGCTGGCAGGCTGGGCGGTGATCGGCCTGGGCTATTCCGCCGTGCTCACCCCTTCCGGCCGGCTGCTGCGCCGGTCGGCTCATCCCCAGGACCGGCCCGCCGTCTTCGCCGCCCAGTTCGCGCTCTCCCATGCCTGTTGGCTGATCTGTTACCCGCTGTCCGGCTGGCTGATGACGCGGTTCGGCCCCACCTGGGCGCTCGTCCTGCTGGCCGCCGTCGCGGCAGCGGGCCTTGTCGCCACGCTACGGCTCTGGCCCGCCGGTGACACGCGGGAGGTCGAGCACACGCATGACAACCTGCCACCGGACCACCCACACCTGAAGGGTCAGCGGCGCCATCGGCATCCGCTGATCATCGACGACGCCCACCCGAAATGGGCAACGCGTTTCTGAGCCGGCGCACGGCTGAGCTCACAACCTCCGGGGTCACAGTCTCTGGGCGCGCAGCCGCAGCGCGTTGCCGATGACGGAGACCGAGGAAAGGCTCATCGCCGCCGCCGCCACCACCGGCGACAGGAGCACGCCCAGAACCGGATAGAGAACGCCTGCCGCGATCGGCACACCCGCCGTGTTGTAGACGAAGGCGAAGAACAGGTTCTGGCGAATGTTGCGCATCGTCGCCTCTGCCAGCCGGCGCGCCCGGACAATGCCGCCCAGATCGCCCTTGACCAGCGTGATGCCTGCACTTTCCACCGCGACGTCGGCGCCGGTGCCCATGGCGATCCCGACATCCGCCGCTGCCAGTGCCGGGGCGTCATTCACCCCGTCCCCCGCCATCGCCACCGACAGCCCCTGTTGCTTCAGCGTCCGGACCAGCGCGTTCTTGTCCTCGGGACTCACCTCGGCATGAATCTCGTCGATCTCCAGCGCCTTCGCGACGGCCTGCGCCGTCGGCCGGGCATCGCCCGTGGCCATGATGATCCGCAGACCCGAGCGGTGCAGCGCCCGGATCGCCGCCGGCGTCGTGTCCTTGATCCGGTCGGCCACGGCGACGAGCCCCGCCGGCCGGCCGTCCACGGCGACGAACATCACGGTCTTGCCCTCCGTCTGAAGCAGATGTGCCCGCGCCGCCATATGCTCCGCGTCGACCCCGAGGTCCGCCATCAGCGCGAGGTTGCCCAACGCCACCCTGCGCCCGTCGACCACACCGGTCACGCCCTTGCCGGTCACCGCCTCGAAATCAGTGGCCGGGACCGCCGGGGCCCCCCGTTCCTGCGCCCCGGCGACGATCGCCTCGGCCAGCGGGTGTTCCGATCCCCGTTCCAGCGACGCGGCAAGGGACAGCAGCGTCACCGCGTCGCCCCCCTCCGACGGGTCGGCATCGGTCAGCGTCGGCCGCCCCTCCGTCAGCGTGCCGGTCTTGTCGACGATCAGCGCCTGCACCCCGGCAAAGCGTTCCAGCGCCTCCGCATCGCGGATCAGAACCCCGGCATTGGCACCCCGCCCGGTGGCCACCATGATCGACATCGGCGTGGCAAGCCCCAGCGCGCAGGGGCAGGCGATGATCAGCACCGAAACCGCCGCGACGAAAGCATAGCTCAGCGCCGGGGAGGGCCCGAACGCCCACCAGCCGATGAATGCCAGCAGGGCGCAGGCCACCACCGCCGGCACGAAATATTCGGCCACCCGGTCGGCCATCGCCTGGACCGGCGCGCGCGACCGCTGGGCCGAGGCCACCATCCGCACGATCCGGCTCAGCGTGGTGTCCTCCCCCACGTTCTGCGCCTCCATCAGGAAGCTGCCCGACTTGTTCAGCGTACCGCCGGTCACCTCGTCGCCGGCGACCTTCTCGACCGGCACCGGCTCGCCGGTGATCATGCTCTCGTCGGCCGCAGACCGCCCATCGGTCACCGCCCCTCCACCGGAACGGCCTCGCCCGGGCGGACCCGCAGGATGTCACCGGATTGCAGCCGGTCCAGTTCCACGTCCTCCTCCACACCGTCGCGGACCCGGCGCGCCGTCTTGGGGGCGAGGTCCATCAGTGCGCGGATCGCGTCCCCGGTGCGTTCCCGCGCCGCCAGTTCCATGACCTGGCCGATCAGGACCAGCACCAGGATCACCGCGGTCGCTTCGAAATAGACCGGCGTCATCCCCATCCCGTCGGCCATCTGCGCCGGCAGCAGTCCCGGTGCCATCAGCGAGACGAGGGAAAACAGATAGGCCGCCCCGGTGCCGAGCGCGATCAGCGTCCACATGTTGGGCGACCGGGTCACGATCGAGGTCCAGCCCCGCCGAAAGAACGGCCGGCAGATCCAGACCACCGGCGTCGCCAGCGCGAACTGCAGCCAGCCAAAGGCCGGATGACCGATCCAATCCGCGAAGGGTATGCCCAGATGCGCGCCCATCTCGAGGACGAAAACAGCCAGCGCCAGCGGCGCGGTGATCCACAGCCGGCGCTTGAAATCGACGAACTCCGGATTGGGTCCACTGTCGGCCGAGGGTGTCATCGGCTCCAGTGCCATGCCGCATTTCGGGCAGGCGCCGGGACGATCGCGGATGATCTCCGGATGCATCGGGCAGGTATATCTGGTCCCGCCCGGCTTCAGCGCCGGCCGCGCGCCCACATAGGCCTCCGGTTCCGCCTCGAACCGCGCCTGGCAGCCGGCGGAACAGAAATAGAGCCGCTGCCCCTCGTGATCGGTCACATGCTCTGCAGTGGCCCGTTCCACCGACATGCCGCAGACCGGATCCGTTGCGCTGCGATACGCCTCGGGATCCGATACGAATTTCTCCCGGCAGCGGTCCGAACAGAAGTGATAGGCCTGACCCTCGTGCTCTGCCGCAGGTGTCCCCTCCGCCGGGTCGACGATCATGCCGCAGACAGGGTCGCGGGTGATCGTCCCTGCCGGATGCTGGTGAGGATGGGCGTCTGTGTCGGCCATGATCTGTCCTTTTCTTCCCCTGGGAGGTTGGACCAGACATGTAGGGTTTCCAGCCGCCGGAAGGTCAAGGGGCGGGCGGAAGCAGTTTCGCCCGCGCGTTTCCCCAGGGGGCGCCGGACAACCGCGCACACCCGCGGTGCGTTCTGACAGCATAGCACATCGGCCCCGTTTATGTCCCTGCGGTCATGCCGGTCATGAGCCCGCGCGCCATAGTCCGACGATGTATCGTCCTTACCTTTGTCCCAGCGATCCGATCGCGGCCCGCGCGCCACAGGCCCACCGCGCGCGGATCGACGCCAGAAACAGAAGGATTTGCAGATGGAAAACGTAGAGGGCAAGATCGTCGTAGTCACCGGTGCCAGTTCCGGTCTGGGGGCGGAGACCGCCCGCTATCTGGTTCGGGCCGGCGCCAAGGTCGCCCTGGGCGCCCGCCGCAAGGACAAGCTGGACGCGCTGGTGGAAGAGCTCGGCGCCGACAACGCCTTTGCCGCGCAGGTCGACGTCACCGACCGGGAGGCGCTGGCAGCCTTCGTGACCGCCACCCGCGACACCTATGGCCGGATCGACGTGATGCTGCACAATGCCGGCGTGATGCCCTTTTGCCCCGCTGGTGGAAAACCGCCATGATGAATGGGACCAGTGCATCGACGTGAACCTGAAAGGCGTGCTTTACGGCCTCGGGGCGGTTCTGCCGATCATGAAGGCACAGGGCTCGGGCCAGAACATCTTCGTCTCCTCGGTCGCCGGGCATGTCTGCACGCCGATCGGCGCCGTCTACAGCGCGACGAAATTCGGGGTGCGCGCGATCGCGGAATCGCTGCGCCAGGAGGTGAAGGACTGGGGCGGCCGCGTCACCGTCCTGTCGCCCGGCGCCATCGCCACCGAACTGGTCCAATCGATCCGTTCGGAGGACATCCAGAAGGGCATGGCGGAGTTCTACGACCAGTCGGCGATCCCGGCAGACAGCTTCGCCCGCGGCGTGATCTATGCGGTGAGCCAGCCCGAAGATGTCGATATCAGCGAGATCCTGATGCGCCCGACCGTGCAGATGATGTAACGGCGAAGCGCCCGGACCGCTTCGGCGACCCATCTCCCCGATCCGGTCCGGCCCCTGCCCGGCCTCGCCCCACACATGACGCCTCACCACGTTATCCCCGCGTGTGCGGGGGAACCTCGGCGAGACGCTTTGCCACCCGCGCCGCCTGAGGTCTATCCCCGCGTGTGCGGGGGAACCCTGGCCGGTCTGGCGGGCATGAGCATCGCCAAGGGTCTATCCCCGCGTGTGCGGGGGAACCCAATTTCTGCGCGCAGGGCTGCGATCTCGTCGGGGTCTATCCCCGCGTGTGCGGGGGAACCTCGACCACGCGCCGTTTCGACATGCCGCCGAAAGGTCTATCCCCGCGTGTGCGGGGGAACCAGACCATCTTGCCGCCGCGCAGGGAGCCGGCAGGGTCTATCCCCGCGTGTGCGGGGGAACCGATCTGGGGAAGCGACGGATACGCGGTCGTGAGGGTCTATCCCCGCGTGTGCGGGGGAACCTCTCGGCCCCAGAGGGTTGATATTATTCAATTATCAAAGAGCGTAGAGGCGATATTTGTTTCCCATATTCCCGCTTTGCGTGCATTTCGATCGCGATGGCACCCGGTCTCAGCGGCCCGCCCGGCTCCAGCCTATCGTATCCAAGCCGGTTTGACCAAGCCCGACACCGCACCCCAACGCAGCGTCCCGTGGCATTCCTCCCGGCATTGCGACAGAGGGCCCGGCAGAGGCCAGCGTGGCCCGGCGTTGCCAGGCCCCTCCCCCGTGGCACCTTCCTCCACCGGGACCAGTGTGCCGCGTTGACACGGGACGGGCTCGCCGGGGCCCCGACCGACCGTCCAACCGATGTGGCGGCTGGGGCGAAAAACAGCATGAAGGTGCGGAGAAAATGGCAGGGGCAGCAGGGTTCGAACCCGCGACCTACGGTTTTGGAGACCGTCGCTCTACCAGCTGAGCTATACCCCTAAGGCCGGGCCCTCATCTATGACAGCGCGGGCGCGGACACAAGCAGAATCTGCCGTCTTTTCCCCGGCCCGGCCATTGCCCCGCCGGGCCATTCCACTATGAGTGGGCGCACAGCAAGACGAAAGGACCCCCAGCCCGTGAGCCTGCGGAAAAAGATCGCCGACAGCGAGACCTTCTCGCGGATCGTGACCGGGCTGTTCTCCGGCTATATCCGCTTCGCCCATGCGACCTCGCGCTGGCGGCGGGAGGGATTCGAGCCGATGGATGCGGCGCTGCGGGCCGGTGAGCCGGTGATCTTCGTGGTCTGGCACCAGCGGCTGATGATGGCGCCTTTCATGTTCGACAACAGGCTGGGCCCCATCTGTTCGCTGACCTCGGCGGCCCGCGCCGGGCGCATGGTCGGGGTGCTGCTGGGCCGCTTCGGCTGGGAGAATGTGGCGATGTCGTCGAACCGCCGCCATGTGGCGCTGTCGCGCGAAGTGCTGCGGCGGATGAAACAGGGCATCTCGGTCGGCATTGCCGCCGACGGGCCGCGCGGCCCGGCACGGGTCAGCTCCACCGTGCCGCTGGTCTGGGCCCGCAGCTCCGGCAAACGGGTCTTCGCGGTCAGCTTTTCCGCCAACCGGGTGGTGGAATTTCCCACCTGGGACCGGATGTGGCTGCCGGCGCCATTTTCACGCGGGGTGATGCGCTGCGAGGAATGGACCGGCAGCGTGCCGCGCAAGGCCGATGACGCCGAGCTGGAGGCCCTGCGGCTGGCGTTCCAGGCCCAGCTCGACGCGGTGACCGAGGCGACCGACCGGGAGGCGGGCCGCCCGGACCAGGCGACGATCTCCTCCGCACAGGGCTAGGGCGGCACCCGGCCACCGGCCACGGCGCCGGCATTGACGATCGCCCCGTGACCCAGCCGCGCCCCGGGCGAAAGCCCGGCACCACCGAAGATGGCGAAGGGATCGGAGGAAAACGGAGCCGTCGTGCAAGGTGCCATCGGCCATGCGAACGGGATGGCCCGCGCCGGGGGCGGGGAAATCATGCGGCATGACAAGTCTCTGCTTCCCGGGGCGGAAAAGAAACGACGGGACCAGAGGTCTTGGTCCATCTGAGCCTCCATCACAGAGACGGACGCGGGACAGGAGGGATGACACCGGAAGGGAAACCCCGGCGCCGGAGCAGCAGGGGGCAGTCTTCCGCCTCTTGGCCCTGAAGGGCCAATTCACCCCCGAGGATATTTTCAGCCGGAAAAAGAGCCCGAGGGAGGGCCCCGGTTCGAGCAGAGTACACCCGGCGCTTCTTCTCTGCCCAAATACTCTCGCCGAAGGTACCGGGGGCAGTGGCGCGGCCCTTTCTGAGGTCGTCTCTGTGGGTGGGGAAACCCGCCGCGATTATGCGACGATCTTCGACACCACCCTCATGTGCCTGTCCCGAGATCACCGCATCCAAACAAAAAGGGCCTCCCGAAGGAGGCCCTTTCCGTAGGAACATCAGCTTCGCTGATTATTCGATGATCTTCGACACAACGCCGGCGCCGACGGTGCGGCCGCCTTCACGGATGGCGAAGCGCAGGCCGTCTTCCATCGCGATCGGCGCGATCAGTTCGACTTCGAACTTCAGGTTGTCGCCCGGCATCACCATCTCGGTGCCTTCCGGCAGCGTCACGGTCCCGGTCACGTCGGTGGTCCGGAAGTAGAACTGCGGACGGTAGTTCGCGAAGAACGGGGTGTGGCGGCCGCCTTCTTCCTTGGTCAGGATGTAGGCTTCGGCTTCGAACTTGGTGTGCGGAGTCACCGAGCCCGGCTTACACAGAACCTGGCCACGTTCCACCGCGTCACGGTCGATGCCGCGCAGCAGCGCGCCGATGTTGTCGCCGGCTTCCCCGCGATCCAGCAGCTTGCGGAACATTTCCACACCGGTGCAGGTGGTGGTCTGGGTGTCCTTGATGCCGACGATCTCGATGGTGTCGCCGACGTTGATCACGCCACGTTCCACACGACCGGTCACAACGGTGCCGCGGCCCGAGATCGAGAACACGTCTTCGATCGGCATCAGGAACGGCATGTCCACGGCGCGTTCCGGGGTCGGGATGTATTCATCCACGGCCGCCATCAGTTCGCGGATCTTGTTTTCGCCGATCTCCGGATCACGGCCTTCCATCGCGGCCAGCGCCGAGCCTGCAACGATAGGGATATCGTCGCCGGGGAAGTCGTAGGACGACAGCAGTTCGCGGATTTCCATTTCGACGAGCTCGAGCAGCTCTTCGTCGTCGACCTGGTCAACCTTGTTCATGAACACGACCAGGGCCGGCACGCCGACCTGACGGGCCAGCAGGATGTGCTCACGGGTCTGCGGCATCGGGCCGTCAGCCGCGTTCACCACCAGGATCGCGCCGTCCATCTGCGCCGCACCGGTGATCATGTTCTTCACGTAGTCCGCGTGGCCGGGGCAGTCGACGTGCGCGTAGTGACGGCTCTCGGTCTCGTATTCAACGTGCGCCGTCGAGATGGTGATCCCGCGCGCTTTCTCTTCCGGGGCGCCGTCGATCTGGTCGTAGGCTTTGAAGTCGCCGAAATACTTCGTGATCGCAGCCGTCAGCGTCGTCTTGCCGTGGTCAACGTGGCCGATCGTACCGATGTTCACGTGCGGTTTCGAACGGTCAAACTTTTCCTTTGCCATGTCTTAGGCGCCCTTTTGCACTGGTGGGGTCCCAATGACCCAGTTTCCTCTGCGCGCGGCACATATTGGGTTCGACAGGGAAAATCAAGCACCTCCTGCGCCTGCCGACCCGTCTGTGACCCTGCCTGCGACCCTGCTGCGTCACCCGCCGGATGCGGGGGCGGCGGCCGGCTGCGTCTCATCCCCGGGAACCGGGCTCAGCTCCCGGACCGAGGCGACGCCGGTGGCCTCGCTGGCGGCCCCCTCGCGCAGATCGAACCAGCCTTCCTCGCCGTGCATCTCGACCATCCAGCCCTCGATCTGGCGCACCGCGTTGCGGGCCAGCATCTGCATCTGCTCTTCCCGGGTCCGTTCGCGGCCCGAGCCCATCAGCATGGTACCGCCGGTGGTGGTTTCGAACACGGTGAACTGCTTCACCTTGTCATTGAGCTTGCGGCCGGCGGCATCGTCCCAAACCGTGACATTGATGATCAGCGCCGATTTCGGGTTGTAGATCACCGGCACGCCCTTGGGCGCCAGCATATATCCCTCGACCGAGATCCCCAGGTGATAGAGCTGGCTGCCCTGATAGCGGCCGAAGCGATCGGCGACCGCGCTGGTCAGCGCATCCACCCATTCCTCCGGCGTCGCATCGCGGGACACCGGCCCCTTCTGCATCTTCGATGCCACCACGATATTGTGACCGAGGCGGAATTCGCCCAGTTCGGCAAGCGGTTCATCGGGAGAGGCGGCAGTACAGGCCGCCAGCAGGGCGGCAGCGGCGAGCAGGGCGAAGATGCGGAACATGGTCCCTCCGGGGCTGGATCGTCGCGCTTCGGGATAGACCACGGCGCCGCCCGGTGCAAACCCCAAGCGGCGCCGGCCGTCACGATCAGGTGAAACGGTTGTTGCGCGGGAAGCCGTGCGGCGGACGTTTGCCGACGCCGGCGCGTTTGCCCAGCCATTCGGTCAGGTCGGGTTCGTGCCGGGTCTTGCCGCCGCCCATCTGCCAGCGCAACCCCTCGGCCCAGTCGAAGGTGGCCACATCGCTGAGCCCGCCGTCGAGCTCCAGCGCCCCCTGCTTGCCACGCGCCTGATTGTATTTCTGCAGCCGCACGCCCTTGCCGCGGGTCATCTCCGGCAGCTCCTCCAGCGGGAAGACCAGAAACTTGCCGTTCTCGCTGACCACGGCGACGTGATCGCCGGCCGCCGGCACGCAGATGGTCGCGCGTTCGTCGTCCTTGACGTTCAGCACCTGCTTGCCACCGCGGGTCTGGGCGATGATCTCGTCCTCGAGCAGGACAAACCCGTTGCCGGCATTGGAGGCGACGATGCGCTTCTGCCCCGGGGTGTGGACGAAGATATCGACGATCTCCGCCTCGTTCGGCAGATCGACCATCAGCCGCAACGGTTCGCCCAGCCCCCGGCCGCCAGGCAGATTCGCCGCCGACAGGGTGTAGAAGCGGCCGTTCGTGGCGAAGACCAGCAGCTTGTCGGTGGTCTCGGCATGGAAGATGAAGCGCGGGCCGTCGCCGTCGCGGAACTTCAGTTCGCGGGTCAGGTCGATATGGCCGGTCATGGCGCGGATCCAGCCCATTTTGGAGCAGACCACGGTAATCGGCTCACGGTCGATCATCGCCTCGATCGGCACGTCCTCGGCTTCGCCCGCCTCGGCAAAGACGCTGCGCCGCGCCCCGCCTTCATAGTCCTTGCCGAAGGTCTTCCTGGTTTCTCTCAGCTGTTCGGCGATGCGGCCCCATTGCAGGCCCTCGTCGGCCAGCAGATCCTCCAGCCCGGCGCGCTCTTCCATCAGCGCGTCGCGCTCGCGGACCAGCTCCATCTCCTCCAGCCGCCGCAGAGAGCGCAGCCGCATGTTGAGAATGGCGTCGACCTGCAGCTCGCTCAGCTCCCCCTCGCCCGGCAGGGGCGAGCGGTAATCGGCCTCGGAGATGGCGCGGACATGATCCAGCGACCAGTCCTCGCGCATCAGCGCCGCCTTGGGGTCGTCGTCGTAGCGGATGATATCGATCACCCGGTCGAGGTTGAGGAAGGCGATGATGAAGCCTTCCAGCACCTCCAGCCGGTGGTCGATCTTGGCCAGCCGGTGGCGGGAGCGGCGCAGCAGCACCTCCTGCCGGTGATCGAGGAAGGCGCGCAGCACCTCCTTCATCGAACAGACCTTCGGCGTCACCCCGTCGATCAGCACGTTCATGTTGAGGCTGAAGCGCACCTCCAGATCGGAGTTGCGGAACATCATGTTCATCAGAACGTCCGGATCGACGTTCTTCGATTTCGGCTCCAGCACCAGCCGGATATCATCGGCGCTCTCGTCGCGGACATCCGCGAGGATGGGGATCTTCTTGGTCTGGATCAGCTCCGCGATCTTTTCGATCAGCTTGGATTTCTGCACCTGATAGGGGATCTCGGTGACGACGATCTGCCAGGTGCCCCGGCCCAGGTCCTCGGTCTCCCATTTCGCGCGCAGCCGGAACGAGCCGCGACCGGTGCGATAGGCCTTGGCGATGCTGTCGCGCGGTTCGACGATAATGCCGCCGGTGGGGAAATCCGGGCCCGGCACGTATTTCAGCAGCGTATCGTCATCCGCTCCCGGCGCCTTGATCAGATGCAGGCAGGCATCGCAGAGCTCGGCGATGTTATGGGGCGGAATATTGGTCGCCATCCCCACCGCGATGCCGCTGGCGCCATTGGCCAGAAGGTTGGGAAAGGTCGCCGGCATCACCACCGGTTCGGTCAGGGTGCCGTCGTAGTTGTCGCGGAAATCGACCGCGTCCTCGTCCAGCCCCTCCAGCAGCGCCTCGGCCACCACGGTCATCCGCGCCTCGGTATAGCGCGAGGCCGCCGGGTTATCGCCGTCGATGTTGCCGAAGTTGCCCTGGCCGTCGACCAGCGGGTAGCGGACGTTGAAATCCTGCGCCAGCCGCGCCATCGCGTCATAGATCGCGGCATCGCCGTGCGGGTGATAGTTGCCCATCACGTCGCCGGAGATCTTCGCCGATTTGCGGAACCCGCCGTTCGAGGACAGCCGCAGCTGCCGCATCGCATAAAGAATGCGCCGGTGCACCGGCTTCAGCCCGTCGCGCGCATCGGGCAGCGCCCGGTGCATGATCGTGCTCAGCGCATAGGTCAGATAGCGTTCGCCAATGGCACGGCGCAGCGGCTCGGCGCTTTCCTGACCGGAGGCGGGATCGCCCTCGGGGGGCTGCATGTTGGGGTCGTCGATAACGTCGCTCATAGATCAGGTGATACGCGCGCACGCGGCGGGCGTAAAGCGGCCCCGAACCGCTGCGGCCGCTCTATCCACAGGAATGCGACCCACGGGAATGCGACCGCGGGGAAACCCGGCCCCCGGCCCGCAGGCGGCGCGGCACCGGGGCCACATGGGAAATCCGCTTCCGGCTTCCCGCTGGCACGAATCATTCGATCGGCTAAGCTCTTCCCTGTCCGGGCCCGGCCCGGTCTGGTCCCGCCCTGCGCGGACCCTGCTGTTATACCCGTTACCAAGAATGTCCTGAGCTCCATGCCGCGGTTTGTCCTGTTCTCCTTCCTGATCCTCGCCTGGGTTTTCTATGAACTGAGCGGCGGGTCGGATTTCGTGCCGCGCGGCCTGCGGCCGGCCCCCGAGGCGAGACAGGCCAGCACAGTCCCCACCACCGACACCCCGCCCCCCGTCATCGCCCCGCGCCGGGCGGAGGCCGGCGCGACGATGAGCACCCCGGCGCAACAGCCACCCCGTCCCGACCGAATCCGTAGCGAACGGGCGCCGACCCTGACCTTCGCCACCAGCCCCGATGCGGCAAAGGCGCGCCTCAGCACGCTGGGCACCAGTCTGGGCAGTGATCTGAGCGACGGATTGACCGGCGGGCTGGAGCTCACCTCCCTGGCGCAGGGTGCCGCCGGGCTGCACGCGGCCGCCCCCGCCCCGGCGGTCGCCACGCCGCAGATCGAAACCCCGCCGCCGGATCTGCGCCGGGTGACCGGGCTGCGCGTCAACATGCGCGAGGGTCCCGGCACCATCTATCCGGTGACAGCCCGGCTGCAGCTGGGCGACGAGGTCACCGTGCTGAGCGAATCCGGCACCGGCTGGCTGCGGCTCCGGGTCACCGCCAGCGGCCAGCTCGGCTGGATCGCGGCCTCCCTGATCAGCAAGCCCGCGCCATGACACTTGCCCCCGGATGCCGGTCGCGCAGGCGCCCCGGCCCTACACGCATGCGCAGCACGGCCCCCGGCGAAATCGCGCATTGCCTGTGCGCCGGTTTCCGCCCATAGCTGAGACACATGCCGGCTCCGGCAGATCACGAGCAGAGACAGACATGCAGAAAACCATCCTGATCACCGGATGTTCCTCCGGTATCGGCCAAGATGCGGCGATGGGGCTGCGCGAAAGGGGATGGCGTGTCTTCGCCGCCTGCCGGCAACAGCGTGACTGCGACCGGCTGCGCGCCCAGGGCTTCGACAGCCCGCGGATCGACTATACCGACCCCGACAGCATCGCCAGCGGTCTCGCCCATGTGCTGGAGACCACCGGCGGGCGGCTGGATGCGCTGTTCAACAACGGCGCCCACGGGCTGAACGCGGCGGTCGAGGATCTGCCCACCGAGGGGCTGCGCGAGATCTTCGAGGCGAATTTCTTCGGCTGGCACGAGCTGACCCGGCGGGTGATTCCGGTGATGCGGGCGCAGGGGCATGGCCGCATCGTGCAATGCTCCTCCTCGCTCGGGCTGATCTATATGCACTGGCGCGGCGCCTATGCGGCGACCAAACACGCGCTCGAGGCCCTCTCCGACACCATGCGGATCGAGCTGAGCGGCACCGGCATCGATGTCGTGCTGATCGAACCCGGCCCGATCAAGACCAGGTTCCGCGACAACGGCCGCGTCTATTTCGAACGCTATGTCGACTGGAAGGCCTCGCCCCGCCGCAAGGACTACGAGACCCGGCTGATCCCGCGCATGTATGAGGACACCGGCCCCGATCCCTTCGAACTGCCGGCCTCGGCGGTGACCGCGAAGCTGATTCGCGCTCTTGAGGCGAAACGGCCGCGGCCGCGCTATTACGTGACGGTGCCGACCTATCTGTCGGGCTATCTCCGGAGGGTGCTGTCGACCCGGGCGACCGACTGGATCGTCAAGCGGGTCTGAAAAACGGTTCGCTTTTCGGCCGCGGGGCCTTAAGTATCACCGCAACGGGAGAGCCAAGCGAGGGGACGATGGGAGATCCGCTTTTCGTGATCGTGGTGCTGGCGGTGCTGGCCGTCGTCGCCGTATTGATGCTGGGCATCGGCGGTTTCGCCAAGGGCGGTGCCTTCAACGCCAAATATTCCAACAAGCTGATGCGGCTCCGGATCCTGCTGCAGGCGATCGCGGTGATCCTGATCCTGCTCTACATCTACCTCAAACGTCAGGGGGGCGCCTAACCCATGGTGGTGCTGAACAAGATCTACACCCGCACCGGCGACAAGGGCGATACCGCGCTCGGCAACGGCACCCGGGTGCCGAAATACGCCCCCCGCGTCGATGCCTATGGCACTGTGGACGAGCTGAACGCCTGTCTCGGCGTGGCGCGGTTGTCGGCGGGGGACCCCGAAATGAACGCGGCGCTGGCCCGGATCCAGAACGATCTGTTCGATCTCGGCGCCGATCTGTGCCGCCCCGACATGGACAAGGATGCCGAGGCCGAATACCCGCCACTGCGGATGATCGCGGCGCAGGTCGACCGGCTGGAAGCCGAAATCGATGCGATGAACGCCAGCCTGCAACCGCTGCGCAGCTTCGTGCTGCCCGGCGGCGCGCCGCTGGCGGCCCAGCTGCATGTCTGCCGCACCGTGGCGCGGAGGGCGGAACGCGGCGCGGTCGAGCTCGCCACGCTGGAGCCGGTCAACCCCGAGGCGGTGCGCTATCTCAACCGGCTGAGCGACTGGTTCTTCGTCGCCTCCCGCGCCGCCAACGACGGCGGTGCCGGCGATGTACTCTGGGTGCCGGGCGCGAACCGCTGACCCGGCCCCCGAAGGCGGCCCCGCGCTGTGGGCCGCGGCAGGGAAACCGTGGCAATTTTCCGCAATTCCGCATTCAAACGCGGCGTCCCTGAATGAAAACGCGTCGGTTTTCCTCTGTTTTCCGCGTGACACAGAGGCTAACACATGGCGGCAACACTGAGCCGCCCCGGCCAACGGGGCAAACCAACCAAGGAGACACACGCATATGAAGGTGCTGGTACCTGTCAAGCGCGTGATCGATTACAACGTGAAGGTTCGCGTCAAAGCGGACGGAAGCGGTGTCGATCTTGCGAACGTGAAGATGTCGATGAACCCGTTCGACGAAATCGCGGTGG
>NZ_JASNJD010000008.1 GCF_030164425.1 Pseudodonghicola flavimaris | reverse complement strand
AGTCCGGTGAGGATATCGACGGGCTCGACTTCGGCAACACGAAATACGGCAAGATCAGCGGCATCAAATACGAGGATCTCGATGGCGACGGCACGGCCGGCGACAACACCCCGATCCCCGGCTGGCAGATCTCGCTCTATCTCGATGGCGACCTCAACGGCAACGGCGTGCTCGACGCCGGTGAAACCGCCGACGGCACCCTGAACGGCGAGGTGGCGATGGCCACCACCGCCACCGGCGCCGACGGCAGCTATCTCTTCGACGACCTGATGCTGGGCGCCTATTTCGTCGCCGAGGAAGCCCCCGACGGCTGGGTCGCCATCACCCCCGCCACCGTCGGCGTCGACGGCGGAACATCCGGCTTCGACGAGACCGTCGATTTCTACAACTTCGAGAAGTTCGACATCTCCGGCTGGAAATGGAGCGATCTGGACGGCGACGCCGCCTGGGATGCCGAGGAAACCGGCGTTGGCGGCTTCACCATCGTGCTGGACACCGACCAGACCTATGGCAACGGCAATGAGATCGACGAGGTGGTGACCGCCGCCGATGGCTCCTACAGCTTCACCGGCCTCACTCCGGGGACCTATTATGTCTACGAGCTGGACAAGGCCGGCTGGCAGCAGACCTATGACGGCGCCACCGTCATCGTCGGAGAAAGCGGTGTCGACCACAACGGCACCGAGGGTCTGGCCGAATTGCTCAACTTCGGCAATCAGGAGCTGTTCTCGGTCACCGGCTACAAATGGGAGGATGCCAATGGCAACGGCCTGTGGGACGATGGCGAGACCGTCATCGAGGGTTGGACCTTCCAGCTGCTCGATGCGGCGGGCGCGGTGATCGCCACCACGACCACGGATGAGACCGGGCGCTACCTGTTCGAAAACCTCACGCCCGGAGAGTTCTACAGCGTGCAGGAGGTGATGCCGGCCAGCGGCTGGACCAATACCTTCGACGGCAGCCACAGCTTCACCGGCGCCGCCGGCGAACTGGTCGAGGGCACGCTGGGCGAAACCGAGGTGCTGAACTTCGGCAACTTCGAGAACTTCATGATCTCCGGCCACAAGTGGAACGACTATGACGGGGACGGCACCTGGGACACCGGCGAGGACCCGATCCAGGGCTGGACGATCTATCTCGACGACAATCAGGATATCTCGGACGGGGTGCTGGCGACGGTGCAGACGGACGCCAGCGGCTACTACCAGTTCACCGATCTCGCGCCGGGCACCTACTATGTTTCGGAAGCGATGTCGTCGGGCTGGGAGCAGACCTATCCGGGTGGCGACGGCATCGTCGAGATCGACGGCGTGAGCGGCGCGCATTTCGCCGGCCGTTACGAACAGACCGAGACGCTCAACTTCGGCAACCACAACGGCGGTCCGGGGGTCCGGACACCGGGGTTCTGGGGGTCCAAATTCGGGTCCGAGTTCTGGAACGACAAGGATGACACCCGCAACGAAGACGGCACCGCGACCAAGATGGCGGGCGCCGACGGCATCGTCGGCACCGATGACGACGCCGGCTTCGCCGATTACGAGCTGGTCGGAGGCCAGTTCGGCGACCTGCTCGACAGCGCCGGCCATGTGGAGTTCTTCCTGATCGGCGAGGGTGCTGAATCGGTGGCGATCTCCTTCGATCTGGCGCATCTGCTGATCAATGCCAGGAACAAGACGATCGGCAACGACGGCAAATACATCCTGGGCCGCGACATGGTCGCGACCGAGCTGAACCTGCGGGCCGGCAACCCCGGCGGCGACGCTCCGGACGATCTGAACGAAGCGGCGAACTGGCTGAAGAACCTGGCCGACGCCAATGGCGACGATCTGATCACCGATGCGGAATTCGACGCTGCCCTGCCCGCGCTGACCAGCGATCCGGTCTGGCAGGAGCCGCAGTTCGGCAACGACGATTCGGCGGCGCTGCTTCACGATCAGCTGGATTTCTACAACAACGATGGCGTCATGGTCGCGGGCGGCCTGATCGTCACCATGTCTTCGGACGGGGATCTGATCTTCGTCTGAACCCCGGCCCGCAGCGGATACGGGCCGGAATCCGAAGGGAAAAGGCGGCAACCCGGTTGCCGCCTTTATCGCCGTTTTCCCCTGCCGACGGCACCGGTGCCCCGGGCCGCGCCGGAATTTCGGTCGTGCCCAGTGGCAGGTTCCCGCGCATCCGCCGGGCCGCGGCTTGATCGGTCATTGGAAATTTGGAATGTGTTTCGGAACGCTTTCAAAAACGTGATGAAACATGTCGAGCAACCGGTTTGCCTCGCGCACGGCAGGTGCGCTGATTGGCCTTGCGATGATGGCCCTGACCCCGACGGTCGGCCTTGCCTCTGCCAGCTGTTCCGCCTCGCGGGACAGCCACATCCCCACCCGTCAGTCCCGCGCCCCCGCTGGCAGCGAGGTGATGGCGAAGCTGCAGAAGGTGCAGGGCACCAAGCGCGATGCCGAGGTGGTGGGACAGGTGCTCTCGGGCAATGTCCCC
This sequence comes from Pseudodonghicola flavimaris, assembly GCF_030164425.1. Classification (GTDB taxonomy): domain Bacteria; phylum Pseudomonadota; class Alphaproteobacteria; order Rhodobacterales; family Rhodobacteraceae; genus Pseudodonghicola; species Pseudodonghicola flavimaris. Next base: position 192,409 of record NZ_JASNJD010000008.1, on the reverse strand, counting down.
TCGTTTCTCTGGCAGCTGCAGCCCGTCGCCCTCACCGGCCAGCGCGCCAACGGCGAGACGGTCGAGGTCACGATCTGCGTGACCCCCGAATACCTGGCGGTCGGCAATGACCGCGATTTCGTCCGGGTGCCGATGGGGCTGGCCGCGGCGGCGCGTATCGCCACCGAGATGGGCTTCCTGCTGCCGACTACCAAGATGGTTGACGAGATCTACCGTCAGGCCCGTGTCCACCTGCCGCCGCGCCCGATGAAACCGACCGCGCAGATGGAATCCACCACCTACCTGCTGGAACACAATCGCACGCTGGACGCGCAGAAATCCCGCGACCATCAGCCCGCGACAGAGCTGACCGCCGGGCAGAAAAAGGACATCGTCCTGACCAACCGGCTGCGCAGCAAACCCGGCCGCGTCGCGATCTACGGCTGGCATCGCCTGAACGGCAAGCCGATCCAGCCGCTCAGCACCGTGCATGGCGCCGCCTATGCCGATTACAGCCACGGTGTCCGGCTGGTCAGCCGCACCGCTTTCGTCAACGGCAAGCCCGAGGACCTGGCGATGATCATGCAGGACCGCGACCTGGCCCGTATCGTCAGCAGCGAGGGGCCGATCGCCGATCCCGCCAACCTGCTGGCCCGGCAATACTGATCGCCCGGCCGCCCGGCCGGATCACTCGATCGTTTTGCAGCAGCGAAACCCCAGATGGTAATTTTCGTGGCTTGAGGGGCTCATCACCCGGGTCCCGTGCCAGAACGGCGCGCGCCAGCGGCACCAGTCCGGGTGGGCCTGATACTTGTCCCAGATGAACCAGCTGCCCTTCATCTCGGTCACCCCCAGCTTGGTGCTGCCACGGCTGGCCATCTGGTCCGGCGCCATCGGCAGGTTCATGTGCTCTGCCGCATTGCCATGCAGGTCGTAGACCCCGAGCCCGCTGGTGCAATCGGGAAAGGCCCCGGTCGGATAGGTGTTCGATCCGCAGCTGTTATAGCCACCGCCGCCGCAGCTCGCGCTCTTCTGGCTGTTCTGGGCGCAGATGCCGCGCTGGAACGACGGACCATAGGCCCAGCTCTTGGTGGGGCCGTATTTGGCGTTATGGGCGCTGCGCATCGCCGCGACCGAGCCCAGACCGAAGAAGTAATCCGGCGGCTCCAGCGCACCGGCGCAGGCGCCTTCCCATTCATGGGCATCGCAGATCCGCTTGCCGACGGCGGCACAAACCTCCGCAGCCTCCCGCGCCTTGGTCCAGACCACCGGATAGGTGCAGGGGATGTTCGGGAATTCGAACATGTCGATGCAGGCCTTCGCATCCGTCGGCTTCTGGGTGCGCGGATCGTAGAGCGGCGCCATGAACCGGTCGCCGCAGATCCGCGCGTTGCGCGCGTGGTCGTAGGAGGCAATCCCGCCCGGAAGCCGGCTCAGGCACTGCTCCGGCGTCATCGGATGGCGGGTGATCGCCGGATTGCCCTGGCCCATATAGCCCGACCTGGCGAAGATCTGTTGCACCCGCTCCATCTGCGCGGCGCTCAGGCGGTGGACCTTCTGCAGTTGCGCGAACAACGCGGCATTGGCCTGTTGCAGGGTTTCCGCCCGGGCGCCCCCGGCCTGCAGCAGCCCCGCGATGAGGATCGCGGACATCAGCAAACGTATCATGGCGCTGTCTCCCTTCTGGTCAGATAGAACAGGTCACGGTTATCGGCAAAGCCGATGAACCGGGGAATGATGCTGCCCTTGCGGCTCTTCTTCTCGATCAGCGCCATGCCGGGCATCAGGTGTTCGACATGCACCTTGCCGCCCTGCGGCACGTAGAGCGCCAGATACGTGTGTTCGAGCGCGTTCATGTCCAGCAGCATGGCGTAGCTGCAGCCGTAGGCCTGGAACGCCCGCGCCATCGCCGATGGCGTCGCGGTGGAAAAATAGCCGTAGATCAGATACTGGCGGCCATGGGCCCCGGCCATGCAGGCGCCGGCGCGCAGGGTGCGCAGCTCGGCCTTGGCCGAGCCGGACCAGTTGCCCGGTCCCCATTTCGTCACCCGATCGCCGGGCACCGGCGCGCCGGTGGCGGGATCGGTCACCACCAGCGGCACCCCGTTCTGGCGCGCGAAGGCGATCCGCGGCAGCAGCGCATCGTCGGCCGGCTCCCAGGTCTTCATCCCGATGGTGCCATCGGTCAGCCCGTAAAGGGTGGCGAGCTTCGGCTGCAGCTTGCTGAGGATCACGCCCTTCTCGATGAAGCCGTAATGATGGCCCATGTTGGAGGTCGCCAGATCGCCGAACTTGAAGGCGCCGTGCTGCCGTTTGAACCCGGCGGTGAAGGTCGCCACCGCCCGGTTGGCGATCACCGGGTTGACCATGCCCAACGTGACCAGCGGTGCCGCGCTGGCGATGCCGTCGGGACCCGGCAGACCGCGTGGACGCACCGAGGCCGGCGGCCGCGACGACCAGCCGAGCGCCGGGTGATCGGTCCCCACCGCATAGCCCAGACCATAGAGCCCGAGATCGAAGGCCACCATATAGCCGGTGGCGCCCGCCTCGATCCCGTCGAGGCGGTTGGCGCCGGGGCTGCCGAGGATGTCGGCGCTGATCGCCCGGGGCTGGAAGGCGCTGGCGAACACCCCGTCGAGACCGGCGACCGGATACCACTGGCCGATGGTCATATGACGCGGATCGGTGCCGACCAGTCCGAAATCCAGCAGGGTCGAGATCACCGGCTGATCCGTCGGGGCGACCCGGCCCCGCATCGGCAATGGCCCCGCCCGGGTGCCGCCGGCACCGCCGACACCGACGGTTTCGCTGGTCTCCAGCTCCGCATCCTTGAAGAAATTGTCCCGCACGAACCGCACGATCGCCTCGCCGCCCCAGACATTGTCGCGCAGGAAATCCGTCGTCGCCTCGATATCGGTGCGCGCGCCGGTCACCCGGTTGCGCAGAAACAGCCGACCGTCGCAGATCGGCGCATAGGCCAGCCCGGTCCGACGCGCCGCGGTCAGCGCCGCGCCTGCCTCTGCCCAGGGGGTGCAAAGGGTCTCTCCCGCCGCGTCCCGCAGAACCAGGGCCGGGCCGCCGACGGTCCGCAAGGTGACGCTCTGGCCTGCCGGATCGGGGTTTTCCAGGTGGAAATCCATCGCCGCTGCCTTGGCGCTCGGCTGCAGCCGCAGCAGATACCAGGCCCCGACCGCCGGGTTCAGCGAAATCAGCGTGACGATCTGACCGCTGACCGGATCGGTGGCTGTGACGGTATCGCGGAAGGGCTGCAGATCCAGAACCGACTTGGCCGCCACCGCCTCATAGGCATCGCGCTGCCGGGCCAAGGTGTCGGCATCCTGTGCCGCCGCCGCCCCGCCCAGAGCGAACAGTGCCGCCATCAGCCCCGCCCGTGCCCGTCCTGCTGTCCCCGTCATCCCTGCCTCCCCGGCCGGCGGGGGCCGCGCGCACCCCCGCTTTTCCGCTCCGTCGTGCCGCCCTGCGACGCGCCGCTCACATCACCCAGCGCACCAGCGTCAGCGCGCCTTTCTTCCAAGGCACCCGGTGGGTGACCCCGGCGTGGGTCGAGATGCTGCCCCGGTTCGCCAGATACCATTCGAAATTGCGGATCAGCGCCTCTTCGTTGGAATGGGTCGGCTGAAACCCCAGCCGGTCCTTGGCGCGGTCGATGCTGACGAAGCTCTCCTTGCCGGCCGTCTCGTAAATCCACTTGTAGAGCGGGGAAAGATGCACCGCCTCCAGCGCCCGCAGGGTCCAGATCGCGGGGGCCGCCGGCAGGCCGATGATCCGCTTGCCGAACCCGGCGCGGTCCAGCACCGCCTGAAAGCTTTCGCGCAGGGTGGAGAACCGCTCCGCCCCGATGTTGAACGTATCGTTGACCTTCTCGGCATCGCCGTGCGCGCTGAGGTAGACCGCCTGATTGAGGTCGTCGACATCCAGCAGCTGGTAGAGGTTGTCACCCTTGCCCAGCACCGGGAAATTATGCCCGCCGGCGGCGAAATCGTATAGCAGTTCGAAAGCGCCCAGACGTTCCGGCCCGACGAAGCTCTTGGGACGCAGAACCGTCAGGATCAGCCCCTTGTCGCGGAACCCGGCACAGATGCCCTCGGCCTCGACCTTCGAGGCGCCATAGGGTCCGACCCCCACCATCTGATCGCTTTCCACCAGCGGGTGGTGATCGGGGATGCCGTATACCGCGGTCGAGGAGGTGTGAATGAACCGCTCCACCCCGCGGTCGAGCGCGCCCTGCAGCATCTTTCGAGTGCCTTCGACATTGGTCGAATGGATCTCCTCCGGCTCGGCCAGCGGCAGGGCGGCGGCGCAATGAACCACAACGTCGATGCCGTCAAACGCCCTGTCATGCAGGCTGAGATCGCGGATGTCGCCTTCGAGGACGTCGATCCGGTCCGCCTCCGGATAAGTGAAGGGGGCGATGTCATAGCTGCGCACATCATGCCCCCGCTCCAGCAGATAGCGCACGAGGTTGATCCCCATGAACCCGGCCCCGCCGGTGATCAGAAACCGCTTTTTCGCCATTCTCAACGTCCAGTTTATTCTTGCGTCGCCGGCGCAACCGCGCGGGCCGTCGCCGTCAGGCTGGAACAAAGACCGGCCGGACGACATGATCCATATCAAAGGTCCATGACAAGCATCATGCCAGATCATAGAGTGATAACAAAGCGCCCCGCGCGTTCCAGCGACCCGAGGTCATCGGAGCGCGACTGCACAGCAGGCAAGACAAGATGGTTACAGAAACACCCGATCAGCCCGCCGATACGGTTCCGCTGATCCTCGATGTGGATGGCACGCTGCTGCGGACCGATCTGATCTACGAAAGTTTCTGGGCCGCCATCGGACAGGATTTCCCCGCCACGCTTCGCGCCGTCAGCCGCCACATCGGTGCCCCGGCGCGGCTGAAACACGCGCTGATCGCGATTGCCGCGCCGGCGGTCGAGGCGCTGCCGATCCGCGATCCGGTTCTGGCCCGCGCCCGCGCCGCGCTGGCGGCGGGACGGCCGGTGCATCTGGTCTCGGGCTCGGATCAGGCGCTGATCGACGCGCTGGCCGCGCGGCTCGGGCTGGCCGGGCCGCATTTCGGCTCCACCCCCGATCTGAACCTGACCGACGCCAACAAGGCCGCCTTCCTGAAGGAACGCTTCGGCGCCGGCGGGTTCGACTATATCGGCAACGCCCGCCCGGATCTGAAATCCTGGGCGCTGGCGCGCCGGGTGATCGCCGTGGCGCCGCCGGCCGCCTTGCGCCGCCAGCTTGAGGCTCTGGGCCAACCTGTCGAGATCATCGAAGACCGGCCGCGTCCCGGCGCGCTCCTGCGCGAGCTGCGGCCGCACCAGTGGGTCAAGAACCTGCTGGTGTTCGTGCCGCTTCTGGCCGCGCATCATTTCGCGCCGCTGGCCATCGCCCAGGTCGGCCTGGCTTTCGCGGCCTTCTGCCTCGGCGCCTCGTCGATCTACATCCTGAACGATCTGCTTGACCTCGACGGCGACCGCCACCACCCGGAGAAGCGCTTTCGCCCGCTCGCCGCGGGCGAGCTGCCGATCCCCGGCAGCATGCTGGCCAGTGCCGCGCTGGCCGGCCTGGCGCTGATCCTCGGGCTGGCCGCCGGGCCGCCGGTGGCGGCGTTGACGCTGCTCTATATGGCGGGAAGCCTCGGCTATTCGCTCTGGCTGAAGAAACGCCGCTGGCTCGACGTCCTCGCCCTCGCCGCGCTGTTTCTGCTGCGGGTGGTGAGCGGAGCCGTCGCCGCCAAGGTCGCGATCCCGCCGATCCTTCTGGCCTTCGCCTTCGTGGTCTTCTTCGTGCTGGCCTGCGTCAAGCGGATGACCGCCCTCAGCCGGCTGAAGCTGCGCGGCCACCTGCCCCGGCGCGGCTATGTTCCGGCCGATCTGCTCAAGCTGGAATGGGCCGCCTATGTCGCCATCCCGCTCTCGGCCGCGCTGTTCCTGCTCTATGTCTTCGGACCGGAGGCGGCGGCGCTCTACGACCGGCGGGTGCTGCTGTCGCTCGCGGTGGTGCCGGTGATCGCCTGGCTTTACCGTGTCGTCCGGCTCAGCACCAACGGGCAGGAGGATTACGACCCGGTTCGCTTCGTTCTGCACGACCGCATCGGCATGGGGATCGCGCTGGCAGGCCTGCTGCTGCTGATCCTCGCCGCCGTCTGATCGCCGTCTGATCCGGGATCCCGCGGGCCTCAGCCGCGCCCGGCGGCCTTGCCGAAGACGAACCGCCGATCCAGCCGATATTTGGTCACATACCCGATGCTCAGCCCGATCAGGGCGCCGATCTCCCGCATCGGCTGGGTCTGCCAGATCAGCCAGAAGGCGGTTTCGCTGCCCCAGAAAATCAAGGTCGTGCCAATGCCGGTGGCGGTGTAGAGGGTGAAGCGCCGCCCCTCCTCCCGCGCCGGGCGCAGGTCGTCGTAGAAGATCCAGCGCTTGTCGAGGAGGTATTTCACCACCAGCCCGCTACCGGTGCCCGCCACCATCGCCGGCAGCAGCCAACCGCCCTGAAGCCCCAGCACCAGCCGCTGCGCCCCCAGATTGGCCAACATCGCCACCAGCGCGAAACCGGCATAGCGGAGGATGAGGGTCGAGGCCTTCACCCTCCACACCTTTGCGACGATAAGAACGGGGTCACCCAAAACCCTCCCCTTCGTGACCGACATCAGCGCCCAGACTACCCCTGCGCCACAGGAAAGCTCAACGCCGGTCTGCACGTCGGGTGATCCAACCGGCCCCGCTGCACGTAGTGATCCCGAGAGCGGGCGACCCAGGCCGCCTGCCCCTGTTGCAACGGGAAGGGATAACAACCGATGAATGTTCATGTGAGCGAGGCGACACGATTTCGGCAAGATGGCAGCGCCCTGCCGCCCGAGATTTCCGAGGCCCTGGACCGGCTGCGCGGCTGGGCCCAAGAAGCAAGCCCCGGGCAGCTGGCGGACCTCGGCCTCAGTGCCCCGGAGCTGAGCCGGGAGTATCCTGCAGGATTCATCGTGGATGCCGCCTATCGCGCCGGACTGCCGGATTTGCAGAACGGCCCGGCCAGCCTGATCCGCGGCACACCGCGCCGGATCCAGCATGTCGGCATCTCCAACTTCCGGTTGCCGATCCGCTACCGGTGCCGCGCCGGTGGCGAGATCGCGCTGGAAACCTCGGTGACCGGTACCGTCAGCCTGGAGGCCGACCGCAAGGGCATCAACATGAGCCGGATCATGCGCTCCTTCTACGGCCATGCCGAACGGGTCTTCGGCTTCGAGGTGATCGAGGCGGCGCTCGACAGCTATCAAACCGACCTCGACAGCCTCGACGCACGGATCCTGATGCGCCTGCGTTTTCCGATGCAGATGCGCGCGCTGCGCTCCGGTCTCAGCGGCTGGCAATATTACGACATCGGCCTGGAGGTGATCGATCGTGCCGGGCAGCGGCTGCGGGTGATGCATCTCGACTACGTCTATTCCTCGACCTGCCCCTGTTCGCTGGAATTGAGCGAACACGCCCGCCGCACCCGTGGCCAGCTGGCGACGCCGCATTCGCAACGGTCCGTCGCGCGGCTGTCGGCGGTGGTGCGCCCGGGCGCGGCGCTGTGGATCGAGGATATGGTCGATCTGGCGCGCGCCGCGGTGCCCACCGAGACCCAGGTGATGGTCAAGCGCGAGGACGAGCAGGCCTTTGCCGAGCTGAACGCCGCCAACCCGATCTTTGTCGAGGATGCCGCACGGCTGTTCTGCGAGGCCCTGCGCGGCGACGATCGGCTGGGCGATTTTCGCGTCGTCGCCAGCCATCAGGAGAGCCTGCACAGCCACGATGCGGTCAGCATCCTGACCGAGGGGCCGACCTTCGAGCAGATCAGCCACGATCCGGGGCTGTTCCCGTCGCTGCATCACCCGGGCTAAACGGCGCGCGCGCCCGGTCCTAACAATCGTCGGAAAGATCGGCGGTGCCCTGCGGGGGCACCACGCCATACGTTGAACAACGCTGAACAGGGAGAGCCCCATGCCCATCATCCAGCCCCAAAGGACAGTCCGGCGGAGGATCGAATGACCCAGATCCTGCTGCTTTATCTGGTGACCGCCGTGGTCTTCTTCGGGCTCGACATGATCGGGATCAGGCTGCTGATCCGCCCGGTGTTCGACCGCCACATCGGCGATCTACTAGCCTCGCCGCCCCGGCTGCTGCCGGCGGCGGTGTTCTACCTGTGCTATATCGCCGGGCTGATGTGGTTCGTCTCCGTCCCGGCGCTGAAGGAGGCGTCGCCGCTGCAGGCGCTGCTTGGCGGTGCGATCCTGGGTGCACTCTGCTACGGCACCTATGAATTCACCAGCTACGCGGTGATGAGGGACTGGTCCGCGCAGCAGGTGATCACCGATCTGCTCTGGGGCACGCTGCTGACCGGCGTGTCGGCCTGGGCGGGCGTCGCCCTACTCAGCGGGCGGCTGGCCTAGCCGCCGGGTCAGCCGCAGCGACAACGCATAGGGCAACGCCCGCAACGCCTTGACCGCCAGGGTGAAGCGTTTCGGAAAATGGATTTCGAACTGGCGCCCGGACAGGCCGCGCAGCACCTCGGCGGCGGCCTCTTCCGGGCTCAGCAGCGCCGGCATGGCAAAGTCGTTCTTGTCGGTCAGCCGGGTGCGGACGAAGCCGGGACAGACCAGCCGCACATCCACCCGCGGCGCCAGTTCGATGCGCAGGGTTTCCGCCAGATTGTTCACCGCCGCCTTGGTCGCCGAATAGGCCTGACCGCGCGGCAACCCGAAATAGCCCGCGACCGACCCGAACAGAACCAGCTGGCCGCCGTCACGGATCAGCGGCGGCGTCAACTGTGCCACCGCCAGCGCCCCCAGCAGGTTGACCCGCACGATATCCTCGGTCTGCCGGGGATCGAGATCGCTGACCCGGCCCGGATGATAGAGCGCGGCGGTGGAGATCACCGCATCGAGGTTATGTTGCCGCAGTCGGTCCACCGCTGCGGCGAGGGTGTCGCGCCGGCCCAGATCGAGCGGCAGGATTTCCGCCCCCGGGCAATGCGCCGCCACCACCTCCAGCGCGGCACCGTCGCGGGCGGAAAGGATCAGCCGCGCGCCTTCGGCCGCCAGCGCCCGGGCCAGCGCCGCACCGATGCCGGCGCTGGCGCCGATGATCCAGATGCGTTTGCCGGCGAAGGTCATCGGTCAGATGCGGAACAGCGGCTGCAGCACCCGCGGCACCAACGCGTGAAACCGCAGCGGCGCATCGGTGGCAGCCAGACAGATACAGGGTTCCTCCGGACCGGCGGTGGGCTGATGGTCCAGCGCCGATTGCGCCGTCTCCACATCGCCGACGCCGAAACGCCCCTCGCTGTCGGAAAAGCTGCCCTGCAGCACCAACGTCAGCTCCAGCCCGCGATGGCCGTGTTCGGGCACCGCGCGCCCTGGCGGGATGTAAAGCAGCCGCAGCGATCCCTGCGCATCCGCGTGCAGGATCTGCTGCCGGATGCCCCCGCCCAGCATGCGCCAGCGCGGCGGCCGGCCCTGAAGCTCGGCCATCACCGGGGCCGGGAAGATACCGGAGCCGCGGATCGCCGGGGCCGGGGCCGGGGCCGGGCCGTCCAGCGCCGCCAGCGCCCGGCTGCGGGCGGTAGGCGCCAGCGCCACCGGGGCCAGATCCTCCAGCAGCGCGCCACCCACCATGTCGACCGCCGCCGCCCGGGCGCGGCAGGCATCGCAGAGCGACAGATGCGCCGCCGCCACCACCGCGAAGGCATGCGGCAGAGATCCCAGCGCATAGGCGTCGAGCAGGTCGTCAGAGAGGTGATGTTCGATGCGGTCCATGGTCATCTCAGGTCTTTCAGCTCCCGCCGCAGCCGGTCGAGGCCCAGGCGGATGCGCGATTTGATCGTGCCCAGCGGCAGCCCGCTGATCTGGCTGATCTCGCTGTGCGGCAGCTCTTCGAAAAACGCCTGCTGCAGCACAGTGCTCTGATCCGGGTTCAGCGCCGACAGCGCCGCGCGCAGGCGCGCCCCCTCCTGGTCCAGCGCCAGTATCTGCGCCGCATCGGGATCGCCGCTTTCGATCTCCGGCAGATCCTCGGGTGCCGGTGGCGGCCGGCGGCGGATCAGGTCGATCTGACGGTTCCGCGCGATCCGGTAGATCCAGGCCGAGGCCTCGGCACGATGCGGGTCGAACTGCGCCGCCTTGTGCCAGACGGCAAGCATAACGTCCTGCACCACATCCTCGGCGGACCCGTCGCGCAGCCCCCCCCGGATCAGCATTGCCTTCAGCCGCGGCGCGAAATGGTCGAAGAGCATACCGAAGGCCTGCCGGTCGCGCCGGTCGCGCACCGCAATCAGCCAGCGGGTGGTTTCCGAAAAGCTCTCCGGTGGCACCTGATCCATTCCCTCGTCGCGCCCGGCACCGATGGGCGCAGGGCTGACCGCCGCGCCCTCAATGGCCCGGGTCTGCCCTTCACTGCATATCGAGTTCGTGCGCGACATGTCGATATCTACGCGCCGCCCTCAGCGTCGGATCACCGCCGCGCGGATTTTTTTTCGTCACCCGCAGAAACTCGTCTCCCGCGTCGCCAGATGACGCCCCGCGGCCACAGGACGCCCGGCGGGAACGGGCTGGAATTTTCCGCTTTACCCGGTTTTTTCGCACACGCCCTGTGATCCGCCAGCCACCCGCCTGCGTAACGTCAGGGACACAACACTGACAGGAGAACGGCCTTGCCATTCGATCTTTCCCGCGGCGCCCCGCAGCAGATCGCCATCGTCGGCGGTGGCATCTCCGGTTTGGCGGCGGCCTGGGCGCTTGCCCCCCGGCATCAGGTCACCCTCTACGAGGCGGCGCCGGAGCTCGGCGGTCATGCCCGCACCGTGCTGGCCGGGCGCACCGGCAGCCAGCCGGTCGATACCGGTTTCATCGTCTTCAACTATGCCAATTACCCGCATCTGACCGGGCTTTTCCGCGATCTCGACGTGCCGGTGGAACGCTCCGACATGTCCTTCGGCGTGTCGCTGGAGGGGGGCCGGCTGGAATATGCGCTGCGCTCTGGAAATGCGCTCTTCGGTCAGCGCAGGAACCTGCTGCGCCCGTCGTTTCACGCGATGATCCGCGATATCCTGAAGTTCAACGCCCGGGCCGAGGCCACGGCCAGCGGGCGGCCCGAGCTGACCATCGCGGCGCTACTGGCCGAACTGCGGCTGGGCCGGGCGTTCCGCGACGGCTACCTTTATCCGATCTGCGGCGCCATCTGGTCGACCCCGACCAGCGATATCGGCGCCTTCCCGGCCCAGGCGCTGATCCGTTTCATGCGCAACCACGCGCTGATGTCGGCGGGCGGACAACACCAGTGGTGGACGGTCTCCGGCGGCAGCCGCTCCTATGTCACGCGGCTGCGCGCTGCGCTGCGGACGCGGGGGGTAGAGCTGCGGCCCGCCACCCCGGTCCGGTCGATCCATCGCGCCGCGGGCGGCATCCGGCTGCGCGCCGCCGGGGCGGAGCCTGTGGGCTTCGACCACGTCATCCTGGCCTGCCACGCGGATCAGGCGCTGGCGATGCTGGCGGATGCGACGCCAGAGGAACGCAGCACGCTCGGCGCGGTTCGATTTCAGGACAACCGCACCGTGCTGCACCGGGATCACCGGCTGATGCCGCAGCGGCCCCGCTGCTGGAGCTCCTGGGTTTATCGCACCGAGGCCGGGGGTGCCCCCGACCGCGGCGTCGGCGTCACCTACTGGATGAACCGGCTGCAGAACATCCCAGAGAACGATCCGCTGTTCGTCTCGCTCAACCCAGCGCGCGAGATCCCGGAGGCGCTGATCTATGACGAGGTCACCTTCCGGCATCCGGTCTTCGATCACGCCGCGCTGGCGGCACAGGCCCGTATCGCCGAGCGGCAGGGGGATCGGAACACCTGGTTCGCCGGCGCCTGGCTGCGCAACGGGTTTCACGAGGACGGCTTCGCCAGTGCCCTGCGTATCGCCCGTCGGCTGCTGCCCCAGGATGCCAGCGCATGACCAGGACGCTGCCGGACCGTCTGGCGCGGGGCGAGATCCTGCAGCTGGCCGCCGTCGTCACCCATCGGCGGCGCGGCGGTCTGCGCCATGCCTTCCGCTATGGCGCGGACTATCTGCTGCTGGCGCCGGAGCGGGCGGCGGAGACCGTGCTGGTGCGCCGCAACCGCGCCGGTCTCTTCTCGGTCCACGACCGCGATCACGGTGGCCGGCGCGGCACCGGACGCGGCGCGCCCTGGGCCTGGGAGCGTCTGGCCGAGGCCGGCCTGCCACGTCGCCCTGACATGGTGCTGGGCCTGCTGACCCAACCGCGGTGTCTGGGCTACTGGTTCAACCCTGTGAGCTTCTGGCTGCTGTGGCAGGGCACCGAGTTGCGCGCGGTGATCGCCGAGGTCAACAACACCTTCGGCCAGCGGCACAGCTATCTCTGCGCCCGTCCCGGGTTCGCCCCGATCCGCGCCGGCGATATGATCCGGGCGCAAAAGATGTTCCATGTCTCGCCGTTTCAGCAGGTGGCCGGGCATTACGATTTCCGCTTCGACCTCGACCCGGAGCGCGCGGCGCTGCTGATCCGCCATGTCGATGGCGACAACGGGCTGGTCGCCGCCATGACCGGCCGTCTGCGGCGGGCCACCACCCCGCGTCTTGTGCGGGCGGCGCTGCGCCGTCCCGGTGGCGCCATGCGGGTGATCGTGCTGATCTACTGGCAGGCGCTGCGATTGAAACTGAAGGGCGCGGCCTATCGGCCGGTACCGCCCACCCCCGACCAGGAGATCAGCCGATGAGACTGCCTGTCACCGCCGGAATGAAGCGCCGCTTTCTCGCCGCGCTGGAACCGATCCGCCATGGCCGGTTGCACCTAACCACCCCAGAGGGTGTGCATCAGTTCGGCCAGGAGGGCCCGCAGGCGGATATGACGATCCGCGACTGGGCCTTCCTGCCGGCGCTGGTGGCGCGCGGCGACGTGGGCTTCGGCGAAAGCTGGATCGCCGGGCATTGGGACAGCAACGATCTCGAGGCACTGCTGACGCTGGCGCTCCGAAATCTCGACCAGCTGCCCGCCTATGCCAATCCCGGCCCACTGGCGCGGCTGCGGTTTCTGCTGTTCGACCGGGTGCTGCGGGCCAACTCCCTGCGCGGGTCCAGCCGCAACATACGGGCGCATTACGATGTCGGCAACGAGTTCTACCAGCTCTGGCTCGATCCGGGCATGACCTATTCCTCGGCCCTGTTCGACGGCGAGGACAGCGATCTGGAACGGGCGCAGCGGCGCAAGAACGACCGTATCCTGTCGCGCCTGTCGCCGGGGGACTCGGTGCTGGAGATCGGCTGCGGCTGGGGCGGTTTCGCCGAGCGCGCGGCGGAACATGGCCGTCGCGTCACCGGGCTGACCCTGTCACCGGCGCAGAAGGCCTATGCTGATGCCAGGCTGGACGGGCGCGCCGATATCCGCCTGCAGGATTACCGGCAGGTCGGCGGACGGTTCGACAACATCGTGTCGATCGAGATGATCGAAGCCGTCGGCGAACGCTGGTGGCCGGTCTATTTCACGACGCTGAAGGCACGGCTGGCCGAAGGCGGACGCGCCGTGCTGCAGGCGATAACCGTGCCCGATGCGGAATTCTCCATCTATCGTCGCCGATCCGACTTCATCCGCCAGCATATCTTTCCCGGCGGCATGCTGCCCTGCAACGCGGTGATGGCACGGGAGGCGGCAGAGGCAGGGCTGCAGTTGCGCCACAGCTTTTCCTTCGGGCAGGATTACGCCCTCACCTGCCGGATCTGGGCCGAACGGATGGAGGAGAGCCGCGCGCGCATCCTGCGACAGGGCTATGACACCGCCTTTCTGCGCGGCTGGACGTTCTACCTGCTGGGCTGCGCCGCCGCCTTTGCCACCGCCCGTACCGATGTGGTTCAGGCCGAGTTCGTTCACGCATAGGGCGAGGTCGCCCGTTCCGCGCGCCACGGCGCCGCGCGCGTGGACTTGAGACCCGGTTTGAGATAATATTCTTATCAGGCTGAGAAGGCATGGGTCACGAGGGGGGGATCAGTGCCGGCGTCATTTTCGCCGACCGGCCCGCCCCCTTCCGTTCGATGCGAGCGCTCGAAAATTCTTCCGTTGCGCGAGAGTGACACGTTTCCAGGATTTACCGTCAGCCTGCATCCCTGCGCCTGTCTGAATTCGGGGGCGCGCACCATCAGGAGAAAGTGATATGACAGAAGAATTACGCCCCGGCTTTCAGATCAAGACGGCCGCGCATAAAGCGATTGCCAATGACGACGACGTCGCCGAGGCCGTGCTCAACACCATCGCGCGGCTGGATATCGGCCCGCCCCGGGATCGCGGTGCCGCCTTCGATGATCGCGACGGCGATATCGACACCGGTTTCGACCCGGGCTTCGACACCCGCGACAGCTACGACGACGGGCTGTTCTGATCGCCGCCGGACTGCCGGCCAGGACGGATGCGGCGCCCCGGCCCTCAGGTCGCGGCGCCGTCTTGGGCCTGGGCACGCCATTCCGCCGGCAGCGCCGCGCCGAACCGCGCGGCGCAGAAGTCGTATTGCGGCTGCAGCAGTGTCCTGAATGCCTGTCGTGCCGGCCCCGGCAGCGCGGCGTCGAGGTCGGCGCGATTGTACCGGGTTTCCACATCCACGCTCTGCGGCGCGACCCCCAGCGTCGCGCAAAGCCGCCGATAGCCATGCGGAAAGAGCTGCTCGTAGAACAGACAGGTGATCTGCTCCGGGCCGAACGCCTGCTCCAGATCCAGCAAGGTTTGCCGGTAGTCGGAACGCCTCAGGGTCACCGGATCACGGATCAGTTCCGGCCAATCCAAGAGCGGATCCGTCGCCGCCCGCAACTGCGGCAGAAACCGCAGATGCGACCATAGCCGGTCGACCGGATCGCGCAGGATGAACAGCACCCGCGGCGTCAGCCCCTGCGTGGCGCAGGCGTCGCGCATGTGACGAAAGCCCGCCGCGCCGATACAGGCATAGGCCGGGGTGATATCGGCCAGAACCCGGGTGTCCGCGCGGATCAGACCGGCGAAATGCTCAAAATAGGCATTGGGGTCGTAGATCATCCGCGCCCGGTCCAGGCTGGCGCGAAACGCCGGCCGGCGGCGCAGGTTCGCGGCGGCGTCACCCGGCTGGCGCATGTGGAAGGCCAGGCGCGCCATCGCGAAAGCATCCGCATCCATCAGCGCCCCATCCGGGAAACGCGCATCGAAGAAATGCACCTCCTTCAGCGGCGAGACGGCAACCCCTTCGGTCGCCTGCAATTGGGCAAAGAGCCAGCTGGTCGCCGCCTTCATCGCGCCGATGCAGAGCAGCATGGTTTTCCCGCGAAGCTCCGCAATCGGTCGGAACTCCGCCGCAGCGGATGCGGTGGCAGCGGCGGGAGGAGGCCCCTCTTCAGACATGCCGGTCATCCTCTCCCTCCTCGCGACGGATCGCGCGGCCCCGCCCCGCTCAGAGGAACACGATATCCGACACCGCGAAGGCCCCCGGTTCCACCACCCCCAGATCCACCGTGGTGCCGGAGCTCAGTTCCAGCAGGATGCGATGGGTGCTGCTCACGGCGAGCGTGACGCCAGCGGCACTCAGCCCCGAGATCTCGATCACGTCCCGCGCCGCATTGAAATCGCGGATCACATCGCTGCCTTCGTCGAGCGTCCCGTCGAAGACAAAGGTATCGCGCCCCTTGCCGCCCCAGAGCACATCGTCATTCGCACCACCGATGAGCGTGTCGCGCCCTTGCCCCCCGAACAGCCAGTCGCGATCCGCCACTGGCGCATCATAATTGCCGCCGCCCACCAGCCGATCGTCGCCGGCCCCTCCCAGCAGGCGGTCGTTGCCCTGATTGCCGGCCAGAGAGTCGTTCCCGAACCCGCCCTTGAGGATGTCGTCGCCAAGCCCGGCATCGGCGATATCGTCGCCGCCCGCAGCAAACAGCCTGTCATCGCCATCGCGACCGATCATCATATCGTCGCCGCGCAGTCCCAGCAGGATGTCAGAGCCGGTCGTGCCGAACACGGACTCGTCGGCGTCAGTGCCCAGGATCAGTTTGAAGGGCGCGGACGCATCGTCGAACTGCAGGAATTCCACATGATTCAGAGTGTCCCTGCCGTCAGCCCCTGTCACGATCACGGCCTTTCCGTCGTCGGAGCCGATGGAATAGCCCCGGCTCAGGCCGGAAAAGGCGGCAATGTCGCCGTCTCCCGCCCCGCCGAAGAGCGTATCATCGCCCGCCGCGCCGACGAGGAGATCATCGCCCGATGTCCCGACCAGCGTGTCGTCTCCCTCCCCCGCGCGGACCAGCGCCGCCCGTTCGTCGGTGCCGAAGAACCGCGCCCAGGTCCGGCCCGAGGGATCGAGCACCACCGGTCCCTCTGACCCGTCCACCAGAACCACGACCTTCCTGTCGAGAAAACTGATCGTCTCGACGTCCTTCAGCGTATCGGTCCCTTGCGAAGAATGAACGACGAAGGCCGCCTCTTCGAAGGAATAGGAAAAGGTAACCCCGTCACCGGACAGGAAGGTCCCGTCCGCCGCCAGAAAATGAACCCGGTCGGTGCCGCTGCCGCCGTCGAGATAATCGTTCCCCTTGCCCCCCGACAACCTGTCGTTGCCGGTGCCACCGAACAGGCGGTCGTTCCCGGCGCCGCCGTAGAGGATGTCATCATCGCCGTCGCCGTAGACGAGATCGTCGCCAGCGCCGGCATCGACCATATCGTATCCGTCGCCGGCATGGACGATGTCGTCGCCGCCGCCGGAAAACACCTCGTCCCCGCCGGCGCGCACGAAGCTGCTTGGGCCCTTTTCATCGGTTTCATCGCCAGAGAAAATCAGATCGTCACTTTCAAACCGGCGATAGGTCTTGCTGCCGTCCTCCGCGACGCTCACGACCAGTTCGAAATCGCCGGTGATGGTGTCGCTGCCCCGTTCCCCGCTGCCGCCGGTGCCGTAAAGGATATTGAAGGTCCTGTCGTCGAAGACGATCCGCTCCACGTCCCTGAGCAGATTTTCGTCTCCGCTGGAATCGGTGAGGCCGAGGATCAGCCGGTCTCCCGCCCCCGAGAAGGAATACCGCAGCTCGTAGTCGGCACGATCGCCCTCCAGCCGGACCACGTCGAAGCCCCAGCCGCCATTCACCCTGTCGCGCCCGGCGCCCGGTTCGATCGCGTCGTCGTTGCCGCCTCCATCGATGAAATCATCGCCCTCGCCACCGATCAGCCGGTCTTCGCCGGCGTCTCCCAACAGCGTGTCGTTGCCGCTGCCGCCACGGATCAGATCGCTGTCGCCGCCGCCGATCAGGACATCATTGCCGCTTTTGCCGACGATCAGATCGTTGCCGTCAGTGCCTTCCAGGATCGCATCGCTGGACACCCCCGGCGCCTCGAAGGCCACGAGTTCGACGCCATCCGTCAGGGTCCGGTATTTCTCTGCCAGGTTGAGCGCGTTGCTGCCGTCGGCGCCCAGCCCCGCCTTGCTCAGCGCGTTGCTGACCGCCAGCTTCTCGTAGAACCGCACCGCCAGCGCCTTGTCGCTGCCGTCAGCGAAATTGACGGTAAAGGTGCGGCCCTCGGGCCGGTCGGCGACGACAAAGGATGACGGCAGCGCACGGTTGTCGATGTTCAGCGTGGTGGTCGATTTCGTCACATAAGTGAAGCCGTCGAACAGGGAATGATAAAACGCACGCCCGGCGATATCCTCCGAGGTGGACGCAACGAGCGCCTCATCATAGGTCGTGTCAGAGATGGTGACCACTTCCGCCCCGAAATGGAACGAGGCGTCGATGGTATAATAGCTGTAGTCCCACTTGCGGTAAGCCGCGTCCCCGTTGCTGTCGACGGCATAGAACACCGAAATCGTGTCGGTGTGCGACACCACATCGACCGAGACCGAGGACTCCGCCAGTTCGGTCACCACCTTCGGCAGGTTTTCGAAGAACTCGGCGGCGTCGTCGATCTGCCTGCGGATCTTGTTCGAGGAAAGCTCCGCCGTCTCATAGACCGCCGCCACCTCCAGTCGCGCGCTCAGCGCGTAGCTCACCGCGAAGCTGGAAAGGATCATCGACTCCGCCCGGACGGTTCCGAAGGCCGGATCGGTGATCGCCTTGGCCTGGGCCAGCACATCGCGAAAGGCATGCGACGCAGCGAGGATGACATCGCTCGGATCGACGGTGTCGCTGGAGGCCGCGCTGGACAGCAGGTCGCGGGCGCTTTCTGCCCGGGCGAGCGCGCTCAACAGGCTTTGTTGCTGGACGTCCTCGACCTCGGCCCCGATGGCGGTGCGCAGTTCGATCACCGCCTCGTCGAGGCGGGCGCTGATATCATCGAGCTTGCCGAGAATGGCCTCGTTGCTATCGGTGAACGTTCCCCAGAAATCTTCGGCAGAGCCGTGATTTATCAGATTCTCGATCAGTCCGTATGCGGTATCCGCAAGACCGATGACGTCCAATGCCCCGAGCGCCATAATGGTTCCTCCCCCATGAATAGCTTAATGAAAATTCATACGAACAGCGTCGTCGCCGCCTCCTTGCCTTCGGAAAAAATGGGCACAAAATAAGAACGAAATTCAGACAACTCTTTCAGAAATTAGTGATATTTTCTACATCTTTCTTGGGCCCGCCACCGGCGCCGACCAAAGGCGCAGGCTCCGGTCGGCGCCGGAAGGAAGAGAGCTGATGCCGCTGATGCCTTGCCCGTCAGGCGGCCGGCAGCAGACGCTGCGGCGCCAGCGCCCGCACCACATCACCCGCGAGCTGAGGCGCCGTCGCCGTGCAGAGTGCCGCGGTCAGCCGCGCCAGCGCCGGCGCCGTCTGGACACCGTAACCGCCCTGCCCGGCCAGCCAGAAGAACCCCTCTGTCCCCGGGTCGAAGCCGACGACGGGGCTGCGGTCGGCGGTGAAGGTCCGCAGCCCGGCCCAGCTGGTCTCGACCCGGGTCACCGGGGTGGTCACCGCCTGTTCATAGCGATGCAACCCCTCGGCCAGGACCATGTCGTCGGCCCAGGCGTCCTGCGGCGCCACCGGGTCCTCGTCGGCCGGGCTGATCATCAGCTTGCCGGATTGCGGCTTGGCATACCAGCTTTCCGCCGCCGATGCGAAGAGCGGCCACTGCGTCACATCGTACCCTGCCGGCGCCGGCAGCAGCGCCGCCGAGCGTCGCAGCGGGATCAGCCGGATCGGGCACGCCGCGGCCAGCCGCGCCACCTCGCCGGCCCAGGCGCCGGCGGCATTGACGATGAGAGGCGCCCGGTAAATCCCGCGCGGGGTGTCGACCTGCCAGAGTCCGCCGTGGCGCCTCAGCCCGCGCACCGCCGCAGCGGTTTCGATCCGGCCGCCGTTGGCCTTCAGACAGCGGCCGTAGCCCGCCATCATCAGATCGACATCGATGTCCTGCGCGTCCCATTCGATTACGGCCGCGCAGATCCGCTCCGGCCGCAGGATCGGCACCAGCTCCACCGCCTGGGCCGGACTCAGATGCTCCAGCCCCTCGGCACCCGCCGCATAGGCCGAGAGCGTCGGCATCTCCTCTTCGGTCGCGACCAGCATCTCGCCGCGCGGCGACAGGAGCGGCCCGTCCGCGATCTCTCCCGGCGCCTCGAAAAACGGGGCGGAAGCAGCATTCAGTGCCCGCAGCGTGGCATTGCCGTAGTTGCGGATGAAGATCGCGGCCGAGCGCCCGGTGGCATGGTAGCCAAGCCGCGCCTCGGCCTCGAGCACGACCACGGACATCTCCTCAGAGAGCGCCGCGGCCGCGCTGATCCCGGCGATGCCGCCGCCGATGACGATGACGTCGGCGGAGGTCACTGCGCCTCCTGAAAGCCGCCCAGAACCCGCGTCAGGTTGACCCCCAGCGTGTCGGAGACATATCCGCCCTCCTGCACGAAGAGAACCGGCAGCCCGGTGGCGGCAAAGGCGGCGCCGATGCGGGCGAAGCCGTCCTGGGTGACCGCGAGGCCCTGGAACGGATCGTCGATGGAGGCATCCAGCCCCAACGCGACGACGATGACATCGGCGCCGAAATTCCGCACCCGATGCAGCGCGATACCGAGGGTCTTGAGATAATCCTCGTCGCCGGTCTGGCGCGGCAGCGGCAGGTTCAGGTTGTAACCGAGCCCGCGACCGGTGCCGCGTTCCTGGGCATGGCCCCAGAAAAACGGATAGAACCGCTCCGGATCGGCATGGATCGACACCGTCAGCACATCGTCGCGGTCGTAGAAGATGCCCTGGGTGCCGTTGCCGTGATGCACGTCGACATCGACGATCGCCGGGCGCAGGCCGGCCAGCCGCAGCCGCTCCGCCGCGATGCCCGAATTGTTCAGAAAGCAGAAGCCGCCCGCCAGATCGCCGAAGGCATGGTGCCCCGGCGGCCGCGACAGCGCATAGGCAGAGCGTTCGCCGCCGATCAGCAGGTCGGCCCCGGTCACCGCCGTCTGCGCCGACCAATAGGCCGCCTCCCAGGTGCCGGCAGCAATCGGACAGGCGGTATCCGCCTGGTGATACCCGGCCTGCCCCACCGCGGATTTGGGATAGCTGTCGGTGCGACCGGAGGGGTGGATATTGGGAATGACCTCGGCGCCGGCGCCGTCGATCCGCTGCCAGCGGGCATAGATCGTTTCCAGAAATGTCAGGTATTCGGCGGAATGCAGCGCCGCGATCGGGCCGAGCCCGGCATCGGCCGGGGCTTGGAACCGGCAGCCGGCATCTTCCGCGCCCCGGGTCAGGATCTCGATCCGCCGGGGCTGTTCCGGGTTGGGTTTCAGCGCGCCGCTGGCCATGAAGTGTTTCGGGTCGTGGTGCCATTGCCGATCGTCGAAGATCGCTTTCATCGTCTGCCTTTCAGGGCCGCGCAGGCGGCCTCGTCTAGTATCATTTTGGTGATGTCCCGGGCCGGGCGAAACCCGAGCCGGTCGTAGAAGCGCCGGGCGTCCGGGCTGCTGTGATAGACGTCGAGCTTGAGAAACCGCGCCCCCCATGTCGCCCCGCCGTCGCGCAGCGCGGCGGCCAGCAGCCGGGGTCCAAGCCCCTGACCGCGCATGGTTTCGGCTGTCCAGAGATCGGACACATAGACGCCTGCCGCTCCTTTCACGGTGGAGACATAGGGCGAATAAAGCACCGCGCCCACGATTCTCTCCGACGCTTCCGCCAGAACCGCGCGAAAGGCCGGGGCCGGCCCCCAGCCCAGCCGCAGCAGGTCCTCGGCCGTCGCCCGGTGGATATCGCCGAGCTCCTCGGACAGCGCCATCAGCGCGGCGTTCAGCGCCCCGGCATCCGCCTCTGTCGCCAGCCGAAGCGCCGCCGTCATCAGATCGCCATCCTGTCCGCGCCCTTGAGGCCGAGAAGCGCGCGGGCATCGTCGGGGGTGGCGACGGTCCGGCCCAGGTCCTCGACGATACGGCGGATCTTGGCCACCTGTTCGGCATTGCTTTTGGCCAGCTGCCCGCGGGCGATCATCAGGCTGTCTTCCAGCCCGACACGGACGTGGCCGCCCATCGCCGCCGCCATGGTGGCAAAGGGGATCTGGTGACGGCCGGCGGCCAGCACCGAGAACTGGTAGTCCTCGCCGAAGAGCTTGTCGGCCATCCGCTTCATATGGCCGAGGTTTTCCGGATCCGCACCGATCCCGCCCAGCACGCCGAAGACGAACTGGATGAAGAACGGCGCCTGGATCATGCCGCGGTCGGCGAAATGGCGCAGCATGTAGAGGTGGCTGACGTCATAGCATTCGAATTCGAACCGCGCGCCGCGCTCATGGCCCAGATCGGACAGGATCCGGGCGATGTCGCGCGGGGTGTTCTTGAACACCAGATCGTCCGAATTCTCCAGGAACGGCTTTTCCCAGTCGTACCGCCATTCGGTGATCCGCTCTGCCGCCGGATAGAGGGCGAAATTCATCGTCCCCATGTTGAGCGAGCACATTTCCGGCGCCACCCGTTTCGGCGCCGCCAACCGGTCGTCCAGGCTCATCACCGCGCTGCCGCCGGTGGTGAGGTTCAGAACCGCGCCGGTGGCCTGTTTCAACTGTGGCAGGAAGGCCATGTAATCCTCGACGCGGGCCGAGGGCTGGCCGGTTTCGGGATCGCGCGCGTGCAGATGCAGGATCGAGGCGCCGGCCTCCGCCGCGCCGATCGCCTGTTCGGTGATCTCCTCGGCGGTGACCGGAAGATGTGGCGACATCGAGGGGGTGTGGATCGACCCGGTGATGGCGCAGGTGATAAGGATCTTGGACATGTGGTCAGCCCGCCTTCAGGACAGGCGCGATCTCCTGCGTGAATTGTTCCAGAGAGCGGTCGAGCCCGTCGATGATCTCGTCCAGATGGGCCTCGGTGACGATCAGCGGCGGGCAGACCAGGATGTGATCGCCGGAGTAACCGTCGTGGGTGCGGCGTGAATAGACGATCAGGCCGCGCTCATAGGCGATGTCGACGAAGCGCTGATACGCGCCGATCTCGCGCGGCAGCGGCGCCTTGCTGTTACGGTCGGACATGAATTCGAAGGCGGTCAGCAGGCCCTTGCCCCGCACATCGCCAATGATCTCGTATTTCTGCATCAGCCCGTGCAGCCGGGCGATCAGCTTCTCGCCCATCTCGGCGGCATTGGCGCAGAGGCCCTGCGCCTCGATCTCCTCCACCACCGCCAGGCCGGCGGCACAGGCCAGGGGGTTGCCGGCATAGGTGAAGCCATGGGCGAAGCCGCCGGCATCCAGCACCGGTTCCACCAGCCGCTCGTCGGCGATCATCGCCCCCAGCGGCATATAGCCAGCACCCAGCCCCTTGGACATGACGACGATATCCGGGCGGGTGTCCCAGTGCTCGCAGCCCAGGAACCGGCCGGTGCGGCCTGCCCCGGTCATCACCTCATCCATGATGAGAAGGACGCCGTACTGATCACAGATCTCGCGGATGCGGCGCATGTAGCCCGCGGGCGGCACAAGCGCGCCGGTAGAGGCCCCGCCCACCGGTTCCAGCAGAAAGGCCAGGACCGTCTCCGGCCCCTCGGCGCGGATCTGCGCCTCCAGCATGTCGGCGTAATGCAGGCCGGTGGCCTCGTCTTCCGGGTCCAGCCCGTCGAGATAGGCGCGCGGCGCCGGCACCTTGGGCATCGGCCGCATCATCGGCGCGAAGGGATCGGAGAGCGAGGCATAGCCGGTCACCGCCAGCGCGCCCAGGGTGCAGCCGTGATAGCTGGGCTGGCGCGAGATCACCTTCCAGCGGCTGCCCTGACCGGTGGCCAGCGCATATTGCCGCGCCATCTTCATGCCGCTTTCCACCGCCTCAGATCCGCCGGAGACGAAGAACACGCGGGTCAGATGCGGCGGCATCAGCCCGGCGACGCGCCCGGCCAGCGCCTCCGAGGCCTCGGTCTCGAAATGCAGCCGGTAGCCGAAGGTGGATTTCTCCATCTGCCGCTGCATCGCCGCCAGCACACTGGGGTTGGAATGGCCGATGTTACAGACCATCGCCCCCGAGGAGCCGTCGAGATAGCGCTTGCCGTCGGTGTCCCACATGTAGACGCCACGCGCCTGGTCGAGTACCGGTTTGCGGCCCCGCCCCTGGTAAAAGAGATTGCTCATTTCAGGTTCCTGGCAATGCGGCGCAGTCTTTGGCGCGGAAGGCGGCAGTCACTGTGGCACCCTGCGGAAAGGGCCGCTCGTCGATAAGATTGATGGCCTGGAGCTGTCTGTCCCCCAGGCGAATGAAGTAGCGTACCGTCTGGCCCTGATAGTCGACGGTCTCCACCTGCGCCGGCGCGGCGATCAGGCCGGCGGTGTCGCTGCCCGGCTCGAGCAGCGTCAGCTTCTCCGCCCGCAGGACCAGCTTGGCCGGGCCGCCGGCGACGCCCGCCGCCCGCGCCGCGGGCACCGTCACCCTGCCGAAGGCCGGCGTGTCGAAGGTAACGCCGCCGGCCTCCCCGGTGGCGGAGCGCGCCTCGATGATGTTGGAGGCGCCGAGGAAATTCGCCACGAACTCGGACGCGGGCGTGTTATACACCTCCTCCGGCGTGCCGACCTGTTCGATCCGACCGGCGCTCATCACCACGATCTTGTCGGACATCGCCAGCGCCTCGGACTGGTCGTGGGTGACGAAAACCGTGGTCACCCCGATCTTGTCCTGGATCCGCTTCAGCTCCACCCGCATGTCCTCGCGCAGGTTGGCGTCCAGCGCCGAGAGCGGCTCGTCCAGCAGCAGCACATCGGGTTCGATCACGATGGCCCGGGCCAGTGCGATCCGCTGCTGCTGACCGCCCGACAGCGCCTTGGGATAGCGATCGCCGACCTGGGGCAGCTGCACCAGCTCCAGCGCCGCCTGCACCCGGCCGGCGATCTCGGATTTCGGCACATCGCGGTATTTCAGTCCGAAGGCGACATTCTCCGCCACCGTCTTGTGCGGAAACAGCGCATAGTTCTGAAAGACGATCCCCAGGTTGCGTTTGTGGATCGGGATGTCGTTGACCCGCTTGCCGCCGATCAGGATCTCCCCCTCGGTCGGGTCCAGCAGCCCGGCGATCATCCGCAGGTTTGTCGTCTTGCCGCAGCCCGAAGGCCCCAGCAGGGTGACAAAGGCGCCCTCGGGAATCTCCAGGTTGGCCTGGTGCACCGCGGTGAAATTGCCGAAGCGCTTGACGATGTTCTTGAGTGTTACGGAACTCATGGCGTGTCCTTGGTCGGGCCTTGCGGCCCCTTGCCCCGGATCGTCTCCGGGCGCTCTCGCTGTCCTGGCGGCCCCGGGACAGGCCCGGGGCGCGACCGGCTCAATAGCCTTTCTGAACCCGGCCGAAGGTCTTCGACCACTCGGCTTCGTGGCTGTTCCAATAGCCCGGGTCGGCAAAGGTCAGCCCCGACAGCGTCCCGCTCGGATCGAAGGCCGGCAGGGTCGGGATCTTCTGGCGCAGATCGACCTTGGAGGGGTCGAGCGCGGGAGGATAATTCTGCCCCTCGGCCACCGCGATCGAGGTTTCCGGCGCCAGCATGAAATTCAGCAGCTCCTCGCAGGCCTCCATCGGCGAGCCCTTCAGCACGAAGAGGCATTCCTGCCAGCCGAAGCCGTTCGGCGGATCGATATAGCCGATGTCGTGGCCCTGTTCCTGCAGCGTGTAGATGCGGCCCGACCAGGCCTCGGTCGCATAGATTTCCTCTTCCGCCAGCAGGCTCATCAGCTCGGCGCCCGAGGTCCAGTACTTCAGCGACAGATCGCGGTGGGTGCGGACCGCCTCCCAGACCGCGTCCATATCCGTGGCGGCGTTCGGGTCTTGACCGGTCTGCAGCGCGCCGTACCAGATGCGGGTGCGCCAGTCGCTCCAGCCAGCGATCTTGCCCTTGTAGGCGGCGTCGATGAGCAGCTTGGCGCCCTTCTGCTTGGCCTCTTCGTCCGAGATATGCTTGCGGTTATAGGCGATGCCGGTGGTGCCGTAGTCATAGGGCACGCAGGAGATCTTGCCGCCGGTGATCGGGCGATAGACGTCGATCAGCTTGGGGATGACAAATTCGAGGTTGGGGATATTCGCCTCGTTCAGCTCCGAGGCGAAGCCGAGATTGGCGTAGCGGGCATAGTCGAACACGCCGGAGAGATGGGCGATGTTGTATTCGCCAGGCTGGCTGGCCTTGACGCGGCTGAGGTATTCGTCGCCGCCACCGAAGGTGCCGTCGACCACCTTGATGCCGGTCTTGGCAGTATAGGGATCGAAGGCGTGCTTGCGGAAGGCCTCGGACACCACGCCGCCCCAGCCATCGAAGCGGACCTGCTGCGTCGCGGCCATCGCCTCGCGGGCGAAGGGGGTCTGGACGCCATAGGCCAGCCCGGCGGCACCGATCAGCCCCAGAAAGCTGCGCCGGTCGAGATCGCCGTTCATGTAGCGGTCGCGCAGCCGTTCGTAGCGGGTGGTATTGTCGATTTTTCGCGTCATTCGTTCTCTCCTTGTCGGATGTTCATATGTGTCTGGGCGGTTCTAGGCGCCGCTCTTTCGGGAAATGCGCCGGGCGATCGCCGCGCCGAGCAGCGGCAGCCCCACGGTCATGACGATCATCACGGTGCCGAGCGCGTTGATCTCGGGACTGATGGAATTGCGCAGCATGGCGAAGATCTGGGTCGGCACCGTCTCCACCCCGCCGGGCTTCCAGAACAGGGTACCGGTGATGTCGTCGAAACTGATGGTGAAGGCGAAGAGCCCACCGGCCAACACCGCCGGAAGCATCAGCGGCAGGGTGACCTGAAAGAAGGTCTGGATCGGGCTGGCGCCAAGGCTCATCGCCGCCTCCTCGACATCGCGACGGATCGACACCAGCCGCGCCTGCACCACCAGGATGACGAAGGGCAAGGTGAAGATGACATGACCGAAGAGCAGGAGCCCGAAGCTCTTGTTGATGCCGAGAAAGTTCAGAAACAGCAGCAGCGCCACCGCCAGCACCACCTCAGGCACCAGGATCGGCGCGATCAACAGCGTCGAGATCGCGTTGGCGCCGGGCACCCGGTAGCGCACCAGCGCCAGGCTGGCCAGAACCCCCAGCGTGGTCGAGATCACCGCCGTCATCAGCCCCAGACCGATAGAGGTGCGGAAGGCGCGCAGAATGGCGTCGTTCTGCGCCAGCTCGACGAACCAGCGGAAGGAAAAGCCCGACATCGGGAAGCTGCCGAACTCAGAGGCGTTGAAGCTGAGCAGCACCACCACCGCCACCGGCAGGAACATGAAGAGATAGACCAGCACGGCCCAGCCCCGGATCAGTTGCCAGCCCATTCCGACGCGCTCCATCAGCCCAGCCCCTTCATCAGCTGGGCCATACCCAGATATCGGTTGTAGATCGCCACCAGCAGGCCCAGCACCGCCAGCAGCATCAGGCTGAGCGCCGAGCCGAGCGGCCAGTTCAGCTGGGTGATGATCGCCTCGAACACCAGATTGGCGAACATCGCATCGCGCGGCCCGCCCAGCACCAGCGGCGTGATATAGGTCCCCGCCGCCAGCACGAAACACAGCAGCCCGCCGGCGGCCAGCCCGGGCAGCGACAGCGGCAGCGTCACCTGCACGAAGGATTGCCACCGCGTCGCGCCGAGAGAATTGGCCGCGTCTTCCAGATTGGTATCGATACCGTCGAGACTGACAAAGACGTTCAGCACCATGAAGGGCAGCAGGAAATGCACCAGCCCGAGGATCACCGTGGTCTGGTTATAGAGCATCTGCACCGGTTCGGAGATCACCCCGGTCCAGAGCAGGAAACTGTTCAGCGCTCCGGACACCCCGAGGATGTTGATCCAGCTCATCGTGCGGATGATATAGCTGATCCAGAACGGCAGCATCAGCAGCAGCAGCAGGATCGCCTTGTTGCCGCCGGAGCGGGCGATGAAATAGGCCGCCGGATAGCCCATCAGCGCGCAGACCAACGTGGTGATCGCCGCGATCCTGAGGGTGCCGAGCAGGATATCGCGATAGAATCGGTCGGTCAGCGCCTCCTGCCAGTTGTCGAGGTGAAAGCCCGCCACATCGGCGCCGGTCGCGGTGCGCAGCCAGAAGCTGTAGACGACGATGAACAGCAGCGGCACGAAGAGCAGCAGAATGACAGCTGTCAGCGCCGGGCTGAGCAGGATCCAGGGCTGGCGTTTTTCGCGGGCTTCTACGGACATCGGGCGCCTTATTGCGTTGAGGGTCGATAGGACCTTGCGAAGAGCCCGGATCATAGATCAAATAGATAATGAAAATCATGAATATTGACACAAACTATGACGACTCGCATTCCGCCCGAAGATCCGCAGTATGAGCCGGAGCGCATGGCGCGCACGCTGGACTGGAATCTGCTGCGCACGTTTGTCGTTCTGGCTGAAAGCCATTCGATCACCGAGGCCGCAGATCGCCTGAGCCTGAAGCAGCCATCTGTTTCTACCGCATTGAAAAGGCTTGAAGATCGTGTCGGCCGGAAGCTGATAGACCGCTCGCCTGGGCAATATGCGCTGACCGATGCGGGCCAGCTTCTCTATCGCGAAGCGCTGGAGATCAACGGATCGGTCCTGCGGCTGTCGACCCTGCTGCGGGATATGACCGACTACGTGCAGGGTCATGTGCGGGTGACCGTGGCCTCTCATGTCGTCTGCCCGATTTTTGACCGTGTCCTGTCCGAATTCCACGTCGACCATCCCCGCGCCACCCTGGCGATCGAGGTCTTGTCGAGCGCCGATGCGATTGCCGAGGTCGCCTCCAAACGTGCCTCCTTCGCGGTCTGCCTGGTCAGGGAACGCCAGCCGTCGCTGTCCTACGCGCGGCTCTATCGCGAATTCTTCGGTCTGTTCTGTGGCCCCAGCCATCCGTTGTTCGGCCGCACCGATCTGACCCGCGCCGATCTCGCCGGTCACAGCTCTGTCAGTTTTGAGACCGACCGGCTGCATGACGTTCTCAAACCGGTGACGATGATGCGGGCGGAGGCGGAGCTGGGTCAGCGGATCACCGGCCTCTCAAGCCATCTGGAAGAGGTACGCCGGATGATCGTCGCCGGTCTCGGGGTCGGCCCGCTGCCGGTTCATGTCGCCGCCCGCGACGTCGCCGACGGCCAGCTGTGGCAGGTGCCGCCGCTGGACAACCTGCCCGCCATCGATGTGCATGTGGTGTGGAACCCGAAGGCAGTGAAGAACCGCGCGGAGGAGCTCCTGCTGCGGCGGCTGTTGTCCACGATCGAGGCAACACCGATGGAGGAGCGCACCTACCGCTAGGCCGTGCCGGCTCCGGCAGGGCGGCGCCGTTCAGAGAATATCTGCGGTCACGATATCGGCGACAGCGAAGTCGATGACGGCCCTGGTCTTGTGCGACATCATCTGGCTTTCGAGATAGGCGGCGCTGATCGGGACCTTGACGCCGGCGAAGGGCATCGGCAGGCGCACCAGACGGCCGGCGGCAAGTTCGTCCTTGACCGAGAACCGTGGCGAAAAGGCGATGCCCATGCCGCTGACAGCCAGGGCACAGGCGGCCCGCGCCGAATTGACATAGAACCGCCCCTCGATCTTGACGGAGACCTGCCTGTCCTCGCTGCGCAGCTCCCAGCGGCTGGGGTTGCGTCGGTTGGTGTCGATGATGCAGGTGTGCTGCACCAATTCCTCCGGCGTCTGCGGCGTGCCGTGTTGCGCCAGATAGTCCGGGCTTGCGACCAGAAAGGACTGCAGCTCGCCCAGCTTGCGCAGCTTCAGCGACAGCCTGTCGGTCTCCCCGATGCGAAAAACGATGTCGATCCCGTCCGTCGCCAGATCGATGTAGCGATCCTCCAGCCGCAGATCGACGGTCAGCCCCGGATGCAGCGTGGAGAAACGGCCGAGCATGTCGGCCAGGTAAAGCTCGCCAAAGGTGACCGGGGCGGAGATCCGGATCAGGCCGGTAAGCCCGCGAGAGCCCTGGGAGACATCGGCCAGCAGATGGTCCAGGTCATCCAGAAGCGCCGGCGCCCGGGTCATCAGATCCTCTCCGGCGGGGGTGAGGCCGACCTTGCGCGTGGTGCGCTGAAACAGCTGCACCCCGAGCCGCTGCTCCAGCTCCGCCACATATTTGGAAGTCAGGCGGTTCGAGATCCTGAGATATTCGGCGGCCGCGGTGAAAGACCCTGTCTGCGCCGTGGCGACAAAGGCCCTGAGCTGATCGACAACGTCCAAGACAGGCCCCAATTCAGAACATTTTGTAGATAGTAATAGAATACATTGGCAATTTTGTTCTCAAATGACAAGCTTTACCTTCTCCTCATTCGCGGCTCGTACGCATCCTACAAGGAGACAAGACAATGACCGACTACAGCTCGTCTGACTACGCCGCCTTCATTCTGCGCATCGCAAGCGGCATTCTCTTCATCGCCCATGGCCTGATGAAAGTGTTCATCTTCACCATCCCCGGCACCGTCGCCTTCTTCGAGAGCCTCGGCCTGCCCGGCTTCGTCGCCTACCTGACCATCCTCGCCGAACTCGGCGGTGGTATCGCGCTCCTCCTCGGCCTGGCCGTGCGGCCGATCTCCCTGCCGCTGGTCGGTGTACTGCTCGGCGCCTCCTGGGCCCACTCCGGCAACGGCTGGGCCTTCGCCAGCGCCGGTGGCGGCTGGGAATTCCCGGTGTTCTGGGCCGTGGTGCAAGTGACCGTCGGGATCCTCGGCCGTGGCGCCTTCGCCCTGCGCCTGCCGATCGTCGACCGCACACTCGGTCAGTTCGCCTGACCCACTCAGAGTTTCAGTTTCACCGGGTCGCCCTCGGGGCGGCCCGGTTTTCATTTGGGCGGACCCGGCTTCTGCCAGCCCCGGCCAGCGCGGCCTCTCGGCACCCGCGGGTCCATAAGACGGCTCCACAAAAGGATCGGTCCGACCTGCCAAACCGCGCCTGCCCACCTGTGCCGGGTCAGAGGCCGGATTTCGCCCGGGTCCAGGCGCGGTTGCGCAGCCGCGTGGTCTGGGCCGGGAGGCTCATGTCGGGGAACAGCCGCGATTTGGTTTCCGCCTCGGGGTAGATGCCCGGATCGGCGAGGATTTCGGGCAGCACATGCGCCACGGACGCCGCATTCGCATTGGCGTACCAGATCGTGTTCGTCACATCGGCAACGACCTCGGGCTGCAACATGTAATCGATGAAGGCGTAGGCGGCCGCGACGTTCTCGGCATCCGACGGGATCGCCATGAGATCGACCCACATCACGGTGCCTTCGCTCGGGATCGAATAGAGGATATCCACCCCGTTATCGGCCTCGGCGGCGGTCAGCTGCGCCAGCCCGGCATCCCCGGAGTAGAGGATCGCGGCACAGATATTGCCGGAGGCCAGATCGCTCATCGACGCGATATTCGAGAAATACCGCACCGAGGGGGTCAGCCCGTGGAGCAGCTCTCCGGCGGCGGCGATATCGTCGGCATCGCCGGAATAGGGATCGTTCCCGAGATAGTTCAGCGCGACGGCGATCATCTCCAGCGGGGAATCCAGCACCGCGATCCCGCAATCGGCCAGCCTGGCCGCACTCTCGGGCCGGAACAGAACATCCCAGCTGGTGATCTCCGCCGTGCCCAGCCGGTCCTCGACCATCGCGGCATTGTAGGCGATCCCGACCGTGCCCCAGGTATAGGGCACCCCGAGCTCCCGCCCGCCGGGCAGCGCGTCGATCGCCGCCAGGATATCGGGATCGAGGTTGCCGTAGTTCGTCAGCTTCGCCACGTCGATGGGCAGCAGCGCGCCGGCACGGAACTCTCGTTCGGCGTTTGAGGCGGCCGGAAACACGAGATCGTATCCGGACTGCCCGGCAAGCAGTCTGGTTTCCAGCACATCGTTGGACTCGAAGTAATCGAGTTTCACGTCAATACCGGTGGCCGCCGTGAAATCCGCAACCGTGCTGGGACCGAAGTAATCGGCCCAGTTGTAGATCTTCAGCTCCCCCGCGCTGGCCGGCAAGGCCGCGAGGCTCGCCACAACGAACGCAAACGATGGCAGGGTATTTGTCATATGAATCTCCGGTCTGGTTAGGCCCCGTCCCGCGCCGCATGGGCCGCGGCATAGAGGCACAGGATGTCATTGGTGATGGCGGCGGCGGCAAGCGCGGTAATTTCGGACTGGTCGTAGGCCGGCGCGACTTCGACCAAGTCCATGCCGACGAGGTTGACGCCGGAGATCGAACGCAGAATCTCCTGCGCCTGAAAGGTCGACAACCCGCCGATCACCGGCGTCCCGGTGCCGGGTGCGGCGGAAGGATCCAGCACATCGATATCGAAGGTCAGATACGCCTTTCGCGCGCCGACGATCTGGCGGATTTTCTCCGCCACGGCGGCAGGACCGGTCCGATGCACCTCGACCGCGTCGATGATGTTGAACCCCAGCGTGTCGTCGTTATGCGTGCGGATCCCGACCTGGACCGAGTGCGACGGATCAACCAGCCCCTCGCGGGCGGCGTGCCACAGCATGGTGCCGTGATCGATCCGCCCAGGCTCGTCCGCCCAGGTGTCGGTATGGGCGTCGAAATGGATCAGCGACAACGGTCCATGTCGGGCGACATGCGCCTTGAGCAACGGGTAGGTCACGAAATGATCCCCGCCGAAGGACATCAGCGCGGTTCCGGTCTGCACGACCTCGGCGGCGGCGGCCGTGATCTCGTCCGGGACGCCCTCGGGGCGGCCGCTGTCGAAGCTGCAATCGCCGTAATCGACGATGGACAGCGCCTCATAGGGATCGATCACCCAGGGCCAGGGCCGTTGCCACGCCATATGGGCAGAGGCCCCCCGGATCGCGCGCGGCCCCATCCGGGTCCCGGAGCGATCCGAAACCGCAAGGTCGAAAGGCACCCCCATGATCGCCACATCCACTCCGGTCAGGTCGCGGGTGTACCGGCGGCGCATGAAGCTCAGGGCGCCGGCAAAGCTGGCCTCATGATGGACGCCCCGGTCGCTTTGCCGCAGGAAGGCTTGATCGCCGGGAACATAGAGGTTCGATATTTCAGTCATCTGCTTGTCCGTTCATCTCGTCCCAAACAGATTGATCGGCAGCGGAGTTCAGGTAAATTCCGCTATGGATATATACCCAAGGATATAGATGGGCCGCACCGCCTCCGATCCCGAACAAGAACCGGAGCCACCGACAGACGCCGCGCTGCCTCTTCTCTGGGCAGAGGCCGCCGGTAGCCTGTTGCGCACGGTCGGCACCCCGGCCTTCCCCACGGCCCTTCGCAGCGCGCTGGGCCTGAGCTGCGCCTTCTCCTCTCTGGTGGTGACGCGCTATCAGAGCGTCGGACCGCCCGGCTCCCTCTATCACGATCTCAATGACGTGCTGGCGGCGATCACCGTGCAGTTCTATGCCGCCGGCCCCTATATCCTCGATCCGATCTATATCGCCGCGGTGCGCGACCGGTGCCCGCCCGGCGCCTATCGGCTGAGCGATGTCGCCCCGGCGGGTTTTCTGCGCTCCGAATACTACCGGACCTTCTTTCGCAAGCTGCGCATCTCGGATGAGATGTGCCTGTTGATCCCCGATGGGCCGGACGCCTGGATTTCGGTGTCGCTTGCCCGCGCGCTGCGCGATCCTCGCTTCTCCCCCACGGACCGGAACCGGCTGAACGCCGCCGCCCCGCTGATCTCCGCCGCCGTGATCCGGCACTGGGGTAGCGATCACGATGAAACAGAGGCGGACAGCGCGGTCGAGGATCGTCTGCACCTCTTCGCGGCGGAGCACCTGTCGCCGCGCGAGGCCGAGGTTGTGGAACTGATCCTTCAGGGCCATTCGACGCCATCGATCGCCGCCTATCTCGGACTGGCGGAGGGGACCGTCAAGGTGCACCGCCACCACGCCTATGCAAAGCTGGGTATCGCCTCTCAGGCGGAGCTGTTCTCGCTCGCCACGAAATACCTGATGGCGCCCCAGAGCTGAGCCGCTAGCACCGACCGGCATCTGACGCCGCGCATCTGCCCGCCTCGGGGAGAGGGAAGACAAAGGGACGTTTCCCACCAAGTTGAGAGATTATCGCGCCCACTGCCCCAATTAGGGCAGATTTCTGTGACAGGGGCTGGTTTGAACTCCGATCCGCGCCGGTGTCTGCAGCCCGCTGCCAAACCACGCCGTGTCAACGGACTTGTCGTAACGTAAGGAGTCGGGCAGCCTTGGTAGAAAATACACCAGGCCCGACAGGGAGAGGGCATTGAAACACGACAAAGCGAGCTCGACCGCGTTCACCGTTGTCCAAGGCATTCTGAAGGTCGCCAATGACCCGGAACTCGGTCATCTGGTCGCCCCCGACCATGTCGAGGCCTGCGAGCGCATTCTGCGTGGCTCGGCCGAGGGACGTAGACGGCTGGCCCAGCTCGACAGCCCGGTGTTCGTCAAACTCACCAGCCTTGTCGAACGCCTTCTGCTGCCCGGGTTCACCGCGCATTACGTGCTGCGCAAGCGGTTCATCGAAGACGAGGTCCGCGCCGCGCTGACCAGAGGCGCCCGCCAGGTCATCATCCTCGGCGCGGGGTTCGATGCGCTGGCGCTCAGGCTCGCGACCGGCCACCCCGATGTCACCTTCATCGAGATCGACCACCCCGCCACCAGCGAAGTCAAACGGGCCGCCCTGGGGGAAACGCCGCCGAACCTGCATCTGCTGGCGCAGGATCTCGCGGCGCGGCCGCTCCGCGAGGTGCTGACCGAGTCGCCCGCCTTTTCCGCCGAACGGCCGACGGTCTTCGTCTGCGAAGGCGTGATGATGTATCTGGGCGAAGCGACGGTGGAAGAGCTTTTCAGCTCGATCCGCTCCCTGACCGGGCCCGGGACAGGGTTCGTCTTCACCGCCGTCGCACCGCTCGGCAGCCCGGAGGACAATACCAGCACCATCCTGCGAGCCTATCTCAAGGTCAAAAGCGAACCCATCACCTGGACGCTGCGGCCGGGCGATATGCAGGCCTTCGTCGAACGCCAGACCTATTCGATGGACCGCATCGCCAATGACGCGCTGCTGGCGAAGGCCTATCACGGCCAACCGCTGAACCGGCGCCTGCATGAGGGCGAATACCTCGTCTCGACAACCGCGCGCGGAGGAGCAAGCTGATGCCGATCGCCCAGGCCGACCCCATCCCCGAAACAGACCCCCGGCAGACCGGCCCCGGCCGGTCCCTCGGGATCCTGCTGCTGAAACCCTCCCGCTATGACGACGACGGCTATGTGGTCGAGTGGAAGCGCGTCTTCATGCCAGCGCACAGCCTGTCGGCGGTGGCCGGCATCGTTCAGGACGCGCTGAACCGCGGCTGCCTGGGCGGCGAGGTGACCACCGCGGTCTCCGCCCTCGACGAAACCCAGGGACGGGCATCGCCAGAGGCCATTGCGAGGCAGCTCAAACGCTACGATCGCGCCCTGGTGATGATGATCGGGGTTCAGACCAACCAGTTCCTCCGCGCCTGCGATCTGGGGCGCCGGCTGGTGGCGCTCGGCATTCCGACGGTGATCGGCGGCTTTCATGTCAGCGGCACCCTGCGGATGACGCCCGGCTGGAAGGGTGGACGGCTGGAGGAGGCGCAGAACGACGGGATGAGCCTTTACGCCGGCGAACTGGAGACCGGGATAGACCAGCTGCTGCAGGATGCGCTCAACGGCACGGTGAAACCGCTCTACGACATGCTCGACGCCGAGGTGGACCTGAGACAGGCACCCAATGCGCTGATCGGCGGGCCATTGTCGGGCTCGGCGATGACGCGGGTGGTGGGGGCGGACATCAGCCGTGGCTGCCCGTTCAAATGCAGCTTCTGTTCGATCATCAACGTGCATGGCAATACCATGCGGGTCCGCTCTGCCGAGGCGATCGAGACCTATCTGACCGAGGTGGCGCGAAGCGGACGCCGCGAGGTCTTCATCGTCGACGACAATTTCGCCAGGATCAAGAACTGGCGCGAGGTCTGCGATGTCTTCGAAACCGTCGCGAGGCGCGAGGGGGTCGACTGGGAGCTGATGATCCAGGTCGACACGCTGGCCTATCGGCTGCCCGGGTTTATCGAGGCGGTGAAGCGGGCCGGCTGCAAGCGCGTCTTCATCGGCATAGAATCCGTCGATCAGGCCACGCTGAAGGCCGCGGCCAAGGGGCAGAACAAGATCAACCTGATGCCCGACATGGTGATGGCCTGGAAGCGCGCCGGCATCATCATCTACAGCACCATGATCACCGGCTTTCCCGGCGACACGGTGGAGAGCATCAAGGCGCAGATGACCTACGTCCGCGAAAACCTGCCCGTCGATCTGATGGAGTTCTTCTTTCTCACGCCGCTGCCCGGCTCCGTGGATCATCAACGCATGGTCGAAGCCGGCAAGCCCTTCTCCGACGAGCTGAACGATTACGATTCCGAACATGTCCTCTTCGATCACGAGAACATGACGAAGGAAGAGTGGGAGACCCTGTACCGGGAGCTCTGGGAGGACTGGTATTCCTGCGCCAACATGGCCCGGGTCGTCGACAACGGGGTGAAATACGGCCTGCCCCGCAACGGGCTTATCCTCAGCCTGCTGGGCTTCCGGTCGGCGGTGCTGCGGCATCATCTGCATCCGCTGCAGGCCGGCATCTGGCGGCGGAAGCGGCGCACGGAACGCAGGCCCGGACTGCCCATCGAGCCGCGCTGGTCGTTCTATCCGCAAAGAGTCTACGACATCATCACGATTGCGCTGCATGACGCGGCGATCTGCGCCTTTCTCTATGCCACGCTGGCCAGATCCGTGCTCCGGCACCGGGGCGGCGCGCGGAAAGCCGAGCAAATGGGGAGCCCCCAGGAAGCTCAATGACGTCCTTGACCACCATGACGCCCCAGGACCGGGCGCAATTCCTCGCCGCCTTCGCCCTGAGCGAGGAGCGTGCAACCGGGGTCCTGCAAACGGCCCGAAGTCTGTCCGCCGAGGCGGGAGAGGTGCTGCCTCTCACCCGGGGCACGATCGTGCTCCTGTCCGGCCGTGCGACCTGCGGAGCGCAGCATCTGGACGGCCCGGCCCTGATCCCCGCCCCCCAGCCGCCGCGGCAGAACGCCCATTGGACCGCCGGTGGCGCCATCCGGGCGCTGTGCCTCGATCCGGCGGCCTTCTCGGCGCTGATCGTCGAAGCGGTGGCAGACGGGCTGGACCTGCCCGGCTTCGAACCGGCGATGTCGGAGCGTCGGGCGTTGCGCGCGGCGGTGACCCGGGGCCGCATCCTGGCCGGCCTGTCCCGACCGCTCGATCTGGCGCTGCAGACGGCGATGACGCTCCATCACGTCGAGGGCGGCGCCCCGGTTCTGACCGCCGGCGATGCGGCCGATGCGCTCTATGTCGTGGTCACCGGCCGCCTGACGGTGACCCGTCGGGACGCAGATGGCACGATCCACAAACTGGCCGAGATCCGCCCCGGCGGCGTCGTGGGCGAAATCGGCCTGCTGGTCAACATCGCGCGAACCGCCGATGTCAGCGCCATCCGCGACGGGCTGCTGGCGCGGCTGACGCGGGAGGATTTCGAACGGCTTCTGATCGCCCATCCGATCGAGCTGACGCGGGTGTTCGCCCATGCCATCTATGACAATCTGGAAGGCACCCGCCGGGCCCCGGCACAGGTCGTCGCCACCACCATCGTTCTGGTCCCCGGCGGCCCGACCGATCAGAGCGAGCACAGCGCCCAGGCACTTAGGGACGGGTTCCGCACCTTCGGCCGCTGCGAGCTGATCCGCGCCTCGGACTTCCGCTACGGCAACCAGGACCACCACGCGGTGCTCGCCCGGCTGTCGCGCCTGGAACGGGAAGT
The DNA here is from genome assembly GCF_030164425.1 of Pseudodonghicola flavimaris. Taxonomy (GTDB): domain Bacteria; phylum Pseudomonadota; class Alphaproteobacteria; order Rhodobacterales; family Rhodobacteraceae; genus Pseudodonghicola; species Pseudodonghicola flavimaris. The sequence continues at coordinate 155,221 of NZ_JASNJD010000008.1, read as the reverse complement.
GGACACCATCCTCCTCCTCGCAGACGACTGCCGCTCCGACTGGACCCGGCTCGCCGCCCGTCAGGCCGACAGGCTGGTCTTTCTGGCGGGGGCGGAACCCATCGCAGACCCCGAGGCGTTCAAATCCGATCTGCTGCTCGGCGATCCCTCGACGTTCCCGGATCACTGCATCGTCAGGCTGAACCCAGCCAAGGCGCAGACCCCGGCCCCGGTCCTGCAGCACGGCGGCCCCCCGCCCGGGGAAATCCGCACATATTCGGTCAGGAACGGCAACCGCGCCGATTTCGAGCGGGTTGCGCGTTTCATCGGCGGGCGCGCCGTCGGCCTCGTCCTCGGCGGCGGTGCCGCGCGGGGGCTCGCCCATATCGGTGTGCTGCGCGCGATGGAAGAGCTCACGATGCCGGTCGATATCATAGGCGGCAACAGCATGGGCGCGCTCATCGCCGCGCAATACGCCTTCGGCACGCCCTGCGACGACCTGATTTCCGCCACCCGCAGGCTCTTCACCAAAGGCGAGCGCCCGGCGTTTCCGGCGGTCTCTCTCCTCTCGGGCCACGGCATGGAACGCGGCCTGACCGAGCTCTTTGGCGACACCCGCATCGAAGAGCTCTGGCGGCCGTTCTTCGCGGTGGCCTGCTCTATCAGCAAGGCGCGCGTGGTGACGCTGGATCGGGGGCCTCTGTGGCGGGCGGTGCGCGCCAGCAATTCCCCGGCCGGACTGCTGCCTCCGGTTCCGCACGACGGCGAATTGCTGATCGACGGGGCGGTGCTCAACAACGTTCCGACCGACGTGATGCGCGGCCTTGTCGGCGAGGGAACGGTGATCGGCGTGGCCGTCGACAAGAGCGATGAGCTGATGGTGGCGCCGGAGCTGACGCGCCTCACCACACGCGGCGCGCTGTCCGCCCACGGCATGCCGGACCACAAGCGCACACCGCGCATCACCGAGATACTGCGCCGCGCCGGATCCGTCGGCGGGGTGGCGGCGCGGGAGCGGGTCCGCCCGTTGGCCGATATCTGGCTGGAACCGCCGGTCTACGACTTCTCGATGATATCCTATCATCGCGCCACCGAACTGGCCGACATCGGCTACCGGTACGCGCTGAAGGCCCTGGCCGATGAATGACGCCGCGAACACCGCTCTGGGCCTTAGCCCCGGACAGGCGGAGGACGCCCCGCCGCGGCGGCTGCCACTGACCCCGGCCCAGAGGATCATCGTCAAGGATCAGCGCGGCTTTCCCGACAGCCCGCTCTACAATGTCGGTGGCAGCGCCCTGATCGACGGCGACATCGACCTGGGATATTTCCGCACCGCACTGCAGCGGTTGACCGATGAATCCGACGCCCTGCGGCTGGTCATCGCCGGGGACGGCACCCAGCATCTGCTCCCCCGCTTCATGCCGGTGATTCTGCGTCATGATGTCAGCGACGCCCCGGATCCGGACGCGGCGGCGCACGCCTATATCAGGGCGGATTTCGCCAAGCCGCTGCCGCTCGACGGGGTGACGCCGCCTTGGTACGTGGCGCTCGTCAAGGCCGGCAAGGCCCGCTACTGGCTGCACCTGCATTTCCATCACGCGATCATGGATGGCTATGGCAGTGCGGTGGTCATGCAACGCTGGGCCGAGCATTACAACGCGTTGAGCGAGGGGCGCGCAGCCCTGCCTGTGGACCCCGGCACCTGGCAGCGCCATGTCGGAGAAACCCGGGACTACGAGGCGTCGGACGCCTGCCGAAAGGACGCCGCCTTCTGGCAGGATCAGCTGCCCGAGGTACCCCCGGCCCTGTTCGACATCGGCCCCCGGGAACCGCGCACCGTCGATGCCGAGACGACTCGGGTCGCCCGCGCCCGATACGCGACCTGGGAAAACGCCGGCCGCGCGCAGAAGGGCAGCGCCTTTCATGTCGTCCTTGCCGCCGTGGCGCTCTATTATGCCTGCACGCTCGGCCGCAAGCGGCTGGCGATCGGCGTCCCGGTGCTGAACCGGAGCGGACGGGCTCAGCGGGCCGCAGCCGGCATGTTCGCGCAGGTCGTGCCCCTGATCGTGGAGGTCCGGGACGGGGCCACCACGGCCGATCTGATCGCGGAGATCGCGCGCACCCTGCGGCACGCCTCGCGGCACCAGAGATATCCGCTCGATACGCTTTACAAACGGCTCGACCTGGCACGCCAGCGACGCATCAGCGCCTTCGACATCGTGCTCTCCTTCATGCGCCAGAATTACGAATTGTCCTTCGGCGCCTCCCCCATGCGGCACTCCCGCCAGCATTTCACCGGCATCTCACGGTTCCCCGTCGGCCTGACCGTCTGCGAATTCGATGCCACCGAGGATATCGCCTTCGTGGCCGAGTTCTATCCCGGGATCGCCGGGCGAAGTGGCGCCGCCCGGATCTCGCAACGGTTGCTGGAGATCGCCGATGCCCTGAGCGGTGCCGAGCGCCCGCTCAGCGAAATCCCCCTGATGACGGCTCAGGAATGGCAGACCACCGTCGCGGCGCAATACGCCCCGGCCCGTCATCCCGCCATCGACCATACCGTTCTGGATCAGGTCCTGCAGGCCGTGCGCGACAGGCCGCAGGCGGTGGCGATCCGCCAGCAGCAAGGGGAGGTCACCTACGCCGATCTGCAGGCGCGCGCCTGCGCCATTGCCACCGCCCTCGGCAGCCAACCAGCGGTGGACACCCCCCGGATCATCGGGCTGGCCTGCGACCGGTCGCCGGACTTCATCGCCGCGGTCCTCGGCTGCATGATGGCGCGGGCGGCCTTCCTGCCGCTCGACATCGACCAGCCTGACGGCAGGCTCGCCACCGTGCTGGAGATGACCCGCCCGGCCCTGATCCTGGCCGAGGCGGCGCAGGCCTCCCGGCTGCGGCGGATGGCTCCGACCCTTTCGCTGGAAGAGATCGGGCGCGCCGCCCCCGGCATAGCGGCGCCCCCCGGACCAGAGGACATCGCCTATGTCCTCACCACCTCCGGATCGACCGGAACACCCAAGGCGGTGATGGTCTCTCACCGCGCGCTGGCCGCCCGGATCGCCGAGATCGCGCGCAAATGGACCATCGGCCCGGAGGACACCACCTATCAATCCCTGCGCCTCACCTTCGATCCGGCGCTGGCCGATCTGTTCCTGCCGCTGACGACGGGCGGAACCGTCGCCCTCAGCCCGCCCGGCCGCCTGTCACCGACGAGGATGCTGGACGATATCGCGCGGTTGGGCGTCACGGTGCTGATTTCGACCCCCACGCTCCTCGACAGGCTGGTTGACGAACTGGAGCGACGGCGGCTGTCCCTGTCGCTGAAGCTCTGCACCTCCGGCGGCGAAGTCCTGACGCAGCAGTTGATGCGGCGGTTGGTGGATCGCCTGGGTCCGAATGTGCAGAACGCCTATGGGCCGACGGAGGCGACCATCTTCGCGACGACCTGGCAGACAGTCCCGGACGGCGTCGCCCCCATTCCCGTCGGCCGACCGCTGCGACACACCACCGTGATGGTGATGGCGGAGGGGAAAACCCCGCTGCCGCCCTTCGAGACCGGAGAAATCTGCATCGGCGGCCGCACGCTGGCGAGCGGGTATCTTGGCGATCCGGTGCGGACGCGGCAAAAGTTCCGGCCCGATCCGCTGGCGCCCAGGTATCGGGGGGATGCCGACGCCAGCCTCTACCGCACCGGCGATCTGGGGTGGATGGACGACAGCGGGGTTCTCCATTTCGCCGGCCGCTCGGACCGGCAGATCAAGCTTCGCGGCTATCTGATCGAGCCCGAGGATATCGAAGCTGCAATCGCCGCCTGTCCTGAGGTCGCCAGCGCGGCGGTGAAACTTGTCACCGGGACAGATGACGCGCGGCTCCATGCCTTCGTCGCGCCGCAAGAGGGCAGGACGATCGACCCCGAGGCGCTGTCGGCAGAGCTGCGCGCGGCTTTGCCCGATTACATGTGGCCATCGGGTTTCACGTTCCTGGAAACGATGCCGCGCACGGCCGTGGGAAAGATCGATTTCGCCGCCCTGACCCCGGCGCAGCAGAGCCCCCGTCCCGCTCGCGACGCGCAGGCGGTGCCTGCCACCACGCAGCTCGAACAAGAGGTTCGGCGCATCTGGAGCGACGTTCTGAAATGCCCGGTCGGGGTGGAGGACGATTTCTTCGCCCTCGGCGGGGATTCCTTCGGCGCGGTCGAAATGCTCTCGGCAGTGAGCACCTCACTGGGGCGGGAGGTCCCCTTTGCCACTTTGCTGTCGAACCCGGGGTTTCGGCCGTTCACCGGCGCGCTGGCCCGGACCATCGGCGCCACGCCGGTTCAGACCATCCTCAGCCAGGGCAGCGGCGCCGTCTCGGTGCACATTGCCGCGTCGGGCTACGGCGACGCGATGCGTTTCCTGGCGCTGGCCGACGCCCTGCCGGAGATGACCGTGTCGATGCTGCAACCGCCGGACGCCCCGGCGGGCGCGCCCTCCCCCGGCATTGCGGATCTCGCCGAGCTTTACGCCGATGCGGTTCAGGCGACCCGCGCCGACACCGTCATCCTGGCGGGCTTTTCGATCGGCGGCATCGTCGCCCTGGAAGCTGCGCGCCTGCTGGCACAGCGCGGGACCCCGGCGAACCGGCTGGCGCTGATCGACACGCTGCACCCCGGCGGCCAGCGCGTCATGCTGCGCCTTTGGCAGGGCTTCAAACTCAGCGTCTCCCTGCTCGGGCTGAAACGCCTCTCCCTGAACAGCCGGCAACTGAGCGCGATGACCGCCGACCCGGCGCTGGATCTCCAGATCCGGGCCGCCAGCCTGCACCGGATCGCACCCTTTCCCGGCCCGCTCGACATGTTGTTCAGCAGCGGGGGGCGCCCGTTCGAACGCGCATTCCGGCCGCTGTGGCGGGGGTGTCTGACGACCCCCGCAACCGTTCATCGCCTGCCCGGATTTCACGGCAGCATGTTCAGACCGCCCCATCTGGACAGCCTGGCATCGGCGTTCAGGACCCTCGCCTCCGGAAAGGTGGGAGAAAGCGACATGCCGGCCCGCTCCTGGCGGTAAGACCGGGCGTTGCCCGTTGTCCGGTTCAGCGCAACGGTCCGGATCGGGACACGCGCGGCTGCGGAAGCGGCCGTCGCGATGGCTGAGCCCCGGCCTCAGACCCGGTGGGGCGGATGCGCACGCGCGAACTCGCTGCGGGCCTTGCCGATCGCCCAATCGCGAAACAGGTGATGATGTGGCGCCAGCTGTCGCCGCGCCGGGGTCACGAGATAGAAATTCCGGCCAGTGGTGACCGAGGTTCCGGCCACGAACTGCAATTTCCGCGCCTCGACATAGGCCTGGACAAGATGCTCCCATCCCAGCGCGACCCCCTGACCCAGCAGGGCTGCCTGGACCGCCGCATGATAGTCCGAGAACACCATGCCCTCTTCCAGCTGCAAATCGCGCAGTCCCGCGGCCCGGAACCAGGCCGACCAGTTCATCCGCTCGCGCTGCGCTTCCACCGCGTGCAGCAGCGTTGCCTCCGGCAAGGTCTCCAGCGCCATCACCCCGGGATGCGCCGCGACATAATCCGGAGCGGCGACCGCATGGAGGATCTCCGGGGCGAAGGTCCAGGCGGTCACGTCGCTCCAGTCTCCGTCCCCGAGCCGGGTCGAGAAATCGAAGCTCATGTCCGCCGCCTTCGGTCGCCCGGTGTTCTCGGAAATCCGGAAGGAAATCCCCGGATGGAGGGATTGGAACTCCGGCAGGCGCGGCAGCAACCACATGGATACGAAACTCGGCGAAAAGCTGACGGAAATGGTCTTCTGCGCCGTCTGAGCGCCATCGTGCGCCGTCACGGCAAGCAACCGGGCCAGCACCGCCGCCACCTCCTCGCAGACCGCGCGGCCTTTGTCGGTGACGTCCAGACCGCCGGTCCGCCGTTCGAACAGATCGAACCCCATATGCGCTTCCGCCGACTTTATCGCCTTGCTCACCGCAGGCTGCGAAAGACCCAGTTCCCGGGCCGCGGCGGTAAAGCTCCCGTGCCGCGCCACGGCGTCGATGGCGTAGAGGCAATTCAGCGAGGGCAGCTTACGTCTTAGCGGGTGCATAACCTCAGGTTATCGGCGCCGCGACTTTTTTTGAAGATCACAACTGCCGCCGTGCCGGATAATTTTCGCCCAAAGCTCTCACGGGGAAGTCTCATGCAATCACATGCCAAGGTCGTCGTCGTCGGTGGCGGCTGTGTCGGCGCCGCCATTCTTTTCGGCCTGACAGAGAACGGCTGTTCGGACGCGGTGCTGATCGAACGCAGCCAACTGACCGCCGGGTCGACCTGGCACGCGGCCGGGCTTCTGGTGACCTTCGTCCGCTCCCACGTCATCAGCCAGATGACGATGGAGACGATCCGCATCTACGGAGAGGTCGAAAGACGGCTGGGCACCTCCTGCGGGTTGCGCAAGGTCGGGCAGTTGCGGGTCGCCAACACGCAAAAACGCTGGGACGAATTCCAGAGCTATTTCGGCATCGCCGAGGCGGCAGGCGTTCCCGCCCGGCTGCTCACCCCCGAGTAGGTGCAGAAACAGCACCCGTTCCTGTCACCCAGCAAGACCATCTTGGGCGGGATCCTCCACCCGGAGGATGGCTATATCAACCCGGCCGATATCACCCAGGGGATGGCGAAACTGGCACGCCAACAGGGCGCGCGCATCTATCAGAACACCGAGGCGCGATCCTATGAGAAGCTCCCCGACGGGGGCTGGAAGGTGGTCACCTCGCAGGGGGAGATCACTTGCGAACACCTGGTCTTCGCCACCGGCAACTATGCCCGCGAAAACGCCAAACGGGTCGGGCTGGACCTGCCCTGCATCCCCATCGTCCACCAGTACTGGACCACCGAGGTCGTTCCGGCCCTGAAAGAGCGCAAGGCGGCCGGGCTGGCCGAGCTTCCCATCCTGCGGGACGAGGACTATGGCGCCTATCTGCGCGAGGATGTCGGCGCCTTCCAGTTCGGCCCCTACGAATTCGAAGAGGATCTGAAGCTCTTTGCCATCGATGGGGTGCCCCGGGACTTCGGCGCCGATCTGCTGCCGGAGGATTTCGAGGCCGTCGAAGGTCAGTGGGAGCGCGCCATCGAGAGGGTTCCCGCGCTTGGCGAGGTCGGGATCAGATCGAACACGCGCGGGCCGTTCCAGATGACCCCCGACGAGCTGCCGCTGTGCGGCCCGGCGCCGGGACATGATGGATTGTGGCTGGCCGAAGGCGTGCCCGGAGGCATTCTCTGGGGCGGCACCATGGGCGCCCGGCTGAGCCGTTGGATCCTGAACGGCGATCCGGGCATCGACATGTCGGCGCTCGATCCGCGCCGGTTCGGGAACTACATCAGCAAGCGCTGGACCGTCGACAAGGTGCGCGAGACCTGGGGGCGCCATATGCATGCCCATGTCCCGGGCGAGGACCGGCCCGCCGGCCGGCCGCTCAAGACCGTCGGCTCCTATGACCTGCTGACGGCCCAGGGCGCGGTCTGGACCGTGCTGGATGGATATGAGGTCCCCAGCTGGTACGCCCCCACGCCGGAGCTGGCGATCCCGGAATTCAGCTTCCGGAAGACCGCGCATATGAAATACGTCGCGGCCGAGGTCCGGGCGACCAGGACAAACGCCGGGCTGATCGAAATGTCCCCGATGACCAAGTTCAGGGTTCGCGGGCCGGGAGCCGCCGCCTGGCTCGACGGGATCATCGCCAACGCCCTGCCCCGGATCGGCCGCCTGAGCCTTTCCGTCGTCTGCAACGCACGCGGCGGCATCGACGCGGAATACACCGTGGTGCGATATAGCGAGGATGACTTCTATCTTGTCAGCACACCCAGCGGCGAGGTCTACAACGCCGACCAGCTGTCCCGCCTGCTGCCCGAGGATGGCAGCGTCACCCTCGAAAACCAGTCGGAGCAACTGGGGGTGATCGCCATCGCCGGGCCGAAGTCCCGGGACATTCTCCAGCCGCTGACCGACAACGACCTGTCGAACGAGGCCTTTCCCTGGCTGTCGGCCCAGATCGGCGAAGTCGGCTATGCGCGCGATGTCCACCTGATCCGGGTCAGCTACACCGGCGAGCTCGGATGGGAGCTGCACCATCCGATTGCCTACAACCGGCATCTGGTCGATACGATCCTGAAGGCCGGCGGCCCGCACGGGCTGGTGCCCGTCGGCCTCAAGGCCCTGGATTCGATGCGCCTGGAGAAATCCTATCGCGCGATCCATCGCGAGCTTTCGCAGGACATCTCGCCGCTCGAAGCGGGCCTTCAGCGCTTCGTCAAGCTCGACAAGGGCGCCTTCCCGGGCCGCGAGGCGCTGCAGGCCCAGCGGGATGCCGGCCTCGACCGTGCGCTCGTCACCCTGACACTGCCCGCCTGCGAAACCTCGGTTCTGGCAGATGAAGGCGTCTATCACGACGGCAGGCTGATCGGCCGGGTCACATCGGGCGGCTATTCCTATCATTTCGGACACGACATCGCGATGGCGCTGGTGCCGCCGGCCCTTGCCGTCGAAGGCACCGCGCTCCAGGTCGCGATCCACGGAGAGCTGCGTAACGCCCGGGTTGTCCCGGACAGTCTCTACGACCCGGGCAGTTCCCGGGCACGGCTTTAACCGGCCGTGGCGCCCCCGTGACCGGTCCGCCGCCGGGGCCTGTTGGCCGGCGTCGCCTGCCAGAACTTCCCCGTGAGCAAGCCCGTCAGTCGACGAGATCGAGCAGGCGGTAGAACTGCGTCGCCGCGACAATGCCCAGGGATTTCAGGGCGCGGCCCGGCAGCTGCGGCGCCGGACCACGGGGCATGTCGATATCGCTCAACCCAGCGTTCGACACCATCGCCCGGGCGAGCAGCATGCCATAGCTCGTCGCCATCGCCACACCGCGCCCGCAATAGCCATAGGCGGCCCAGAGACCGGGTTCCGGCTGGTCGATATGTGGCAGGAAATCCTTGGTCATGCCCACGCGGCCGGCCCATCGGTGGCTGATCCCGATCCCGGCAAGCTGCGGATAGATGCTGAGCAGCCCCTTGCGGACATGGTCGAAATCCCGGTCCGAGCGCGGCCCGTTCAACAATCCCCGCGTGCCGAACAGAAGGCGATTGTCCCGCTCGAGATGCCAGTAATAGAGGATCCGGCGACTGTCAGAGGCCGTCTGCCGGCCGGGCAGAATGGTCGCGGCCAGCTCCGCGGGCAGCGGGTCGGTGGCGATCATATGGGTGTGGATCGTGGCAATCGACCTCTCCACCCGCCGCTCCAGCCCGTCGACATAGGCATTGGCGGCGATCAGCACGCGATCGGCGCGCACCGTGCCGGTCGCGCCCCGCAGCTCCCAATGGCCGTCTTTGCGGGCCACCGACAGGACCCTGGAGCCGCCATGCACCTTCGCGCCCAGGCTGATTGCGCCCCGAGCCAGGCCACGGGCATAGGACAGCGGATGCAGGGCGCCGCATTCCCGGTCGATCATCCCCCCGACATAGGCTTCTGACCCGAGCATGCCGGCGACCTGCGCCTGATCCAGAAGTTCCAGCCCCTCGGTGCCGTCCGCTGTCCAGCTCCGGTATCGTTCCTCGGTGCGGCGCAGACCGGCGGCATTATGCGCCGGCAGCAGCCAGCCGGTCCGCCGCAGGTCGCAGGCGATGCCGAAGCGGTCGATCATCCCGTAGACCGCGGCAGCGGTGCGATCGCCGAACGCCGCCATCGCGCCACCGCGTTCCGTGCCGAAACTGCGCACGAGATCGCTGCGGCTGGATTTGAAACCACGGATCACTGACCCGGAATTCCGGCCCGAGCCGCCCCAGCCGACAAAGCCGCCGTCCAGCACCCGGACGTCGATGCCCTGCTCGGCCAGCCCCACGGCACAGGCGAGGCCGGTGTAGCCCGCCCCGATGATCGCCACATCGCAGGTGGCGTCGCCGTCGAGCGGTGAGGACAAGTCCTCCTCTTCGGCGGTGTCCATCCAGTAGGACGGGAACCGCGCCAGGCAATCGGACTGGTAGGTCATGATCTTGCTCCGAGCGCATCCACCGGCTGCGTCTGGTGCAGGCGCACGGTGGTGGCGTAGTGATAGTTCAGCTCCGCCTTCGCGGTATCGGCATCGCGGCGCATGAGGGCGGCATAAATCCGGCAGTGATCGGCATAGGCGGCGGCCGGCCCGTTGTCCTTGTCGAGCTCGTTAGAGCGGATCAGCCGGGCGCGATTCAGAACGGTTTCGGTCTCGCGCAGCAGCATCTCGTTCCCCGACAGCCGGGCAAGCGCCATGTGAAACCTGGCGTCGAGCTCGGAGAACTCTCCTCGGCTGGCCTGTCCCAGCACCGCCTTCTGCGCCTCCAGTTCCGCCTCAAGCGCCGCGATCTCGGCATCGCCGGCACGCCGGATCACGAACTCCACCGACATATGCTCAAGCGCCGCCCGCATCCGGTAGGTCACCAGAACCTCGTCGTAGCTGTAGTTCCGCACCGCGTATTTACGCCCGATCCGTTCGACCAGCCCTTCGGTCTCCAGCCGCTTCAGCGCATCGCGCGCCGGGGCGCGGCTGGCGCCGAACCAGCTGGCGACATCCTCTTCCCGCAGCGGATCGCCCATGCGGAAACGGTGGTGGAGAATGCCCGACTTCATCCCCTCGTAAACCGCTTCCCCACGGCTGAGACCGTCGGTCGCGGCGGGGACACCTGCATCGAAAGGGGGATCAACGGGCTTTCCCGACATAGGACTCTCCTGCGGTAACAATCCAATTCAGTATACCTAAATTCACGAAGGTCAACGCCAGGAGCTCCGTGCCATGACATTTTCCCGCGCCAGGATACGCTCCCGAGACACCCAATCAAATCCTATATAATAAAGAGTATGATCGCGCTGAAAAAATATGCAGCCAACAGAAACCTATTGCTATTCCGATGACGACGCGCTCTTTTGAATTGGACGAAAATCATGCCCAAGGCCATTTTCAGGATACTGAAAGGATGAGTCGACCGGGCTCAGTAGATCAAGGAACACGTCATGAAGAAGATGCGTCTCGGGCTCTCGATGCGGTACCACGGCTACCATGTCGCCGCATGGCGCCATCCTGACTACGTGCCGGGCTGCAACGTCGATTTCCGCAGCTATCGCGACATCGCCCGGGCTGCCGAAGCCGAAAAGCTGGACATGATCTTCTTCGCCGACGGCGTGGCGGTGCGCGGCACCGATCAACCCGAAGGCGCCCTCAGCCATGACATGCGCAACGCCGAACTGGAGCCGCTGACCCTGCTGTCCGCCATCGCGGCGACCACGGATCACATCGGCTTGGTCGCCACCGCGTCGACCACCTACAATGAGCCTTTCCATATCGCGCGGAAATACGCCTCGCTCGACCATATCTCCGGCGGCCGCGCCGGCTGGAACGTGGTGACCTCCTGGTCCGACCAGGAAGCGCTGAACTTCAACAAGACCGAGAACCTGCCCCGCGAGGAGCGCTATGCCCGCGCCGCGGAATTCGTGCAGGTGGCCAAGGGACTGTGGGACAGCTGGGACGCCGATGCCTTCACTTACGACAAGGACAGCGGCCAGTTCTACGATCCAGCGAAGATGCATGTGCTCGACCATCACGGCGCCTTCTTCAACGTGCGCGGGCCGCTGAACTCCTGCCGCACGCCGCAGGGCCGCCCGCTGATCGTGCAGGCCGGCGCCTCGAACCAGGGCCGTGACATCGCCGCGCAACATGCCGATGTGGTCTATACCGTGTCGCAGACCGTCGAAGAGGCGCGCAGCTTCTACGCCGACCTCAAGGCGCGGGCGGCCGAATTCGACCGTATCGACAACGCGCCGCTGATCATGCCCGGCATCACCATCTATACCGGCGCGACGCAGGAAGAGGCTCAGGCGCGTTTCGACGAGCTGCAGGCGCTGATCGACCCGCTGGCCGGGCTCAACATCCTCTACACCTTCTGCGGCGACCTCTCCGGCTACGATCTCGACGGGCCGGTGCCCGAGCATATCTTCGAAGACAAGATCACCATCGGCAGCGGCCTGCTGGCCAAGGCCAAGGCCGAGAACCTGACGATCCGCCAGCTCTACGAGAGCACAGCGGCGGGCTTCACCGGCCGCTACATCATCGGCACGGCCGAAACCGTCGTGGACGATCTGCAGCACTGGTTCGAAACCGGCGCCGCCGATGGCTTCAACATCTGCCCACCGCTGCTGCCGCAGGGGATGGACGACATGAGCCGTTACATCCTGCCCGAACTGCGCCGCCGCGGATTGTTCCGGACCGAATACGAGGGCGAAACGCTGCGGCAGAACCTCGGTCTCTCCTGAGACCCGTCGCGCCGGGCGGCCCCTGTCCGGTGCCAAGACCAGATCAACAAGGCCCAAAGGGCCATCAACCGACAGGGAAACCGACATGACCAACCAGATCTCGCGCCGTCGCGTCTTGCAGGGCATCACCGCCCTGCCCTTCGCCGGCTCGCTCTCGCTTTCGGCCCGCGCCGCGCTGGCCCAGTCGACGACGATGACCGCAGCAATCACTGGCTACAGCGTCATCAACTCGCTCGATCCGGCCAAGGCCTCGCTGATCCCCGAATTCTATGTCATCTGGGGCGTGTTCAACGGCCTGATGAAATTCGACGATGAGATGAACGTCGTTCCCGATCTGGCCGAGACCGTCACCGCGCTCGACGGCGGCGGTTACGAGTTCAAGCTGAAGTCCGGGGTGAAATTCCACGATGGCAGCGAGCTCACTGCCGAGGACGTCAAGTTCACCTTCGACCGGGTGATGGACAAGGAAACCGCCTCGCCCAACGCCGGCAAGCTGGGCAAGGTGAGCAAGGTCGAAGTCGTCGATCCGCTCACCGTGCGCATCCTCACCGAAGGATCCTATGCGCCGCTGCTGACCTTCCTGACCAATGCCCGCACCGGCACCCAGATCATCTCCAAGGCCGCTTTCGAGGCGATGGGGGCCGAGGCCTTCTCCCGTGCCCCGGTGGGCACCGGCGCCTGGAAGGTCAGCGACTGGCGCGCCGGCGAGGGGCTGACGCTCTCCGCGCACCCCGACTATTTCGAGGGCAAGCCGGGATTCGAAACCGTCGAGGTGCCACTGATCGCCGAGGAGGCCTCGGGCGTGACCGCCCTGCAGGGGGGCCAGATCGACATGACCTCGACCGCACCCGCCGCCGATGTCTCCATGCTGATGCAGGACTCCAAGATCCAGGTGCTGCGCCAGCCCGGTCTGAATACCCGCTTCATCTCGATCAACCTCAAGAAAGCCCCCTTCGACGACATCCACTTCCGCCGGGCCGTCTCGATGGCATTCCAGCGCGAGGCGATGGTGCAGGCGGTGATCTTCGGCGAAGGGGTGCCTGCGCAGGGGGTGATCCCGCCGCAGCTGCCGGCCTATTACTCGACCGAACCGCGCGCCTACATGAAGTTCGACCCGGCCGCCGCCAAGGCCGAGATGGCGAAATCGAAGTACAAACCCGAAGAGGTCGAGGTGGGCGTGATCACCTGGTCCGGCGGCTGGTGGAAACGCTTCGCCGAGATCTTCGTGGCGCAGGTCAACCAGACACTGGGCACCAAGTTCAAGGTCGAGGTCACCGATGCCAACACCGCCTATGCGCGGCAGAAGTCCGGCGATTTCGAGGCCGGCGTCTGGGGCTGGCTGGGGATGGTCGACCCGGACGAATATGTCGGCGATCTCCTCACCTCGACCGGCTGGCGCAACTTCCAGGGCTATTCCAACCCCGAGGTGGATCAGCTGGCGGCGCAGGGTCTGGCCGAAACCGATCCCGCCAAGCGCCCCGAGTATTACAAGAAGGCCGAGGCCATCGCCATGGATGAGGTCGCGCTGATCCCCTGCTTCTGCTCCAACATCCACAACCTGTTGCGGGCCGATCTGGAGGGGTTCGTGCAGAAGCCCTACTCCAACTTCGCCGACCAGTTCCGCAGCATGAAGCTGAGCTGACCCGGCATGTCCGAACTGCTCGGCACGCAGGCGAAGGCCCCCGGCCTCAGCGAACGCTGGGGGCCTGTCGCGCTCTATCTTCTCAAGCGTCTGCTGAGCGGCGCGCTGGTGCTGCTGGCCGGCACCGCGGCGGTGTTTTTCACCATTCAGGCGGCGCCGGGGGATCCGGCGCTGTCCGCCCTCGGTGAACAGGCCACCCCTGAGGCGATTGCCGCCTTCCGCGCCGAATACGGGCTCGATGCCCCGCTGATGGTGCAATATGTCCGCTGGCTGCTCGGGTTCTTTCAGGGCGACCTCGGCCAGTCTCTGGCGGTTGCCCGGGGCATGCCCGTGGGGGCGCTGGTACTGCAGAAGCTGCCGGCGACGGTCTTCGTCGGGTTCTTTGCGCTGTTTCTCGCCGTTGTGTTGTCGCTGGTCCTGGGCACGCTCGCCGCTCTCAACCGCGGCAAGGCCACCGATACGATCGCCACTTCGATCGCCGTCTTCGGCGTCTCGATGCCGGACTTCTGGATGAGTTACGTGCTGATCTTCGGCCTGTCGCTGGGGCTCGGGCTGTTCCCCGCCTTTGGCTACGTCGCCCCCTCGACCAGCCTGACCGGCGCCCTGCACGCCACCTTCCTGCCCGCGCTGGCCATCGCCGCGCCGATGGCCGCGGTGTTTGCCCGGACCCTGCGGGCGGTGCTGATCGAGACGCTGTCCAAGCCCTATGTCACCGCGGCGAAGTCGTTCGGTCTGCGCAGACCCTTCATCCTGGTGCATTTCGTGCTGCGCAACGCCATGGTCCCCTATCTGACCGTCGTCGGCCTTCAGATCCGCTACATCCTCGGCGGCGTCGTGGTGGTCGAGCGGATTTTCGGCATTCCCGGCATCGGGTCGCTGATGGTCGATGGCGCCTTCGCGCGCGACTACAACGTCCTGCAGGCCTGCACCGTTGTGTTCCTTGCCATCGTTCTGCTGGTTAACGTCGCCGTCGATATGATCTGCGCCCTGCTCGATCCGAAACAGACCGTGAAATGAAGGCACCCGCATGACTTCTTTCCGCCGCTTCCTGCAACACCGCACCGGTGTGATCGGCCTGCTCATCGTGGTGATCGTCGCCCTGGCCGTGCTGATCGGCCCGGCGCTGATCCCCTACGGCCCCGAAGACATGGATTTCATGGCCATGCTCGCGCCCCCCAGCGCGGCCCATCCCTTCGGGACCGACAGCTTCGGGCGCGATGTGCTGTCGCGCGTGTTGCTGGGCGGCCGCGTGTCCTTGCTCATCAGCTTCACCGCCATCCTCATCGCGGCGGTTCTGGGGTCGTGGATCGGCATCCTCTCCGGCTACCACATGGGCTGGACGGACGGGGTTCTGATGCGGGTGATGGACCTGCTGTTCTCCTTCCCCAGCTTCATCCTGGCGATGCTGCTGATGGTGCTCTTCGGATTTTCCTCAGCGAATATCATCGCCGCCATCGCCCTGGTCTATCTGCCGATCTTCGCCCGGATCGCCCGCAACACCACGCTTCTGATCCGCGAAGAGCCCTTCATTCAGGCCTCGCGACTGATGGGAAGACGCCCCGCCGCCATCATGCTGACGGAGATCCTGCCGAACATCTCGGCGCCGATCATGGTTCAGGCCTCGGTCGGGTTCGCCTTCGCCATCATCCTCGAGGCCGGGCTCAGCTTCATCGGCCTCGGCGTGCAGCCGCCGACGCCGTCGCTGGGCGGGATCATGTCCGACGGGCGGGAGTATTTCTCCCGCGCGCCCTGGGTGCTGACCATGAGCGGCATGGCGATTTCGGTGGCCCTGCTTGGCATCAACCTGCTCGGCGACGGTCTGCGCGACCTCACCGACCCCAAGCTGCGCGAGAGGACCTGAGCCATGCGCGTCCCGTTACTGGAGATTCAGGGCCTGCGCGTCGGGTTCGGACGCGGCGCCTATCGCAAGGAGGTGCTGCACGGCGTCGACCTGAGACTGGAACGCGGCGAGATCCTCGGGATCATCGGCGAATCCGGCTCCGGCAAGACGATGACAGGCATGGCACTGCTGCGGCTGCTGCCCGAAAGCGCCCAGGTGGATCAGCAGGAGATGCTGTTCGACGGCTCCGACTTGCCCGGTCTCGACGAAATCGCCTTCGGCAGCCTGCGCGGCGTGCGCATGGCGATGATCTTTCAGGACCCGGTAGGATCGTTCAACCCGGCCAAGCGCATCGGCTGGCACTTCCGCCAGGTGATGAAACGCGCCGAGGTTGCCGGGATGAAATCGCACACCACCGGCGACTACCGCAGCCGGGCGATCACGCTGATGCAGGAAGTCGGCATCCGGCGCGCCGAGGAATCGATCGATCTCTATCCGCATCAGCTGTCGGGCGGGATGCTGCAACGCGCGCTGATCGCGCTGGTGCTGGCGCTGGAGCCCGATCTCATCGTCGCGGACGAGCCCACAACCAACCTCGACAAGGTGGTCGAGCATCAGATCCTCTCGCTCTTCAAACAGATCCAGCAACGGCTCAACGCCGGGATGATCTTCGTCACCCACGACATGGCGGTCGCCGCCTCGCTCTGCGACCGCATCGCCGTGATGCGCTATGGCGAGGTGCTGGAGGTCGCCGAGGCACAGAAACTCTTTGCCGATCCGCAGCACGATTACACCAAGCTGCTGATCGCCACCGCGCGCGAACTCTCGACGCCCTCCGGCCCGCGCCAGGAACCGGGCAAGGACAAGCCACCGCTTTTCGAGGTGAAGAACCTGTCGCTGGTCTTTCCGCCGTCCGGGCCGCGCCCCGCCTTCCGGGCGCTCGATGACATCTCTCTGGACATCCGCCAGGGCGAGGTGATCGGCCTCGTCGGTGAATCCGGCTCGGGCAAGACCACGCTGGGGCGCGCGCTGCTGCGGCTCTACCGGCCGAGCGGCGGGACGATCCGGTACAAGGGCCAGGACATCACCCTGGCCTCCGAACACGCGCTGCGTCCACTGCGGCGGGATCTGCAGATGGTGTTCCAGGACCCAGGCGGCTCGTTCAACCCGCGCAAGCTGATGAAGGAGTCCCTGGCCGAGGCCCTACGCGCCGCGGGGGTCAGGGACAAGCGCGAGATCGCCGCCCGCAGCGCAGCGCTTCTCGAACGAGTGCGGCTGTCGGAAGAACACGGCGAACGCTTCCCGCACGAGTTGTCGGGCGGCCAGCTGCAGCGCGTCGCCATCGCCCGCGCGGTGGCGCTCGACCCGACGCTGATCGTGGCGGATGAGGCGGTGTCCAAGCTCGACGTCTCGGTGCGCGCCGGGGTGCTCGACCTCTTTCGCGACATTCAGCGTGAAAAGCAGCTCTCGATGATCTTCATCACCCATGATCTCGAAGTCGCCCGCTACATGTGCGACCGCATCGCCGTGCTCTATCACGGCAAGCTGCTCGAACTCGGCCCGACCGAGGAGGTCTTCACCAATCCCTCCGACGATTATACCCGCACCCTGCTGGAAACGCTGGAATATTCCCTTGGCGGCAGAAATTTCGGACAGGCAGACTATGGTGCCGCGGCACGGAGGGTCAGCCATGCGGATTAAATACATCGATGCCTCTGAGATGATGGCTAATGTGCTGGCCGAGCTGCCGCCAGAGCCGCGCCTCTCGGTCCATATCGGCGATCCCGATGACGATGGCGTGGTCGACCTCGCGGCTGAGGCCGAGGTCATCCTCAACGGGCACACGACGATGAGCGCCGATCTGCTGGCCCGCCTGCCGGCGCTGCGCAAGATCGTCTTCCTCGGCACCGGGGCAAGTTCCTACATCGACATGGAGGCGGCGGCGACACTGGGGATCGCGGTGGAAAATGTCACCGGATACGGTGATCGCTCAGTTGCCGAAATGGCGCTGGCCCTGCTTCTCGACTGCGCCCGGCGCGTCACCCAGATGGACCGCGAGCTGCGCGCCGGCCTGTGGGAGCCGCGCGAGGGGCTGCTGCTGCAGGGGCGCCGGCTGGGATTGATCGGCTTCGGCGGGATCGGCACGGAGATGGCCCATATCGGTCGCGCGCTGGGGATGGAAATCGCGATCTGGAACCGCTCCGAGGTTGCCGCAGACTGGCGGGACTGCCAAAGGTCCCTGGAGGAGGTGCTGGCCAGTTCGGATATGATCTCCCTGCATCTGGCGCTCACCCCGCAGACCCGCGGCTTTCTCGACGCCCAGGCCTTCGCAGCGATGAAGCCTGGGGCGATCTTCGTCAACACCGCCCGTGGCGCCCTGGTCGACGAGGCTGCGCTGATCGCGGCGCTGCGGTCCGGGCATGTCGCGCAGGCCGGGCTCGATGTGTTCGAGACCGAACCGCTGCCTGCGGAGTCGCCGCTGCGCGACTGCCCCAACCTCGTGCTCGCGGCACATGCCGGGTTCAAGACCCGTGACGCCGCCCGGACCCTTCTGGCCAAAGCACTGGCAAAGATCGATTAACGGCCAAGCGCATCCAACATCTCGAACCAGGCCGTGACACCGCGCACGCCGACGGCGCGCAGGCCGAAGAACGGCACCTCCGGCGGACGGGCCCGCAGGATGAGAGAGAGTTCGGGATCAGCACCGGCGATCAACTGCCCCATGCGATGCCCGACAAGGCCGGACATGGCGACACCGGTGCCGTTGAACCCCGCTGCATAGAACACCCGGTCGGACAGCTTGCCCGCCTGCGGCAAGGCATCGAAGGTCAGCGCCACATGGCCGGACCACCGCTTGTCGATGGCAATACCTTCGAGCGCCGGGAAAATCCGCCGCATTGCCGCCTCAAGCCGGGTGAAGGCGGCCGGCGCGTCGACCGCCCCCAGCGCCCCGCGCCCACCGAACAGCAGCCGCCCGTCGACCTTGCGGAACCAGCGCATCATGCGCCGGGTCTCGGTATAGCTGCGCCCCTTCGGGCAGAGGATCGCATCCAGATCGGCGGGAAGCGGTTCGGTCGCGATCATCGCGCTGCGGAACGGCACCAGCATCCGCCGCACCCGCCCCGTTGCCGGCGTCAGGGACGAATAGGCATTGGTGGCCAGCAGCACCCGCCCGGCGGTGACGGTGCCGCCCGGCACACGCAGCTGCACCTCAGCTCCGCGCTCGGAAAGGTCGAGAACCGGGGTCCGCGGATGCACCGCGACACCTTCGCGCGCCACGGCGGCGGCCAGCGCGCGCAGGTAGCGCAGTGGCTGGATCACCCCGCCCTGTCCCGCCAGCACCGCGCCGCAGAAGTCGCGGCTGCCGGTCTCGGCCTCCGTCTCCTGCCGGTCCAGAACCCGCAGGTCGCGTTCGCCCAATGTGGCCCGCAACCAGTCGGCCTCTTCCCGCGCATGGGCAAAAGCCGCCTCCGTATGCGCGCATTTGAGCGCCCCGGTCCGTTCGAACCCCGCCTCCAGCCCGAAGCGCTGCAAGGTGGCGATGAGATGCACCACGCTGGCCTGCGCGATCTCGTGCATGGTCCGCGCGGTGTCGAGCCCATGGCTGGCGGCGATATCGCGATAGGAGCGCCGGAACTTCGCCGACACCACACCACCGTTGCGGCCGCTGCCGCCCAGCCCCAGGGAGCCGGCATCGAGCACGGCCACGCTCTGCCCGGCGCCGGCCAGGGCCAAGGCGGCGTGCAGCCCGCAGAACCCGGCTCCCACGACAACGGTATCGACTTTCAGATCACCGGCGAGGGCGGGCAAATCCGGCGCCGCCGGCGCACTGGCAGCCCAGAGCGACTCCGCCTCCGGGGGCAGCAGCACCGTCATTTCGCGAAGGCCGCCTCGACCCTGTCGGCCAGCTCGGCCAGCGAGGTCAGATGCAGATCGGGCGTGGTGACAACCGGCGGGGTCGGCGTGCCGCCAAAGCCGTTCTGGTCATGGCGCCGCTCGATCCAGCAGGTTTTGTAGCCCAGCGAGTGCGCAACGCCGATGTCATGGTGCTGGCTCTGCGCCACATGCAGGATGTCCTCCTGCTTGAACCCGAAGGCGGACTGACGGCCCCGGTTGTAATCGAAGAAACGCGGATCGGGCTTGGAGCAGCGCGCCTCGTCGCAGGTGATCGCATCGTCGAAGGGCAGACCCAAGCTGTGGGCATAGGCGCTGTAGGCCACCCGGTCGGCATTGGTCATCGCCACCAGCCGGTAGTAACGCCGCAGCCGCGCCAGGGCCTCAACCGAATCCGGAAATACCGGCAGGTTCAGGATCGCCGCCTGAAACCCCGCGGCCGCCATTTCGGACATGTCCAGGTCCAGCACCTTGGCGACCTGCAAATAGACATCGCCGAAGGCTTCGCTGGTGCGGCCATGGTAAAGGTCGCGCGCCTCGACATAGGGCGCGAAGATGCTGTCGTCATCGAGTCCGGCCGCCTTCGGACCACCGAAGCGGCGAATGCCATCGAGCACGCCGCGCTCGAAATCCACGCAGGTGCCGACGATGTCGAAGGTGAGAACTTTGAAACGGGTGAGGTCCATATCCGGCTCCATCAGAGGTTCGTGCTTATGCCGATCCTGCGCCCGGACCCGGCGTTTCTCCAATCGACAAATCCTTGGGCCTTCCATAACATCAGCGCATGTCTGGACTCCGCCGCAAGCTGCCCTCGGCCAACGCGCTCTTCGTGTTCGAAGCAGCCGCCCGGCACGAGAACTTTTCCCATGCGGCAGATGAGCTCAACGTCACGCAACCGGCGGTCAGCCGAACCATCGCCGCGCTCGAAACGCATCTGGGCATCGCGCTGTTCCGGCGCGGCAAGGCGGGCGCGCACCTGACCGCAGAGGGGCAGCAGCTCTGCCACGTGGTCACCGGTGCCTTTGAAAACATCGGTGCCGAGCTCGATGCACTGGCCAGCCGCCGGGATGGCAAGGTGGCGCTCACCCTCTCGGTCTCGACCGCCTTCACTGCCCATTGGCTGATGCCCCGGATCGAACGGGTGCGGGCGGCGTTTCCCAATGTCGATCTCAGGTTCCAGCTGATCCCCGGCCCGGTCGACGGCCCGTCCGACGGTGTCGATCTGGCCATGCGCTATCTGACGCGGGATCCGGGGGACGCGCTTTTCATCATGCGAGAGGCGCATATCCCGGTCTGTATCCCCGCCTTGCGGGACAGCGCCGCCCGTGGCGAGGCCACGCGCATCCTGCTCGACCCCGAAGGCAGTGCCG
Source organism: Pseudodonghicola flavimaris (assembly GCF_030164425.1). Lineage (GTDB taxonomy): Bacteria > Pseudomonadota > Alphaproteobacteria > Rhodobacterales > Rhodobacteraceae > Pseudodonghicola > Pseudodonghicola flavimaris. The sequence goes on along the minus strand of NZ_JASNJD010000008.1, from coordinate 134,207 downwards.
CGCGGGGAGAGCGCAGCCTCCACTTCGCAGATTACGCCATCGTGCTTCAGGGGGCGATGATCGGACAGGGGGTGGCGGAGGGCTGGCTCAACGTTGTCGCCCACTGGCTGCGCGAAGGCCATCTCTGTCCCTGCGACGAGACGCTCACTGTCACCACAAGGGATTGCTATCTGCTGAACCATGCCCCGCCGGAGCGTCGTGGTGTGACGGCGGCGCTGGCCGATTGGCTCCGGTCAGAACTGCACACGGACCTTGCCTTGCTGGACGCGGCCTATCCTCAGCTTGGCATCTTGCATCTTTGTACGCCCAGAACCGCGCCCGATATCGGCCCGACCGCCTGAAACCGCCTGGAAATCACCCGGCCACTTCCCCTCCGCCGCCGGCCCCGCAGCGGCGCATTCGATCCGTCGTTTTCACTCATAGCCGGTTCACTCAGGGGACGGCTGCGCATCGGCCGGGATCAGGAAAACCAGAAATCCGAGCTGTCCAGATCGGCCTTCTGGACCCCGAGCAGGGTGATGGTGTTGGAGGCATCCACCGTGATCACGGTGTTGGCGCCGACATCCGCAGTATGGCTCAGCAGATCGGCGTAATCGGCGATCAGCCCGCTGGAGATCGCGATCACATCGGCATCGCCGGTCGCGCCGGCATGAAACCCGTTGATCCTGTCGTGGCCGAAGCCGGCGGTGAAGATGAAGGTATCGCTGCCGCCACCGCCGTTCATGGTGTCATTGCCGCCATTGCCCCTCAGCGTATCGTCACCGAGCCCGCCGTAGAGCGCGTCGTTGCCGGTGCTGCCGGTGATCACATTGTCCAGCGTGTTGCCGCCCAGCACCTGACCGGCGACGGAGGTGCCGGTCAGATTCTCGATATTGGCGAGGGTGCCGAGGCTGTAGGAGGCCAGGTCGGTCTCCACCGTGTCGGTACCGCCCCCCGCGTTCTCGATCACCCCGTCGCCGGCATCGTCGACGACATAGGTATCGTCACCGGCGCCGCCGCTCATCATGTCGGCGCCGGCGCCACCGTCCAGCCTGTCGTTCCCGGCCTTGCCGGAGAGCGTATCGTCGCCGTCGGCGCCGGTGATCGCGTTGTCGCGGCTGTTGCCTGACAGCGACTGGCCGGCGTTGGAGGTGCCGGTGAGGTTCTCCACATTGCGATCGGTCAGGGCAAAGCTGGCGAGACGGGTCATCACCGTGTCGCTACCTTCGCCGGCGGCCTCGACAATGACGTCGTCGGTGTCGTTGATGATATATGTGTCGTCGCCGGTGCCGCCGATCAGGATATCCTCGCCGCGGCCGCCATGCAGCGTGTCGTCATCGGCTCCGCCATCCAGCGTATCGTCCCCGGCGCCGCCGCGCAGCAGGTCGTTGCCGTCGTCGCCAAAAACCGTCCCCTCGACGACCCCCTCAAAGCGCCCGCGATAGAGGTCGTCGCCCGCCCCCATGCGAAGATCGCCGGCGATCACCCCGGCATTGCGCAGGACATCCGCGCCCGCGGCCATGTCGATGTCGCCCTGGACGTGGCTGCCGGTACGGCCCTGGAACAGATCCGCACCGCCGCTGAGAGCCACCGCCCCGGTCAACACGCCCGCGTTCAGGATTGTGGTCGAGACCGGCGTCGCCGCCACGGCGTCCTGTACCCTCAGGACCGTTGTGCCACCGGTGACACCGATGCTCCCCTTGTTGACGATCCGCACCGCACCGCTGTCGTAGAGGAGGTCGAGCGCCAGATCCGGCGCAAGGATCGTGCCGGCGTTCCGAATGTCCAGCGCCCCCGGCACGCTCCCGGGCCACAGGCTCTGGACGGTCCCGAGAATGTCACCACTGTTGACCAGCAGCGCATCCGCCGCCAGCACCACCGCAGAGGTCTGGCTCTCGATCACCCCATGGTTCACCAGCAGGGCATCGGCTCCACCGACCTGCGCAGCCTGGCGATCCGCCAGGATCGTGCCCCGGTTGATCAGGCGCGCGCCCTCGCCCGAGGCGGCCAGGACCCCCCGGCCATAGGGGGAATCGATGAGACCATCGTTCACCACCTTGGAGGGGAACCCGGCTCCGGCATCCGTGTTCGACAGAATTACCGCCCAGTTACCCGCAGTTTCCGCGGTCACCGTTCCGGTGTTCTTGATCGTGCCCGTTCCCAGAAGATAGAGGCCGCTGTCATCGGCGATGACCTCGCCGCGATTCACGATCAGGTTTTCCCGCCCGAGCAGCACGATGCCGCTGCCCAGTTCGGATTGGATCCTCCCGGTATTGAGGATCTTGGTGCCATTGATGTCGGTCGATGCCATCGTCGGGGCGCCGAACTGGTCGAGTGGTCCCATCGCCGAGATCACATCGCTGCGGGCGCGCAGCGTGCCGCTGTTGACGATGCTGTTGTCGAGCCCTTCGAGCAGCAGCGCATGTTCGGAACGCCCCTCGATCGTGCCGCTGTTCTCCAGGTCGAGCCGGTTGCCAAGCGCATGGACGCCCGACGAATAGCCGGTCACCGTTCCCGAATTGGTAAGGCCATGCTCCGGAACCGCGGAGGCAAGATCGATACCGACGCCGCCGCTGGAGATCAGCCCCGCGTTCGCGATTGAGATGGCGAAGGCGCTGCTGGCGCTGGCACCGACATAGTGGACACCACCGACGCCGCCCTGGATCGTCCCGGTGTTGGTCAGGGCCACCGCCGCCCGATCTATATTGAGCCCGTATTGCGCCCCGCTCAGCATTCCGGTGTTCGAGACCAGGGACTGACCCGCGATGGCCCCGGAGTCGGCGATGGAAATCGCATTGGCGCTGGAACTGGTGATCTGCCCGGAGTTGTCGACGATGACACGGCCGTCCGCGAAATACAGCGCGCTGCCTCGTGTCGCGATCTCACCGCTGTTGGCGATGCTGCCGCCGAGCAGCCCGGAAATCCCGCCATCGCCTGCGCTGATCGTGCCCGCGTTCACGACACTATTGTTGGCCCCGGACAGGGTGATCGAATAGGAGACGGATGCTAGCGCGCCATTATTGACGATCGCGTTGTTGGCGCCTGACACCGCCATCGCGCCCAGGAAGCCGGAGACAGTTGCGCTCTGGCTGACGGTGACAGCATTGTAATCGCCAAATACGATGCCGTCACCATTGCGGGCGGCGATGTCCCCCTTGATCGTGGCAATCGACCACGACCCGAAGACCAGCCCATTGCCGGACGAGCCCGACGCCGTGAGCCGCACCCCCTCCCGCACAAGGATGACATCATAGTCCCCGCCGGTGACCGCGTCAGCATTGGCCGCGGTGACATCCGTCGTCGTCGGGATCAGAAGGCTATTGGACATCCCCTGCCCTCCATAGGTTGACCTGGAGACAATTGACCTAGCGTTAACCTTACGTTTGCCACAGCCGACCTGTCAATTTGCCCGGTCACACCATCCTGGCCGCCCCGACCCCCTGAGGGGCCACTCAGATCAAGACGTGAAAGCCTGCCAGAAATGGCCGGAACCAACAGTTTGCCGGTCCTTGCCTGTTGCTTGACCCTCTCCCCTGCAAGACCCCCGAAGACCTCTGCAAACGGCGGCAGGTCCGGAGATCCCCGACGCACTTCAGGTTGAAGTCTGGTCGCGAGGCTGCGGCCCATGACAACCGGGCTGCGCATCGAGAGGCCGACGGCAGAGAAGTTCCGAGAACCTCGCATCCTCGGCCAGCGCGGCATCACCCTTTCCCGACATCCGAAAGACAAATGCGAATTCTCGGCGCGGTAGGTCAAGCCGCACCCCCCTCCCAGAGGGGGCCAACGCCGTCGGGCGAAGCCTTGCCATCGGGAACGCATCAGACCGACTGCGCCCAGGAACTGCCACAGAGGTGATCATTTTCGCGTCTCCCGCCAACCCATATGCCCACAAATTACGCAAACCCTCCCGCACCTCAATTACTTAACTTTTCTACTATTAACTTTTCAACGGAATCGATGCTCGCCTGTGGTCAGGCAACGACCAACAGGAGAGTAAAAAAAATGACCAAACTGAATCGCCGCGGATTCCTCCTCGCTAGCGGCGCCACAGCCGCCACCCTATCCGCCCCGTCGATCCTGCGCGCAGCAGCCGATACCATCAAGGTGGGCGGGCTGCATGACCTGTCCGGACCGCTCGATGCCTCGGGCATTCCGATGAACCAGGTCCTCAAGCTGGCGATCGACGAAGTGAACGCCACCGGCGGCCTGCTGGGCAAAGAGGTCGAGGCGGTGATCTACGACCCGCAATCGAACATGTCGCTCTATTCGCAATACGCCACGCAGATGGCGCTGAAGGACCGCGTTGCGGTCGTTCAGGGCGGCATCACTTCCGCCAGCCGGGAAACCATCCGCCCGATCTTCCACCGCTACCAGACGCTCTACTTCTACAACACCCTCTACGAGGGCGGTGTCTGCGACCGCAACGAGATCACCCTGGGCACCACGCCGGCACAGACCGTCGAGCAGCTGATCCCGCATGCGATGAACCTCTGGGGCAAGAAGGTCTACACCATCGCGGCGGACTACAACTACGGCCATATCACCGCGGCTTGGGTAAAACGCTATGTCGAGGCGAATGGCGGCGAGGTTTTGGAAACCGAGTTCTTCCCGCTCGACGTGACCCAGTTCGGCTCCACCATCTCCAAGATCCAGGCCGCCAAGCCCGACCTCGTGCTGTCGGCGCTGGTCGGCACCGCGCACCTGGGCTTCTACCGCCAGTGGGCGGCCTCCGGCATGAAGGCGGAGATCCCGATCGCCTCGACCACCTTCGCCGCCGGCGGCACCGACGCGGTCATCCTGACGCCCGAGGAAGGCAACGGCATCCTCACCAGCTACGGCTACTACACCTCGATCGACAACCCGACCAACGCCGCCTTCAAGGCCAAGGTCAAGGAAGCCTATCCGGACGATACCCCGATCCTGTCGGAACTGTCCGAGGTGACCTGGGAAGGCATCATGGTCTGGGCCGACGCGGTGCGTACCGCTGGCTCGCTCGACCGGGAGGCGCTGCTCGAGGTGATGGAATCCGGCAAGAGCTACGACATGCCCGCCGGCAAGGTCTCGATCGACCCGAAAACCCACCATGCGATCCGCGATGTCTATCTGGCCGAACTGCAGGATCAGGAATTCATCATCAAGGAGACCTTCCCGCAGGTGCAGCCGAAGGACACCCAGATGGTCTGCAACCTGGAAGAGACCCCCGATGCCAACGTGCATCACGAGATCAGCCTGAACTGACCCACTCCCCCCCTGAGGCAGGGCGCCGTGACCCTTCGCGGTCCGCACGCCCTGCCCCTTTTTACTCACGTCCTGCACAAGCGTCGGAGGCCACGGATGGATTATGTCCTGATCATCGTCATCGAAATGCTGCGCGCCATCTCGTGGCTGGTGCTGCTGGCCTCCGGGCTGGCCATCATCTTCGGCATGATGCGCGTCATCAACTTCGCCCATGGGGAGTTCCTCATGCTGGGCGGCTATATCACCATCATGTCGCATAACGCCGGCGTGAACCTGTGGATCGCCATGCTGGTGCTGGCGCCGCTCTGCGTCGGCATCTTCGGCATTCTGGTGGAGCGGTTCATCATCCGCTTTCTCTACGGCCGCATCCTCGACAGCCTGCTGGCCACCTGGGGCCTGAGCCTGCTGATGGTGGGCGGTGTCACCCTGGTCTTCGGCAACACGGTACAGGGCGTGTCCACCCCGCTGGGCGGCGTGTCGATCGGCGCCTATCAGGTGCCATTCTACAACTTCGTGCTGATCGGCTTTGCCGCGGTGCTGATGCTGGCGATCTGGTCGGTGCTGAAATTCACCAAGGCCGGGCTGATCGCGCGAGCCACGATGCAGAACCCCGACATGGCCGAAACCCTCGGCATCCGCACCTCTTGGGTCTATATGGCGACCTTCGGCATCGGTTCGGCCGTCACCGGGCTGGCCGGCGGGCTGCTGGCGCCGCTGACCGGCGTGGTGCCCTCCATGGGGGTCAACTTCGTCGGCCAGAGCTTCATCACCGTCATCACCGGCGGCGCCTCGATGATCGCCGGCACGCTGTCCGCCTCGACCCTGCTGGGCACCATCAGCCAGGGCATGACCTTTCTCACCGGGCCGGTCTACGGCGACGCGGCACTGCTGCTGACGGCGCTGGTGCTGCTGCGGGTGCTGCCGCAGGGCATTACCGGGCGCATTTTCAAGAAATCTCTCTGAGGAACCGAAATCATGGAAAAAACGCTCGCCAAGGATATCGGCTTCTGGGTGATGCTGGGCATCGGTCTGGCGGTCATGTTCATCGGCCCGATGGTCTGGGGCCTGTTCGAGATCATGCAGATCACCCAATATGTCGTGCTTTCCGTCTATGCGCTGTCGCTGGCCTATATCTGGGGCTTTGGGGGCATTCTCAGCTTCGGTCAGGCCGCCTTCTTCGGGCTCGGCGCCTATACGTTCGCGGTCGCCTCGATCAACATCGGCGAAACCACCGTGCCCTTCGCGCTGAGCTTCCTGCTGCCTGCCGCCTTCGGCGCCGCCCTGGGCTATTTCATGTTCTACGGACGCCTGTCCGACGTCTATCTGGGCGTGGTGACCATGGTGGTGACGCTGATCTTCTGGAAGCTGATCAACCACACCGCCGGCCCCGAGTATTCGATCGGCGCGGCGCGTCTCGGCGGCTTCAACGGCATCCCCTCGATCCCGATCCTGAACGTGCCCGGCGATGCCAAGGCCTGGCTCGACCCGGCGCAGATGTTCCAGGCCTTCATGGGCATCCTGATCATCGTCTATCTGTGCCTGCGGCTGATCATCGCCTCGGACTTCGGGCGCGTCTCGGTGGGCATCCGCGAGAACGAGACCCGCGCCTCGCTGCTGGGCTATGACATCCGCCGCCACAAGGTGATCATCTTCGCCATCGGCTCCGGCATCGCCGGCATGTCGGGTGCGATGTGGGCCACCTATCAGACCTTCATCGACCCCAACGCCTTCTCGATGGAGATGTCGGCCAAGGCACTGGTCTGGGTGATGGCGGGCGGCGTCGGTACGCTGGCCGGCCCGATCCTGGCGGTGATCCTGCTGCAATGGCTGTCGCTGAAGCTGGGCACCATGCACATCCTCAACAACTACTTCATCCTCGGCGCCATCCTGATGGGCCTGGTCCTGCTGTTGCCGCGCGGCCTGCTGCCGTCGCTGCGCCTGCTGGCAGAGCGGCTGTGGCACCTCGGCCGACAGAAGATGGACGCCAGCGCTGCAAGCAGAAAGGCCACCTCCGATGTCTGACGCCCATATCCTGACGACAGAAAAGCTGGTGATGCAGTTCGGCGGCGTGACCGCGGTGGACAATGTCGACTTCTCGCTGAAAGAGGGGGAGCTGCGCTGTCTGCTGGGGCCGAACGGGGCCGGCAAGTCGACCTTCTTCAAATGCCTCACCGGCCAGCTCACGCCGACCTCGGGCACCATCAAGCTCCGCGGCGCCGACATCACCGGCTGGAACACCCACGACATCGTCAACCTCGGTGTCGGCATCAAGACGCAGGTGCCGAACCTGTTCAACGGCATCTCGGTCTACGAGAACATCCGCATGGCGGCGCGGCGCAAGCACCTGAAGCCGATGGCCAAGGAAAAGGCCGAGCAGATGATGGAGAAATGCGGCGTCTCGCATCTGGCCCGGCGCGAGGTCGGCCTTCTGGCCCACGGTCAGCGCCAGCTGGTCGAGCTGGCCATGGTGCTGGCGGAGGAGCCGCCGCTCGTGTTGCTGGACGAACCCGCCGCCGGCATGACCGGCGACGAGCGCGACCGGCTGGCCGATCTGGTGCTGGAGACGGCGCGTTCGGCGGCGGTGATCGTGGTGGAACACGACATGGCCTTCATCCGCCGCATCGCCAAGTTCGTCACCGTGTTCAACCGCGGCGCGATTTTCCGCGAAGCGATGATCGACGAGATCCTCTCGGACCGCGCCGTTCAGGAAATCTATCTGGGGAAACAGGCCGATGTCGCTGCTTGAAGTCAAAGGGTTGAAAGCCGCCTATGGCCTGGTGCCGGCGCTGCATCAGGTCGATTTCAACGTCCAGCCCGGCGAGGTCGTCGGCATCCTCGGCCACAACGGCATGGGCAAGACCACGCTGTTGCGCGCGATCATGGGCTTCGTGAAGGTCACCGGCGGCGAGATCACCTTCGAGGGCGACAACCTGAAGGGCCTCGCCGTCAACGCCCGCGCCCGCAAGGGTCTGGGTCTGGTGCCGCAGGGGCGAATGATCTTCCCCACTCTCAGCGTGCGCGAGAACCTGGAAAGCGGCATCGCCACCAGCCGCGAGCCGAGCGAACCGATCGTCGAGGAGATCCTTGAGCTGTTCCCGCGGCTGACCCGGCTGCTGGACCGCGCCGGCGGCGCGCTCTCGGGCGGCGAGCAGCAGCTCCTGGCGCTGGCGCGTTGCCTCTGCCGGCGGCCCAAGCTGATGCTGCTCGATGAACCGACCGAAGGGATCCAGCCGTCGATCATCGACGAGATTTCGGACACCCTGAAAACCCTGACCGCGAAGCAGGACATCACCATCGTGCTGGTCGAACAGAACCTCGACTTCATCACCGGCCTGTCGGATCGGGTCTATGCGATCTCGAACGGCGTGCTCGACCGGCAAATCCCGCGCGAGCAGCTCACCGATTCCAAGGCGGTCAGCGAATTCATGGGCTTCGCGGCCTAAGCCGCGCGCCCGCCCCGTTTCACATTCCGGCACACGGACCCTCCGGCCGTTCCCCTCGCGGTGCGAGGCCGGTCCCGCTGTGCCAGAACACCCTGCGCCCGACCTGGCGCATCTTTAGAAGGAGCATGAGAATGCCTGTATCCACGCCCACCACCGCGCAGCTCGCCGAGATTGCGGAAGAGCTCGGCATGAACCTGACCGAGGCCGATCTGACCTCGTTCCAGGGCCTGATGGGGGACTATGTCGACGCCTACAACATGGTCGAGAAAGCCCCCGATGTGGTGCCGGAGGTCAAATATCCCCGCACCGTCGGCACCCGGCCGGCGGAAGCGGACAACCCGCTGAACGCCTGGTACTACAAGAGCACTGTCGCCGGCGCCGAGAGCGGCAAGCTCAAGGGCAAAAGCATCGCCCTGAAGGACAACGTCATGCTGGCGGGCGTGCCGATGATGAACGGCTCCTCCACGCTGGACGGCTATATTCCCGATGTGGACGCCACCATCGTCACCCGCATGCTGGACGCGGGCGCCACCATCATGGGCAAGGCGCACTGCGAATGCTTCTGCCTCTCGGGCGGCAGCCACACCAATGCCACCGGCCCGGTGCACAACCCGCATAAGATGGGTTACTCCGCAGGCGGCTCCTCCTCCGGTTCGGCGGCGCTGGTCGCGGCGGGCGAGGTCGATATGGCCATCGGCGGCGACCAGGGCGGCTCGATCCGCATTCCCTCGGCCTTCTGCGGCACGGTCGGGATGAAGGGCACCCATGGTCTGGTTCCCTATACCGGCGTGATGCCGATCGAGGTCTATGTCGACCACGCCGGCCCGATCACCGCGACGGTGGCCGACAACGCCCTGCTGATGGAAGTTCTGGCCGGGCCGGACGGCTATGACAGCCGTCAGATCGGCTGCAAGACCGCCGCCTATACCGAAGCGCTCGGCAAGGGCGTCAAGGGCATGAAGATCGGCATGGTGAAAGAGGGCTTCGGCCACGCGAACTCCATGCCCGAGGTGGATGACAAGGTCCGCGCTGCGGCCAAGAAGTTCGAAGAGCTGGGCGCGACGGTCGAGGAAATCTCGATCCCGATGCATCTGCTGGGCGGCGCGCTCTGGGCGCCGATCGGGCTGGAAGGGCTGACCCAGACCATGATGATGGGCGACGGCTACGGCGTCAGCCGCAACGACCTCTATGTCACCAGCCTGATGGATTTCCATGCCAACTGGCGCCAGCGCGCGGACGAGCTGTCGGAAACGCTGAAACTGTGCATGCTCTTCGGGGTCTATGCCGACAAGTATCACGGCAAGCGGTTCTACGGCAAAGCGGTGAACATGACGGCCAAGCTGCGCGAAGCCTATGACACCGCGCTTGCGGATTATGACATCCTGCTGATGCCGACCCTGCCGATGACCGCCACGCCGCTGCCCGGCCCCGACGCGAGCCGCGAGGAGATCGTGCAGCGCGGTTTCGAGATGTTGGCCAATACCTCGCCCTTTGACATCTCCCACCACCCGGCGATCTCGGTGCCCTGCGGCATGGTCGACGGGCTGCCGGTCGGCCTGCAACTGGTCGGCAAGTTCTGGGACGAGGCGACGCTCTATCAGGCGGCCGACGCCTTCGAAACCAGTGGCGATTGGAAGACGTTCTAAACCCGATCAAACCCCGCCCGGTTTTCCAATCTCCCCGGGCGGGGACCAATGTCGACGGAGTTTGACATGACGACCGACCTTCCCCGGCTGGAGATCAGCACCATCCTCGGCTCCGCCCATGACGATCTGCATGACGCCGTGCATGCGCTGGAGCATCGCGGCCGGGTGGAATGGATCGACATCCCGCAGGCCGATGCGGCGCGCAAGCGGCTGCGGGCCACGACGGACAAGCGGCGCGATTGCCTGATCGCCCTGCCGCGCAGCGCGACGCTCGTCGATGGCGCGGTGCTTCATATGACCGACGATCTCGCAGTGGTGCTGCGGGTCGACAGCGGCGCGCGGCTGGTGCTGGTGCCGCACGATCTCCAATCGGCGCTGCGGCTGGGGCATTGGTGTGGCAACCTGCATTGGAAGGTGGATTTCGGACCGGGCAGCATGACGGTGCTGCTGGACGGCCCCGAGGAGCGCTATCGCGAACGGCTGAGGGACCTTGAGACGCTGGCCGGCTTCCACATCAGGGAGGAGAGCGCGGAAGAGGCGGAGGCATGAGCGACGCGCCGCCCCGGCCCCCTGCGGAAGAGCTTCTGCTGGCGCTGCAGATGGGCGACAGCGCCTATCCGACCGGTAGTTTCGGCTATTCCTGGGGGCTGGAGACGCTGCTCGCCGAGGGTCTGGTGACCCGGGCCTCCCTGCCGCTGTTTGCCGAGGCCGAACTGGAGGGGCGCTGGCACCGGATCGAACGGATCGCGCTGGCGGGGGGCTGGCGGGCGGAGGATGTCGCTGCGCTGGAGGCCTGGGATGCGCTGATCGACCAATACCTGTGGTCGGAGCATCAGCGCATCCATTCGCACGAGGCCGGCGCCGCCACGCTCGCCGCCGCCACGCGTTTGTCTCTTCCCGGGGCGGCGGCCCTGCGCGAGGGGGTCGCCGCAGGCCGGATGGCAGGGCATTTCCCGGTGGTGACCGGGGCGCTATATCGCGCCGCGGGGCTGCGCCTGGGAACCGCGCTGCTGCTCTCTGCCCAAGTGTTCCTGCGCGGGCTCTTGTCGGTCGCCGTGCGGCTGGGGCTGGCCGGCGCGCTGGAGGTCCAGGCGATAATGGCGCGGCTGGTTTCGCCGCTGGCGCGCCTTGCCGCGCCGCCGCCGCCCGATGCGCGCCCCTGCGGCTTCAGCCCGCTCACCGAGATTGCGCAGATGCGGCTGCGGGACACCCGCCTTTTTGTGAACTGACCCGAGGATGAGCCGATGCATCTGACCCCAACCGAACTGGAACGTCTCACCATCTTCTCCGCCGCCGAACTGGCGCGGCGGTATCTGGGCGCGGGGGTGCGTCTGAGCTATCCCGAGGCGGTGGCCTATCTGGCAGATGAGGTGCTGCTGGCCGCACGCAAGGGGATGGAGCATCCGGATCTGGTGGCCCTGGCGGGGCAGCTCCTGACGGCGGAACAGGTGGAGCCGGGGGTGGCCAGCCTGCTCAAGACCTTCTCGGTCGAGGTGATGATGGATCAGGGCACCAAGCTGGTCACCGTCTTCGATCCGATCCCGCCTGGCACCTACGATCCCACCCCCGGCGAGGTGATCCCGATGGAGGGCGAGATCGAGCTGAATGCCGGCCGCAAGCCGATCGAGATCGAAGTGCTGAACACTGGCGACCGCACCATCCAGGTGCGCAGCCATGCACATTTCTTCGAAGTCAACCGCGCGCTTAGATTCGACCGCCGCGCCGCCTTCGGCCATCGGCTCGACCGCCCCTCAGGCGGCGGCGAACGTTTCGATCCCGGGGTAGCGAAACGGGTCGTGCTGGTCCCCTTCGGCGGCACCCGGCGGATACACGGCTTTGCAGGGCTGACCGAAGGCCCCGTGGAAGGCGGCGCCGACGCCGCGATGGCGCGAGCCGAGGCGAAAGGGTATCTCAAATGAAGATGTCCCGTGCCCAATATGCCGCCCATTACGGCCCCACCACCGGCGATCTGGTGCGGCTCGGCGATACCGCCCTGCTGGCCGAGATCGAGCATGACTACACCCATTACGGCGATGAGTTGACCACCGGCGCCGGCAAGGTGATGCGCGATGGCGAGGGGTTCTGCACCACTGGCACCGATGCCAACGGCGCGCTCGACATGGTGATCCAGAACGCGGTGATCCTTGAGCCCAGCCTGGGCATCGTCAAGGGCGACATCGGCATCCGCCGCGGCCGCATCGTCGGCATCGGCAAGGCCGGCAATCCCGATGTCATGGACGGGGTGGACCCGGCCCTGATGACCGGCCCCAATACCACCGTGGTGCATGGCGATCACCACTTCGTCACCGCCGGCACCGTCGAGGCGCATGCGCATTTCCTGTCGCCGCAGCAGGCCTACCATGCACTGGCGGGCGGCACGACGACGATGATCGGCATGTCGCCCGGGCCCAATTTCGACGTGAGCTGTTCAGGCCCCGAGACCCTGGGCCGGCTGATCCTCGCCGCCGACGAATACCCGCTGAACTTCGGCTTTCTCGGCCGCGGCAACTCCAACCCCGAGGCGGTGGCGGAATCCGTTGCCGGCGGCGCGCTTGGGGTCAAGATCCACGAGGATTTCGGTGCCTCGCCGGCGGTGCTCCACGGTTCTCTGGTCGCCGCCGATCTCGCCGATTTCTCGGTGCACCTGCACACCGACACCATCAACGAATTCGGCTTCTACGAAGACACGATGGCGGCCATCGCCGGTCGCACCATCCACATGTACCACACCGAGGGCGCCGGCGGCGGCCATGCCCCCGATCTGCTGGCGGTGAACGGGCACGCCAATGTGCTGCCCTCCTCGACCAACCCCACCAACCCCTTCACCCCCGCGGCGCTGGAGGAAGGGGTGCCGATGACCATGCTGGCCCATATGATGAGCTTCGATCTGATCGAGGACGTGGCCTTTGCCGAGGCGCGGATCCGGCCGCAGTCGATGGCGGCTGAGGATCTGCTGCACGACATGGGAGCGATCTCGATCTTCGCCACCGACACGCAGGGCATGGGCCGGCTGGCCGAGAATGTCGCCAAGTGCTGGCAACTGGCCAGCGTGATGAAGGATCGCGTCGGCCGGCTGGCGGAAGAGACCACCGCCCGCGCCGACAACCAGCGCATCCTGCGCTATCAGGCCAAGCTCAGCAACAACCCCGCGATCGCGGCCGGGATCGACGATCACGTGGGGTCCGTCGCGCCGGGCAAGATGGCCGATCTGGTGATCTGGCCGTTCGCGTTTTTCGGGGCCAAGCCCGCCCTGGTGATCAAGGGCGGCACCATCGTCTGGGCCTCGATGGGTGACGGCAATGGCAGCTTCGTCGGCTCGCAGCCGATGGTGCACCGCCCGATGTGGGGGGCGTTGGGCAGCGCCAGGCACCGATTGGGGGTGACCTTCGTCAGCAAGCTGGCGATCGAGGCAGGCACGTTCGAGAAGCTGAAACCGCAGAAGGCCTTCGTGCCGATCACCTCGGTGCGCGGCCTCCGCAAGGCCGACATGCTGCGCAACGCCGCCCTGCCCCATATCACCGTCGACCCGCAGAGCTTCGATGTCGCCGCCGATGGCAAGCCGCTCACTTGCGAGGCCGCGACCACGGTGCCGCTCAATCGAAAGTACTTCCTGCGATGACGGCGGCACGGATCGGTATCGGCGGGCCGGTGGGCTCGGGCAAGACCGCGCTGATCGAGCGGTTGCTGGCGGAATTCGCGAGCATCGGCATCGAGGTCGCGGTGATCACCAACGATCTGGTCACCGACGAGGATGCCGAGCGGCTGCGCCGCGGCGGTCAACTGCCGCCCGAGCGCATTCTGGCGGTGCAGGCCGGCGCCTGCCCGCATACGGTGATCCGCGAAGACCCAACGCTGAACATGGCCGCCGCCGACCGCCTGGAGGCGCGGTTCCCGCAGTTGCAGCTGATCATGATCGAGAGCGGCGGCGACAACCTCGCCTCCACATTCTCGCTCGACCTGGTGGACTGGTGGATGTTCGTGATCGACGTGGCGGGCGGCGACGACATCCCGCGCAAGCGCGGCCCCGGCGTGCTGCAGAGCGACCTGCTGGTCGTCAACAAATCCGACATCGCCCCGCATGTCGGCGTCGATTTCGACGCCATGATGGCCGAGGCGCGGGCGGTACGCAACGGACGGCCGGCGCTGGCCACCAGCTGCCGGCAGGGCAGCGGTATCGCCGAGGTGGTGGAGCATCTGCGCCGCGAGGTGCTTTTTTCATGAACCGCGACGCGCCGGTCCCGCCGGCGGAGGCCGAGGCACCGCCGCAGCTGAGGCTCGAGATCGGCATCGACGCCAGCGGGCGAAGCCGCATCGCCCGGCGCCGGGTCAGCTGGCCCTGGTCGCTGCCGCGCGGCTATCACCTGCATGGCGCACAGGGGCCGCTGACGGTGCTGCCGCAGGCGGCCGGCGCCGGGCTGCTGCCGGGGGATCTGTGGCGGCACGAGATCGCGGTGGAGCGACACGCCCGGCTGCGGCTGGTCGAGGCCGGCTCTACCGTCGTGCACAGGGCGAAGACCCAGCCGGGCCGGCTGCGCTGGCGGCTCTCTGCCGGGGCCGGGGCGACGCTGGCGCTGTTCGCGCAACCCTTCGTGATGATGGAGGGGGCACAGCTGCAACAGCAGTTCCTGTTGACCCTTCACCCACATGCGGTGGTGGTGCTGGCCGACGGGTTCTGCCTGCGCGGCGGCGCCCCCGATCCGGCGCTGGACTGGCGCTCCGATCTGGACGCGCGCCTGGAGGATGGCACCCCGCTGCTGCGCGATGCGCAATCGGTGACCGGGGCGGAACTGGCGCGGCTGGCAAAGGTGCATGAGAGCGCCCGCGCCTTCGGTGCAGTGACCCTGCTGGCCCCTCGCCCGACGCTGGACCTCTTGCGGCAGGATCTGCCCGATGGGGCGTTCTGCGCCGGCGGAGCCTATGGTGCGGTCGGCCCGTTGCGCCGGGGCGCCGGGCTGGCCCTGCGGCTGGCCTGTCCGGATGGGGGGGCGCTGACGCAGGCGATGGCCGCGATCCAGACGCGGATCGAGCGGCGGCTGTTTGGATGAGTGAGAAGATCGGCCAGGCCGGACAGAAGGCAACGCCGGGCCGCGGCTACGCGCTGCCTCGCGGGAAAAGCGCCGGACCTCCCCCCGTGCTCATACCGCAGACCGGATCCCGCCCTAACGTCCATCATGAGGTCCGGCGGGTCGGACGCGACCCGGGGCCGACGCCCCTGGATACATTACTTCAGGTGTAGCGGCCGGCGCCTCACCCCGCCTGCGCCAGCGGTTTGGCATCCGCCGCCAGCGTCCCGACCAGGGTCTCGGTATCGGCCAGTTCGGCGAACAGGGTGCCCATGTTGCACAGCGTCGCCTGATGCTCCGCATCCGTCAGCGTCGCATTGGCGTCGGTCACATAGATCACGTCGTAGCCGTATTGCATCGCGTCCCGCGCGGTGGATTCGCAGCAGCAGTTGGACAGCGTGCCGGTGATGATCACCGTCTCGATGCCATTCGCCTCCAGCCAGGCCGGGAAATCACAGGTGCCGGGGGTGAAGGCGCTGTAGCGGGTCTTGTCGACGACATAGTCCTCCGCCGCCACCTCCAGCCCGGCCCAGAGCCCATGATCCGGCGCCCCCTTGGCAAAGACCTCCTTCTGCGCCGCCGACCGCTCCGGGTCGAGAAAGCGATCGAAGAAGGCGCCCCAGGCCCTGGGCTCGTCGGGGTCGTAGGTGTAGCGGGTGTAGCAGATCTTGCCACCGGCGGCGCGCAGGGCGCCGCTCAGCTTGTTCACATTGTCGACGATGGCGCGCGCCATCGGCACTTCGATCAGAGAGCCCTCGCGCATGAAGCCGTCTTGCAGGTCGATCACCACCAGTGCGGTGGTGGCGGGGTCGATGCCGTTGTCCAGATGGGTCTTGCCGCCGCGAGTGGTGCCCATGCGTGCGGCGATGATCTCGGGAATATCGGTTGCGTGCATCGTCTCTCTCCGGGTCAGTTGAAGGGGCTCAGGTCGGGGCGCTTGGTGTGCCAGTCGGTGACCGACTGGAAGGCATGGCCGGCGCGCAGCAGCAGCCCCTCGCTCAGCGCCTTACCCATCAGCTGGAAGCCGATCGGCGCACCGCGCGTGTCGAAACCGCCCGGCATGGTCAGCGTCGGAAAGCCGGTCAGGTCGGCCGGCGCCGTGAACTTCAGCAGATCGCCCAGATCAGCGTTGCCGCCATCATCCGACGGCGCCCCCAGCGTGTTGTCCAGATCCGGCAGCGGCGCCACAGTGACCGGCAGCAACACGGTATCCACCGTCTCCATCACCCGCGACAGCGCCCCGTTGTAGATGAGCCGCCACTGCATCGCCTCGCCGACTTCGAACCCGGTGACCGCCTGCCCCATCGCCAGCAGCCCGTCCAGATAGGGGCCGTATTCCGCCTTGCGGGCCGGATAGGTGGCCTTGTGCGCCAGCGCCACCTCGATCGCGCAGAGCGCGGTCCAATGCGCCGTGGTCTCCGGCGGGAACGGCAGCGTGATCGGCACGATCTCTGCCCCCAATGCCTGATAGGCGGCAATGGCGCCGCGCATAACTTCGGCGGTTTCGCCGGCGACACCATCGATGACCATCGCCGTATCGACACCGATGCGCAGCCCGCGGATCGGCGCCGAGAGACCGGCCAGGTAATCCGGCACCGGCGCGTCCAGCGTGGTGGGATCGGCGGGATCGGCACCGGCCAGCACCTGCATCATCGCGGCGCAATCCGCCGCAGTGCGGGCCATCGGGCCGACATGGTCGAGACTGTCGGCCAGGGCGAAAACACCATGCCGGCTGACCCGCCCCCAGGTGCCCTTGAGACCGGTGATGCCGCAGGCCGAAGACGGGAAACGGATCGAGCCGCCGGTGTCGGAGCCCAGCGAACCGAAGCAGAGCCCCGCCGCCGTCGCCACCCCCGAACCGGAAGAGGACGACCCCGCCCAGGCCTTGGCATACCAGGGATTGACCGGCGTCGGCATCTCCGGGTGGTGGCCGGAATAGGCGCCCTCGGTCATCGCCAGCTTGCCCAGCATCACCGCACCGGCCTGCTCCAGCCGCGCGACCACGGTGCTGTCGCGGCCTGTCTCGTTGCCCTTGTAGATCGCCATGCCGCCGGTGGTGGCGGCGAAGCTGGTCTCGCACAGGTCCTTGACCGCCACCGGCACCCCGTGCAGCGGCCCGCGATAAAGCCCGGCCTTCATCTCTGCCTGCGCCTTTTCGGCACGCTCCAGCGCGCGCTCAGCGGTGACGGTGATATAGCTGTTCAGCTTCGGATCGACGGCGGCCACCCGGGCCAACATGGCCTCGGTCACCTCAACCGGGCTGAAGGCGCCGATCCGGATGCCCGCGCCGACCTCCGTCAAGCTGAGGTCGCAGATTTCGCGGTCCGCCAGGCCCACCTCGGTTACGTCTTTCATCTCGCTTCCTCCAACTACACCGGATCACTTACTAGCTTTTTTAACTATTGCACTTTCCATTATACAAACGGAAACTCCCCTGGGGTCAGCCCTCTGCGCTCCAACTGGCGCAAAAACAGGCAAACCGACCCGGGAAAGCCGCCCGGAACCCGGGCCCTGCCCCCTGAGTCGCCTGCATGATTGAAATGAGACCCCCTCGACGTAGGATCGAGATTTATGAAAATCGGACTGATGCTATCCCATTCCGGACCGACCGGGCTCTGGACACCGTCCTCCGAGGGCAGTGCAATCGTCGCCGTTGAAGAAATCAACGCGACCGGCGGTGTATTGGGTGCCGAACTGTCCCTGGTCACCGTCGACGCGGGCAGCACCCCGCAGGAGGCCTTCGCAGCCTCGCGCCGGCTGACCTTCGACCACAACGTTGACGCGATTGTCGGGCTTCAAGCCAGCTACATGCGCCCGGCCGTGCGCGACGGCGCTTGCGGCCTTGCCCCCTACATCTACACCCCGCAATACGAGGGCGGCTTCACCGGCCCGGGCACCGCGGCGTTGGGCATCACCGATTGGGAAGTTCTGGCACCGGGCATCAGCTGGCTGGCCGAGGCCAAGCGGGCGCAGCGGTTCTTCTTCCTCGGGAACGACTACATCTGGCCGAAGATCGCCTTCGGCACCGCGCAGACCGCGATCCGCAACGCCGGCGGGGTCCATGTCGGCGAAGCGCTGTTGCCGCTGGGCGAGCGCGACTACCAACCGGTTTTCGACAAGATCCGCGCGGCGCGCCCCGATGTGGTGATCTGCGCGCTGCTGGGCGAGGATGCGGTCTGCTTCAACCGCGCCTTCGGCGAACGCGGCCTGGCGCGCGACATGCTGCGGCTGACGCTGGCTTTCGAGGAAACCCAGCTCTATGGCGTCGCCCCCGAAAATGCCGAGAACCTCTTTGCGGTGCAGACCTTCTTCGTCGAAGGGAAAACCAGCCACCGGGCGCCGATGCTGGATGCCTACGCCAACCGCTTCGGCCAGTCGCGACCGCCGGTGACCGTCCACTCCATGGGACTCTATGACGGGGTGCATCTGGCTGCCGCGCTGGCCCGCAAGGCCAAGCGGGTCGACGGCCACCTGATGGCGCGGATGCTGGACCGGAAATTCTCCCGCCCGGCGATCTACAACATTCTCGGCCAGCCCGAGCTGGCGCCGGAGCCGCGCCTGCATATCGCCGAAGCCGACGGAACCGTCTTCGAGGTGCGGCAGACCGTCTGATCCCCGCCCTCTGCCAGTCCGATGTCGTGGCGGGAAGCCTGTCGAATTTGCTCGCCAATCCCTTGCAAATCCACTATTAATATTACGAATATCAACTTTTCCAGCAATTGGATTGCGGGGACTTCCAGTTGCAGTCAAGGCACTGAACGCACACATGACTGTATTGAACAAACAACTCGGCTATCTGATCGCGCGCACGAATCGGCTTATTGAGCTCGATCTGGAAAGCCGGCTCAAGCCCGACAGGCTGACCATCGACCATTTCCGGGTGCTCCGCTGTCTCGAGCAAACCGGCCCGATTTCGATGAGCGAACTGGCCAGTCACGTGCTGGTCGAACCGGCCAACCTGACCAAGATCATTGACCGCATGACTTCCCAGGGATTTGTGATGCGGCTCCCCGACCAGAACGACCGCCGCCGCGTGCTGGTCACGCTGGCCCCCGCCGGCAAGCAGAAGAACAGCCAGCTGGCCGATGTCGCCAAGGAGCATGAGGTTTTCGTGAAGGAAATGCTGGGGGCCGAGGATGTGGAAGCGATCCGCAACCTGCTCGCCGACCTGCAAGAGCGGCGCGAAGACGGCACCGTCGCCTAACCTGTCCCGCCGGATCACCGCCCCAGCCGAACGGCGAAATGACCCCAACTTCATCGGGGCGCCACGGTCAGAATGACCAAATTTGTCGCAGCCTTTCTGGCCGCCGCCGCTCAGTGGTGCGCCGACGCATAGCCCGGCTTTATCCGCCAGCAGCCCTCATATACTTTCCAAAGCTAGTAATTTGCATGGGGCGAGAATCGAATGCGAGTGGTTGTGACGGGCGCCGCCGGATTGCTCGGCCGGCATGTGGCTGCGGCCTGTCTGACCCGCGGCCACGAGGTCTTCGGTCTCGACACCGCGCCGCAGCCCGACGGCGGCTGGCAACAGGCGACAGCCGATCTCTCCGATCTGGGCACGACCGTGCAATTCTGCCAGGGCGCCGATGCCATCCTTCACTGCGCGGCCATCCCCCGCCCCCTCGGTCATGCGGGGGCTGAGGTCTTTCGCGTCAATATGGCGACGATCTATGCCGCGACCGAAGCCGCCCGCCTCTGCCGCGTCGGGCTGTTCGTCTACGCCTCCTCCTTCAGCGTCCTCGGCTATCCCTTCGCCTCCCCCGTGCCCACCCCGCACTACCTGCCGATCGACGAGGATCACCCGGTCGCGCCGCAGGACATCTACGGCACCAGCAAATGGCTGGGAGAAGAACTGGTCGCGGCGCTGGTGCGGCAAGGCGCATTGCGCGCGATCAGCCTTCGGATGCCCTGGCTCCAGACGCCGGACAGCTTCGCCCGCGACATCGGCCCCCGGCGCGACACTGCGGCGGCGGCGGCCGATCTCTGGGCCTACCTCGACGCGCGCGACGCCGGCACGGCCTTCGCCCAGGCGCTGGACTGGCAGGGCAGCGGCCATCTGCGCTGCTACCTCTCCGCCGACGACAGCTATTCGGACACCCCGACACGGGATCTGATCGCAGCCGCCTTCGGTGCGGCAGTGCCGCTGCGCAATCCGCTGCCCGGCCACAGCGCGCCGATCGACTGCAGCCTCGCCCGACGCGAACTGGGCTTCCTCCCGCGACACGGCTGGCGCGACTACGCAACCGAGGGAGACAGACGATGACCCGTTTCGAAGGCAAGTGCGTTCTGATCACCGGCGGCGCCGGCTCCATCGGCTGGGCCGCCGCGCAAAGGTTTGCCGCGGAGGGGGCGCGGGTCGCTCTCGCCGATCTGCATGCGGAGCGCACCAGAGAACTGGCCGCCAGCCTCGACGGCGCAATCGCCATCGCAGCCGATGTCAGCGACACTGACGGCGCCGAAGCCGCCGTCGCACAGACCGTCGGTGCGTTCGGCGGGATCGACTGTCTGTTCAACAACGCCGGCATTTCCGGCCCGCTCCGCCCGGTGTTCGAGTTGACGCCCGAGGAATGGGATCACGTGATCCGCACCAACCTGCGCAGCATGTTTCTGGTGTTGCGCGCCGCGATTCGCGCGATGATCATAGGCGGCCAGGGCGGCGCCATCGTCAACATGGGCTCCTCCATGGCCGGCTGGGACGTGCTGTCGGCCAGTCCCGGCTATGTCGCCAGCAAGCATGCCGTCACCGGATTGACCCGCAGCGCCGCACTGGATGCGGCAGGCTACGGCATCAGGGTCAACGCCATCTGCCCCGGGGTGGTCGAAACCCCCTTGGGGGTGCCGGCAGCGGACCGCGAAGCCTATCTCGCCAATGTGCGCCACTTCGCTGATCGCATCCCGCTGCGCCGGATCGGCCAGCCCGAAGATATCGCTGCCGCCGTGGCCTTCCTCGCCTCCGACGAGGCGCGCCACATCACCGGAGTCGACTGGCTGATCGACGGCGGCCAGACGCTGCAGTCCTGGGCCAACGCCCCGAACGCGACGGCTTTTCCCTGGCATCTGCCGCCACGCTGAGGCCGCGCTTGGCGGCGGTGCTGTAAGACCGATGAGAACCAGTCTTCACAAGGCCAGGATCGCTGCCCTCTATGCCGCGCAGAGACAGCGCCGCCCGGCAAAAGCGGCGGCGCGGTTCAGCTTGTAATTTGCTCTGGAGGTCAGGCTGCGCTGCGAATTGAAATGGTTGAAGACTGAGGCATGAACGGCGGCGAACATCGGGCCAAAACGCTGCCACCAGAACCGGACCGGCTCGTGGCTCACATCGATCCCGCGCTCGTGCAACAAGTCCTCGACGCTCCGCAGTGACAGCGGAAATCGGATGTACAACATCACAGCCAGCCGGATGATTTCGCGGCTGGTCAGGAAGTAGCGGAACGGGGTCGGTTTCGTCATGCCCTGAGGCTACGCCGCTGCCCTGCTCAAGCACGTCGCCTTGACAGCACCATTCCCAGCCCGACAATCAAAATTCCCTGCTCCTTGCCGAGCAGGGAAATCGCGCCTAAGTCACTGAGCGCACAGGTCGTTTCCGGGCGAAAACCTCCCGCCCCCCCCACAACCACCCGAAATCGCGAAAATTCCCTGCAGAGTCCCTGCAAAGCAGGGAAAACCGAACCCCAAATCACCCCCGACAGAGACCCGCAGGAAAACCAGGGGAAGTTCCCATCGGCACAGACGTCTCTGCATGAGCCCGCCGCGCCAAAATCCCTGAAATTACGCAGGAAGTCAGGGAGGTTTTCTGAAAATATCAGATGATTGATGGATGGCGGACAGTGAGGGATTCGAACCCTCGAGACGGTTTCCCGCCTACACACTTTCCAGGCGTGCGCCTTCGACCACTCGGCCAACTGTCCGTGCGGCGGATATGTGCAGGATCGGAGCGGGCAATGCAAGGTGCAAATTGAGCCTTTTTGCGATTGAATCGCCTTGGGAAATCGTCGCGGTGCGCCGGACCCGCCCGGACAGGCGGGTCTCAGGTCTCGTCGCCCTCGGCCTCGCCGTCGGCGAGGCCCAGATCCTCGGCCGACAGATGTGCGCCCGCCGGTTTCGCGGGGCCTTTTGCCGCTGTCTCCGCGGCCGGCGCCGGCGGTGTCGCCACGGCCTCGGGGCCGCCACGAAGCGCCTCGGGGTTGCGCAGCCAGATGTCGCGCTGCGCGAAGGGAATCTCGATCCCCTCTTCGGCGAACCGCTGGGCGATCTGGTGATTCATGTCGGATTTCACTGACAGCACCCAGTTCACGTCACGCAGAATCGCCCGGATTTCGAAATCCAGCGAATCCGCCCCGAAGCCCTGGAACACCACCGTCGGCGCCGGGTTGGCCAGAACCATCGGGTGGCCATTGGCGATCTCGCCCAGGATCTTCTCTACCCGCCGGGTATCGGTGCCATAGGCGACGCCCACCGGCACGATCACCCGGCCAACGGTATTGCCGCGGGTAAAATTGGTCACCATGCCGCTGACCAGATCGGCGTTGGGCACGATCAGATCGGTGCGGTCGAAGGTCTCGATCCGGGTCGAGCGCACCGAGATGTCGCGGACATAACCCATCTGGCCGTTCACCTCGATCCAGTCGCCTTCCGAGATCGGCCGCTCGATCAGCAGGATGATGCCGCTGACGAAGTTCGACACGATGGTCTGCAGGCCGAAGCCGATGCCGACAGAGAGCGCACCGGCGACGATGGCCAACGAACTGAGGTCGATCCCCGCCAGCGTGATCGCCAGAAGCGCCGAGGCGATGATACCGATATAGCCGGTGCCGCTGACCACCGCATTCTGGCCGCCGGCATCCAGCCGGGTGCGCGGCAGCAGGCTGCCCTTCAGCGCCCCCTGCAGCGCCCGGGTGGCGGCATATCCCATGCCGAAGATCACCGCGAAGGTCAGGAAATCGGTCGGAGAAATCTGTGCGTCGCCGATCGAGAACCCTTCGAGGAACCGCGCCCAGAGCTCGGTCAGATCGGTGACCCTGGCACCCCAGACCAGCGCCAGCACCGGCAGCGCCGCGATGGCCAGCACGAAGCCGGTCAGCGCCGGAACGACGGTCTCGTCCACCGCATCGCCCTTGCCGGACAGCCAGGCATAGATATCGCGCAGGAAATGCTGCAGCACGATCACCAGCCCGAAAACCGCGAGGCTCTTGATCGCGGGAAAGATCACCGCCTCGGCCAGCGCCTGATAGCCGATGGCGGACAGCACCGGCGCCCCCACCGCGATGGTCATGGTCAGAAGCTGCAGCCCCGGCGCCATCCGGCGCAGGCCGGATGGCAGCGCCTCGGCCTCCTCGCCCTCCTGCGGGCGCAGGGTCAGCCGCCGGATCCGTATCAGCACGTAAGAGGCCGCCAGCATGACCGGAAAGACCATCACCGCGCGGGAGGTCTCGCCGATGGTCTGCACCGTCTCGATCTCTCCGACCACGCGGTAGAGCACCAGCACCAGCGCCGCGATCACCATGTTGCGCCGCATCGCGGCCCGCGCCGGCGCCGGCAGCGGCACCATCGCATCCTGCTCCTCGCGCGGGTAGAGCTGGTTGGCGAGCCACATGAAGCCGAAGACGGTGATGCCCAGCAACGGCAACAAGCCGATCAGCGTGCTGCCCCTGAGCCCGATGGTGCCGGTGGCGGTGACCGCCTGGGTCAGCAGGAACAGCCCGACCTGCGGCAGCACGATCCGCCCCAGCGAGACGATGAAGCGCACCACATTGGCAGCCCGCCCGCCCATCCGGTGCAGCCAGTCGCCCAGACGCTCGGCCCAATGGGCACCGCGGAACAGCAGCACCAGGCCGGCCAGCGTCAGCACCAGGATCAGCGGCAGGTTCGACCGGATCCGCTGCAGATCGCGCGCCGCGCTCCAGCTGTTGTAGGTCTCGTTGCGGATGTCACGGATGAAATCCTCCGCCTCGGTCAGCGCCGCGGTCCATTCCGCCGGGTTCAGCGGGCTGCTGCCGCGCGCCATCAGGGCGCGGGTCTGGCGTTCGCGGATGATACGGTCGATTTCCGAAATCAGGCCGTCGGCGCGGCTGTAGGCCTCCTGCGCCACCAGCGCCGGCACCCGCACCGTGGCCATCTGCTCTTCCAGTGTCTTGCGCAGCCGGGCGATATCCTCCGCCTCGCTCTGGCCCTCTTCCGGCGCTGGCCCGAGGGCGGCGATCTGCGCCTCAAGCGTGGTGATCCGAGCCGAGTTCTTGTCCCGCTCCGACATGAAGGTTTGCCGGTAAGACACTATTTCCGCGCGCAATTCCTCCAGTGCAGCATTCGATGCCCTGTTGGCGTCGATCGCTGCCTCCGCCCGGTTGGCGACGGCCAGCCAGGACAGGTAATAGCGGTCCTGCTCCGGCGTCATCACCTTGCGCACCATCGACGCGGTGGCCTGATCCGCCTGATCCAGAACGATGGGTGCGCCGTCCGGATCACTGCCGGCGGTAGTCACCTGCTCCGCCATGGTCGACCCGGCGGCGGCGCCGGCGGCGGTGTCGGGGGTCGCCGTCTGCGCCAGCCCGCGGCCGACGCCGAGGCTGAGCAGCAGCAAAAGCAGCAGCGCCAGCGCGCCGCCCCGGCGGATCGGAGTGACGCGCGGGCCCGGGATCATGCGATGTCTTCGAAAACGCCCGGAATGCTGGCCGGAGCCGCCGTCATCCACTCCGGCACCGGCAGCGATTTCTCTTTCAGGAAATCGGGATTGAACAGCTTCGACTGATAGCGGGTGCCGTAGTCGCACAGCACGGTCACGATGGTCTTGCCCGGCCCCAGATCGCGGGCCAGCCGCACGGCGCCGGCCACGTTGACCGCCGACGAGCCACCCAGCACCAGCCCCTCTTCCCGCAGCAGATCGAAGACGTAAGGCAGCGCCTCCTCATCCGGGATCTGATAGGCGAAATCGGGCGTGAAGCCCTTGAGGTTCTCGGTGATCCGGCCCTGGCCGATGCCCTCGGTGATCGAGGAGCCTTCGGATTTGAACTCCCCGGTGGTGTAGTAGGAATAGAGCGCCGCGCCCATCGGATCGGCCAGCGCCACCTTCACCCCCTTGGGCTGCAGTGCCTCGGCCACGCCGGCCAGCGTCCCGCCGGAGCCCACGGCACAGGTGAAACCGTCGACCTTGCCATCGGTCTGTTCCCAGATCTCCGGGCCGGTGGTTTCCACATGCGCCTGCTTGTTGGCGACATTGTCGAACTGATTGGCCCAGATGGCGCCGTTCGGCTCGGTCTTGGCCAGTTCCTCGGCCAGCCGCTGGGAATAACGAACATAGTTGTTGGGGTTCTTGTAGGGGGCGGCAGGCACCTGCACCAGCTCGGCGCCGGCGAGCCGCAGCATGTCCTTCTTTTCCTGGCTCTGCGTCTCGGGGATGACGATCACCGTCTTGAACCCCATCGAGGCGCCGACCAGCGCCAGACCGATACCGGTGTTGCCGGCGGTGCCTTCGACGATGGTGCCGCCGGGCTTCAGCTGCCCCTTGGCGATGGCATCGCGGATGATGTAGAGCGCGGCGCGATCCTTGACCGACTGGCCGGGGTTCAGAAACTCAGCCTTGCCGAGGATGTTACAGCCGGTCAGCTCGCTGACCTTCTTCAGCCGGATCAGGGGGGTATGTCCAATGGCCTCGGCCAGATCCTGTGCAATGTTCATCCTGTCCTCCATCGACGGCATGTTGCGATCAGATGTAGCGCCGCCCCGGGACAAGCTCAAGCACAGCCCGCCCGGGATCGGCGAAATGCGGACGGTCGTTCGCCCGCCCGCGCCCGATCCGGAACGGCTTTCCTGCCCGCCCTGACCGGGACGAACAGCCCGCCGGTCCCGGCGGAAATAGAGGGATCACATTTGCGCGCGCAGCCGGTCGCGATGCCGGGCCAGCCACAGCGCCAGGATCATCAGCGGCATGTCGCGATAGCGCTGCGCGTCGATCCCGGCCATCAGATCGGCATAGGGCACCACCTGGCTGCGAATATCCTCACCCTCGGTCGCCAGCCCGCCGATCCCCTCGGCATCGCCCAGATCGGCCAGCCCGACGAAGAGATGGCAATATTCCATCGAGGAGCCGGAGCTGGAATAGGCCTCGCCCGCCTTCTCCAGCGCCGTCAGGCGCAGCCCGGCCTCTTCCTCCGCCTCGCGCCGCGCCGCCTGTTCCGGCGTCTCTCCCGGGTCGATCATGCCGGCCACCGGTTCCCACAGCCAGGGCGCCGGATCGCCAGCCAGATAAAGCGGTGCGCGGAACTGTTCGACCAGCAGCACGCAATCACGGCGCGGATCATAGGGCAGCACCACACTGGCGCGCCCGGTCGCCAGGGTCGAACGCGGCAGCGGTTCGCTGAAGCTGCCATCATGGCGGCGGAACTGCAGCCAGGCCTCCTCCATCCCGAAATAATCCATATAGGCAAAGCGATGCTCGATCATCTTCACATCTTGGTTGATGTCATGCCCGCCCTGTGCTGGGTATTCGGCGATGGCGGTACGCGCTGCCGCCCGCAGCCGCAGCCCATGCAGGCGCCGGCCCAGTTCCTTCGCATCGAGGCGCCCGTACCAGGCCATCATCTCGGTCGCGGCCCGGGTCACGCTAACGCTCCACTTCGCCTCCCAATCGCTTGAATTCCATATACCTTCCAATCTCCCTTCGGATTCTGGAAGGTAGATCCGAACCGCGCCCACCGCGTCGATCACCACCTCGGCCGCCCGCTGGCCCAGAGCGGTCTGATAATAGTCGAGCCGCGCCACATCTTCGGCCCCAGCGCTCAGGATCAGGCCCGGCACCGTTTCGCCCACCGCCGCGATCAGCACCGCATCCCAGCCACCGCCGCCAGCGGCCTCCGCCAGCCGATATCCCGGCAGGGTCGCCGGGCTCAGCGCGGCAACGTCCAGCGAATGGCCCAGCACGGTCTCAAGCAGCGGCAGATGCCGCAGACAGGCATGAAGTAAAACTTTAGTCACGGGAGGCAGATCCTTGAATACGAATGAAAACTGGAAACGCTCAGCGCCAGGAACGGGCGGCCAGACGGGTGAGGATGGCGCTGACGATCCCCCCCACAAGAAGCGCCGCGGGGATTTCGGGATGGAGCAGAACCTGCGCATATCCCAGGGCATTTTCGACGATGCCGTAGATCGCCTCCAGCGGCCCGTGATAACGACGGTTCATCGCCAGTCGGAACATCTCATAGCCGCCCTGCACCGCCAGCACCCAGAACACCAGCAGCACTATACTGGTGACGCCGTTGTTCAGGATATGAACCGGCCCGGCGCCGGTGTGACGGCCCATATACAGCCAGCCCACCAGCAGCCCGAGACCGATGTTCACCGGGATGAAAAGGCCGAAATCTGCCATCTCCGGCATCCGGGCCATCACCAGATAGGAACAGCCCCAGGCCAGCAGGCCGAGGCAGAGGGCGGCGACGAGACGGGCGGCAGTGGGCATGGGCGCTCTCCGGAAACCTGTCAGCAGCTAACGCAGCGGCGCGCCGCTCTGCAAGGGGCGATGCCCGATGGGCGGTTCACCCCATGCTCTTGCGGCTTTCATAGGCAGCCAGCGCCCGTTTGCGTCCCTCGCCCAGCTCGATCACCGGGTCGGGATAGGGGGCCCCCGGTGCCAGCCGCCAGCGTCGCGGCACCGCCTGGAAGAAATCCAGCGCGGTTTCCGGCGGGCTTTTCTGCCCCTCGGCGATCCAGGCCCGGGCATAGGCACCATCGGGATCGAACCGCTTGAGCTGGGTGTCCGGGTTGAAGATACGGAAATAGGGTGCCGCGTCGGGGCCGCTGCCCGCCGCCCATTGCCAGCCCATCGCGTTGCTGGCCGGGTCCCAATCGGTCAGCGTCTCCTCGAACCAGGCCTGACCGACGCGCCAGTGGGTCATCAGATGCTTGGTCAGAAAGCTCGCCACGATCATCCGCGCACGGTTGTGCATCTTGCCTGTCACCCAGAGCTCACGCATGGCGGCATCGACGAAGACCACCCCGGTGCGCCCCTGTTTCCAGGCCAGCACATCGGCCGCGCCCGGGTCCTCGCGCCAGGGAAAATCGTCCCATTCGGGGCGCCAGTTGCCGGTCAGGATATGCGGCGAGTGGAACATCAGGTGATAGGCGAATTCGCGCCAGGCGAGTTCCTTGAGAAATGTCTCAGGCCCGCTGCCGCCCAGCTGATCGCGCTGTCGCTGCGCCTGATGCCAACAGCGGTACGGGCTGATCTCTCCCAGGGAGAGGTATTCCGACAGCCCGGAGGTCACGGGCTCCGCCGGAAAATCGCGCCGGTCCTGATACTGGGCGATCGCGGCATCGCAAAACCGGTCCAGTCGCGCTTGGGCGGCAGCCTCGCCGGCCTCAGTATGCCGGGCCAGCACCGCCGCACCCCGGTGCATCGTCGCCCCCAGCTGCCAGTCCTCCAGCGCATCGCTGGCCGGCCAGCGGTCCGGCGCCGGCAGATGCTCCGGCGGCGGCAGCAGCGGGCCCACCGGACGGCCGCGCACCGCCTTCCAATAGGGCGTGAAGACCCGGTAGAAACCGCCTGCCCCGGTCGACACCGTCCAGGGTTCGAACAGCAGATGCCCGGCAAAGGATCGCGCGGCGATGCCCCGGGCCTTCAGATCGGATTTGATGGCGCCGTCGCGGTCGCGCGCGCCCGGATCATAGGCCCGGGTCCAGTGGACAGCGCCCGCCCCGGTCTCGGCGATCAGCGCATCCAGCACCTCCGCCGCCGGCCCCTGACGCAGGATCAGGCGGCTGCCGCGCGCCGCCAGGCTGCGGGCGAAGACCTCCAGCCCGCGCTCCAGCCGCCATCTCGGCGCCGCCCCCAGCGCCTCGACCTGCTCGTCGCGGATGAAGACCGGTATCACCGGCGCCCCCTCGGCGACAGCCGCCGTCAGCGCCGGGTGATCGGCCAGCCGCAGATCGCGCCTGAGCCACAGAATGACCGGTTTCACGTCGCCTCTCATGTGCCGCCCCCGCTGGTTCCGCTTTGCGCAGAACTATAGGCAAAGGAGCCGCAAGATCACAGATGCCTGTCCAGCGCCGCGATCAGCTGGTCGACCTCCTCGGCGGTGGTGTAATGGGTGAAGCTCAGCCGCAACACGCCGCGCGCCGGATCCAGCCCCATCGCCTCCAGCGCGCGGACGGCGTAGAAATCGCTGCCGCCGGCCATGATCCCCTCGGCCGCCAAATCGGCGGCGATCGCGGTGGCCGGACGGGTCAGCGCCAGCGCCACCGTCGGCGCCCGCCCCTCCGCCCGCGACGGCCCCAGCAGGCGCACGGCGTTGCGCTCCTTCACCGCGTCCAGCAACGGTTGCAGCAGCGCGGTTTCATGGACGTGGAACAGATCGTTGACGAAGCCCGCCCGCGCCGTGGCGCCCTCGGCCGGGCCACCGTGGTGATCGCAGAGCAGATCGACGTAATCCGCCATGCCGGCGCAGGCCGCCACCTGGGCATGATCCGGCCCTGCCGGGGTGAAACGTTTGTAGAGCGTGCCACCGTTGAAATAATGCCCCTGGTTCGGCAGCAGCTCGCCCAGATTGCGGCGGATCACCATCAGCCCCTGATGCGGGCCATAGGTCTTATAGGCAGAGAACAGATAGATATCCGGCCCCAGATTGCCGACATCGGGAAAACCGTGCGGCGCATAGGACACGCCGTCGACACAGACGAAGGCCCCGGCGGCATGGGCCATGGCGGTGATCTCCACCACCGGGTTCACCTCTCCCACCACGTTGGAGCAATGCGGAAAGCAAACCAGCCGGACATTTTCATCCAGCAGCGCCGCCAGCGCCTGGGGGTCGAGATGGCCGGTGATCGGATCGATCCGCCATTCACGCACCTCGATGCCCTCGTCCGCCAGCCGCCGCCAGGGACCCGAATTCGCCTCGTGATCCTGATTGGTGACGACGATCGCCTCGCCCGGCTTCAGCCACTGCCGGAAGGCCTGAGCCAGCACATAGGTATTCGCCGTGGTCGAGGGGCCGAAAGACAGCTCGTCCGTTTCCACCCCGAGGATCGAAGCCATGCGCGCGCGCGCCTCGTCCATCTCCTCACCGCCCAAGCGGCTGGCCTCATAGGGCGAATAGGGCTGCACCTTGCGCTGGGTGTAGAAGCGCGTCAGCCGGTCGATCACCGGTTTGCAGGTATAGGAGCCGCCGGCGTTTTCGAAGAAGGCCTGCCCCTGCAGACCGGGTTCGGAAAAGGCGGGAAACTGCGCCCGCACGAAATCGATATCCAGAGCCATCCCAATTTCCCCAGAAGTTTCGGGGCAATGAAATGCAATTGCTCCCGGGGTGCAAGAACCCCGGGAGCAATTTTTTGTCACTTGCCGAGGGGCTTCCGGCTCAGGTCTGTTCGGCCTTGAGACCGCGCCAGATCGCCCAGCACATCAGCAGCAGAACCAGGGTGAACGGCAGCCCGGTCGAGATCACCATCGATTGCAGCGACGACAGCCCACCCGAGGACAGCAGCAACACGATGGCCACCGCGCCCTCGAAGACGCACCAGAACACCCGCTGCGGCACCGGCGCATCGACCTTGCCGCCGGCGGTGATGGTGTCGATCACCAGCGAGCCGGAGTCCGACGAGGTGACGAAGAAGACGATCACCAGCACGATCCCGATCACCGAGGTGATCCCGGAGAGCGGCAACCCCTCGAGCATCGCGAAGAGCGACAGCGGCGGGTTGTAGCTGTCGATCACATTGGCCTTGACCGCCGACGTTGCCGGATCGCTCAGCACCTGGTCGATGGCCACGCCACCGAAGACGGCCATCCACAGCACGCAGACCAGTGACGGGATGATCAGAACGCAGATGACGAATTCGCGCACGGTGCGGCCGCGGCTGACCCGGGCGATGAACATGCCGACGAAGGGCGACCAGGAAATCCACCAGGCCCAGTAGAACGAGGTCCAGCCCTGGACGAATCCGGTATCCTCCCGCCCGATCGGATTGGACAGCGGCACGATGTCCTTCAGATAGGCCAGCAGCCCCTCGCCGAAATCGGACAGGATCAGCATCGTCGGCCCGGCGAAGAGCACGAACAGCAGCAACAGCGCCGCGATCCCCATGTTGATCTCCGACAGCACCTTGACCCCGCCGTCGAGCCCGCGCAGCACCGAGACCAGCGCAATGGCGGTGATCCCGGTGATCAGCAACACCTGCGCGGTCGGCCCCACCGGCACCCCGAAGACATAGTTCAGACCGGCATTGGCCTGCTGCGCCCCGAAACCCAGCGAGGTCGCCAGACCGAACAGCGTGGCGAAGACAGCCAGAACGTCGATGATATGGCCCCACCAGCCCCAGACCCGTTCCCCCAGGATAGGATAGAAGGCCGAGCGGATGGTCAGCGGCAGCCCCTTGTTGAAGCTGAACAGCGCCAGCGCCAGCGCCACCACCGCATAGATCGCCCAGGGGTGCAGCCCCCAGTGAAAGATCGTCGCCGCCAGCCCCATCTGCTTGGCCGCCGCGACATTTTCCGGGATCAGCGTGCCATCCGCCGCGAAGGGCGACGGCACCCCCAGCGGCTCCGACACCGCCATGTGATAAACCGGTTCCAGCACGCCGAAGAACATCAGCCCGATGCCCATGCCGGCGGCGAACAGCATGGCGAACCAGCCGATATAGCCGTAATCCGGGGTCGCATCGGCGCCGCCCAGCCGCACCCGCCCAACCGGGGTGACGATCAGCAGCAGGCAGAACACCACGAAGACATTCGCCGCGCCCAGGAAGAACCAGTCAAAGGTCTTGGTGGCAAAGCCGAACATCCAGCTGAAGGCCGCGCCCGCCTGCTCCGGCAGCGCCAGGGCGTAGAAGACGAAAGCGACGATGCAGAGCCCCGAAATCAGAAAGACGGGGTTGTGAATGTCGATCCCGAACGGACCGATCTGGGTTTCGATATTATCCTGTCCGATCTCGTAATCGGTGTCGATCAGCTGCGCCTCGCCTTCGGGCAGGGGAATGCCCTGGTTGGAGTTTTCGTCGGTCATGTCTGACCTCCTCATCTGTCTTGGGATTTCCGTCCGCTCAGCCGCGCACGATCATGACCGAAATCTTTGCGTGCGCCGCAATGGTGCCGCCGTTCGAGGGCCAGATGTAATCGGTCAGATTGGGGATATGGCTGGCCATCACCACCAGATCGGCGGAAATCTCATCGGCCGCCCTGATCAGGGTGCGGTCGAGATCGATCCGGGGGTCATTGCTGGTCAGCGCCAGCGCCTCGGTGGCGATGCCATGGGCGTCGGCCTCGCTGGCGGCGAAGCTCTCCAGCCGCTTGGCGAACTCCGCCGGGGTGTGCCCCAGCGCACCGGGGGTATCGGCGGTCACCGCCGCATAGATCAGCGTCGCGCCGTAATGGGCCGCCAGGTCGGCGGCCACGTCGAGCGCCCGCCGCAGGCTGGGCAGATGGGCCAGATCGACCGGGATCATGATTTTTGAAAACAAGGGTCTGTCGCCTCCTTCGCATGTTGGTTCCGGCGGATCTGCCGCCGAAAATCTCTGGCCGATCCGCCCCGACATGGCGCCGAAAGGCCGCCTCCTCCGTCTCCAAGGGTAACGAAGCCAGGCCCGGAATGCAAAAAAGCCGCGACCCTTTGGCCGCGGCTTACGACATGACAACGGTTCCCGACGGTCGGTTCGGGGCCTGGTTCAGGCGTTCACATCGACCACGACCCGGCCCTTGACCTGCCCCTTGAGGATCGCCGCCCCCAGTTCCGGCAGGTCGGACAGCGTGGCGGGCTGCACCATCTCCTCCAGCCGGTCGAGCGGCAGATCGCGGGCGATCCGGCCCCAGGCCCGCAACCGGTTGTCGTAGGGCTGCATCACGCTGTCGATCCCCAGCAGGTTGACGCCGCGCAGGATGAAGGGCGTGATCAGCGCCCCCTCGATGGCAGCCCCGCCGGCCAGCCCGATGGCGGCGACCGAGGTGCCGTATTTCATCTGCTTCAGTACCCGACCCAGCATGGCGCCCGCAACCGCGTCGATACAACCGGCCCATTGCTCGCTCTCCAGCGGCTTGCGGGTCACCTCGGTCAACTCCTCACGCGGCACGATGGTGGTGGCGCCAAGGCTCTGCAGATACGCGGCCTGTTCCGGCCGGCCGGTGACGGCGGCCACCTCATGGCCCAGATGCGCCAGGATCGCGGTCGCGACCGAGCCGACACCGCCGGCCGCGCCGGTCACCAGAACCGGCCCGTGCCCGGGTTTCAGCCCGTGATCCTCCAGCGCCATCACCGCCAGCATGGCGGTAAACCCGGCGGTGCCCACCGCCATGGCGGAGCGCGTGCTCAGCCCCTCGGGCAGCGGCACCAGCCAGTCGGCCTTGACCCGCGCCTTCTGGGCGTAGCCACCCCAATGCGCCTCGCCGACACGCCAGCCGGTCAGAACCACCTTGTCGCCGGGCTTGTAGCGGGGATCGGCGCTCTCCTCGACGGTGCCGGCGAAGTCGATGCCCGGAACATGCGGATACCTGCGCACCAGCCCGCCGCCCGGCCCGAGGCAGAGCCCGTCCTTGTAATTGACCGTGGAATACTCCACCGCCACCAGCACCTCTGCCTCCGGCAGATCGCCCAGCTCAAGCTGACGCAGGGCCGCGGCCGTCTTGCCGCTGTCCTCGTCCTTCTCGACCACAAGTGCGTTGAACGTCATGTCCTCTCCTCTCCGACAGGGCGCCGATGCCCTGTTCTTCTCTGTCTCAAATACTCTCGCCGAAGGCGCCGCCCGCCGCGCCTCACGGCTCCGGCATGAAGGCCAGATCGCTGACCGGCGCGCGCAGCCCGGCGGCGGTCATCATCGCGTGGATCTGACCGCGATGGTGGGTCTGATGGTTGAACATATGCGCCACGCAGAGCCCCATCGGCCGGTTCATCACCTCTCCCGTGGAGCCGGAGGCCCAGCTGAGCTCCCCCAGCAGATCGAGGTGGCCGACCTCTTCCGCCCATGTCAGGATCTGGCCGTCGACCCGGAACCGCTCCGCGCTCCAGGCGCCGAAGCTGGCGCAGACCTCCGGGCTGTCGGCGATGCCGCCCGCCGGCCGCGGGCTGTCGGCAAAGCGCGACATCCACATCTGGTCGGCCCAGACCAGGTGACTGAGCGTGCCCAGGATCGATCCGAAGAAGGCGCCACGGTCCAGCCGCAGCTCCGCCTGCGGCAGCGGCTGCAACAGCTCCTCAAGCTGGGCGTTCTGCCAGCGGTTATAACGTGCCATCGCACGGCAATATGCGGGCTGGATCATCTCGTCTGCCTCTCCCCGGGCGAGTCGTCCTGCATCGGTCCGGCCACAGGTTTCCGCAAACCGCCCGAAAAGGAAATCGCCAATTTCCCGCGCCGTACCGTCATGTCCGGCGCCGGGCCCGGAGCGGCACGATTCGATTTTCCTGCAGCTTCCCCCTTCACCTCGGCGATATCTGTGCCTATATTCGCGGCGTTCCCTCGGGGACTATGGACATAAACGCGCTCGTAATAAGCGGATCGGACCCGGGGGCGGTACCCGGCGGCTCCACCAAATCACCCGTTGTTGGCGGGTCATGGGGCCGAAACAGGATCGACGAACGTCTAAAGGGGTTAGCTTTGTCTCGGTGAGGTACCACCGTTACCGGTCCGAACAGTACAATTGCCAACAACAATCGTGCTCCGATGGCTCTGGCTGCGTAAGCAGTTCGAGGTATCGAAATCTAAGTCCTTGCGCCTAGCAGCGTAAGGCGGGGTCCGCAGGCACCTGGCAACAGAAGCCTGCACTTTCTTTCCGCTGCGGGGGCGGATCGCAGGAAAACTTATCGAATCCTGCAGATTGTTCTGTATTTCCCGAAAATAATTCAGTTTTTGTTGAGAGATTGAGGCCATCCTCCCTTTGGACGAGCTAGGAGTCGCCAATGACCAAGATTGAGGTGTTGCAACGGTGGTGTGACGAAGTTTGGCGTGATGGTAACCTGGATGCGATCGGAGAGTTGTTCGATCCCTCCGCAGTGACGAGCGGCGTTGTGCCGCAAATGCAGATCGGCCCCGATGATTTTCGCGAGTTGGTGAGCGTGCTGCGCCACCATGTCGGTCCGATCGAAGCAGAAATCCTGAAAACGGTCGAGGAAGGCGACTGGCTGGCGGCAATGATGAACTTCCGCACCAGCCGGGCCGATAACGGCGCCCCGATCGAAGTGGCCGGACAGGTCATGCTGCGCTTCAACGGCGACCGCATGGCCGAAGCCTATAACCACTTCGATTATCTGGCCTTCTTCGAACAGCTGGGTCTGGTTCCGCCGGATTCGCTGACGATCTTCCTGACCGGGCACAAGCTCGACTGGGCCTGATCGGCACCGTTTCGAAGGCGGGACACCCCGCAGGCGGCCGGGCGGAGCCTTCTCCGCATCCGGCCTTCGCGCGTGTTCGGGACACCGGAACAGAGCGGGTGGCGTCGTCTCTGCGCTGCAGAATTCCGCAGTGCTGCCGGTTCCGGGCCCAGCCCTCCGGCTCCATCCAACCGGCGCCGGGACAGGCCGCGACGGGTCTTTCGTTTCCCACCGAATCCCCTATGCTGACGACAGCAAAGCTGGAGTGCTGCGATGGCGCACAATATTGATTACGGAAACCTGATGCATCAGGCGATGCGCGGCCTGATCCGGACGGTGCTGAAGGACGTGGAAACCAATGGCCTCCCCGGGGCGCATCATTTCTTCATCACCTTCGACACCACGCATCCGGAGGTGAAGATCGCCGACTGGCTCGCCGACCGGTATCCGCACGAGATGACCGTGGTGATGCAGCATTGGTACGAGAATCTCGAGGTCGGCGAAGACGGGTTCTCCGTCACGCTGAACTTCGGCGACTCTCCCGAACCGATCTACATTCCCTATGATGCGATCAAGACCTTCGTCGATCCCTCCGTCGAATTCGGGCTGCGGTTCGAAGCCGCCGAAGATGTCGATGAGGACGACGAGGAAGAGGACGAGATCCCGACCGATGAGGCCGAGGATCCGGAGGCGCCGCGGTCCGACGCGGATGTGGTCTCCCTCGACAGTTTCCGCAAGTGACCTGAGCACCGCCGGGCGCCCCCGCGCCCGCGGTCCCTGCGCGTTTTTCCCGACCTCTCAGCCCCTCATCATCGCCCGCCGCGCACATCCGCCGCCCCGGCGCAGACCAGCCGCTATTGTTTGGTCAGGAACGTCTCGACCGACCGCTGCTTGTCGCCGTTGCGCAGATCGGTGAACTCCAGGATCAGGCCACCTTCGGCTAGGGTCCGGTCGAATTGCTGCAGCTCGTAGCCGCCATTCTCATCCACGAAGAGCGAATAGACCGTCAGCGTCTGTTCGTGGATCCGGCCCCAGACGAAGGGTTCCCCCTTCATCGGATCGAGCTGCACCGCGTGGCCGAAGACATTGCGCCGCATCGCAGCCGAATAGATACCGCCCCGCTCGCTGGGCAGGAAATCGATGGAATAGGATTTCTCCTTCAGTCGCCCGTCAGGTTTTCGCGTGATCGAAGTCCATTGCACGGTGAACCCGTCGTCGTTGGCCCGGATACTCACGCTCATGTCGCGGGGAATACGCTCACCGTCGACGCTGATCACCTCGGCAGAGCCGGTGTAATCGCCGATGAAGGGGGTGATCGGGTTGACCTCTCCCGCGCGGGCGCCCAGGGCGACGATCCACAGCAGCAGGGTCGCCACCAGAACGCCTGGACGCATCGGCCGTTTCAGCATCGTCATCACCATAGCCAGCCCCGTGTTCGTGTCTTGCGGCACATCGCCGATAGGGCTCCGGCAGCCAGCGGCCGGGCGGAGCCCCGCTACTTTACAATCTGGGCCTTTTTGAACAATGGTCCAGATCGTCCCAGCAGTTTTTTGCCGCCGTGATCGGCGCTGGCCCCTGGCCGCGGAAGAAATTATGCTGCGCGCAACTGGCCGATTGCGCCGCGACGGCACTCCGGCTAGACGGCATGCAACCGCATACAAAGATAGTCCACGAGACGGAGTCTACCGATGTCCCAAACCCGTACCGAAACCGACAGCTTCGGCCCGCTCGAAGTTCCCTCCGACAAATACTGGGGCGCGCAGACCCAGCGGTCGCTGATGAACTTCCCCATCGGGTGGGAAAAACAACCCGTGGCCATCGTTCGCGGCCTGGGTGTCATCAAGAAAGCCTGCGCCATGGCCAACAAGGCCAATGGCAGCCTGGACGCCCGCATCGCCGATGCCATCATCGAAGCCGCGGGCGAGGTGATCGCCGGCAAGTTCGACGACAACTTCCCGCTGGTGGTCTGGCAGACCGGATCGGGCACGCAATCGAACATGAACGCCAACGAGGTCATCGCCAACCGCGCGATCGAAATCCTCGGCGGCGTCATCGGGTCCAAGGATCCGGTGCACCCGAACGATCACTGCAACATGGGCCAGTCGTCGAACGACACCTTCCCGACCGCCATGCATATCGCCACCGCCATGTCGGTACGCGACGTGCTGCTGCCGGGTCTGGAAAAACTGCTGGCCGGGCTTGAGGCCAAGTCGGAAGAGTTCAAGGACATCATCAAGATCGGCCGGACCCACACCCAGGACGCGACGCCGCTGACCCTGGGCCAGGAATTCTCCGGCTATGCCCAGCAGATCCGCCAGGGCATCGCCCGGGTAAAGACCTGCCTGCCCGGCATCTACGAACTGGCACAGGGCGGCACCGCCGTCGGCACCGGGCTGAACACCCGCAAGGGCTGGGGCGAAACCGTCGCCGCCAATATGGCCGAGATCACCGGCCTGCCCTTCGTCACCGCCCCCAACAAGTTCGAGGCGCTGGCCGCCCATGACGCCATGGTCTTCATGTCCGGAGCCGTCGCCACCGTCGCCGGCTCCTGCTACAAGATCGCCAACGACATCCGCTTCCTCGGCTCCGGCCCGCGCTCCGGTCTGGGCGAACTGATCCTGCCGGAGAACGAACCGGGTTCGTCGATCATGCCGGGCAAGGTCAACCCGACCCAGGCAGAGGCGATGACCCAGGTCGCGGCGCATATCATGGGCAACGATGCTGCGATGAAATTCGCCGGTTCCCAGGGGCATTTCGAACTGAACGTCTACAACCCGATGATGGCCTACAACCTGCTGCAGTCGATCCAGCTGCTGGGCGATGTGGCCGACAGCTTCACCGAGCGGATGCTGAACGGCATCAAGGCCAACGAACCGCGCATCGACAAGCTGATGAACGAAAGCCTGATGCTGGTCACCGCGCTGGCGCCGACCATCGGCTATGACAATGCCACCAAGGTCGCCAAGACCGCGCATAAGAACGGGACCACGTTGAAGGAAGAGGCGATCGCCCTCGGCTTCGTCGACGAGGCGACCTTCGACGCGGTGGTGCGGCCCGAACAGATGATCGGTCCCAAGGACTGATGGGCAAGCCGGTCAATCTGAACCGGTATCGCAAGGACAGGGCGCGGGCCGACCAAAAGGCCCGCGCTGACCAGAACGCCGTGAAATTCGGCCGCACCAAGGCCGAGAAGCAGCTGGAGCGCGCCCACGCTGAAAAGGCTGCCCGCGATCTCGATGGCCACGCGCCCGACGACGCATGAGCCGGCCGAAGAAGCACTCCCTCACCCTGCGCGGTCACCGCACCAGCGTGTCGCTCGAAGACGAATTCTGGCAGGCCTTCCGCGAGATCGCCGCGGCGGAGGACCGCGCGATCAACGATCTGGCCGCTGAAATCGATGCCGATCGGGGCATCGACACCGGTCTGGCCTCGGCCATCCGGCTGTTCGTGCTGCGCCGGTTGAGGGCGCGGTAAACAAACCGGGCGATGCTGGGCGCATGACCCGGCTTTCCCCGGCATCAGCCCCGAGAAATGACTCTACCACCTGTTCGGCTCCGGCCAGCCTGCGAGGGTGGCGTCATCCGACATCAGGCCGGGATATCGACCTCCTGGTCGTCCGGGCGCGGTTCGAAGCCGAACTGGCCCAGCGTGGGCTCCGTGCAGTGGAGAACTGCCGGCCAGATCGTCATCTTCTGCAATCAGGAACCGGTCCGCATCATTCGCTGACCCCGAATTCCTTCGAAGAAATTTGCCGCGAACGTTCGAATTTTCCCGGCCTCAGTCCCGCCGGCTGATCTTCAACCAGATGCCGTCTTTCGCCCGCACCGTCAAATGCGCCACCGGCACCGGTTCGCGCCCGGCGACGCGCTCGACTCGGAACCGACGCAGCAGCATCGACAAGAGCAGCGGTCCCTCGACCATGGCAAAGCCCGCCCCGGTGCAGACCCGGGGGCCGGCGGAGAACGGGATATAGGCCTCGCGCTGGCACTGCTTCCCATTCTCGGTCTGCCAGCGGGTCGGGTCGAAGCCGTCGGGATTGTCCCACAGCCGCTCATGCCGGTGCAGATGCCAGGGGCTCAGCACCAGTTGCGAGCCCTTCGGCACGGAACGGTCGCGGAACCGCTCCGGACAGGCCGCCTCGCGCACCATCATCGGCACCGGCGGATAAAGCCGCAGCGCCTCGCGGAATACATCGCGGCTGAGCCGCAACCGCGACATGCCGGAGAATTCCGGCACCATCGCCTGCGCCTCCTCCGCCAGCCGCTCTTGCCACTCCGGATAGAGCGCCATCAGATAAAGCGTCCAGGCCAACGCCGAGGCGCTGGTCTCATGCCCGGCCAGAAAGAAGATCGCCACCTGATCGACCATCTCCTCGGTGCCGAAGCCTTCGCCGGTCACCGGGTCGCGGGTGGTCATGATCTTGGTCGCCAGATCGTCGGGCGCCGTGCCGGCCTCAATCGCCGTCATCCGTTCCGCCGTCAGCCGGCGGATCAGGTCGCGGATGATCCGGGCGTTGGCGCGGGTACCCCGGGGGTAGAACCGCGGCACCCAGCGCGGCAGCGGCACGAAAGCGGCGAGGTTCAGGATCGGCTGCGCCCGCTGATAGGCGCGGAAGCGGGAAAAGACCTCGGCCGCAACCTCATGTTCGATGGGGATGGAGAACAGCGTGCGGAAAATCACATCGGCGGCGGCGTGGCTGGTCACCTCTTCCACCTCGATGGCCCGGCCCTCTGCCCGCGCCACCTGCCGCTCCAGCCGTGCCAGGGCAGCCTCTCCCGCCGCCCACATCGCCGGAAAGGTATCCTTCAGCCGCCCCCCCTCGAAGGCCGGGTCGATGATCCGGCGTTGGCGTTTCCACTGCGCGCCGTTGGTCAGGAAGACCGACTGGCCCAGAAGCGGTTTCAGCCCCTCGCCGATGCGATCGGATTTGGGGAAATCGTCGGGCCGCTCCTTCAGCACGGTCTTCACCAGATCGGGCTGGTTCATCAGGAAGGAGCGGAAGAAGGGCGTGCGAAACTCCGCCATCCAGGCACGATAGAGCCGCGCTGGCTGGGCCGAGAGGATATCGGCCTTGAAGAGCCGCACATAGCGCCAGAGCGAGACACGGTCGGGTCGGGCCGGCGGTTTCGGCGGCAGCGTCGGATCGGAGCCGGTCATGCGGCGACACTGGTGAATTTCGAGACCGCCCGTTCGATCCGCGATTTCGACGGCACCCGGCCGCGATAGCGCGCCGCCAGCGTCATCGGCCCGGCGGTGACACGGAAGTAATCGTAATCCCCCGGCCGGTCGAAGGCGCAGAGATACTGGAAATGCAGCCGGAAGAACCGCCAGCGCAGCTCTGCCCATCGGGCCGGGCTCAGTGTCTGGGTGAAGGCGGCGGAGATCACCAGCGGCCAGCGCTTGTCCGCGGGGGCGACGCCGCTCACCGCCACCGGATCGCAGAGCGCGAAGGCACAGCCATCCCCCGGGGCAGTGACGTCGATCCAGCTCAGCTCCTCTCGGGTGGAGAGATAGGCCAGATCGGCGCGCAGCCGCCAGGCATCCGGCAGGAAGGACACCATCGGCACCACCTGCCCCAGGCTGAGGAATCCCAGCGCCGGGCCATCGGCTGGCACCCGCCCCTGTCGGATCAGATCGGCCAGGATCGAGACGCCGAGATGCGCGCCCGAGGAATGGCCGACCACCAGAACCTCATCGACATCGCTTTGCAGCGCCTCGGCGACGCGGGCGGCAAATTCCGCCATCCGGGCCTCCAGCTCAGGCGGGTTGGCACCGCGATGACGGGCGGAATAAGCATAGTCATGCATCAGGTAGTAGGCAAAGAATTTACCATCCTTCCCCTTGAACCAGCGCAGCAGCGCAACGGCGGCCACCGCCCCCAGCCCCCAGCCGAGGATCGCGGCCGGCAGCTCCAGCGGAGCCCCACCCCCGGCGCTCGCCCCCCAGCGGGTGACGGCGGCGATCCCCCAGGCCAGTGCCAGCGCCAGCAGCAACTGCCCCAGCAACATCGCCACCGGATAGAGCGCGGCGATCACCGGCCCCTTGCGCAGCCGCATCAGCCGCCCCAGCGCACCGCTGGCGATATAAGCCCAGGCGGTCTGCGCCAGTTGCAAATAGGTTGCCGGGATCGAATTCGACATGCTGTCGCGAACGATATCGGACCAGACCAGAACCTCGATCTCGGCCCTTGTCGTCGCCCCTTCGATCCCGGCCTCGACCTGCCAGCCATAGGGGCCACCCTGCCCGGCCGGTTTCGGACGCAGCGCGATGTCATAGCCGGAGATCGCCGCCTGCGCCGCGCCTTCCTTGCGGTAGAGCTCTCGGTAGCGGCGGGGGTGGATCGGATCGTAGCCGGGAATGTAGAACACCAACCGCCGGCGCACCCGCCCGGCGGTCTCCTCTCTCTGATCCGGCTGATCGCTGCCCATCGTGCCCTCTTGCTTTGCGGGCGACGTTAACCCCGTTTTGCGGCGAGAGTAAGGCGCCGGGCTCAGCCCAGCAGCGCCAGCCCGGGGAAGGTTTCCAGAAGCCAGTAGGAGAAAGAGGAAAAACCGCCGGTCAGCATCAGCAGGCCGATGGTCCACAGCAGCAGGCCCATGATCCGCTCGATCCGCTCCATATGCCGCTTCATCCAGCCCATCAGCCCGGTCAGCCGCGGCAGGAAGGCGGCCACCAGCAGGAAGGGAATGCCGAGCCCCAGCGCATAGATCGCCAGCAGCAACGTGCCACGCGCCACCGAGGCCTCGGAAGCGGCCAGCGACAGGATCGCGCCCAGCTGCGGGCCGATGCAGGGGGTCCAGCCAAAGGCGAAGGCGAGCCCCAGAACATAGGCACCGAGCGCGCTGCCGCCTCGGTCGCCGACGTCGATCCGCGCCTCGCGGTCGAGAAAGCCGATCCGGTAGACGCCGACGAAATGCGCCCCGAAGATCATCACCAGGACACCGGCGACAGTGTTGAAGACCGATTGATATTGCAGAAACAACGTGCCGATCGCCGAGGCGGTGAAGCCCAGAAACAGGAATACCGTCGAGAGGCCGAGGACGAAGAACAGCGCCGGCAGCAGCGCCTTGTTGCGCGCCGCCTGGCCGGAGCTGAGATCGGTGACCGACACCCCGCTCATATAGGCCAGATAGGGCGGCACGATCGGCAGCACGCAGGGCGACAGAAAGCTGACGATGCCGGCGGCCAGCGCCACGACCATGGCAGGGATCAGCCCTGCGTCGATGATATCGATTCCCAACATGGTCC
This sequence comes from Pseudodonghicola flavimaris, assembly GCF_030164425.1. Classification (GTDB taxonomy): domain Bacteria; phylum Pseudomonadota; class Alphaproteobacteria; order Rhodobacterales; family Rhodobacteraceae; genus Pseudodonghicola; species Pseudodonghicola flavimaris. The sequence continues at coordinate 91,320 of NZ_JASNJD010000008.1, read as the reverse complement.
CGACATAGGCCATCACGGCGCGGCGGTCACGCCGACCGGCGGACATATCGCGAAAATGTCAGATGTCCGCCGCGGATGGACAGCGCGCCAAGAGCATCCTATGCCGGGCGCATGGACAAGATCGACGACAGCGCGGTGACGGTGGATGCGATCGGGCTGCTCTGCCCGCTGCCGGTGCTGCGCGCCCGCAAACGCCTGCAGGCACTGGCGCCCGGCACCCTGCTGCGGCTGCTGGCCAGCGATCCCGCCGCGGTGATCGACGTGCCTCATTTCTGTCACGAGGCCGGCCATGGTTTCCTCGGGAGCGAGGCCTGCGGCGATCACCAGATCTATCTGATCCGCAAGGGGGGCTGAGCGGCGCGCCGGAGCGGTCCGCCACGCCTTCGCAATGCACCCGGTCTGGCAGGCTGTCGCAGGCGGTCCGGTTCAGACAGCCGTTGAACCGCGCCGCGAAGGTCGAGGGTGGAGGGGGCGCTGCCCCCCTCGCCTGCGGCGAGTCCCCCGGGATATTTGTCTCCAGGTCGAAGGTGGGAACGCAAAAGGCCCCGGAACATGTCCGGGGCCTTGAGACTGTCCGCCGTGTTTGGCTATCGGGGCTCAACGACCGCCAAGCGACCACCAGCCGCGCCGTTTCGGCTTGTCGTCGTCCTCGTCCTCGGCCGCGTCGGAGGCCTCTGTGGTCTCCAGCACCGGTTCCGCCTCGGGCACTGCCGCTTCCTCGGGGGTGTCCTCGACCGGAGCCTCGGGCTCTGCGGTGTCGACGGCTTCCGCCTCGGCGTTCGTGTCGGTTTCTTCGGCGACCGGTTCGGCCTCTGCTTCGACCTCTGCCACCACGGGCTCCTCCATCGCGGGCGCCTCCGCCGCAGCAAGCTCGGCCTCGGGGGCCGGGGCCGCGTCAGCCTCGGGCTCCGCGTCAGCCTCGGGCTCCGCATCGGCCTCGGCCACGACCGGCTCTTCTACCGGCGTTTCCGTCTCCGCAGCGCCCGGCTCGGCCGTCGGGGCTATCGCCTCGACGTCGGCTTCCACCTCCGCCACGACAGCGGCAGCGGTCCCGGCTTCAGCGGCGGCGACCTCAACCAGCGCCGGAGCCTCGGCATCGACAGGCGTCTCCGCCGCCTCGGCGGCAGCGACTTCGGCCCCCTCCTCGGTCTTGGTGGACTTGCTCTTGCGCGAGCGCGAGGAACGCGAGCGGCTGCGCGAGGACTTCGGTTTCTCCGTCCCCTCTTCGGTCGCCTCGGTGGCGGGTTCGGTCACCGTCTCGGGCTCGGCCGCCACGCTCTCTGCTGCGCTCTCGCCACCGGTCTCCGCCTCGACGGTCTCCGCCATGACGGTCTCGGGCAAGATGCTGTCCTCGCCATCGGCCTCGCCGTTTTCCGAGCCCTCACCGTACTGGCCATTCTCGGACTTCGAGGACGACCGCCGACGCCGACGCCGACGCTTGCGCTTGGGCTTGCCGGTCTCGTCCTCGGCCCCGGCGGCGGACGTGGTCTGAACCTCTTCGGGCTCCTCTTCCTCCACCTCGGCGGTGCTGTCGATCTGATCCATCAGCGAGGTGTCGACCGAGACCACCGGCGCGGTGGCTTCCGGCACCACGCGCGACGCGGTCTTGAACTTCTCGATCGAGAAATCCGGGCTGATCAGATGCGGGTCGGCCTCGATCCGCACCGACAACCCGTAGCGGCTCTCGATCTGGGCGACATGATCGCGCTTCTGGTTCATCAGGTAGTTGGCGATGCCCACCGGGCATTTCAGCAGCACTTCGCGCGAGCGGCGGCGCACGCCTTCTTCCTCGATCTGACGCAGGATGTTCAGAGCCAGGTTGTCGTCCGAGCGGATCAGCCCGGTGCCGTGGCAATGCGGGCAGGCCTGGGTGGTCGCCTCGATCATGCCGGGACGCAGCCGCTGACGCGACATTTCCAGCAGGCCGAAGCCCGAGATCCGACCCACCTGGATGCGGGCCCGGTCGGTCTTGAGCTTGTCCTTCAGGCGTTTCTCGACGGCGGTGTTGTTCTTCCGCTCGTCCATATCGATGAAGTCGATCACGATCAGACCGGCCAGGTCGCGCAGGCGCAGCTGGCGGGCGACCTCATCGGCGGCCTCGAGGTTGGTCTTGAGCGCGGTCTCCTCGATCGAGCCTTCCTTGGTGGCACGGCCGGAGTTGACGTCGATCGCCACCAGCGCCTCGGTCACGCCGATCACGATATAGCCGCCGGATTTCAGCTGCACCACCGGGTTGAACATCGAGCTGAGATAGCTCTCCACCTGATAGCGCGCGAAGAGCGGCATCGCATCGAGGTAGTGTTTCACGTTCTTGGCGTGGGACGGCATGATCATCTTCATGAAGTCCTTGGCGATGCGGTAGCCGCCCTCGCCTTCCACCAGAACCTCGTCGATCTCGCGGTTGTAGAGATCGCGGATCGACCGTTTGATCAGGTCGCCCTCTTCATAGATCTTGACCGGCGCGATGGATTTCAGCGTCAGTTCGCGGATCTGTTCCCACAGCCGCTGCAGGTACTCGTAGTCGCGCTTGATCTCCGCCTTGGTGCGCTTGGCGCCGGCGGTGCGGATGATCAGACCGGCGCCCTTCGGTACGTCGATCTCGGCGGCGATTTCCTTCAGTTTCTTGCGGTCGGTGGCATTGGTGATCTTGCGGCTGATGCCGCCGCCACGGGCGGTGTTGGGCATCAGCACGCAATAGCGGCCGGCCAGCGACAGATAGGTGGTGAGCGCCGCCCCCTTGTTGCCGCGTTCTTCCTTGACGACCTGCACCAGCAGGATCTGACGGACCTTGATGACTTCCTGGATCTTGTAGCGGCGCGGGCGCGGCTTGCGCGGCGGCCGGATATCTTCGTGATCGTCGTCATCGGCGACGGATTCGATGCTGTCGTCCTTGGCAGCGGCGTCGTTGCGGGCCTCGCCCTCGTCGTCGCTGTCCTCGGCCTCTTCGTCGTCCTCGTCCTCGGCGTCAGCGGCTGCCTCCGCTTCGGTCCCGGCCTCGGTTTCCGCCGCGGGCTCTGCGGCTTCGGCCTGATCGCTGTCGGCGATCTCCTCCGCCTCCACCGCGGTTCCCTCGTCGGCAGGTTCCTCGACCGGGGTCTCTTCGACCCGTTCCATCGGCGAGCTGCCCTCCTCGACGGCGGGGAACACGTCCTCGCCCTCGTCGGGGTCGGAGAAATCGATGGTTTCCATACCGCTGATCTCGGTCTCGACCTCTTTGGTCTCGACCGCGTCAGTGGTTTTCAGCTCTTCCGCCTTGGTCTTGCTTTTCGACTTCGACTTGGACCGCGACTTGCTGCGGCCGGAGCCTTTTTCCTCGTCCTCGTCACGGGCGCGCATGGCGTCCGCATAGGCCTGTTCCTCGGCCATGAGCGCTTCGCGGTCGGCGACCGGGATCTGGTAGTAATCCGGATGAATCTCGGAAAACGCAAGGAATCCGTGACGGTTGCCGCCGTAATCGACAAAGGCCGCCTGCAGCGAGGGTTCGACCCGCGTTACTTTTGCCAGATAGATGTTGCCTGCGAGTTGCCGCTTGTTTTCGGATTCAAAGTCGAATTCCTCGACCTTGTTGCCGTCCACCACCACGACGCGGGTTTCTTCCGCGTGGGTGGCGTCGATGAGCATTTTCTTTGCCATATGTCCTTGTTGCACGCAGCCGACGGGGCCCGACCAGGAGGCCGCGCCCGTTTGGGATGGTGTCTTGTCAGGGCGATGTCTGACGGCGCGCGGCAAGGTCCGTCCTGCGGACCTCTGACCTGTCTGGTGCATGCTCGCGCGCGCGTCATCGCGGTTCTTCTCCGACAGGTCGGCTGTTGCCGTTGCCTGCCCGTTATGATGCCCGTCCGCAGTCCGGTCCGGGCGAAAATTTACCCACATGGGGCGCTATCGGTCTGTCCAGTCTTTCGGAGCGAGAGCCTCGGGTCGCCCCGAAAGCTCTGTCCGTACCAGGCTGTAACAGCGAATCTCTCCTCGGGTACGGCGCGTCAATTCGCGCGACCCGTCTCCACAGCATAAGGGGTGCTTGTGGGAAAATACAATGGGCTTGTTGCAGCGCCGCCACGGATTTCTGCGTGTGGTTGAGAAAGGCGGCATTCTTGCTGCAGGCGACCGGCCACCGTCCGCCCGGCGCAAGTGGCTCCGGCCCGAAAACCGAACCGGAGACAGAGTTTAGCGATCAAAGGTAATCCGAGCGCTGCAGCCCGTATTTCGCCATCTTCTCGTTCAGGGTGCGACGCGGCAGGCAGAGTTCCTCCATCACGCTGGCGATCGAGCCCTTGTGACGACGCATGGTGTTGTCGATCAGCATGCGCTCGAAAGCCTCGACATATTCCTTCAGCGGCTTGCCTTCGGTGGTCATCACCGGCTGCATTTCCTCGTGATCCGACATCAGCAGCGACGCGATGGTGCCGGAGCCACGCCGCGATTGCAGCACCGCGCGTTCGGCGACGTTGATCAGCTGGCGCACGTTGCCCGGCCAGGGCGCCTGCAACAGCTGGGCCGCCTCCTGGGCGCTGACCTTCGGTGCCTCGCAGCCGTATTCCTCGGAAAACTGCTCGGTCAGGCGGGTGAAGAGCGTCAGGATATCCTCGCCGCGCTGGCGCAACGGCGGCACCATCACCCTGAGCGCGGCCAGACGATAGAACAGATCGGGGCGCAGCACGTCCTCGCAGGTTTTGCCGGCCTCCTGCAGGTTGGAAATGGCGATGATACGGGTTTCCGCCGGCATCCCCTGTTCGTTGATCGCGCTCAGCAACCGGGCCTGCAGCGCATCGCTCAACGCCTCGATATCCTCCAGCACCAGGGTACCGCCACGGGCCTCCTCTATGGCGGGCAGCTGCGAGTCCTCCGGCATCATCGGCCCGAACAGCCGCTTGGACAACGCGTCCTCTTCCAGCGCGGCGCAGGAGATCAGCACGAATTTCTTGCCGGCGCGGCTGCCGGCGGCATGCAGCGCATGGGCAACCAACGTCTTGCCGGTGCCGGTCTCGCCCTCGATCAGCACATGGCCGTCGGCCTGGGAAAGATCGAGGATATCCTCCTTCAACCGCTCCATGACCGGCGAGGAGCCGATCAGCTTCTTCATCAGCTGGGTGCCGTCGCTCAGCTCCTTCCTGAGCGCGCGGTTGTCCAGCGTCAGCCGGCGGGCATTGGCGGCGCGTTTCGCCAGATCGGACATCCGGTCCGGATTGAACGGCTTTTCCAGGAAGTCGAAGGCGCCGACGCGCATCGCCTCCACCGCCATCGGCACGTCGCCATGGCCGGTGATCATGATCACCGGCAGCGCGCTGTCGCTGCCCATCAGCTTCTTCAGGAACTGCATGCCGTCCATGCCGGGCATCTTGATGTCTGAGATCACGATGCCCGGGTAATCCGGCCCCAGCACCTTGAGCGCATCTTCCGCCCGCGCGAAGGTTTCCGTGTCATAGCCCGACAGGGCCAGCCACTGGCTGATCGACTGACGCATGTCCTGTTCATCGTCCACGATGGCAATCTTCATCGCCTGTGCCATAAGCCAATTCCTTTCGTTGTTATTCTGCGGCCTCGATGCCTTCGTCCAGAATGGGCAGCTGCATCTCGAAGACCGCGCCCCCCTTCTGGCCGTTGCGGGCGGTGAGACGGCCGCCCAGATCGCTTACGATCCCGGAAGAGATGGCAAGGCCCAGCCCCACCCCGTCCCCGGGTTGCTTGGTGGTATAGAACGGTTCGAACAGCGCATCGAAATCCTCGATCCCCGAGCCGTTGTCGCGCACGGTCAGCGTTGCGGTCTCTCCGGCGGCCAGGATGATCTCCACCTCCGGATCGCTGACCGACTTGGTGGCGTCGAGCGCGTTGCGCAAGAGGTTGATCATCACCTGTTCGATCCGCATCCGGTCGCCCATCACCAGCACCGGCTGGTCGGGCAGGATCTTGGTGATCCGAACCTGCCGCTGGCGCAGCTGCGGCTCCATCATCGACAGCGACGAGATCAGCGCATCCGCCAGGTTGACCGGCAACAGCGTGTCGCCGCCCTTGCGGGCATAGGATTTCAACTGCCGGGTGATCGCCCCCATCCGTTCCAGCAGGTCGTCGATGCGCCCGAAGCTGGCCAGCGCCTCCTCCGGCCGGTTGCGGCGCAGCAGAAGTCGGGCACCGGCCAGATAGGTCTTCATCGCCGCCAGCGGTTGGTTCAGCTCATGGCTGACGGCGGCCGACATTTCGCCCAGAGCGGCGAGCTTGGAGCTCTGCGCCAGGGTCTGTTCCGCCACGGCCAGGTTTTCCTGCACCCTCTCGCGTTCGGCGATTTCCCGCTGAAGCCGGCTGTTCAGCTCGCGCAGTTCCGCTGACTCCCGCTGGAACAGCGCCATCCGCAGCGCCGTCTTGCGGCTGAGGAAATAGAAGGCCAGCGCCAGCAGAATCGCGAAGCCCATGATCTCCAGCGCCAGCACCGCATTCACCTTCTCGCGGATCGAGGCATAGGTGGTGAAGGACGCCATGCGCCAGCCGCGGAACGGGATGCGGGTTTCCATCCGCATCACCGCCTCGCCCTGCAGATAGGCATCCGCTGGCAGCGCGGTCCAGTCGGCGGTCAGCCGGATGGCGCGCTGGATCGCCCCCTGCGGCGTCTGGCGCTGCAGCGCCTCGTCCTCGCTCAGCCCGCGCCAGCGTGGCTCGGTGGCCAGAACGATGGTGCCGGTGCTGTCGGTGACCAGCACAGCGTCGGAAATCCCGGCCCAGGCGCGTTCGAACTTCTGCAGATCGACCTCGACCACGATCACCCCGAGGATGCCGGCGCTGTCGCTCATGCGGCGGGAATAGGTGAAGGCATAGCCGCCCGATTCCCTGGGAATCACTGAAAACACAGTGGAATTCGCCCGGATCGATTCGACGAAATAGGCCTCCTGCCGGCGTTGCTGGCCCAGCCGGTTGCGATCGGTCGCCGCCACCACCCGACCGTCCTGATCCAGCAGCAGCAGCGAGGCGGCGCCGATCTCCTCGACGAAGGAGATCAGCCGCTGGGTGGACAGCGAGTAATCCTTGGACTGCAGCGCCGCGATCAGCGTCGGATCGCGCGCCAGCAGCTGCGGCACGATGGCATTGCGGCGCAGCTCGCTCAGCAGGTTGCCGCTGTAGAGCGCCAGGCGCAGCTCGGCGCGGTAGCGGGTGCTTTCGGTAAACCGGTCCGACAGGAACCGGTTGGTGACCCAGATGGTCGCCACCGCCGCCATCAGCAGCGCGACCAAAGCCAGGCGGACCCGCCAGCTGATGGTGGATCCGCGCGGCCAGAGCAGAGGCAGTTTGTTCGGCACTGTCATGGCCTTAAAGCTACTTGGCCCGCGGCCAAGGCTCAAGTCACGCCAGGGTCAGACCCCCTGCCAATGCGCGGAAGAGCGCCGCCCCGTCGGTGCCGCCATGGCCGGTATCGGCCGCGCGTTCGGGGTGCGGCATCATCCCCAGCACCCGGCGGTTGGCCGACAGGATGCCGGCGATATCGCCCAGAGAGCCATTGGGGTTGTCGGTATAGGTGAAGGCGATGCGGTCCTCGGCCTTCAGCTGCTCCAGCGTCTCTGCATCGGCGAAGTAGTTGCCGTCGTGATGCGCGATCGGGATATCGATGACGTCACCGGCGTTATAGCCTTCGGTGAAGACACTGGCCGAGGTTTCGACCTTCAACCCGACGGTGCGGCAGATGAACTTCAGCCCGGAGTTGCGCAGCAGCGCTCCCGGCAGCAGGCCGGTCTCGGTCAGCACCTGAAAGCCGTTGCAGACCCCCAACACATAGCCGCCGCGGTCGGCATGCTCCTTCACCGCGCGGGTGATCGGCGATTGCGCCGCGATGGCGCCGCAGCGCAGATAGTCCCCGAAGGAGAAGCCGCCGGGAATGCCGACGATATCGACCCCCTCGGGCAGCGCGGCGTCCTTGTGCCAGACCATGGTGACGTCGAAACCCGCGTCCCGGAACGACACGGCCAGATCCCGGTCCGCGTTCGAGCCGGGAAAGGTGACGACGGCGGCCTTCATGCGCCCATCTCGATCTTGTAGGATTCGATCACCGTGTTGGCGAGCAGCTTTTCGCACATCTCGGCGACCTGCGCCTCGGTGGTGCCCTCGGCCAGCTCCAGGTCGATCACCTTGCCCTGACGCACGCCCTCGACCCCGTCGAAGCCCATCGCCCCCAGCGCGTGGCGCACGGCCTCGCCCTGCGGATCGAGAACCCCGTTCTTCAGCATCACATGCACCCGTGCTTTCATTCCTGCACCCCGGTCGTTGCAGAGAGCGCCGTTGCCGCTTCTTCTCTGCCTAAATACTCAAATTTCCCGCGCCCGTCGCCGGGCACGGCGCTCAGTTGATCAGCGTGGGCTTGGTCGGCGCCGCCTGCGGCAGCACGCCCAGACGCCGGGCCACCTCGGAATAGGCATCCGTCAGGCTGCCCAGATCGCGGCGGAACACATCCTTGTCCAGGTGACGGCCGGTCTCAATGTCCCACAGCCGGCAGCTGTCGGGGCTGATCTCGTCGGCCACGACCAGCCGCTGGAAGTCGCCGTCATAGACGCGGCCGATCTCGATCTTGAAGTCGATCAGCCGGATCCCCACCGCCAGCATCACGCCGGAGAGGAAATCGTTGACCCGCAGCGCCAGGCTCAGCACATCGTCCATGTCCTGCTGGCTGGCCCAGCCAAAGGCGGCGATATGTTCCTCGGTCACCAGCGGATCGCCGAGCGCATCGTCCTTGTAGCAGTACTCGACGATCGGGCGCGGCAGCTGGGTGCCCTCGTCGATGCCCAGCCGCTTGGACAGCGAACCGGCGGCGAAGTTGCGCACGATCACCTCCAGCGGGATGATCTCGCAACTGCGCACCAGCTGTTCGCGCATGTTCAGCCGCTTGAGGAAATGGGTCGGCACGCCGATCTGGTTCAGCCCGGTCATAAAGAACTCGGACAGGCGGTTGTTCAGCACCCCCTTGCCCTCGATCACGTCCTTTTTCTGCGCGTTGAAAGCGGTGGCGTCATCCTTGAAATACTGAACGATGGTCCCCGGTTCCGGGCCTTCGTACAGAATCTTCGCCTTGCCTTCGTAGATTTTCTTGCGGCGGGCCATAGCATACCTTTCGGCTGTGCGGCGGGGATGAGTCCCCGCGCCTGTCGCCCACATAGTACAAGCACCGCTGTGTCGCAAGCTGCGCGGGTTCCTCTTGCTCTCGGGGCTCCGGGGCGGCATACGGAGATGGACAGACTTTTTGCAGGGAAGCAGACCCATGACCACTTTTGACGATCGCGAAAACGCCTTCGAGGCCAAGTTTGCTCACGACGAGGAAATGCAGTTCAAGGCGCAGGCCCGCTGCAACAAGCTGCTGGGGCTCTGGGCTGCGGCGCTGATGGGCAAGACCGGCGACGATGCCACGGCCTATGCCGCCTCGGTGGTGAAGGCCGATTTCGAGGAAGCCGGCCACGAGGACGTGGTGCGCAAGGTCGCCGCCGATCTGGAAGACAAGTCCAGCCCGGAAGAGATCCGCGCCAAGATGGCCGAGCTGCTGGTCGAGGCCCAGGCCCAGATCATGAACGAAGTGGGCAGCTGACCCGGCTTCCCGCGGGCCGGGCGCACGGCTCGTAACGCAGCAGCGCTGATCTGCCGCGGCGCCCCGTCCTTCGCAGGCGGGGCGTTTTCGTTATCAGCGTTCCGCGCCCCGCCCTTTCCCGAAACTCCGCAACTCCGGAGCCACCAAGATGACCGACGCCCTTTCCCAGATGCTCGACCGGCTGGATTGTATCCTTGCCGACGGCGCCACCGGCACCAACCTTTTCAACATGGGGCTGCAATCCGGCGATGCGCCGGAGCTGTGGAACACCGACGAACCGGCCAAGATCAAGGCGCTCTATCAGGGCTCGGTCGATGCCGGCAGCGATCTGTTCCTGACCAATACCTTCGGTGGCAACGCGGCGCGGCTGAAACTGCACAGTGCCGAAAAGCGGGTGCGCGAACTGAACCGCGTCGGCGCCGAACTGGGCCGCGATGTCGCCGACAAGGCCGAACGCAAGATCGTCGTCGCCGGCTCGGTCGGCCCGACTGGTGAGATCATGGAACCCGTCGGCAGCTTGTCGCATGCCCTGGCGGTGGAGATGTTCCACGAACAGGCCGACGGGCTCAAGGAGGGCGGCGTCGACGTGCTCTGGCTGGAGACCATCTCCGCCCCCGAGGAATACCGCGCCGCCGCCGAAGCCTTCGCGCTGGCCGGCATGCCCTGGTGCGGCACCATGAGCTTCGATACCGCCGGGCGCACCATGATGGGCGTGACCTCGGCCGATCTGGTACGGCTGGTCGACGAGCTGGAACCGGCGCCGCTCGCCTTCGGGGCCAATTGCGGCACCGGCGCCTCGGATATCCTGCGCACGGTGCTGGGCTTCGTTGCCCAGGGGACCGAACGTCCGATCATCTCCAAGGGCAACGCCGGCATTCCGAAGTACCACGATGGCCACATCCATTACGACGGCACCCCGGAGCTGATGGGCGATTATGCCGCCATGGCCCGCGATGCCGGCGCCCGGATCATCGGCGGCTGCTGCGGCACCACTCCGGATCACCTGCGGATGATGCGCGAGGCGCTCGACAGCCGGCCGCGCGGCGACCGGCCGACGCTGGAGCAGATCACCGATGCGCTCGGGCCCTTCAGTTCGGCCTCCGACGGGACCGGTGACGACGATGGCGCCGAACCCCGCGGGCGCCGGCGCAGCCGCCGCCGCGGCTGAGCCCGCCCGGCCGCGACCCGGGGGCGCGGCACCGGCCGCCCCGGGTCGCTTCGGTCATGCGCCGAGCCAGCGAAACGCCCGCGACAGAAGCGCCGGCACCTCTTGGGTCACCACCGGCCCATGCGCCATCACCAGCTGACGCGCCCGCCAGTCGAGGATCCGGGCCACCCCGGCCCGGGCGATCTTGCGGTCCTGAAACGCCAGGCGGAATTTGCGCGGCACCGCCGGCTCCGGCCCGACCATCCCGTCCAGCCGCGCCACGGCCTGCCGCCAGCCGGAAAACCAGCCCGGCGCAAACCCTTGCAGCAGATCGGTGAACAGCACCGTGCCGGTGGCGCGGTGAAAGAACACCGCCTCCGGGGTGATCAGATTGCCGCGCACCAGCACCTGATCCAGATCCGCCGCCCAGGCTGGGTCCGGCGCCTCTCCCAGGCTGCGATCGAAGGGGATGTCGCGCCGTTTTTCCGGCAGCCCAGGGGCAGCATGCAGGCGAGCGCCGGGAAAGGCCTGATGCCATGACAGGAGCGACAGGTGATGCAGGCGGTTCGGCGCCACGATCTCCTGCACCGGCCCCAGATCGCGGATCGCGCGGCAGAGCGGATCGCTCAACGCCACCGGCGACCAGATCAGCAGCCCGCCGCCCGAAAGACGGATCACCGCCATCCGGGTCGGATAGCGAAAGCCCAGAACCGTCACCTCCGGCCCCGCCGCCAGCCAGAGATCCCGGCCCAGCGGTTGCAGCAGCGGCGCCGCGGCGGTCATCGCGCGGGGAGCCTCAGCGACCTTCGAATGCCGCCGGGCGTTTTTGCAGGAAGGCCATCACGCCCTCTTCGAAATCGCGGGTCCGGCCGCACTCGCCCTGCAGCCGCGCCTCCAGCGACAGCTGGTCTTCGAACGACTGGCCGAAGCTGGCCCGCAGCGCCTGTTTCACCCCGGCGAAGGCCTTGGTCGGCCCGCCGGCGAGATAGGCCGCCCGGCTGCGCCACTGCGCCTCGAACCCCTCGTCCGGGACGACCTCCCAGATCATGCCCCAGGCCTCGGCCTGCGCGGCGGTGATCTTCTCGGCGAACAGCGCCGCCCCCATCGCCTTGGCCAGACCGATCTGGCGCGGCATCATCCAGGTGCCGCCGGCATCGGGGATCAGCCCGATCCGGGTAAAGGCCTGCAGGAAATAGGCGCTCTCGGCCGCGATCACCACATCGGCGGCCAGCGCCAGATTGGCCCCTGCCCCCGCCGCCGGGCCGTTCACCGCGGCAATGGTCGGGATCGGGCAGCCGGTGATCGCCTGCAGCATCGGCGCGTATTCGTCGCGCAGAATCCGTTCCAGATCCGGCAGCCCGCCGCTGGCATCGCCCAGATCCTGGCCGGTACAGAAGGCACGTCCGGCCCCGGTCAGCACCAGCGCCCGGGCCGTGTTCCCGGCGACGCCGACCGCATGGGTGATCTCGGCCCGCATCTGCGCGTTCAGCGCATTCATCTTGTCGGGCCGATTCAGCGTCAGCACCGCCAGCCCATCGGTGATTTCAAGCGTGATGGTCTGATAGTCCATGTCTCACTCCCTCGCTCCGGTCGGGCGCACCCTGACCCAGAGCAGGCGCCGGGGAAAGAGGGAACCGCACGTCATTCGTCGTCAAGAATGCGACGCAGACGGTCCTGTTCCTCATCGGTCAGGGCGGCCTCCTGCAGCCGCGGCGCCCGTGCCCGCGCCCGCAGGTAGCCCCAGGCCAGACCGGCGCCGATCAGCAGCATCAGCGGCCCCGCCCCCCACAACAGCCAGTTGGCCCCGGTCGCGGTCGGGCGCAGCAGCACATATTCGCCGTAGCGGTCGACGATATAGGCCACCACCTCCTCGTCGCTGTCGCCGGCGGTCAGCCGTTCGCGCACCAGAAGCCGCAGATCGCGGGCCAGTTCGGCATTGGATTCATCGATATTCTCGTTGCGGCAGACCAGGCAGCGCAGATCCTTGCTGATCTCGCGCGCCCGCGCCTCCAGCGCCGGATCGGCCAGGATCTCATCCGGCAGCACCGCCTGGGCGGCGGGTGCAAGGGCGATCAGCAACACCAGCCACAACGCCCCCACCCGCTGGAGCAGGCGGCTCATTCGGCGGCCACCGGCTTGGCCGCGCTGCCGGCCTTGCGCGCACCGGCGGCGACGCGGAAGCGCCGGTCGCTCAGGCTCAGCAACCCGCCGAGGGCCATCATCAGCGCGCCGCCCCAGATCCAGTTGGCGAAGGGTTTGACATAGGTCCGCACGGTATAGCCGCCATCGGCCTGCTGATCGCCGATCACCACATAGAGATCACGGGTAAAGCCATTGTCGATCGCCGCCTCGGTGGTGGGCATCTGCGCCACCGGATAGACCCGTTTTTCGGGATGCAGCGTGGTCAGAGCCCGCCCATCCTTTTCGACCCGCACCGTCCCCATGGTGGAGAAATAGTTCGGGCCGCGCACACGCTCGACCTTCTCCAGCGTCAGATCGAAGCCGGACACCTCAAAGGTCTCGCCCAGCCGGGTGACGCGGATGTCCTCGCTCTCCCAGGCGGTCAGCCCGGCGATCGCGAACATGGTCACTCCCAGCCCGGCATGCGCCACCGCCTTGCCCCAGTCGGCCCGCGGCAGCCGCGCCAGCCGGCCCAGCCGGTTGCCGCCGCGCCCGGTGCGCGACCACAGATCGACGACGGCCCCCGACACGATCCAGGCGCCCAGGAATACGCCGATCGGCCCCAATGCGCTCTGCCCCGTCTGCAACACCCAGACCAGAAGCGCCAGCGCCAGCGCCAGAACCAGCGCATAGCGCAGCGACCAGGCCGCCTTGCCCAGACGTCCGCGTTTCCACGGCAGCAGTGCGCCAACGGGCAGGATCAGCCCCAAGACCAGCATGAAGGGCGTGAAGGCGGCGTTGAAATAGGGCGGACCGACGCTCAGCTTGCGGTCAAAGCCCATCTCCGCCGCCACTGGCCAGAGCGTGCCGAAGAACACGACGAAGCTCGCCACCGCGAGCAGGATATTGTTCACCACCAGCGCGCTTTCGCGGCTGACCATGGCGAAGACGCCGCGCGCCTCCATGGCGCTGGCCCGCATCGCGAACAGCGTCAGCGCCCCGCCGGTGAACAGCGCCAGGATCATCAGGATGAAGACGCCCCGTTCCGGGTCGTTGGCAAAGGCATGCACCGAGGTCAGCAGCCCCGACCGCACGATGAAGGTGCCGATCAGCGAAAAGCCGAAGGCCAGAATCGCCAGCAGGATGGTCCAGCTCTTCAGCGCCTCGCGCTTCTCCACCACGATGGCGGAATGCAGCAGCGCCGCGGCCAGCAGCCAGGGCATGAAACTGGCGTTCTCCACCGGGTCCCAGAACCAGAAGCCGCCCCAGCCCAGCTCGTAATAGGCCCACCAGGACCCCAGCGCGATGCCGATGGTCAGAAAGATCCAGGCCGCCAGCGTCCAGGGCCGCACCCAACGGCCCCAGGCGGCATCGATCCGCCCCTCGATCAGCGCCGCAACGGCGAAGCTGAAGGACATCGAAAGCCCGACATAGCCGAGGTAAAGGAACGGCGGATGGAAGGCGAGCCCCGGATCCTGCAGCAGCGGGTTCAGATCCTCGCCATCGAACGGCGGCACCGCCAGACGCAGGAACGGGTTGGATGTAAAGAGGATAAAGGCCAGAAAGGCCACCCCGATGGCCCCCTGAACCGACAGCACCCGCGCCTTCAGGCTGGGCGGCAGATTGCCACCGAACCAGGCCGCCGTGGCGCCGAACAGCGACACGATCAGCACCCAGAGCAGCATGGAGCCCTCGTGGTTGCCCCAGACGCCGCTGATCTTATACAGCATCGGCTTGGCCGAATGGGAATTCTCCACCACCACCTTCAGAGAGAAATCCGAGGTGACGAAGGCATAGACCAGCGCCGCAAAGGCGAAGGCCGTCATCAGAAACTGCAGGGTTGCAGCGGGTTCGGCGACGGCCATCCAGCCGGGCCAGCGTTTCTGGGCGCCCACCATGGGGACAACCATCTGCACGATCGCGGCCATGAAGGCGAGCGTCAGGGCGAAGTGACCAAGTTCCGTAATCATGCCCTGATGTATAGGCCGGGCACCCGTCCCGGCCAATCCTTTTCGCAAGGGGCCGCAGTTCACGATGTCGCAACCGGCCGCGCGCCCTTCCCCGGCTCAGGCCGACCGCTGCCGCCGCCAGTTCTCCAGCGCCGGATTCTCCTCCGGCCCCAGCGCGGCCAGCGTCAGCGCCGCGTCCGCCCCGGTCTCCGCCGCACCGGGGCTGTCGGCCCGCAACCGCTCCAGCGCGGCAAGGCTCTCGCGCACCTGCGGCGCCCGGGCCAGGCTGCTGGCCAGATCGCGCTGAAACGCCTGATGCTTCACCTGATAGCGGGCGCCGAAGTAAAACGACACGATCACCCCCAGCAGCCACCACAGCGGCTCCGGCACCAGCGCCAGCCCCTGCATCCGCGCCGCGAACCACAACGGGTCGACCATCGCCGCCGCAAACAGCCCCAGCGTTCCCAGCGCCAGCGCCGGGCGCGGCAGCCGGTTGAGGCCATCCATCACCCGGTCGAACCGGCCACGCCTCGGCGCCGCGAATTCGCCGGCGAATTGCGCCATCGCCCCGTCGCGCAGCCCGACGCCACGCTGCGCCTCGGCCTCGGCATTGGGCCGGAACAGCTCCACCGTCTGCGGCAGCAGATTGCCGCCCCCGACCAGCGCCTGCCAGATCCCGCCGATCATCCCCATGCCGCCACCCGGGCGCGAAACGCCTGATCGCTCAGATGATAGCGCGGCGACACGAAGGCCTCAGCCCGCCGGATCCAGCCGCCCTTGCCGCCCGACCGGCTGCGGGCGTATTTGCGGCTCGCCACCCGGGCATCGGCCAGCCGGAAATAGTAATTCCGTCGCGCCACCCCATAGGCATCGCGCAGAGCCACAGGATCGGGCCGCGCCGCCGCCGCCGCCGCGCCCAGGCTCTCAGGTCCCAGCAGCCCGTCGACACCGACGGCAAAGCCCATCTCGCCCAGCAGCCGCTGCAGGATCTTCACCGCATTGGCCCCGGCGTTCACATACATGTCGAAGACAGACGGCTGCAGCGCCGGCGGCAGCTCGCCGATCCGCGGCCGCTGGTAATACTGGGTGATGAAGATATCCGCCGCCACCGTCGGGCTCACCGCGCGCACATCGGCGATATCCACCACCCCGTCACCGGTCAGATCCAGCCGCAGCCGCCGCAGCGTGTGGATCGTTACCCCGCGATTGGTCGCCCCCCCGGGATCGTCGGGATCATGGACGAACCCGCCCTCCCGACCGACGATCTCCTCGGCAATCTGCCGTACATCCAGCATCGCGCGCCTCCTCTCAGGACCCACGCAAAGCCTCCGCAGCAAAGATTAACCGCCACTCACCGCAGCGCCCGCAGGCGCAGGGCGCGCGCCGCCCCACTGCCTCTTTCCCGGTCTTTTTCTGGCTTGAAATATCCTCGCCGAAGGCACGCGCGCCGCGGGCCCACGGGGCCCGTCACCTGTCGCTGCGACCGCCCGGAACGCGGCGGGATCAGCTCTCGCCCGGGGCCTGATACACGCCCTGTTCCTTCAGCGCGTCCATGACCTCTTTCGGCATGTAGGTCTCATCGTGTTTGGCAAGGATTTCAGAGGCTTCAAAGACACCGTTCACGTAGCGCCCGGTGCCGATCATGCCCTGGTTCTCGGCGAAGAGATCGGGCAGCACCCCGGTGAAGACCACCGGGATCGACGCGCCGCCATCGGTGACGGAGAAATGCACCCGCTCGCCCTGATCGCGGACCAGCGTGCCCTCTTCCACCAGCCCGCCCAGACGAAAGACCTCCGTGGCCGAGGGCGGCTCCGCCATGACCTGACTCGGGGCGCGAAAGAAGTTGATGCCGTCGCGCATGGCATAACCGATCAGCGCGGTAGAAACCACGAGGGCCGCCGCCGCCAGCGCGATGATCTGGATACGCCGTTGTTTTTTCAGACTCTTCATCGTCCCCTCACCAGCTGCTTTTCCCGCTTACGGGAACAGCGGGGCCATGGTCAGCCCCTCCTCCTCTTTCTCACCTAGCATCAGATTGGCATTTTGCAACGCCTGACCGCTGCTACCTTTTGTCAGGTTATCCAGTGCGGCGAAGACAATCGCCCGCCCCGGCAGCCGGTCGGCGGCGACACCGATGTGGCAATAGTTGGAGCCGCGCACGTGGTGGGTGGAGGGCGCCTGACCGAAGGGCAGCACCTGCACGAAGGGCTCCGCCGCATAGGCCTCAGCCAGGGTCTGATAGATGGTCTCGGCATCGCCTTTGACATAGACCGTGCCCAGAATACCGCGGTTCGCCGGGATCAGATGCGGGGTGAACTGCACCCTGACCGGCCGGCCGGCGAGTTTGGAGAATTCCTGATCGAATTCGCCGAGGTGCCGGTGGGTGCCGCCGAAGGAATAGGGATTATAGCCCTCGCTCAGCTCCGCATGCAGCAGGTTTTCCTTGAGCGACCGGCCTGCACCGGAGACGGCGCATTTCAGATCCAGGATGATCTCATCCAGATCGACCACCCCGGCCGAGATCAGCGGCCGCAGCGCGAACTGCCCGGTGGCGGCGTTGCACCCGGTGCCGGCGACCAGCCGGGCGGCCTTGATCTCGTCGCGATAGAATTCGGTGAGACCGTAGACCGCCTCTTCCTGCTGGGCGAGCGCCGCATGCGGGTTGCCGTACCACTTCTCGTATTCCGCCGGATCGCGCAGCCGGAAGTCCGCCGACAGATCGACGATCTTCAGATCGGTGGGCAGCGCCGCGATCACCTGCTGGCTGGTCTTGTGCGGCAGGGCGCAGAAGCACAGGTCGATGCCGGAGAAATCGATCTCCTCGATCTTGCAGAGCGTCGGCAGCTGCATGTGCCGCAGATGCGGGAATACCTCGGCCATCTCCATGCCGGCCTTGCGTTCGCCCGAAAGCGCCTTGATCTCGATATTCGGGTGTTGCGCGATCAGCCGGATCAGTTCGGCCCCGGTGTACCCGCTGGCTCCGAGAATGGCGATGTTATGGGTCATCTTCGACCTCTTACCTCTTGATTTTACGTGATGTTCAGACAGGAAGGAAGGCCGTCAGACCTTCTGGAATTCGACCTGTCGTCGCAACAGCCGCATGGCCTGATCCGAAACCTTGCGCGGATCGCCCGTGGTCAGGAAACCTCCCGGCGACGTCCCCAGCATCGCCGGGTGGCGTTTGAGGTAGTCGGCCAGGCTTTCGGCCACCAGCCGCGCCTGGCTGAACACCTGCACCTCCGGCCCCAGGGCCGTACGAAAGGTCTCTTCCAGGATCGGATAATGGGTGCAGCCCAGGATCGCCGCGTCGGGATGCGGCATCTTGCGCTTCAGCGCCTCGACATGGGAACGCACCAGCGCCTCCGCCAGGATGCGGTCGCCCTCCTCGATCGCGTCGACGACGCCACCGCAGGCCTGCGCCTCGACATCGACGCCGATGGCCCGGAACGCCAGTTCCCGCTGAAACGCCCGGCTGGCCACGGTCGCCGGCGTCGCGAACAGCGCCACGGTCTTCACCGCCACCTCGCGCGGCGGGGAATTGTCGCCCCATTGCCGTTCGGTCAGCGCCTCGATCAGCGGCACGAAGACGCCCAGCACCCGCTTGCCCTGCGGCACACCGGCCTCCTGCATCCGCCTCAGTGCTGCGGCGCTGGCGGTGTTGCAGGCCAGGATCACCAAGTCGCAGCCCCGCGCCCACAGGGTTTCCACCGCGTGTTTGGTCAGCTGAAAGATATCCTCGGCATCGCGCACCCCATAGGGCGCATGCGCGCTGTCGGCATAGTAAAGAAACTCCACATCCGGGAGCTGTTTCTGCACGGCGTCCAGGACGGTGAGCCCGCCCAGGCCGGAATCGAAAATACCTACTGCCATTGCTCGTCAGGCGCGATGCCGTTCCTCGAATTCATAGCCGTAGTCATAAGACTTCAGCGGTTGTGGGGACAGCTCATAAGTCGCTTTGCGCAGAAAATCCATCATCTGCCGCGCATCCTTTGCCATCGGGTCGAGAATTTCCCGACCGATCGGTTCGCCCACCACCACCCGGACGGGCGTATCGATACGTTTGCGGAACTCTTTGATCAAAAGCCCCATGCGCAGCGTGGCGTGCATATGGCTGGCAATCTGGAACAGCCGGCTGGTGTGGCCGTCGAAGAACAGCGGCACCACCGTCGCCCGCGACTTGCCCACCATCCGGGCGGTGAACCCGCGCCAGCCCGGGTCCATCGGATGCGAGAACAACCGGGCCGAGGTGCTGACGGTGCCGCCGGGAAAGATGCCGATGGCGCCGCCCTGCCCGAGATACTCCAGCGCCGTCTTGCGCGTCTCCAGGTTGTCCCGCAGCGCCTCCTTGGTTTCATCAAAGCTGATCGGCAGGATCACCCGTTCGACATCGGGGGCCTTGCGAAAGATGCGGTGCGCCAGGATGCGGAAATCGCCGCGCCGCCGGGCCAGGATATGGCCCATCACCAGACCGTCGAGAATGCCATAGGGATGGTTGGCGATCAGGATCAGCGGTCCGGTCGCCGGAATATTCTCCAGCGCGCCGCCGATCACATCGACCGACAGGCCGTAGCGGTCCATCATAACCGACCAGAAATCGCGCCCCGCGGCGATGTCGCGTTCATAACCATCGGCACGTTTGATCAGACGCAATCGCCCGGTGGAGTTCTCCATCAGACGGATCACCACCCGGCCACCGCGCGTGGCGGCCGAGTGGGCATAGGAAATGTCACGGGCGATATGGCGGCGCGATGTCATGGGCTCCTCCGCAGCGAATCACGCGGTTCAGAGTTCATGCATCAGCCCGGTGACAGAAACATGAAAGCCTATTCCGCCGCCTGCGCCAGATCGGGGCCTCCTGCGCGGAAAGCCGCCAGCAGCTCCTCCCGGCGTTTGGCCGCCTTCGCCTCGTTCTCCATCTTCACCGGGCCGAAGCCGCGGATCTGCAAGGGCAGCAGCGCCAGCGCCACGGCGATGTCGCGGGTGGCGGGAGTGACCTTGGCCAGGACCTCCTTCATATCCGCTTCATACTGCTTGATCAGCGCCCGCTCCATCCTGCGTTCGGCGGTATAGCCAAAGGGATCGAAGGGCGTGCCGCGCAGCCCCTTCATCCGCGCCAGCAGGCGGAACGGCCGTTCCATCCATTCGCCGAACTCGCGCTTCTTCGGCCGTCCCTCCGGCGTGGTGCCGCCCAGAATCGGCGGCGCCAGATGGAAGGTCAGCTTCAGATCGCCATCGAATTCCTCGCGTGCCTTGTCGCGGCTGCTCAGCAGCAGGCGGGCGACCTCGTATTCGTCCTTATAGGCGAGGAGCTTGTAATAGCCCTGCGCCACCGCTTCCTTCAGGCC
This sequence comes from Pseudodonghicola flavimaris, assembly GCF_030164425.1. Lineage (GTDB taxonomy): Bacteria > Pseudomonadota > Alphaproteobacteria > Rhodobacterales > Rhodobacteraceae > Pseudodonghicola > Pseudodonghicola flavimaris. Next base: position 71,208 of record NZ_JASNJD010000008.1, on the reverse strand, counting down.
CTTGTCCTCGATGCCCTCCAGCATCTTGGAGTAGCGCTTGGCCAGCCGCGGCCCCTGATAGTCCACCAGCTGCCCGGCACGGAACGCGATCTTCTCATCCAGCGTCTTGGGGAGCTCGACCACATTCGGGGTCATCAGCCGGGCAGCCTCCGCCTCATGCAGCACCGCCCATCGGCCGATCTCGAAAGCCCGCAGGTTCTGCTGCACGGCGGCGCCGTTCAGCTCGATCGCCTGCACGATGGCCTCATGGCTGATCGGCACCAGCCCGCGCTGCCAGGCGGCCCCGAACACCATCATGTTGGAATAGATCGAATCCCCCAGCGTCGCCCGCGCCAGTTCCGAGGCATCGAACAGCGACAGCCGCTCTTTCAGCCGCGCCTCCAGCGCCAGGGACAGCCGGTCGGTGGGGATGCTGAATTCGGTGTCGCGGGTGAAATCGCCGGTCACGATCTCATGGCTGTTGACCACGGCCCCGCTCCGCCCCGGGCGCATCAGCCCCAGCGTCTTGGCGCCGGCGCTGACCACCAGATCGCCGCCGATCAGCGCATCGCATTCGCCGGTGGCGACGCGGATGGCGCTGATATCCTCGGGTTTCTCGGCCAGCCGGCAGTGGATATGCACCGCGCCGCCCTTCTGGGCGAGGCCGGCCATCTCCATCATTCCGGCCCCCTTGCCGTCGATCTGCGCCGCCTGTGCCAGAACCGCGCCGATGGTGACAACGCCGGTGCCGCCGACGCCGGTGATCACCACATTGAAGGTGCCGTCGATCGCTGGCAGCTCCGGCTGCGGCAGATGCGGCAGGTCCAGATCGGTGGTGGCCTCCTTGCGGATCTTGGCCCCCTCAACCGTCACGAAGGACGGGCAAAACCCCTTGAGACAGGAGAAATCCTTGTTGCAGGACGATTGATCGATGGCCCGCTTGCGGCCCAGTTCGGTTTCCTTCGGTACGATGGAGACGCAGTTCGACTGCACCCCGCAATCGCCGCAGCCTTCGCAGACGTCCTCGTTGATCAGCACCCGCTTGTCCGGATCGGGGAAGGTGCCGCGCTTGCGGCGGCGACGTTTTTCCGCCGCGCAGGTCTGGATATAGACGATGGCGGAAACGCCCTCTTTATCGCGCAGCTCTTCCTCGACCTTCAGCAGTTCCGCCCGTTCATGGGTCGGCACGCCCTTGGGGAAAGCGGCGAAATCGACGTCTTCCTTCTCGTCATAGACCACGACCAGGTTTTTCACCCCCATGGCGTGCAGCTCGTTGACGATGCGCGCCGCCGACAGCCCGCCCTCGTTCTCCTGCCCGCCGGTCATCGCCACGGCGTCGTTATAGAGGATCTTGTAGGTGATATTGGTGCCGGCTGCCAAAGCCGCCCGGATTGCCTGCACGCCAGAGTGGTTATAGGTGCCGTCGCCCAGGTTCTGAAACACATGCTTGGTCTTGGAGAACGGCGCCTCGCCGATCCAGTTGGCGCCCTCCGCCCCCATATGGGTGAAGCCGAGCGTGTCGCGATCCATCCACTGCACCATGAAGTGGCAGCCGATCCCGGCATAGGCGCGCGACCCTTCGGGGATCTTGGTGCCGGTGTTATGCGGACAGCCCGAGCAGAAATAGGGCAATCGGCTGGCCAGTTCCTCGGCATTGTCGGCGCGGCGCGCGTCGTCCAGCGCCTGAAGCCCGGCGCGCAGCCCGTCGGTATCGCGGCCTTCCTCGATCAGGATGCCACCCAGCTTCTCGGCGATCATCAGCGGATCCAGCGCGCCCCGGGTCGGGAACAGCTCTTCCTGATGCATGCCGCCGGCGCCACCCTTGTACCAGCCATAGACCCGGCGACCGCGGCGGTCGTCAAAGATCGCCTCCTTGATCTGCACCTCGATCAGCTTGCGCTTTTCTTCCACCACCACGATCAGGTCGAGCCCCTCGGCCCAGTCGTGGAAGCCCTTCATGTCCAGCGGGAAGACCTGGGCGATCTTGTAGGTGGTGATGCCCAGACGCTCGGCCTCGGCCTCGTCGATGTTCAGAAGGCTCAGCGCATGCTGCAGGTCCAGCCAGTTCTTGCCCGCCGCGACAAAGCCGATCTTGGCACCCGGCTTGCCCCAGACCCGCTTGTCGATCTTGTTGGCATGGGCGAATTCCTCGGCCGCGAACCGCTTGATATCGATCAGCCGCGCCTCCTGCGCAGTCCGGTCGTCGACCAGCCGGATGTTCAGCCCGCCTGGCGGCATGTCGAATTTCGGCGTCACCAGCTGCATCCGGTCAGGCCGGCCATCCACCACCGAGGTCACCTCGACGGTGTCCTTCATCGTCTTCAGCCCGACCCAGAGACCGGAGAAACGCGACAGGGCGAAGCCATAGATGCCGAGATCGAGGATTTCCTGCACCCCGGCGGGGCTGACGATCGGCACATAGGCATCCATCAGCGCCCATTCCGACTGGTGCAGCACGGTGGAAGATTCGCCGGTGTGATCGTCCCCCATTGCCATCAGCACGCCACCGAGCGGCGATGTGCCGGCCATATTGGCGTGGCGGATGGCGTCGCCGGAACGGTCGACCCCCGGGCCCTTGCCGTACCAGAGCCCGAAGACCCCGTCGAATTTCCCCTCGCCCCGCAGTTCCGCCTGCTGCGCACCCCAGAGCGCGGTGGCCGCCAGATCCTCGTTCAACCCATATTGAAAGGTGATATCGCTAGCGGTCAGATGCTTGGCCGCCCGGACCATCTGCATGTCGACCGCCCCCAGCGGCGACCCGCGATAGCCGGTCACCAGACCGGCGGTGTTATATCCGGCCGCGCGGTCGCGGGCCTTCTGCATCAACATCAGGCGCACCAGCGCCTGGGTCCCGTTGAGAAGAACGGGGCTCTTCTCCAGATCGAACCTATCGTTGAGAGAAATCTTTTGCGTTCCCATCAGGCACCTCCCCAGTCTGACCAGTTTGCAACAATCGCCTTCAATATTAGGTCAAAAAGACTGACCCGTGTAGGGTTTTTTTTGTACATTCTGTTACGAAGGCTGCATGACAGTGGTAAAGCCTCTGTGACCTCGACCTAGAGACAGCCAAAAGGACGAAAGCGCCCGTTATGGATTGGGACAAACTCAGAATCTTCCACGCCGTTGCCGACGCGGGCAGTCTGACCCACGCCGGCGACAGGCTCAATCTGTCCCAGTCCGCTGTCAGCCGCCAGATCCGCGCGCTGGAAGAATCGCTGAACACCACGCTGTTCCACCGCCACGCCCGCGGTCTGATCCTGACCGAACAGGGCGAATTGCTGTTCGACGCCACCTCCTCGATGTCGAAACGGCTGGAGGCCGCATCCGCCCGCATCCGCGACAGCGAGGAAGAGGTTTTCGGCGAACTCAAGGTGACCACCACCACCGGGTTCGGCACTCTCTGGCTGGCGCCGCGCCTGCCCAAGCTCTTCGAGAAGTTCCCCGACCTCAAGATCGACCTGATGCTGGAGGAAAGGGTGCTCGACCTGCCGATGCGCGAGGCCGACGTCGCCATCCGCATGAAGGAACCGAGCCAGGCCGACCTGATCCGCAAGCGGCTGATGACGGTGCAGATGCAGCTCTATGCCTCGCGCGATTATCTCGACCGCTCGGGAGAGCCGAAATCGCTCGACGACATGTCGGATCACCGGCTGGTCTGTCAGAACGCCAACGCGCCGCAGGTCGGCGCCGGGGCGCTGCTGGTGCAGCAACTGATCAGCAACAACCCGCATTCGCTGCTGACGGTGAACAACTATTTCGGCGTGCTGCAAGGGGTGCTGCACGATCTCGGCATCGGCGTGCTGCCCGATTACCTGACCGAGGATTTCCCGCATCTGGTGCGGGTGCTGCCGGAGATAGAGTCGGCCGAAGTCCCTGTTTTCCTCGCCTACCCCGAGGAATTGCGCCACTCCAAACGGATCGCCGCCTTCCGCGATTTCGTTCAGGACGAGATTATTTCCCACCGCAAACAGCTGCGCCAGCTCGGCAAGATCTGAGCTATGCACAAAAAACATGCCTGACATGCTGCACCTGCGGCATAAATGGCCTTGAAGGTTCGCCAAGTGGCGCCTAAATGACCACTCGAAGGCGATGGCGCCCAGTTGCGCATCATCTTCATACCTCCCTGTTGGACTTGGGCCGAGCTTAGTGCTCGGCCTCTTTTTTTGTGCATCGTACTGCGCCGCCGCTGCGGTGACAGCAGCAATCCCCTTTTCCCCAAGCAGGCCATGCCTTATGAGAACCGCAGACATGAGCCATGCGGAGACCCCCGACCGATGCAAGACCCAGAGATCACGCCGGAGCTGATCGCGAGCCACGGGCTGAAGCCGGACGAATATGAGCGGATCCTCGACATCATCGGACGCGAGCCGACTTTCACCGAACTCGGCATCTTCTCCGCCATGTGGAACGAGCATTGCTCTTACAAGTCGTCCAAGAAGTGGCTGCGCACCCTGCCCACCACCGGCCCGCAGGTGATCTGCGGCCCCGGCGAGAATGCCGGCGTCGTCGATATCGGGGACAATCAGGCGGTGGTCTTCAAGATGGAGAGCCACAACCACCCGTCGTATATCGAGCCCTATCAGGGCGCGGCCACCGGCGTCGGCGGCATCCTGCGCGACGTCTTCACCATGGGCGCCCGGCCAATCGCGGCGATGAACTCGCTCAGCTTCGGCGAGGTCGATCACCCGAAGACCAAGCAGCTGGTGCATGGCGTGGTCGAAGGCGTCGGCGGTTACGGCAACAGCTTCGGCGTGCCGACCGTGGGCGGCGAGGTTCGTTTCCACCCCGCCTATAACGGCAACTGCCTGGTCAACGCCTTTGCCGCGGGCCTGGCCGACGCCGACAAGATCTTCTATTCCGCCGCCTCCGGTGTCGGCATGCCGGTCGTCTACCTCGGGGCGAAAACCGGACGCGACGGCGTCGGCGGCGCCACCATGGCCTCAGCCGAATTCGACGACACCATCGAGGAAAAGCGCCCCACCGTTCAGGTTGGCGACCCCTTCACCGAAAAACGGCTGATGGAAGCCACGCTGGAACTGATGAAGACCGGCGCGGTGATCTCGATCCAGGACATGGGGGCCGCAGGCCTCACCTGCTCCGCCGTCGAGATGGGCGACAAGGGCGAACTGGGCGTGCGGCTCGACCTGGAAAAGGTGCCCTGCCGCGAAGAGGCGATGACCGCCTACGAGATGATGCTGTCGGAAAGCCAGGAGCGGATGCTCATGGTGCTGCGCCCGGAGAAAGAGGCCGAGGCGCGCGCGGTATTCGACAAATGGGACCTGGATTTCGCCATCGTCGGCGAGACGATTGCCGAAGACCGGTTCCTGATCATGATGAACAATGAGACCAAGGCCGATCTGCCGCTGTCGAAACTGTCGTCGGAAGCGCCGGAATACGATCGCCCCTGGGTCGAAACCCCAGCTGCCGAGCCGCTCGCCGATGTGCCGCAGATCGATCCGATCGACGGGCTGCGCGCGCTGATCTCCTCGCCGAACTACGCAGCCAAACAGTGGGTCTACGAGCAATACGACAGCACCGTGATGGCCGACAGCGCCCGCGGTCCCGGCTTCGGCCCCGGCATCCTGCGGGTGCATGGCACCGAGAAACTGCTCGCCTTCACCTCGGACGTGACCCCGCGTTACGTCAAGGCCAACCCGGTCGAGGGCGGCAAGCAGGCGGTGGCAGAGGCCTATCGCAACCTGACCGCCGTGGGGGCGACACCGCTGGCCTCCACCGACAACCTCAATTTCGGCAACCCCGAAAAGCCCGAGATCATGGGCCAGTTCGTCGGCGCCATCCAGGGCATCGGCGCTGCGGTCGGCGCGCTGGACATGCCGATCGTCTCCGGCAACGTCTCTCTCTACAACGAGACCGACGGCCAGGGCATCCTGCCGACACCGACCATCGGCGCGGTCGGCCTGATCGCCACCGGGGACGATGTGATCGGAAGTCAGGTCCGCGACGGCCATGTGGCGCTTCTGGTCGGCGAGACCGACGGTCATCTGGGCCAGTCCGCCCTGCTGGCCGAGGTCTTCAACCGCGAGGACGGCGATGCGCCGGCGGTCGATCTGGAGGCCGAGAAGCGCAACGGCGATTTCATCCGCAACAATCGCGCGCTGATCACCGCCTGCACCGACCTGTCGGACGGCGGCCTGGCACTGGCGGCATTCGAGCTGGCCGAGGGTTCCGGCGTCGGCGTGCATCTGGATGACGGCAACACCCCCTTCCTCTTCGGCGAGGATCAGGCGCGCTATCTGATCGCCTGCAACTTCGATCAGGCCGAGGCGCTGATGATCGCCGCCGGCCAGGCCGGCGTGCCGATCACCACGGTCGGCCGTTTCACCGGCGACACCGTGCGGTTCGACGGGTCCGAGGCACCGCTGGAAGAGCTCTCCGCGCTCTATCGCGGCAGCTTCGAAGCGACCCTGGGCTAAGCCGCCCGCAACCTGCGCCAGACGGGTGCGCCGCGCTTGCGCGGCGTGCCCTTGCATCCTACATCTGGTCACGAGACCAACAGGAGTTACCCCGCATGGCCATGCAAGCCCACGAAATCGAAGCTCTGATCCGTGCCAGCTTCCCCTCTGCCCAGATCACCATCACCGATCTGGCCGGCGACGGGAATCACTGGGCCGCGGAGGTGATCGACGAGAGCTTTCGGGGCCAGAACCGGGTTCAGCAGCAGCGCGCCGTCTATGCGGCGCTGAAGGGCAAGATGGACGGACCGGACGGCGATCTGCACGCGCTGGCGCTGACCACCAAAGCCCCCGACTGACCCATCCATCCACCTGCCGCAAGGAGACGCGCGAAATGACCGACGCAGCAGACCGTATCCAGGAAACGATTTCCGCCAATGACGTGGTGCTCTACATGAAGGGCACCAAGGACATGCCGCAATGCGGCTTTTCCCAGCGTGTGGCCGGGGTCCTGAACTACATGGGCGTAGACTACGCCGATGTGAACGTGCTGGCCGATGCCGACATCCGCCAGGGCATCAAGGATTTCTCCGACTGGCCGACGATCCCGCAGCTCTATGTGAAGGGCGAATTCGTCGGCGGCTGCGATATCGTCACCGAGATGATCCTGTCGGGCGAGCTGGATCAGCTGTTCGACGACAAGGGCGTGACCTACGACAAGGACGCCGCCGAGAAGATCCGCGAAGCCAACGCCTGAGCGCGTCGCGGCCCTTCCGCCGAAGTGACAAAAAAGCCTGCGGGAGCATCCCTCCCGCAGGCTTTTTTCCGGGTCTCTGGGTCTTGCAGCCCGCCGGTTCAGCTCTCGGCGCCGGCCTTTTCCTCGATCTCATCGGCCAGCGCCTCGGCCCGAGCCGCCAGTTCGGCCAGCGTCTCGGTGACCGAGGCCGGCACCACCGGCACCTCGATCCGCTCCGGTTCCGGCGCCGGCGCATTGCGCAGCGCCTCCAGTTCGGCCTCGCGTTCGGCCAGCCGCGCCTCGACCTCCTTGATCCGGTCCTCGACCGCGGCGGTCTTGTCGGCCAGCATCAGCCCGGCCATCAGCAGCATCCGCGCCTCCGGGATGCGGCCAATCTGGTCGGAGAGCACCCGCGCCTCGTCATCCAGCATCTTGGCGGCGGAATGCAGATAGCTTTCCTCGCCCTCCTGGCAGGAGACGTCGAAGCCGCGCCCGCCGATATGAATGGTCACTTCGGGCATCAGTTGTCCTCCCCTTCCGGCCGGGTCGCGGCATGCGACAACAGCGGTTCCAGCCGCGACAGGATTGCACCAGCCTCCGCCGCATCGGCGGCCTGGGTGGCCCGCAGCGCCTCCAGCTCGGCCAGCATGGCACGGTTGATCAGGCTGGGCTCCCCGACGCCGGCCTCATTGGCCTCGCGCAGGGCGGCATTGGCTTCACGCAGTTGTTCGTTCGATTTTCGCAGCCTCTGCACATCGACATCCAGCCGCGCCGCCATTTCCGCCTGATGCGCGATCTCCGCCTGCAGGGCCTCCAGATCGGCCACGGCCTCCGGACCGGGCCGCTCGGCGATCTCGGCCCGCAGCGCCGCGATCTCGGCGCGCAGGGCCTCCTCCGTGGCGCTGTCGCTGCGGTCGGCCTTCAGCGCGGCCAGTTCGGCCCGCAGCGCCTCCGCCTCGGCGCCGTCCTCGGCCAGCGCCGTCTTCAGCGTCTCCAGCTCAGCGCTCAGCGCCTCCAGATCGGCGGTCTCCGCCAACCGGGCCTGCAACGTGGCGACCTCGGCGCGCAACGCCTCCATCTCTGCCGCCGCCTCTTCCGACGGTTCCGCGGTTTCGGCGCTGCCGGCAGCCTCCAGTTCGGCCTGCAGCGCCGCCATCTCCTCGGCGTGACGATCCTTCAGATGCTTCAGCCGCTCCTCCAGCTGGGCGGTGACCAGCTTCTCTTCCTCGAGCGCGCTGGCCAGATCGACATCCGCGGCGGCGCGCTCGGACGCCTGCGCGCTCAGCGCACCGAGGCCGACGCCGATGCGGGCCATCGCTGCGGTGATCCGGCTTTCCAATTCCTCTATCTGGCTCATGCCTCTTACCTTCTGCTGCGCGCCTCTCGCCCGGGTGGCCCCCGGTGCGCTGCGCACGTTTCCCCCGGGGCCTCCCCGGTCACGACGACCCCGCATGCCCCGTTCCGCGTCCGACGAATCGCGCCGGCCCCCGGTCAGCCTTAGTCTACCCAAACAAGGGGCAAAATACCCCCCCTTTGGTTTCAAGCACTTGGCCGGTTGACCTTATGTGAAACCCGCGAAAAACCGTACAAAACTTGATCTTTGGCCCCCGGCTGATATTGAGCGGCTCATTCGCTCCATAACGTCCGAGGACTCCTCCCGTGGATCTGACCGCCCTGCGCACCGCCCATCCCGACCACTGGAACAAGGCTGCCGCCATCCGTACGCTGACGCTGGATGCCATTCACGCCGCCAATTCCGGCCATTCCGGCATGCCCATGGGCATGGCCGACGTGGCAACGGTGCTCTATGAAAAGCACCTGAAGTTCGACGCCGCGGCCCCGAACTGGCCCGACCGCGACCGCTTCATCCTCTCGGCCGGCCACGGCTCGATGCTGCTCTATTCGCTGCTCTATCTCACCGGCTACCCGGAAATGACACTGGAGCAGATCAAGAACTTCCGCCAATGGGGCGCGATCACCGCCGGCCACCCGGAATACGGCCACGCGCCAGGCATCGAAACCACCACCGGGCCGCTGGGCCAGGGCATTGCCACCGCCGTCGGCTTCGCCATGGCCGAGGAACTGCAGCGCGCGCGCTATGGCAAGAAGGTGGTCGATCACTATACCTATGTCATCGCCGGTGACGGCTGCCTGATGGAGGGCATCAGCCAGGAGGCCATCGCCTTTGCCGGCCGCCAGCAACTGGGCCGTCTGATCGTCTTCTGGGACAACAACAACATCACCATCGACGGCACCGTCGATCTGGCCGACCGCACCGATCAGATCGCCCGCTTCCGCGCCTCCGGCTGGCATGTGCAGGACATCGACGGCCATGACCCCGAAGCCATCGATGCCGCCATCGAGAAGGCCAAGGCCACCCGCAAGCCGTCGATGATCGCCTGCAAGACCCATATCGCGCTCGGCTCCTCGGCCCAGGACACCTCCAAGGGCCATGGCGCGCTGACCGATCCGCAGCTGATCTCGGACGCCAAGGCCGCCTATGGCTGGACCGCACCCGCCTTCGTCATCCCGGATGACATCAAGGCGCAGTGGGAGGCCATCGGCCAGCGCGGCGCGGTGGAACGCGCCAACTGGAACGTGCGCTTCGCCTCGCTCTCCGAACGCAAGCAGGCCGAATTCACCCGCGCCTATGATCGCGAGGTGCCGAAAAAGCTGTCGGCCACCATCCGCGCGCTGAAGAAGCAGATCACCGAAACCGCACCGAAACTGGCCACCCGCGCCAGCTCGGAAAAGGTGCTGGAGGTGGTCAACCCGCTGATGGTGGAAACTGTCGGCGGCTCTGCCGACCTGACCGGGTCGAACAACACCAAGACCGCCGATCTCGGCATCTTCATGCCGGAGAACCGCAAGGGCCGCTACGTGCATTGGGGCATCCGTGAACATGGCATGGCGGCGGCGATGAACGGCATGGCGCTGCATGGCGGCGTGCGGCCCTATGGCGGCACCTTCATGGCCTTCACCGACTATGCCCGCCCGGCAATGCGTCTGGCCGCACTGATGCGCATTCCCACCGTCTTCGTGATGACCCATGATTCCATCGGTCTGGGCGAAGACGGGCCGACCCACCAGCCGGTGGAGCATCTGGCGATCTCGCGGGCGACGCCCAACACCTATGTGTTCCGCCCCGCAGACACCGTGGAAACCGCCGAAGCCTGGGAAATCGCGCTGAGCGCCAAGGAAACCCCCAGCGTTCTGTCGCTGACCCGCCAGGGGGTGCCGACCCTGCGGCTGGACCACAAGATCAACAACCTGACTGCCCAAGGCGCCTATGTGCTGGCGGATGCGACAGGCAAGCGCGAGGCGATCCTGATCGCCACCGGCTCCGAAGTCTCCATCGCCATGGCGGCCCGCGACCTGCTGCAGGCCGAGGGCATCGGCACCCGCGTGGTCTCCATGCCCTGCATGGAGCTCTTCGCCGAACAGGACGAAGCCTACCGCCGCAAGGTGCTGCCGGCGGGTCCGGTGCGGGTCGGGGTCGAGGCCGCGGTGCGTGCCGGTGGCTGGGACCGCTGGCTGCTGGGCGAGCGCGGTCGCGAGGCCAAGGCCGATTTCGTCGGCATGGAGGGCTTCGGCGCCTCCGCCCCGGCCAATGTGCTCTATGAGAAATTCGGCATCACCGCAGAGGCGACCGCCGCCAAGGTCAAGGCGCTCCTGGGCAAATAAGCGCCGCCATGGAGACCAGAGATCGTTGAAGAGGGGCCGCAAGGCCCCTCTTCGCGTTTGCGGGACAACGGGGCTGCGGGAAGAGCATCGATGCGCTAGGCTGTCGGCCACCAGAGAGGAGGCCGGACATGCGCAAGATTCAGGTACAGGGTATGCATCACATCACGCTGATGGGGGCGGATCGCCAGACCTCCATCGATTTCTGGGAGGGGGTGCTGGGCATGCCCTTCGTCTTCGAACAGCCCAATCTGGACAATCCCGGCGACAGCCACCTCTATTTCGATCCCGGCGACGGCCGGCTGATCACCATCTTCACCAATGAGAACCGCCCCGGCGACCGCCACCGCACCGCCACCGATCCCGGCTGTGTCCACCATCTGGCCTTCAACGTCTCGCACGCCAGCTTTTCCCAGGCGGAGGCGCGGCTGAAGGCGCGCGGGATTCATTACTTCGGGCCGAAAGACCGCGGTTTCATGGACTCGCTCTATTTCAAGGATCCGCTCGGCATGCTAATCGAACTGGCCTGCTACAAGTTCGAGCCGCCCTTCGGCTGCAGCCATGCCGATGTGATGATCGAGGCGCACCGCATCCGCACCGGCCGGGGCGACGATCATATCGAGGAAGTGCATCTGGCCGATGCGATCGAGGCGCTGGTCGAACGCCGTCAGCAGAGCCTGTCGGACGACCGCAGCGCCAGAAACCCGTTCTGAGCTGCAGCGCCCGGCGCGACAGGGCGCGGGCCCGGCCCGCACCCTTCAGGGGTCATTCGCTGGTTTCGACCACCAGCAATTCGCGTTCCGAGGCGCCGCGCGCATGGCTCAGCGCCTCCTGATACTCAGGCGAGTGATAGCAGCGCACCGCGGTATCCACGTCCGGGAACTTGGCAACCACGTTGCGCGGCCGCTCCTTGCCTTCCAGCTGCACATAATTGCCGCCACGGGCGATGAATTCACCGCCATGCTTGGCAATCGCCGGACCGGCCAGCTTGGCATATTTGCCATAGGCCTCTTCGTCCGTCACGGTCACATGCGCGATCCAGAGTGCGCCCATCTGTTATCCCTCCAGCACTTTCTCGGCCGCGGCGATTGCCGCATCGGCCTGGGTGATATCGCTGCCGCCGCCCTGCGCCATGTCGGGCCGGCCACCGCCGCCCTTGCCCCCGAGCGCGGCCACCGCCGGGCGCAGCAGATCGGGCGCCTTGATCTTGTCGGTCAGATCCGGGGTCACCCCCGCCGCCACTGCAACCTTGCCGCCGGTATCGGCGATCAGCAGCACCGCGCCAGAGCCGATGCGGACCTTGTGTTCGTCGATCAGCGGCGGCAGGTCCTTGCCGGTCACGCCGGAAAGCACCTGGGCCACGAATTTGACGCCACCGATCTCTTTCGCCTCGGGCGCCGCACCGCCGCCGCCGGCCATCGCCAGCTCGCGCCGGAGCTGCGCCAGCTCATTGGTCAGCTCCTTGATACGGTGCTGATCGGCCCGCACCCGGTCGATCAGCTCTTCCGGCGCCGCCTTCAGCTCCCCCTGCAGATCGGCGAGAATGCCGCGCATCCGGGCGACATAGGCCTCCGCCCCCGGGCCGGTCAGCGCTTCGATCCGGCGCACGCCAGCGCTGCTGGCGCTGTCGCCCAGCAGGACGAATTCACCGATATCGCCGGTGCGCTTGACATGCGTGCCGCCGCAGAGCTCCAGCGAATAGGTGGCGTGATCCGCCCCCTTGCCCGATCCCGGCAGCACCCCCATCGAGACCACCCGCACCTCATCGCCGTATTTCTCGCCGAAGAGCGCCCGGGCGCCGAGCTCACGGGCATCGTCCGGGGTCATGATCCGGGTTTCCACCGCAGAATTCTGACGGATGTAATCGTTCACCTCCGCCTCGACCTGGGCCAGCTCTTCCGGGCTCAGCGCCTTGGCATGGCTGAAATCGAACCGCAGCCGATCCGCCGCGTTGAGCGAGCCGCGCTGTGCCACGTGATCGCCAAGCGCCTGGCGCAGCGCCTCATGCAGCAGGTGGGTGGCGGAGTGATTGGCGCGGATCGCCGCGCGACGGTCCTGATCGACCTCCAGCAGCGCGCCCTCCCCGGTGGAAATCGTGCCCTCGACCACTTCCGCGAAATGGATGAAGACGCCGGCGGTCTTGCGGGTATCGATGATCCGCGCCACACCGCCATCGGTCCGCAGGGTGCCGGTGTCACCGACCTGACCACCGGATTCGCCATAGAACGGCGTCTGGTTCAGCGCGATCTGCAGACTGTCGCCGGCACTGGCCGCAGCGACCTCTTCCCCGTCCTTCACCAGCGCGAGGATCTGCCCCTCAGCGGTTTCGGTGTCATAGCCGAGGAATTCGGTCGTGCCCTTGTTCTCGGCCACCTCGAACCAGATGGTGGCATCCGCGGCCTCGCCCGAACCGGCCCAGGCGGCGCGCGCCTTGGCCTTCTGTTCGGCCATGGCGGCATCGAACCCTTCGATATCGACGCTGCGGCCCTTTTCGCGCAGAGCGTCCTGGGTCAGGTCGAGCGGGAAGCCATAGGTGTCATAGAGTTTGAAGGCAGCATCGCCCGGCAGCGCGGCGCTGTCGTCGAGCTTGTCCAGCTCCTCGTCCAGCAGTTTCAGCCCGCGGTCTAGCGTCTGCTTGAAGCGGGTTTCCTCCAGCTGCAGGGTTTCCTCGATCAACGTCTGCGCCCGGCCAAGCTCGGGGTAAGCCTCGCCCATCTGGCGCACCAGCGCCGGCACCAGCCGATACATCAGCGGGTCCTTGACCCCCAGAAGATGGGCGTGGCGCATCGCCCGCCGCATGATCCGGCGCAACACATAACCGCGCCCGTCGTTCGACGGCATCACCCCATCCGCGATCAGGAAGGAGGTGGAGCGCAGGTGGTCGGCGATCACCCGGTGATGCACGTTGTGATCGCCGAAGGGATCGACGCCGCTGGCCTCCGCGCTAGCCTCGATCAGCGCGCGGAACAGATCGGTGTCATAGTTGTCGTGGCTGCCCTGCAGCAGCGCGCCGATCCGTTCCAGCCCCATGCCGGTGTCGATCGACTGCATGTCGAGTTCGCGCAGGCTGCCGTCTTCGAACTGTTCGTTCTGCATGAAAACGACGTTCCAGATCTCGATGAACCGGTCGCCGTCTTCCTCCGCGCTGCCCGGAGGGCCGCCCCAGATATGGTCGCCATGATCGTAGAAGATCTCGGTGCAGGGGCCGCAGGGCCCGGTCGGCCCCATCTGCCAGAAGTTGTCGGAGGTGGCGATGCGGATGATCCGATCCTCCGGCACGCCAACCTTCTTCCAGATCTCGAAGGCCTCGTCATCGGTGTGATAGACCGTGGTGAGCAGCCGCGATTTGTCGATGCCGAATTCCCGCGTCACCAGTTCCCAGGCGAAGGGGATCGCCTCCTTCTTGAAATAATCGCCGAAGCTGAAATTCCCCATCATTTCAAAGAAGGTATGATGGCGCACCGTATACCCGACGTTGTCCAGGTCGTTGTGCTTGCCGCCGGCGCGGACACATTTCTGCGCCGAGGTGGCGCGTTTATAATCGCGGTGCTCAAGGCCGGTGAACAGGTTCTTGAACTGCACCATACCGGAGTTGGTGAACATCAGGGTGGGGTCGTTGCGCGGCACCAGCGGGCCAGAGGGCACGACCTCGTGCCCCTGTTTCGCGAAGTAGTTCAGAAACGTCGATCGAATTTCGTTCAGCGTGGGCATTTTAGGGTTCTCGACGGCCAGTTATGCGGTTTCCGCGCAGGTTTATCCCCCCGCCCCGGCCCTGTCCACTCCCGCTTGCCCGAAACTGCGGCAGAAGGCGAACGGAGGCGGCAACGAAAAAAGGCGGGACCGCTGCCCCGCCTCTGTCTGTCACTGCCAGTCCGATCTTTGGCGAAGGACCAGGCCCCTCTGTCCGACCGGGACGCGCTCAGGCCTCCAGGATGTCGTCGCCGTCGGTGTCCTGCGCCGCCATGTCGAACTCCAACCCGTGGGCGGCGCGGATCTTGTCCTCGATCTCCAGCGCCATGGCGCTGTGTTCGCGCAGGAACTGCTTGGCATTCTCGCGGCCCTGGCCGATGCGCTCGTCGCCATAGCTGAACCAGGCGCCGGCCTTGTTCACCACACCGGCCTTGATACCCAGATCCAGCAGCTCGCCCATCTTGGAGATGCCTTCGCCATACATGATGTCGAATTCCACCTGCTTGAACGGCGGCGCCACCTTGTTCTTGACGATCTTCACCCGGGTCGCGTTGCCGACCACCTCGTCGCGGTCCTTGATCGCGCCGATCCGGCGAATATCCAGCCGCACCGAGGAATAGAACTTCAGCGCATTGCCGCCGGTGGTGGTTTCCGGGCTGCCGAACATGACGCCGATCTTCATCCGGATCTGGTTGATGAAGATCACCATGCAGTTCGACCGGCTGATCGAGCCGGTCAGCTTGCGCATCGCCTGGCTCATCAGCCGGGCCTGCACGCCGACGCTGGAATCGCCCATATCGCCTTCGAGTTCGGATTTCGGCGTCAGTGCGGCGACCGAGTCGACCACCACCATGTTGACCGCCCCCGAGCGCACCAGCGTATCGGTGATCTCAAGCGCCTGTTCGCCGGTGTCGGGCTGCGAAATCAGCAGTTCGTTCAGATCGACGCCGAGCTTGCGGGCATATTGCGGGTCGAGCGCATGTTCGGCGTCGACAAAGGCGCAGACGCCGCCCCGCTTTTGCTGTTCGGCGATGCAATGCAGCGTCAGCGTGGTCTTGCCCGAGCTTTCCGGCCCGTAGATTTCGACGATCCGGCCCATCGGCAGGCCACCGATCCCCAGCGCGATATCCAGGCCCAGAGAACCGGTCGAACTCGCCTCGATCTCCTGAATGGCGTTCTCGCCGCCCAGCTTCATGATCGACCCCTTGCCGAACTGCCGTTCGATCTGGGCCAGCGCACTGTCCAGCGCCTTTTGCTTGTCCGCGCTGGTTTTGTCGTTCTTGCTGCTCATCGTCAAAAGATCCGCCATTGTCCCGTTCGCCCTATGTTTGTCACACCCGCCAGCGGGCGGCAATCGCGTGTTTGTTCCCGCCTTGTTCTTTATGAGCACAAAAGTGGAACATTTCAACGGAAATCTTGCGCGCCACCGGTCTTTTCTATTTTACTGACAGCGGTCCCGCCCCGGGACGAACCATCGCCGGCCGCGAAAGGATCGGATATAAATGCTTGTTTTCTATAAGGAACGGCTTGTCTTCCTCTCGGTCCCCAAGACCGGCACCACTGCCTATGAAAGCGCGCTGCGCGATCGGGCCGACATGGTGATCTCCGATCCACCGGAGCTGAAACACGCCCCTGTCTACCGCTACAACCGGTTTTTCCGGCCGATGTTCGACAAGGTTTGTCATGCGGAGATGGAAACGCTGGCGGTGATGCGCGAACCGATCAGCTGGCTCGGCAGCTGGTATCGTTATCGCCGGCGCCCGTTCATGGCAGGCAAGCCCAATTCGACCCATGACATCAGCTTCGACGATTTCGTCGAGGCCTATGCCAAGGGCGATCCGCCGGGGTTCGCCCGGGTCGGCAGCCAGGCCAAGTTCCTCGAACCGCGGCCCAACGGCACCCGGGTCATGCACCTGTTCCGCTATGAGGCGCAGGACCGGCTGCGGGCCTTCCTGCAGGACCGGCTGGACATGGAGATTGCCACCGCGCGGGAGAATGTCTCGCCCGAGATGCCGCTCAGCCTGTCGCCACGGGTGGAGGAGAAGCTGCGCCGCAAATGCGCCGAGGAATTCGCGCTCTACGACTCGATCGCCTGAGGCGCCGCCGCGCCCGGCTCAGTGCATCTGCTCATAGACAGTTTCGGCCAACTGAGTGAGAGAGAAGGGCTTGGGCAGGAACACCGAATTCGGCACCTCCGGCCCGTCCGCGTCCAACGCACCCTCGGCGTAGCCGGAGACGAAGACCACCCGCACGTCGGGCCGCAGTTCCTGCGCCTTGCGCACCCAGCTGGGGCCGTCCATGCCCGGCATCACCACATCGGTGACGAAGACATCGACCACCAGATCGGGGTCCTCCAGCATCTTCAGCGCGTCTTCCGCCGATTCCGCCTCCAGCACGGTATAGCCGCGCAGCCGCAGCGCACGGGAGGCGAAGGCGCGCACTGGCGCCTCGTCCTCGACCAGCAACACCACGCCCTCCCCCTGTTTCGGTGCCTCCGGCTCCACCTGCGCCACGGGGGCGGGCTGGTCCTCCTCCACCGGCTCATAGGCCGGGAAATAGAGGGTGAATTCGGTGCCGGAGCCTTCGATGGAATCGACGAAGATAAAGCCGCCGGTCTGCTTGACGATGCCATAGGCGGTCGACAGCCCCAGCCCGGTGCCCTCGCCGGTGCGCTTGGTGGTATAGAACGGCTCAAAAATCGCCTGCAGCTTGTCACGTGGGATGCCGACGCCCTCGTCGCGCACCCGCACGGTGACGTAATCGCCCGCCGGCACGGTGGCCCGGTCGCGCTCCAGCGGCGCCTCCAGCGTCACCACCTCGGTCTCGATCCGGATATCGCCGCCCTGGGGCATCGCGTCGCGGGCGTTGACGACAAGGTTCATCAGCACCTGTTCCAGCTGCCGCTTGTCGGCGCGGATCGGCCGCAACACCGGATCGTGCGACAGCGTCAGCCGCACCTTCTCGCCCACCAGCCGGTTCAGCAGATGGGTCAGGTCGGACAGGGTGTCGCGCAGGTCGATAACCTGCGGGCGCAGCGTCTGTTTGCGCGAGAAGGCCAGCAGCTGGCCAACCAGCGCAGCGGCGCGGTTGGCGTTCTGTCGGATCTGCACCAGATCGCCATAGTCCTGATCGCCCTGATCGTGGCGCAGCAGCAGCAGGTCGCAATGGCCCGAAATCGCGGTCAGAAGGTTGTTGAAGTCATGCGCGATGCCGCCAGCCAGCTGGCCGATGGCCTGCATCTTCTGGCTCTGGACGAATTGCGCCTCCAGCGATTTCAGCTCGGTCGCGTCGTTCATTACCGCGATCAGGATCGGCTCGCCGCCCTCCACCACCCGGCTCAGGCTGACCTGCACGAAGGTCTCGCGATCCTTGCGCGTCAGCCGCAGGAATTCCGACGGGTTCGAGCCGGCCTCGCGCACCGTCTCGCGCAGCCAGTCCGGGATCGGCCGGCCCAGCCCCTGCATGAAGCCGCCCAGCATCGCATTGGCGCCGACCGGGCCGCCCAGCAGCTCCACCGCCTCGCGGTTGGCGGCGAGGATCCGGCCCGAGGGCGCCAGTTTCAGCATCGGCACCGGCAGCGTGTCGAAGCCCGAGGCGCGCGCCTCGCCGACCTGACCGTCGACCGGCAACAGGAACAGTTCGCTGCGTCCGGCGGTGCCGGTGAATTCCGCCACCAACACGTCACGCAGCCCTTCGGAGGTCGACATCACATTGACCTGACCGGTCTGCACCGGCAGCGCCGGGAACAGCCGGTCGAGCGATTTGACCCGCTGGCCGGCCAGCTGCCGCGCCGCCTCGTTCATGAACAGCACCGCGCCGGCGCGGCCCAGCGTGATCACCGGCACCGGCAGGGTTTCGGCTCCGCGGGCGGAATGCGGCCGCTCCGACATGTCCTCGACCCGCCAGAGATAGCCCTCCTGCCCCATCTGATGCACCGCCAGCCGCACATGGCCGCGCCGGGTCACCAGGTCTTCACGCGCCGATCCGGTCTGCGCGGCGCGGTTCTGCAACCGGTAGAGCACCGCCGAAGGATTGGCAAAGATCGACCGGAGCGTCCCAGCCAGCGTGCCGTTGGCGGTTTCGGGAAACTGCTGTTCGGCGGCGGCGTTGCGGGCATGGACATGGCCTTCGGCATCGGCGACGAAACTGGGAACCGCATCCTTGTCGATGAAGCCCTCCAGCAGATCGTTCGCCAGATCGAGCCCGCGCCGCGTGCTGATCCGCTGTACCCCCAGCACGACCGAGACCAGCGCCAGCGTCACCGCCGACACCAGCATTCCCATCCGCGGCAGCCCCTCGGGCGCCAGGAACAGCCCGCCTGCCCCCAGACACAGCGCGATCAGCAACACCCCCAGCACCCGGGGCGGTTCCGGGGCGGCGGCTTGAAACAGATTTCTGACGGCAATCGGGCGGCTGGTCACGGGTCTTGCTCCGTCCGATGTGTCGGACTTTCTGGGATTCGGATTGAACTACATCTGCTCTTTTGGCGGAATAGCGGTTAAGCCCATCTTAACGCTGTTCTTTTCCACCCGAAGGCGATTATGAGCCAAGCCGGTCCCGGGTCAAGTGGGCGGCAAAGAACCCATCGGCCCCCTCGGCCACCGACCAGCGCTGCCGTTCCTCGCAGTGCCAGCCGCCGTGGCGTGCCAGAAACGCCGCGATCCGGTCGCCGTTTTCGCAATCGAGCTGCGAACAGGTGGCATAGGCCAGCGTGCCGCCCGGCGCCACCAGTCCGGCGGCCCGGTCGAGGATGCTGTCCTGGGTGGCGTTGAGGGCGGAGAGCCCCTCCGGCGTCAGCAGCCATTTGCCCTCCGGCGCCCGCCGCCAGGACCCGCTCCCGGAACAGGGCACATCGCAGAGCACGAGATCATAAGGCGCCGCGCGGTCGACCTCGGCCCCCTCCAGCAGCGTCACGCGGGCGCCCGCGCGTGCCGCCCGCGCCGGCAGATCGCGCATCCGGCGCGGTGCCGCGTCATGGGCGAAAAGCGTCACATCGGCCAGTGCCGCCATTGCCAGCGTCTTGCCGCCGCCGCCGGCGCAATAGTCCAGAACCCGCTGCCCCTCACGCAGCGGCAGCGCCGCCACCACGGCCTGGCTCGCCGCATCCTGCAGCTCCACCCGACCGTCAAGATAGGCGGCGGCATTGCGGATGCGCCGGGCGCCCTCGGTCACCTCCAGCGCCGTCGCCGCCGCCGGATGCGGCTGGCAGAGGATACCGTCCTCGGCCAGAGCCGCCAGGGCACCGGCCAGATCGGTTTTCGACAGATTGACCCGCAGATGCACCGGCGCGCGGTTCTGCAGGGCGCGGGCGGCGGGCTCCGCCTCCGCCCCGAGGCTGGCCGAGAAGGCTGGCCAGAGCCAGTCGGGGATATCCAGCGCCTCCGGCCCCGGTGCCGGGCTGTGACCCGCGCCGTCCAGGGGTCCCAGCGGCGCCGGAGCATGGCCCTCGCCGGTGAACAGCGTCTCCGGCGCCGGGCCGTCGCGCCGCAGCAGCCCCAGCATCAGCCCGCGCCCGGTCTCCACCCCGCCGCGCGCAGCCAGAGAACGGCGCGCGCGCAGCACGTCGAAGACATGATCGCGGATCGCGGCGCGATCCTTCGATCCGGCGAAACGGCTGCGCCGGGCCCAGCCGGTCAGCGCCTGTTCAGCGGCCTTGCCGGCCAGGATCTCGTCCAGCACCTCGATTGCGGCGGCGACCCGCGCGGCCGGGGTCATTGCGGCAGGCTCCGGAACCCGCCGCCGTCCAGGGCGGCCAGGCGGAGGAATTTCTCCGGTCCCGGCAGATGGCTGCCGCTGAAGATCAGCCCGGCGGCGGCAATCCGGTCGAAGGCGGCCAGACGGCTGGCATCGGCCACGGCGCTGTCAATGTCGTATCGGGTATGCACCGCCGGATCGGGCAGTTGCAGCGCATAGGAATGCGCGACGTCGCCGATCAGCGCCAGTTGCCCGCCGATCATCAGCCCCATATGCCCGGGCGTATGGCCGGGCAGCGACCAGGCGCTGACCCCCTGCCCCAGATCGGCGTCCGGGCCGACGGTGGTGATCCGGTCGGCCGCCGCCGCCAGCAGCCGGCCGCCGGCGCTGTCGGGCCGATCCTGCCAATAGGCCCGCTCCGCCGCCTGCATCACGATCCGCGCGCGGGGAAACATCAGGCTGCCGTCGGGCGTCAGTGCGCCCGCGGCATGATCGCCATGCAGATGGGTGAAGAGGATACGGTCGATCTGCTCCGGCGCGATGCCGAGTTCGGCCAGACGGGCGATCAGCCGGCCACCGGCCCCGTCATAGATCGCCGGACCGCAGCCGGTGTCGACCAGATCGAGCTGGCCGTCGGCGTGGCGCAGCAGGTGGCAGTTCACCGCCACCTGCACGCTGCCGGGATGGGCTGCCTCGCGCCGCGCCGGATCGACCTCGGGAAACACCTCCGTGCCCAGGTCGATCCGCCCGTCGGTCAGACAGAACACCTCGGTTCGGGCCACCGACAGCTGCGCGATCCCCTCCACCATGCGGGTCATCCGATCCGGTAGTTCGGGCTTTCGCGGGTGATCTGCACGTCGTGGACGTGGCTTTCGCTCAACCCGGCGCCGGTGATCTTCACGAAGCGGCAGTTCTTGCGCATCTCTTCGATGGTGCCGTTGCCGGTATAGCCCATGGCCGCCCGCAAGCCGCCGACCAGCTGGTGGATCACCGCGCCCGCCGGCCCCTTGTAGGGCACCTGGCCCTCGATCCCTTCGGGCACCAGCTTGTCACTGGCGGCATCCTTCTGGAAATAGCGGTCGGCCGAGCCGCGCGCCATCGCCCCGAGCGAGCCCATGCCACGATAGGATTTGAACGACCGGCCCTGATAGAGGATGACCTCGCCCGGGCTTTCATCGGTGCCGGCGATCATGCTGCCGACCATGGCGCAGGAAGCGCCGGCGGCGATCGCCTTGGCGAAATCGCCGGAGAACTTGATGCCGCCATCGGCGATCACCGGCACATCGCCGGCCGCCGCGGCGCAATCCATGATCGCGGTCAGCTGCGGCACGCCGACGCCGGCGACCATGCGGGTGGTGCAGATCGAGCCCGGCCCGATCCCCACCTTGACCGCATCGGCGCCGGCCCCGATCAGCGCCCGGGTCGCTTCGGAGGTGGCGACGTTGCCGGCGATGATCTGCACGTCGTTCGACAGTGTCTTGGCCCGGGTCACCGCATCCAGCACGCCGGCGGAATGGCCATGTGCGGTATCGATCACCAGAATATCGACACCGGCGTCGATCAGCGCCTCGGACCGCTCGAAGCCGGCATCGCCGACCGAGGTCGCCGCGGCCACCCGCAGCCGGCCCAGTTCGTCCTTACAGGCCGTGGGGTTCAGAACCGCCTTTTCGGTGTCCTTCAGAGTGAGCAGACCGGTCAGCTTGCCCTCGCCGTCGGTGACCAGCAGCTTTTCGATGCGGCGCTCCTTCATCAGGCTGATCGCCTCTTCGCGATCCGCCGGCTCCTTCAGGATCGCCAGATTGTCACCGGTCATCATGGCGTGAACCGGCGTGTCGTCGTCGCGGGCGAAGCGCATGTCGCGGTTGGTGACGATACCCACCACGCGGCCGGCCTCATCGACCACCGGAAAACCGGTGAAGCCGTAACGCTCGCTCAGCGCCTTGGCATCGGCGAGTGTCTGGTTCGGCGTCAGGGTGATGGGGTTGTAGACGATGCCGCTTTCGAAGCGTTTGACCCGGCGGACCTCTTCGGC
The DNA here is from genome assembly GCF_030164425.1 of Pseudodonghicola flavimaris. Classification (GTDB taxonomy): domain Bacteria; phylum Pseudomonadota; class Alphaproteobacteria; order Rhodobacterales; family Rhodobacteraceae; genus Pseudodonghicola; species Pseudodonghicola flavimaris. Next base: position 48,983 of record NZ_JASNJD010000008.1, on the reverse strand, counting down.
CTGGGCCAGCGCGTCGAGGTTCTTGTGGATCACCCCGATGCCGCCGGCCTGCGCCATGGCAATCGCCATGCGGGCCTCGGTCACCGTGTCCATGGCACTGGACAAAAGCGGGATATTCATGCTGATGCGGCGGGTCACATGCGTCGCGGTAATCGCCGTGGACGGCAACACCGACGAGGCCGCCGGAACAAGCAATACGTCATCGAAGGTCAGGGCCTCACGAATCTCCATCGGACATCTCCAGGGGGTGGGTTCGTTTGGCGCTTCCCTATTGCATGGATGGGGGGAGGTGAAAAGGCCAATTCGCCGGTTCCCCCGGCCCGAACGACCGTCTTGCGCGCAAAGCCGATCTGCGCCAAACGCCGTGACAGGCGGCGAAATTCCGGCCGCAGCCCCTGCGGCCCCGGTCCCTGCCACCGTCCCGCGGGATCGCCGCCGCCCCGGAGGAAGGTCGCCCGCTGACCCCAAAGGGACGCAAACCCGACAGTGCCGCCGCCCGGCGCGCCCTAGTCTGGCCCGTAAAAGAAGGAACGCGCATGTCCCAGGATCCGCTTGTCATCTTCACCCCCTCCGGCAAACGGGGGCGGTTCCCCGTCGGCACCCCGGTGCTGAGCGCAGCGCGTCAGCTCGGCGTCGATCTCGATTCCGTCTGCGGCGGTCGCGGCATCTGCTCGAAATGCCAGATCACCCCCGCCTATGGGGAATTCCCGAAACACGGGGTGCATGTGGCAGAAGACGCGCTGTCGGCGTGGAACGCGGTCGAGCAGCGCTATGACGACAAGCGTGGGCTGAAACCCGGGCGCCGGCTGGGCTGTCAGGCCACGGTTCAGGGCGATGTGGTGATCGATGTGCCGCCCGAAAGCCAGGTCCACCGGCAGGTGGTGCGCAAGGCGGCCTCCACCCGGGCGGTGGCGATGGATCCGGCGACACGGCTCTGCCTCGTCGACGTGGAGGAGCCCGACATGCACTCCCCCACCGGCGATCTGGAGCGGCTGGAGCGGGCGCTGAAGGAACAATGGGACATCGACGCGGTCGAGGCTGACCTCAGTCTTCTGAGCAAGCTGCAGAAGGTGCTGCGCAAGGGCGGCTGGCAGGTGACCGTGGCGCTCCACCGCGATCACCGGGGCGGCAGCGCCCGCATTCTCGACCTCTGGCCCGGGCTGCACGAAGGCGGGCTGTTCGGGCTGGCGATCGATCTCGGCTCCACCACCATCGCGGCGCATCTGACCGATCTGGAAACCGGCGCCGTCATCGCCTCGGCCGGGCTGATGAACCCGCAGATCCGCTTCGGCGAGGATCTGATGAGCCGGGTCTCCTATGCGATGATGAATCCCGGCGGCGCGGCGGAGATGACGGCGGCGGTGCGCGCGGCGTTGAACGATCTGGCCGGCGATCTCGCCACCCAGGCGAAGATCGCGCCGGAGCTGATCGTGGAGACCGTTTTCGTCTGCAACCCGGTGATGCACCACCTGCTGCTCGGGGTCGATCCGGTGGAACTGGGCCAGGCGCCCTTCGCGCTGGCCACCGCCGAGGCGCTGCACCTCGGCGCCGCCGCGCTGGATCTGACGGCGATCAACCCGCGCGCCCGGGTCTATATCCTGCCCTGCATCGCCGGCCATGTCGGCGCCGATGCCGCCGCCGTCGCGCTGGCGGAGGAGCCGCAGAACTCCGACGATCTGGTGCTGATCGTCGATGTCGGCACCAATGCCGAACTGCTTCTGGGCAACCGGTCACGGGTTCTGGCCTGCTCGTCGCCGACCGGGCCGGCCTTTGAAGGCGCCCAGATCAGCGCCGGCCAGCGCGCCGCCCCCGGCGCCATCGAGCGGGTCGAGATCGATCCGGTCAGCAAGGAGCCGCGCTTCCGCGTCATCGGCTGCGATCTGTGGTCGAACGAAGACGGCTTTGCCGAGGCGACCGCCGCCACCGGCATCACCGGCATCTGCGGATCGGGCATCATCGAGGCGGTGGCGGAGATGCGGATGGCCGGGCTTCTGGATGCCTCCGGGCTGATCGGCTCGGCGGAACAGACCGGCAGCCCGCGGTCGCTGCCCGAGGGACGCACCCACGCCTATCTGCTGCATGACGCCAGCGCCGAGGGCGGCCCGCGCATCACCGTCACCCAGGGCGATATCCGCGCCATCCAGCTGGCCAAATCGGCGCTTTATGCCGGGGCGCGACTGCTGATGGACGAAATGGGAGTCGAGCGGGTGGATCGCATCGTGCTGGCCGGCGCCTTCGGCGCCCATATCTCCACCCGGCACGCGATGGTACTGGGGATGATCCCCGACGCCCCGCTGGAAAAGGTCACCAGCGCCGGCAATGCCGCCGGCACCGGTGCCCGCATCGCGCTGTGCAACATCGCCGCGCGGGCAGAGATCGAACGGGTGGTGCGGCAGATCACCAAGGTCGAAACCGCCATCGCGCCGAAGTTTCAGGAGCATTTCGTCGCCGCCAATGCGATCCCGCATTTCAGCGATCCCTTCCCTGAGCTTGCCCGTGTCGTCACCCTGCCCGAGGTCAGCTTCAACGCCGGCCCCGACAGCGGCGGACGCCGGCGTCGCAAACGGAGTTGAGCGCGCCTCTGGCGCGCGCCTTCGGCGAGAGTATTTTCGCAGAGAAGAAGCCACCGCCGCGCCCGGAGGGGTGATGGCGGTATCTGCTGTCAAGACGGTGACGGCCCCCGGGCAATTTCCGCGCGAAACCCGCGCCTCGGCCCTTGACGTGCCCGCGGGCCGCGATTATCCAGACGCTCCAGAGCGCGGGTATGGTGAAAAGGTATCACGCGAGCTTCCCAAGCTTAAGTTACGGGTTCGATTCCCGTTACCCGCTCCAAAATCTCCCCTTAAGTTCTTGATAAATAAGTAAAATAAATGAGGGCTGTTTTACCAGCCCCCCACTTAGCCCCCCACTTGATTGCCTATAGGCCGCTGCCTATTCGGCCCGAAAAATACCGTCCAGCTCCGCGATACTCAGCATGGTCGAGCCCTCGACCTTGCGCGCCGACAGCTTCCCCTTGCCGATCATCCGATAGAACGTCGTGCGGGAGAGACCATAGACGCGCGTGGCGTCCGACAGCTTCATGCCCCTCGGGTTCGGAGTTCAGTGCTCGTGCCGCTTCTCCCCCCTCTGCCGGCGGCTTCGCACATTTACTAATCGAGGCGGACAGCCAGGCCAAAACAAACCTGGGGCCATTCATCTCGCACCTGCGTCGTCGCGTTTGCTGAGAATGGCAGAACTGCCAGCTATGGGCCGTCCGCTATGAACGGGGACCCGAAAGCGACTGGAGACCGTCCAGACGAAATACCTCAACCGGCTCTCGAATGCCTTTTAGCGCCAGCTTTCCGACAGTCACGGTCTGGAACTCGTTTTCAATTGCGATGGCGGCACGTGGTGACAGCAGGATTTCACCATCATCAGCATGATCGCATAGACGAGCGGCCAGGTTTACCGCCGTCCCCGAGGCCGTGTAGTCGTATCGCCCCTCGTATCCCACCATACCAACCGTCGCATATCCCAAAGAAACCCCCACGCCGAACCCAAGGCGATGCCCCAAGCGTTTCCAGGAAATGCAGAGTTCTTCCATGCGAGACCGCATAGCAAGTGCAAGGCGGACCGCGTTTCCGGCCGGCTCGTCGCAAGGCAGAGGATCATTGAAGAGGACCATGATTCCGTCGCCGGATCGATGATCCACACCCGCGCCGTGTTCGTTGATCAAGCGGCCCATTTCCCGATGGTAGGTTTGAAGTACCTCTATGGTTTCTTCGGGCTCTGCAGTTTCGCAAAAGGCGGTGAACCCCCGAATGTCGCAAAAGAGCACGCCGAGCAGGGCGCGATGGCTCGACAGCAGCCTATCCGAGCCTTGGGAAATCACGGTGTCGGCAACTGCGGCGGGCAGGAACCTTTTCAATCGGCTCAGGCGTTCGAGCTCGTTGACCTGTCGGGCAACCCTGTCGCCAAGTTCCGCGTTCAGATTTTCCAGTGCCCGGAACTGGCGAACATTCTCTATCGCGATGACGGCCTGCGCCGCGAAGCTCTCGACCAATGCGATTTCCTGTGCGTCGAATGCCCGGACCTCCCGGCGAAACATTGTCAGCGTTCCAAGTGCGGCGCCGTCCTTCATCAAAGGAACGAACAGCACGCTGCGAATGTTCGAGGCGTCGACCATGGAGCGGACAATCGGACTGCCTGCGGCGTAGAGTTCGCTTTCACCCATGTCGTCGTGCGCAATCAAATGTCCTTCGATGATCGACTTCGCAGCATAGGACAAGGAACCATCCATCCTCATCTGGCCCGTCTCGAAGAGCTCAATGGCCTCTCGAAACATGCCGTTGTGTGCCGCCAACACCTGCACATCATCCTCTGACGTTCCCAGGATCAGCCCGGAAAGCGGCGCATTGCAAAGCGCGCATGCACGCTTGAGGATGGCATCAAAAACCGGCCGTTCGTTGTCCCGGCTTTGGCTGATTATCTCCAGGACCTCGGCTGTCGCTGTTTGCTGTTCGAGGGTTTCGCGTGTCCGGTTCAAAAGCGCGGCATTTTGGATCGCGATGCTAACCTGCTCCGCAAAGGTTTCCACCAGCCTGATTTCCACTTTTGTCGGGCGGTTTTCGGCGCGAAACCCAAGAACGATTGTGCCCCAAACCTGCCCCTGGAAGGGGATCGGGACGCCAAGGACCTCTTCAAAATCATAGATCTTTGCCAGGTCTCTATCGGCATAATCCGGCGCGATGGCCTGCTTAATATGCGTCGTCTTTCCAGTCTCCCAAACCTGGCGGCTGGCCGATCCCGCCGGCATGATTTTCGGAAAATCAGCCAGATAGCCCGTTAGCTCATGCTCTGGAAACCCATAGGTTGCAGCATGGTGCAACATCTCTCCCTCGATGCGCCACAGGTTGCAGAAGTCAGCGATACACAGTTTGGTCGCATGTCTTGCCACCGCATCCAGAACCGGCTGTACGTCGCCACGCCCCAGTTGAATGAGAGACAACACGTCTTGAAGAGCGGCTTCGCGAGCTTCACCCCGAGCCAACGCATCGTCCATAGAGGGTGTGTCCGACATTTCCGTCAAAAGGCTCCGAAAACTCGAGGATCCTCATCGATGTTAGAACAAACGAGGCGCCATTTGCCATAAGCAATGGTCGAGAAGCGGTTCCGCCGGGGGTGGTCAGGTCTGGGAAAACTGCGCAACAGAGATGCACATGGCAACGACGGGCGGCTCAGGGCCGAAATCGGCGTTTGCTATGCCTTGCGGTCAGGATTCATGACCAGTGGATGACGATTGCTGCGAGAGCGATAACTGAGAGAAAAACCATCGGACGCCGGTCATAGTGGGTTGCCACGCGCCGCCAGTCCTTGAGCCTGCCGGACATGATCTCGATACGATTTCTCAGTTTGTGCCGGCGCTTGTCGTCCTTGATGGGGGTCTTGCGTTGCTTTCTCCCGGGTACACAGACGCGTATCCCTTTGTCTTGCAACGCTTCTCGCAGCCAACCGCGTCGTAGCCGCGATCCCCGAGCTGCCAGTCGACATTTGGAAAGCTGCGGAGCAGTGCCCGCGCTCCGATATGGTCGCCTGCCGGGCAGCGGATCAGGCGACCGCGCCTCTTTTGACGCACAGGCTGGATGCCGTGCAGTGCGCCTTCGGGCAGGACGCATCGATCATCACGGTCTTCTTGTCGCCGTGGTCGGCAGTCGGCCCAGCCAGCACCCGCGCGAAGCGGCCTGGCTCGCGTCTGCGCGTCCACCAGATGTTGAGCATCTTCTGCGGGGCATAGACCGCAGGAGCGTCTCGCCAGCGCAAGCCATTGCGGTTGATGAGGATAACCCCGCTCAGCACGCGCCTGTCGTCAACCCAGGGCGTTCCGTGCGACTTCAGCAAGAAGGGGGCCAGACGCGCCATCTGCGCGTCGGTCAGCCAAGAAAGATCACGCCTGCCACCGCTCAGGTTTCGGAGCCGTGAATCATGCAGAGCAACCAAAATCACTGCCTCCTCAGCCTAGGTTTCGCAGAGCCATGACGGAAAGCTGGGAGCGGAGGCCTTATCCTCGCTTGCCGGCCTCCCCCACCAGCCTTCGCGCCAACGCAAGGCGGAGGTCTGCGGCGCAGAGGCGGTCGGGTGGCGTGGCGCCGACGGGTCCACAGCTGATCCGGGCAGGCCCTTCGGGCGAGAGGCGGCCGTGCGCTCCGGGCTGCCCGGAGCGCGCACAGAATTCCGACACTCCAGCCCATCGGCGCCCAATCCTGCCTCGGGGCGATGCGCGCTCTTCCCCCGGCACCGGACAGACGGCCACAAAGGTGCTAGGCTGGTCCCGGGCACAGACCCGCGCCCCGGCCCGCGCCCTGGAATGCGCCGGACAGGATTTTGGAGAGACCGTATGCTTTCAGTCGATGAACAGATCACCAGCCTCGACCGCCTCCGGGAACTGCTTCCCACCGAGGGGTTCACCAATACCTTTCTCAAGGTGACTGACCGGCTCAACGATGTGGCGCGGCAGTTCATCGCGCAGGCGCCGATGGTCATCATCGCCACCAAGGCCTCCGACGGGCTGATCGATGTCTCCCCCAGGGGCGATCCGGCGGGGTTTGTCGAGGTCTACGACGACAGGACGCTGATCATTCCGGACCGGCTGGGCAATCATCGCGTCGACGGCTTTCACAACCTGCTGGAGGATCCCAACGTGGCGCTCCTGTTCGTGGTGCCGGGACATGGCGACACCCTGCGCATCGCCGGCAAGGCGCGGATCGTCCGGGATGCCGCCATCAGCAAGCGTCACGCGGTCAATGGCAAGGAGCCGCTGCTGGCGCTCGTCGTCGATGTGGAGGAGGCCTTCATGCATTGCTCCAAGGCGTTCATCCGGTCCCGTCTCTGGCATCCCGACCACTGGCCCGCCCGCAAGAGCGCGCCGACCCTGGCCGAATGGGTCATTGCCACGGTCGACTGCGACCAGACCCTGGACGAGGTGCAGGAGGATCACAGCGCCGATGAGCGCGCCCGGCTGTACTGAGCCCCGGAGAACCGTATCGGACCTCACCACCGGTCAGGGACCAAGACGCAGAAAGGCGGGCCTTGCCCGCCTTTCGATACCATCACGCGCGTTCGCCGCCGATCAGCCGGCTTCGGCGGCTTCCACCAGCACATGTTTGTACTGATCGCGCAGGGTGCGCTTGAGCACCTTGCCGGTGGCGTTCAGCGGCAGCGCATCGGTGAAGATCACCATATCCGGCACCTGCCAGTTGGCGATCTTGCCGTCGTAATAGGCCAGCAGCTCCTCCGCCGTCGGGGTTTCGCCCTCGGCCGGCACCGCGATCAGAACCGGGCGTTCGTCCCACTTCGGATGCTCGACGCCAATCACCGCCGCATTGGCCAGTTTCGGATGGCCAACGGCGATATTCTCCAGCTCGACCGAGCTGATCCATTCGCCGCCCGATTTGATGATATCCTTGGAGCGGTCGCGGATGGTCATGTAGCCGTTCGGATCGAGGGTCGAGACATCGCCGGTGGCGAACCAGCCGTCATGCAGGATCTCGGTCTCTTCCATGCGGAAGTAGCTGTTGAGTACCCAGTGACCCTGCACCAGCAGGTCGCCCTGCAACACCCCGTCCATCGGCAGATCGTGATAATCGTCGTCGACGATCTTCAGGTCGATGCCGAAGGGCGGACGGCCCTGGTTTTCGCGCAGCCGCTGCTGCTCTTCCGGCGGCAGCGCCTTGTGCTTGGCCAGCGGATGGTTGGCCGATCCCAGCGGGCTCAGCTCCGTCATCCCCCAGGCGTGGATGGTGTCGACGCCGTAGAGTTCGCGGAATTCCTCGATCATCGACGGCGGGCAGGCAGAGCCGCCGATCACCGTGCGTTCCAGGCTTTCCAGCCGCGATCCCGATTTCTTGGCATAGGCCAAGAGCCCCAGCCAGATCGTTGGCACCCCCATGGCGCAGGTGACGCCGTGATTGTCGATCAGCTTGACCAGCGCCTCGCCATGCAGGTCCGGCCCCGGCATCGCCAGCGCGCTGCCCGACATCGCACAGCCATAGGGCGCGCCCCAGGCGTTGACGTGGAACATCGGCACCACCGGCATCACCACATCGGCGGCCGAATAGCCGATCACATCGCGCGAATTGGTCGAAAAGCTGTGCAGCACGGTCGAGCGGTGGGAATAGAGCACGCCCTTCGGATGCCCCGTGGTCCCGGAGGTGTAGCACAGGCTGGAGGCGGTGTTCTCGTCAAACTCCGGCCACGCGAAATGCATGTCGCCCGGCGCGATGAAATCGTCGTAGAACTCCAGCCAGTCGTGTTCGGCGGCGAGTGCGTCGTTGCGCGGCCCCATCATCACGATGTGTTCCAGCGTCGGCATCTGATCGCGCAGCTTGATCGCCAGCGGCAGGAAGGTCTCTTCGATGAAGAGGATCTTATCCTCAGCGTGATTGACGATATAGACCAGCTGTTCGGGGAACAGGCGCGGGTTGATGGTGTGGCAGACGAAGCCCGCCCCCGAGACGCCGTAATAGATTTCCAGGTGCCGGCGGTTGTTCCAGGCGATGGTGGCGACGCGGTCCTGCGGGTCGAGACCCATCTTGCTCAGCACCGAGCCGAGCTTGCGCGCATTCATCGCCACCGTGCCCCAGGTGGTGTGTTCGACACCGCCCCCCGTGGTGTTCACCGACACGATCGGCGTGTCGCCGTGATAGCGCGCAGCGTGCTCGATCAGCGACGAGATCAGCAGGGGTTTGGTCATCATCTGACCCAGCATGGCAGACTCCTCCTATGTATTCGGAGCGGGCGATGGCCCGTCATCCATCCGTCTTATGAGGAAGAAATCGCGGCATTCTCCACCACCGCAGTCCCCTCCTCCCATACCGGAGTCCTGCCAAATCCGCCGGGGGCTTGGCAATAAGCGACGTACGGGCACAACAGCAAGAAAACGTCATTGCCCGCGGAACATTCGCTGCCCTTCCGTCACCCGAGGAACCGATGCCGCAACGCAGAAATCCTCTTGTCCCGAAGCGGTCAGACCAGTAGCAAACCGCCATGAACCTGCGTTATCTCACCCCGCTGACGGCCGAGGAGCAACTGGCTCACGGTCTGAGCGCCCCGCAACCGCTGGCGATCGCCGACCGGGTGCGGTTTTCCGAACTGGACACCCAGAACCACGTCAACAACAAGGCCTATATGGACTGGTTCGAACGCGCCCGCGTCGAACATATGTTCCAGGTCTGGCGCCGCTTCTTCGTCGATCTGCCGCGCCCGCGCGTGGCGGTGCACAGCGCCACCATCCGCTATCTGAAAGAGATGAAGGAAAATGAATCCTACATCGTCACCTCGCGGGCAGAGAGCTTCCGAACCAGTTCTATCGTACTCGATCAGCAGATCTGGTCGGGCGATCTCAGGGCGACGCTGAAGCTGGTGGCGGTGATGCAGACGCCGGACGGCAAGGGCCGCTATCCGGTGCCCGAGGCGCTGCGCGCCCATATGATCGAGGTCGAGGGCGCCCGCGCCGACGCCTGAGGGCAGGCTTCAGGTAAGGACCGGCCTCAGGGAGGCCCGAGAGACCGGGGCCCGGGCAGCCAGCTGCCCGGGGTCTGTCAGTGCCGGCTCAGACCACGCAGCAGCCGTGCTCGCGCAGATAGCCGATCAGCGCCGCGGTGGAGCCGTCGAGCGCCGCGGTGCTGCCCCCCTCGGCCAGCAGCGGCCCCAGCGAGGTGGCGATTTCCTTGCCCAGCTCGACGCCGAACTGATCGAAGGAGTTGATGCCCAGGATCACCCCTTCGGCGAAGACCCGATGTTCGTAGAGTGCCACGATCTGGCCCAGCACCGCCGGGGTCAGCTGCGGATAGACCAGCGTGACCGAGGGGCGGTTGCCCGGGAACACCCGGTGCCGCGCCTGCCGTTCCAGTTCCGCGCCGGTGAAGCCGGCCGCCGCCGCCTTGGCGCGCGCCTCCTCCAGCCCGCGACCGGTCATCAGCGCCTGCGACTGCGCCAGGCAGTTGGCGACCAGCAGCCGGTGATGATCGGCCAGGTCCGCTTCGTGACCACGGGCGCCGACGATGAATTCGCAGGGCACCACTGCCGTGCCCTGATGCAGCAGTTGGAAGAAAGCGTGCTGGCCGTTGGTGCCCGGCTCGCCCCAGACGATGGCGCCGGTTGGCCCATCGACATCGCTGCCGTCCATCGCCACCGATTTGCCGTTCGATTCCATCTCCAGCTGCTGCAGATAGGCCGGCAGCCGCGCCAGGCGCTGTTCATAGGGCAGGACGGCGCGGCTCGGGTAGCCGCAGACATGGCTGTGCCAGAGCCCGACCAGCGCCAGCAGCACCGGCAGGTTCCGCGCCCAGGGCGCAGTCTGGAAATGCCGGTCCATCGCCTCGCCGCCGGCCAGCATGGCGCGGAAATTCCCCGCCCCCACCGCCAGCATCACCGGCAGGCCGATCGGCCCCCAGAGCGAGAACCGGCCACCGACCCAGTCGCTGAAGCCGAAGACGTGATCAGCCGGAATGCCGAACTCCGCCGCCAGGTCGAGCGCGGTGGAAATCGCCGAGAACTGCCGCGCCGGATCGCCGCCGCCAGCGACCATCCAGTCGCGCGCGGTGCGGGCATTGGTCATCGTCTCCACCGTGGTGAAGGTCTTGGAGGCGACGTTGATCAGCGTTCGCGTCGGATCGAGCGATTTCAGCGTATCGGCGATATGGGCGCTGTCGACGTTGGACACGTAATGCAGCCGCGGCCCGTCGCTGTAGGGTGCCAGTGCCAGGGTCGCCATCACCGGCCCGAGGTCGGAGCCGCCGATGCCGATGCTGACCACATCGGTGATCGAACCGCCCACACCGCCCAGCCGGCCGCTGCGCACCGCCTCGGCGAAGGCGGCCATGCGGTCGAGCGTCTCGCGCACCGCCGGCATCACATCGGCACCATCGACCAGAACCCGGCTGTCGTCGGAGCGACGCAGCGCGGTATGCAGCACCGCCCGCCCCTCGGTCTCGTTGATCTTCTCGCCCGAGAACATCGCCGCGCGCCGCGCCGCCAGACCGGAGACATCGCAAAGTGCCGTCAGCGCGGCGAGAACCGGCGCATCGATCTGTGTCTTGGAGAGATCGAGGCGCAGGTCGGCGCCATCGATGCTGTAGGTTTCGGCGCGATCGGGATCCTGCGCGAAAAGATCAATCAGGTGACGGTCCCGGTTCTGCCGGTGCAGAACCTTGAGGTCCTCCCACATCCTATATCCTCTTTATTCTATAACTGAAATCAATCCGACCAATGAACTGTCGTGCCCTGCAGGATCGCCTGAACCGGGGCCTCCTCGGGCGGCAGCGTCAGGGCCTTTTCTAGCGCGGCGCGCTTGCCAGCACCATAGAGAACCAGATGTTTCGACATCGCCCCCGCCAGCACCGGCGCACTCAGGCTGATGCGCGCCTCCGGCACGGTGTCCGGGCGCAAGACCGCCAGCGGCGCGGCATCCTCGGCCAGTGCCTCGGCCAATCCCGCCGCGCCGGGAAACAACGATGCGGTGTGCATGTCCTCGCCCATCCCCAGCAGCAGGACCGAGATCGGCAACTCCGGCGCGATCCGCGCGGTGATCGCCGCCAGCGCCTGTTCCGGTGTCTCTGCCGGAGCCCAGAGCGGCAGGAAGGCCGCCCGCTCGGCCCGATGGGTGATCAGCCGGTCGCGGATCAGCCGCCCGTTCGAGCGCGGGTGATCCGGGGCGACCCAGCGTTCATCGGTGGGCAGCACATGCACCCGCTCCCACTCCAGATCGGCGGCGCAGAGCGCATCGAAGACCGCCCCCGGCGTGGTGCCGCCGGGCACCGCCAGCGCCGCGGTCTCATGCGCCATCAGATGCATCTTCAGCTCACCGGCCAGCTGGGTGGCCAGATCGATCGCCAGCATCTCCCGGTCGGGGTATTCGACGATCTTCATGGGTTGATCCCCCGCCACCTGCGTTCATCGCGTCGCATCAGCAGATCGGCATCGAGCGGGCCGGTGCTGCCGATGGTATAGGGTTTAGGCACATCGCCCAGCGATTGCCAGCCCGCGATCACCGGATCGGTCCAGGCCCAGGCGGCCTCGACCTCGTCACCGCGCATGAAAAGCGTCTGATTGCCCCGGATCACATCCATGATCAGCCGTTCATAGGCATCGGCGGTATCACGCCCGTCCGGCCCCAGCGCCTCGGCAAAGCTCATGTCCAGCGGCACGTCGACCAGCCGCATGCCGCCCGGGCCGGGTTCCTTGATGGTCACCTGCAGCGTGATTCCCTCGTTCGGCTGCAGCCGGATCGACAGCACGTTGGAATGCTGCCCGGCCTCGGCGCCGAAGATCGAATGCGGCGCATCCTTGAACCGCACGTTGATCACCGAGGAGCGGGCCACCAGCCGTTTGCCGGTGCGCAGGTAGAACGGCGTACCGGCCCACCGCCAGTTGCTGATATGCGCCTTCAGCGCGATATAGCTTTCGGTGCTGCTGCGCGGATTGCCCACCTCCTCGCGATAGCCCTGCCCCAGCTGCGGCTGCGTCGGATCGGCGACGTACTGGCCACGCACGATATGATGCGGCTTCACCGCATCCAGGGCGCGGATCACCTTCAGCTTCTCGTCGCGCACCGCGTCGGGATCGAATTTCGCCGGCGGCTCCATCGCGATCAGGCAAAGCAGCTGCATCAGGTGGTTCTGCACCATGTCGCGCATGGCGCCGGCGCGTTCGTAATAATCGCCACGACCGCCGACCCCGACGGTCTCGGCCACGGTGATCTGGATGTGATCGACATACTGGCTGTTCCACAGCGGTTCGAACAGCATGTTGCCAAAGCGCACGACCATCAGGTTCTGCACCGTTTCCTTGCCCAGGTAATGGTCGATCCGGTAGATCACGCTTTCGTCGAAATGCTCCGCCAGGGTGGCGTTCAGCGCCCGGGCGCTGTCCAGATCGTGACCGAAGGGTTTCTCCACCACGATCCGGGTCTGCTCGGTGACCATGCCGTATTCGCGGATCCGCCGCGCCAGATCGCCGAACAGGCTGGGGCCGACCGAAAAATAGAACGCCCGCACCCGGTCTCCGGTCATCATCGCCGCCAGCTCCGGCCAGCCGGAGCTGCCGCGCGCATCGACCGGCAGATAGCTCAGGCAATCGAGGAAACCGGCCAGCATGCCCGGCCGGCGGGCGCGTTCGGGGGTGAATTCCTCAACGCTCTCGCGGACCAGATTGCGGAATTCCTCCTGGCTCAGCTCCGACCGGGCGGCGCCGATCACCCGCGCCCCCGGCTCCATCTGGCCGGCGCAATAGCGTTTGAACAGCGCCGGCAGAATCTTGCGCCGCGCCAGATCGCCTGTCGCACCGAAGATCACCAGATCGAAGGGATCGACCGGTATCGCGCGCGCCTTCATGTCGAACCTCCTGCCGTTCCGTCCTGCGGCACCCCCTTCCTAGCACGGTCCGGGGCCGGGGTGACAGCACGTCACATCTCTGTCAGGTGTTTTGACCCAGTTTTACCTTTCCTGTGCCCTCAGGCTAGATCAAACTGCCGCTGACGAAAGGGAATGTCAGGATGAAAGACAACGCAGAGATCGCCAACACCGGCAAGTTCCGCGATCCGCGGATCACCGCCGACGGTCAGCCCCGCGCCACCGTCGCCCTGAGCCATCCGGAAACGCTCTGGTTCAACACCGGCACGCTCTGCAACATCACCTGCGCCAATTGCTATATCGAAAGCAGCCCCAGCAACGACGCGCTGGTCTATCTGACAGCGGCCGAGGTCGCCGGCTATCTCGACCAGCTGGCGGAGCGCGGCTGGCCCGTGCATGAGATCGCCTTCACCGGCGGCGAGCCCTTCATGAACCCGCAGATGATCGCCATGGCCGAGACCGCCCTGTCGCGCGGCTTCGCCGTGCTGATCCTGACCAATGCGATGCTGCCGATGATGCGGCCGCGGGTGAAGGCCGGGCTCAGCGATCTCAACGCCCGCTTCGGCGACCGGCTGACGCTGCGGGTGTCCCTCGATCACTATGCCGCGCCCCGGCACGACAGCGAACGCGGCGCCGGCAGCTTCGACCGGGCGGTGCAGGGCATGGACTGGCTGCGCGAGACCGGCATCCGCATGGCAGTGGCCGGCCGCCAGCTCTGGCACGAGGACGAGGCCACGGCGCGCGCCGGCTATGCCGCGCTGTTCGCCGCCCGCGGCTATGCCATCGACGCCGCCGACCCCGGCCAGACCCTTCTTTTCCCGGAGATGGACCTCAGCGTCGAGGTGCCGGAAATCACCACCGCCTGCTGGGACATCCTGAACACATCGCCCGATCAGGTGATGTGCGCCTCCTCACGGATGGTGATCAAGCGCCGCGGTGCCGCCCGCCCCAGCGTGCTGGCCTGCACGCTGATCCCCTACGACCCGCAGTTCGAACTGGGCGAGACTCTCGCCGAGGCGGAGCGCGCCGTCGCCCTCAACCACCCGCATTGCGCCAAGTTCTGCGTCCTCGGCGGCGCCAGCTGCTCGGTCTGACGCGGCGCGCCCGCGGCGTCACAGATCCCAGCTGTCGGTGATGAAATTCTTGTCGCTCAGCGTCGTCTCGCCGCCGAAATCCACCAGCACGGTATCGCCGTAATAGAGCTTGCCGGCGGCGTTGTTCATATAGAGCACATCCTCCGTCGCCGCCGTCCAGATCGCGCGACTGAAGGTCACCCCGGTATCGCGGGTCTCGTCCGCGTCGAAGACGATCCGGTCCCAGCGGGCGGAGAAATCGGTGATTTTCGCCACGCTGGAATAACTGTCGAGCTCGAGATAGACGCGATCCTTGCCGGTGCCGGTGCGGATCACATCCGGCGCCTCGGCGAAACTGCCGGTCAGCACGAAAATCCGGTCATCCCCGGCACCGGCGTTCAGCTTCTCCGAATACATCCCCTCCAGCACAATGGTATCGGCGCCGGCGCGGGTGCGGATCACCGCGGTGAACTCATCGGCATAGCTGGTGGCAGAGCCGTTCATCCGCACCAGATCGGCGCCGCGCCCGGTATCGACCAGCAGCGCGGTCTCGACAAAGATCGACGCGGCGAAATTGAATTCATCGGCACCGCCGCCCAGTCTGACGGTGATCTCCCCCGCCCCCGACAGCGATGCGGTCTGAGACAGCGTCACCGTCTCGTCCAGCGCGCTGCCGGTGATGGTCAGCTCCCGCAGCGCATCATTCACCGCGCCCAGGTTGATCCGATAGTCCCGGTGTTCCACCGATCGCAACAGCGGCGCGATCTCCCCCAGGTCCATCTCCGCCGCCTTCTCGCCATAGACCGAGAGATCCGCCGCGACGGTCACCGCCAGGGTATCATAGCCCCGGCCGCCATCGAAACTCAGCTGCGCCAGCTGCCCCAGCCCGCCGATTCCGTCGAAGCCGAGCGTGATGTTCTGCAGCAGGTCCGCGCCGTTGCCGCCGAAGAACCGGTCGGACACATCGTATTCCGGATCGACGCCGGAGGGGCCGTAGAAATAGAACACATCGTCGCCGCCCAGCCCGTAAAGGCTCTCGCGGATGGCCGATGTGGCCGACATCACGTCGTCGCGGTCCGTGCCGGAATAAGTAATCCGCATGATCTCAAGCCCTCCTGCTGGTTGCGCCGACCCTATGGGCCGCCCGGAGGCAACACAAGCATGCAGGAGGTTAAGCCGCGGTTAGGGGCCCCTTCGATCTGGCTCAAATATCCCGGGGGTGCGGGGGCGGCGCCCCCGCTCCTGCGATCCGCCCCGCCCCGAACGGCACCGATGCGCGCGCCTCAGTGCAGCGGCAGCTCGCCCACCACATTGCGCCATTCGCCGGGGCCGATCATCCGGCGATGGGTGAAGCGAACAGAATGCAGCGGCCCGTCGATTTCCTTCTGCCAGAATTCGACGAAACGGAACAACCTGGGATGATCGGGGGCCAGGTCGTAATCCTGCCAGACGAAACTGTTCAGCACATGGGTATAGTCGGGCATGTGATAGAAGAACTCGGCCGTGGTCAGCCCATAACCCTTCAGCATCAGTTCGGTTTCGGTCATCCCTTCGGGTTGCGCCATTCGCGGCTCTCCTCTGTTCGCTGTTTCCCACCCCCATGATCCGACAGAAATCCGCGTTTTCAACAAAAACAGTATGTTATCAGTCCTCTCGCCCGGCTGCCAAACTCCTCGGGAAAGGGCCATTGCACCCTATATGCCGGGTCTGTTATGGTAATCCCACAAGATATAGACCCTGCACAAGAAACGGGCACGAGCTTTGAGCGATACGCCGGAACCTCCTGAAAATACGGATGAAATGCCGCCCGAGCGGCCGGAATACGACGGTCCGACCGTCACCATCGAATCCGAGATGCGCACGTCCTATCTGGACTATGCCATGTCGGTCATCGTGTCCCGCGCGATCCCCGATCTGCGCGACGGGCTGAAACCGGTGCACCGCCGCATCCTCTTCGCGATGCACGAGACCGGCAACACCCATGACAAACCCTATCGCAAGTCCGCGCGGCCCGTCGGCGACACCATGGGGAAATACCACCCCCATGGCGATGCCTCGATCTATGACGCCCTTGTGCGGATGGCGCAGGACTTCTCGATGTCGCTGCCACTGCTGGACGGTCAGGGCAACTTCGGCTCGATGGACGGCGACAGCCCGGCCGCCATGCGCTATACCGAGGTGCGGATGGACAAGCCGGCCGCCTTCATGCTGGCCGACATCGAGAAAGAAACCGTCGACTTCCAGGACAACTACGACGGCAAGGACCGCGAACCCACGGTGCTGCCGGCGCGGTTCCCGAACATGCTGGTCAATGGCGCCGGCGGCATCGCCGTCGGCATGGCCACCAACATCCCGCCGCACAACCTGGGCGAGGTGGTCGATGCCACCCTGGCACTGATCCAGGATCCGGATCTGAGCAGCGAACAGCTGATCCAGTATATCCCCGGCCCCGATTTCCCCACCGGCGGGCTGATGCTGGGCCGCTCCGGCGCGCGCAAGGCCTATCTCGAGGGGCGCGGCAGCGTCATCATCCGCGCCAAGACCCGGATCGAGGAGCTGCGCAAGGATCGCTACGCGATCATCGTCGAGGAGATCCCCTATCAGGTCAACAAGGCCTCGATGATCGAAAAGATCGCCGAACAGGTGCGCGACAAGCGGATCGAGGGCGTGGCCCATGTGCAGGACGAATCCGACCGCAACGGGGTGCGGGTCGTCATCGAGCTGAAGCGCGATGCGACGCCCGAGGTGGTGCTGAACCAGCTCTATCGCTTCAGCCCGATGCAGACCTCCTTCGGCTGCAACATGCTGGCGCTGAACGGCGGCCGGCCGGAGCAGCTGACGCTGCGCCGGTTCCTGACCTCCTTCCTCGATTTCCGTGAGGAAGTGGTGGTGCGCCGCACCGCCTTCGACCTGCGCAAGGCGCGCGACCGCAGCCATATCCTCTGCGGTCTGGCTGTGGCGGTATCGAACGTCGACGAAGTGGTCGCCACCATCCGCTCCTCCGCCGATGCCTCCGAGGCCCGGCGGCGGCTGATGGAACGGCGCTGGCCGGCGCATGAGATCGCCGGCTATATCCGGCTGATCGACGATCCGACACATACGATGAACGACGACGGGACCTATAACCTGTCCGAACTTCAGGCCCGTGCCATTCTCGATCTGCGGCTACAGCGGCTGACCCAGCTCGGTGTCAAAGAGATCACCGACGAGCTCGAAGACCTCGCTGCCAAGATCAAGGACTACCTGGAAATCCTCGGCTCGCGCGAGCGGATCCTCGAGATCATCTCGAACGAGCTGCAGGAGGTCAAAGACCTCTTCGCGGTGCCCCGTCGCACCGAGATCGTCGACTGGTCCGGCGATATGGAAGACGAGGACCTGATCGAGCGCGAGGACATGGTCGTCACCGTCACCTCCGGCGGCTATATCAAGCGCACCCCGCTGGCCGATTTCCGCGCCCAGAAGCGCGGCGGCAAGGGGCTGAGCGGCATGCAGACCAAGGATGAGGACGTGGTCACCACGCTCTTCGTCGCCAATACCCATACCGCGCTTTTGTTCTTCACCACCGATGGCATGGTCTATCAGCTCAAGTGCTGGCGCCTTCCCGCCGGCGGGCGCACCTCCAAGGGCAAGGCGATCGTCAACATCCTGCCGATCCCGCAGGGCGTCTCCATCGCCGCGATCATGCCGGTGGACCGCCCCGAGGAGGAATGGGCCGACCTGCAGGTGGTCTTCGCCACCACCGCCGGCGACGTGCGGCGCAATGCGCTCAGCGATTTCACCAATGTGAAGCGCAACGGCAAGATCGCGATGAAGCTGCCCGAGGACAATTCGGTTCAGCTGGTCAACGTGCGCATCTGCACCGAGGAGGAAGACGTGATGCTGGTCACCGATTCCGGCCGCGCCATCCGTTTCCCCTCGACCGACGTGCGAATCTTCAAGGGCCGCGATTCCACCGGGGTGCGCGGCATTCGCCTGAATGGCGACGACCGGGTGGTATCGATGTCGGTGATCCGGCACTTCGAGGCGGAATCGGACGAACGCAGCGCCTATCTGAAGATGCGACGCGCGGTCGCCGGGCTGACCGACGACGGCGACAGCGACGACGAGGCGATCAGCGACAACGCCACCATCAGCCAGGAGCGCTATGCCGAGATGTCGGCGGCGGAAAACCTGATCCTGACGATCACCGCCGGCGGTCTGGGCAAGCTCAGCTCGTCGCATGATTACCCGGTTCGCGGCCGTGGCGGCCAGGGCGTCGCCGCCTGGGAGAAATCGATGCGCGGCGGGCCCATCGTCGCCTCCTTCCCGGTGGAGCTGGACGACCAGATCATGCTGGCGACCTCGACCGGGCAATCGATCCGGGTCCCGGTCGAGGGCATCTCGTTCCGTTCGCGCAGCGCCGGCGGGGTGAAGGTGTTCAACACCGGCGGCGACGAGGAAGTCGTCAGCGTCGCCTGGATCGCCGATCAGGGCGAGGACGAAGAAGCCGGCGACGCAGAAAGCTGATCTGCCCCGCTGCAAACAAGTGTACCGGGCGGGTCTCAGGGCCCGCCCCTTTTCGTTGGCAAAGCCGCCGACAGGATATGTGATGCGTAAGACAGAGCCCGAAACACCGCCGTTGCCCCGTGTCGAACCGGTGGAGATCGACGGGCGCCGGGCCTGGCTGAAACGGCCCGAGCAGCTGAGCGGCCGGATGCGCCTGCAAAAGGGCGATCCCGTTGCCGCCTTCGACCGCGAACGGCAGGCCTATCGGGCGTTGCAGGGCAAGGGGCTGCCGATCCCGGAAATCCTCGACGAGGGGCCGGATTACGTGGTGACGCTGGATGCCGGCCCCACCCTGACCCAGCTGAAGACCCTGACTGCGGATCGCCCCGAGGTGTTCGACGCCGCGATGATCGACGCCGCCCGGGCGCTCGGCCGGTTTCACCGCGCCGGCTACAGCCACGGCCGGCCAGCGTTGAAGGATATCTGCTGGCAGGACGGCAAGGTGGTCTTCATCGATCTGGAACGCAGCCCGGCGGAACCGGCCGGCCTGGACGCCTGCGCCCGCGATGTCATGGTCTTCTTCTTCAGCGCGATTTCAGAGACCGGCGGCGCCGGGCCGGCGGTGATCGCCGCCCGCGAGGCCTATCGCGCCGAAGCCCCCAATGGCGTCTGGCCGCGGGCCTGCGCCCGCAGCCGGGCGCTGCGGCTGCGCGGGTTGCAGATGATGCTCTCTCCCTTCCTGGTCTTTCTGCGCAACAAGCGGGAGTTCCGGGCGATCTCGCCGTTTTTCGCCTTCTTCCGCGACGGCTGAGCCGGGTCGCGGTTCCGCCACCCCCACCGCCATGATCTTCTGGCCCTCCCCGGAGGAGCCCTGCCATGATTCGCCCTGCCCGCCCCGAAGACGAAGCCGCCATCCGCCTCTGCGCCCGGGCCGCCTATCGGCACTATGTCGCCGCGATCGGCCGTGAGCCGGCGCCGATGGTGGCCGATTTCGCGACCCAGATCGCCGCCGGACAGGTGCATGTGGCAGAGACCGGTGACGCGTTGACCGGTTTCATCGTGTTCTTTCCCAGGGCGGGACAGATGTTTCTGGAGAATGTCGCCGTCGATCCAAGCGCCGCCGGACAGGGCATCGGCAAGGCGCTGATCGGCTTTTGCGAGGCGGAGGCGCGACGACTGAAGCTGCCGGCCGTGGCGCTCTATACCAATGAGAAGATGGTCGCGAACCTGACGATCTACCCGAAGATGGGCTACCGCGAGACCGGCCGCCGGCAAGAGGACGGCTTTCACCGGGTCTTCTTCGAAAAGCCGCTGCGCTGACCGGCAGGCGCCGTCCCGCCAGGGCAGCGCCGGGGCGGGTCACAGCCCGTAGAGCGCCCCGAACTTGGCTTCGAGATAATCCATCAGCGGCGCCTCGGTCGGGGCGGCCCCGCTGGCGCGGGTGATGATCTCACGCGGTTCATAAAGGCTGCCGTGACGCTGCAGGTTGTCCCTGAGCCAGCCGGTCGCCGCCGCGGTGTCGCCCGCCGCCAGCTGGGTGTCGAGATCCGGTACCGCCTGGCGCAGCGCCGCATGCAGGCAGCCGGCATAGACATTCCCCAACGCATAGGTCGGGAAATAGCCGAA
Source organism: Pseudodonghicola flavimaris (assembly GCF_030164425.1). Lineage (GTDB taxonomy): Bacteria > Pseudomonadota > Alphaproteobacteria > Rhodobacterales > Rhodobacteraceae > Pseudodonghicola > Pseudodonghicola flavimaris. Next base: position 28,414 of record NZ_JASNJD010000008.1, on the reverse strand, counting down.
CAGCCCCACCGACCAGTGCACATCCTGCAGCACCCCGTTCGACGGCTTGTCGACCGCGTAGCCGAAGTCCCTGAGGAACCGGTCGTTCCAGGCCGCCTCCAGATCGGCGACCTGCAGATCGCCGGCCATCAGCGCACGCTCCAGATCGAAGCGCAGCATGATATGCAGGTTGTACTGCACCTCGTCCGCCTCGGTGCGGATATAACCCGGATGCACCCGGTTGGCGGCGGCATAGAAGGCCTCCGCGTCGCCCACGCCGATGTCGCCATAGGCCTCTGTCATCTGCCCGAACAGCCAGCCGGTGAAGGCGCGCGAGCGGCCCAGCTGGTTTTCGTAGATCCGGCTCTGGCTCTCGTGCACCCCCATGGAGACGCCGCGGCCAAGCGCGGTCAACAGATAGGCCTGGTCGATGTTCTGCTCGTAACAGGCGTGGCCGGTCTCGTGGATGGTCGAATAGATGCAGTTGAACGGGTCGTCCTCATTGGTGCGGGTGGTAATCCGCACGTCGTTGCCCGACCCGGAGCTGAAGGGATGCACCGCCTTGTCGATGCGACCGCGCGACAGATCGTAGCCGAACACCGTCGCCAGTTCGTGGGTCATCCGCAGCTGGGTCTCGGCCGGATAGTAACCGCTCAGCGCCGCGGGATCCGGCCGTTCCAGGATCGCCGCGCGCAGCGCCACCAGACGTGGACGCATGGCGTCGAAGATCGCCGCGATCTCCGCCGCGCTGGTGCCGGGTTCGTAATCCTCCAACATCGCGTCATAGAGCGGCCCGCCGGCGGCCAGCGCCGCCCCTTCCTCGCGTTTCAGCGCGACGACCTCTTCCAGCACCGGCAGGAAGGCGGCGATATCCTCGGCTGCCCGCGCCGCCGCCCATTTGCCCTGCGCCACCGAGGTCACCTGCGCCAGCCGCGTCGCCAGATCGGCGGGGATCTTCACCGTCCGCTCATAGCTGCGGCGGATTTCGCGCAGCTGGGCGGCGCCGGCGGCATCGGGGGCCACGGCTGTCGCCAGCCAGTCGCCCACCCGCGGATCGGAGCGGCGGGCATGCAGCACCGCCTCGATCGCGGCCATCTCCTCCCCCCGCTGCGGCGCGGCGCCGCGCGGCATCACCGTTTCCTGATCCCAGCCCATCCGGCCGGCGATTTCTCCCAGCGCGACGGTGTCGCGGGTGAAGGCCATCAGATCGTCGAAAGCGGTCATTTCACATCTCCTCTGACCGATTGCGCCCGGGGATAGGCCGACAGGAAGCGGGCGCGCAGGATCAGCACCCAGACCAAAACGGCCACCAGCTGGTGGGTGATTGCCGCATGCAGCGGCGCGGCATAGATCACCGTCATGATACCCAGGCCGACCTGCACCAGCAGCGCCGCAAAGGCCGCATTGAAGGCGAAGCGGGTGGCGGCATGGGCCGACCGGCGCCCCTTCAGCCAGACCATGATGCCGAAAAGGAACAGCAGATAGCCGCTGACCCGGTGAATGAACTGCACCAGTCCCGGGTTTTCGAAGAAGTTGCGCCAGGCCGGTTCGAACAGGAACGGATCGGGCGGCAGGATCTGCCCGCCCATCAGCGGCCAGTCGGTATAGGAGCGGCCCGCATCGATCCCCGCCACCAGCGCCCCCAGCAGGATCTGCAGGAAGGCGAAATGCATCCAGCCGGTGGAGAGCGAGAAGAGCTTCGCCTCGCGCAGCCGGCGCGCCTGCATCAGGTCGCGTTCCTCACGGCCGAGCTGGAAGATGTACCAGGCCACCAGCCCGAGGATGACGAAGGCCAGCCCCAGATGCGTCGCCAGCCGGTAGGAGGCAACCGAGGTCATGCCCTCGCCCTGGGTAACGCCGGAGGACACCATCCACCAGCCGATCGCCCCCTGCAGCCCGCCGAGTGCCCCGGGCAGGATCAGCCGCCCGGTCCAGCCGGCGGGAATGCGCCGGGCGATCAGGAACCCGAAGAACCCCAGCGCCCAGACCAGGCCGATCAGCCGGCCCAGCTGACGATGGCTCCATTCCCACCAGTAGATCGATTTGAAATCGCTCAGCTGCATCCACTGGTTTTCGATCCGCCACTGGTCGATCTGCTTGTATTTGTCGAACTCGGCCTGCCACTCGACTTCGGTCAGGGGCGGGATGGCGCCGGTGACCGGGCGCCATTCGGTGATGCTGAGCCCGCTGTCGGTCAGCCGGGTGAGGCCGCCGACGACGATCATCGCCACCACCAGCACGAAGATGATCGCCAGCCAGGCCCGGATGCCCCGGCGCGCGCCGCGCCGGCCACGGTCGATCACGCCGGTCTCTGCCGGAGCCGCCGGGCTGCTGCCTTCGCCCACCTCTTCGAAAATAGAGCGTTTGGTCGCCATCGCCTCGCCAACCTCTTGTCTGTCCAACATGTATCAGACCCCATGTAGACCGGGCGCCGGGCGCAGACAATGCACCTCCGCCCCGGGACCCTGGCACCCGCGCTCCGGGCGGACCCGCAGGAAATCTCGCCCCCCCGGCGACGGAACCGCGCCGCTGCCGCGTGAAAGAGAGGTATCGCGCCGAAACCACGCAGAAGGAACCGTTCCATGGTCCGCACTCTCCTCACCCCCGTCACGCTTGCCGTCGCCATCGCCCTCAGCACTGGGACCGCCAGCGCCGACAGCCTGCGCTATGTCCGCGAGGGGGTGTCCCTGAACGCCCGGTCCGGCCCCGGGTCGAGCTATGCCGCGAAACGGGTGCTGGCGCCGGGAACCAAGATCACCGTCATCGGGACGCAGGGCGACTGGGCCCGGATCCGGACGGCGGATGGGCTGCTGCTGTGGGTATTTTCCAGCTACCTGATGGATCAGGCCCCGCAATCGAAGACCGCGCCGGCACCGCAGCAGCCGGTCAAGCAACAGGTGCGGGCGCCGCAGAAGCAGCCGCCGCAACAGCAGGCGAAACCGCAGGCCGCCCAATCGCAACAGCAGCCGCAAAAGCCCGCCCCGACCGCGCCGCAGCAGGAGACCCCGCGCAAGCCGAACTCCTGACCCGCGGTCCCCCGGCTCCGATCCCAGGGGGACGGCACGGCCTTGTCGTCGGCCACAGTTGGCCGATGGCCGGCGCGGCGGTTTTTATCCGCGTCACAAATGCTTAGACTCTGAAGTAACGCAATTTCCCGCGGTTCGATGGCCTTGGGGGTCGACACTGTCCCCTCCCGGCCCTAGAGCCCGCACTCCAGCCCGCCCAGAGGAGGACAGATCATGTTCCGCAAACTGTTGGCCCCGCTTCTTCTCTCAACCTCGCTGGCCCTGGGGGCCGTCGCCGCCCATGCCGACAGCTACCTTTACGTGCGCGATGGCGTCACGCTGAACGCCCGCGGTGGCCCCGGCACCCGCTATGTCGCCTATCAGATGCTGCGTCCGGGCACCCGGGTGACGATGATCAACCGGCTGGGCGACTGGGCCCAGGTGCGCACGCCGGAAGGCGCGCTGCTCTGGGTGTTCGCCAGCTACCTGATGACCACGCCGTCCCGGCATATTCACACCCCTGGCCGCCCGATCATCCTGCGGCCGCTGCCGGTCGAGCAGCAGCACCGGTATCCCGGTGTGGTGGTGCCGCAAAACCGCCCGCTTCCCGGCCAGCACATGGTGCCCGGGCAGCACATGACACCCGGGCAACAGATGATCCCGGGACAGATACCGGTGCGGCCGATGCCCGGCCAGCCCACGCGGCCCGGCCAACCGGCGATCCAGCAACCCCAGTACCAACAGAACCTGCAGATGCGGCCATCGCAGGAGCCGCGGTTTCAACAGCAGATGCAGCAACAGCAGCAGCGCCCCCAGTTGCAGAAGCAGCAGCGGCCCGCTCCCCAGCAACAGCAGATGCAGCAGCAACCGCGGCAGAACCTGCAGCAACATCCGCAACAGCAGCTGAAACAACATCCACAGCAACAGCTGAAACAACGCCCGCAGCAACAGTTTCAGCAGCCTCGCGTGCAACAGAGACCACAGCCGCAGGTTCACGGCCCGGACGAAGTCGTCGGGCCCGATGGCAAGATCATCTACAAGGGGCCGTAACCGCCGGACAAAGGCTCTGCGCGGCGGCGGATCAGTCGCCGCGCTCTTTCCAGCGCACCATCTGACGCATGACCCCATGCAGCATCTGCACGTCGGCCCGGGTCAGGCGCATCCGGCTCCACAGGTTGCGCAGGTTGATCTTCATGTTCTCTGCCTTCTCGGGCGGGAAGAAGAACCCGGCCTGCTGCAGCCGCTCCTCGTAATGTTCCGAGAGCTTCTCGACCTCCAGCGTGCTGGCCCAGTCGGCGCGGCCCATCTCGGTCACCTCGTGCTGAACCTCGCTCACCTGCCGGCGCCATTCATAGGCGGTGAGCAGCACGCATTGCGCCAGGTTGAGAGAGGCGAACTCCGGGTTCACCGGCACCGAGATGATGGCATTGGCGCGGGCCACGTCCTCGTTCTCCAGCCCGGCCCGCTCCGGCCCGAACAGCACCGCCACCTTTTCCCCCGCCGCGATCTTCTCCGCCGCCAGCGCCATGGCGCGCTCCGGGCTGAACACCGGCTTGGTCAGCCCGCGCTGCCGCGCCGTGGTGGCAAAGACGTAGGAACAGTCACCCACCGCATCGGCCAGATCGCCATGCAGCGTCGCCTCGTCCAGAAGCCGGCCGGCGCCGCTGGCCATGGCAACGGATTTGGGGTTCGGCCAACCATCGCGCGGCGCCACCAGCCGCATCCGGTCCAGACCGAAGTTCCACATCGCGCGCGCCGCGGCGCCGATATTCTCGCCCATCTGCGGGCGGACCAGAACGAAGGCGGGCTGCGGGCTGTCGGTGGGCATGAAGGCTCCTTGCGGGTAACTGCGCCTGCCCTTACTGCCCTGCGTCCGCCGGGGCAAGCATGGGTGATCCGCCACCGGGGCTGCAACCGCCGCCGCCAGTCCACCGCCAGCCCGCCGCAAAACCGTTTTCAACCCCGCGCCAATCCGCTACACCGCGCTGAAACAGACCCAAGGACCGCCGCCATGGACGCCCCCGAGCAGCCGCAGCTTTACCTGATCACCCCGCCCGTTCTGGATCCGGAGACCTTCCCCGACCGGATCGCCCGGATTCTCGAAGCCGCCGAGATCGCCTGCATCCGCCTGACCCTCGCCACCCGCGACGAGGATGAGATCGCCCGCGCCGCCGATGCGCTGCGCGAGGTGGCCCATGCCCGCGATATCGCCGTGGTGATCACCGATCACGTGCTGCTGGCGCAGCGGCTGGGTCTCGACGGCGTGCACCTGAGCGATGCCGCCCGTTCCGTCCGCGCCGCCCGCAAGACGCTGGGGCCGGATGCGATCGTCGGCAGCTTCTGCGCCACCTCGCGCCACGACGGCATGACCGCGGGCGAGGCCGGGGCCGATTACGTCGCCTTCGGGCCGGTCGGCGCCTCGGCGCTCGGTGACGGCAGCGTCGCCGAACCGGAGCTGTTCCAGTGGTGGACCGAGATGATCGAACTCCCCGTGGTGGCCGAGGGCGGGCTGACGCCCGAGCTGGTGGCGGCGCTGGCCCCGCAGACCGATTTCTTCGGCATCGGCAGCGAAATCTGGGACGCCGCCGATCCGGTCGCCGCCTTCCGGGCGCTGATCGCGCCGCTGGGCTGATCGCGTCTGTGCCGGCCCGGGACGGAGAAAGCCTCCCGCGCCGGTTGCGGCCCCTGCCCGCGCACCCTTGCACGTTGATCCGAATAACGGCAGAAGTTTTGACATGAATGATGTCACGCCTGCCCCGCTTCTCTGCATCGGCAGCGTCCTCTGGGACGTGATCGGCCACGCGCCGCAGCCGATGCGGCCGGGGGCGGATGTGCCCGGGCATATCCGCCGGCTGCCGGGGGGCGTGGCGCTGAATATCGCCCGCGGGCTGGCCGGGCGCGGGCTGCATCCGACCCTGCTGAGTGCGGTAGGCCGCGATGCCGAAGGCGACGAACTGATCGCCGCCTGTGCCGCGCTGGGGCTGATCACCGATCACATCCACCGCCCCGCCGATCTGCCCACCGATGTCTATATGGCGATCGAGGACAGCGCCGGGCTGATCGCCGCCATCGCCGCCGCCCACACGCTGGAGGCCGCCGGCGCGCGGATCCTCGCCCCGCTGACCGACGGGCCGCTGGGCCGGCCGGAGGCACCCTTTGCGGGATTGGTGGCGCTGGACGGCAACCTGACCGAGGATCTGCTGGGCGAGATTGCCGGCAGCCCGGCCTTTGCGCTGGCCGATCTCAGGGTGGCACCGGCCTCTCCCGGCAAGGCGCTGCGGCTGCGGCCATTCCTGGGACATGCCCGCGCCACGCTCTATGTCAATCTCGAGGAAGCCGGGCTGCTCTGCGACCGCAGCTTCGCCGAGTCCCGCACTGCGGCGGCCGCGCTCCACGACCGGGGCGGCGCCCGGGTGCTGGTGACCGACGGCCCCCGCGCCGCCACCGTCGCCGCTTCGGAGGGGCTGATCAGCCTGACACCGCCCACGGTGACGATCCGCCGGGTCACCGGCGCCGGAGATACCTTCATGGCCAGCCATATCGCCGCCGAACTGGTCGGCGCGGCAGAGGCCGAATCCCTTGCCTGCGCGCTGGAGGCGGCGGCGAAATTCGTCTCAGGAGAGTCAGACCCATGATCTATATGACCTTTTCGGCCGAGGCGGCACGCGCCAAATCCTCCGGTCAACCGCTGGTGGCGCTGGAAAGCACCATCATCACCCACGGCATGCCCTATCCGCAGAACGTCGCCGTCGCCACCCAGGTGGAGGCAGACATCCGGGCCGCCGGCGCCACCCCCGCGACCATCGCGGTGCTGGACGGGCGGCTGCATATCGGGCTGGAGCCGGAACAGCTGCAGCGGCTGGGCCAGTCGCGCAACGTGGCGAAACTGTCGCGCGCCGATCTGGCCGCCTGCCTCGCCACCGGCGGCACCGGCGCCACCACGGTGGCGGCGACGATGATCGCCGCGCATCACGCCGGTATCCATGTCTTTGCCACCGGCGGGATCGGCGGCGTGCACCGCGGCGCCGAGCAGAGCTTCGACATCTCCGCCGACCTGCAGGAGCTGGCGCAGACCCCGGTCACCGTGGTCTCGGCCGGAGCCAAGGCGATCCTCGATATCTCCAAGACGCTGGAGGTGCTGGAAACCCTCGGCGTGCCGGTGATCGTCTACGGCCAGGACATGGTGCCGGCCTTCTGGTCGCGTCATTCGCCGTTCCCCGCACCGCTGCGGATGGACGATCCCGCTGCCATCGCCCGCGCCCATGCCGCCCGCGGCGCGCTGGAACTGCCCGGCGGTCAGCTGGTCGCCAATCCGGTGCCCGTCGAGGATGAGATCACCGCCGAGGAAATGCGGCCCGTCATCGCCTTCGCCCAGGCTGAGGCCGAGGAAGCCGGCATAACCGGCAAGGCAGTCACCCCCTTCCTGCTGGAACGGATCTATGCCCATACCCGGGGTCGGTCGCTGCAGGCCAATATCGCGCTGGTGCGTAACAATGCCCGGCTGGCCGCCCAGATCGCCCAAGCCTTGCGCAAGCTGACAGACTGATGTGAAATCCCTCTCTGCGTCCCATTGTACCGGCAAGGGAAAGACCATATTTTCCCGAAGCACAGGGACGGGAAACAGATGAACAGCCCATTTGACGAGGAACCGCACCGCAGACCCGGGATGCTGGCCCGGTTGCGCGGGGCATTTCTGACCGGCCTGGTGGTGATCGCCCCGGTCGGGCTGACGATCTGGCTGATCTGGAGCGTGGTCGGCTGGATCGATGGCGTGGTGCTGCCGCTGGTGCCGCATCAGATGCGGCCGGAACGCTATATCGGCATCAACCTGCGCGGTGTCGGCGTCATCATCTTCCTGATCTTCACCATCATCGTCGGCTGGGTCGCCAAGGGGCTGATCGGCCGGTCGCTGATCAATTTCGCTGAGGGTCTGGTGGATCGCATGCCGGTGGTCCGCTCGGTCTATTCCGGCATCAAGCAAATCTCGGAAACCGTCTTCGCCCAGACCGAGCGCAGCTTTGAAAAGGCCTGCCTGGTACAATATCCGCGGCGTGGCATCTGGGCGATCGGCTTCATCTCCACCACCGCTCGCGGCGAGATTTCCGACCGGGCCGAGACCGGCGGCAAGCTGATGAGCATCTTCGTGCCCACCACACCGAACCCCACCTCGGGCTTTCTGCTCTATTTTCCTGAAGAGGATGTGATCGAGCTCGACATGTCGGTGGAGGACGCGGCGAAGCTGGTGATCTCCGCCGGGCTTGTTTATCCCAATTCCAAGGCGCTGGAGCCGGAGGAAGACTGATCCTCCCGTCTCCGGGCCAATTCCGGGTCGATTGCGGGCCGAATCCAAAGCCCCTGCACCGGCACGGCCCTGCTGCCAATACGGGACGTCTCGCCGCAGGGGACGCCTTTAGGTTGCTTGACCGTTGACCTCCGCCCCCCTCCCGGGCGACACTGATATTCCGAAGTTGGAATATTGTCGTGGCAGCCGGGGAGGTCTCCCATGCGACCCAGAACGTTCGGGCAGCGGATGCCCGCCTTGGCGCTCAGCCTGCTGATGGCGATCGGGCTCTGGCTCGCTCCCGGCGGCCCTGCCGGGGCGCAGGACAGCGCCGCCCCGGTGATTCCCGGCGCCGGCACCACGGCGGACCACACCCGGTTCGACATCCTCAAGGGTCCCTTCGCCTCCGGACCGGAGGTTACCCGCGCCTGTCTGACCTGCCATACCGAGGCAGACGATCAGATGATGCATTCGATCCATTTCAACTGGGAATTCGAAAACCCCAGGACCGGCCAGCTTCTGGGCAAGCGGCATGTGATCAACGCCTTCTGCGGCAATGTCGTCGGCAACGAGCCGCGCTGTACCTCCTGCCACGCCGGCTATGGCTGGGACGACATGCATCGGTCTCCGCAGCAGGAAGATGTCAGCGTCGATTGCCTGGTTTGCCACGACCGTTCCGGCCAATACACCAAGACGGCCACCGGCGCCGGCCATCCGCCGCTCGACCCGGTGAAACCCGGAACCAAGACCATCACCGGGGCCGAGGCCTGGCCGGTCGATCTGGCCCGCGCGGCGCAGAGTGTCGGCATGCCGGGGCGCGAGAATTGCGGCCAGTGCCATTTCTACGGCGGCGGCGGCGACAATGTGAAACACGGCGATCTGTCCTCGGTGCTCTATTCCCCGGCGCGCGAGGTCGATGTCCACATGTCGCCCGAGGGCCAGGACATGGTCTGTTCCGACTGCCACGTCACCAACCAGCACCAATGGGCCGGCTCGCGCTATGACGTCACCGTGCTCGACACCATCGGCGTCGGCATGCCGCACCAGCGCCGCGATGTCGCCACCTGCGAAAGCTGCCACGGCACCCAGCCGCATCCGGTCTCGCTCAAGGGTGTCAAGCTGAACGACCATGTGAACAAGCTGGCCTGCCAGACCTGTCACATCCCCTCCTTCGCGCGCGGCGGGGTGGCGACCAAGACCTTCTGGGACTGGTCCACCGCCGGCAAGCTGAAGGACGGCAAACCCTATGCCGAGGAGGAATTCATCCAGTCCGACGGCACGCCGCTGCACACCTATCTGTCGATCAAGGGCGATTTCCAGTGGGGCGAGAACGTCACCCCCTATTACGCCTGGTTCAACGGTCAGGTCGAATACACCACCGCCGGGGACACCATCGACCCCACCCAGGTGGTCGAGGTCAACCGGATCGGCGGCAGCCCCGAGGATGGCCAGAGCCGGATCTGGCCGTTCAAGCGGATGATCGGCAAGCAGGCCTATGACAGCGAGCTGAAGCATCTGGTCTACAACCACGTCTGGGGCCCCACCACCGATACCGCGCTGTGGAGCAACTACGACTGGAGCAAGTCGATCGCCGCCGGGATGAAGGCCGCCGGGGCGCCCTATTCGGGCCATTTCGATTTCGTCGACACCCATATGTACTGGCCGATCACCCATATGGTGGCGCCCGCCGATCAGGCGCTGGACTGCGCCGAATGCCACGCCCGGAATGGCCGGCTCAACGGAATCGAAGGCGTCTACATGCCGGGGCGCACCCCGTTCAGCAGCGCCGGCATCCTCGGGCTGTCGCTGATCGCGGCCACCGCGCTGGCGCTGCTGATCCACGCGCTCGGCCGGCTCTTCACCCGCAGGGAGGGCGGGGACCATGACTGAACGTTCCGTCAAGATCTATCCCCGCTTCGAACGCTTCTGGCACTGGAGCCAGATGGCGCTGATCTTTCTGCTGCTGTTCACCGGACTGGCGGTGAACGGGCTGCATCAGCTGATCCCCTTCGGCCCGGCGGTGATGCTGCATGTGCTGGCGGCGGGGGCGCTGATCGTGCTGTGGATCTTCGCCATCTTCTGGCATCTCACCACCGGCACCTGGCGCCACTACCTGCCCACCGGCGAAGGGTTGGTCAAGGTCGCCCGCTTCTACGCCTGGGGCATCTTCAAGGGCGAACACCACCCCTATCGCAAGGCCTACTGGCGCAAGCACAATCCGCTGCAGGCGCTGACCTATCTGGCGCTGAAGGTCGTCCTCTTCCCGCTGATCTGGATCACCGGCGTGATCTATCTGACCTATAATTTCTGGGACAGCGGGCCGGAGGCCAGCTTCTGGCTGGGGATCGTCGCCAACCTGCATCTGCTAGCCGCCTATGCCATCGCCGCCTTCGTCATGGCGCATGTCTATCTGCTGACGGTGGGCCATTCGTTCCGCGCCCATGTGCGACCGATGATCACCGGCTTCGACACCATCGATCTGACCCCCGAGGAAGAGGCCTATCTGGCCGCCGACGAACCCGGCCGGCTGCGCCCGCGCGGCGACTGAGCCGGCGGCGCAGGCCCCGGAGGGCTGCCGCCGCCCCTGCCCGTGTCCCGGCGATCAGCCGAACATCTTTTCCAGATCGACGCTGTTGCGCTTGCCCAGATTGTCCTTGTGTTCGGACAGGAACGCATCGGCCGAGGCGCGCCCCGCCTCCTTCAGATGGCCGAGGATCATCGGCGTCGGCACCACCTTGGTGGCCACCGACAGTTCGTTCATCAGGTCGTCATCGGCGATCATATGGACGAAGACCCGTTTCATCCGGTCCTGCTCCACCGTGCCCTCGTCGATCAGACGCTGCACGAAATTGATTGCCCGCAGCTCCCGCAGCAGCGAGGAGTTGAAGCTGATCTCGTTGATCCGGTTCTGGATCTGCTGCGGCGTGATCGGCACCTCGCGCCGCTCCAGCGGGTTGATGTTGACCACTACCACATCGGGCGGCAGATCCATGCGGAACAGCGGGAACAGCGCCGGATTGCCGGTATAGCCGCCGTCCCAATAGGCCTCGAGCTCACCGGTCTCGGGATCGGCGATCTCCACCGCCTGGAACATGTTCGGCAGGCAGGCGGAGGCGAGGATCGCATCGGTGCTGATCTCCTCCCCCGAAAACACACGGATCTTGCCGCTGTGCACCTTGGTGGCGCAGATGAACAGCTCCGGCAGGGCGGCGGCGCAGACATGGTCGAAATCGAGCGATTTCACCAGCGGCTCGAGCGGGTTCATGTAGAACGGCCCATAGGCATAGGGTGAGACCATGCGCGACCAGGCATCGGCCAGCGAAAAGGGCAGTGAGTATTCGATCGCCTGCGCCACCTGCGCCGGCTCCAGCACCCCCAGCCAGTGACTGAGCCGCATGTCGCCCATGCCGTGCATCCGGCCCCAGAGCCAGTCCAGCTTCTCTCGCGCGCCCGCGCGGCCGCCCTCGATCAGCCCAGCCTTGAAGGCCGCGGCATTCAGCGCCCCGGCCGAGGTGCCGGTGATCGAGGCGATTTCGAGGTCCTCCTCCTCCAACAGACGGTCGAGCACCCCCCAGGTATAGGCGCCATGCGCGCCGCCCCCCTGAAGGGCGAGGTTGATCCGGCGTGTCTCGGTCATCTGCTGTCCTGTTCCTGAAGCTCGCGGCGACGGCGCCGGACGGCGCCCGGCCTGCCACGCCCTGTCCCGTCACCGGCGGCCACCGGGCGCGTGAGAGACCCGCCCTGCCCGCCGGTGCCGCAGACGAAGGACGCCGGCCCGTGCCCCGGGCCGGCGTTCGGTGCGGTCAAAGCGCGGTCCAGCCGCCGTCGACCGAGATGGTGGTGCCGGTGATCTGTGCCGCCGCGTCCGAGCAGAGGAAGACGGCGGTGCCGCCCAGCTGCTCCACGGTGGCGAATTCCTTGCTGGGCTGACGCTCCAGCATGACGTTCTTGATCACGTCTTCCCGGCTCATGTTGTATTCCTTCATGGTGTCGGGGATTTGCGCCTCAACCAGCGGGGTCAACACGTAGCCCGGGCAGATGGCGTTGCAGGTGATCGGCTCCTGCGCGGTTTCCAGCGCCACGGTCTTGGTCATGCCGACGATGCCGTGCTTGGCCGCCACATAGGCCGCTTTGTAGGGCGAGGCGGTCAGCCCGTGCGCCGAGGCGATGTTGACGATCCGGCCCCAGCCGGCCGCGCGCATCATCGGCAACGCCGCCGCCATGGTGTGGAAGGCGGAATTCAGGTTGATCGCGATGATCGCATTCCACTTGTCGACCGGGAAATCGTCAATCGGCGCCACATGCTGGATACCGGCGTTGTTCACCAGGATATCGCAGCGGCCGGCTTTCTCGATCAGCGCCCGGCAGTCCTCGCCCTTCGACATATCGGCTTGGATATAGCGCACACTCACCCCGGTCTCTGCCGCCATTTCAGCGGCCAGCGCGTGATCCTCTTCGCTGTCGGTGAAGGAGTTCAGCACCACATCGGCGCCGGCCCGGGCCAGCTCCCAGGCGATTCCCAGCCCGATGCCCGAGTTCGATCCGGTGACGATAGCGGTTTTTCCGGTCAGCGACATAACATGCCCTCTTTCTTGGTGGTTCTCGCAGTCGGATGTAGTCTGCCACGCTGCATGTGCGAAAGGAACGCCAAAAGACGTGAGCCGGCGTGACAGACGCGCGAGCGCCCACCCCGCCCCAACCGGCCCCCAACCAACCCCGGTCACGCGATTGTGCGCCCGCTCGGCCGGTTTTCGCCAAGCGGTTTCGTCCATTCCGGCAGGATCCCGCGGGTCGCCGCCCCCGCCGCACCGGGCCCGTTGCGACAACGGCGATCGGTCTTACCTCTGCCGGCATCCGAAACCACAAAGGAGGTTCGACGCGAAACCGATGACGGATCGCACGGCATATATCGACAAGGCTCAGGCCCGCCTGAAACAAATCGACGCCGAAATCGCCCGTTTGGGCGCCAGAGTTGAGGAAGCGGAAGCCGACGCGCGCATCGAGGCGCAACAGGCCCTGGATGAGGCCCGCAGCAAGCGCCGCGAGATCGACCAGCAGATCGCCCGCCTGCGCGACAGCAGCGGCGCGGCCTGGGAGGATATCCGCGACGGGCTGGACAGCGCATGGGATCAGATGAGCGGCGCGCTGCGGCAGGCCGCAGACCGTTTTCACTGATCCCGCGCCCGATCGCCCCGACGCTTTCCCGATCAAAGGAGACCATGATGACCCGTTTTTCCATCGCCCCGACCGCCCGCGCCGCCCTTATCGCCACCGCCCTGGCGGTGCCCTCCCTCGGTCTTGCCGCCGACAGCGCGCCGCAAGCCGACACCACCACCTCGCAGGAGGTGCGCCAGGAGATTTCCGAGGCCTTTGCCGCCATCGGCGATTACAGCGCCGAGCAGCGCGACGAGGCGTTGGCCGCCGCCCGCGAGGCGATGACACGGCTCGACGCCGAAATCGACCGCCGTCAGGACGCCCTGCGCGACGGCTGGAGCGACATGAGCGAGGCTGCGCGGGACAAGGCGCGGGAGGGGCTGCAACAGCTGCAGGCGGCCCGCTACCGGCTGAGCGAGCGCTACGGCGCCCTGGAATCGGGGGCAGATTCGGCCTGGGACGATCTGAAGCAAGGCTTTGCCGAGGCATATGACTCGCTGCGCGACCTGTGGAACGACGAAGGCCCGGCACCGGAGGCGGACTCGCCGAAGTAACCCCGCCGCAAAGGGCGGAGACCCTTTGTCTTATGGTTAAATCGCACTCAGGGGCGGGTCCGTCGGACCTGCCCCGCTCGCGTTTCGACAGGAGATTTTCGCCCAAAAAAAACGCCCGCGCGAAGCGGGCGTTAAGTTATTGAGGCAGGTTTCATACAGGCAAGAAACCTATCGAGCAGTGAGGTCTTTATAAGCAATCTGCCGCAGTTCTCCAAGCTAAAAGTTTGATATCACGAGAATCCGCAAGTAGCCTGCCGCCAATGATAACGACCAGAGCAGGATTGTTTCCAAGGTGCGGCCAAGCCCATTCCTTCGCATTCGCGGGATGATTTGCGGAATCACCCTGTTTTTCACCGCCACCGCCGGTGCCGCCGCGCCGAGCCATGGCATAGCTATGTATGGTGACCCGGCGCTGCCACCGGATTTTGTGGCCCTGCCCTATGCCAACCCCGATGCGCCCAAGGGCGGAAAGGTGGTGTTCGGCAATACCGGCGGCTTCGATTCCCTGAACCCCTTCGTTCAGAAAGGCACGGCGCCCTGGCAGATGCGGTTCTGGAGCTACGAGTCCCTGATGGGCCGGTCGCAGGACGAACCCTTCACGCTCTACGGCCTTCTGGCCGAATCGGTCGAGACCGCACCGGACCGCTCCTGGGTGGAATTCACCCTGCGGCCGGAGGCGCGGTTCTCCGACGGCAGCCCGGTGACGGTCGAGGATGTGATCTGGTCCTACCGGACGCTGGGGACCGAGGGGCACCTGCGCTATCGCGGGTTCTGGAGCCAGGTCGCCCGTATCGAGCAGACCGGGCCGCGCAGCCTGCGGCTGAGCTTCACCAGCAAGGACCGCGAACTGGCGCTGATCGCCGGAATGCGGCCGATCCTGAAAAAAGCGCAATGGGAGGGCAAGGATTTCACCGCCTCGGGCCTCACCGACATCCCGATCGGCACCGGCGCCTATGTGATCTCGGATTTCGAGCCGGGCCGCTATGTCAGCTTCCGCCGCAATCCCGATTACTGGGGCAAGGATCTGCCGCTGCGCCGCGGCACCCGGAATTTCGATGAAATGCGGATCGAATTCTACGGCGACGGCACCGTGTTGTTCGAGGCGTTCAAGGCCGGGGCACTGTCGGCGGTGCGGGAGTTCAACGCAGAGAAATGGCAAAGCCAGTACGATTTCCCCGCCGTCGCCCGGGGCGATGTGGTCAAATCGGTGATCCCGAACCAGCGCCCCTCGGGCATGACCGGCCTGGTGATGAACAGCCGGCACCGGCCCTTCGCCGACTGGCGGGTGCGGCAGGCGCTGATCGAGGCCTTCAACTTCGACTATATCAACGACACCATGACCGGCGGGGCGCAGCCGCGTATCACCTCCTATTTCTCCAACTCGGTGCTGGCGATGCATCCCGGGCCGGCGGAAGGCCGCGTCAGGGCGTTGCTGACGCCCTTCGCGGACCAGCTGCCGCCCGGCGCGCTGGAGGGCTACAGCCTGCCCCAGGGCGATGGCACGGCGCGCAACCGCGCCAGCCTGCGGCGGGCGGTGGCGCTGCTGGCGGACGCGGGCTGGCAGGTACAGGACGGTGAGCTGCGCGACGCCGACGGCCGGCCGTTCCGCTTTAGCCTGCTGCTGCGCCAGGCCGACAGCGAGATGCAGCGCGTCGCCGACCTTTATGACCGGGCGCTGAAACGGCTGGGGATCGCAATGCAGGTTGAGACGGTGGACGACGCCCAATACACCACCCGCACCGCGGCGCTGGATTTCGACATGACCAGTTTCCGCCGCGATCTGTCGCTGTCGCCGGGCAACGAACAGCGGCTCTACTGGGGCAGCGCCGGCGCCGGGCAGCAGGGCACCCGCAACCTCATGGGGGTTGCCTCTCCGGCCGTCGACGCGATGATCGACGCGATGCTGACCTCGGAGACCTCCGAGGATTTCACCGCCGCCACCCGCGCGCTCGACCGGGTGCTGATGGCCGGGCGCTACGTGATCCCGATCTGGGCCTATGACGTCAGCCGCATCGCCCATGTGCGGCAGATGCGCTACCCCGCCGACCGGCTGCCGATCTATGGCGACGGGGTGGAATACATGCCCGATGTCTGGTGGTGGCAGGACGACTGAACCGCCGCGCCCGGACCCGGCAATGGAAGGGACGCGCCGCCGACGCGTGCCTTCGGCAAGAGTATTTGGGCGGGGAAGACGCCGGGCGGGCTCTGAGGCTCAGACCAGCGAGGTGACCCAGAGGATGGTGGCATCCTCCTCGCTGACCGAGACCACGTTATGGCCCATGCTGGCGTCGTAATAGGCGCTGTCGCCGCGGCGCATCTCGATCGGTTCGTAGAATTCGGTGTAGAGCATGATGACGCCGGTCAGCACATAGAGGAATTCCTCGCCGTCATGGCGGACCCAGCCGTCGAACTCCTCCATGCTGCGGGCGCGCACCCGGGCGCGATAGGGCAGCATCTGCTTCTTGGTCAGCGTCTCGGCCAGCAGTTCGTGCTCATAGGTGGCGGTGGCATAATCCGCCCCCTCGCCCGAGCGGGTCAGCGCCATGCGGCCGTTGACCTGATCCTTCTGCGGCGGGGTGAAGAGCTGCGGCACCGAGATTTCCAGCCCGACGGCGAGCTTCTTCAGCGCCTCATAGGTCGGTGACATCTGGCCGTTCTCGATCTTCGACAACGTCGAGCGCGCCAGCCCGGCCTGAGTGGCGGCCTGTTCCAGCGTCCAGTTGCGCGCCTTGCGCAGATCGCGCACCCGTGCGCCGAGATCGAGCGGTTCGGCCGCGATCTCGGGTTCGCCGCTGCGAGCGATACGGATGATGGATTTCGGGTCCCGGGCTGTCATGGCCGCTTCTATAAGCGCGCCGGGGGTCGCTTGCAACGCGCCCCGAGGCAGGCTAGCGATAGCCCATGCTTTCCATCTTTGATCAGGGGCCGCCGCCGCCCTGCCCCGCCCCGTTCAATCTGGCCGCCTTCGTGCTGCGGCAGGCCGAAGCCCTGCCGGAGAAGATCGCCCTATCGGTCCTGCGTCCAGGCGGATCGGACGACTGGAGCTATGCCCGGCTGGCCCAGGCGGTGCGCGGCACCGGCACCGGACTGTTGGAGCGCGGCCTGCAACCGGGGCAGATCCTGCTGATGCGGCTGGGCAATTCGGTGGAATTCCCGATCGCCTATCTCGGCGCCATGGCCGTGGGTCTGGTGCCGGTGCCGACCTCGTCGCAGCTGACCGCGCCCGAGACGCAGAAGATGATCGACGATCTGGCACCGGCGGCGGTGCTGCGCGATCCCGCGATCGCCTGCGCCGGTCACCCGGACCAGATCGGGCTGGAGGAACTGGCGGCGATGCGCGATCTGCCGCCCTGCGACTGGGACATGGGCGATCCGGAGCGGCTCGCCTATATCGTCTATACCTCCGGCACCTCGGGCAATCCGCGCGCCGTCGCCCACGCCCATCGCGCCATCTGGGCGCGGCAGATGATGGTCGGGGGCTGGTACGGGCTGCGTGCCGAGGACCGGCTGTGCCATGCCGGCGCCTTCAACTGGACCTATACGCTGGGCACCGGGCTGATGGACCCCTGGACCATCGGCGCCACCGCCCTGATCCCCGAGCCGGGAACCGAGATCGACCGCCTGCCCGAGATCCTCGCCGCCCATCGCGCCACCCTCTTCGCCGCCGCGCCCGGTGTCTATCGCCGCATGCTGCGCGGGCGCGAGACATTGACTCTGCCGCACCTGCGCCACGGGCTCAGCGCCGGGGAAAAGCTCTCTCCCGATCTGCACCGGCAGTGGACCGCCCTGACCGGGACCGAACTGCACGAGGCCTATGGCATGTCGGAATGTTCGACCTTCATCTCCTCCAGCCCGACCCATCCGGCGCGGGGGGCGGCGCTGGGACGGCCGCAGGTGGGCCGCCGCATCGCCATCCTGGGCCCCGACGACCAGCCGGTGCCACAGGGCGAGCCCGGCACCATCGCCATCCACCGCGCCGATCCCGGGCTGATGCTGGGCTATCTGAACGCGCCCGAGGAAAGCGCAGCCCGTATCCATGGCGACTGGTTCCTGACCGGCGATCAGGGCGCCATGGCGGTGGATGGAGAGATCACCTATCTCGGCCGCAACGACGACATGATGAATGCCGGCGGCTATCGGGTCTCTCCGGTCGAGGTGGAAAGCGCCCTCGCCGCCTATCCCGGGATCGACCAGGTCGGTGCTGCCGAGGTGGAGGTGAAACCCGGCACCACGGTGATTGTCGCCTTCTACGCCGGCCCCGCGGCACTGGACGAAGACGATCTGCATGCCTATATCGGGGACCGCCTGGCGCGCTACAAACAGCCGCGCGCCTTTGTGCATCTGCCCAGCCTGCCGACCGGCGCCAATGGCAAGCTTCTGCGCCGGGCGCTGCCGGCCTATTACCCCGACCGGAGCCCGCCGCCCGCATGACCACCGCGCCCCAGCAAGACCCCGTCGCCGAAGACACGACCCCGCAGCGGGTCAAGCTCGATATCCTGTGGGACCCGATCTGCCCCTGGTGCTATATCGGCAAGGCGCAGCTGGACCGGGCGCTGGCGGCAGTGCCGGACCACCCTTTCGTGATCGAACTGCACCCGTTTCAGCTGAACCCGGAGATGCCGGCCGGCGGCATGGACCGGCGCAGCTATCTGGAGGCGAAATTCGGCGGCAAGGAGCGCGCGGTTCAGGCCTATGCCCCGATCGTCGAGCGGGCCGAGGCGCTGGGGCTGCCGATCAACTTCGACGCGATGACCCGCACCCCCAACACGCTGGATGCCCACCGGCTGGTGCATTGGGCCGGGATCGAGGGCTGCCAGTACGAGACCGCCGAGGCGCTGTTCACCGCCTATTTCACCGATGGGCGCGATATCGGCGACCGCGAGGTGCTGAGCGATATCGCCGACAGCGTCGGCATGGATGCCTCCGTGGTGCGCAAGCTGCTGGCCTCCGATGCCGATTGCGACGCGATCCGCGCCCGCGATGCCCACAGCCGCGAGATGGGGGTGAACTCGGTGCCGACCTTCATCGTCGCCGGCAAACATGCCGTACCGGGTGCACAGCCGGCTGAATTGTGGCAAAAGGTGATTGAGGAGATCGGGGAGCAGCTCGCGCAGTGATGAATTTCAAGCCTTTGACAGTGATCTACAGTGTCGTGTTCATTTTGACGCTCGGCACGCTGTTCTTTCGCTACGTCGAGGGCTGGAGCTGGATCGACAGCTATTTCTTCACCGTCGTCACGATTTCGACCGTGGGCTACGGCAACCTGGTGCCGGTGACCCTGCTGGGCAAGCTCGGCACCACGTTCCTGATCTTCTTCGGTCTCGGCGTCTTTGCCGTCGCGATCCAGCAATTCGCGCTCTACAACATGCGCAAGCGCGAGGAGGAGACCGAGTGGCTGATCGCCCGTCTCGGCCATCGTCACGACGAGGAGATCGAGGAAGGCCCGATCGCCAACGAGGACGATCGCCCACGGGAGCAGCGCCCGCACCACGCGCCCGCGGAATGAGCCCGGGCTGACGGCCCGTCGCGTCTGGCGCTTGCCCCCGACACATGATACCGGCGCTCCGTAACCTGGAGCTCCCATGAAAACGCATATGTCGCGCCCCGAATTCATTGCGCTGATCGCAATGATGTTCGCCACCATCGCCTTTTCGATCGATTCCATGCTGCCGGCGCTGCCGGAAATCGGCCGTGAGCTGAGCCCGGAAAACGTCAACCGGGCGCAGATGCTGATCAGCGCCTTCGTGCTGGGCATGGGGGCCGGGACCTTTTTCACCGGGCCGCTGTCAGATGCCTTCGGCCGCAAGCCGGTGATCCTGGCCGGAGCCGCAACCTATATCGTCGCCGCCGCGCTGGCGTGGTGGAGCGACAGTCTCGAGGTGGTTCTGGCGGCGCGGCTGCTGCAGGGGATCGGCGCCGCCGGCCCCCGGGTGGTGGCGCTGGCGGTGGTGCGCGATCTCTATTCCGGGCGCGAGATGGCCAAGACGGTCTCCTTCGCGATGATGATCTTCACCATCTTCCCCGCCTTCGCACCGCTGATGGGTCAGGGCATCATCGCGCTGACCGGCTGGCGCGGCATCTTCCTGGCCTTCATCCTGTTTTCGCTGATCTCGGTGTTCTGGCTGGGGCTGCGGCTGCCCGAGACGCTGGCGCCGGAAAACCGCCGGCCGATGCGGCTGCCACTGATGATCGCGGCCCTGAGGGAGATGGCCGGACATCCCACCGTGCGGCTGTCGATCCTGGTGCAGACCCTCTGCCTCGCGTCGATGTTCGTGATGATCCTGACGGTGCAACCGGCCTATGACGTCATCTTCGGCGAGGCCGAGAACTTCCCGATCTACTTCGGGGCCATCGCGCTGTTTTCCGGTTCCGCCAGCCTGCTGAACGCGGCCATCGTGGTGCGCGTGGGCATGCGCCGCATCGTCACCTGGGCGCTGGCGGCGCAGATCGCGATGACGCTGGTGATGCTGGTCATCGCCGCGCTCTCCGGGATGCATCCGCGTATCCTGTTCTGGGGCTTCGTGCTGTGGCAGACGGTGGTGTTCTTCTTCGGCGGCATGCTGATGGGTAACCTCAACGCCATCGCGATGGAACCGATGGGCCATATCGCCGGCATGGCGGCCTCGATCATGGGGGCACTGTCGACGGTCGGGGCGGCGGTGCTCTCGACACCGGTGGGCATGGTCTTCGACGGCACGCTGCGGCCGATGACCGCCGGTGTGCTGATCTTCTCCGCCATCGCCTTCGGGCTGATGCTGATCATGGGCCGGCTGGAACGGCGACAGGAACAATAGTCAATAAAATACAGCTCACTAAACCAACATCCTCATGCATAAGGTTCAGTGAATGCCTCGCCGCCCAGCCGGCTCCCGCCTTGCGCGACACATCATGAATCACCCTTAACACACTGATACAAAACAAAACGCGCAGGCCGAGACCTGCGCGTTTGCGGTTCCATTGCGAACGGGCTTACTCTGCCGCCTGCACCGCCATCGGGTTGTTGGGGTGCATGGTCCAGTTGGCATATTCCTCCTCGACCACCTTGCCCGTGCGCAGGTCCACCTGGCCCGGGGCCACCCGCTCCATGGTGATGCAGCCTTCGATCGGGCAGACATCGACGCAGAGGTTGCAGGCGACGCATTCGGCATCGTTGACCTCGAACACCCGGTCTTCCTTCATCCAGATTGCCTGGTGGCTGGTGTCCTCGCAGGCTGCATAGCAGCGGCCACACTTGATGCAGGCGTCCTGGTCGATCTTGGCCTTGGAGATGTAATTGAGGTTCAGGTCCTTCCAGTCCACCACATTGGGAACGGCGGCACCGATGAAATCGGCGGTGGAGGTATATCCCTTCTCATCCATCCACTGGCTGAGGCCAGAGATCATCTCCTGCACCACGCGGAACCCATAGGTCATGGCAGCGGTGCAGACCTGTACGTTGCCGGCACCCATCACCATGAACTCCGCCGCGTCGCGCCAGGTGGTGATGCCGCCAATGGCGCTGATCGGCTTGCCATGGGTGACCGGATCGCGGGCGATCTCTGCCACCATGTTCAGCGCGATGGGTTTCACCGCCGGGCCGCAATAGCCGCCATGGGTGCCCTTGCCGTCGATCATCGGTTCCGGCGACATCATGTCCAGGTTGACCGAGGTGATCGAGTTGATCGTGTTGATCAGTGACACCGCATCGGCATTGCCGGCGAAGGCCGCCTGCGCCGGGCGGCGGATATCGGTGATATTCGGCGTCAGCTTCACGATCACCGGTTTGGAGTAATACTGTTTGCACCACTCCGTCACCATGGTGATGTACTCCGGCACCTGACCGACGGCCGAGCCCATGCCGCGTTCCGCCATGCCATGCGGACAGCCGAAGTTCAGCTCGATCCCGTCGGCGCCGGTGGCCTCGACCATCGGCAGGATCGCCTTCCAGCTCTCCTCGTCGCAGGGGACCATGATCGACACGATCAGCGCCCGGTCGGGATAGTCCTTCTTGACCCGGGTGATTTCCTCCAGATTGGTCTGCAAGGGCCGGTCGGTGATCAGCTCGATGTTGTTCAGCCCCAGCAGGCGGCGGTCGGCGCCGTAGATGGCGCCATAGCGCGGGCCGTTCACATTGACCACCGGCGGCCCTTCGGCGCCGAGCGTCTTCCATACCACGCCGCCCCAGCCGGCCTCATAGGCGCGGCGCACGTTATATTCCTTGTCAGTCGGCGGCGCCGAGGCCAGCCAGAACGGGTTGGGGCTCTTGATGCCCAGAAATTCTGTCGTCAAATCAGCCATCTATGCGGCCTCCCTTCGATATCCCAGGTTGTCCCTGACAATTCTTGCCCGATCCGCGAAGACCTGGCTTCGCGTCAGGTGCCGGCCCGATTGGCTGGCCTTTTCGATCAGGTCGCGCAGCGCGGCGCGGTCGGCATTCAGACTGGCCACAGCCCGGGCCAGCGCCTCCGCATCGCCGCGGTCGACCAGACATCCCGCGCCCCGTTCGGAAACGAGCCGCTGGGCATAGGTATCCCGGAACCCGACCAACGGCGTCGCGGCGTGCAGCGCTTCGATCAGGTTACGGGGGGATTCATCCGTCATGTGGCAGAACATCAGGACATGGGCGCCGCGCAGGATCTCCAGGACCTTCTGGCGGTCGGAGACGAAACCGTGGAACACCACCCGGTCCGCCAACCCCGCCTGCCCCACCTGCTGGCGCATCTCCTCCAGCTGCGGCCCGTCCCCGGCCCATTCGGCCTCGAACGGCACACCGGCGCGGGCCAGCGCCTCCAGCGCCTGAACCCACAGCAGCCCGCCCTTCATCCGGTCGGCCCGCCCGACATAGCGGATCCTCAGCACATCCGTCGCCGCGCCGGAGAGCTTGCGCTGCAGCGCCTCCGCCGGGATGCGGTCGCTTTCCTCGAGATGGATATCCTCGACGATCTGCGGGTTGCGGGTCTTGTCCCGGAACTGGTCGAAGACGGTCTGCCCGTGCAGCAAGGCCAGATCGGCCTTGGCCAGGACCTCGTCCTCGCGCACGGCGGTGATGCGGGATTTCAGCCAGGCCCGCAGCCGGCCCTTGAGAGAGCCGTCATGGGTGGTGGCAAAGACCTGAGATTCCACCCGGTCGAACCAGATGCCATGCGACAGCCCCTCTGCCGCGGCCAGCCGGGCGCCGAAGATGCCCCAGTCGCCGATCCAGCCGCCAATGGCGAACAGCCTATAATCGGCACGCCGGAGCGCGTCGCGCAGCAGCGCTTTCACCTGCGGTCTGGTTTTGACATAGGTCGGCATGCGATAGCCATCCGGCAGTTCGATCAGTTCATATTCCGGCAGGACAAGCCCCCCCGTCTCGGCATCGATCCAGCCCGCCGGCGGCGGGCCGGCGTGGCAGATCGAGCAGGTGATCACCCTGGAGAATTCCCGTTGCCAGGCCTTCAGACCGCTTGCGGTCTGCGCTTCGATGAAAAGCCGGCCCTCATGGCGAAAAAAGGGCGCCCCCAGCGTCAGAAAAATGGTCTCCAAGATGCAGTCTCCCGTGCAGGTCCAGAGCGGGGGAACAGCTTCCCCCCGCGGAAACCTAGCATGAAGTCAGCGTCGAATGGATATCCATCGCCGCATCGCGGCCTTCGGCAACGGCGGTAACGGTCAAATCCTCACCACCGCTGGCGCAGTCGCCGCCGGCCCAGACCCCGTCCAGACTGGTGCGGCCCGGCCCGGTCACCGCCAGCTTGCCCCCGACGATGGCGAGACCTTCGGGCACGCCTTCCAGCGTCTGGCCGATGGCCTTGAAGATCTGATCCGCCGCCAGCGTCAGCTTTTCGCCGGTGCCGGTGACCCGGCCGTCGTGAATACGGGTGTATTCCAGCTCGATCCCGGTCACCGCGCCATCGCCCAGGATCGCCGTCGGCATCACGTTGAACATCAGCTTGACCCCGTGGCTGGCGGCCAGATCCTGTTCGAACCGGCTGGCCGGCATCGCGGCGCGGTCGCGGCGATAGGCGATGGTGACATTCTCCGCCCCCAGAAGTTTCGCCTGCACCGCGACGTCGATCGCGGTCATGCCGCCACCGATCACCACCACATTGCGCCCCACCGGCAGCGCGCCCTTGTCTTCGGCCTGGCGCAGCTCGGCGATAAAGGCCACCGCGTCCAGAACACCGGGCATCTCCTCCTGCGCCAGGCGCAATGCATTGACCCCGGCCAGACCAATGGAGAGGAACACCGCGTCGTAGTCGGCCTGCAGCGCGGCGAGCGTCAGTTCCGCCCCCAGCGATTTGCCGGCCTCCAGCGTGATGCCGCCGATCTTCAGCAGCCACTCCACCTCTTTCGCGGCAAAATCCTCGGTGCTCTTGTAAGCGGCGATGCCATATTCGTTCAGGCCACCGGCCTTGGGGCGGGCATCGAAGACGGTGACGTCATGGCCCAGCATCGCCAGACGATGCGCACAGGAGAGCCCTGCCGGCCCCGCACCTACCACCGCCACGGTCTTGCCGGTCGCCGCCGCGCGGGAGAAGGGATGCACCTCCGCAGCCATCAGCTGATCGGTGGCATAGCGCTGCAGTCGGCCGATCTCCACCGGGTTGCCCTCGGCAGTTTCGCGCACGCAGGATTGTTCACACAGGGTCTCGGTCGGGCAGACCCGGGCGCACATGCCTCCCAGGATGTTCTGATCGAAGATCGTCTTCGCCGCCGCTTCCGGGTGGCCGGTCTGGATCTGACGGATGAACATCGGGATATCGATGTCGGTCGGACAGGCGGTCACGCAGGGCGCGTCATAGCAGAAATAGCACCGGTCCGCTGCCACAGCGGCCTCATGCGGCGCCAGCGGCGCGTGCAGATCGGAAAAATTGGCGGCAATCTCCTCGGGCGCCAGGCGCTGCGCCACGACCCCGGATGCCTGATGGCCATTCGCCATTGGGTGTCTCCCTGTTTTGATCTTTTGGTCAGACTGACACAGCCATATTTTTTATCAATTGGTAAAATTTGCCGGCGGGCAGAAAAATGCAGCCTCTCCGGCGAGCTGCTGCTAAAACAGGCAGGCGGTCGCGACAGACCCCGACGCGGGGCGCCGATCAGGGCATCAGCACGCTGGACCGCGGGAAACCAGCGCGGTCGGTGGTCAGATCGTCATAGGTCAGTTCGACCTCGACGCTCTGCACCGCGCCGAGCGGATAGCTGAGGTAGATCGGCCCGTCGCCGTCTGTCACCGCATTGGGCGCGGCGGTGTCCAGATGGCAGGGCGGCAGCGGAAAGACCTGCAGCGGTCCGCCGTTGATCCCCAGCCGGATCTGCAGGAGGCCGCAGCGCCAGGACAGCAATTGGGTCAGATAGAGAAGATCCTGCCCGTCATATGCGCGCAGCGCCACCCAATTCGCCCGGGTCAAGGTCAGGATCGGCTTGACCTCCACCGCGGTGGTGAACTGGCCGCTGGGCACCTGCGGCTCCGCCACCAGCCCCGACGGATCTGGGGCGAGGAATACCGGTGGCGCCGTGGCTCCCTGCTGCGCCGGCGCCGGGGCGAGGAAGCTGGGCGGCGCCTCTCCCTGCGCGCTCTGGGCGGGCGTCGGGCTCAGGAAACTGGGGGGCGCCACAGATGCGGGGGCCTGTGCGACATCGATCGCCAGAAAGCTCGGGGGCGCGATCCCGGGGACGGCGCTCGCCCGTGGCGGGGGCACGTCCTGCCCCGCCGCCTGCGCGGCGGCGGCAACCAGAAACAGAATAATGTCCAACATCGTGATCCTCCCGAAATCCGACCTCAAAATCATGCGTTTGCGGGGTTTAGGGAGACGCCCTCACCCCCTATAGTCAAAACAGGCAGTCGCCGCAGAAATACCGGCGCGGCAGGAAAAACTATGGCAAATAATCCCGCATCCCGCCAAGGGTTCAATATTCTGATCGTCGGCCAGTCCGGCCGGCTGCAATATGAGGCGGTGCTGTTCGCCGCCGCGCTGCGGGCGATGAGCCCAGGCTTCGCCGGTCGCCTGTTCGTCGCGGTGCCGCAACCCGGGCCGCTGTGGTCCGGCGATCCGGCCATCCGCAACGCCCCGGTGCTGCAGGCGCTGGACGACCTCGGGGCCGAGATCCTGCCATTCGAATGCCGCGCCTTCGGCGAGAGCTATCCCCAGGGCAACAAGATCGAGGCGCTGGCCGCCCTGCCCGCGGGCGAACCCTTCGTCTTCTTCGACACCGACACGCTGATCACCGGCGAGCTTGCCGATGTGCCCTTCGATTTCGACCGCCCCGCCGCCTCGCTGCGGCGTGAGGGCACCTGGCCCGAACCGACGCTCTATGGCCCCGGCTACGGCGGTATCTGGAAATCGCTCTACGACCGCTTCGGGCTGGATTTCGACAGCAGCCTCGACCTCAACCAGCCGGACGAATACTGGGAGCGCTATCTCTATTTCAACGCCGGCTGGTTCTATTACCGCTGCCCCAGGCTGTTCGGGGAGAGGTTCCGCGAATACGCGCTGTCGATCCGCGACGATCCGCCGGTGGAACTGGCCGGCCAGAGCCTAGATCCCTGGCTGGACCAGGTGGCGCTGCCGCTGGTGATCCATTCCTTCGGCGGCAGCCGCGATGCGCTGCCGCAGGGCTATCTCGACGGGTCGGTCAGCTGCCACTACAGGCTGTTCCCACTGCTCTACGCCCGCGAAAGCGACCGGGTGGTCGAGGTGCTGGAAACGGTCACGGCACCGAACCGGATCAAGAAGGTGCTGAAGCAATACGAACCGATCAAGCGGCTGATCTATCAGGGCCGCGGCACCAAGGTGCGGGCGCTGTTCGACCGGGACAACCTGCCCCGCAAGGAACAGGCGATCCGCAACAGGATCAAGGCGAACGGGTTCTGGATGCGGTGACGGCTTTCGGGACGGGGCATCCGCTTCGGGGATAACCGCATGAGGGCGTGTTTCCATCGCTTCTCGGGCCAGAATGCTCAATTCGGAAAGGCAAGTCGCACTAGAACGAAGGGCGGGGAGCGGAAGTTCGCTGCGTCCTGCACGAACGGCAGCACCGCGCAACGAAGCGGACGTTGGCCAGATGCGCCGGGCGAGCCGCCTTGTCGAAGACGCAGCCTAGCTACTTCTCTTGACACCCACTACTTCGCATACATGCGTGTATAGGCGCTCCGCGAGGGGGCTTGCATGTGTCCCACATAAAGTCTTACCTTCAGCGAGAGGCAATCCTTATGAAATGCACTTTTGAGGTGAATAGTGGCTGAGGAAGATGACGCACTTCTCGAAGTAGTCGAAGAAAATGATGATCAGCCATATGTTGAATTCGATATCTCCGTTGCTCCATCAGACCCATCTTTGGAACTTCTATCTTCGCAAATTGAACGCGGCGACATCGTCGTTCCATTCTACCAGAGAAAATTCGTCTGGAAGATTGAGCAATCATCAAGACTGATTGAGTCTTTCCTGATGGGACTTCCTGTTCCGCAAGTTTTTCTTTACGAGAATGATGAGGGGGAGCTTGAGGTCATAGATGGCCAGCAAAGACTGATGTCAGTCAAGTATTTTATTGAGGGGTATTTCGGGGAGCCCGATGACAAAGGAAACCGAAAAGTATTCCGCCTCAAAGGGTTGTCCGAGAGATCGGAATTTAACGGGAAGCGGTTTGATGATCTCCCCCCTAAATATCAACGAAAACTAAGAAACTCCACCTTGAGGGCAATTAATATCCGCCAGCTAACACCAAGCGGCAGCGGCGATAGCGTTTTCCATATTTTCGAAAGGCTCAACA
Organism: Pseudodonghicola flavimaris; assembly: GCF_030164425.1. Taxonomy (GTDB): domain Bacteria; phylum Pseudomonadota; class Alphaproteobacteria; order Rhodobacterales; family Rhodobacteraceae; genus Pseudodonghicola; species Pseudodonghicola flavimaris. Next base: position 716 of record NZ_JASNJD010000008.1, on the reverse strand, counting down.
CGGGTGGAACGCAGCTTAAACCACAAGAAATCAGAAACGCCGTGTATCGAGGTGAAATCGTTGACCGGCTTTGGGAGCTCAATGAGAATGAGGACTGGCAAAACATCCTTGGCTTGAAGAAGCCAGATAAAAACCAGAAAGATGTAGAGCTAGTTTTGCGCCTTTTGTCCCTTTATCACAGGTGGACTGAGTACGAGAAGCCAATGCTTAGCCATTTGAATAAGTTCATGAAGCAGAATAGAGATTTTGAATCTGATTCTGATCTGGAGTTCTTCGAACGCTTCCCAGTCGTTGCGGCGCTTGTAAATATTAATATCCCCAAGCCATTTCGACCAAAGGGCGTGATAAACTCCGCCGTTCTAGAAGCCGTGATGGTAACCTTGCTCGAAGACCCCTCGATTGACGGAACTAGGCTTAAAGTGGGTTATGAAGCCCTCTTGAATAATGCGGCATTCCTCGAGCGGATAACAGGCGGAACCACTGACACCCTCATGGTTCAAAAAAGAATAGAGATAGCAAAGCAGATTATCTAATGCTGCCGGATGAGCTTCGAGAGCACTTTTCTAGGATCAACTCTTTAGTTGATGAGATGAATGTAAGCGGCGGCTGCATCCCACCTCAGGTTCAGCTTGACGGCTTGAAGTTCCACGGGAGAAGTTCGTCGATGCGGCCTTGCGGATGGCCGGCGGCGATGGCCTCGAGGGTGGTCTTGAGAT
>NZ_JASNJD010000007.1 GCF_030164425.1 Pseudodonghicola flavimaris | reverse complement strand
GAGACCCGCGCCGCATCGCCGAAAAGCCCCGCAGACGCCGCCGTCAGGCTGTCGGTGAAGTTCAGAACGTCATTGCCCCCGTTCACCTCACCCGCAACATCCAGCGCATCCCCGCTGACCTGGGCGATGGCCCCGGCTAGATCGCCGGGGCCCATGCCGGGCAGGCTGCCCACCAGGACATCCTGGCCGCCATTCAGCACCGCCCCGGCCTCTACCGTCAGGAAATCGCCGGCGTAGGTCCAGACCGGATCGGTGATCCGGGGGGAGAGGGGACCTGAGGCCAGGGTGATGAAATCGCCGCTGCCCAGACGCGTACCGGCGGTCAGGTCACGGCCGTCGCCGGCAAAGCGGGGGATCAGCGAACCATCGATCGTCAGGGTCTGGGGACCGGCGAAGATCGTCGCCATCAGCGTGTCGGTGTCGTCCAGCAGATTTCCGGAGGCGTCGAGATCGAGACCGGTCAGCGACAGTTTCAGGCCCACCGGGAAGGGGACGAAATCCTCCGGTTCGGCGAGGCTGGCGAAGCTGACCTCATCGGTGATGGTGATCCTTTCGATGGTGCCGGCGGTCGGCAGGATGGTGTCCAGCGGATCGTCGGCGAAGGTGAAATCACGCCCCTCGAACCGCAGGGTCACGGACCGGGAAGAGGTCAGCTTGCCATCCAGCGGGGCCTCGAACACCGCGACTTCGAAGACCGCCGCATCCTGCTGGACATCGTCGTCGACATAGACCGATCCCTTCATGAAATCGAAGAACGCACGAACCCTTTCGCCGCCGTCGTCGTCGGGGAGGTGGTCGCCGGCGGCAAATTCGGGAAACAGCAGATCGATCGCGCCGGTGGCACCGGTCAGACGCAGGGTCTCGAAGTCCTGGAACAGGACGTCGCGAATGAGAAGGGGGATTTCATCGCCCGGTGCCGCATTTGTCCTGCCCACGGTGATGTCGACCATGTCCTGCCTCCTAAGCCCGTCGCGACGGCGGGCCGGGCGGGTAAAATAAATCAAAGAATGAATGCGACGAAATCAGGCCTTCACCTTGGCAGGGTGCCGGAACATGTCAAGTGACTTTGCGTCATCGGCCCGGCGTTAGGGGCGCGGTGATGGGCCGGTGGCGGGTGTGTCGGCAGGTGCGATCAGCCCTCGCAGATATAGCTGATGGTCCGGATGCGGTCCTCGGCCAGGTTGCGCACTTGGTTTCGCGCCATCTCGGAAAAGTCATCGCCAAGGATGGCATGGAACGAGACCGGCGGCGGCCCCGATCTGGCCAGTCGCGCGGCCATGTCCTCGAACCAGCGGAGGCTCTCGGCGCTGGAATCCGTGACCTCGATCACCCGGAAACCCGCCGCCGGGAGGAGGGTCCGCATCTCCGCATCGGTGGCCAGGTGGCTGATGGAGGGTTCGCGCGCCCAGGGCACCGGGAAATGCACCTCGCCGCCATCGCCCTGGATCACGTCGTAGACGGCGAACCGTCCCCCCGGTTTCAGGGTTCTGTGCGCCTCGGCATAGAGCCGGTCCTTGGCCGCGATGTTCATGGCGACATGGATGGTCATCGCAGCGTCGAAACTGTCGTCGGCAAACGGCAGGTCGGTGGCGTCGCCTTGCTGGCAGACGACCTTGTCCTGCAGCCCCAGCCAGGATGTCATCACGTTGGCGGCGTGGCAGAATTCCTCGGTCAGGTCGATGCCGGTCACGCTGCAGCCGTAGGTCTCGGCCATGGTACGGGCCGGGCCGCCAAGGCCGCTGCCCAGATCGAGGAGCCTGGAGCCGGCGGCGAGGTTCAGTTTCTGGCCGAGCTCCAGCGTCGCCTTGCGGCCGCGGATGTGAAATTCGTCGACAGAGGCCAGATCGCTGGAGACAAGGGTATCGAGGCGCTTTCCGGCGCGCTCCAGCCCTGTCGCGATCTTGTCGGCGAGGTTGCTCTTGATGCTGTAGTGGATTTCCACGTCGGTATGCATGTTTCTCCCCCCATTTGGAATGCAAACCTGCCCGGCAGGTCTCCTGGCGGGGCCATCGTTTCCCCGCGATGGTTGGAGAGCAGGAGGACGCATCCTGCGCCGCAGTCTAGCAACGCAGCCGGACTGAGGCAAATCGCGTTTGCATTGGGCCGGGACGGGGGCCTGACTTGGCAGGCGGCCTGTGGAGGCCGGGCGGGTCCGGGGCGCGCGCGGGGAATGGGCGCCCCCCGATGGGCGCGCCCCGTTTGCCGGTCTCAGCCCCGGCCTCAGTCCGGAGCTTTGACGAGGATCTTGACGTGGGACTTCTCGGCGACCAGCGCCTCGAACCCCTCGCTGACGATGTCGTCGAGCGCAATCCGCCGGGTGACCAGCTTCTCAGGGCTGAAATAGCCCTGGGTCATCAGCTCCATCACCGCCGGATAGACGTTGCGATAGGCGATAGTGCCCTGCAGCTGGCGTTCCTTGAGCACGACGGTATTGGGCTGGAAGGCGGCCTCGCCCTCCCAGATCGACACGATCAGCGTCTGCCCCTCGTACCGGGTGGCGTCGATGCACTGGGGCAGGACCTGCGGCACACCGGTCACCTCGAAGGCCACGTGAACGCCGCCGGTGGCGGCCCGGATCGCGGCGACCGCATCCTCCGCCGTCGGGTCGATCACCGTGGTCGCGCCGAGCTCCAACGCCTTGTCGCGCCGGACCGCGGCGGGTTCGACGACATGGATCTGGGCCGCCCCGGCAACCCGGAGGGCCTCGACAACCAGCAGGCCGATGGGGCCGGCGCCGAAAACCGCGGCGCTGTCGCCGGCGCGGATATTCGACAGCCGGACCGCATGCAGCGCAACCGCCGCGGGTTCGATCAGCGCGCCCTGTTCCATCGACAGCGCGTCGGGCATCTTGTGGACCATGCGCGCGGGCACCACCGAGGTCGCGGCGAAACCGCCATGCCCGCCCGATAGGCCGATGAAGCCCAGCGAGTCGCAGAGGTTGTACTTGCCATCCCGGCAGGCCGGGCAGGTGCCGCAGGCGAAGATTGGCTCGATCGCGACGCGGTCGCCCAGGGCGAGGCCTGTGACGCCTTCGCCGAGGCCGGTGACGACGCCGCAGTATTCATGGCCCATGGTGATCGGCGCCTGATCGTGGCTCAGCGGGTGGTCCTCTCCCACCGGGACGAAGATCGGCCCGGCCAGGTATTCATGCAGGTCGCTGCCGCAGATGCCGGTCCAGGCAACCTTGATCTCGACCTCTCCGGGGCCGGCGGTGGGGGTGGGCACCTCTTCGACGCGGATGTCCTTCACGCCGTGCCAACGTGCTGCTTTCATATGTTTTTCTCCTGATCTCGAAAGGGGTAGGCAGCCGGCCCGGGGATGGACCGGCTGCTGGAGCGGGTCATGACAGGTGGTGGACCTCCTGCAGGCCGTAGACCGGGGTATCGAGCCCCTCCATCCGCGCCTTCAGCTGCAGCGAGAGATAGAGCGAATAGTGGCGCGACTGGTGCAGATTGCCGCCGTGGAACCACAGGTTTTCCTGCTGTGTCGGCTTCCACATGTTGCGCTGTTCGCCCTCCCAGGGGCCGGGGTCCTTGGTGGTGTCGGAGCCCAGCCCCCAGACCTTGCCGACCTTGTCGGCGACCTCCTGGCTGATCAGATCCGCGGCCCAGCCGTTCATCGAGCCGTAGCCGGTGGCCAGGACCACCAGATCGGCTTCAAGCCGGGTGCCGTCGCCCAGAACCACCGCATCTTCCTCGAAGTGGTCGACCTGGCCCTTGGCCAGCTTCACCTCGCCGTCGATGATCAGCTGGCTGGCGCCGACATCGATGTAATAGCCGGAGCCGCGGCGCAGATACTTCATGAACAGGCCGGAGCCGTCGTCGCCCCAGTCGAGATCGAAACCGGCTTTTTCCAGCCCGGCGTAGAACTCCGCATCGCGCGCGCGCATCTGGTCATAGAGCGGGATCTGGAATTCGTGCATGATCTTGTAGGGCAGGGAGGCGAAGATCATGTCGGCCTTTTCCGTCGTCACCCCGTTGGCCAGCGCCTCTTCGGAATAGAGCCCGCCCAGGCCGATCTCCATCAGCGTGTCGGAGCGCACGATATGGGTGGAGGACCGCTGCACCATGGTGACATCGGCATCGGCCTCCCAGAGCGCGGCGCAGATGTCATGGGCGGAGTTGTTGGAGCCGACCACGACGACCTTCTTGCCGCTCCAGGCGTCGGGGCCCTCGTGTTGCGACGAATGCTGGATGCTGCCGCGGAAGGTCTCCATGCCGGGGAAGGCGGGGATATTGGGCTTGCCTGACATGCCGGTGGCCAGAACCAGCTGGGTCGGGTGCAGCACCAGTTTTTCGCCATCGCGGTTGACCTCGACGGTCCAGGTGCCGGCGGCCGGATCAAAGCTGGCCGCCTCGACCTCGGCCCGGGTCCAATAGTTGATCTCCATCACCCTGGTGTACATTTCCAGCCAGTCGCCGACCTTGTCCTTGGGGGTGAACACCGGCCAGTTGTCGGGGAACTTGATATAGGGCAGGTGATCGTACCAGATCGGGTCGTGCAGGCAGAGCGACTTGTACCGGCTGCGCCACTGGTCGCCGGGGCGGTCGTGTTTGTCCAGCACGATGGTCGGCACCCCCAGCTGACGCAGACGCGCCCCCAGGGCGATGCCGCCCTGGCCACCGCCGACGATCACCGTATAGGGCTGGGTGTCATAGCCGAGCGAGGCGGCCTCTGCCTCGCGCTTCTCCTTCCAGGTCATCCGGTTCTTGCTGGCGCCGTGTTCGGCGCCCATCGGACGGCGACGGCCGCGTGGTTCCTCGAACCCCTTCAGCTCTTGCAGCGCGGTCAGCAGGGTCCAGATACGGTTGTCCTTCAGTCGCATCAGCCCCCAACCGCGGCCGGCGGCGGTTTCGAAGGTGATCCAGGCGGTGATCACGCCATCCTCCTCCGACGGGACCTCCCCCTGCTGCAGCCGGAAAGTGCCGGGCCGGGTGTGGGGCAACTGGGCGCTCAGCATGTCGGCGACGCCCTGCGGCCCCTCGACGGTCTTCAGGTTCCAGGTCACTGCCACCAGGTCGCGCCAATAGCTGTCGGTGGCGAAGAGTGCCGCTGCGGCGGCCGCGTCCCCGGCCTCCAGCGCCGCGTTGAGCGTTTCCAGCACCTCCTCCGTGCGGGAAACAACAGTTGAATCGAGCATCGCGTCTCCTCCTCTGCGCGTGTTGCAAGGGGAGTATCGCGGCAGGTCCGGGGCGCGATCCATCGGCAGATGGGACAGGGGCTGCGAAAAATGGGCTCTGCGCTGCGGCATGTTGCGGCTGCAACGCCCTGCAACGGATCAGCCGCCGGGGTGCAACCCGGCGCGGCGCAGGCGGCGCAGGATGGTTGAGCGGTTGACGCCCAGGCGCCGCGCCGCCCGCGCCATGTTCCAGCCGCAGGCCTCCATCACCTGTTCCAGAGGTGCCTCCGCCTCGGCGGCAGCGGCGGGGGTGGCGACGGGCGGCGGCAGATCGGGCTGGTCGATCACCCGCCCCTCGCAGAGCGCGACCGCCACGTCCAGCACCTGTTCCAGCTCTCTCAGGTTGCCGGGCCAGTCGCGGCCCAGCAGCTCGGCCCGGGCTGAGGGGGAGAGGCGCATGTCCTCGGGCGCGCGGCGGCGCAGCAGCAGATCCAGCAGCCAGCCGAGGTCCTGCCGCAGGCGCAGGGGCGGCAGGCTCAGCGTGGCGCCTGCCAGCCGGTGGAACAGCGCGGCGGGCAGCGGCAGCGCGCCGGGAGCCTCGCAGGTGGTCGATATGACCCGCAGATCGCCACGGCCGTCGAGCAGGGCGCTGATGGCGGCCATGGTGTCGCGCGGCAGGTCTTCGATCCGGCGCAGCAGAAGCGTGGTCGGTCCGTTCACCCCGCAACAGGCCGCCTGCAGCCCGGCCGGGGTCAGCCCGGCGCTTTCCAGCGAGACGAAGCCGCTTGTCGTGCCGACCACATGGATCGCCCGCGCCAGCCGGGTCTTGCCGGTGCCGGTCTCACCGGTGATCAGCAGCGGCACCGCCGTTCGCGCCAGTCGCGCGGCACGGTTCAGCGTTTCCGTCATTGCCGGATCGTCGCGGGTGAGCCCGGCCAGCGGCCCGCCGCGCCGGGCGCTGCGGGGCGCGGTGCGTGGTGCCTGCGGGGCGATGGCATGGCCGAAGAGCGCGCCACCCTCCTGCATCTCGATCATCCGGTCCTCGCTCGGTCGGTCGCGCATCAGGTCGGGCAGATCGTCCACCGTCAGATCCAGTACCTCGTCGATGCGCCGGCCGAGCACGTCGCCGCCATCGGGGAACAGCCGCCGGGCGCCCCGGGTGTAGCCGAGGATGCGGCCGGAGCCGTCCAGCCGGACCGCCGCTTCCGGGTCGACGTCCAGAAATTCCGGCCGGTCGGAAACCCGCAGGATCCAGTCGCGGCGCCCCTCGGCCATCAGGTTGGCCATCTCCACCCGCCGCGCCGCATTGGTGACCAGGCTCATGGCGAGGTTCTGGCTGCGCTTTGGCGCCGGCGACCGCAACAGCGAGATATCCAGCACCGCCGCCAGTCCGCCGAGACTGTCGAAGATCGGCGCGGCGGTGCAGCTCAGGGTGGTATGGGCGTTGCCGAAATGGTCGTCCTGATGAACCGTCACCGGTTCCTGGGTGACGATGCAGGCGCCGACGCCGCAGGTCCCGGCCAGATCCTCGGACCAGTTCGACCCGAGATAGAGCCCGGCGGTTCGCAGGTCGTCGACGAAGAGATCGTCGCCGAAAAAGTCGACGCAGACTCCTTTGGCATCGGTCAGCAGCAGCACATAGTTCTGCCCGGCGACCTGGCGAAACAGGCTCTGCAGGCTGGTGCGCGCGGCGCCGATCATCCATTCCGCCTGCTTGCGGTGATCGCGCAGTTCGCTTTCGGTGACGATATGGGCGGGATCGCGGCGCATCGGGTCCATGCCGTACAGTTCGACACAGCGCCGCCAAGAGGCGGAGACGAAACTGTCGCGCCCGGTCGGCGTGCCTTCCAATACCCGTTCGATCTCCTCGACGTGCTGTCGGTCGCTCATGCCCCGGTCCTCCTCCGGGGGGGAGGATATCACAAAGGCCGCCGTTGCGTTGAGCGGAGTTTTGGGGCGGGCGGAAACGGGCCGGGGGTCAGCCCTGCCGGGACCCGGGCACCGGGCCGGTCCAGATGTCGAGGGGCGTTTGCCGCCCGCGAAGCCGGTGCTGCCCCGCAGGGCTGAGGCCGGATCGCGCGGCCCAGCTCCGGGTCTCCGGCCCGGAGTGGAGCAGCGCCGCAGACAGGGCGATGGCGGCGCCGCGGGTCTTGGCGAAATCCTGCAGCCGGCTGGCGGTGTTGACGACATCGCCGCTCACCGTCAACTGGCGGTGGTGGCGGCCGCCGAGCACCCCGGTCTGGACCGGCCCGGCATGGCCGCCGACCCGCAGGCCGAGCCCGGGCCAGTCGGTGCAGGTGGCGACCGCGGCGAAGAGTGCGTCGATGAAGCGCAGCGCGTTCATCGCATCCTCAGGGCCCGGATCGGGCAGGCCGAAGACCACCATGGCGCCATCGCCGGCGAAATGCGCGATGATGCCGCCCAGCGGATCCACCGCCTGTTCGACCAGCCCGTGAAACAGCCGCAGAAAGCCGGCGGTGGCCTCGGGGCCGAGAGTTTCGGAATAGCTGGTGAAGCTTTCCACATCGACGAACAGCACCACCGCCGGGCGTGCACCGGGATCGAAGCCGGGATCGGCAGCGCTGGCCAGTTGTTCGACGAAACGCGGCGATTGATAGAGTGCCAGGTTGGCCGCCCGCCGGCGATGCTCCAGCAGCCGCAGCACCGTCCCCGCACCGGTGCCGAGCAGCAGGCAGAGCAGCGCCGTGGTCGCATCCAGCCACCAGCCGGCGGCGAAGGCGAGCTGCAGCGCCGCGGCGGTGGTTGCCGCCACCGCGCTGGTTGCCAGCGCCACCAGCCAGGGCCGCTCCAGCCCGGCGGCGACAAAACCGCTCGCCGCCGCCGCCAGCGCCAGCACCACGCCCCAGAGCCAGGCCGGCACGTCGCGGCGCAGCAGGCGGTCTTCGCCCAGGTTGGCGGCCAGGGTCGCGTGCAGTTCGACCCCGGGAAAGGCGGCGTCGAAGGGGGTGGCGTGGCGGTCGCCGAAGCCGGTGGCGGTGGCGCCGATGAAGACGATCCTGCCGGTCAGATCAACCTCTGCCGCCCGGGCGACGGAATAGGTCGGGATGGTGCCGGAGGGGCCGTAGAACAGCAGCGGCAGGGCGCCGTGGAGATCCAGCGGCACCCCGCGCGGGCCGAGCGTCAGGCGGCCACCGACGGCGGTTCGCCGCAGCTGCAGATCGTTGGCGCGATCCGCGGCGGCCAGCGCCGCCACCGCCAGGGCCGGATACCAGAGCGGGCCGTCCCGGGTGGCCAGGGCGCGGGCGGCGTCGAACCGGCGCACGGCGCCATCGGTATCCTGATCCGGCATCGCATGGCCGAGCCGGGCTGTGGCGCTCAGCTGTTCCGTCGGCGCCAGCGCGGGCAGCGGGTCGCGCGGCGCGGTGGCGATCACCAGATCGAAGCCGCCGTCCTTGAGGCGCCGCAGCGGGGTGCCGGCGGGGGCCTCGGCCACGGCCAGAACCGCCGGGGTCGCGGCGAGGGCAGCGGCGAGCGCCTGATCGCCGGTGCGCGGCTCCAGCAGCAGGACATCCAGCGCGACGGCCCGCGCGCCCGCCGCCGTGGCGGCGGAGACTGCGGCAGCCAACGCGGCGCGGGTCGGGGGAAAGGCTTGCTGCTGCGCGATGGTGGCATCGTCGAAGGCGAGAATGGCGATCCCCTCGGGCGGCGGCAGCGGCCCACGCCAGAGGAACCGGGCGTCGAGCAGCCGGCCTTCGATCCCCTGCCAGAAGCTGCTGCGGTCGCCGGGATGCCAGAGGCCGATCAGCAGGCTCGCCAGCAGCACCACCGCACCGGTGAGAAGACGGGCGCGGCGAAACCGGTTGCGGGCTACCAATCGGGGCCGAGCAGCGCGCCGAGGCGATCGATGCGCGGCTGTCCCCAGCGGGTGACCGGTCTGAGCCTGCCGGAGCGCGCGACATCCACCCCCTCGCCGGGGCCCAGGCGGGTGTCGCCGCTGCGGGTGACGACGAAGACGGTGCCTTCGCGGGTGAAGATGGCGCTGGCCCGGCGGTCGACCTGCATCGCCCATTGGGTGGAGCGCACCGCCGCCACCGCCGAAGGGGTCCGGACCTGTACGCCGTGGTCGTCCTCGCTGGCGAAGAGGAATCCGGCGATCCCGTCGATCAGCCGCAGACCCAAGGGGCGGCTACCGCCGTCCAGCAGCCCGACGACATCGACTTCGCTGTCGGGGCCGACGACGACCTCCAGACCGCCGGCGCAGGCGAGGGTGACGCGCGCCCCGGCCCGGGTGCGCAGTTTCGCGTTCCGCCCGAGGCCGAGCCCGATCTCCGCCGGCCGGGCGCCGGCGCCGCGGGCCGAAACGATTGCCGGGCCGTCGACCCGGGTGACGATGCAGGTTCCGGGGGGGCTTCCCGGACGTGGCTCCGAGCTTTGCGCCGCGACCGGCGCGCCCAGCCCGAGGGTCAGGACGGCCAGACAGGCAAACAGCAGGTTTCGATCTGTCATAACGGCCTCTCCGCAGCAGGCGCTGAAGCGAGCATGGCGGCTGGCGGAGGGCAGGTCAACATCTTCGGCGGCGCCGGATGCGGTCGCGGTGGATCCCGGCGCCGGCGGGCGCTCAGCCTAGCAGCACCTTGCGCAGCATGTTCAGCGCCACCAGCGCCAGGAACAGGCCGAAGATCCGCTTGAGCGGCTTGGGATCGAGCGAATGGGCCAGCCGGACGCCGATCGGCGCGGTCAGCAGCGTCATGGCGATGACGATGAAGAAGGCCGGGCCGTTCACCGCGCCGAGCGTATAGGGTGGGCGCGAAGCCGTGTCGATCGACATCAGCAGGAACCCGATGGCCGAGGGGATGGCGATCAGCACACCGAAGCCGGCGGCCGTGGCCACGGCACGGTGGATCGGCACGTTGTGCAGGGTCATGAAGGGCACGCCGAAGCTGCCGCCGCCGATGCCCATCAGCACCGACAGAAAGCCGATCACCGGCGAGAACAGATATTGCCGGCCACCCTTGGGCATGCTCTCGGCCAGCCGCCAGTCGCTGCGGCCCAGCCCCATGTAGGCGCCGATGACCAGCGCCAGCACGCCGAAGATCATCTGCAGGCTGACCGAACGCAGCGAGGCGGCGGCGAGCACGCCGACAATCGCGCCGACCACGATGCCGGGCGCCCAGCTTTTCAGGATGTCCCAGTCGACGGCGCCCTTGCGGCTGTGGCTCAGCACCGAGCGGATCGAGGTGACGATAATCGTCGACAGCGATGTGCCGAGGCAGACCTGCATGATCTGCGGCCCGTCGTAGCCCAGCGTCTGGAAGGTGAAGAAGAAGGCGGGCACCAGCACGATGCCGCCACCGACCCCCAGCAGGCCGGCCAGCACCCCGGCAAGGCCGCCGATCACGATCAGAACGGCGAGAAGTTCAAGCGTCAGCGTCAGGTCGGGCATGGCGGGGGTCCTCGGAATTGGGGGCGACGGCGGATAGGGTCGCGGGAAGGGTCACAGATTGCGCCGGGCCAGCAGATCGGCCGCGACGATGTAGGAGGAGGCGACATGGCTGCACATCCGGCGCCGCGCCTCGTCGGCGTCGCGCGCCAGAATCGCCTCGGCGATGGAACGGTGCTCGGCGCGGGAGGTGGCGAGACGGCGCTGGTTCTCCTGGAAATTCGCCACGCGCCAGGCTTGGGTGCGCAGGTTCAAGTCGTCCAGCGTCGCCGCCAGGATCGCGTTATGCGCGCCGGTCTTGATGGTCTCGTGAAACCGGGTGTTGATTTCGCCATAGGCCCTGGGATCGTCGCCGCAGGCATCGCCCTCGCTGAGGATCGCCGAAAGTGTATGACGTTCGATTTCGCTCATCCTGTGGGCCGCGAGGGCGGCCAGCACGCTTTCCACCTCGCCGGCGGCTTCGAACAGCTCGGCCAGATCCTCGGCCTTCATCTTGCGCACGAAAAAGGCGCGCCGGAGCCCGCGTTCGGCCAGGCCCGCCTGTTCGAGCCGGTGCAGCGCCTCGCGGACGGGGGTGCGCGACACGCCGAACTGCTCGGCCAGGGCCTGTTCAACCAGCGGCTCCCCCGGGCGCATGTCTCCGGCGACGATCCGGGCGATCAGTGCATCGAATATGCTTTCTGCTGTCCGAATGCTCACTTGGGGCGGGGTCCTGAATTTGGTACACTTTCATCTTGCATATGTATACATAAATGGTCAAGGTGAATTCAATTGGGCGGGGAAGGTCCATGGCACGAACCTGCCGGTCGATCCGCTGCTTCCGCTGCTCGACCAGGATCGGTGTTCGCAGGCAAGGCCATGAAAAGCACCACCGCGGGCGGAAGCCAGAGCCCGCTGGATGCTGCAGGCCATGGCCGCGATCCGCACCCGGTCCGGCGCCATTGCCGCCGGACCGTCGCCGGCCTGTTGCCGCAGGCGGGCGCCGCAACGACTGCCTGTGCGTCTTCTCCCGCGGAGGGCGCAGAGGTTCCGGGCTGTTTGGCCCCTCAACACGACAGGACTTGTATGACTTTCGATTTCTTCTCCGCGCACCGCCCCTCGACCCTGGCCTCCAAGGCAATGATCGCCACCTCGCATCCGCTGTCGACCGCGGCGGGGCTCGACATCCTCTCTGCCGGTGGCAACGCGGTCGATGCCGCGATTGCCGCCGTGGCGGTGCAATGCGTCGTCGATCCGCTGATGACCGGGATCGGCGGCGATTGCTTTGCCCTCTATGCGCCGAAGGGTGGTGCGGTTCAGGCGCTCAACGGTTCGGGGCGGGCGCCGGCTGCGGCCACCGTCGCGGCGCTGAAGGCGGCGGGGCTCACGGATGAGATCCCGCAGACCAGCCCGCATGCGGTGACCATTCCCGGTGCGATCTCGGCCTGGTGCCGGTTGCATGCCGATCACGGATCGCTGCCGCTGGAGCGGCTCTTCGAGCGCGCCATCGGCTATGCCGAGAACGGCTATCCGGTGACCCCGCGCGTGGCGATGGACTGGGCGGCGAATGCCACGCTGGTGGCCGGCGATCCGCATGCTGCCGCGCTGTTCCTGCCTGGAGGCGCCGCGCCCGCCGTCGGTGACCGCCATGCCCAGCCGCTGCTGGGGGCTCGCCTGCGCGAGATTGCGGCAAAGGGCGCCGCCGGGTTCTACGAGGGGGAGACCGCGGCGAAGATGGTGGCGCATCTGCAATCGCTGGGTGGGCTGCACACCGAGGCGGATTTCCACGAGGCCCGCGACCAGGCCCATTGGGTGACGCCGATCTCCACCCCCTACGGCGATCACGAGGTGTTCGAATGTCCGCCGAACGGGCAGGGGCTGGTGGCGTTGATCATTCTGCGGATCTTGTCGAAATTCGACATGGGCGCCGATCTGTCCGAGGCCGACCGCATCCACCTGCATGCCGAGGCAACGAAGCTCGCCTATCACCACCGCGATGCGCTGCTGGCCGATCCGGCAGAGTGCGAGGGGCTGGCCGAACAACTGCTGTCCGATCAGGTGATCGATACGCTTGCCGGGCGCATCCGGATGGACAAGGCGCTGCCGCCGGCGCTCTGGGACGAGCCGGAACACAAGGACACCATCTATCTCAGCGTGGTCGATGCCGAGGGCAATGCGATCTCCTTCATCAACTCGATCTTCCACGGTTTCGGATCCACCCGGCTGGATCCCACGACCGGGGTGCTGTTTCATTCGCGCGGCAGCTCGTTCCGGCTGATCGAGGGGCATCCGAATGCGATCGGCCCGAAGAAACGCCCGATGCACACGATCATTCCCGGCATGTTGTGCAAGGATGGCGTCGCGGTGATGCCCTTCGGGGTGATGGGCGGGCAGTATCAGGCCGCGGGTCACGCCGCCTTCCTGTCGAACCTGTTGGATCGCGGCATGGACCTGCAGGCGGCGATGGATGCGCCGCGCAGCTTCGCCATCGGTGGAGAGCTGCAGATCGAGCCGGGGGTGAGCGCCGCGGCGCAGGCTGAGCTCACCGCGCGCGGCCACAAGCTGAAGGTGGTCGCCAGCCCGCTGGGCGGCAGCCAGGCGGTTCGCATCGATGCGGCGCGGGCGCTGCTGATCGGCGGCAGCGATACCCGCAAGGACGGCATGGCGCTCGGGTTCTGAGCTCGGCCGCTCGTTTTCGAAAATATCAGACCCCGGTACCGGATGGGTGCCGGGGTCGTTTGTGTCGCGGGCGGCGCTGTCGGCGGGTCTCAGCCCCTTGACCCCGGATCCGGCGCCGGGGGACGGATCATCAGGGTCGGGACGATTGCCACCAGCGCACAGCCTGCCGTCACCCACCAGGCGAGGCGAAAGGCCGCCAGCGCGGGGGCGGTCGCGGCGGCCTGTCCGGCGACCGCGACGACCAGCGCGATGCCCATTGCCATGCCGGTCTGCCGGATCATGTTCAGAACCGCCGAGCCGGTGGAGAAATAGGATGCCGGCAGGGCGCCGGCGCCGGTCCCCATCAGTGTGGGCAGGGCGAGGCCGACGCCGATGCCGGACAGAACCGCCGCGCTCAGCGACAGCGGTACCGAGGGCGTCAGCCCGTAGCCGAGCGCCGTCAGCATCTGCGAGGCGGCAAAGGCGACCAGCCCCATCACGATGACAGCCGGCGCGCCGATCCGGGCGATCAGCCGGTTCGCAACCAGCATCGAGGTCAGCGGCACCAGGAAGGGACCCGGCGCCAGGATCAGGCCGGTGCGAAACGGGCTCCATCCCCATGCGGCCTGCTCCCAGGTGACCCGGGCAAGGAGAAAGGCACCGAAGGCGATCATGAAGGGCGCCAGCGCCAGGGTCGCGCTGGTGAAGATCCGGTTGCGGAACAGCGCCGGTTCGATCAGCGGCCGCCGGGCGCGCAGGCAATGCAGCGCGAAGATCGCCAGCAGCGCCAGACCGGCAATCTGGCCGATCCAGGCGCCGGGTGCGCTCCAGCTCTGACCGCCGGCGGTGATCAGCCCGTAGATCCAGAGTGCGACTCCGGCGGTGGCGAGCAGGGTCCCGGTCAGATCCGGCCAGGGCACTTTCTGCCCGGGGATATCGGGCAGAATCCGCAGGCCGATGAGGATGGCCGCCAGCCCGATCGGCACATTGACGAGGAAGACCCATTGCCAGCCGAAGATCAGGAGAAAACCGCCGATCACCGGCCCCAGTGCACCGGCAAATCCGCCGATGGCAGCCCAGAGCCGGGCGGCGGCGCTGCGCTTTTCCGGGGCGAATGCGGCCAGCACCAGCCCCAGCGAGGTCGGTGTCATCAGTGCCGCGCCGATGGCCTCGATCACCCGGAAACAGAGGATCACCTGCAACGTCCCGGAGAGCGCGCAGCCGGCGGAGCCGAGGGTAAAGAGCGCGACGCCGGCCAGATAGCTGCGGTTGCGGCGAAAGCGTTCGGCGAGCCGCCCCATGAACACCAGCAGGGCGGCATAGACGATGGCGTAGCTGTTCAGGATCCACGACAGGTCGGAGAGGGAGGCATCTGGAAAATCCCGCCCGATGCTGGGCAGGGCGACGCTGACCACGAAGAGATCGAGCGTCGCGAGGATGGCACCGACAGAGGCGAGCGCCAGCACCAGGGCCGGGCGCGCCGTGCCGGCGGCGGGCGGGGCGAGGGGATCGAGTGTGGTCATCTCCGCCCCCGGTGCCCCGGGCTCCGGTCTTCCGGCGCTGATGAGATGTCTGTGCTGCCTGCCATGTCCGTTCCTCCCGTTGGACCTGTGATTTATTCATGATGGCTATCATGATTCTTGATTTTTATGATCATCATCATGTAATGAGTCAACGGGATTTGGAGGTGCGGGATGCGGGTCAGCAAACACCAGGTGGCAGCCAACCGGGAGGCCATCGTCCGGGCGGCGGGCCGGTTGTTCCGGGAAAAGGGCTTCGATGCGGTCACCGTGGCCGAGGTGATGCGCGCCGCCGGCATGACGCATGGCGGGTTCTACGGCTACTTCAAGACCAAGGACGATCTCTTCGCCGCGGCGATGGCGCAGGCGATGGAGGAGGTGGCCAGCGAGTATGCCTCTATCGCGGCGCGGGCGGAGCGGTATCTGACACCGGCGCATCGTGCCGACATGCCCGGTGGCTGCCCGATGGCGGCGCTGGCGGGCGAGATGCCGCGCCGCTCCGGCGAGGCGCGCGGGGTGATGACAGACAGCCTCAGGGAACAGATCGACAGGATGACGGCGGCGGCGCAGGGGCCGGATGCGGCTGCCCGGCGCCGGGTGGCGATCGGCAGCTGGTCGGCGATGCTGGGGGCGTTGATCCTCGCCCGGATGAGCGATGATCCCGAGCTGTCGGGCGAGGTGCTTGCCGAAACCCGCGCCTGGCTGGCCGATCGCGACGGCTGATCCCCCGACCGGGGCGGCTCAGGCGGTGACGGGACCGATCCTGTGGCGCCGCAGCCCCCGGATTTGTTGCAGTGCGGTCCAGGCGCCGATGGTGGTGAAGATGTCGCGGATCATGCCGACATCCGCCTTCACCCCGGCGAGGGGGCCGTATTTCTCGAATTTCATCGGGCTGGCCACATCCGGCCAGGGCACCACCGCGATGGCCAGATCGGCTTCCAGCCAGAGCCGGTTCATGAAGACCTCCAGCCCGAAGCGCGGCAGCCGGTCCAGCGCGGCCAGCTCGCGCATCATCAGCGCCCGCGGCATCACCCGCTCGCCGGAGATATAGTCGAGCCCGAGATGTTGCCAGAGCGCCGGGGCATTGCCGCGCAGCGACAGCGACGCCCCCGCCGCACCGCTCAGCACCGGCTGGCTCAGCTGTGACAGATGCGCCGGGGTGAGCCCGGTCAGATCGCTGTCGAGAAACATCACGAAGGTGCCGCGCGCCGTCCGCAGCCCCTCGGCCACAGCGCGGGTCTTGCCGCCGTTGCGGGGCTGGCGGATCACCCGCAGCCGCGGGCAGTCGCGGGTCCGGGCGGTTGCGATGGCGGCGGTCTCGTCGGTGGAGCCGTCGTCGATCACGATCACCTCGTCGATCTGCGGTGCGGCGAGGGTGACGTCCAGCACCCGGCCGAGGCGCGGGGCCTCGTTATAGGCGGGCAGGATGCAGCTGAGGCGGGGCAGGGTCATTTGTGCCATTTCCGATAGAAAATCCAGCAGCCGATGGTGACCAGAAGGCCGACCAGCAGGATCAGGGAGATACGGCCGATCCAGTCGTCGATCCGCCCGTAGGCGGCGCCGAAGCCATAGCCGAGGGCGACGAAGAACAGGCTCTTGGGAACGGTGCCCAGCAGGTTGTACCAGAGGAACAGGGCGATCCGCATTCGCGCGGTGCCGGCGGCGACCAGCACCGGAAGGCCCATCGAGTGGGTCAGCTTGCCGAGGATCAGGGTACGGCCGCCCTTCTGCGCGAAATGCCCGGCCAGCCCCCGGACCCGGGCCGGGCGCAGCCCCAGCCGGCGGCGCCAGCCCTCGGGCAGGCGCCCCAACCCCCAGCGGCCGAGCGCATAGGCCAGGAAATCGCCCAGCAGATCGGCCAGGATCACCACGACGATCACCGGCCCCAGGGCAAAGCGCCCGGTGCTGGCCAGCCAGGCGGCGATGACGGTGACGATCGGGCCTTCGACCACGGCCACCGGCGCCACCAGCGCCAGCCCGTATTTGCCGATCAGCGCAGCGATGCTTTCCAGCCCCAGCATGTTATTCCGCCGGCTCCGCCGTCATCGCATGGCCGCGCCAGTCGAAGCTCTGCCGCAGCAGCCCGGCGATCCAGAGCGCCGGTTGCATCGCATCGCGCAGCGCCATCGCCGCCAGATCGCGCGGCCCGACCGGCAGATCATAGGCGCGGGAGAATAGCAGCTCCGCCCCGTACCAGAGCGCGACATAGGCGAGCGGCAGCAGCCCGGGCACCGCGCCGGCCAGCGCCAGCGCGATCAGCGCCAGCAGGCCGGGCAGCGGCCCCTGCAGCGGTTCCAGCGCGAAGAGACCGGGAAAGCCGTCGCGGCGGATGATGCTCCAGCGCAATTGCCGGTCCCAGACCGCGCGCACCCGGCGCCGGCCCACCGGATGGCCGGACAGCCGCAGCGGCAGCCGCACCCGCAGCCCCTGGGCGCGCACCAGCTTGGTGGCGCCGACATCTTCGGCGGTGTCGCGTCCCAGCGCTGCCAGCCCGCCGCCGGCGCGCAGCACCCGGCGGTTCCAGAACAGCGTCTTGCCCTGGGCAAAACCCAGCCCCAGCGCATCCGCCGCCAGCTGCCAGCGTGCCTGGGTGCCGTTGAGAAAGGCGCATTCCACCGCGCCCCAGAGCCCCTCGGCGGCTGTGCCCAGCGGCGGGCCGGAGACCAGGCCGGTATCGACGCCCCAGCTGTCGGCGAGGGTGGAGAGGTAATCGGGCGCCAGCATCAGATTGGCGTCGGTCAGCACGAACCAGTCGCCGCGCGCCGCCGCGACGCCCTTTTCGACATTGTTCAGCTTGGGGTTGGCGCTGAGCCGGCTGTCGCCGATCAGCAGCCGCGCCGGCACCCCGGGATGGGCGGCGATCATCTCGCGGATCGCGGCGCATGCGGGATCGGTGGCGGTTTCGGCGCAGAACAGCACCTCGTAATCGGGATAGTCCTGGGTGAAGGAACTGGCCAGCGTCTCGCAATCGTGCGGGTCGAGGCCCTTGACCGGGCGGATCAGCGTCAGATGCGGTCGGAAGGCCGGCGCATCGCTGCGGCGACGGCGCAGCCAGGGGCGGCCAATCGCCAGCGCGTTGCTGCCCAGATGCGCCCCCAGTGAGAGGGCGGCACAGCCGCCCAGAAGTCCGGTGACGATCATCTCAGGCATCCTGCGCCAGCGGGCCGAAGCTGGTCTTGGGACGGGTGGCATGAGGCGGCCGGGCCCATTCCACCAGCCGCAATGCGCCTTCGTGGGTTTCGATCAGCGCGGTGAAACTGTCGACCCAGTCGCCGCAATTGGCATAGAGCGTGCCGCCGATGCTGCGCAGCATCGGCTTGTGGGAATGGCCGCAGATCACCCCGTCGGCCTTGGCCGAGCGGGCCAGGGCGACCAGACGGGCCTCGAACCGCCCGCCCATCACGAAGAGACTGTTGAAGGTGCTGATGGCGCGCTCGATCCGGCTGGGCCGGCCCGGGGCCGGGGGTGTCAGCCGGCGACCGAGCCAGTCGTCGAGCCCGCGTAGAAAGGCATCGGCGCGGCTGCCGATCCGGGTCATGAAATGCTGCCGCATCAGCCGCGAGTCGCATTGATCGCCATGCAGCACCAGATAGCGCCGGCCATCGGCGGCCTCATGCGTCAGCACCTCGTGGCGCTGCCAGTGGCGGGGGGCGGTCATCCCGGCGGGCAGCCGGGCCTCCGGGGACCGCAGTTTGGCATCGTGATTGCCGCAGAGATAGATCACCCGGGTGCCGGTCGCGGCCCGGCGGTCCAGTTCGGCCAGAAGCTCCTCGGCCTCGCGGGGCCAGTGGATGCGGCCACCGTGCCAGATGTCGAAGATATCGCCGACCAGATAGATGGTCTCGGCCTCATGCGCGGCGAGGAACTCCAGCGCTGCCTTGGGCCGGGCCGCGCGGGCGCCGAGGTGCAGATCGGAGAGGAACAGGGATTTCAGTCGCAAAGGGGCGAACGCGGGCGACATGGGCGGGCCTCCGGTTGGCACGACACCGGCCGGCGGTCCGGGCTTCCGGCACGGGCTCTGCTGCGGCGGCGGGCGGGTGCCGCAGCCGGGGCGCAGTCAGAACCTGTAACGGGAGGAGCCAAGTCCGCGGACCTTGTCGAGCTTCATTCACCGGCGTGAATGCCGCCTGCAGATGATGGTTTCGTGACGCTCCGGTATCGGAACGGTGAATTCTCCATCGTCGGGGGGCGACCGGGGCCGTCTGCCGCGCCGCTCAGCCGGCGGCGGTCTCCCGGCGCCGCATCAGATAGATATCCATGATCCAGCCATGGCGGGCGCGGGCCTCTGCCCGGACCTCGGCGATGCGCGGGGCCAGCTCGGCCAGCGGGCCGGCAAGGCGGATTTCCTCGGCCATGCCGGCATAGGCCGACCACCAGATGTCGATCCCCTCGGGGGCGAGCGCGTCGAAGGCGCAGCCGGCGTCCAGCATCACCACCACGCTGTCCGCGGCGCCGGGCCAGCCGTGATCGCGCAGCCGCCGGCCTGTGGTCACGGTGACAGGGGCGCCGATCCGGTTCAGCGGGATCGCATGGCCGGCGGTCAGCGCCTGGATCGAGGTGATGCCGGGGATCACATGCAGCCGCAGCGGCAGGTCCGCCGCCACCCGCTCGGCGATGCGGAGGGTGCTGTCGTAGAGCGACGGATCGCCCCAGACCAGGAACCCGACTTTGCCGGTGCCCTGGGGCAGGCCCGCGCGGATCTCTGTCGCCCAGATGCGGGCGATGGCATCGTGCCAGTCGTC
Source organism: Pseudodonghicola flavimaris (assembly GCF_030164425.1). GTDB lineage: Bacteria > Pseudomonadota > Alphaproteobacteria > Rhodobacterales > Rhodobacteraceae > Pseudodonghicola > Pseudodonghicola flavimaris. Next base: position 260,064 of record NZ_JASNJD010000007.1, on the reverse strand, counting down.
GACGCCGGCACGGTAGTCGGGATGGGCGGCGTCGCGTTTCGGCAGGTCGAATTCCTGCAATTGCGGGTGGTCGCCGGTGATCACCTCCCGGCAGATGCGGCGGCGCAGCCCGGCCAGATCGTCCTTGCCGGGCCCCTTGCGCGGGATCAGCACCAGATCGGCGGCGCGCAGTGCATCGATCGCCTCAAGGGTCAGATGTCGGGGATTGCCGGTGCCGATACCGATCAGGAACAGCTCGATCATGCGGGGGGCTCGCAACTACGGGACTGCGGCCCGGGGAGCGCCCCGGGCCGTCGCGTCGGTGTCATGGAGGTCCGGTCAGCCGGCGTTGTAGAGCCGCGGCGTCACGATGCCGCTGCCCCGCAGGCCGTTCAGCGCCTTGGCCGCGGCCAGAACCGCCAGATCGGCCAACGGCTCGACGATGATGACCAACATATAGGCGCCGCCGAAGGTGACGATCGAGGTCAGGTTCTCGGCCCCGAAGCCCTGGCCGTAGACGGCCCAGAAGGCGACCCAGGCCACCACACCACCCTGATAGGCGGTCGAGAGCGCCAGCGCCTGGCGGTACTTCAGATCGACATAGGGGGTATGGGGCGCGATGATCCTATGCGCCAGCGCCTGCACCGCGAAGAGCGGCACCAGCAGCGTGGTCATGTTCATCCCGTATTGCGGCAGATCGAAGGGGGCGAAGAACACGCCCTGGATCAAGAGACCCAGCGCCAGCCCCAGCGCCGCGGGCGCCGCCCCGAAGATCAGGAACAGGGTGGAGCCGAGGATGAAATGCACCTCCGACACGCCGACGGGATAGTGCGGCAGGATTTCGAAGAAGGTGAAGACCAGCGCCGTGGTCGCCACGCTGCGCAGGATCAGCGAGGCCGCGCCGCTCTGGCGCAGGCTGGCCCAGCAGCTCTTGGCGGTGTAGGTCGCGGCACCGGCGGCGGTGGCATAGCTGAGTAAGATTTTGGCTCCGGCAACGAGCCCGGGTTCGATATGCATGTCTCAAGTCTCCTTCCCGTCTCACCCGACGGGGTTTCTGAGGGTGATCCGGCCGGGGCGGCCGGTCTGTCTGATCGCCACGGCGGGCGATATGGACGGCAGGTCTCCTGACTTGCGGGTCGGTGCCGGTTCCGGGCCTTCCCGGTCGCAGAGCGGCCAGTGGCATGTTCCGGGCGGGCTCGCCGCTTACAGTTGCGGGGGCAGTCGCGGATTTGGCGCCATCGGGGCCGCACCGTGTTCCCTCTTGATCCGGGCGTCTCACCGCAGGGGGCAGGACGCGGCCGGATACCGTCATCTCTTTGGTGTCATCGTTGGGTTCGGGCTGTCAATCCTCCTCTGCCAGGGGGCCGAAGAGGATCAGCGCCGGGGCATCGCCCGGCTGCGCTCCGGCGGTCTCTGCCAGCCCGGTCAGACTGTGCCGGCTGAGACGTTCTTCGGGGGTGGAGACCGCTTCGGCCAGAAGCGCCGGGGTGTCGGGCGAAAGGCCGGCGTCGATCAGTCGGCGGGCAAGGGCGGCAAAGGTGCGCCGCCCCATATAGAGCGCGGTGGTGGCGCCGGGATCGGCCAGCGCCGCCATGTTCAGATCGCCCGGCAGCACCCCGCTGACGTCGTGACCGGTGAGGAACTGCAACCGCCGGGCGGTCAGCCGCCGGGTCAGCGGGATGCCGGCGGCGGCGGCGGCGGCTGATGCGGCGGTGACCCCCGGGATCACCTCGTGGTCGATGCCGGCGGCGCGCAGCGCGATCAGCTCCTCCTCCAGCCGGCCGAAAATGCCGGCATCGCCCGATTTCAGCCGTACCACCCGGGCGCCGGTGGCGGCGTAATCGACCAGCAGGCGGCTCACATGATCCTGCCGGGGCGAGGGGCGGCCGGCGCGCTTGCCGACGCCGACCAGATCGGCGCCTTCGCGGGCGTGTTCCAGGATCGGCCCGGCTGAGAGATCGTCGTAGAGCACCGCGTCGGCACGTCTGAGCCGGTCGACTGCCTTCAGCGTCAGCAGCTCCGGATCGCCGGGGCCGGAGGAGACGAAGCTGACGAAACCGCTCATGCCGTGGCCTCCGCGATCAGGTGAAAGAAGGTGCCGGTGGCGAGGCCCCGGCGCGATCCGGTTTCCGCCACCTCGGCGCCATTGGCGTCGGTGACACGGGCCAGCGGCGCGTCGGGCTGATCGAGGATGGTGGAATAGTGGAACTCATGCCCGCGCAGGCGGGTGCCGGCAGCGTGGCCCGGCTGTGGCGCGGAGAGTTCCGCCAGACGATAGCCCAGATGCATCCGCCGCTTTTCGTAGGAGGTGACGAGGCCGAGAAGCCCCGCCATGTCGTGGCGCACCCCGTCCTTGTCGATCAGCGCCGCGCCCATCGCCATGTAGCCACCGCATTCGCCATGCACCGGCCGGGTCTGGCCGAAGGCGCGCAGACCGGTGCGGAACCGCTCCGCCGCCGCCAGCTGGCCGGCGTAAAGCTCAGGATAACCGCCCGGAAGCCAGCAGAGATCGGCGGTGGCATCCGGCGCCTGATCGGCCAGTGGCGAGAATGGCAGGATCTCCGCCCCCGCCTCGCGCCAGCTTTCCAGAAGATGCGGGTAGACGAAGGAAAAGGCGGCGTCGCGGGCCAGGGCGATCCGCTGCGCGGGGGGCTTCGGGGGGGCGCTTGGGGCGTCGGTGATGGCGGTGCCTCGGGCGGCGGTCAGCAGGCGCGGCAGGTCGACGTGATCCTTGATGGCACGGGCGGCGCGATCCAGCAGATCGTCGATTGCGCCGTGCTCCTCCGCCTGGACCAGACCCAGATGCCGTTCGGGGACTTCGACCGCCGCCTGACGCGGCAGCGCGCCCAGAACGGGAATGCCCGCGGCCGCCATCCCGACCCGCACCAGCGCCTCGTGCCGGGGGCTCGCCACCCGGTTCAGCACCACGCCCGCCAGCATCACATCCGGGCGGAAGCGGGCGAAACCCAGGGCGGTCGCCGCCGCCGATTGCGCCTGGCCCGAGACGTCGATCACCAGCACCACTGGCCAGCCCATCGTGGCGGCGATATCGGCGCTGGCGCCATTGCCGGCCTCCCCCGGGCGGGCGACGCCATCGAAAAGGCCCATGGAGCCTTCGGCCAGGATCAGATCGGCGCCCGCTGCGCGCGCCACCAGCCCGGCCATTCTCCCCGGTGCCATCGCCCAACTGTCGAGGTTGATGGACGCCCGGCCGCAGGCGGCGCGGTGAAACCCGGGGTCGATGTAATCCGGCCCGCTCTTGAACGGCTGCACGGTCTGTCCCTGCTGGCTGAGCGCGCGCAGAAGCCCCAGCATCAGCGTGGTCTTGCCGGTGCCCGAGGCGGGGGCGGAGATCATCAGCCCGGGGGGGAGGGGCTGCGTCATTCCGTGCCCTCCGGAAAGCGGGGGGCGGTGCCGACCGGGCGGAACCGACGGTCGTAGTCGCCGGCATAAAGCCGGCTTTCACCGAACTCCTCGGCCCCGAGCGTCGGGCCCACCAGGATCAGCGCGGTGCGCCCGCGTTCGCCCTCAGTCGCCGCCTCCAGCGTGGCAAGCGTTGCCTTGACCACCCGCTGATCGGGCCAGCTCGCCCGCCAGACCACCGCGGCCGGGCAGTCGGTGCCGTAATGCGGCGTCAATTCCGCCACCACCCGCTCCAGCACATGGACGGAGAGGTGAATGGCAAGCGTCGCGCCGGTGGCGGCGAAATTCGCCAGCGTCTCGCCCTCGGGCATGGCCGAGGCGCGGCCCGATGTCCGGGTCAGCACCAGCGATTGCGCCACGCCCGGCAGGGTCAGCTCCGTCCCCAAGGTCGCGGCGGCGGCGGCGAAGGCGGGCACGCCCGGGGTCACGTCATAGGGGATGCCCATGGCGCGCAGGCGGCGGAGCTGTTCGCCCATTGCCGACCAGACCGACAGATCGCCGGAATGCAGCCGCGCCACGTCCTGGCCTGCGGCATGGGCGGTGGCGATCTCTGCCATGATCTCGTCCAGGGACAGCGGCGCCGTGTTCACGATGCGGGCGCCGTTGGGGCAATGCTGCAGCAGCGCCGCGGGCACCAGCGACCCGGCATAGAGGCAGACCGGGCAGGCGGCGATCAGGTCGCGACCACGGAGCGTGATCAGGTCGGGCGCGCCGGGGCCGGCGCCGATGAAATGGACGGTCATGTCTTTGGTCCTTCTGCGATTGCGGCGGTGGCCATGCCGCAGGGGGAAATCACGCGCGATCCGGTCAGCCGGGCGCCGGGACCGGCGGCGGCCAGCGCCGCGGCCTCGGCCAGCGATCCGGTGCCGAAGCGGGCGATCTGGTTGGGGGATTGGGTGAGGGTAATCTGCAATCCAAGCGTCGCCTCTGTCATCGACAGCACCGGCAGGCCGCGCTCTGCCGCCAGCGCACGAATCTGCGGCGCATCGGCCTTGCGGTCGAGCGTGGCGAGCGCCTCGACAGCGCCGCCGGCCAGATCGAGCGCGGCGCGCAGGGCGGCGACGGGGGCGCCGGCGCGAAAACCGATCCCGGCGACCCTCATCGCGTGACGCTCCATTGGGTGACGGGGCGGGCGCGGGTCCAGCCGCGCATCCGGCCCAGCGGGGATGCTTCTGACAGCTCCACCCGGATCAGGCTGCCGCCTTGCTGCCCGTGCCACTGGGTCAACAGCGCCTCGGTCTCCAGCGTCACCGCATTGGCGACCAGCCGGGTGCCGGGGCGGAGTGTCGTCCACAGGGGCTGGAGCAGCGCCTGCGATCCGCCGCCGCCGATGAAGACACAATCGGGGGCGGGCAGGTCGGCGAGCGCCTCGGGCGCCGCGCCCTCGATCACCTCGATCCGATGCGCCAGGCCGAAGCTCTCGGCATTGGCGCGGATGGTGGCGGCGCGGTCTGCGCGGGGTTCGATGGTCATGGCCCTAGCCCCCGGCGCCGCCAGTGCCCATTCGACCGAGATCGAGCCGGAGCCGCCGCCGATGTCCCAGAGTAGTTCCCCGGGACGCGGTGCCAGCGCCGACAGCGTCAGCGCCCGAACCGGCCGTTTGGTGATTTGTCCGTCGTGGGCAAAATAGTCATCCGCCAAGCCGCTGGCGCGCGGCAGGCCGGGGCCGCCGGCGGCAGCGATGGCCATGGCCACGGGGGCGGCGATATCGGTCAGATCGAAGCTGTCGGCGCGGGTGTGGCGGATCCGTTCGCGCGGGCCGCCCAAGGCCTCCATCACCCACAAGTCGGAGGCGCCGAAGCCTGCCGTTGTCAGCCAGTTGGCCAGGCCCGCCGGGGCCGAGCCGTCGCGCAGCAGGCAGATCGCCCGCACCCCCGGCGCCAGCCCTGGGCGCAGCCGGGCGAAGGGGGCGGCATGCAAGCCAAGGCATAAGACCTCCTCCAGCCGCCAGCCGAGCCGCGCGGCGGCGAGCGAAAAGGTGGACGGCGCCGGAAAGGCGCGCCATTCACCTAGGGCCAGATGCGCCGCCAGACTGCCGCCGGCGCCATGCCAGAACGGATCGCCCGAGGCCAGAACCGCCACCCGCCGGCCCCGCAGCGCCAGCACCGGGGCGACCGAGAAGGGCACTGGCCAGTCCCGGCCTCTGGCCCCGGCGCCGATCAGCGCCAGATGCCGTGGCCCGCCGAAGATCACCTCTGCCGCCGCCAGCGCATCGCGGCTTGCGGGCGTGAGCCCACTCAGTCCATCTTCGCCCAGACCGATGATACTGACCCAGGGTTCAGACATGACACGCATCCTTTTGCTCGGCGGTACGACCGAGGCCAGCCAGCTTGCCCGCGTCTTGGCGGAGGCCGGGGCGGAGGCGGTCTTTTCCTATGCCGGGCGCACGGCGCAGCCGGTGGCGCAGCCGCTGCCGACCCGGGTGGGCGGCTTCGGCGGAGCGGCGGGGCTGGAGGCATTCCTGCGAGAGGAAGAGATCACCCATGTGATCGACGCCACCCATCCCTTCGCCGCCGGGATGAGTCGCAACGCGGCAGAGGCCTGCGAGGCGGCGAACATCCCGCTCTGCGCGCTGGAACGGGCGCCCTGGCAGGCGGAGCCGGGGGATGACTGGTGTCATGTTCCCGACATCGCCGCAGCGGTCGCCGCCCTGCCGGAGGCGCCCGCCCGGGTCTTCCTCGCCATCGGCAAGCAGAGGCTCGATGCCTTCGCGGTCAAGCCGCAGCATCATTACCTGCTGCGGCTGGTCGATGCGCCCGAGGGGCCGCTGCCCTTGCCCGACACGGCGGTGGAGATCGCGCGCGGCCCCTTCACGCTCGACGGCGATCGGACGCTGCTGCGCCGGCACGCCATCGACCTGATCGTCGCCAAGAACGCCGGTGGGACAGGTGCGCGCGCCAAGCTCGACGCCGCGCGGGCGCTGGGGCTGCGGGTGATCCTGATCGACCGGCCCGAGGTGCCGGCGCGGCAGGTCTTCGCGACCGTGGCGGAGGTGATGGACTGGCTGCCTCATCCCGCGCGCCTCGGGGTATAGACGAAGCGACCGACGCGGCAGGTGTCGGCATTGCCGAGGATTACAACCGTGCGCATGTCGGCCATCTCTGCCGTCGCCTCGGCCAGCGTCACAGTCTTCAGCATCTCGCCGGGTTTGGTCACGTCGCGGGCAAAGCTGATCAGCCTGTTCCCGCCGCATTCCTCGCGCAGGATCTCCAGCGCGCGGGCGAACTGGTGGGGTCGGGATTTCGAGCGCGGGTTATAGAACCCCATGGCAAAACCCGCCTGCGCCGCCAGCCGCAGCCGCCGCTCGATCAGCGCCCAGGGCTTGAGATTGTCGGAAAGGTTGATGGCGCAGAAATCATGCCCCAAGGGCGCCCCCAGCCGGGCGGCGGCGGCGAGCATGGCGGTGATCCCGGGCAGGATGCGGATATCGAGTGTCAGCCAATCCCGAGGCCCGGCCTCCAGCGCCTCGAACAGGGCGGAGGCCATGGCGAAGACGCCGGGATCGCCGGAGGACACCACGACCACCCGCCGTCCCGCTGCTGCCAAGTGCAGCGCATGGCTGGCGCGGTCCAGCTCCACCCGATTGTCGGAGGGGTGGAGGGTGAGACCATCGCGCGGGGCGACACGGGCGACGTAGGGAATATAGCCGATGACATCGGTGGCCTGGTCCAGGCTCGCCTGAACTTCGGGTGTGATCAGCGCGTCATCGCCGGGGCCCAGACCCGCGACCGCGATCCAACCGCTCATGGCCGCCGGCCCTGACCATGCACCAGCGCGATGGAGAAATAGGGCACCGGCCCCGCGACCTCCTCCAGCCGTCGCACCGATTGCCCCGGCATGGTGCCGCGTTCGATCAGCCAGGCGTCAGAGAGCCGGCCGGCGCGCTCCAACGCGCGGCGCAGCTTCGGCAGGTTGCGGCCGATCTTCATCACCACCAGCGCGTCGCTGTCGCCGGCGCGCCGCGCCAGATCGTCCTCGGGCAGGGTGGCGGTCAGCACCGTCAGCACATCGTCGCCCCAGGTGATCGGCTGGCCGGAGGCGGTCCAGCAACCCGACATGCCGGTGATGCCCGGCACGATCTCGACCTCGGCCCGGCCCTCGAGGCGGGAATGCAGATGCATGAAGGAGCCGTAGAAGAACGGATCGCCCTCGCACAGCACCACCACGTTTTCGGCCCGTGCCAGATCGGCCAGCCGCGTCGCCCAATCGTCGTAGAAGGCAGCGAGCAGGCGGTTGTAGTCCGGATCGCTCACCGGGATTTCGGTGGTGACGGGATATTCCATCGCCAGTTCACTCGCTCCGTCGCATAGCATCCCCTCGACGATCTGGCGTGCCTGACCGGCGCGGCCGGGCTTGCGGAAGAACGCCACCTGCCGGGTGGAGGAGATCAGCCGATAGGCGCGCAGGCTCATCAGATCGGGGTCGCCGGGGCCAAGGCCCACGCAGATCACACGGCCCATCGTCATTCCTTTCGGCTGGCAAGCGCGTTGACGGCGGCGACGGTGATAGCCGAGCCGCCAAGCCGTCCGCGCACGATCAGGGCGGGGGTGGGCAGATCGGCCATCAAGGCGGCCTTGGATTCAGCGGCACCGACAAAACCCACGGGGCAGCCGATGATCGCAGCGGGACGCGGGCAGGCGGGATCCTCCAGCATGTTCAGCAGGTGAAACAGCGCGGTCGGCGCATTTCCGATCGCCACCACGGCGCCGGCCAGATGCGGCCGCCACAGCTCAAGTGCTGCGGCAGAGCGGGTGTTGCCCATCGCCTTGGCCATCTCCGGCACCTTCGGGTCATGCAGGGTGCAGATCACCGCATTGTCGGAAGGCAGGCGCGGGCGGGTGATGCCTTCCGACACCATGCGCGCATCGCAGAGGATCGGCGCCCCGGCCCGAAGCGCCGCGCGCGCGGCCTCTGCCACGCCGGCAGAGAATTCAACGTCCCGTTCCAGCCCGACCAGACCGGCGGCATGGATCATGCGGACGACGACCGGCTCTTCCTCAGGGGTGAAGCGGGCCAGGTCGGCCTCGGCGCGGATGGTGGCGAAGCTCTCGGCATAGATCGCGGCGCCATCGGTTTCGTAAACGTGGGGCATTCAGGGGCCTTCGTCGGTCAAAAGGTCGGGATGGGAGGTCAGTGTTTCGTGGCTGAGAGTGCGGCGGGCGGGCGGATCGCTGGCGCGGCCCTGGCGGGTCAGGTCAAAGCGATCCGGGCCAGTGGCGACCAGCGTCAGCGGTGCCGGGCCCGGGTGGGCGCAGCCCTTGGCGCAGCCGGAGATATGGAGCCTTTGGTGCGCCGGCAGATGCGGTGCCAGCACGCGGGCGAGTGTCCGGGTGGCGGCGAGCGCCTGCGGACAACCGGGCGCGCCGGTGCAGGCGGAGATGCGCAGGCGTGGGTCTTCGGGATCGGCGATCAACCGGGGGAGTGCCGGAGCTATCCCGGCGCCTTCGATCAGCAGCATGCGCCAGGGCGTCAGCCGCAGCGGTCCGAGATCGGCGAGGGAGGTGAGCGTTTCGGCCCGCATCTGGCCGAACTCCAGCGCCACCAGCACACCCCCGGGGCAGGGGCCGGGGTCGGGCACGGTTTGGGCCGGGGACATGGCGGCCTCTCCGAAGCGGCCGGGGGGCACGGCGCCGCGGCCGAGATGCCGCGCCATGCGCCCGCGCCCCTCTGGCGCGCCGCCGCTGTCGAGGAACCAGCGCGCTAGGCTCGACGCGGTGCTGGCGGCGGTGGCGATGGTGACCCGCGCGCCATGCGTCGCGTGATCGGCGCGGCATATCAGCCCGCCGTCGGCGCCGCGTTCCAGCCGGATATCGGCGGGGGTCTCAGTCAGTACCGGCGCGGGGCCGCAATCGACGGCGAAGCCGAACTTGCCGGGCAGATCGGGGGCGGCCTCCTGCATCAGCGTGGCGGTGAGGGTACGGGCGATGCGGTCGTTGGCGTCCCCGGGCGTCCAGAACGGTGTCAGCAGGATGTTGCGCCGGGTCTCGACCGCGATGCTGCCATCCACCAGACCCAAGCTGCGCAGCCCGTCGATCAGCGCGGCATGGCTGGCCGGGCCGATGCCGCGCAATTGCAGGTTGGCCCGTGCCGACAGGTCGATCAGCCCGTTGCCGTATCGGCCTGCCAGATAGGCCAGGCCGCGCGCCTGTTCCGGGGTCAGCCGGCTGTGCGGCGCGCGGATGCGCACCACCAGCCCGTCGCCCGAGGCCATCGGGCGCAGTGCACCGGGGCACCAGCCCTGTATGACCGGATCGCTCATGTCGCCCCCTCCAGTGCCGCGGCGATGGAGTTGCGCCGGGTGATCCAGAGGCCTGCCGCCTGCAGCGCGCGGAAGCGGTCGCGCAGCGCCTGCAATGCCTGTGGATTCTCGCGCCCCATGAAGTCCACCAGATCGGCACGCCCCAGCGTGGCGTCGAAATAGAGATCAAACAGATGCGCCGGCACCACCCCGGCCAGATGCGCGAAGGCGGCCAGATGATCGAGCGTCGCAGCGATTTCCGACGCGCCGCGAAAGCCGTGGTGCATCATGACCGTGGCCCAGTCGGGATTGGCGGCGCGCGCCCGGGTGACGCGGGCGATCTCCTCGCCCAAGGCGCGGGCGCGGGGGGCCTCGGGGCGGGTCGCGTCGAGATGATAGAGCGCCGGGGCCGGGGCTCCGAGCGCGGCGCTGGCGGCGGCGAACCCTGCCTCATGTGCGGCGTAATCGGCGGCCATCAGCAGATCGGTCTCTGTCAGATCCTGAAGGTGGACGAAGGCAGCGGCCTGCCGCACCCGGGCCTCCAGCGCCGGGCGGTCCGGGGAGATGTTCCCTTTTACATCGATGCTGTGAGAGGAGGCGCTGATCCATGCCTCTGCTGCCAGGGCGCGGCCCTCGTCGCCATAATCCTCCAACGCCGCCCCCATGTTCAGCCCATAGGCCCCGGGCCTTGGCCCGAAGACACGCGGGATGCGGGTGAGATAGGGATTGTCCTCCGCCGTCTCCTCCCGCGCGGCCAGTGCCTGTGCCCCGGTCTCGAACATCTGCGCCAGTCCGGGGAAGACATCGCGGAACAAGCCCGAGACCCGGAGCGTCACGTCGATCCGGGGGCGGTTCAGCAGGGTCAGGGGGATGATTTCGACCCCGCTGACGCGTTCGGACCCCTCGTCCCAAGTCGGCGCCAGCCCCGCCAAGTGCAGCGCCATGGCGAATTCCTCGCCCGCCGTGCGCATGCTGGCCGAGCCCCAGAGATCGACGATCAGCCCGCGCGGCCAATCGCCATGATCCTGAAGGTGGCGGCGCAGCAACTCCTCGGCCAACCTCACCCCCTGGGCATGGGCGGCGCGCGACGGCACCGCGCGGGGATCGGTGGTGAAAAGGTTTCGCCCGGTGGGCAGCACATCGGCCCGCCCCCGGAAGGGGGAGCCGGAGGGACCCGGCGCCACGAAACGGCCCGCCAGCGCCGCTAGCAACCCGGCGCGCTCCTCGGCGCCGCACTCACCTGTGCCGAAGACATGCAGCCCCTCGCCGAACTGGCTTTCCTTGATGTCGCAGACGAACCGGTCGATGCGAGTGATCGCCTCGGCGGCGGAGGTGTCTGGGCCAAGGCCCAGATCGTCCTCCACCCCGGTGCCCTGCGCCTCCGCCCGGATATCGGCGATCAGCCGGTCGCGGCGGGCAGGATCCAGCCCGTCGGCGGTGGAATATTCGTCGAGCAGATGCTCCAGCCGGCCCAGTCCTGCGGGCAGCTTTGTCTGCGCCAGCGGCGGCGGCAGGTGGCCGAGGGTGACGGCGCCGACGCGGCGCTTGGCCTGCGCCGCCTCGCCGGGATCGTTGACGATGAAGGGATAGATCACCGGCAGATCGCCGATCAGCGCCTCGGGCCAGCAGGCGGGCGACAGGGCGACGGATTTGCCCGGCAGCCACTCCAGCGTGCCATGGGCACCGATATGGATCAGAGCATCGGCCCGCGTCCTGAGCCAGAGGTAGAAGGCCACGTAAGAATGGCGCGGGATGCGCGACAGGTCGTGATAATCGTCGGCGCGGACCTGAACCGCGCCCCGCTCCGGTTGCAGCGCGATCACCGATGTGCCGCTTCGGATCGCGGCGAAATCGAAGACGCAATCACGCACTGCCGGATCGTCCTCTGCGGCGCCCCAGGCGGCGGTCAGATCGTCTTGCAACGCCTGCGGCAGGGCGGTGAGCGCCTTGAGGTAGGCCTCGACCGGCCAGCTCAGCCTCTCGATCATCAGGCTGTGGCCGAGGTCGGGCGGGGGCGCGGTGTCGTGACCGGTCTCCCGCAGCTCGGAGAGGATGGCGTGGCAGGACGCCAGCGCGTCCAGCCCCACCGCATGGGCCAGCTGATGCGCTTTGCCGGGGTAGGTCGACAGGACCAGCGCCAGCCGCTTGTCGGCTGGCTGCAGCGTTGCCAGCCGGTGCCAGCCCGCCACGCGGTCGGCGACGGCGGCGATGCGGTCGGGTTCGGGCCGGTGGGTGAGCCGGGCGAATTGCAGATCGGGATCGCGGGCGCCGGCGGATTTGAAGCTGACCACTCCGGCGAAGATGCGCCCATCGACCTCCGGCAGCACCACATGCATCGCCAGATCGGCGGGGGACAGGCCGCGGTCGGCCTCTGCCCAGTGCCGGCGCTCGGCGGTGGAAAGGGCGACCTGGAGCACCGGGCAGGCGCCGGCGTCGAGCGGTGAGGGCGCGCCATCGCCGCCCTTGGCAGAAAAAGCGGTGGCGTTGACGATAGCGGCGGGTTTGAGGCGGGTGATCTCGGTGCGCAGCCAGGTGGCGGCGCCGGGCTCCTTCAGGCTGGGGGCAAAGGCGCCGATGGCGGTGAACCCGCGCGCCTCCAGCGCCGCGATCAGCGCGTCGATCGGATCGGTATCGGCGGAGGTGAGGTAGGACCGGTAGAAGGTGACAAGGGCGAGCGGCCGCTCGTCCCGCTCGGGCGCCGCGACCACGCCAAGGCCGGGGCGATAGAAGCCCGCTTCGGGCACCGTTTTGGCGCCGGCGACGGGACCGGCATAGAGGCCGGCGGAAAGGGCAAGCTGCGCCAGCGCCGCCTGGGCCGCCACTGCACCGCCGGCGTCGCAGAGCGTCTGCAGGCGGCGCAGCGTGCTGGTCGGTAGGGTGGAGAGCGCGTCAAGGCGCGGATCGGGGCGGCCATCGGCGGCAAGGATCGCCAGCGCGATGCCCTGACGGCGTGCCATGTCCTGCAGCACTGCCAGCCCATAGGGCCAATAGCTTTCGCCGCCGATCAACCGCACCAGCACGCCCTTGGCGCCCCGCAGCGTCTGCTCGGCATAGGTGTCGACCGACAGCGGATGACGCAGCGCCGCCAGATTGGCCAGTCGCAGCGAGGGCAGCCCGCCCGCCGCCCGTTTCCAGCCCGCCGCGAAGGCGCCGAGATCGCTGTCGGAGAAGGACAGCACCAGCAGATCGGCCGGGCTCTGGCGCAGATCCTGCGGGGTGTCGGTTTCCTCCAGCCCGTGACTTTCGCGGAAGACGACGTGCATCAGAGGGCACCACGTGCAGTCATGCCGGGAACACCGGGTCGCTTGCGATCCGGACCGCGCCCGACCCCGCCCCCCTTCGGTGTCGGGTGCGATGCTGCGGTGGTCTGTTGAAACAGGCGGTGCCCGATCATCCTGCCTCAGGCCCCCAGAATGGCGCGGATCGCCGGTTCGTTGATGTCGTGGTGCTCCGCGATCACCACCAGATGCGACCGGCGCGGCGCATCGCCCCAGGGGCGGTCGTATTGGGTGCGCAGACGCTCTCCCACCGCCTGCACCAGCAGGCGCATCGGCTTGCCCGCCACCGCGACATACCCCTTGACCCGCAGCGCATGCTGATCGCGGGCAAGCCTGAGGATCGCCGCCTCCAGCGCCGCGACATCGGCGATCTCGCCCAGATCGACGACGATGCTGTCGAAGTCGTCATGTTCGTGATCGTCGACGACGTCATGATGCGAGGGGCGCGCATCAAGATCATCCTCGGCCGCCGCTTCCAGCCCCAGCACCACGCGCGGGTCGATCACCCCTTCGGTCATCGGCAGCACCGGCAGCTTGCGCGGCGCCTCGGCCTCGATCACCGCGCGGGCGGCGGCAAGGCCAGCCTCTCCCGCAAGATCGGCCTTGGAGAGGAGCACGATATCGGCGCAGGCGATCTGATCCTCGAAAACCTCCGACAGCGGGGTTTCGTGGTCCAGGCTGTCATCGGCGGCGCGCTGCGCCTCGACCGCCTCGACATCGGGGGCGAAGCGGCCGGCGGCCACCGCTTCGGCATCGGCCAGTGCAATCACCCCGTCGACAGTGATGCGCGAGCGGATCGCCGGCCAGTCGAAGGCCTTCAGCAGCGGTTTCGGCAGGGCGAGGCCGGAGGTTTCGATCAGGATATGATCTGGCTTTTGCGGCAGCGCCATCAGCGTCTCGATCGTCGGGATGAAATCATCCGCCACGGTGCAGCAGATGCAGCCATTGGCGAGCTCGACGATATTCTCGGCCGGGCAATTCTCATCGGCGCAGGACTGCAGGATATCGCCATCGACGCCGGCGGTGCCGAATTCGTTGACCAGCACCGCCAGCCGCTTGCCCTGCGGGTTGGCCATCAGGTGGCGGATCAGCGTGGTCTTGCCGGCGCCGAGAAAGCCGGTGACGACGGTGACGGGGATTTTCGACAGATCGGACATGCGCGGTTACTCCTGCGGCGGTAGGCGGGCGATGGATTGTTTGCGGAAGATCACCGGACGGTCGCGCCAGGGCACCAGCCCGTCGTCGGTGGCGGAATAGGCGGTGACGCCTTGCAGGATGTCGGCGACATCCGCGTCGGGGTCGAGATCGCCATAGATATAGGTCCAGCGTTCGGCGCCGCCGCTGAGCGCGAGGGCACAGCCGCGCGAACAGGCCGACAGGCAGGCGACAGGGCGCAGATCCACCCCGTCAGGCAAATCGGCGGCCTGCAGGGCCTGCAGCATGCGGGTGCCCGGGCGCGGGCTGTCCGCAGCGTCCGGCTGGCCGCGGCGACAGGTGGTACAGACGGTGATCGTGACCCTGGCCATGGTCCCCTCTCGAAAAGCGGCAAAAGGGGAAAGGCCAGCAGGGGCGCCCGACAATGGAACAGCCCATAGCCGGTCGCGAAACACCCCGTTCGCCCGTTACATCACGATGCTGGCAGGTCTCCCGGCTTGCGGATTCAGGAGCACAGCCAGGGCTGGCACTCCAGCGGTCTGCCCACCTTCCCAGCCTCTCGGCCAGTGGTTGGACGACCTCTCCGGTCACGGTCGCGGGGGCGGCTGCGCTTCGGTCCGGACCCGTGCGGGCGGCGGACCTGTCGCATTCCCTCTTCGCCTGTCAGGGACAGGAACCAGCAGATCTGCACCTGATCCCAGGACCGGGGAATTGTCAAGCGGGCACAGGTGGTTCGCGGAAACGGTACCGGTGTGGGAGGCGCGGTCAGGCGGGGGCCAGCAGCAGATCGAGCCCCTGACGCAGCCGGGTTTCCAGCGCCTCCGGGCTTTCCCCGGTCAGCATGTAGCCGCAGCTGAGGGTGAAGGCATAGACCGAGATCGCGCGGGTCCGGGCGGCGTCCGGGGCGAAGCCGCAGGCCTCGAACTGCCGGCTGAAAAAGCCCAGCCGTTCGGCATCCACCTGTTCCAGCCCGTGGCGCACATGGGCATCGCCGTGCCCCCATTGCCGCATCGCCACCTCGGCGCCGACATCATAGCTGCCGAGGGTGACGAATTCGACCACATGCCAGATCCGCGCCACCGGGTCGGAATAGAGCGCCTCGACCCGTTCGATCAGCCCGGTGGTCTCCCGCCGGCGCCAATGGTCGAAGAGTTGCAGCAGGAAGTCCTGCCGGTCCTGGAAATGCCAGTAGAAGCTGCCCTTGGTGACCTTCATTGCGGAGCAGAGCTTGTCGATCCGGAGCCCGGCGGGACCGTCGCGGGCCACCAGCGCAATGCCGGCGTCGAACCAGTCCTGCGGCGACAGCCGGTCTGCCTTGATCCGGCCGGTGCCGGCGGCGGGCGGGTCGCGGTCTGCGGGGTCGGTCATCTGCTGCGCTCGCCTTGCGGTCCTGGGTCCGGGGCCGGCGGTCCTGCCGCTGTCCCCGGCGCTTTGTAGCCGCTGCATCCGCGCCGCGCCAGCCTGCGGGTCCCGAAGGCGCCCCGGAGTGCGGCTCCGGGACAAGGGGATTGACCGGCGCGGCGGGTCTTCGCAAAGTCTATACCAGATGGTATGGAGATTCGCATGTGCCCGAGCCAGCGACGCTCCGCCACCGCACCCGAAGCCCGAGAAAGGACCCCTGATGAGCATCATTCTGACCGAGAAAATCACCTCTCCCGCGGCCTGGGTGGCGGAGGATTTCGACGCCGACAACAGCTGGATTCATCCGCTGAGCCCGGAGGCGGTGGCGGCGATCGACACGGCACTGGCCGGGCTGGAGGCGCGCGGGCTGAGCTTTCCGCATTTCACCAAGGCGGATTTCCCTCTGGGGCCGCTTGAGGCAGAGCTGGCCCGCTGTTCGGACGAGCTGGAAAACGGCCGCGGCTTCTGTGTCCTGCGCGGCCTGCCGGTGGAGCGTTACAGCGACATTCAGATCAACACGATCTACTGGGCCATTGGGCTGCACATGGGGCAGCCGGTCGGCCAGAACCCGCGCGGCGACCTGATCGGCGAGGTCATGGCGGTGGGCGATGCCAGCAAGAAGGAAACCCGGGTCTACGAGACCAACCTCTATCTGCCCTATCACTCGGACCCGTCAGACGTGGTCGGGCTGCTGTCGATCCGCAAGGCGAAACAAGGCGGGCTCAGCAGCCTGATCTCGGTCGCCGGCATCTATAACGAGATCCTGGAAAACCACCGGGAATTTCTCGGCCTCTATTACCGGCCGTGGTATTTCTCGCATCTGTGCGAAGACATGCCGAGCCTGTCGCCGATCTTCAGCTTTCACGATGGCAAGCTCAGCTGCCGGTATCTGCGGCAGTATCTGGAACTGGGGCATGAGATCATGAATGCGCCGCTGTCGCAGGTGGAGAACGAGGCGCTGGATCTGTTCGACGAGATCATCGCCATGGACCGGATGCGGCTGGACATGATGCTGGAGCCGGGCGATCTGCAATTCGCCAATAATTATGCGGTGCTGCATTCGCGCAATGCCTTCGAGGATTTCGAGGAGCCGGAGCGGATGCGCCGGCTGCTGAGGCTCTGGGTCAAGATGCCCAACGCCCGGAAACTGGCGCCCGAATTCCCCGGCCGCAATGGCTTCCAGATCCCGGAAGGCGCCTATTGAACCCCGATCCCGGGGACGCTCCGGCCGATTGAGCGGCCGGAGCGTCCCCGGGATCGGGTTATGGGCCAGATCGGGCCAGATCGGGGTGGTTCAGGCGGCGGAGGCTTCCAGCGCTGCGGCTGTCGTCCCGGGGCGCGCGGCGACGGCAGCGGTCTCTCCGGCGGCGGTGTCCGTCTCTGCCGCGTCCCAGTGCAGCGGCCAGTTCCAGTGTTGGGTGTCACCTGATTGCAGGGCACTGAAATGCCGGGCGATACGGGCGATCAGGGCGGCATCGGCCCCGGCCTTCAGCCCAGGATAGGGCGCACCGTGATAGGGGCCGTCATAGGTCAGCACATCCTCGATCCGCCGGTTGCGCGCGAACACCTCCTGAATGGTGCGGCACTCCTTGTCCGGCGGATCCATCCGCAGCGCATAGAGCAGCCCGAGCGCGGCGCCGAATTCCAGCGCCTCGGTCGGCTGGCCGTGCCGGCGCGCCATGTCGATATTGCCGAACACCCGTTCGCGGCGCTGCAGCTTGCGCAGCGGGTCGCGGCCGACCCGGGTCGTGCCGTCCTTGAACGAACTGCGGCAGCGGCTGACGAAGGTGTCGACGAAACGCGGCAGCAGATCCTTGGCGGCGGGGAATTCGGCCAGCAGCGCCGGCTGAATCTCGGTCCCCAGCAGCCGGTCGACCAGCGCCTCGACCCGCGGGTCGCTCATGCCCTGGCCGATGGTGTCGTGGCCCAGCAGCCGGGCGTACCAAGCGATAATCGCATGGGTGCCGTTCCACAGCCGGTTCTTGATCATCTGCACCATATGGATGTCGTCGACGGTATGGACCTGGCGCAGCCGGGTC
Organism: Pseudodonghicola flavimaris; assembly: GCF_030164425.1. GTDB lineage: Bacteria > Pseudomonadota > Alphaproteobacteria > Rhodobacterales > Rhodobacteraceae > Pseudodonghicola > Pseudodonghicola flavimaris. The sequence continues at coordinate 242,551 of NZ_JASNJD010000007.1, read as the reverse complement.
AGCATCTGCGGCCCGGCCTCGGCATAGAGCGGCATGTCGGGTTCGCTGTGGTAAAGCACCAGTGACAGCTGATCGACTGCCCGGGCGGTCTCCGCCGCGCGGTGCAGCCGCCGGGTCGCCTGGGCCAGCGCCGCCGGCATGTCGGAGGAGGATGCCATCGGCGCGGCAGGGGGGCGGGACAGCTCGTCGAAGATCTTCAGCTTGATCCTAGCCTGCCGCATCAGCGCCTGCCGCGACATCCGCGACACGATGCGGCTGACCACGGTTTCCGGCACCGGCGTCTTGGCCATGATCTCGTCGCAGAGATCGGGGGCCAGACGGCGCAGCGCGGTCTCGATCGCATCGCGGATGAACCGCGCGCCGGAGACCTTGTTGACGATGGTCAGGATCACCAGCGCGCCACCGCCGGCCCGATGCCGGGCCAGCAGCCCCTTGGCGATCAGAGGCGCCTGGTGCCGGATCGCGCCTTCGGGCATGCTGAGGCCGATGATCGCCGCCGCGCGGTACATGTCGCAGACCGCAGCCTCGTCGGCGCTGTCGATCAGATGCACGTTCTCGATGGTCTGGTCGAAGGCCCGGCCGCCATAGCGCACGGTGTAGCGGCCGAAGGCATTGACCAGATCGCGCAGGATCGCATCGCCGGTGACGCCGATGATCTCCGACGGACGGGTGTAGCCGTCCCAATGGGAGAAGATCTGCGCCAGATAGCCGCCACCCATGGCGCCGAAGCCGTGGATACCGACCTTGTGATCGTTCAGCGTGTCGGGAAAGGGATCGGTCAGCGCCGGCACCGATAATGCCGGGGTGACCTCGCGCAGGTCCTCCAGAAACCCCTCCATCGCGGTCTGATAGCCACGGAAGGCGCGGGCGCGGATCGCTTCGGGCGGGTCCTTGATGTCGCGCAGGTAGACCGGCAGCCCGCCGGAGCTGTCGGCCGCGCGCAGCCCGTTCTCGGAATCCTCCATGATCAGGCAGACCTCCGGGGCGCAGCCCAGCTCCGCCGCCGCGCGCAGGAAGATTTCAGGATCGGGTTTGCCGCTTTCGACCTCATCGCCGCAGACGGTGATATCGAAGTATTTCATCACGTTGGCGTTGATCAGATATTCCTCGGCAATGGCGCGGCGCGAGGAGGTGGCGACCGCCAGCGACAGGCCGCTGCGGCGCAGCCGTTCCAGCACCTCGTAAAGCCCGGGTTTCACCGGTACGCCGTGGCGGCGCACATGTGCCAGTTCCAGCGCGTCGGCGCGGGCGCGGATCTCGTGATAGGGGTAATCGGCACCGTTATGCGCCTTGGCCAGCGCTTCGGCCCGTTTGGCGCTGAGCCCGAGCGAGCCGATCAGCGTGTTTTCAGCGATGGCGGTTCCGGTCAGCTCGCGAGAGGCCTGGCGGATGGTTTCGAACCGGAGACGTTCGGTGTCGAACATCGTCCCGTCCATGTCGAAAATGACGGCGTGAATCGGTTTCTGGCCGAAATGGATCATTATGTGTCCTGTTTGTCCTCACATGGCTCCTCCCTGTGACAAGGCTGAGGATAAAACGCCCTCGCTCCTCCCTGCGGGTGGGCGGTCGTCCTCGGTGGATTGTGTTTCGGCCCGGCGCATCGGCGGGGCCGGCCTGCGTGAGATGAATTGGGACAGACCAGAGGTCCGTCGCAGGCAGAGCGCGGCAATGCAGGCAGGGGCGCGATCGCCGGAAGGCGCGGACCCGAAACGCTCCGCCCGTCGGCAAAGCTGTGCCGAATGAGCCTGTTAACGGTAACGAGCGCCCGCTGGTCTGTCAAATTTCACCCAATGGAAAGGCCGTCCCGGGCGTGGATTTCGACAACCCTGCCGGGAAAACGGGCACAGGGCCGGGCACGGGCGGGGGAAGGGCCGGCAACTGTGTTACCCTGTGGACATGTCGACGCGCCCGATCCGGCGGGGGGAGGGCGGCGATAGCAGAAGGGAAAAATTTGTCGTTCGCGGTGACGACAGAATGTGACGGCACAATCCCCCATGCTTTCGTCGATACGAACGCGGAAGCCGGACCAGGTGCCGGGGCAGAGCCCGGGTGCCGGCGCGAGGGGCCAGACCCCGATGTCGCCGCCCCGTAGCCCAGTGGCATCGGGGAAAACGACCGGCAGGCGGCGTCGGTGCGCATCGAAGACTGCCGGTATGGGAGGAGAGAGAACATGTTTGGTGTCCTGAGGCTTGTGTCGAGGGCCGCGACCGGGCTGGCCGGGATCGGCATTATCATCATGCTGGTGCTGGTCACCTCGGACGTGCTGATGCGCGCGATCTTCAATATCGCGCTTCCCGGCATCGATGCGATCGTCGCCTCTTATCTGATGGTGGCGACGATCTTCCTGCCGCTGGCCCTGCTCGAGGTGCTGGACGAGAACATCGCCGTCGATGCGCTGCGCAATGCGGTGCCCGACCTGATGAAGGATCTCTTCGATATCGTCGCCTATATCCTCGGCGCCGCCTTTTATGCGCTGCTGGGCTGGCTCTACTTCAAGGTCGCGATAGAGGCCTTCGAGGTGCGCGAATATGTCACCGGCACCTGGGATGTGCCGATCTGGCCGGCGCGGGTGTTCATGCCGATCGGGCTGATCCTGGCGGCCGCCGTGGCCGCGGCCAAGCTGATCATCGCGATCCGCATGCTCGTCACCGGCCAGAAACCTTCTGATCATCATACTGCGGGATCTTTCTGAAATGACCGAACGCGAACTCATCGGCGCAATCAGCGTTGGAATCGTGCTGCTGCTGGTGGCCATCCGGGTCCCGGTGGGCATCGCGATGGGGGCGGTCGCCTTTGGCGGCATCTGGGCCTCGATCAGCCTGAACGCGGGGCTCGGCGTTCTCAAGGCGGTGCCGTTCGAAATGGTCGGCGACTGGAACCTGTCGGCGATCCCGATGTTCCTGCTGATGGGCTATATCGCCGCCTCGTCGGAGCTGACGAAGAACCTGTTCAAATCCGCCCGGATCACCCTGGGCTGGCTGCCCGGGGGGCTGGCCTCGGCGACGGTGATCTCGGCCGCGCTCTTCGCGTCGGCTAGCGGGTCCAGCGTCGCCACGGCGGCCGCGTTCTCGCGCACCGCGGTGCCGGAGATGCTGAAGGCGAAATACCATCCCGGGCTGGCCACCGGTTCGGTGGCGGCGGCCGGCACGCTCGGCGCGCTGATCCCGCCCTCGGTCCTGATGATCGTCTTCGGCATCACCATGTCGGAATCGATCAACCAGCTGTTCCTGGCGGGGCTGATCCCCGGCGTGCTCTCGGCCGTGGTCTTCATCCTCTATATCACCATCCGGGTGACGCTGCAGCCGTCGCTGGCGCCGCGGGTGCGCGAAGAGATTTCGGCCGAGGAAAAGCGCGAGGCCTTCCGTGACGTCTGGCCGCTGCCGCTGATCATCCTCTGCGTCATCGGCGGCATCTTCGTCGGGCTGTTCACCCCGACCGAGGCAGGCGCTATCGGCGCGGCGCTGACGATCCTGCTGGCCATCGTGCGCCGGTCCTTCACCCTCGAAGGGTTCCGCGACGCGCTGAAGCGGACCGCGACCGGCACCGCCTCGATCTTCATCATCGTGGTGGGCGCGGCACTGTTCCAGCGGCTTCTCGGGCTGACCGGTCTGGCAAGCTATTTCTCGGACCTGGTGGCGATGCACATCCACAGCCAGCTGGGCGTGATCCTGGCGATCTCGGTCCTCTATCTGGTGATGGGCTGCTTTCTGGAGCCGGTGTCGATCATGCTTCTGACCCTGCCGGTGCTGGCGCCGGTGCTGGAACACTATTCGATCGATCTGGTCTGGTTCGCGGTGATCACCGTCAAGCTGCTGGAGATGGGAATGGTGACGCCGCCGATGGGGCTGAACATCTTCGTCGTCAAGGGCGCGATGGGAGATCAGGTCACGCTGGGCCAGGTCTTTCGCGGCACCTTCGGCTTCCTGCTGTCCGACATCCTGACGCTGGCGCTCATCATCGCATTCCCGATCCTGTCGCTGTGGCTGCCCGGCCTCACGCACTGACACGATACTGACCCCTTACTTTCATTGGAGGAGACACGAAATGAAGGTCAAGACACTCTCTCTCGCGGCGACCATGGCCATGACGGTCTGGGCCGGCGCGGCGGCGGCGGCCACCTATCAGGCCAGCATCTATCTGCCGGCCACCTATCCGCAGGCCAAGAATGCCTATGCCGGCATGTTCGACCGGGTGCGCGAGGCCACCGGCGGCAAGATGAAATTCGATATCCACTATGGTGGGTCGCTGCTGCCGGCGAAAACCACGATCAACGGCATGCGCGACGGGGTGGCTGATGTCGGCTTCGTCTACCCGTCCTACACCCCGGCGGAACTGCCGATCCAGGCATTCCTGAACAGCGCCAGCTTCGTCGCCGACGACTCGCTCGCCGTGGCGCTGGCTTATAGCGAGCTGAACTTCACCAACCCGGACGCGCAGGCGGAATGGGCCAAGTTCAACGTCGTCTTCACCGGCGCCTTCTCGACCCCGGTCTACAACATGATGTGCAACACCGAGGTGACGACGACGGAGGAAGCCAAGGGCAAGCGGATGCGCACCGCCGGCGCCGCCTTCACCGGGCTGGCGGATTCGCTGGGGGCCACCGCGGTTTCGGTGCCGATCGGCGATGCCTACAGTGGCATGCAGCGCGGCTCGCTCGACTGTATCCTGGCCGACCCCACCAATATGATCACCGCCTCCTTCAACGAAGTGGTGACCGATATGACCGTGGTGCCGCTGGGGGTGGTGACCGGGGCCAACTGGGTGTTCAACAAGGACAGCTGGGGCCGGTTCTCGGACGAGGAGCGCGCGCTGCTGAAGGACGAGATGGCGCTGGCGCTGGCCCGCACCCAGCTCGAATTCGACCAGTCGGTGACCGCGGCCTTCGACGACGCCAAGGCGAAGAACATCAGCCTGCATGATGCCAGCGCCGGTCTGGAAGAGCATATCGACGGCTTCAAGGCAGAGTTCATCGCCAATCTGGTCAGCAACGCCACCAACGTGCCGCATGCGCAGGAGATCTTCGACGAATATGCCGAGCTGCAGAAGACCTGGAGCGCACGGCTCGACGAGATCGACCGGACCGACGATGCCGCCGTGGCGGCGCTGATCCGGGAACACCTGATGAGCAAGCTTGCCCAGTAAGGTCTGATCCGGCCCCCGCGCGGGGCCGCTCCCAGGGCCCCGCCGTTCGGTGTTGCGAATGGCGGGGCATTTTACGCTAAAGTCCAGCTGCAGAAGGAGAACGATCATGGCAGAGGACGCCCAGCCCGACAGCAGGCTCGATATCGGGCAATTCAAGGGGATGTTGAAATCGGATATCGCCGTGGTCACCGGCGCCGCCATGGGCAACGGCGCGGCGATCGCCCGCGGTCTTGCGCTCTGCGGGGCGCGGGTGGTGGCGACCGACCGCGATGCCGAGGCGCTGGCGCCAACGGTCGAGGCGATCCGCGCCGAGGGCGGCGATATCGTCGGCATGACCGGCGATGTTTCGACGATGGCGGATTGCGACGCGCTGGCCGAGTCTGTCGCGCGCGAGGTCGGCCCGGCTTCGATCCTGATCAACAACGCCGGCATCGTGCGCCGGGTTCTGACCGACGACGATGGTTTCGTCGCCTCGGTCGAGGCCCAGCTTTCGGTCAACGCGATGGGTTCGGTGCAGATGGTCAAGGCGTTCCTGCCGCAGCTGAAGCAGACGCGCGGCCGGGTGGTGAACCTCGGGTCGATCGCCAGCTTCCGCTCCACCACCGGCGGGGTTGGGTACGGCATGTCCAAGGGCAGCGTCCTGCTGATGACCCAGACGCTGGCGGCAGAACTGGCGCCCTTCGGCATCCGGGTCAACGGCATCGCGCCGGGGGTGATCGCCACGCCGATGACGCTGCCGACCCGATCGAACCCGGAGACGGTTAAGAAATACTATGAACACATCCCCTTCGGTCGCTTCGGTGAACCCGAAGAGCTGGTTGGCCCGGCGCTGTTCCTGGTTTCGGCGCAGTCGTCCTACGTCACCGGCGTGATGCTGCCGGTCGATGGCGGGTTCCTGTCGATGTAAGGAAGAGAGGGCCATGACGGCTCTGCAGGCGCCCCGGTGCGGGGCGCCTTTTTTTGGGGTCTATGTGGATTTGCCCGCGGCGTGCGGGCCCAGACGTCGGGGCTCAGACGATGCGAAGCTCGTCGACTGCGACCGCCAGCGCCGCCTCGGCGTGATCGTTGATGATCCCGCGCAGTGCCGATGTTTCCGAGACGAGGCGCGGATCGGCGGTGCGGATCGAGATCAGCAGGGTCGGGGGCTGGGGCTCTGACCACAGGGTCTCGCGGGTGAAGCCCGGTGTCAGCGGATCGATGCTCAGCGTGATCGCGGTGCCCGCTGCCGTCAGGGCGGCGCAATGGGCCACCAGCGCGGCCTCCAGCCGGACCGGGGCGGTGCTGCGCGCCAGGACCATGTATTTCGCCGCCTCTGCCGCTGCCGCCTGCGGACAGTCGGCTTCCCCCACCACCAGGGCGGTGAGGCCGGAGAGGAAGTTGGGCTCATCCACGATCAGGGCCCTGGTGGTGTCGGACTGCGCGGCGCGGTCGACATCTGCCTGCGAGCCGAACCACAGTTCGACAATGCCGTCGACCTGGAACCGGGGCGGGCCGAACTGCCAGCAGACCCGGGTGACATGGTTCTGGTTGTACCGGTCCAGCCCGTCAAAGCCGGCGGCGATATCGGCGTGGATGCTGGACCAGTGGTCGCGGAAGGCCGGCACGGGGACGTCCTCGCGCCGGCGCAGCAATGTGCAACGTTTGATCATGGACGTCCCTTTCCTGGATCGGGGCACCGCGCTCAGGCGGCCGCCCCCTCGCTGATCCCCGCCAGATGCCGGCCGGCGATATAGCCGAAGGTCATCGCCGGGCCCAGTGTGATGCCGCCGCCGGAATAGTTGCCGCCGAAGAGGCTGGCGGCATCGTTGCCGACCGCATAGAGCCCGGGGATCGGGTCGTTGTGGCTGTTGAGCACGCGGGCCGAGGCATCGGTGCGATGGCCGACGAAGCTGCCCAGATCGCCCAGCACCACGCGGATGGCGTAGAACGGCCCGTTCTCGATCGGCTTCACGCAGGGATTGGGCTTGTGATCGGGATCGCCGAGATAGCGGTTGTAGGCGGTGGTGCCGCGACCGAATTCCGGATCCTCGCCGGTCTCGCGAGCGTGACGGTTGAAATCCGTCACGGTCTTCTCCAGCCCGTCGGGGTCGATACCGGTGGCGGCGGCGAGTTCGCGCAGGGTCTTGCCGCGCTTGAGATAGCCCGAGCGCAGCGCTGGCTGCAGCGGGATCGGATAGGGTTTGACGAAGCCCAGCCCGTAGAGCCGCAGGGTCGGGTGGTCGATGATCAGCCAGGATTCCGCCTCGCCGACGCCATCGTGGGCGGCGATCAGCCCGGAGCCGTAATCGTGATAGGAATTCGCCTCGTTGACGAAGCGCCGGCCATTGCGCATCACTGCGATGACACCGGGTTTGCCGCGGTCGACGAAATGCGGGAAGGTGCCATAACTGCCGTCCTTGCGCGGCACCAGCGAAATCGGCACCCAGGCGGCCGGCTGCTTGTAGCCGTCAGAGATCGCCGCATCGAGATCGGCGGTGATCCGCATCGCGTCGCCGGTATTGTCGGGGTTGGCGGGGGAATAATGGCCGCTGCCGGTCGGGGCGTGACTGTAGAGCTTCTTGCGCATCTCCATGTCGAAGGGGAAGCCGCCGGTGGCCAGCACCACGCCCTTGCGCGCCTTCAGCGTCTGCTGGCCCGAGGGGCCATCGACGACGACGCCGGTGACGCGCCCGTTTTCTAGGATCAGGTCCTTGAGCGGCGTGCTGGTCCGGATCTCGACCCCGCGGTCGAAGGCCGATTTGGCCAGCCGCGCCACCAGCGCGGCGCCGTTGGTCAGCCGCATCGTCTTGCCGTAGCGAACCTTCTCATACCCGTAGCGGGCCAGCAGCGCGCCGACATAGCCGAAGGATTTGACCGAGCGGGTGGCCTCGAAGAAGTGCTTCAATTCGCGGTTGGAGCCGACCATCATGCCCATGAAGGTCGCCTCGGGGATCGGCGGCGCCAGCCGGTCGGCGTTCTTGCCGAGGGTGGCGAGGTTCACCGGATCGGCGTTCAGCGAACGGCCGCCATCCATCCCGCCCGGCTGATAGGGGTGGTAGTCGGGGAAATAGCTGCCCAGGGTGAATTTGACATCGGTGTTGCGGTCGAACCAGTCGAGCATCTTCGGCCCGCTGTTGAGGAAGGCATCGACCCGGGTTGCGTCGAACTGGTTGCCGGCCTCGGCCTCGATATAGGTGCGGGCCTTGTCGAAGGAATCCTCCAGCCCCTCGCGCTTGGCGTGGCTGTTGTTGGGGATCCAGATCCATCCGCCCGAGCGGGACGTGGTGCCACCGAACTTGTCGGACTTCTCGATCACGAGCACGGAGAGGCCCTCGTCGGCGGCGACGATGGCGCTCGACAGCCCACCGGCACCGGACCCGGCAACGATGACGTCAAACTCATTCTTGTTCATTGGCTTCTCACCTTTGTCGATACTGTGCTTGCTGGCGCGCGCCTCCCGGAGGTGCAGAGAATCGTCCGGGCGCGCGGGTCATTCCGTTCGATCTGCAGTTTGCTCAGGAGAGGCCGTCAGGTCTGTCCCCCCAGCCGATGACAAAGCTCCCGGTGAAAGCTTCGGGCGAAAAGATGCGTCCAACATGATGCAATTCATGGTTTTTTCAGGATCGTGCGGGCGCGGAGCAGGTGAGCGGAGGGGCCCGAGACGGTGCCAGGATGGAAGATCTTGGAATTCGTCTATTGTTAATGTATTAGTTATTGGGAGAGGTGGAGGCGCAAATGCAAACGATGACGGCCCGTATATCCCAGCCGGAGGTCAGCTATGTCCGGATGGACGATGTCGATACCTGGCACGAGATCGTTTGCGCCACGTTTTCGCGAACCCAATACGTGCCGGGCGAGGACAGGCAGTTCCGTGGTGAACTGAGCTCGGTCTCGCTGGGGCAGGCGCGGATGTCGCGCATCCAGTCGTCGGCCGGATGGTTCGCGCGGGACTCGCATTACATCCAGCGCGATCAGTTCGACGGCTACATGTTTCTGATGGCGCAACGCGGCGAGCTGCGGCTGACCCAGGGCGAAGATCGTTGCCTGGCCCGCCACGGTGAGGCGCTGGTCTATCGCCATGGCACGCCGTTCGAGCTGGAAATCCCGCAGAAATACCTGGCCATGGCGCTTTGGGTGACGCCGGAGCTGATGGAGCGGCATTGCCCGGCGATCGTGAACAGCAAATCGCCGATCGTGCTGAGGCAGGACAATGTGAACAGCCTGTTGGCGCTGACCATGATCGAAAAGCTCTGCACCGGCGCGGTGACGCGGCAGACGCTGAACACCGAGCAGCTGGTGGGGGCGACGCTGGACGTGGTCTCCACCGTCGGGCCGGAGCCGGCGCCGGTGGAGCAGCGCCATGCCAGGGCGCTGATGGATCGGCTGGCGGAGTTCGTGAACCGCAATATCGACGATACCGACCTGAACCTCGACCGTCTGGCGGAGGCGAGCGGGGTATCGCCACGGACGCTGAACCGGGCCTTCGCCACCGGCGGCACGACACCGATGCGCTGGGTCTGGGACCGGCGTCTGGAGCTGGCGCATGACGCGCTGCTGCGGGCGCGGGTGCAGAATGTGACCGAGGCTGCCTTCAGCTTCGGGTTCAAGGATGTCGCCCATTTCAGCCGGGCGTTTTCCCGCAAGTTCGGCGTGTTGCCGAGCAGCCTTCTGAAAAAGAACTGAGACCGCGGCGCGGCACTTCCCCCGGGCTGGCGTCTTACGACGCCAGTGCCAGTTTGCGTGCGGCGGAGGATTGGATCAGCATCGAGGAGAGCTGATTGATCGAGCTGACGTTCAGCCGGGCATAGGCACGGCGGCGATAGGTCAGCACGCTGGTTTGCTTGATCCCGAGGTCGAGCGCGATCCCCTCTGCCGTCACCCCCAGGATCGACCGGGCGCAGACCGCCACCTCGCGACGGGTCAGTTCCGGGAAAGCCCAGGACACGCAGTCCTCCATCTCCTCGGCGCTGACCTGGCGGAACCGGTGTTCCTCTCCCGACAGGCGGGTGTGCAGCAGCAGCAGGGGCAGAAGCAACGTACCGAGCTGGCTCAGCTCGCTGACCTGCGCCGGGCTGAAGGGGCCGTTGGCCGTCCGGGCGAACAGCTTCAGCAGCAGCAGCGTGTCGCCTTCCTTGCGCACGAGGGTCAGGTTTTCGCAATAACCCGGCCGGGTGAAGCAGGCGGAGCGGAAGCGCGGCGCGCGCACGCTTTCTGCCGCGACCTGGATGGCGTAGAACCCGTCGGGCGTGTCGGTGTCGAGCATGTCGAACAGCGGATCGTCGCCGAAGAAACTGGCGCAATAGTCCTCGGCCCGCGACCGGGCGGCAGCGTCGTCGCTGCTGCTGATGAGGACCGGACGGCCGCGCGCGTTGCGCGGGTAACGGGCGGCGAAGACCTCGGCGATGGCGAAGCGGCTGCGCAACAGGCTGTCGAGCATGTCGTCGAAGCGATCGGTTCCCACCGCCTGAACGATCTCGCACAGATCGGCAATGGCGGTATCGGCGCGGGCCTCGGCCATATCAATTCGCGAAAAGATCATCGTGTCGTCCTCCCTGGTCCGGGACGCGGGGTCTGGGCCCGGTCCTTGGGGATGAGGATAGGCCGTGGCGCCGGCCCGTGCTTGCATCCGCTTGCCAGAGGTCTTGTCTGGAATTGCCAGCCGCTGTCCTGAGCTGTGGCGACAGCGGCGCAACGGGCTCTGCCCGATGATCGCCGGATCGGAAAAACCATGCGGGAGGGACAGGGATGCCGGAGGACAGACAGGAATTCGCGGGCAGGGTGGTTTTCGTGACCGGCGGCGCCTCGGGCATCGGGGCGGAGACGGCGCGTTTGCTGGCCGGTCGCGGGGCGCGGGTGATGATCGCGGATCTCGATGGTGGCGCGGCGGAGGCGTTGGCGGCCGATCTGCGCGGCGCTGGTGGGCAGGCGGCGGCGCTGTGGCTGGATGTGAGCGATGCCGCCGGGGTGACGGCAGCGATCGCGGCCACGTTGGAGCGGTTCGGTCGGCTGGATGGCTGCGTGAACAACGCCGGCGTGGTCACACCCTATTGCGCGCTGGCCGATATCCCGCTCGACGAATGGGCGCGTCAGCTCAGCGTTAACCTGACCGGTGTCTTTCATTGCCTGCGGGCGGAGATCCCGGCGCTGCTGGCCGCGGGTGGCGGCAGCATCGTCAACATGTCTTCGATCCTCGGGGTCGTCGCCGCCGAGGGCCGCGCCGGATATGCCGCTGCCAAACATGGCGTGGTGGGGCTGACGCGGAGTGCCGCGCTGGACTATGCGACGCAGGGCATCCGGGTGAACGCGATCGCGCCGGGCTATGTCGATACGCCGATCCTCTCTGGCCGCGACGATGCGGAGCGGCGCGCTATCGCCGACCGTCACCCGATGCAGCGGCTGGCGCGGCCGGCGGAAATCGCCGAGGCGATCTGTTTCCTGCTGAGCGACCGGGCCAGCTTCATGACCGGCGCGGTGTTGGGGGCGGATGGCGGATATACAGCGCGCTGAGCGCGCTGTCGCTCTCCGCGGCGGCTTCAGTAGCCGACGGTGAACCGCATCCGGGAATGGCGGCCATCCTCGACCTCGTCCAGCATCGCGACGGCGAGATCCTCGTAGGAGATATGGCTCTTGCCGCCGTCATCGATCAGCAGATCGTCCTGGCCGAGCCGAAACTCTCCGGTGCGCGCGCCGGCTGTAAAGATCGCCGAGGGCGACAGGAAGCTCCAGTCGAGGTCCTCTGTGCCGCGCAGCGCCTCGAGCATCTTGCCGCCGGCACGGGCCTCGGGCAGGGCGGCTTCGGGGAAATTCGGTCCGTCCATCACCAGCCCGCCGGCGGGCGAGGTCAGCGAACCGGCGCCGCCGACCACCAGCAGCCGGGGCGCGCCGGCCTTGCGCAGCGCGCTCAGCAGGTTCTGCGGATCGTAGTCGACGAAACGCACCGTGCTGATCACCGCGTCCTGGCCTGCCAGAGCCTCGGCCAGCGCGTCGGGGTCGCCGATGGTCGCGATCCTGACGGTGACATTGGCCAGCTCCTCCAGCCGGGTGCGGGTGCGGCCGATGGCGGTGACCTCGTGCCGGCGCGACAGCGCTTCGGCCACCAGCCGCCGCCCGACGTTTCCGGCCGCCCCGATGATTGCGATTTTCATGTGTTCCCCTCCTCGGATTTGCGCGCTCCATCCGGCCACAGCGGGGGGTCGTGGGTCTGTCCTCACCGCTTGCGACAGGAAACCCCGGCCGGGATTGGCATGGTGGCCCGACACGGCGCGCCGGGGCGGATCGGGCCTGCGCGCGCATGAGCAGAAGGAACAGGCCATGGGCGAGACCGCCACAGCGACACTTTTCACCCCCCTTACGCTGCGGGGGCGGACGCTCAGGAACCGGGTGGTGATCTCGCCGATGTGTCAGCATGCGGGCCGGAACGGCCATGCGACCGACTGGCATCTGGTTCACTACGGCAAGTTCGTCTTGGGTGGCGCCGGGCTGGTGTTCACCGAAAGCACCGCGATCGCCTCCGACTCCCGGGTCGGCATCGACGATCTGGGGATCTGGTCGGACGATCATATTCCCGGTCTGAAGAGGCTGGCCGATTTCGCTCATGCCAATGGCGGGCTGATGGGGGTGCAGATCGCCCATTCCGGCCGCAAGGCATTTTCCCAGCCGCTCTGGCACGGCGGTCAGGCGCTGAGCGCGGCGGAGATCGAGGCCGCCGGGATCGCCTGGCGCCGGGTCGGGCCGAGCGCCATCGCCGCCGGGCCCGAATGGGGCGTGCCGCAGGCGCTGAGCGCGGATGAGATCGCGGAGATCGTCGCGCAGCATGTCGACGCGGCCCGCCGGGCGGATGCCGCCGACATGGACGCCATCGAGCTGCACTACGGTCACGGCTATCTGGTGGCGAGCTTTCTGTCACCCATCGCCAACCAGCGGCAGGACGCCTATGGCGGCACGCTGGAGAACCGGATGCGGCTGGCGGTGGAGATCGCAGCGGCGGTGCGGGCGGTCTGGCCGGCGGACAAGCCGCTGTTCGCCCGGCTGTCCTGCGTCGACGGGGCCGAAGGCGGCTGGGGCATGGATGACACCGTGGTGCTGGCAGCGCGGCTCAAGGCGGTTGGGGTCGATGTGATCGATTGCTCCTCCGGCGGGCTGTCGGAGGAGACCCGGCGCAGCAACGTGCCGCGCGGCTTCGGATTTCAGGTGCCCTTCGCCGCCCGGGTGCGGGCCGAGGTCGGGGTGCCGACGCAGGCGGTCGGGCTGATCACCAGCCCGGCGCAGGCCGAGGAGATCGTCGCCCGGGGGCAGGCCGATCTGGTGGCGATCGGGCGCGCGGCGTTGCAGGACCCCTATTGGCCGGCGGCGGCGCGGCGGGCGCTGACCGGGGAGGCGGGCTATACCCTCTGGCCGGAGCGGCATGCCGCCTGGCTGGACAAGCGCGAACCGGTGCTGCGTCGGCTGATCGCCGAACAGGAATAGGTGGCGGGCCTTTCCCGCCGAAACAGGAGGAGAGACAAGATGATTGCACGGTTCGGCCTGCTGCAGCGAAACCCGAAGCTGACGCCGGAGGCCTTCGACCGGCACTGGCAGGCGGCGCACGGGCCGCTGGCGGCGCAGTTCCCTGGGCTCAGGGCTTATTTTCAGCACCGGGTTGTGGACAAGGAACAGTTCGGCATCGACCATGCCCGCGGCCCCTGGGATCTGGATGGGATGTCGGAGCTGCATTTCGACGATCTTGAGGCGATGATGACGGCGGTGGCCACCCCTGCCTTCGGTGCCGCGCATAAGGACGAGGAAGACTTTCTGGGCGATGTCCATCTGCTTGCCTGCGAGAAACACGTGGTGGTGCCGGTCGAGCTGGGCGAGGGGCCCTTCGTGAAGCGGATGACACTGCTGAAGCGGCTGCCCGGGGTGTCTGAGGCGGAGTTCCGCCACGAATGGCTGAAGGTTCATGCCGATTGGGTGAGGCAGTGGCCCGATGTGCTGGGCTATGTGCAGAACCTCGTCGTCGACCGTTATCACGGCTCGCGCACCGAGAGCGCGGAGTACGACGCGGTGCCGGTGGACGGGATCGTGGAATTCTGGTTCCGCGACAAGGAGACGGCGGCGCAGCTCTATGCCAGCGATATCGTTACCCGGACCCAGCAGCATGCGCTGGATTTCCTGGATGAAATCACCCCGTTCTTCGTTGAGACCCGGCAGATCGCCTGATCCGGCGGGCGACCCGGCTCAGGTCCCGGCGCTGTAGCCCAGCTCGCCGGACAGCTGCCGGGTCGCCTCCAGCAGGGCGGGGATGAACTCCCTCTCGGCGCGGTCGCGCAGATAGTGGTCATGACCGATGATCGTCACCGTCATGACCATCTGCCCGGCGTGATCGAACACCGGCGCGGCATAGGCGGTGATCCCGGGAACCGGCGGATTCTCTGCCATCGCCCAGCCGGCGCTGCGGATCTGGTCGATCTCCTTGCGGGACATGAAGCGATAGGTGCCGACGCGGCCGCTGTCGGCCCGTTCGCGTTTCTCGCGCGCCAGCGCCTCCTTGATCGTGGCCTCCGGCAGAAAGGCGGTGAAGACCCGGCCGCTGGACGTGCCGGTCAGGGAATAGACCGTGCCGGGCCGGGTGTTCATGTTGAGCTGGCTGCCGCTTTCCTGAACTTCGACCACCGTGGGGCCGAAGGTGCCCCAGACCACCAGCGCCACATGCAGCGCGGTGCGTTCGGACAGCGCCACCGCGGTTTCGCTGGCCAGTCGCATCGGATCGGTGGTGCGCATGCTGGCGATGCCGAGGTCGAGGGCGAAGCGCCCCAGCCGGTAGCGTCCGGTCTCGGGATCCTGTTCCACCAGATCGGTCTTGCGGTAGCTGACCAGATAGGCATGCGCCTGCGCCGGGGCGAGGCCGGCGATCTGCGCAAGATCCTTCAGCGCCATTGGTTCGCCTTCGTCGACCAGCGCGGTGAGCAGGCGGGCCCCGGTCTCGATCGACTGGACACCGCGTCCCTCCGGTTTCGACGCGGCGGATTTCGGCGCGGCGGGCTTTTGGGTGATCCGGGCGGTCATGTCATCCCACCTCTCTGTCGGCCGGGGCGATGCTTCCGGCATAGGTCTGGGAGGGGGAGCCCGCAACCTCCGCGCCGCGGGCGGAAAGGGAGCCGGTCACGGCCAGCAGCCGCCGGACCTCTGCGGCCTCTTCCCCGACGTTGAGTTCGTCGGTCGGCCCGATCAGCGTGCCGACAAAGCGCATCTGCCCGTCGCAGCCGAAGATCGGCGCAGCGACGGCGTTCAGGCCGGGCACCGGCCCGCCCTCGGCGGTGGCGAACCCCCGGGCGCGGGTGGTGTCGCGTTGCCGGTCGAAATCGGCCCGGGTCAGGATGCTGCCGATACCGCTGCGCTGTCGCGACTTGTCCAGATCGGCGTCGATATGCTGTTCGATTTCCGGCGTGGTGCCGAAGGCGGCGAAGACCCGGCCGGTGGCGGTGCCGGTGACCGAGAACAGCGTGCCCTGGCGGATGTTCAGCGCGGTCTGCGTCACCCCGGCGTTGAAATGGATGATCGTCGGCCCCGCAGCGCCCCAGACCGCGAGGAGCGACATCACGCCGAATTCCTCGGTCAGCGCCTTCAGCTCCCGCACGGCCGCCGCGGCCTGGGGTGTGCTTTTCATCCAGCCGATGCCCAGCCGCAGGGCGAAGGCGCCGGTGCGGTAATGGCCTGTGGCCGGATCCTGGCGCACCAGCCCGACATGCCGCAGGCTGGTCAGATAGGCGTGACACTGCGCCGGGGCGAGGTCGGCGGCCTGGGCCAGGTCCTTGAGCATCATCGGGCCGCAGGTCTGGGCCAGGGCGCGCAGGATTCTGCCGCTCACCTCGATCGACTGGATGCCGCGTGCTCCCTGGCGCATGGGGGCCGTCCTTTCTGCCTTCCGCCGGAGGGCAGACCAATATGTGGCTCCCTCCGGAATTTGTGATGAGCAGAAAGGTTAGCCAGATTCTGCCGCGTGATACACCGTCTAATTACACCGGCAGGGGAAAAGCCGCCACGGCGTTACGGATGGCGATGGCATTTTGTCGGCCTTCCGGCATTCCAAACGAGATCCGCCGCCGATGAGCGGCGGCACCACCTCCGGAATGTCGTATCATGATGGGGGTGGTCGGTGCCATTCATCATATTTGTTATTGACGAATAGATTATCCATATGAAATCAGCGGGGGGACTGGCCCGCGCGCGCTGCGCGGGGGTGGGGCATACTCTGGCCCGGCCGGGCCGGGAGGAGGGCAGCATGACGGATCCGGTATTCTACGTGGTGATGGCGATCGCGGTTATCATCCTCGGTCTTTCCAAGGGGGGATTTGCCGGTATCGGCATGGCCAGCACGCCGCTGGTGGCCGCCTTTACCGACCCTCTCACCGCCGCGGGTCTGATGCTGCCGATCATGCTGATCCAGGATCCCGTGGCGGTCTTTCTCTATCGGCGCAGTTTCTGCCCGCGGCTCCTGCGCGTGATGATTCCCGGCGGATTGATCGGGGTGCTCGCCGCCTATGTGCTGGCAACCAGCGTGCCCGAATGGGGCGTCAAAGTGGTGCTGGGGGCGGTCTCCGTGATCTTCGCGGGCTGGCAGCTCCTCGGGCTTGTCCGGCGGCTGCCCGGGGCGGCAAGCGCTCCCCGCTATGATCGGCTTCTGGGGGGTCTGGCCGGGGCAGCCAGCGGCTTCACCAGCGCCATCGCCCATGCCGGGCCGCCGCCCTTTCAGATCTACGTGATGCCGAAAGGGTTGCGCAAGGAGGTCTATGTCGGCACCAGCGTGATCTTTTTCGCCGCGGTCAACCTGATGAAATTGCCGAGCTTCGCGGCGCTGGGGCTCTTTAACCGGGAAACGCTGGCGGTCAGCGCGCTGTACCTGCCGCTGGCGGTGGCTTCCAGCTGGGCCGGCGCCCGCCTGGTCCGGCATGTCGACGCCGATCGCTTCAGGTTGATCATCACGCTGATCCTGCTGGCGATCGGCTGCATCCTGTTGCTGCAGGGGGTGGCAGAGGCCGGTCTCCGGGGCGGGCATGGGAGCCTGGATCGGGCATAATCGCTCGCGGGGTGGGTCCTGCAGGGAACGGCTTTCCCTGTTCCCCACATCGCGCTTCGCATGAGGGCACCGTCATCGAAAAGCCCGCGCCACGCGCGCGGGCTGGGGCCGGGTCGCAACCGGCTCTGATCGGCCAAGACCCTGGAACATCCGCGCCGCCGGAGGGGAAAAGTGCCGCAATCTGGCCCGAAAGCCCCTTTCGAAACTGACCGGCCGTAGCGCTGTTTTCCATGGGAAATGAAGCTTAGCGGTTAGATGCAAAAAAGCCCTCAAGCCTTTGCGACTTGAGGGCTTTTTATGGCTCCGGCGGTAGGGATCGAACCTACGACCAATTGATTAACAGTCAACTGCTCTACCGCTGAGCTACGCCGGAACATGTGGCGGTGTATAGCCATGGGGTTTGGGGGGTGCAAGAGGAGTTTTGACAGTTTTTTGAAAAATCTTGCACCGCCTGCGACCTCGTTCTTCGGTGCCTAGCTGCGCCTGGAAAACATCGCCTCGATGCCCAGGGCGTCGCCGGTCTCAACGCGGTTTTGTCCTGTCAGATCAACGAGGTGGGCAAAGACGTTGCGTTCCGCGGCGGGCAGCAGCATCGGGTTCACATCGGTATAGACGCGCCGGGTCAGCTGGGCGGTTGTGGCGGGCCCGTCGCTCAGCGCCTCGAGGATCTGCGCCTCGCGCCCCAGGCGGTGTTCGATCAGCCAGTCAAGCCGGGCGGCGGGGGTGGCGATCGGGGCGCCGTGGCCGGGGTGGAACACCGACCAGCTGCGGTCGCGCAGGCGGCGGCAGGAGGCCATGAAATCGGTCAGATCGCCATCCGGGGGCGAAACCAGAGAGGTCGCCCAGCCCATCACGTGATCGGCGGTGAAACAGATGTCGCCCATGGCCAGGGCGATATGGTTGCCGAGATGCCCGGGGGTGTGAATCACCTCCAGCGCCCAGCCGTCGCCCTCTATCAGGCCGCCATCGGGCAGGAGTTCATCCGGAATGAAGCCGTGGTCGATCCCCTCGCCGCCGCCGGCGAGGCCGGTGGCGGCGATCCTGTCCATCACCGCGCTGCGCCCGGCCTCAGGGCCGCCAAAGGCGTGGATGCGGGCGCCGGTGCGCTCGGCCAGCGGCCTGGCCAGCGGCGAATGGTCGGAATGCGAATGGGTGACGACGATGTGGCTGATGCTCTGGCCCGGCTCCAGCGCGGCCAGAATCGCCTCCAGATGCGGCTCGCTCATCGGACCGGGATCGATCACCGCCAGCTCGCGGGTGCCGACCAGATAGGTGTTGGTGCCGCGATAGGTCATGGGCGAGGGATTCGGCGCCACCAGCCGGCGCAGCCCGTCCGAAAGGGTCTCGGGCACGCCATGGGTGGGGTCGAAATCATCGGGGGGCTGCAGCATCGGGCGATCCTCGGGGTTGACGGCATGATCGGGCGACAAGTCCGGCGGCGTTTCGCCGGTCCTGACCCTAGCGGGTTGTTTTGCCGCGGCTTTCCTTCTGAATCCGGTTTCCACGCCGCAGCTTGCCCATTAGGCTTAGCGCATGTCGTTCGACTGGCTCAAACACTATATGCCGCGCGGGCTCTATGCGCGGGCGGCGCTGATCCTGCTGCTGCCGGTCATCGCCGTGATGCTGGTGGTGTCGGTCGCCTTCATCCAGAATCACCTGCAGGGGATCATCGAACAGATGACCCGCAACAAGGAGCAGGAGATCGCCTTCGTCATCGACCAGGCCGATCAGGCGCCGGACCGGCAGGCGGCGCTGCTGGCGCTGGAACCGGCGCTGCCGGCGTTGCAGATGCGGTTGCGCTTCGTCGAGCCGGAGGAGGTGCCGGAGGACTTCATGCGCTGGTACGATTTCTCCGGCATGCATGTGCGGTCGCTGATGCGCCGCTGGATGCCCGAGACGCTGGCGGTGCGGTTCAATGCCGATTCCTCCGTGCAGATCTTCGTCAGCACCGTGCATGGGCCGCTGGAGGTCGGGTTTCACCGCAGTCAGGTCACGGTGGGCACGCCGCATCAGCTGATCGTCACCATGGTGTTCTTCGCGCTGCTGATGACCATCGTGGCCTTCATCTATATGCGTAACCAGCTGCGGCCGATCACCCGGCTGGCGGATGCCGCCCAGGCCTTCGGTCGCGGCCGGATGGAACCGTTCCGGCCCAGCGGCGCCACCGAGGTGCGGGCGGCGGGCAGCGCCTTTCTCGACATGCGGGCGCGGATCGAACGGCAGATCGAACAGCGCACCCTGATGCTGTCGGGGGTGAGCCACGATCTGCGCACGCCGCTGACCCGGCTGAAGCTGGGGCTGTCGATGATCGACGATGAAGAGGCCGCGCCGCTGTTGCGCGACGTTGACGAGATGCAGCGGCTGGTCGATACCTTTCTTGAATTCTCCCGCGGTGCCATGCTGTCGGAACCGGAGCCGACCGATC
Source organism: Pseudodonghicola flavimaris (assembly GCF_030164425.1). Lineage (GTDB taxonomy): Bacteria > Pseudomonadota > Alphaproteobacteria > Rhodobacterales > Rhodobacteraceae > Pseudodonghicola > Pseudodonghicola flavimaris. The sequence continues at coordinate 222,950 of NZ_JASNJD010000007.1, read as the reverse complement.
CGGTGGCGCTGGTGCGCGAGATCGTCGAAGACGCGGTGCGGGCGGGCAAGGCGGTCGAGCTGACCCGGACCGAGGGGGCGGGGTTGGTGACCCTGCGGGCGGTGGCAATCCGGCGCGCGGTGGAAAACCTGATCGACAACGCGGTCCGCTACGGCAGCCGGGCCGAGGTCTCGGTGCTGCTGACGGACAAGAGCCTGCGCATCCGGGTCGAGGACGACGGTCCCGGCATCCCGGCCGATCAGCGGGCGGAGGCGATGAAACCCTTCGCCCGGCTGGATCCGGCGCGCAATCAGGATCGCGGCAGCGGCGTCGGGCTGGGGCTGGCGATCGTCACCGATGCCGCCCGGGCGCATGGTGGCACCCTGCGTCTGGGCCAGAGCGAGACGCTCGGCGGGCTCTGCGCCGATATCGTGATCGGACGCTAGGCGCGACGCTCAAACCGGCGGCAGTGCGGGGCCACCCGTGCCAGATTGCCGCAGTGCAGAGGCATGATCATGGGCCGGCAAGAAACTGTGACTATTGTGACAGAAATTGCCGGGGCTGCGCGGGCATTTCGTCGCGTCCGGCGCGGCCCGAAGACATGAGGCACTGAGGACCATGATGCAGATTTCCGCCCATAGCCAGCCGGTCGAAACCTGTCTGAGCGCATTTGAGACCACGCCCGAGGGGCTGACGCAGGCCGAGGCGCTGCGCCGGATCGGGCGCGATGGGCCGAATCTGCTGCCGGAGCCGCCGCGCCGGGGCGCGCTGGTCCGCTTCCTGCTGCAGTTCCACAACGTGCTGATCTATGTGCTGCTGGCGGCGGCGCTGGTCACCGGGCTGCTGCAGCATTGGGTCGATACCGGGGTGATCCTGGCGGTGGTCCTGGCCAATGCGGTGATCGGCTTTATCCAGGAGGGCCGCGCCGAACAGGCGATGGAGGCGATCCGCGACATGCTGGCGCCGCATTCCTCGGTTCGTCGCGACGGACGCCGCCAGACGGTGGAGGCCGCCGATCTGGTGGTGGGCGATATCGTCATCCTCGAGGCCGGCGACCGGGTGCCGGCGGATCTTCGGCTGATCTCGGCCCGCGGGCTGAAGGCGGAGGAGGCGGTGCTGACCGGCGAATCCGTCCCCGTCGACAAGGGCACCGCGCCGGTGGCAGAGGACGCGGCGTTGGGGGATCGCCACTCGATGCTGTTCAGCGGCACGCTGGTCGCTGCCGGTACCGCCCAGGGGGTGGTGACCGCGACCGGGGCGGGAACCGAGATCGGCCGGATCAGCGGCATGCTGCAGGAGGTCGAGGTGCTGACCACGCCGCTGGTGCACCAGATGAACGTCTTCTCGCGCTGGCTGACGCTGTTCATCCTGATCCTGGGCGCCAGTCTGCTCGGGTACGGCTATTTCGTCATGCATATGGATTTCGGCGGCCTGTTCATGGCGGTGGTGGGCCTGTCGGTGGCGGCCATCCCCGAAGGGCTGCCGGCGGTTCTGACCATCACGCTGGCGGTCGGGGTGCGGGCGATGGCAGGGCGCAACGCCATCGTGCGGCGGCTGCCGGCGATCGAGACGCTGGGCTCAGTCTCGGTGATCTGCTCCGACAAGACCGGGACGCTGACCCGGAACGAGATGATGGTGGCCTCGCTGGCGGCGGCGGATCACGTCTTTTCTGTCGGCGGCAACGGTTATGCGCCGGAGGGGGCGGTGCGCTGGCGCGAGGCCGATGCCAATCCTGCCGATCACGCGGTGCTGATGGATTTCGCCGCGGCCGCCGGCCTTTGCAACGATGCGGTGCTGCAGCAGGCCGATCAGGGCTGGCGGGTCGAGGGCGATCCGATGGAAGGCGCGCTGATGGCGCTGGCCGGCAAGATCACCCGCGATGGCGCCGATCCCTTTGCCGCCTGGGCGCGGCTCGATGAAATCCCCTTCGACGCGGCGCATCGCTATATGGCGGTGCTGCATCAGGCGCCGGACGGCGCGCGCGCGCTGCATGTCAAGGGCGCGCCGGAGGCGGTTCTGGCGCTCTGCCGTGATCAGCTGGAACCGGGTGACCGGCGGGCCCCGCTCAACACCTCTTTCTGGTTCCGCCAGGTGGAGGAACTCGCCAACGAAGGCCAGAGGGTGATCGCTGTGGCAATGGCGCCGGCGGCGGCCGGCGAGGACATGCTGGACATGGCGAACCTGAAAGGGCGGCTGACGCTGATCGGGCTGATCGGGCTGATCGATCCGCCGCGCGAGGAGGCGATTGCCGCGGTGGCGGACTGTCATGCCGCCGGCATCGGGGTGAAGATGATCACCGGTGATCACGCTGCCACCGCCCGCGCCATCGGTGAACGGATCGGGCTGAAGAACTGCGACCGGGTGCTGACCGGCGCCGATATCGAGGCGATGGACGACAGCGATCTGGCCGCTGCCGCCAGCGAGACCGACATCTTCGCCCGCACCTCGCCCAAGCACAAGCTGCGGCTGGTGGCGGCGCTGCAGTCGCGCGGTCTGACCGTGGCGATGACCGGCGACGGGGTCAACGACGCGCCGGCGCTGAAACGCGCCGATGCCGGGATCGCCATGGGGCAGAAGGGCAGCGCCGCGGCCAAGGAGGCGGCGGAACTGGTGCTGGCGGATGACAATTTCGCCTCGATCGCCGCGGCGGTGCGCGAGGGGCGGACGGTCTACGACAACATCAAGAAGGTGATCAGCTGGACCCTGCCCACCAACGGTGGCGAGGCGATCACCATCATCGTGGCGCTGTTCGCCGGCATGCCGCTGCCGATCACCGCGGTGCAGATTCTCTGGGTGAACCTGATCACCGCCATCACGCTGGGCATCGCGCTGGCCTTTGAGCGGTCGGAGGAGGGCACCATGCGGCGGCCGCCGCGACCGCGCGACGAACCGCTGCTGACCGGCAATCTGGTCTGGACCATCCTGCTGGTCTCCTTCCTCTGCTTGGTCGCGGTCTTCGGTGTCTACAGCTATGCCCACGATCAGGGCTACAGCGAGGCGTTGTCGCGGACCATGGCGATGAACATGCTGGTTGTGCAGGAGATTTTCTATCTGTTCTTCATCCGTAACATCTATGGCACCTCGCTGACCTGGCAGGCGGTGAAGGGCACGCCGATGGTTTGGGCCTCGGTGCTGACGGTGACCGCGGCGCAATTCGCCGTGACCTATCTGCCGCCGTTGCAGCGGGTCTTCGGAACCGAGGCGGTGCCGTTCCGCGACGGGGTGCTGATTGTGGCGATCGGCGTGGTGTTCTTCGCGCTGATCGAGATCGAGAAACAGATGCGGCTCGCCTTCCGCGCCCGCAACGGCAGCCTTCGCAAGGGCTGATCCCTGTCAATGCGTCAACCGGGCGCGCGGGCAACGTCCGGCGTGCCCTGGCTATGCTCACGCCAGGATCAGCGCGAAGAGGGGGCAGGGATGCAGTATCGGGTGACCGGACGACCGGGGCAGCGCGGAGGTTGGCGATGATCGGGATCGGGGTGCTGGATCGGTCGGTTCAGGGCGATCTCTGGCAGGGCTATGCCGCCGCCGGGCAGATGCCGGCGCTGGTGGCGGATTTCGTTTCCGGCCGCTACCGCCGGGCCGGGGCGACGCGGGCGTTCGGCGATGTGCTGAGCTTCGGCCGCGCCTCTGCCGCCAGCTATGTCGACGGGCAGGGGGCGCTGAAGATCGCCCCGGCGGGGGTGCCGCGCCTTGGCCATCATGTCTGGAAGGGCGGCGGCTGGCGGCCCGCCGGCCTGCTGCTGGAAAGCGCCGGCCGCAGCAACCTGCTGCTCAACAGCGCGACGCTCGCCAGCCAGGACGTGGCGGTAACGGCGCAGACCTATACGCTGTCCTTCACCGGCACCGGCAGCGTGTCGTTGACCGGCGCGGCAACGGCGGGGCCGCTGGCGGGCACCGGCGCGGGCGAAGCGCATCGGGTGGGGCTGAGTTTTGCCCCGGCCACGGCCGGCAGCCTGAGCCTGAGCGTCTCCGGTACGGTGCGGAACGCCCAGCTGGAGGCGGGTCCGACACTGTCGAGCTATATCCCCACCGGGGCGGCGGCGGCGACCCGGGCGGGGGAGGTGCTGACGGTGGCGGCGGCGGATATGCCGCCGGCCTCGGCGGTGAGCCTGGCGCTGAACGGCGGGCTGACCTATGCCAGCGAAGACCGGGTGGCGCAGGTGGTTTTCCTGCTCTGGGGCACCGATGCCGACAACCGGATCCGCAGCGCGCTGAACACCCATATGGGCAACAGCGGCCAGCTGCATGTCCAGACCCGGACCGCGGCGACCTCCTACAACCTTTATCTCTCCGACATCTGCGCGCCGGGCCGCGACGTCCGCTTCAGCCATGCCTCGCGGCACGGCGCCGGCAGTATGAACGCGGCGGCGAAAGGGGGGGCGCTGACGCAGATCGCCGTTGCCGTCCCCGATCTCGTCGCCAGCGATCTACTGCTGGCGCAGGAGTTCATGGGCACGCTGGGGCTGCTGCGGGTCTGGGCCGGGGATATCGGCGACGCCGGCATCGCCGCCGCGTCGCTTTAGCGGCGGCGGCCGGCGGGCGGATCAGGCGCCGCCGGCGGGATCGGCCAGGCGCTGGCGGATCGCCCGGATCAGCGTCCCGGTCGCCTGTGGCAGCGGCAGATCGCGCTGGGTGACCAGGAACGCCTCGCGCTGCAGGGTCAGCCAGCCCTGTTCCAGCGGTCGCAGGCCCGCCATCTCCGGATCGGACAGTGCGCTGCGGGCCAGCAGCGTCATCAGATCGCTGCGCCGCAGGATGGCGCAGGTGGCGAACAGCGAACTGGTCTGCACCCGCGCCACCGGCGGATCGGCGCGGGCGGCGCGATAGATGCGGTCGAGCTCGCCATGCAGGCGGGTGCTCATCCGTGGCAAGACCCAGTCATAGGCCGACAGATCGGCGAAGCGGCGCGGCGGCGACAGCTGCAGCGGATGGTCGGCGCGGGTGACGATGACCAGATCGTCGACCAGCAACCGGCTGAAGGCAAGCGCGGCATCGCCCCGGGTCGGGGCCTCCGGCGATCTGATCCAGCCGAGCAGGGCGCAGTCGATTTCCCTTGTCTTCACCCAGTCATAGAGCTCCTGTGTGGTGCCTTCGCGCAGGGTGAAGCGCAGCGACGGGTCCTCTGCCTGCAGCGATGAGAGCGCGGCCGGTACACTGCCGGCCAGGAACGACGGGCCGGCGCCCAGCCGGACGTGGCCGCCAACCCCGGCACGCATGTCTGACATCACCAGCTCTGCCGCCTCGACCCGATCGAGGATCTCTGCCGCGCGGTGTCGCAGCGCGTGGCCGGCATCGGTCAGCGCGATGCCGCGACCGTTGCGGGCATAGAGGCGGACACCGGTGCGGGCCTGCAACCGGGCCATCGCCTTGGACAGGGCCGGCTGGGAAATCCCAATGCTCTCTGCCGCATGGGACAGATTCAGATGGTCTGCCACGATCAGAAAGTAGCGCAGCTGCTGCAAGTCCACGATATGCCATTCCGGTTATGGTTGTTACTCCCGGCGGCCATTGTTCCATGGCCGGGCCCTGCCGCACAATAGGGCCTGAACCGCCCCCCGGACCGGCGCAGGCCGGGCGAAGACAGGAGAGCCCCCGATGACAGAGATGCACTGGTGCCCGGCATGGCAGTTGCGGTCGGAGATCCTGGCGGGAAAGCGCACGGCGGAGAGCGTGACCCGGCAGTTGCTGGAGCGGATACGTGCGCGCGACGGTGCCATTCATTCCTTTATCACCCTGGCCGACGATCTGGCGATCGAGGAGGCTCGCGCCGTCGATGCCGGTCTCGCCGCCGGAGAGGCGCCGGGGCCGCTGGCGGGGGTGCCGGTGACGATCAAGGATCAGTTCTTCACCAAGGGGCTGCGCACCACCGGCGGCTCCAGGACGCTGGAGCATCACGTGCCGGTGGAGGACAGCATTTATGCCGCGCGGATCCGCGCCGCCGGCGGGGTGATCCTTGGCAAGACCAATACCCCGGAATTCGGAATGTACTGGCGCACTGTCGGCTATGTCGCGCCGGAGTGCCGCAACCCCTGGGACCTGAGCCGCACCGCCGGCGGCTCCAGCGGCGGCGCGGCGGCGGCGCTGGCCTCGGGCTTCGGGCCGCTGGCGATCGGCAGCGATGCCGGCGGCTCGATCCGTCTGCCATCGGCGCAATGCGGGGTCTTCGGGTTGCTGCCGAGCCGGGGCCGGGTGCCGCGCCACGGCGGCTTCGGCTCGACCCTGTTCTTCTCTGCCATCGGGCCGATGGCGCGGGACGTGCGCGATGCTGCGACGCTGCTGCAGGTGATCGCCGGCCCGATGGAGGGGGACCCGCTCTGCCGCCGGGACGCACCGCCCGACTACCTCGCCACGCTGGAAGAGGGCATCGCCGGGGTCCGCGCCGCCTGGTGGCACAATACCGTGGCCGAGGGGTTCGCCGATCCTGAGGTGGTTGCCACCGTGCGGGCGGCGGCGAACCGGGTGACGGAGGCCGGGGCGCGGCTTGCTCCGCGGGAGGTGGTGCTGGAGACCGACGGCATCGACGAGGCCTGGAAGGTGCTGGATTTCGTCGATCGGCAGGCCAATCTGGGCGAGGCGCTGATGCAGGATCCGGAAAAGCGCGAACAGCTCACCCCCTATGCGCGCAGCCGGTTCGACTGGGCCGCCGGGGTCAGCGGCACGGAGTATTCCCGCGCCCTGTTGCGCCGGGCACAAATCATCCGGCATTTGGAGGATGTCTTCGCCGACACCGATCTGCTGCTGGCACCGACCATCGGCATCGTTTCCCCCGTGGTCGATCCGACCGATCTGACGCTGCGGATCCCGGCGCTGGTGTCTTATACGCTGCCGGTGAACATGGCCGGCTATTGTGCCGCCAGCGTGCCCTGCGGTTTCGTGCACGGATTGCCGGTGGGGCTGCAGATCATCGGCCGCCCGAATGAGGAGGCGCTGGTGCTGCGCGCGGCGCGGCAGTTCGAAAAGATGCTGGGCTGGGCGGCGCGCCACCCGGAAACGGCCATGTCCTGAGCGGAGGGTCTGTCTTCGGCCCCCGCGATCGTCAGACCGGATCGGAGCCGGGCCACGTCAGGCGCAGCCCGGTCGTCTTCGGGGGACATCGTTTCAGCCCGGGCGATCCCGGAGGGCGATGTCTCTGCGGTGGCCGCCGGGCTTACTCCGGCTGGACGGTCGGGCGGAACAGAATCTCGTTCACATCCACATTCGCCGGCTGAGAGATGGCGAAGGCGACCATATCGGCCATGGTAGTGGCGGGCACGGCGATCTGCGGGACGAATTCGCGCAGCTGATCGCCGAGGCCGGGCTCGGTGATATGCTGGGTCAGCTCGGTATCGACCGCACCGGGAGAGATCACGGTGACGCGCACGTTATAGGCCTTCACCTCCTGGCGCAGGCCCTCGGACAGCGAGCGCAGGGCATGTTTGGTGGCGCAGTAGACCGCGCCGGTGGCGACGGTCTTATGGCCGTAGACGGACGACACGTTGATCACATGGCCGGACTTCTGCTCCTGAAAGATCGGCAGTACCGCGGCAATGCCATAGAGCGTGCCCTTCATGTTGACGTCGATCATCTGGTTCCACTCGTCGATCCGCAGGCTGTCCAGCGGCGACAGCGGCATCAGACCGGCGTTGTTGAAGATCACGTCGACCCGGCCGAAGGTGTCTCGGGCGGCGGCGACCAGCGCCTGCACGTCTTCGAGTTTGGTGACATCGGTGGCGACGGCGATGGCCTCGCCGCCGGCAGCGCGGATGTCCTGCACGATGGTTTCGAGCCGGTCGGCGCGCCGCGCACCCAGCGCCACCCGCGCGCCCCTGGCGGCGAGATCGCGTGCGGTTGCCTCGCCCATACCGCTGGAGGCGCCGGTGATGACGACGACTTTGCCGGTGATGTTATCGGTCATGGTGGTCTCCTTCCCTGGAGTCTGAAAAGCTGCGGGTCGGGGCCGCGATGCGGCGCGCCACAGCTCCGTTTGAAAACTGCACCTGTCCTCTGCCGTCGCTGCCGCCGCGCAATAGTGGTGGCGCTGGCCGGTGTCCGCAGGGGGACAAGGCCGGCGCGATCACCGCCCCGGCAGGTCGTCATCTATGCCACCCCGCGCGGCGGATCATCGGCAGCAGGGTTCTTGCACCCATGAGCGTCTTTCATGAATGGCGGGGCGTGTGGGGCGGCGAACCGGGAACGTCGGCTCCCGTCCAGCGGCCGGTAGGGTTTGGCCCCGCGTCTTTTCATGAGAGACCCTCATGAGCGTATCCTGTTTCGGCGTTATTATAAACCCGTGGACAGAGGCTATCTCAGGTTCGGGAACAGGGGAACGCCCCCTGCCAAAGGCCAAGCGGCCGCCTCACAACCAATGGAGACGACCTGATGAAACCGACCTTCGCAATTCTTGCCCTCATGGCTGCCGCACCCGTCGCGGCCGCGGCGCAGCAGATGACCGTCACCCGCGCGGCAGAACAGGCTGGCCGGATCGGCGCCGCCGAAACCTTTACCGGCACTGCCTATGTCTCGATGGCCTTCGGTCCGAACATGAACGATGTCAGCGCCGGTCATGTTACCTTTCTGCCCGGCGCCCGGTCGGCGTGGCATACCCATCCGGCGGGGCAGCAGCTGGTGGTGACCTCGGGCACCGGCTGGACGCAGGAACGCGGCGGCGAGAAGATTGTTATTCAGGCCGGTGACGTGGTCTGGTGCCCGCCGGGTGTCGAACACTGGCATGGTGCTACCGATACCACCGCGATGTCGCATTACGCGATTCAGGCGGTTGTCGACGGCTCGGCGGTGACCTGGGGCGAACATGTCACCGATGCGGACTACCATGGGCATTAAGCCGGGCTTTGCGCTGCGCGGCCTGGCTGTGGCCGGGTTTCTCCTGCCTGCCGCGGCGGCGGCGCAGGAGACGCTGCTCGACGGGCTCGACTATCCCTGGGATATCGAGGCGGCGGCGGAGGCGATCTATATCACCGAAAAGGCCGGAACGATCGGTGTCTTCGATGGTCAGCGCTTCACCCGCATGCCGGTGCGGACCAGCGCCCCGATCCTGAATGACAAGGGCGGTGGGCTGCTCGGCCTCGCGCTGCGGCCCGATTTCGCCGAGAGCCGTCGCGCGGTGGCCTATCAGCACATGGGAACGCCGGAGGCCCGCAGTAACCGGGTGATCGAGATCGAACTGGACGGGGGGGGCTGGCGCGAAACGCGAGTCCTGCTCGACGCGATCCCGGGCCATCCACTCTACAACGGCGGACGGCTGGCCTTCGGACCGGACGGCATGCTCTATGTCACCACCGGCTGGACCGAGAACCGCGAGCGGCCGCAGGACCTGCAGAGCCTCGCCGGCAAGATCCTGCGCCTGACGCCGGAGGGCGCGGTTCCGGCCGACAACCCCTGGCCGGGCTCTCCGGTCTGGTCGCTGGGCCATCGCAACCCGCAGGGACTGGCCTGGGACGCGGACGGGCAGCTCTATGCCGCCGAACACGGCCAGTCCGGTCATGACGAGGTGAACCGGATCGAACGGGGCGCCAATTATGGCTGGCCGTTGATCGAGGGCGATGAGACCCGGGACGGGATGCGGGCGCCGCTGGTCCACTCCGGCGGGCGCACCTGGGCCCCCTCCGGTCTGGCCTGGGATGGCGATCACCTGGTGCTGGCGAGCCTGCGCGCCGGCTCGGTGTTGAGGATCGGCACGGACGGCTCTCAGCGGGGGGCGATCGATCTCGGTGCCCGGATCCGCGATGTGCTGGTGCTGGGGGATCATATCTACGCGATCACCACCACCCGCTCGCCGCGCCGGGACGGGGTCTCGGACGACCGGATGATCCGCATCTCGCGGTGACGCGGCGGCCGGCTTGGGGGGAGGGGCTGTGCGCCTCTCCTCCGTCTGTCTTCGCGCGCACCGCGTCGCCGGGGCGCGGCGGGGTCAGTCGATCATGCGGTCGCGGGTGAAGACATAATCGCTCTGCTGTTGCGAGGCGTGGCAGGCCTGACAGCGGCTGCCGTCCTGTCTGAGATCGGGGCTGCCGTCCGGGGCGAATTCGCGGAACTGCCAGCTGCCCGCCACCGAGAGGTCGGACCAGTCGGCCCGTTTCTCCATCACCAGAATGCGATAGAGGGCGCCGTCGCGCAGATCGTCCATGGTGATCCGGGTGCCTTCGGGAAACGGCTGACCGGCGCGGGCGGCGGCGATGGCCTCGGCGCTGGTATAGATCTCTTCGGTGATGCCGCCCCGTGTCACCGTCGTGTAATGATCCCCGTCGCGATAGCCCTCCGGGATCGTGACGTCCGCGTTGATCATCTGGGCCAGCAGCGGCGAGGCGAGGACGAGCAAGCCGGGCAAAAGGGCGGTCGAAAGGCGCATGGTGTCTCTCCCTTTGAGCGATGCGGTCAGGCTAGCGCCCGGAGCGGCCGGCGATAATCCGGCCCCGGTCGATGATACAGATGAGGGGTCTTCATGAATGCCTTGGCTGGGTCCTGATGGGACTGGATCGGGACCAGGCAGAGCCCGGTTGAGCCCTCCGCCACCGCCGGCATTCATGAGCAGCATTCATCTCTGCGAGACAAAGAACGGGCATACACGCCGCCACCCCCGGACGGTTATGTAACAGGCAGCCCGGCGGGTCCCCCCCGCGTGGCCTGTCCCTCCGAATTCGCGTGAGCCCCTCCATGACCCGTCCCAGCATCGTTTGCCATATGATCACCTCCATCGACGGACGGCTTCTGACCGACCGCTGGCCCTGCAGCGAGGCGAGCCTGCTGGAGGTCTACGACGCGGCGGCGGCGCGGCTGGAGGCGGATGGCTGGATCGTCGGGCGCACGACGATGGAGAGCCATTATCTGCGCTCCGTCCCACCGGCACCGGCCGACGACATCGGGCCGCGTCGGGATCATCTCGCGCCGGGCCATGGCGCGGGCGCAGGCATTTGCATCTGTCTCGACCGTCGCGGTCGCCTGCTGCCCGACAGCGGCGAGATCGAGGGCGCCCACCTGGTGATGGTGCTGAGGCCGACCGTGGCCGCCGCGCATGTGGAAACGCTGAAGGGCCGCGGGGTCTCGGTGTTCTTTCTGGGAACCGGTGCCGGGGCGCTGGCCGACCTGCTGGCCCGGATCGGCGCGGCCTTCGGGGTCGGGCGGCTGATCCTCGAAGGCGGTGGCGAGATCAACGGCGCCTTCCTTTCCGAAGGGCTGATCGACGAGACCAGCACGCTGGTCTACCCGGTGGTGGACGGGCAGGGCGGTGTGCCCGCGATCTATGAGCATCGGGGCGAGACCCGGGCGCGGCGGCTGGCACTGATCGCGGTCGAAACCCTGGACCGGGGCTGCGTCTGGATGCGCCACCGGGTGATCGACACCGGGGCAGGATCGCAGGAGGGCGAACAATGAGCGGCGCGACCATGCCCGTGGCCGGGACCCCGAAGATGCCGCTGGTGATCGTGGCGCTGGCCACGCTGCTGGCGCTGGTGGTGTTCACCGCGCCGCTGACCACGCTCGATGCGATGACGGCGACGCTGGGACTGGGCGCGGGGGAGCAGGCCTGGGTGATGAGCGGCATGCCGCTCGGTGCCGCCTGCGGGCTGCTGACCGCCGGCGCCTTCGGCGACACGCTGGGCCGGCGCCGAACCTTCGTCGGCGGGCTGTGGCTGACGGCGGCGGCCTCGGTCGGCGCGGCGCTGGCCGGCAACGGACCGCTGCTGATCGTGATGCGCGTGGTGCAGGGGCTCGGCAGTGCCGGGATCATGGCCTGCGGGCTGGGCCTCCTGGGGCAGATCTACGACGGCGAGGCGCGCCGGCACGCGGCGGCGATCTGGGCGGCCTCGCTCGGGGCCGGTGTGGCGGCGGGGCCGATCCTGGCCTCCGGTCTGCTGTCGCTGTCCGGCTGGGCCGCGATCCACGTTCTGATCGCGCCGGTCTCGGCATTGCTGGCGCTGCTGGCGGCAGCCCGCCTGCCCGAGAGCCCGCGCGCCGGGCAGCGGGTCGATCTGCCGGGTTCGGCCCTGCTGATCGTCGGGATGTCGGCACTCATGTCGGCGCTGGTGGAGCTGCGCGTTGGCTCCTCCGGGATGGTGACCGGGCTGATCGCGCTGGCGGTGCTGTTTCTGGCGCTTTTCGTCTGGTTCGAGCGGCGCAGCGCCAACCCGATCCTGGAACTGCGGCTGTTCGGCAATGCCGCCTTCGTCGCCGCGACGCTGGCCGCCTTCGCCTCCGGAGCCGGGGTGCTGGCGCTGATGTCGATGGTGCCGACGGTGCTGGTGCGCGGGCTGGGGCTGTCGCCGCTGGCCGCGGCTGTGGTCATCCTCGCCTGGTCCGGGGTGACGGTGGTTGCCGCGCTCTGCGCGCGGTTCCTGCCGGCCTGGTGGTCCTCCCGTGGGCGGGTGATCTGGTCGATCTTCGGCTGCGCCATCGGCCAGGCGCTGCTGATCGCTGCCGACGCTGACAGCGGCTGGGCCATCGTGTTGCCGGGGCTTCTGGTGGCCGGCGTGTCCAACGGGATTCTCAATGCCTCGCTCGGTCATGAGGCGGTGCAGACCGTGCCGCTGGAGCGCACGGCGATGGGGTCGGCCGCAAACAACACGGCTCGCTATCTGGGGTCCGCGCTCGGTATCTCGCTGATTTCGGTGCTGATCGCCGGGACCGGCAGCGCCGGGTTCTTTCAGGGCTGGCACCAGGCGGTGATCGCTACCTCGGCGGTCAGTCTGCTGGGGGTGGTGGCGATGCTGTTGCTGTCGCGGGGCGGAGGGGACGGTGCACTGCCCGGCTGACCCGAGACGGATATCGGCGTGGGATATTCATGAATCAGGCTCATTGCCGCTATCGGATTTAACCCCATAGCCTTGCGCCCCGGTCCGTAGGACACTGACACTCGCAGAGAACCGAGTGGCATGGCCGCTCCGCGCCGCCCGCGGGCATGCGCGGGCCATGACCCGAGAGCAACAGACCCATCCACCGACAGGACTGACCATGCAGCTGACAATCAACGGTGCGACGCATGACGTCGACGTAGAACCCGATACCCCGCTTCTGTGGGTGATCCGTGAAGAACTGGGCCTGACCGGGACCAAATACGGCTGCGGCATCGCGCAATGCGGCGCCTGCACCGTGCTGGTCGACGGTGTGGCAACGCGCTCTTGCGTGACCCCGGCCGACAGTGTCGAAGGGCAGGAGATCCGCACGATCGAGACCGTCGAGGAAACCGAGGTCGGCCGCCGCGTGGTTGCGGCCTGGGTCGAAAACGAGGTCGCGCAATGCGGCTATTGCCAGTCGGGCCAGGTGCTGGCCGCCACTGCGCTGCTGACCGAGACGCCGAACCCCAGCGATGACGATATCGACGGCGCCATGACCAACCTGTGCCGCTGCGGCACCTACAACAAGATCCGCGCCGCCGTGCGCAGCGTCGCGGAGGGCTGAGGCATGGGTGTTTTCGATCATCTCGCACGTCGGATCGCCGACCGGCCGGTGAATGTGTCGCGCCGCGGCTTTCTGGCCGGAACCGGTGCCCTGGTGCTGGCGACGACGCTGCCGCTGCGTCCCGCCCGGGGCCAGACCGCTGCCGCCGATGCGCCGGCGGTGACGGCCTATCTCGAACTGCGCCCGGACGGCACCGCGCTGCTGCGCAGCCCGTTCATCGAGGGCGGCCAGGGCATCTTCACCGCCATGGCGCAGATCGTCGGTGAGGAGCTCGACCTCGCGCCGGAGAATTTCTCGGTCGAGATCGCACCGCCGGGCGAGCCCTTCGCCATCATGGGCGGCTTCCGCCTGACCGGGGGCAGCATGTCGACGCGCACCGGTTATCCGGTGATGCGCCAGTTGGGCGCCGCCGCGCGGGCGATGCTGGTCGAGGCCGCCGCCCGCAGCTGGGGTGTCGCGGCCGAGGAGCTGGTGACCGAGCCCGGCGAAGTGATCCACAAGGACAGCGGCCGCCGCGCGGCCTATGGCGATCTTGCCGCCGCTGCGATGGACCTGCCGGTGCCGGCGGGCGTCGCGCTGAAGGACCCGGCCGATTTCCGCTGGATCGGGTCCGCTGTGCCGCGGCTCGACGTGCGGGCCAAATCCACCGGCCGGCAGAATTACGCCATCGACGTCGCGGTCGAGGGCATGCTGCTGGCCGCGCTGCGCCACGCCCCGCGCCTGGGGCTGACGCCGGCGGCTGTCACCAACCTGCAGGAGATCGAGGCGATGCGCGGCGTCCATTCGGTACATCTGCTGGATGGGGCCGTGGCCGTGGTGGCCGAGAAGTTCTGGCAGGCGCGCCGCGCCATCGATGCCGCCGAGATCGACTGGACGGAGGGCGAGGCGAAATGGCCGATGCCCGCCGATTTCTCCTCTGCCGGGTTCCGCGACAGCCTGGCGACGGCCGAAGGCGAGGTGGTCGAGGTGGAAGCCGCAGGCGATGCCGCCGGCCAGCTTGCGGCTGCAGAGACGGTGATCGAGGCGGTCTATGACGCCCCCTATGTGGTCCATGGCCAGCTTGAGCCCCCCTCGGCCACGGCGCGGTTCAACGCGGACGGGACTCTGGATCTGTGGATGCCCTGCCAGGCGCCGGAGATGTTCCAGAACGCCGCGGCCGGGGCCGCCGGGCTGGAGCCGGCGCAGGTCATCGTGCACCAACAGGTTCTGGGCGGCTTCTTCGGCCGGCATTTCCTCTATGCCACGGCGAACCCCTTCCCGCAGGCGATTGCGCTGGCCCGGGCCGTCGGCCGGCCGGTCAAGCTGATCTGGACCCGCGAGGAGGATTTCCTGCGCGACGCCCCGCGTCCGCTGGGCCTTGCGCGCTTCCGCGGCAGTGTCGGCCCCAACGGGCCCGAGGCGCTGCAGATCGAGGTCGTGGGCGAGGGGCCGACGCAACGCTGGTACAACGCCCCTCCGGGCCAGGACCCGTCGGCGACCGAGGGCATCTCGGGCAAGACCTATGCGATCCCGAACAAGCACATCGGCCAGATCTTCCAGGCGAACCCGGCGGTGATCGGCTACTGGCGGTCGGTCGGCCACTCGATGCACGATTTCATGTACGAGGGGTTTCTGGACGAGCTGGCGGCGGCCGGCGGTCTCGATCCCTATGAGATGCGGCTGTCGATGCTGTCGGGGTCGGAGCGGCACCGCAGCCTGCTGGAACGTGTGGCGGAGCTGGCGGGAGGCTGGAAACAGGGGCCGTTCGAGGCCGCCGATGGCAGTACCCGCGCCCGCGGGGTCGCCATGGCCTCGCCCTTCGGTTCCGAGGTCGCGGTGATCGCCGAGGTCTCGATCGACGCTGGCGAGGCGAAGGTGCACGACATCTGGGTCGCCATCGATCCGGGCCAGGTGGTCAACCCCAGCACGGTCGAGGCGCAGGTGCAATCCGCCGTCGCGCTCGGCACCTCGCAGACGCTGGTCGAGGAGCTGGTCTATGAGAACGGCGAGCCGGTGGCGCGCAACTTCGACATGTACCCGATCCTGCGCCCGGATCAGATGCCGCGGGTCCATACCGCGATCGTCGGCAGCGGCGCGGCGATGGGCGGCGTCGGAGAGCCCGGCCTGCCGGCGGTCGGCCCGGCCATCGTCAACGCGGTGGCGGTGCTGACCGGCCAACGCATCCGCAGCCTGCCGTTGTCGAAATACGACCTCGGCTGAGCCGCGCCGCCCGAGCGGCACGATTGCCTTCCCCGGCCGCAAGGCCGGGGAAGGCGTGCGGCATCGGACAGGGAACCCGCGCGCAACGCACGTTTGGCTGAGGCCGGAAAACGGCGATGGCTTGAGGGTTTCCGATGGTGACGCCTGCGGGATAGGCGATCCACCTGCGTTTGCTGGCGCAGACGATTGCTCCCCGTGGTCATTGTCGACGGAACGCACCTGCGGTTGGCGGGGGCAAGGGGCGATGACCCGGGGCTGAAGCCCCGAAGATCGTCGCGGCAAATGGGACCCCCGGTCAGGATTTGCGGAACGCGGTCAGCCGGACCGAAGCGCCGTGGTCCGCCCGGCGCGACCCCCGGCCGTAGAAGGCGGCATTGGCCGCCCTGCGGGACATCCCCATGTCTTCCAGCCGGTCTTCGGGCATGGAGCGGAGCTTTTGCGTGGCGCGGTAAGCGGCGTCGCGGTCGGCGACCCAGTTCAGGATGCGCAGCCAGATCGGGGTCTGCCGGGCTGTGCGGGCGGCGGGGCGAGGGGTGCGGGTCATCGGTATCATCTCGTGCTCTCCGGTTGGTGTGGCTGTTGATGCGCTCAGAATGCGACCTCTCCGCAAAGGCTCCGCAAAAAGGGTGCATCAAAATCCTCCCTTGCGCGCAAAAATCGCGTAAAATCGGAAGCGGATATCACAAAATCATTTGAAAACAGTGAGATGATTGCGTCACCCGACGAGCGCCCAGAGCTGATCCTGACCCTTGCCGGGGTTTTCTCGGCACGGGATCGGCAGGGAAATGAACTGAGCGGCCTGTCGCGGCGCGGGCAGGCGCTGCTCGCGTTCCTGTCGCAACAACCCCGGATGCGCGCCGAGCGGGCCCGTCTGGCCGATCTTCTCTGGTCGGATCGCCCGGAGGAGCAGGCGCGCGCTTCTCTTCGGCAGGAACTGTCGGTCCTGCGCAAAATCCTGCCGGAAGACCTGTTGCAGGCGAACCGGCAACTGGTCTGGCTCGATCCGCTGCGCGTTGCGATCGATGCCTCGGTAACCGGGGTGTTCCTCGACGGGTTCGATCTGGCGTCCGAAGGGTTCGAGGATTGGCTGCGCCAGGAACGGGCCGCGCCGACAGTCGCCGACGTGCCGGAGGGCATGGCGCTGCCGCCGGCCCCGGATCGCGGCGGCCGCGCCGGAGCCCCATCGCGAGAGGCGCCCAAAACGCCGGCAATGGCCATCTTCGACCGACCCTCCGTGCTTGTGGTCGGCTTCGACTGCCCCGGCGGCGACGGGTGTGATTCCTCTCTCGCGCTCGGTCTCGCGCAGGAGGTGCGCCTGAACCTGTCCTACTGGCGCTGGTTTCCGGTCATCGGACCGGAGGCGCTGGGGTACAAGACCGCCGGGGAAATCGATGTGCGCGAGACAGCCAGCGCGCTCGGCGCGGTCTATGCGCTGACCGGCGCGGTCCGCACATCGGGGGATCAGGTGCGGGTCAATGTGACGCTGACCGCAACTGAAGACGGGAAGTCGATCTG
This sequence comes from Pseudodonghicola flavimaris, assembly GCF_030164425.1. Taxonomy (GTDB): domain Bacteria; phylum Pseudomonadota; class Alphaproteobacteria; order Rhodobacterales; family Rhodobacteraceae; genus Pseudodonghicola; species Pseudodonghicola flavimaris. The sequence goes on along the minus strand of NZ_JASNJD010000007.1, from coordinate 205,865 downwards.
GTCGCGGCATTTCGATGGCTCGCTCGAGAATGTTTTCGATTTCGAGGAGGAGGTCAGCCGGGCCATCGTCGCGCAGATCGAACCCGAGATCTCCAGGGCGAATTCGCAGCGGCTGTCGCAGGCCCGCCCGACGGATCTGTCCGCCTGGCAGCTGTTGTTGCAGGCCGGCGACTCGCAGCGCCGTGGCGGTGAGGGCTATGGCTCCCGGGAGGCCAATGAAGAACAGAAGGCGCTGCTGCGGCGCGCGCTCGAGAAAGAGCCCGGTCTCGCCCGTGCCTGGGCCTGGCTGTCCAAATGCTATTGGCACGAGACGATCATGGGTTGGGCGAAGGATCGGGAGGCGGCGCTGAGCACCTCGCTGAATGCTTCCCAGACGGCCCTGGAGATCAATCCGACCAACTGGGAGGCGCGCGGCTATCGTGCCACCGCGCTGCTGTTCGGACGCAAGGAATTCGTTGAATCCGAGTTTCATGCCCGCGAAGCCGTGCGCCTCAACCCCTCGGATGCGACGGCGCGGCATATTCTGGGCTGTGTCCTGGAAAACGTCGGCAAGGTCGAGGAGGCCCTGGAACATCTGGAAGCGGTCTTCCGGCTCAACCCGAACCATCCCAATTCGGCCGGTGTCCTCGGCGATATCACCACGTGCCACATGCTCCTGGGAGAGACCGCCGAGGCCGTGGCCGCGGCGGTGCGCCTGATCGCGCTGGCGCCAAACTACTCGCGCGGTCTGCAGCGCGCCATTGCGGCGCTGTCGCATGCAGGGGAAATGGACCGGGCGCGCAAGGCTCTGGACCGGCTGGAGCGGATCCAGCCCGATTTCAGCGAGGACTACGTGCGCTCCACCTATCCGTTCGAAGACCCGGAGACGCTGGAGGTCTTCGTCTCGCACCTCAGACACGCCGGGGCCTTCAGTGCGGGGAGGTGATCAGGGGACGGCGGCGGCGAACCTTCCGCAGGGCAGGGTCGCCGACCCCTGCGCTGGCCTGAGGCGAGGGCTCACCGGTCGGAGAGGCCGATCCGGCGAAAGCGATCGAGATACTGCTGGCCGTTCTTCCGGATCGCGCGCGGGGTCAGTTTCAGGAAACTTTCGGCGGTGATGTCCGGGTGGTTGCTCAGCAGACGCTGCATTTCGGCCCGGGCCTCGTCCTCTCGACCGGCGGCGAGGAGCGTTCCGATCAGCGTCCGGCTGGCCCAGGTCAGGTCGGGTTTCAGCCGCATCGCCTCCCGGATGATATCCACGGCCCTGTCCGGCTCTCCGAGTTCCCGAAGCGCGGCGGCCCGGGCGATCAGCATGTTGTAGCGGAACGGGTCAAGCGGGCTCAGACGCTCGGCGGTTTCGATCGACTGCAGCGTTTTCTCGGGCACGCCGTCGTAATATTGCGCCCAGGCGAGACGCATCCAGCCCCAGGCATTGTTGGGGTCGACGCGAAGCGCGCGGCGGGCGAAGTCCAGGCCGAGGCCCGGATCTTCCGCCGTGAACGCATAGGTCCCCGCAATGGCCACCAGAGAGGGCGCGTGGTCGTCGGTGACCGACGCCGCGCGATTGGCGAGCTCATGTGCCAGGTCGTGATCGCGGTCGGGGTCGGACGACCACATATAGGTCGCCAGATGGGCGGTGGCCCAGGCCTTGTAGGCGAGTGCCGGGCCATAGTCCGGGTCCCGCGCCAGTGCCGCATCAAGCAGGTCGATCGCTTTCAGGATGCTCCGTTTCTGGCTGGCCCAGAACTGCGGCAGAGCGGTGATATAGAGCTCATAGGCGGTGCGATCTTCAGGCGGGTGCGAGCGGGCGCGGGCAATCTCGGCCGCGCGCAGGCTGGGGGCCACCTGGCCCGCCACCTGTGACGCGATCCGGTCCTGCAGATCGAAAAGATCATCGAGCCGGTCGTCGAACCGCTCAGACCAGAGCGTGTGCCCGTTCGGGCCGTTCACCAGCTGCACGGCAATCCTGACCCGATCTCCGGCGCGCCGGACCGATCCTTCGACAATATAGGTCGCCCCCAGCCGCGCCGCGGCACTGGGCACGTCCAGCCGTTCGCGCCGCAGCGCGAAGGCGGACTGGCGTGCGATCACTTCGATGTCGCGGATACGGGAGAGCGCGCCGGTGATCTCCTCGACCACGCCATCGGCGAACATGTCGTCCTCCGTCACGCCGAATTCGTCGAAGGGAAGAACCGCGAGCGTCGGGCGGGAGGCGGGCTCGGGACTGCTCGGCACCGCTGCGGTGGGTGTTTCGGAATGGGAGACGGCGTCCATCATCCGCCTTTGGCGCAGCCAGTCCTCGAATCCCTCTGAGGCAAGGTCAAACCCGCTCAGGAATTCCGCCCCGCCGGCGGCGCCGGAAATCGCGACGCGCGTTGCATCCAGCCAGACCGTCTGTCGATCCGTCCCCAGAAGCCCGTCGGGAAGGGAACGCCGCAGCAGGGAAAGCTCCTGACGCAGCGAGGCACGGGCCTGTCCTTCCGACCGGTCCGACCAGAGCAGATCGGCGATCAGTCCACGCTCGGCCCGCATGTCGGCCTGCGTCGCCAGATAGGCCAGCAGTCCACGACTTCTTCGGGACAGGCCGGCAATGTCCTGACCCTCGCCGTCATGGGCACGGAAGGTGCCGGAAACGTGGAGAGTCAGGCTGGGGCGGCTCGGCAACAGGCAGTTCCGATCTCAGGGTTTCGGGACGAGTCGTGCGATTTTACGAAAATATTGCGTCCCTGGCATCCGTTTTCACGCTGGGATTTGCGGTCTGATTGCGGCGCGGTGGCAAGCTGAATTCATCCGATATTCAGACCTGTAGGAGGATGACCCAGATGCAGACCGCAACGCTGACCGCCCGCCACGACACCGCTGAAACCGAGAAACAGAGCCCGGCGCGCCCCGGACTGCTCCTGCGCCTCCTCAACTGGATTGCCGACGCGGACAACCGCTATCGCCAGAAACAGCAGCTCAAGTCGCTTCCGGCCGAGCGGCTGGACGATATGGGGATGTCCCGCCGCGACGCCGACCGGGCCTTTTCCCGGTATGTCCCAAAGCGCGGATAGGAGCACCCGTATCCGCGGGCCGGCTGGCGAAGGACCTGTGGGGCGGCCCCACCATGGCCGCAAGCGCAGCAGGGCAGGTTCACCGCGCCGGTTTCGGCCCGACCGGGGACAGCCGGGCCGGGCGACCCGCCCGTACGGGGCGCCGCTTGGACGTCGCGCAATCGCTTTGGCCGCAAAGGCCGGCTTCGGGTCACTTCGGCATCGGGTCGGGACTGGCCGGGGTCGGAGCGTCGACAGGGCGGGTCTCGTGCCACGATAGGGTGACCCCCGCGGCTACCAGCAGCGCGCCGCTCGACTAGCGACGGCCGTCGTCGGCCGAGCCGTTCGCGACTGGCTCGCGGTTCGGTGCCTTCCTTGAAGCCCATTCGCAGGGCCTCTACGTCTGGCCACCGCGCTTTATTCGCCTCTGCTGGGTCTTTTCCCGAAGGCCTGATGCGGATGTCGCTGGCATGTGGCCTGTCCGCGCCGACAAAGCGATGGAAAGGGAGGAGGATCAGGGCGGCCGTTCCGGCAACAGGCCATGCGATTCTGTGAGCCGGTGCCCCGCGCGTAGGTTTAGGCAGGACACCCTTTGATTTTTCCTTGAAAAATCAAGTCGATGCGAATCTGGTGGTAGGCCCGGCAGGACTTGAACCCGCAACCAAAGCGTTATGAGCGCTCTGCTCTAACCATTGAGCTACAGGCCCGCCTGCCTGTTTGCGTATCACGATCCGCTTCGGCGTCAAGCCTATCCGTCGTCAAACCGTTGCATCGGGGCGCGCAATCGACTAACCCGCGCGCAATCAGCGATCGAAGGGACCGGCCGATGACGACAGGCAAGAACGGCATCACCTATGCCGAAGCAGGCGTGGATATCGACGCGGGCAATGCGCTCGTCGAACGGATCAAGCCGGCGGCCAAGCGCACCGCGCGGCCCGGCGTGGCCAGCGGGCTGGGCGGCTTCGGGGCGCTCTTCGATCTGAAGGCGGCCGGCTACAGCGATCCGGTGCTGGTGGCGGCGACCGACGGCGTCGGTACCAAGCTGCGGATCGCCATCGATACCGGCAATGTCGACGGCGTCGGCATCGATCTGGTGGCCATGTGCGTCAACGATCTGGTCTGCCAGGGGGCTGAGCCGCTGTTCTTCCTCGACTACTTCGCCACCGGCAAGCTGGAGACCGAGCAGGCGGCGCGGATCATCGAAGGCATCGCCGAGGGCTGTGCACAATCGGGCTGCGCCCTGATCGGCGGCGAGACGGCGGAAATGCCGGGCATGTATCCGGCGGGCGATTTCGACCTGGCAGGCTTTGCCGTCGGCGCCATGGAACGCGGCACCGCGCTGCCCGAGGGTGTGGCCGAGGGCGACGTGCTGCTGGGGCTCGGCTCCAACGGGGTGCATTCCAACGGCTATTCGCTTGTGCGCAAGCTGGTCGAGATCTCCGGGCTCGGCTGGGACGATGCCTGCCCCTGGGGCGAGGGCACGCTGGGTGCGGCGCTGCTGACGCCGACGCGCCTCTATGTCACCCAGGTGCTGGCGGCGATCCGGGCCGGCGGCGTGCATGCGCTGGCCCATATCACCGGCGGCGGGTTGACCGAGAACCTGCCGCGGGTCCTGCCCGAGGGACTGGGCGCGGACATCGATCTGGACGCCTGGGCGCTGCCTCCCGTCTTCGGTTGGCTGGCCGAGACCGGTGGCATGGCGCAGGCGGAACTGCTCAAGACCTTCAACTGCGGCATCGGCATGATCGTCGTGGTGGCGCCGGAGCGGGCGGAGGCATTGACCGAACTGCTCACCGCCGCGGGCGAGAGCGTCTCGACGCTCGGCACGGTGACGGCGGGGCAGGGGGTTTCCTACAAAGGGGCGCTGTCGTGAGCCACAAACGCGTGGCGATCCTGCTGTCGGGGGGCGGATCGAATATGGTCGCGCTGGTCGACAGCATGACCGGCGATCACCCGGCGCGGCCCTGTCTGGTGCTGTCGAACGATCCCGACGCCGGCGGGCTGGCCAAGGCGGCCGACCGTGGCGTGCCGACCGCCTTCGTCGAACACCGCCCCTTCAAGGGGGATCGCGCCGCCTTCGAGGCGGAGTTGATGAAACCGCTGCTGGCGGCGCAGCCCGATATCGTCTGTCTGGCGGGGTTCATGCGGGTGCTCACCGCCGGTTTCGTCAGCCAGTGGCAGGGCCGGATGCTGAACATCCACCCCTCGCTGCTGCCGAAGTACAAGGGGTTGCACACCCATGCGCGGGCGCTGGAAGCCGGCGACGCGGAACATGGCTGCAGCGTCCATGAGGTGACCGCCGAACTGGACGACGGGCCGATTCTGGGGCAGGCGCGGGTGCCGGTGCTGCCGGGCGACACGCCGGAGGTGCTGGCCGCCCGGGTGCTGGAGCAGGAGCATATCCTCTATCCCGCGGTGCTGCGGCGGTTCGCCGAAGGGGACCGGACGCCGATCTTTCTGGGCTGAGCCGCGCCAGTCATCGCCGGCGATCTGTGGATTTGCAAAGCGATCTGGAAGTGCGTATGAATCCCAAATCCGACGTCCGCCGCGATTTTCGGCCGGGTCGGACCGGACTTCAGGAACATAGAAAACGCATTTGATGAAAACGCTCACGACCACGCAGGACCTGCAAGACTTCTGCGACGCTGCCCGGACCCAGCCCTACGTTACCGTCGACACCGAATTCCTGCGCGAGCGGACCTATTATTCCAAGCTGTGCCTGGTGCAGCTGGCGATGCCGGGCGACACCGACGAAACCGCCGTTCTGCTCGACCCGCTGGCCGAGGGGATTTCGCTTGAGCCGCTCTATGCGCTCTTCCGCGATGAAAACGTGGTGAAGGTGTTCCATGCCGCGCGCCAGGATCTGGAGATCTTCTGGGTCGAGGCCGGGGTGTTTCCGAAGCCGTTGTTCGATACCCAGGTCGCGGCGATGGTCTGCGGCTTTGGCGAACAGGCCGGATACGAGACCCTGGTGCGCAAGATCGTGCATCAGCCGTTGGACAAGACCTCGCGCTTCACCGACTGGTCGCGCCGGCCGCTGAGCGATGCGCAGAAACGCTATGCGTTGGCCGATGTCACTCATCTGCGCAAGATTTACGAATATCTGGCGGCGGAGCTGGAGAAATCCGGCCGCAGCCACTGGGTCACCGAAGAGCTGGAGATCCTGACCGATCCGGCCACCTATGACATCCGCCCGGAAGAGGCCTGGCGCCGGGTCAAGACCCGCACCAACTCAGCCCGCTTCCTCGCCATCGTGCGCGAACTGGCGGCGTTCCGCGAATCCTATGCCCAGGATCACAACGTGCCGCGCAACCGGGTCTACAAGGATGACGCGCTGGTCGAGATGGCCTCGGTCAAGCCGCGCACCCATGCCGATCTGGGCGGGCTGCGCCTGTTGCTGCGAGAGGCGCGGCGCGGCGCCATCGCCGACGGTATCCTCAGCGCCATCGGCCGCGGCATCGACTGCCCCGCCGACGATCTGCCGAAACCCGACCGCAGCCGCGACAAGCTGCAGGTGAACCCGGCGCTGGCCGATCTGCTGCGGGTGCTGCTGAAGGCGAAGACCGAAAGCGCCGGTGTGGCGGCGAAGCTGATCGCGCCGAGCGCGGATCTGGACGCCATCGCCGCCGGGCTGCGCGACGTTCCGGCGATGAAGGGCTGGCGCTACGAGGTGTTCGGCGCCGATGCGCTGCAGCTCTGTGAAGGCAAGATCGCGCTGGCGGCCAAGGGCCAGACCGTGCGCGTCGTCGATCTCTGATCTGACCGGACCCGGGCGCAGGCGGTCGATGGCGGCGCGGCTGATCCGCCGCGGCGCCTGTGCTGTGGTCAGCGGCGGCGGGTTACCTGCTGATTGGTCTCGCCGCTCACCCGGATGGTCTTGATCCGGCTCAGTTGCTGTTTGCTCATCGACAGCGCCGCGCGCACCGTCCGGGAATATTCGCTCCCCTGCGGTGTCGCTTTCCTCGGATAGACCACGCGGTAGGACAGCGACAGCACGCCCTCGGCCTCTTCCTCCGCGGTGCTGATATCGCGCAGCTCCACGTCATAGGGGCCCTGCCGCTGCGCCACGCCCTCGGCGTAGATGATAGCGCCGGTATTGGTCGGCTCGACCTCGAGCTTGCTGACGGTGTAGATCGGCACACTCAGATCCTCGGGATCCGGCCGGGCGAACATGCCCTTGCCGTTTTTCTTGGGCAGCAGTGGGTTCACCGGATCTGGCTGCGCGGGTTCGATAGCCTCCGACCGGCTCTTGCCGAACCAGTTGCCGGGGTTGAGCCGCGAGTCGCGCCAGCCGCATCCGGCCAGCACCAGGCTTGCCACCAGCAGAACAGTGAGAGGTCTTTGCATGTGCCGAAACTCTTTCTTGGTCCGTCCTCTCCGACTACCGCATCGCGGCGCGGTTGAAAAGCGGCAAGCCGGGTCTGGACAGTCGCGCAGGCGGGTCTTAGGTCAGAAGCCGTCAACAACCCTGCAAGGACCCCGTCCCATGGCTGCGCCCGCCTTCGAAGAAATTGTCGAGGATTTCGAGTTTCTTGAGGATTGGGAGGATCGCTATCGCTACGTGATCGATCGCGGCAAGGCGATGGAGCCGCTGGCCGAGGCGCTGAAGGTGCCGGCCACCAAGGTCGACGGCTGTGCCAGCCAGGTCTGGCTGCACCCGGTGATCGAGAACGGCGTGTTCCATTTTGACGGCGACAGCGACGCGATGATCGTCCGCGGCCTGATCGCGGTCCTACGCGCGCTCTACAACGGGGTGCCGGTGGCGGAGGTGCCGGGGATCGATGCCCGTGGCGAGCTCGGCCGTCTCGGGCTCAACGATCACCTCTCGGCACAACGCTCCAACGGGCTCACCGCGATGATCGAACGGATCCGCCTGGTCGCCGCGGAACAGGTCTGATCGCGCGCCCGGCCCGACACCGGTGACGATCGCGGCCGGTGCCGGGTCCGTTGAGTATTTTTGCAGAGAAGAAGCAGGACGGGCGCGCCTGGGGTGTCGGCGCGCGCGCGGTTGGTTAACCCCTCATTCATCAAGGTCTGCTTCCCTAGACGCGCGGTACAGGCTGGAGAGCCGATGGCCGTCAGAGGAGAAGCCCCGCCGTCCCGCCTGAGCTGGCCGGATGGCGGGGTGGACCGAGCCCGCCCGGAGCCTTCTTCTCTGTCAAAATACTCTCGCCGAAGGCATGCGCCGCAGGCGCATTCTCTGCCTCAGCGGCCGGCCCAGTCCCTGAGGGTGGTTTCCAGATCGCCGTAGCCGGTAGAGCGCCGTTCGAAGTTCAGGCCGAGCCGGTCGGCGCAGGCGCGGGCGCGTTCGGTCAGGGCCGCATCCTCGGTCTGCGCCTGATAGACCAGCTTGGTGTAATTCCCGAAGTAGAGGTCGCGCAGCTCCGGATGCCGGTCCAGCTGCAGCGGCCGCCAGACGAAGGCGTCGAACTGGCGTACCAGGAAATCGGTCAGGTAGAAGGCGGTGGGTTCGTCTTCGGCTGCGAAACGGGCATTGCCTTCGAAGAAGGAATAGCAATGCGGCCCGGCCACCATTTCGACCCCGAGCCGGGCGCAGGCCGCAGCCAGCCGGCCGCCGGTGCCGCAGTCGGCATAGACGACATAGATCGTCCGGTAGCGCGCCCGATGGGCGTCGACGGCGGTTTCCACCGCTTCGGTGATCCGGTCGGGGTGATTGTGCAGGATCGCGGGCAGGCAGGTCAGGTCGATGTGATCCCAGCCGTTCGCCTGCCTGAGAGCCAGGATTTCCCGCGCCAGAGCGCCGCAGGCGATCAGCAGGATGCGACCGGGCGCCGCCACGGGGGGCGCGAAGCCTTCCTCCGTCAGGCGGCTGTCGGTCAGGGCGCCGCCCGGTGCCGGCGGCGGCAATCCGGGCCGCCGCGCGGGGCGGTCTTTGGACCGCCGCCGCACCATGGCTCAGGCGCTCATCGAGTTGTGTTTGCGCGCCACGAAGGTCTTGGCTGTCTCCACCGCGACGGCCGCGTCACGGCAATAGGCATCGGCCCCGATCGCCTTGCCGAATTCCTCGTTCAGCGGCGCACCGCCGACCAGCACGATATAATCGTCGCGCTTGCCCTGTTCGACCAGAGTGTCGATCACCACCTTCATATAGGGCATGGTGGTGGTCAGCAGGGCGGACATGCCCAGGATGTCGGGCTGTTCGGTTTCCAGCGCCTCGAGATAATTCTCGACCGGGTTGTTGATGCCGAGGTCGACGACCTCGAAACCGGCGCCTTCCATCATCATCGACACCAGGTTCTTGCCGATGTCGTGAATGTCTCCCTTGACGGTGCCGATCACCATCTTGCCGACCCGCGGCGCGCCGGTTTCGGCCAGCAGCGGTTTCAGGATGGCCATGCCGCCCTTCATCGCGTTGGCCGCCAGCAGCACTTCGGGCACGAAGAGGATACCATCGCGGAAATCGGCGCCGACGATGGTCATGCCGCCGACCAGCGCTTCGGTCAGGATGCGATACGGGGCCCAGCCGCGGTCCAGAAGAATATTGACGCCTTCCTCGATCTCTTCCCTGAGACCGTCGTAGAGGTCGTCGAACATCTGCTGGACCAGCTCTTCGTCATCGAGCTCGCTGAGGATGATGTCATCTTCTTCCGACATGGGCGCATTTCCCTGACAGGCGGGGAAATCCCCGCAGGTGGTGATCTGCATATCTTGATGCCACAAGCCGGTCGACGGGTTGTGATATTTGCGACACCCGCCGCGCCGCAACCGACCAACAGCGGGAAAATGCGGCGGCCGGTCGCGGGGAATTGCGCATGTTCCTTTTTTGTTCTAACGTCGGCATATGAGTCCCGATCCTGTCATAGACCCAGACCGCCGCCGCGCCCGGGGCGCCGCCAGCAATCAGCCGGGTCGCTTCGATCTCGGGCGGGTGGAGGAGGCGGACGGCTGGGATATCCCCGAACCGCGCCCCGGCTTCCGGACCGAGGTGCGCGACGAGCCGCAGCGCAGCGCGATCGCCTGGAACAAATCCCCCGATCTGCCCTTCGACCGGTCGCTGAATCCCTATCGTGGATGCGAGCATGGCTGCATCTACTGCTTTGCCCGGCCCAGCCATGCCTATCTGGGGTTGTCGCCGGGGCTAGATTTCGAAACCCGGCTGCTGGCGCGGCCCGGGGCGCCGGAGCTGTTGCGACAGGAGCTGAGCGCGAAACGCTACCGGGTGGCGGTGCTGGCGCTGGGGACCAATACCGACCCCTATCAGCCGCTGGAGGCGGAGCGGCGCATCACCCGGTCGGTGCTGGAGGTCCTGGCCGAGTTCAATCATCCGGTCGCCATCGTCACCAAGGGCACCCTGGTGGAGCGCGATCTGGACATCCTCGGCCCGATGGCCGCGCGCGGGCTGGTGCGGGTCGGGCTGTCGGTGACCACGCTCGATGCCGATCTGGCGCGGCGGATGGAACCGCGGGTGCCGCGTCCGGCGCGGCGGCTGGAAACCATTCGCCGGCTGACGGCGGCCGGGGTGCCGGTGCGGCTGATGGTGTCGCCGGTGGTGCCGGCGCTGACCGATCACGAGCTTGAGGCGATCCTGGAGGCGGGCAAGGCGGCCGGAGCCGATGCGGCGAGCTGGATCATGCTGCGGCTGCCGCGCGAGGTGTCGCCGCTGTGGCAGGAATGGCTGGCCGAACAGGAACCGGGCCGCGCCGCCCGGGTGATGGCGCGGGTGCGGGAAATGCACGGCGGGCGCGATTACGATCCGCGCTGGGGCCACCGGATGCGGGGCGAGGGCGAATACGCCCGGATGATCGCCGAACGGTTCCGCACCGCGGCCGGGCGGCTGGGATTGAACGGCAGGGTGGCGCCGCTGCGCACCGATCTGTTCCGGGTGCCGCCGCAGAAGGGCGATCAGCTGTCTTTGTTCTGACCGGCGCTTGACCGGGCGGCGGTTGGCCCCATATCGCCCTGATGACACTGAATAATCGGGGAGCCGCCATGTCGATGTGGGATCAACGCTATGCGCAACCGGGATATCTGTTCGGGGTGGCGCCGGCGGCCTTTCTGGCCGATAGGGCGGGTAGCCTGGCGCCGGGATCGACGGTTCTCTGCGTTGCCGATGGCGAGGGACGGAACTCCAGCTTCCTCGCCGCCGAAGGGCATCGGGTGACTGCCTTCGATGCATCTCCGGTCGGTCTGGAAAAGGCGCGGGGGCTCGCGGCGGAACGCGGTGTCGCGGTCGATTATCACCTTTCGGGCATCGAGGACTGGGACTGGAGCCAAAGCTTCGATGTCGTGGTCGGCATCTTCATCCAGTTCGCGGCGCCGGCGCAACGGGATCAGCTGTTTCGCTGGATGGCGCAGGCGGTGGCGCCGGGCGGGCTTCTGCTGCTGCATGGCTACACGCCGAAACAGGTGGAGTATGGCACCGGCGGACCGCGCGACCCGTCGCATATGTATACCGAGGAGATGCTGACGCAGGCGTTCCCGGGCTGGGAGCTGCTGCGTTGCGCGGCCTATGAGCGCGAGATCGACGAAGGCCCTGGGCATTCCGGCCGCTCCGCGCTGATCGATTTCATCGCCCGCAAGCCGCTCTGACCCGGCGCGTGGGCCCTGCCAGCAGCCTGCCAAAGAAAAGGCCGCCCATTGGGGCGGCCTTCGTCGTGAAAGCGGGCAGATTTACCCGTTGCTCTTTGCCATCCGCTTGCGCTCATGCGGGTCGAGATAGCGTTTGCGCAGGCGGATCGAATTCGGGGTGACCTCGACCAGCTCGTCGTCGTTGATGTAGGCAATGGCCTCTTCCAGCGACAGGGTGATCGGGGTGGTCAGCTTTACGGCCTCGTCGGTGCCGGAGGCCCGCACGTTGGTCAGCTTCTTGCCCTTCAGCGGGTTCACTTCCAAGTCGTTGTCGCGCGAGTGCTCGCCGATGATCATGCCCTGATAGACCTTGGCCTGGGCGCCCAGGAACAGCTTGCCGCGTTCTTCGAGGTTCCACAGCGCATAGGCCACTGCCTCGCCGTCTTCCATCGAGATCAGCACGCCCTGGCGCCGGCCCGGGATCGGCCCCTTGTAGGGCGCCCAGGAGTGGAACACGCGGTTCAGCACGCCGGTGCCGCGGGTGTCGGTCAGGAATTCGCCGTGATAGCCGATCAGCCCGCGCGACGGCACATGGGCGACGATCCGGGTCTTGCCGGCGTTCTGCCGCATCTCGACCAGATCGCCCTTGCGCGCGCCGGTCAGCTTTTCGATCACCGCGCCGGAGTATTCGTCGTCGACGTCGATGGTGACCTCTTCGATCGGCTCCAGCCGCTGGCCGTCCTCTTCGCGCATGATCACCTGCGGGCGGGAGATCGACAGCTCGAACCCTTCGCGGCGCATGTTCTCGATCAGAACGCCCATCTGCAGTTCGCCACGGCCGGAGACCTCGAAGGCCTCGCCGCCGGGGGTGTCGGCGATCTTGATGGCGACGTTGGATTCGGCCTCTTTCATCAGCCGTTCGCGGATGACGCGCGATTGCACCTTCTTGCCTTCACGGCCAGCCAGCGGGCTGTCGTTGATGCCGAAGGTCACGGTGATGGTCGGCGGGTCGATCGGTTGGGCGTCCAGCGGATCGTCCACGGCCAGGGCGCAGATGGTATCGGCCACGGTGGCCTTGGTCATCCCGGCGAGGCTGACGATATCGCCGGCCAGACCTTCTTCGATGTCTGCCTGACCCAGACCGCGGAAGGCCTGCACCCGGGTGACGCGGAATTGCTCGATCTTCTGGCCGATGCGGGAGATCGCCTGCACCGTCTGGCCGACCTTGACGCGGCCGGTTTCGATCCGGCCGGTCAGGATGCGGCCGACGAAGGGGTCGGATCCGAGCGTCGTGGCCAGCATCCGGAAATCCTCGTCCTGATGCTTGATCTGGCGCGGCGCCGGCACGTGGTTGACGATCAGGTTGAACAGCGCAGAGAGATCCTTGCGCGGCCCGTCGAGCTCGGCATCGGCCCAGCCGGAGCGGCCGGAGGCATACATGTGCGGGAAATCGAGCTGATCCTCATCCGCGTCGAGCGAGGCGAAGAGGTCGAAGCATTCGTCCAGCGCCCGGTCGGGTTCGGCATCGGGCTTGTCGACCTTGTTCAGCACCACGATCGGGCGCAGCCCCAGTGCCAGCGCCTTGGAGGTGACGAATTTGGTCTGCGGCATCGGGCCTTCCGCGGCGTCGACCAGCAGCACCACACCGTCGACCATCGACAGGATGCGCTCCACCTCGCCGCCGAAATCGGCGTGGCCGGGGGTGTCGACGATGTTGATCCGGGTGCCTTTCCACTCGACCGAGGTCGGCTTGGCGAAGATGGTGATGCCCCGTTCGCGCTCCAGGTCGTTGCTGTCCATGGCGCGTTCGGCCACGGCCTGGTTTTCGCGGAAGGCGCCCGATTGTTTCAGCAGCTCGTCCACCAGCGTGGTCTTGCCGTGGTCAACGTGCGCGATGATCGCGATATTGCGAAGGTCCATATGTCTTGCCTCGAATGCAGGAATTGCAGGGCGCATAGCCTGCTGCAACGCAGAAGGCCAGTGTAAATTGCCGCAGATCAGTGCCCGGTGGAGCTGGAGAACAGATTGATGACGAGAATGCCGGCGATGATCAGCCCGAGACCCAGCAGCGCCGGGGCGTCGAGCTTCTGCCCGAAGGCGACGAAGCCGATGGCGGCGATGAAGACGATGCCGAGCCCGGACCAGATCGCATAGACGATGCCGACCGGCATCAGGCGCAGCACCTGGGCCAGCAGGTAGAAGCTGACGGCGTAGCTGATCACCACCAGAACCGAGGGCCAGAGCCGGGTGAACTGCTGGCTGGCCTGCAGCGCCGTGGTGCCGATGGTCTCCGCCGCGACGGCGAGGATCAGGTAAACGTAGTGCAACGGCATCAAACACCTCGGCGCGGAACGGGCAGACGGGAACGGGGATCGGGCGGGACCCCGTTTCCTCTAACCAGAGCCGGGCGCGCGGGACAAGGGTGTCCGCGACGGCTCAGCCCGACAACGGGCCGGACCAGCTTCCGGTCGCCAGGAAATGGTCCACATCCGCGGCACCGATCCGGGCTCCCACGGCCTGACGCAGCCGGGCGCGGACCTTTTGGCCGCGGCGCCCCAGCGAATGCTGGCTGGCGGCGGCGATCTTGCGCACCTGCAGCCAGCCGGCGGCCGTCAGCTCGGCCGAGGGCAGCCCCATCGCATCGAGCAGGGCGCGCGCCGCCGGGTGCGACCGTTCGGGCGGTGCGGTCAGGTCCTCGAACCGCACATGCAGCCGCCGCCGCGCCGGATAGGCGCGATAGGCATAGAGCAGGGCGATATAGATGTTCAGCTCCTGCTCGACCCGCCGGCGCAGGGTGCGGTCGCCAAGGCAGAAATGCCGGGTCAGATCGCGCGCCAGATGCGAGGAGATCGCCTCGCGCGGGTCGCGGGTGATCAGCAGGAAATGGTCGATCAGATAGTCCTGATCGTGGCGCTGGATCTGATTGGCGAAATGCGACTTGAAGGCCACCGGATCGGCGTCGCGGATATCGATCAGCCGGGCGCGGGCATTGGCGGGGCGCTGGTAGATCGGGGCGTCCTGGGTCGCGCCGGGGCAGCCCAGCGTCGGCCGGTGAGTGGCGAATTCGATCAGGCTGCGAACCAGGTGATTGCCGCTGCGGGGATAGGATGCCAGATGCCAGGTCGGCGCCGGGATCAGCGGGAGATGTCGGCTCATGCCGCGCGCCTCCGGGGGGCGTGGAGCATGGGGCGTGTCGCGGCACCGGGGCGGCAGGCATTCATTGGGGCTGTCCTTCATGTCGTCGGGTCGTTTTGACCTTCAACGACAGCAGACAGGATTTCCGTCGCCCGGCTCTCAGGGGGGCTCCGGGTCCGCGGGGGAGGGAAGGCGCTGCCGCGCGCTGCCTCAGGTGGCGACGTAGCGGTCGCGGCGGTGGTTGAAGGCGATCACCATGTTCAGCGCCAGCGCCCCGAGGAGCGACCACAGAACGGTTTCGCCGGGGAACAGGAAAATCCCGATGGAGAAGATCACCGCATCGACGATCAGCTGGACATAGCCGGCCCTGAAGCCGGTGGTATCCTGCACCAGCAGGGCGACGACGCCGAGACCGCCCAGCGATCCCTTGTGGCGAAACAGCGCCAGCAGGCCCAGCCCGGTGGCCGCGCCGAAGATCAGCGCCGCCAGCGGTTGCGACATCGGCCCGACGGTCCAGCCCAGCGGCAGCAGTTCCGTCATCACCGACAGCAACGTCACCGAGAGTGCGGATTTGACGGTGAACTCCAGCCCCAGCCGGCGATAGGCCAGCAGGTAGAAGGGGATGTTGATCAGAAAGAACATGGCGCCGAAGGACCAGCCCGTCAGATAGGACAGGATCACCGCCACCCCGGCGGTCTGCCCGGTGATCAGCCCGGCGCTGGTCAGCACATAGATGCCGATCCCGGACAGGAAGATACCCAGTCCCAGCCCCTGCACATCGTCAAGGGCGCTGTGATCCACCGATTTCTGAACAGTCGTCTGCACGTTGGTCTGCATCGTCATTCCCACAGTCCTTTGCGGTCGAAACGTCGCTTTGCACATGCAGAAATTAGGACAGCAATGCTGACCAGTCAAGGGCCGACCTGTAACCGGTGCGGATTTCGGAGGGGCGGGAAAGAAAATGCCCGGATCCTCGGCAGAGGGTCCGGGCAGATACCACTTGCCTGCGGTCTGGCTCAGCCGGCGAGCGCCTTGTTCAGGTTCTCGTCGATCTTTTCGAGGAAGCCCATGGTGGTCAGCCATTTCTGGTCCGGGCCCACCAGAAGCGCCAGATCCTTGGTCATCCAGCCCGATTCCACGGTGTCGACGATGACCTTCTCCAGCGTCTGGGCGAAGGTCATCAGCGCGGTGTTGTCGTCCAGCTTGGCGCGGTGCTTCAGCCCGCCGGTCCAGGCGAAGATCGAGGCGATCGAGTTGGTCGAGGTTTCCTTGCCGGCCTGATGCTGGCGATAGTGGCGGGTGACTGTGCCGTGCGCCGCCTCGGCCTCGACGATCTTGCCATCCGGGGTCATCAGCTGCGAGGTCATCATGCCCAGGCTGCCGAAGCCCTGCGCCACGGTGTCGGACTGCACGTCGCCATCGTAGTTCTTGCAGGCCCAGACATAACCGCCCGACCATTTCAGCGAGCTTGCCACCATGTCGTCGATCAGCCGGTGTTCGTACCAGATGCCCTTTTCCTTGAAGGCGTCGGCGAATTCCTCGTCAAAGACCTGCTGGAACAGATCCTTGAAGCGGCCGTCATAGGCCTTCATGATGGTATTCTTGGTCGACAGGTAGACCGGCCAGCCCAGGTTCAGCCCGTAGTTCAGCGAGGCGCGGGCGAAGTCGATGATCGACTTGTCCAGGTTGTACATCGCCATGGTGATACCGGCGGAGGGGGCGTCGTAGACCTCCTTCTCGATCACTGTGCCGTCTTCGCCCTCGAACTTCAGGGTGATCTTGCCGGCGCCGGGAAAGCGGAAATCGGTGCATTTGTACTGATCGCCAAAGGCGTGGCGGCCGACCACGATGGGCTTGGTCCAGCCCGGCACCAGCCGTGGCACGTTGCGGCAGATGATCGGAGCGCGGAACACCACGCCGCCCAGGATGTTGCGGATGGTGCCGTTGGGGCTGGGGTACATCCGTTTCAGGCCGAATTCCTCGACCCGCGCCTCGTCGGGGGTGATGGTGGCGCATTTGACGCCGACGCCGACCTCTTTGATCTTCATGGCGGCGTCCACGGTGATCTGGTCGTCGGTGCGGTCACGCTCGGTGATGCCTAGGTCGTAATAGAGCAGATCGACATCCAGGTAGGGGAGGATCAGTTTCTTCTTGATGAAGTCCCAGATGATCCGGGTCATTTCGTCGCCGTCGATATCGACGATCGGGTTGTTCACCTTGATCTTGGTCATCGGTGCGGTCCCTGTGCTGCGGTGGAGGAGGCTCCGGGAGGGGAGTCGGGCGCGGTGTAGCGCAATTCCGCAGCGCAGAAAAGAATGTATGCGAAGGTATACCGATTTGTCGCACAGATTTTACCCGGCTCGGCGACGCCGCCGGGTCTTGCGGCAGCTTCAGCTGGTGCGGCGGGCGAAGAAGGCGGCGAGCTTGGGTTGCAGCCAGGCCCATAGACCCGGCGCGCCGCGGCTGATGGGGGCACCGACGCGGGTCTCCATCTGGGCCAGGGTGACGTTGTAGTCGTCCCAGCTGCCGCCGCCGTTCTCCAGATTGATCACCGGGCTCTGGAACCGGTCGATGGCCTTGGCGAACTGCGCATCCGGGGTCTCTGCAGCTTCGAATTCACGCCACAGGGTCAGAAAGCTTTCGGCCTGATCGGCCGGCAGCAGACCGAAGAGACGCTGCGCCGCGGCCTCTTCCTTGGCGGCCATGGCGGCGTGATCGACTTGCCCGTGAATCGGCGCGTCGCCGGCGTCGATCTCGACGATGTCGTGCAGCAGAAGCATCTTCAGCACCCGGTCGATATCGACCCCGGGGCCGGCCTGATCGGCCAGCACCAGCGCGTGCAGCATGATGTGCCAGCTGTGTTCGGCGGAGTTTTCGAACCGGCCGTTGCCGATCAGCCGCGTGGCGCGGTCGATCGATTTCAGCTTGTCGGTTTCCTTCAGAAAGTCGATCTGCGCGTCCAGCCGCGCGGTGGGCGTATCGGTCATGTCGGGCTTTCTGTCGGCGGTCGCGGGGAGGCTGGTCCCCCGCGACGGGGATTGGAGGCTGAGCCGGGCGGGCCCTTAGCGGGTGTTTTCCGTCAGCCGGCGCTTCACATAGCTGGTGACATCGCCGATCATCGTATCCATGTGTTCGCCCTGGAAGAAATGATCCGCCCCGGGGATTTCCTGATGGGTGATGGTGATGCCCTTCTGCTCGTGCAGCTTGTTCACCAGTGCCGTGGTATCGGCGGGCGGCGCCACGCGGTCGGCGTCGCCGTTGATGATCAGGCCCGAGGACGGGCAGGGCGCCAGGAAGGAGAAATCGTACATGTTCGCAGGCGGCGAGACCGAGATGAAGCCGGTGATCTCCGGCCGGCGCATCAGCAGCTGCATGCCGATCCAGGCCCCGAAGGAGAACCCGGCAACCCAGCAATGCTTGGAGTTGTTGTTCATCGACTGCAGGTAATCCAGCGCGGCCGCGGCATCCGACAGCTCTCCGACGCCCTGATCGTATTCGCCCTGGCTGCGGCCGACACCGCGGAAATTGAACCGCAGCACCGTGAAGCCCATGTTATAAAAGGCATAGTGCAGGTTGTAGACGACCTTGTTGTTCATGGTGCCGCCGAACTGCGGATGCGGATGCAGCACGATGGCGATGGGGGCGTCTTTTTCCTTTTGCGGGTGATAGCGGCCTTCCAGGCGGCCTTCGGGTCCGGCGAAAATCACCTCGGGCATATTGGGCGTCTGTCCTGTTTTGGTCGGAGGGTGTCCCGGACATTCTTGACAGAATTCCTAAGGCACCTTAGAACGTTTCTAACTTTTTGCGCAGGGCGGGGTCTTGCGCTGTCCCGCGGACATACGCATTGACAGGCGCAACGTCAAGAATCGCGTGTAAAATCTGGTCTGGAGGCCGCGAACATGAAGCTGTCAACCAAGGGACGCTACGCGATGGTGGCGTTGGCGGATATTGCGCTGCAGCCCGAGGGGGCGCTGGTGACGCTCGGCGATATCTCGCTGCGGCAGAAGATTTCGCTGCCTTATCTGGAACAGCTCTTCGTCAAGCTGCGCCGCGCCGATCTGGTGACCTCGGTGCGGGGGCCGGGCGGCGGCTATCGTTTGGCGCGGCCGTCGACGGAGATTCGCGTCGTCGATGTGCTGGCGGCGGTCGACGAGACGGTCGATGCGATGCACAAGGGCGCCGGTGCCTCGGGCGGGTCGTCGGGCAGCCGGGCGCAGTCGCTGACCAACAGGCTGTGGGAAAGCCTCAGCGCGCATGTCTATGTCTTCCTGCATCAGACCAGCCTGGCCGATGTGGTGGAAAACGGGCTGGCGCCCTGTCCGGCGGTGCCCTCGATCTTTGCCGTGGTCGACGCGGAGTAGGGTGATGTCGGTGAAACCGCGGGTCTATCTGGATTACAACGCCACCGTTCCGCTGCGCCGCGAGGCGCGCGAGGCGATGATCGCGGCGATGGATCTGGCCGGCAACCCCTCCAGCGTGCATGCCGAGGGGCGCGCCGCCAAGGGGCTGATCGAACGCGCCCGCGGCCAGGTGGCGGCGGCCTTTGGCGCCGAGGGGGCGGATGTGATCTTCACCTCCGGCTCGACCGAGGCGGCGGCGCTGGCCTGCGCCGGGCGCGGACTGCATGGCGCGGCGGTGGAACACGACGCGATCCGGGCATGGATAACCGAGGATCTGGCGGTGGACCGTGACGGCCGGGTGCAGATGTCCGATCCGGGGCGGAGCGTGCTGCAGGCAGCGAATTCCGAAACCGGGGTGCTGCAACGGTTGCCCGAGGGGCTGGCGGTAACCGATGCCACCCAGGCCTTCGGCAAGATCCCCTTCGCCTTCAACTGGTGCGGGGCGGAGATGGCGATGATTTCGGCCCATAAGCTCGGCGGTCCGAAGGGGGTCGGGGCGCTGGTGATCCGGCGCGGCACCGATCTGGCGGCGCAGATCCGCGGTGGTGGCCAGGAAATGGGGCGCCGCTCCGGCACCGAGAATACCATCGGCATCGCCGGTTTCGGCGCGGCGGCCGAGGCGGCGGCGCGCGATCTGGCCGACGGGGTCTGGACCGGGGTCGAAAAACTTAGAAATATTCTAGAGTCATCTATTGCCGATATGGCGCCAGCGACTATTTTCGTGGGCAAATCGGCGGCGCGCCTGCCGAACACCAGTTGCTTTGCCACCCCCGGCTGGAAGGGGGAAACACAGGTGATGCAGATGGATCTGGCGGGCTTCGCCATCAGCGCCGGCAGCGCCTGTTCCAGCGGCAAGGCCAAGGCCAGTGAGGCGCTGACGGCAATGGGATATGATGCGGCCACGGCCGGTGGCGCGATCCGCGTTTCGCTGGGGCCTGCAACAACCGAAGAAGATGTGCTGCGCTTTGCCGAAGCGTGGGGCGAAAAACAAAAGAAACATCGCGCCCGCGCGGCGTGAGGTCAGGAGTGAAGCAGATGGTCGCGATAGATCAGACTGGGGTCAAAGAAGGGGTCGATCAGGAGACGGTCGATGCGGTGCGCGATGTGGGCGGCACCTATAAATACGGCTGGGAAACCGAGATCGAGACCGACTATGCCCCCAAGGGGCTGACCGAGGACATCGTGCGGCTGATCTCCGACAAGAACGGCGAGCCGGAGTGGATGACAGAATGGCGTCTCGAGGCCTATGCCCGCTGGCTGAAGATGAAAGAGCCCGACTGGGCGATGATCGACTATCCCGAGATCGATTTCCAGGACCAGTATTACTATGCCCGGCCGAAAAGCATGGAGGTCAAGCCGAAGTCGCTGGACGAGGTCGACCCCAAGCTGCTGGCCACCTATGAAAAGCTCGGCATCCCGCTGAAGGAACAGATGATCCTGGCCGGTGTCGAAGGGGCGGAGAACATGCCCACCGAGGGCCGCAAGGTCGCGGTGGACGCGGTGTTCGATTCCGTCTCGGTCGGCACCACCTTCCAGGCGGAGCTGCAGAAGGCCGGCGTGATCTTCTGTTCGATCTCCGAGGCGATCAAGGAACATCCCGAGCTGGTGCGGAAATACCTCGGGTCGGTCGTGCCGGTCTCCGACAACTTCTATGCCACGCTGAACTCCGCCGTCTTCTCCGATGGCTCCTTCGTCTATGTGCCGCCCGGCGTGCGCTGCCCGATGGAACTGAGCACCTATTTCCGCATCAACGCGGAGAACACCGGTCAGTTCGAACGCACGCTGATCATCGCCGACAAGGGATCTTACGTGTCCTATCTGGAGGGCTGCACGGCGCCCCAGCGGGACAAGTCCCAGCTGCACGCCGCGGTGGTGGAGATCATCATCGAGGAAGACGCCGAGGTGAAATATTCCACCGTCCAGAACTGGTATCCGGGCGACGAGAACGGCAAGGGCGGCATCTATAACTTCGTCACCAAGCGCGCCGATTGCCGCGGTGACCGCGCCAAGGTGATGTGGACGCAGGTGGAAACCGGCTCTGCCGTGACCTGGAAATACCCCTCCTGCATCCTGCGCGGCGACGACAGCCAGGGCGAATTCTATTCGATCGCCATCGCCAACAATTACCAGCAGGCCGATACCGGCACCAAGATGATCCACCTGGGCAAGAACACCCGGTCGCGGATCGTGTCCAAGGGGATCTCGGCCGGTAAGGCGCAGAACACCTATCGCGGGCTGGTGTCGATGCATCCGAAGGCGAAGAACAGCCGCAACTACACCCAATGCGACAGCCTGCTGATCGGCAACCAGTGCGGCGCCCATACGGTCCCGTACATCGAGGTGAAGAACAACTCCTCGCGGGCGGAACACGAGGCGACGACCTCCAAGGTGGACGAGGATCAGCTGTTCTACTGCCGATCGCGCGGCATGGACGAGGAAGAGGCCGTGGCGCTGGTGGTCAACGGGTTCTGCAAGGACGTGCTGCAGGCGCTGCCGATGGAATTCGCCATGGAAGCCCAGCAGCTGGTGGCGATCAGCCTGGAAGGGTCCGTGGGATGAGCATGGACGGCCCCGATCCGCAGGGGAAGGCAGTGCCCGGCCGTCGGCTGTTGCCGGAGCGTGTCGCCTATCTGCGCGACCGGCTGGCGCCGGCGCGGCCGCTGCGCATCCTCGACGTCGGGGCCAATCCGATCAATACGCCCGATTACGATCCGCTGTTGACACTCGGCGGTTGCGAGGTCTGGGGGTTCGAGCCGGAAGAGAAGGCCTTTGCCGCACTCGAGGCCAATCCGCGGCCGGGGGCGCATTACATCAACAAGGCAGTGGGGGCGCCCGGCAAGGGCACCTTCCACATGCATCCGCAGAACGGGCTGGGATCGCTCTATCCGATCCGGGAACAGTCGGTGGCCTTTCTTGGCCATCCCGGCTGGTATCGCCCCGAGGCGCCTCAGGCAGAGATCGATCTGGTGGCGCTGGACGATCTGGACGATCTGCCGCCGCCCGACCTGCTGAAGATCGACATTCAGGGCGGGGAGCTGGACGTGATCCGGCACGGCCGGCAGAAGCTGTCGCAGGCGGTCTGCATCATCCCCGAGGTGCGGTTCTATCGCATGTATGAGGGCGAACCGCTCTGGGGCAAGCTGGATGTGGAGCTGCACGAACAGGGTTTCGTGCTGCACAAGCTGATGTTCGCCAAACCCTCTATGGTGGCAAATTCGCAGGCCAAAGCCTTGAAAGGAAAGGCTGTTCGCAGTCAGTTGATCGATGGTGACGCGGTCTATATCCGTAACCCGGAGGCGCCCGGGGAATGGAGCGATGCGCAGTGGACGCAGCTGGCGATCGCCGCCGGCACGGTGTTTGACAGTTTCGACCTGGCGATCCATTGCCTCGACCGGCTGGAAGAGCGTGGCGTGATCGGTCCCGAGGTTGCCGAAGGGTTTCTGCAGTTTTTGCCGGATTGGATGAAGAGTTAAGGCCAGCGGCCTGATCTTTAAAGAAAAAGGATGCGGAAAATGATCGTGACAACGACACCCTCGGTCGAGGGGCGCAAGATTACCGGCTACAAGGGCATCGTCGTCGGCGAAGCCATCCTCGGTGCCAATGTCATCCGCGATCTCTTTGCCGGGATCACCGATATTCTCGGTGGCCGATCAGGCGCTTACGAGCAGGAGCTGGGACGCGCCCGGGCCACCGCCCTGGCCGAGATGGAAGAGCGCGCCGCCGCCCTCGGGGCCACTGCCGTCGTCGGTGTCGATCTGGATTACGAGGTGATCAACAACATGCTGATGGTCAGCGCCTCCGGCACTGCGGTGGTCCTGGACTAAGCCATGCCCGCTGCCGCCGCCCATATCGATCGCCCGGTCCTGACGCTGCCCGCGCCGGAGGCGGAGGCGCTGCGCACGGCCTATGAGGCGGCAGAGGTGATCCTGGAATATGGTTCCGGCGGCTCCACCGTGCTTGCGGCGGAGATGCCGCGCAAACATGTCACCTCGGTCGAGAGCGACCGCAAATGGGCGAAGATGATGCAGGGCTGGTTCGCGGACAACCCGCCGGCCGCGGGGACAAAGGTGGACATCCACTGGTCCGACATCGGCAAGACCCGCGACTGGGGGCATCCGAAGGATGAGAGCGACTGGCGCAAGTTCCCGGACTATCCGCTTAAGATCTGGGGGAAAAAGGGGTTTCGCCACCCGGACGTGGTGCTGGTGGATGGACGGTTCCGGATCGGCTGTGCCCTGGCCACGGCGTTTTCGATCACCCGTCCAGTGACGCTGTTGTTCGACGATTACACCCATCGCAGCTGGTTTTCGCGGGCGGAGGAGTTTCTGGGCACGCCGCAGATCATCGGACGGATGGCCGCCTTCGACGTGACGCCGCAACCCGTTCCGCCCGACCGGCTGTTGCAGGTGATCAAATACATGACCCGGCCTTGAGGCTGGCACAGACATAGGAACATCGCCCGGGGACCCCCGTGGCCTGAGACGAGAAAGAGGAAAAGATGCTGGAAATCAAGAACCTGCACGTGCAGCTTGAAGAAGAGGATAAGCAAATCCTCAAAGGGGTCGACCTGACTGTCGAGCCGGGAACCGTGCATGCGATCATGGGGCCGAACGGCTCGGGCAAATCGACGCTCAGCTATGTGCTGGCCGGGCGCGACGGCTATGAGGTGACCGAAGGCACCGCCACGCTCGACGGCGAGAGCCTGCTGGACATGGAACCGGAAGAACGCGCCGCCGCCGGCCTGTTCCTGGCCTTCCAGTACCCGGTGGAGATCCCCGGGGTCGGCAACATGACCTTCCTGCGCACCGCGGTGAACGCGCAGCGCAAGGCGCGCGGCGAAGAGGAGCTGAGCGCGGCCGATTTCCTCAAGCTGGTGCGCGAACGCGCCAAGGCGCTGAAGATCGATGCCGACATGCTGAAGCGGCCGGTCAACGTCGGTTTCTCCGGTGGTGAGAAGAAGCGCAATGAAATCCTGCAGATGGCGATGCTCGAGCCGAAGATGTGTATCCTCGATGAAACCGATTCCGGTCTCGACGTCGATGCGATGAAACTGGTCTCCGACGGTGTCAACGCGCTGCGGGACGCTGGCCGCGGTTTCCTGGTGATCACCCATTATCAGCGGCTGCTCGATCACATCAAACCCGATGTGGTGCACATCATGGCCAAGGGCCGGATCATCAAGACCGGCGGGCCCGAGCTGGCGCTCGAGGTCGAGACCAACGGATATGCCGACATCCTGAACGAGGTGGCGTGATGGCGGTCCCTGAACGCAAGGCGCAGGAGGCGCTTGAGGCGCGGCTCGCCGGGCTGGTCCTGCCGGAGGGCGGCTGCCTGGACAAGCCCCGCAAGGAGGCGCTGGCACGGCTGACCGAGATGGGCCTGCCGCAGCGGCGCGACGAATACTGGCGCTTCACCCGCCCGGACACGCTGATCCAGCCGGAACCGCTGCCGGCACGGGTCTTCGACAACGACGAAGTGCCGGTGTTTTCCTCCATCGACCGGCTGAAGATCGTCTTCGTCGACGGGGTGTTCGATCCCGAGGCCTCCGACGATCTGGAGCTGGAGGGGGTTCGCATCGACCGGATCGCCGATATCTGCGACAAGGACATCCACTGGGCCAAGGACCTCTATGGCGTTCTTGAGGAACGGGGGCAGCATCCGGTGGCCCGGCCGCTGGCGGCGCTGAACACGGCCTTCGCTCGCGACGGTCTGGCGATCCATGTCACCCGTACGCCGTCGAAGCCGATCAGCCTCGTCTATGTGCATGCCTCCGAGACCTCGGATGCGATCCTGCACCACATCATCCGGGTGGAACCGGAGGCGGAGCTGACGCTGCTGGAGAACGGTCCGGCGGCGGCCCGGTTCAACAAGTGCATCGAGGTCGACATCGCCGACGGCGGCAAGCTGCACCATGTCCGGGCCCAGGGCCGCGATCACGAACGCCGGGCGGTGACCCATATGTTCAGTCGTCTCGGCGCGCGTTCGGTCTACAAATCCTTCACCCTGACGGTGAACGGGGTGATGACCCGTAATGAGCAGATCGTCGAATTCACCGGCGACGATGCGCTGGCCCATGTCGCCGGCGCCTGCCTGGGCGATGGTGATTTCCATCACGACGACACCGTCTTCGTCACCCATGATGCGCTGAACTGCGAAAGCCGGCAGGTGTTCAAAAAGGTGCTGAAGAACGGCGCGGTCGGGGTGTTCCAGGGCAAGATCCTGGTCAACCAGAAGGCGCAGAAGACCGATGGCTATCAGATCAGCCAGTCGCTGCTGCTGGATGGCGACAGCCAGTTCCTGGCCAAGCCGGAGCTTGAGATCTATGCCGATGACGTGGCCTGTTCGCATGGCTCCACCTCTGGCGCGATCGACGAGGAATCGCTGTTCTACCTGCGTTCGCGCGGGGTGCCGGAGAAGGACGCTACTAATCTGCTGACCCTGGCCTTCCTGGCCGAGGCGGTGGACGAGATCGAGGATCCGAAGCTGGCGGAAGATCTGCTGGAACGGCTCGAAGCCTGGCTGGCCCGCCGCAGCTGATGTCGGTCACCGGCCATATCGTGGCGACCTATCGCGGTCCGGGGCGGGTGATGCGAGAGCTGCTTGCCTCCGGCCAGCGGGAGGACCGGGCGCTGGCCATCCTGATGGCCGGCTGCGTGATCGTCTTTGTCGCGCAGCTGCCGCGGCTTTCGCGCGAGGCCTACCTGAGCGGGCAGGAGCTGAACATGATCCTCGGCGCCAGCTTGCTGGCCTGGGTGATCATCGCGCCGCTGCTGTTCTACCTGCTGGCGGCCGCCAGCCATGTGCTGGCCCGGGCCGTGGGGGGGCGCGGCGGCTGGTACGGGGCGCGGCTGGCGCTGTTCTGGGCGCTTCTGGCCTCGACCCCGGCGCTCTTGCTGCATGGGCTGGTTTCGGGCTTTATCGGTCCGGGCCCGGCCCGCGACGCCGTCGGGCTGATCTGGCTCGGCCTGTTTCTTTGGTTCTGGCTGTCCGGCTTGCGGCAGGCAGAGAGGCAACCGGTATGAACAAGACCTTCTGGGCCGACATGATCGGCCTTTCGCTGACCCGTCCGGCAGAGGCCGCCCGCCTGCTGATCGGTCTGGGGCTGCCACGGCCGGTGCTGTGGACCGCGCTGGTGCTGTCGGCGGTGCTGAGCGCGCTGGTCTACAGCCTGTCGGATCTGATCATGGGGGTGCAGATGCCCGGCCCCCTGGGGATGCCGCTGATCTTCGCCGCCTTCGTGGGGGCGAGCCTTCTGCTCTCCGTCGTCTCGCTTTATTGGGCGGGGCGGATGCTGGGCGGCACCGCCTCGGTCGAGGCGATCATGACGCTGGTTCTGTGGATGCAGCTGCTGCGCATCCTGGTGCAGGTGGCGACCCTGGTGCTGACCCTGTTGTCACCCGGGCTGGCGCTGATCGGCGTCTTCGCCGCGATGCTGTTCGGGCTTTATATCATGGTGCATTTCATCGATGTGGCGCATGGGCTGGCGTCGCTGCCGCGGGCCGTGGGCGTGCTGGTGCTGTCGATGGTGATCATGACCGTGATCCTTTTCATCCTGATCGCGCTCCTCGGGGGCGTGCTGCCGGGGACCCCCCAGAATGTATGATCTGACCAAAATCCGTGCCGATTTCCCGATCCTGTCGCGGGAGGTGAACGGCAAGCCGCTGACCTATCTGGATAACGGCGCCTCGGCGCAGAAGCCGCAGGTGGTGATCGACGCCGTCACCCGCAGCTATGCGCATGAATATGCCAATGTGCACCGCGGGCTGCATTATCTGTCCAACCTCGCGACCGAGAAATACGAGGCCGTGCGCGGCACTGTCGCGCGGTTCCTGAACGCCGGGCATGAGGATGAGATCATCTTCAACTCCGGCACCACTGAGGGGATCAACATGGTCTCCTACGCCTGGGCGGCGCCACGGTTCGAACCGGGCGACGAGATCGTGCTGAGCGTGATGGAGCATCACGCCAATATCGTGCCCTGGCATTTCCTGCGCGAACGCCAGGGGGCGGTGCTGAAATGGGTGGAAATGGCGCCGGACGGATCGCTCGACCCGCAGGCAGTGATCGATGCCATCGGCCCGAAGACGAAACTGGTGGCGGTGACCCATTGCTCCAACGTGCTGGGCACGGTGGTGGATGTGAAGGCGATCACCGCAGGGGCCCATGCCAAGGGGGTGCCGGTGCTGGTCGACGGCAGCCAGGGCGCGGTGCATATGCCGGTCGACGTGCAGGACATCGGCTGCGATTTCTACGCCATCACTGGCCACAAGCTCTATGGTCCGTCAAGCTCCGGCGCGATCTATGTCAAGGCGGAGCGGATGGCGGAGATGCGCCCGTTTCTCGGCGGCGGCGACATGATCCGCGAAGTGACCCGCGATCAGGTGACCTATGCCGATCCGCCGCTGAAGTTCGAGGCCGGCACGCCCGGCATCGTCCAGATGATCGGTCTCGGGGTGGCGCTGGAATACATGATGGATCTGGGCATGGAGAACATCGCCGCCCATGAGGCCGGCCTGCGCGATTATGCCCAGGCCGAGTTTGCCAAGCTGAACTGGCTGCATGTGCAGGGGCAGGCGCCCGGCAAGGCGGCGATCTTCTCGCTGACGATGGAGGGTGGCGCCCACCCGCACGATATCTCCACCATCCTCGACAAGAAGGGGGTGGCGGTGCGCGCTGGTCATCACTGCGCCGGGCCGCTGATGGAGCATCTGGGGCTCAGCGCCACCTGCCGCGCCTCCTTCGGGCTGTACAACACCACGGAAGAGGTCGACCGGCTGATCGAGGCGCTGGAACTGGCGAGGGAACTCTTCGCCTGACCAAAACATGACCATTCGCGACGGCGGGAAGAGGTCGAAAAACGACATATCCCGTGTCGCGAATGGCATTTCATCCGGGACCCGGCTAACCTCTCTTCGAGGCAACCTCGAAGGGAGAGAAGATGACCGTACTGACCGAAGCCGACCAGATTTCCGAAATCGCATTCGGGTTCATGGGATCGAAGGCGCTGTTCGCCGCCTTGGGGGCAGGGGTCTTTACCCATCTCTCCGACGGGCCGCAAAGCTGTGCCGAGCTGGCCGAAAGCTGCCCCCTGGATGAGGCGCGAACCGAAACCCTGATGACGGCGCTGGCCGGGCTCGGCCTGGTGGAGGCACGGGGCGACGGCCGTTTCGCCAACTCTCCGGCGGCAGAGGCGTTTCTGGTCAAGGGCGCCAAATACGACTTCGGCGATTACCTGCGGCTGCAGGTGGGCCAACAGATGTATGGTCTGCTGGATCAGATCGACGATGCGCTGCAGGACAATCTTCCGGAGGAGGCCACCGCCTCCTATGCCGAATGGTTCGCCGATCCGGAGGAGGCCAGGCTCTATTCCGCCAGCCAGCATGCCGGCTCGCTCGGGCCGGCGCGGCAGCTGGCGCGCAAGATCGACCTGTCGGCGGCGAAGACGCTGCTGGATGTCGGTGGCGGCACCGGCGCCTTCGCCATCACCCTGTGCAAGGCGTTTCCCGATCTCAGCGTGACCATCGTCGACTTCCCCAATGTCGCGAAGCTGGGGCGCGAATATGTCGAACAGGCCGGGCTGTCCGACCGGATCACCTATGTCGAGGGCAATGCGCTGGAGACCGGCTGGCCGGGCGGGCAAGATGCGGTGCTGATGTCCTACCTGTTCTCCGGCGTGCCGGGGGAGACCCATGACGGGCTGATCGCCCGGGCCCGCGATCACCTGGCGCCGGGCGGCCGCTTCCTGCTGCATGATTTCGTGGTGCGCGAGGATCGCAGCGGCCCCAAGCTGGCCGCGCTCTGGCAGTTGCAGCACACCGCCTTTACCCCGCGGGCGCGATCGCTGGACGAGGGCTGGCTGAAACTGGCGCTGGAAACGGCCGGGTTCGAGGCGGTCGATGTCGGCGTGATGATCCCGGAAATGACCATGCTGGCCGCCGCGGTGAAGCCGGCATAAACCTACAGATATCAAAGGTATGCGGGATGCATGACCTCGCGTCGGCATGGCGGCTATGCGCTGGCGTGGCTTTGAACCTCCCGAGGATGTCGGGTATTCGTTCCTTAATAAGTTAACTTCAGCCCAGGCCGTCCCGTCCTGTGTTGATGCTGGTGTCAAAGGCCGTTTGCCATGTCCGCAACCTATACCGATCCGATCCCGATGCGGGGCGACATGCTCGCCTCCGTCGGCAGCTATCGTCAAAGCAGCAACCCGGGCCAGCCCGGGTTCGCAATGGAGCTCTATGACGTCGAAGCGCTTGGTGGGGCCAGCGACAGCTATCGGCTGGTGTGGTATCAGAATGTCAACAGCACGGCGACGGAGTTTCAGAACGGCCAGATGTGGCGTCTGGAAGCCTATTCCGCCGCCGATGATCCCGATGGCGACCCCAACACTGGCGAAGCGGGATGGTCGGCGGTGCCGGGGTATGAACGGCTGGTGCCCGCGCATGACATCGTCGGCGGGCTGGGCGGGGGCGACGAATATATCGTGCTGCGCGGGTCGGGGGGCTATCTCCTCTATGACCTTAACGGCAACCTGCCCGAGGATCCGAGCCATATGACCTATTCGGCCGAGGACGAAAATGGCGACCCCGATCAGGGCGATAACGATGGTGAGCTCGATTTCGAGGATATGATAAATGCCGCCGTGCCCTGTTTCGTGCCGGGCACCCGGATCGCCACGCCGGCGGGAGCGCGCCCGGTCGAGACCCTGCGCCCCGGCGACCTGGTGTCGACGCTGGATCACGGGCCGCAGCCTCTGGCGTTCGTGGTGGCACGCGGGGTGGAGCTGGACCGGAGCAACGCCCATATGGCGCCGGTGAGGATCGCCGCCGGCAGTCTGGGCGACGGTCTGCCGCTGAACGATCTGATCTGCTCGCCGCAGCACCGGTTGCTGCATGCCGGCGCCGCTCGGCAATGCCTGGTGGCGGCCAAGGCGCAGCTGTCGCGCCCCGGAGTGCGCCGCGCGCCCGCCAGGGGCAGTGTCGATTATTTCAACCTCGCCTTCGCGCAGCATGAGATCGTTTTTGCCGAAGGTATCGCGGTGGAGAGCTTTTTTCCGGGCCGCGAGGCGATGAAGGGTGTCAGTCCGATCGATGTGATCCGCCTCTGCGCGCTTTATCCAACCGCGCCTCGGCATGCGCGTCATTTCGGCAAATGCGGCAAATGGGCCCGCCGGGTCGCCGCGCGTCCCAAGGCCTTCCGTCCGCTGGGGATGGCGGCCGCGGGTGCCGCATCCGCACCTTTGGCCGCGGCGGCGGTGCCCTGCGTCGAGGCCTGAGCCCGGGCATGGCGACAGGGCCGGGGTCACCGCGGAGACCGCGTCGGAAAGCAGCGAGCCCTGAGCATGAACATGCTCATTTCGGCACAAGTCCGGCGACGCCTTGACGATATATTCCAAAACTGATGAGCATCACTAAGTTGTGATGTGTTTTGGCTCTCAATCCAGGAGGGTAAAGCGCTTTTACCGGAGGGGATTTCGAGATGACTCATTTTCAAAACAATGGCTTCGATGGTGTCGATGCGGAGGAGGTCGATCGGTTGAGGCGGGCGATCGAAAGCTACCTTCCGGGCGAGAGCGTGACATCAGGGCCCGCGGTGGCGATGCCAGAGCCGGATCTGCCGGCCGCATCAGACCACGCGGACCCCGAGCCGGATGCACTGGCAGAGGACGCGCCGGACACAGAGGATGGGCCTGATGCTCCCGCGGGGCACGGGGTGGAACGCGTCGCGCCGACGGAGGAGCCTGCCGGAGCGACAGGAACCGGGGCCTCAGCGGCGGATGCGGGCGGTGAAACGGATGGGGTGCTGTCTGCGGCGGTCACCCCGGTGACGATTCTCCCCCCCCAGCCGGACACCGCAAGCCTCGGGACCGGGGGGGCTGCTGAGGCGACGCCCGCGCGCCCCAACAGCGCGGCCGTACAAATGCCCTCGGTCCTCCCTTCCGCGCCGGAGGCCGCTCCGGCGGCTGATGAAGGCGCCGGGGCGGGCCCGGTTGCGACTGCGCCGGTTGCGGTCGCGTCGCCCGATCCGGCGGTCTCGCTCGACACTATGTCGGTCTACCTGAATGAGCTGAACACCGACAGTCTTGAGGCGGACTACTGGGATGACCGTCTCGGCTTCACCGACGGGTTCGACGGGCCGGTGCCGGAATGGCCGACGCCGTTCTGGAACCTCGCTGACAGCGGGCTCAACGCCCGGGACGGGGTGATCACCTACAACATCGGCGGCAACGATTACGATGCCGACGGGATCCTCGGCGCCACCCGGATCGACGCGATTCGCCACGCTCTCGATATCTACGAGACGATCCTGGGCATCGATTTCGTCGAAACCGACGCCACCGACGCCGATCTGAATTTCGGGGACGAGATTGCCGGGCAGGCCTTTGCCAACTTCAACCAGTCGGCCGACGGGTCCATCATCAACGCCTGGGTGAACATTGCCCAGGACTGGGCGGGCGACGGCACGCTGGGCGATTACTACTTTCACGCGGCCCTGCGCGAGATCGGCACCGCACTGGGACTGGGGCGCCCGGGCAACTACAGCCCCGACAACGGGGACATGACCTATGACGTTCAGGCGCAATGGAGAAACGATACGATTCAGTTCTCCATGATGTCCTACTGGGCGCAGGACAATTACACCGCGCCGGGGCAGGCAACGCCGAGCGGCAGCGCCCTGGGCGATGTCAATGTGGTGGGGCCGCAGGTCGTCGACTGGGTGACGCTGGACCGGATGTACAGCCCGATGGGCTACGGTCTGGCCAATGGCGCCACCGGCGGGGATACCGTCTGGGGCTTCAATACCAGCTGGACCGACTGGACCCCGGGGACGACGGGACCGGCGGCCGACACCGCGAATTCGGTCTTCGCCTCGCTCGACACGCTGTTGGCGACCAGCACGCTGAGCCTGGTGGATACCGGCGGCATCGATACGCTGGATCTGTCGGGCTTCGCGAATTCCAGCCGGATCGACATGCGGGTGACCTCTGCCAGCAACATCGCGCCGTCGCTGTCGGATGTCGGCGGTCTGATCGGCAACCTCTCGCTGGCGCCGGGCACGATCATCGAGAATATCATCGGCGGTGCCGGTGACGAGGTGATCTATGGCAATGACGCCGACAACATTATCGATGGCGGCGCCGGCAACGATACGATCCATGGCGAGGGTGGCAACGACACGCTGTTCGGCGGGCTCGGCGACGATGTCCTCAGCGGAGGAAACGGCAACGACTTTCTTGAGGGCGGGGCCGGCGCCGATATCATGACGGGCGGTGCAGGCGACGATATCTTCCTCTACCGCAACGGCGGCGCCGATCTGGCGGCGGGCGAAACCGTGACCGGCGGCAGCGGCACCGACCGGGTGCAGTTGGAAGGCGGCGGCTATTTCGACTTCCGCAGAGATGTCCACGCCAGCCTGTCGGTAGAGCGGCTGGAACTGACCGGCGATGCCCCGGGGGTGACCACCGTCATCGACGCGACCTATGCAAGCTTTAGCTCGATCGTCAACGAAACCCCCAGCGCCGGGGCCTCGCACACGCTGCGGCTCCATATCGATGGCTCCACGATCTGGTCGCCTTCGGTGAGCTTTTCCGGCTGGAACACGGTCTCAGACGACAGGCTGGAGCTGATCGGCGGCGAGAACAACGATGAAATCTGGGCCCCGAACCAGGATCAGACGATCTATGGCAACGGCGGCCACGACGAGATCTATATCTGGGGCACCGGCGCCCATACCGAAATCTACGGCGGCGTGGGCGGCGATCAGATCATCTTCAACTACGGCAACGTCCTGCGGCCGACCATCGTTGTCGACGGCGGTGCGGATGTCGACACCATCCGGATTGAGGGCCATGGGACTTTCGACTTCCGCGAGGTGCAGGTCTCCTCAATCGAGCGCATCGCCGCGTTGATCGACCCGTGGGAGACGATCATCGAAATCAGCAGCGAACAGCTCGGCACCAGTTTCGCCTCCAATCTGCAGCTCGAAGGCGATTACTGGTTGTCCAGTCCCGATGTCACCCTGCGGATCTATGCTGAGAACGGGGTGAGTGATATCGACGTCTCCGCCTTCACCTTCTTGTGGTGGAACCATTTCGGGAATGACGGCTACAAGATCGAGCTTCTTGGCGACGCAACGGACAATGTCCTGATCGGCAGTACGAATTTCGACAATCTGCAGGGCGGCGCCGGCAACGACACGCTGCGGGGCGGCGACCGGCGCGACACTCTCAACGGGGGCAGCGGTGACGACCTGCTGGACGGCGGAGAGGGCGATGACCGCATGATCGGCGGGCTCGGCGACGACATATACCTGCTGCAGGACGAGGGGGACGTGATCATCGAGAACCCCGACAGCGGCACCGATCTGATCATCAGTGATTGGGACTCGGTCGGGCTTGGCAAGCTGGTGAACGTGGAGAACCTGACCGGCAGCGCCACCACCGGCCAGATCCTGGCCGGCAACTACCGGGACAACGTGATCACCGGCAATATCGGCGACGATCGCATCTATGGCTCTTACGGCAACGATACGCTCTTTGGACGGGCCGGCGACGACTTCCTGGATGGTGGCACGGGCGACGATCTGATGTATGGCGGTGCCGGTGACGACACCTATATCGTCTTCGACGTTGCCGATGCGATCGTGGAATGGGCCGATGGCGGCGTCGATACCGTGGAGACCCGGCTGACGTTTTGGGAGCTGTCGGACTTCGACAATGTCGAGAACCTGACCGGCACCAATTCGGAGGGGCAGATCCTCGGCGGCAACGATCTGGACAACGTCATCATTGGCGCCGCGGGCAACGATACGCTGGATGGCGGCCTGGGCAACGACACGCTGGACGGCGGCGCCGGTGACGATTTCATGTCGGGCTGGCTGGGCGACGACACCTATGTCGTCGACAGTCTCGGCGACACCGTCGTCGAAGGGGAAGGGCGTGGCACCGATACGGTGCTGACCGCGCTCGCCAGCCTGGGGCTCACCCATTACGTGGGCGTCGAGAACCTGACCGGCACCTCCGCCGCGGGGCAGACGCTCGCCGGCAACGCGCTGGACAATGTGATCACAGGCCATATCGGCGACGATGCGCTCTATGGCGGGGCCGGGAACGATACCCTGCGAGGGCTCGCCGGCGATGATGTGCTGAACGGCGGCCTCGGCGACGATATCATGAATGGTGGCACCGGCGATGACCTCTATCTCGTCGATAGCGCCGGAGATCAGATCGTCGAATGGGCCGGTGGCGGGATCGACACGGTGCGCACCGAGCTGGCCTATCTGAAGCTGTCCTATGACAACGTGGAAAACCTGACCGGCCTGTCTGCCGGCGGTCAGACCCTCTCCGGCAACGCGCTGGACAATGTGATCACCGGCCATATCGGCGATGACGCGCTCTATGGCGGGTTGGGGGACGACTGGCTGGACGGTCGCGCTGGCGCCGACATCATGAATGGCGGACAGGGCGACGATACCTATGTCGTCGACGATCTGGCGGATATCATCACCGAGAGCTTCGACGGCGGCGTCGACACGGTGCGGACAGCCCTCTCCGCGCTGGGGCTGAAGGCCTTCGACGAGGTCGAGAATCTCACCGGCACCTCCGCCGCGGGCCAGTCGCTCACCGGCAACGCGCTGGACAATGTCCTTACCGGCAACACCGGCGACGATCTGCTCTATGGCCGGTTGGGGGCGGATCAGCTTCTGGCCGGGGCCGGCGACGACTGGCTCAATGGCGGCGCCGGGGCGGACATCATGTCCGGCGGAGCCGGCGACGACACCTATGTCGTCGACAACGCCGGGGATGTGATTATCGAATGGTTCGACAAGGGGATCGATACGGTGCGCACCGGGCTGGCCAGTTTCTCGCTCGGGGCGATCGCCAATGTCGAGAATCTCTTGGCGACCACCGGCGACGGGCAGGTCCTGGGCGGCAATGTGCTGGACAACGTGATCACCGGCCGGGGCGGCGATGACGCGCTCTATGGCGGGCGGGGCGACGATACGCTCGACGGCCGGCGCGGCGACGATCTGCTCTATGGCCGGTTGGGGGCGGATCAGCTTCTGGCCGGGGCCGGCGACGATTGGCTCAATGGCGGCGCCGGGGCGGACATCATGTCCGGCGGAGCCGGCGACGACACCTATGTCGTCGACAACGCCGGGGATGTGATTGTCGAATGGTTCGACAAGGGGATCGATACGGTGCGCACCGGGCTGGCCAGTTTCTCGCTCGGGGCGATCGCTAATGTCGAGAATCTCATGGCGACCACCGGCGACGGGCAGGTCCTGGGCGGCAATGTGCTGGACAACGTGATCACCGGCCGGGGCGGCGATGACGCGCTCTATGGCGGGCGGGGCGACGATACGCTCGACGGCCGGCGCGGCGACGATCTGCTGAACGGCGGCGAGGGCGATGATCTCTTCCTGTTCGCGGCCGGCTTCGGTCAGGACCGGATCGCCGATTTCCATGCCGGCGCCAGCGGCGAGGCGGATGTGATCTCGATCTCCAGCGACCTGATCGCGGATTTCGCCGATCTGCTCAGCCGCACGGCCGATGTCGGGGCCGATACGGTGATCACGGTGAACGCGTCGAACAGCATCACCCTGCTGGGGGTGCAGAAGGCCGATCTCGACAGCTCCGACTTCTGGTTCGCCTGACCCGGGCTTCGCATGTCGCAATCTCAGTCGGATCGGGTTTCCTGGTCCGACTTTTTTGTGTCGGGACGGCGGGCAGATCTGGGCCGAAGCGTCAGGGCCAGTGCCGAAGGCCAAGACATGGCGCGCGCTAAACGGCAGGCGGTGTGCGGAGACTGGCAGAGAGAGAAAGATGGCGCACCTGAGAGGATTCGAACCTCTGGCCTCTGCCTTCGGAGGGCAGCGCTCTATCCAGCTGAGCTACAGGTGCCTGTGCTGGGGCGTATAGGGCATCGCGCGCGGGGCTGCAATCGCAAAAACCAGCTTGGCCCCGGGAAGTTGCCGCGACGCAATCCGGCCCATGTCGGGGGGCCGCGCCGCTCGACGATCCGCCGGTTCGCCATGCTGTGCAAATCTTTGCCGATGACGCCACGAAAGCCTACGCAGCTATTGCATCGGCAGAGTTTTGCCGCGCAGTTGGGCGCCGGGGCGCAGCCCGCCGCCGACGGACGGTGAGCGGCAAATTGCCTCTGTTCAGTGAGCGTTAACCGTGGCTTATGTTGCGGGCGTCGCCAAGACGTGAATAGGAAAGGAAGATTTGATGAAAGCTTTCATCGCAACCGCCGCCGTGGCCACTCTGGCCTTCTCCTCCGCAGCATTTGCCCAATCGACGCCGGCGGCGCAGACGCCCCCGGCCGGCCAAGACGCCCCGAAGATGCTGGGCAATACTGGCCTGACGCAGGATCAGGGCGCGGCCCTCGTTGCCGGCGCCGTCATGCTGGGCGTTGCGCTGTCCGACGACGACAGCACCACCACCACCACGACCGGCAACTGATCCGGCGGGTGGGCTTCGGGACCGGACTGACCGGCCATGCGCCGTCATCCGTCCCGGATCTGAAAAGGTGACACGGCGGGCAGCTTACCCGCCGGTCAGAACCTCCTCGACCATCTCGCGCAGGGTGGTGCGCAGCAGCGGAAGCAGCGCCTGAACCGCCGGCGGCGCCGACCGGTCGCGCGCCCGGATCACCGAGACATCGCGGCTGATCACCGGGTCGGTCAGAGGTCTGACCGCGACCGCCCGACCATAGAGCGCCGCCTGCGAGTAGGCCGGCAGCACCGCCACGGCCTGACCAGCCTCCACCAGCGACAGCAGCGTGAAGATTTGATGTGCCTCGAAGGCCGGGCGCAATGGCTGCCGGGCGCTCTCGAAACCGACATCGACCAGCAGACGGATACCGCTCTCCCGCGTCAGCGTAGCGATCGGCAGATCGCGCAGCGCGCGCCAGTTCAGGACCGGTTGCGCCGCCAGCGGGTGATTCTCGGGCATAAACACCATCAGGCTGTCCTGCAGGATGCTGGTCGATTGCAGCCCGTCCTCGGCCGGATGAAAGGTGCCGATCCCGATCTCCGCCTGACCGGAGCGCACCCGGTCCAGGATCGCATCGGTGCCGACGTCAGCGATCTGAATCTGCAGTCCGGGATGGGCGCGGGCGGCGCGGCGGACGAAACGGGGCAGGGCGGTGGCGGCCAGCAGCGGCGGCGCGGCAATCCGTATCCGGCCGCCCCGCAGGGTGGAGAGATCGCGGACATTGCTTACCGCCCGTTCGATGGCGCCGAGGCCGCTGAGCGCGGAGGCGGCAAAGGCCCGCCCGGCTTCGGTCAGATCGACACGGCGGGTGGTGCGGTCGAACAGCCGGGCGCCCAGCGCATCCTCAAGATCACGGATCGCTTGCGACAGCGACGGCTGGGTGGTGTTCAGCCGTTCGGCGGCGCGGCTGAAGTTGCCCTGTTCGACAACGGCCTGAAAGATCTCGATCTGGCGCAGGGTGAGTTTCATGTTCAATACATAACCTTTTACCTATCAATTTATAGGATAATTTCCACTTACCCTATGAAAACCTTTGCCGCAGGCTGGAGATGCCAACGCAAAGGGGGACGCGCGTGGACGCCAGGCCGGTCAAGAACAGCACAGCGATGGCTGAGACAGCATCCGGCTGGATCGGCGCGGCGCTGCGGCGGCGAGAGGATCTGGCGCTGACCACCGGGCGGGGCCGGTTCGTCGACGATATTCAGCCGGAAGGCTGCCTGTTTCTCGAAGTGGTGCGCAGCCCTGTTGCTGCCGGTCGGATCACCGCGCTCGATCTCGAGGACGCCCGCGCGGCAGAGGGCGTGGTGGCGGTGTTTTCCCGCGTCGACCTGCATATCTGCGGGGAGGCGGCGATCAACATGCTGATCCGGGAGGCCGCCGTGCGGTTGCCGCTGGAGGTGCTGGCGGATGGCAAGGTCAGCCATGTCGGCCAGCCGGTGGCGGCTGTGGTGGCGACCTCGCGGGCGCTGGCGCGCGATGCGGCGGATCTGGTTGTGCTGGAGGTCGAGGAGCAGCAGCGGGTGGCGCCGCCAATCCCGGTCACTCGCTGGCATCAGGGGGACGCGCACGCTGCCCTGGCCGCCGCGCCTGTGCAAGTGGAAGCCCGCATGGATCATGCCCGAGTGGCGCCGATGGCGCTGGAGCCGCGGGCGGCGCTGGCGTGCGGCTCTGGCCCCCGGCTGGAGGTGTTCCTGTCGACCCAGACGCCGTTCCGCGCGCGGGAGGATATCTGCCGCATTCTCGGGATGGAGCCTTCGCAGGTCCATGTCACCGCCCCGGATGTCGGTGGGGCTTTCGGCGGCAAGGCCTCGATCTATCCCGAAGATCTGATCGTCTGCTTCGCCGCCCGGGCGTTGCAGGCCCCGGTCAAATGGGTGGCGCTTCGGTCAGAGGAGTTTCTGGCCGCCACTCATGGCCGGGGCGGTGCCACCGGGGCGGCGCTGGGGCTGGACCGGGACGGGCATATGCTGGCCTTGACGGCGGATCTGGCGTTTCAGACCGGGGCCTGGATGCCCTATTCGGCCTATGCGCCACCGCGCAATGCCGGGCGGATGCTGCCCGGGCCCTATCTGCTGCGCGATATCGATGTTCATCTGACGTTGCAGCCGGGGGCGCTGGCGCCGGTGGGGATCTACCGCGGCGCCGGCCGGCCGGAGGCGGTGATGCTGATGGAACGGCTGGTGGACAAGGCGGCGCGCGCGCTCGGCCTCGATCCGCTGGAGCTGCGCCGGCGCAACCTGATCCCGGCCGCGGCGATGCCCTATCGCACCCCGACCGGAGAAACATATGACTCCGGCGATCTGGCCGGGTTGCTCGACCGGCTGGAGCAGGTGACGGGATATGGCGCGCTGCGCCACAGGCAGGCCGAACGCCGCGCGGCGGGTGAGATCTGCGGCCTCGGGCTGGCGCTCTATGTCGAGCCCTGCGGCGCCGGGTTCGAGACCGCCAGGCTGATGTTGCGACCGGACGGGAGCTTTCGCGCCGATACCGGATCCTCCGCGCAGGGGCAGGGGCGGCAGACGGCCGTGGCCCAGATCGTGGCAGAGGCGTTGTTCACCCGGCCGGATCGGGTGGAGGTGGGGAGCGGCGATACCGATCGTCTGCAGACGGCCACCGGGGCGCTGGCCAGCCGCTCCACCGCCATTGGCGGCAGCGCCATGCTCACGGCCTGCACCAAGCTGCTGGAGCGTCTGCGGCAGGCGGCGGCGACGCTGTGGCAACAGCCGTTCGATCAGGTGCGCCCCGCCGCTGGGGGGCTGAGCGTCGCCGGTGTCAGGCAGGATTGGGCGGTTCTGGCCCCCGCGCTGGAGGCGGCCGGTCTGCTGCCGGAGCCGGTGGAGGAACGCTACATCGCGCCGGGCGAGGCCTGGGCCAGCGGTGCGGTTCTGGCCGAAGTCGGCATCGACCCTGAGACCGGCGTGCCGGAGGTGGAGCGGATCACCTGGGTCGATGACGCTGGCCGCATCGTCAACCCGATGCTGGTCGAAGGCCAGCTTCTGGGGGGCATGGCACAGGGGCTCGGCCACGCGCTGATGGAACGGATCGTCTATGACGACGATGGTCAGTTGCTGACCGGATCGCTGATGGATTACGCCGTGCCGCGCGCCGGCGACATGCCGCGCGCGGTGCGGCTGGAAAAACGCTCGATCCCGTCGCCGGCCAATGCGCTCGGCGCCAAGGGGGTGGGCGAGGCCGGCTGCATCGGCGTGCCGCCGGCGGTGATCAACGCCATCCAGGATGCCATCGCCCCCTACAGCGCCCGTGATCTGCAACCGCCGCTGACCGGCGAGCGGATCTGGCGCGCCCTGAACAATCTTGAGGACCTGACATGAAATACACCCGCAAGGATGCCAAGGCCCATGCCAAGGCCACGATGACCGGGATCTGGGCTGCCGCGCTCACGCCGTTTCGCGAAGACGGCGCCATCGACGAAGGCGGCTTTCGCGGCAACATGGAGCATTGGATCGAGGAACTCGGGATCGAAGGGTTCTTCATCGCCGGCAAACAGGGGGAGTTCTTCTCCATGTCGGTGGAGGAACGCAAGCGCTGTTTCGATATGGCGGTGGAGGCCGCTGGCGATAGGGCGCAGACCATCATGTCCTGTTCGGATCAGAACATGGATGTGGTGATCGATCTGGCAAAACACGCCCAGAGCTGCGGCGCCGATTACATCGTGGTGCATGCGCCGGTGCTGCATTTCCTCAAGGCACAGGACGAAACCCTGATCCGCTATTACGAGACCATCGCCGAGAAGGTGGATATCGGCATCGCCCTCTGGTCGCATCCCGACAGCGGCTATCTGATGAGCCCCCAGCTCTGCAACCGGCTGGCCGATATCGAAACCGTGGTGGCGATCAAATATTCCGTCCCGCGCGAGATGTATGTGGAGCTCAGCCATCTCGCCTCGGACCGTATCCAGGTCTCGACCTCGTCGGAGGAGGACTGGCTCGACAATATTCTGGAGCTCGACTGGCGGCTCTATCTCTGTTCCTCGCCGCCCTATCTGATCCAGTCGAAAGCCGACCGGCGGATGCGCGACTACACCGATCTGGCCTTCGCCGGTGAGGCGGAGGCGGCGCGCCGGGTCCGCGACAGTCTCGATCCGGTGCGGGCGGCGCTGGCATCCACCCGGCCACCGGAGAAACCCCATGCGCATCAGAAATACTGGCAGGATCTGCTGGGCCAGACCGGCGGCCATGTCCGGGCGCCGATGCTGAAGCTGACCGAAGCGGAGAAACGCGCGACCCGCGCCGCCTTTGAAAGCTGCGGGCTGAAAACCGCCTGAAGGCGGCAAGCAACAGGAGAAGGGAAATGTCACGACTGGCTGCGTTCAATTTCCAGAAATGGATCGACGAACACAAGCATCTGCTGAAACCGCCGGTGGGCAATCAGCAGATCTGGACCGATGCCGATCTGATGGTCACCGTGGTAGGAGGGCCGAACAAGCGGACCGATTACCATGACGACCCGGTGGAGGAGTTCTTCTATCAGCTCAAGGGCGACATGCTCTTGAAACTGCACGATACCGAGACCGGCGAATTCTATGATGTGCCGATCCGCGAGGGCGACATCTTCCTGCTGCCGGCCCATATGCGCCATTCGCCGCAGCGCCCGCAGGAGGGCTCCATCGGGCTGGTGATCGAACCCGCCCGGCCCGAAGGCGCGCTCGACGCCATCGAGTGGTATTGCTTCGACTGCCACGCGCTGGTGCATCGGTCGGAAACGGACCTCGAGTCCATCGTCGACGATCTGCCGCCGATCTACGCCGCCTTCTACGCCGATGAGGTGGCGCGCACCTGTCCGAACTGCGGCGCGCTGCATCCGGGCAAGGAGCCGCCGGAAGGCTGGGTGCAGCTGTGAGCCAGGGTCCCGAGGCGCCATGAGACGATCGTCGCGCTGTCCCCTGGAGACGATCCCGACCGTGCCGGCCCCCTCGGGCCGGGGCGGTCGTTCCGTTGCCCGAGGGGCGGCGCCCGCGACGCATCCGAAAGTTGCAAAACCCCGAAGTTCGGCTTTCACGATCCGGATATCGGATCAATCGGCTTTACCCAGGGCCCTGAGCCCGTCCAGAAATATCTAAAAAACAAACAACAGAGAGGAACACGGAATGAAACGGAAAACTCCCTGGTCGCTGACAGGACTTGCCACCGGCGCGCTGATGGCCCTGGGCGGCCCGGCCCTGGCCGAGGAGCCGGTGAAGATCGGCATGATCACCACGCTGTCCGGCGCAGTCGGCTATATCGGCGAAGACATCCGCGATGCCTTCCAGCTGGCGATGGATCAGAACGGCGGCAAGCTGGGTGGCGTGCCAGTCGAACTGCTGGTCGAGGACGATGGCTTCAAGCCCGGAAACGGCCGCCAGATCGCCGAGAAATTCATGTATGACGAAGACGTCAAGATCCTGACCGGCATCATCTTTTCCAATATCGCCGGCGCCACCGTGCCTGATGTCGTCGACAATGGCGCGATCTATATCAGCCCTAACGCGGCGCCGTCGAACATGGCGGGCAAGGAATGCCACGAGAATTACTTCGCCGTGGCCTGGCAGAACGACGCCCTGCATGAGGCGACCGGCATCGCCGCCAAGAAGATGGGCTACAAGAACGCCTTTGCGCTGGCGCCGAACTATCAGGCCGGCAAGGACGCCATCGCCGGCTTCAAGAAGGGGTTCGGCGGCGAGATCGTGGGCGAGCTCTATACCCAGCTGGGCCAGACCGACTATTCCGCCGAAATGGCCCAGATCCGCGCCGCCAACCCAGAGGTGGTGTTCCAGTTCCACCCGGGCGGCATGGGCATCGCCTTTCTGCGGCAATATCAGCAGGCGGGCCTGCTGGGGCAGATCCCGATGGTGCTGTCCGAGCCTGCGACCGATGCGGTGATCCTGAAGGCGGTGGGCGAATCCGCCGTCGGCATCAATGGCACCGCCCACTGGAACTGGGATTTCGACAACGAGGCCAGCAAGACCTTCGTCGCCGCCTGGAAAGAGAAATACGGCGATCGGCCGATCACCTATTACGCCAGCCAGAGCTATGACACCGCATTGCTGATCGCCTCGGCGCTGAAGGAAACCGGCGGCGTCGACGATATCGACGCCCTGCGCGCGGCGCTGCGCAAGGCCGATTTCGACTCGGTTCGCGGGCCCTTCGAATTCGGTCCCAACCAGCATCCGGTGCAGAACTGGTATCTGGTCGATATCGAAATGGGCGAGGCCGGCGTGCCGGTCACCGTCACCAAGGAGCTGTTGGTCGAGGGCTTCGGCGACAGCTATTCCGCGCTCTGCCAGATGTGATCCGTCCGGGATCGCGCCGGCACCCGGGGGCGACCCGACGGTGCCGGCGGTTCTTCGGGGGGCGGGCCTGTCCCGTCCCCCGGGCATCAGACGGCGGAGACTGCGGGAGTCCTGAATGACGCTGCTCATCATCGAACAATTACTCAACGGGCTGCAGTACGGGGTGATGCTGTTCCTGCTGGCGGCCGGGCTGACCCTGATCTTCGGCATCATGGGAGTGATCAACCTGGCGCATGGCTCGCTCTATATGGTCGGGGCCTTCGCCGGCACCTGGGTCGCGACCGAGACGGGAAGCTTCTGGATCGGGGTGCCCGCAGCGCTGGCCGCCGCAATGCTGACCGGCTTCGCGGTCGAGGCGGTGGTGGTGCGCCGGCTCTATGCCCGCGACCATCTGGATCAGGTGCTGGCGACATTTTCGCTGATCCTGATCTTCAACCAGCTGATCGTGCTGATCTTCGGCCGGGCGCCGATCTACACCGCGTTGCCCCCGGCGTTCTCCGAGTCGGTCGAGCTGATCCCGGGGCTGTTCTATCCGCCCTACCGGTTGCTGATCATCGCGGTGGGCTTGCTGGTGGCACTCGGGCTCTGGGGGCTGATCAATTTCACCCGGATCGGCATGCTGGTCCGGGCCGGCTCCACCAACCGAGAGATGGTGCGCGCGCTCGGTGTCGATATCCGGCTGCTCTATACCTTCGTCTTCGGGCTGGGGGCGATGCTGGCGGGGCTGGCGGGCTTCATGACCGGACCGATCCTGGCGGTGCAGGTTGGCATGGGCGAACAGATCCTGCTGGCCACCTTCGTGGTGGTGGTGATCGGCGGCGTCGGCTCGATCAAGGGCGCCTTCGTCGCTGGCATCGGGCTCGGGGTGATCGACACCTGCCTGCGCGCCTTCCTGCCGGGGTTGTTGCGCAACCTGATGCCGGCATCCGAGGCCGATGCGCTCGGGCTCGGCATCTCGTCCATGGGGATTTACCTGCTGATGGCGGTGGTTCTGCTGATCCGGCCCAAGGGCCTCTTCGCGGTGGAGGGCTGAGGCGATGACCCGTCTGATCTTTCCCGCGCTG
Organism: Pseudodonghicola flavimaris; assembly: GCF_030164425.1. Taxonomy (GTDB): domain Bacteria; phylum Pseudomonadota; class Alphaproteobacteria; order Rhodobacterales; family Rhodobacteraceae; genus Pseudodonghicola; species Pseudodonghicola flavimaris. The sequence goes on along the minus strand of NZ_JASNJD010000007.1, from coordinate 161,937 downwards.
ATCTTTCTCTCCTTCCTGTTCCTGCCGGTGCTGGCCGATCTGCTGGGGGAATCCGTGCTGCGCACCATGGGGGCGCGGATCATGATCTATGCCATCTGTGCCGCCAGCCTGAACCTGATCCTGGGCTATGGTGGCATGGTTTCCTTCGGGCATGCGGCCTTCTTCGGCATCGGCAATTATGTCGTCGGCATCCTCTATCACCACTATGCCAGCGGCGAGCCGCTCTGGGGGCTGATCCCGGGCAGCAATCAGATGCTGATAACCCTGCCGGCGGCGATGCTGGTGGCGGGCATCGCGGCGCTGATCATCGGGGCGCTGTCGCTCAGAACCTCGGGCGTGCAGTTCATCATGATCACCCTGGCCTTCGCCCAGATGCTGTTTTTTCTCTTCGTCTCGCTCAAGACCTATGGCGGCGAGGATGGCATCATCGTGCGGCGCACCAACGCGCTATTCGGGCTGAACATGCGCGACAAGACCACGGTCTATTACGTCATCCTCGGGGTGGCGACGCTCTATTTCCTGGCGCTCTGGCGCATCGTCAATTCCTCCTTCGGGGCGATGCTGTCGGGGATCCGTCAGAACGAGCGGCGAATGGCGGCGATGGGGATCTCCACCTATCGCTACAAGCTCTATGGCTTTGTCCTCGCCGGGATGAGCGCCGGGCTCGCCGGGGCACTGATGGCGAATATGCTGCGCTTCGCCAGCCCCGACACCATGCATTGGACCAAGTCGGGGGAATTCATGATCATGGTGATCCTCGGCGGTGTCGGCAGCTTCCTGGGGCCGATCCTGGGCTCGGCCGCCTTCGTCACGCTGGAGACCTATCTGGCGGGCTGGACCGAACACTGGCCGCTGGTGCTGGGGCTGATCCTGCTGATCGTGGTGCTGGGCACCAGAGGCGGCATCAAGGGGCTGATCGACCGTCTGCTGGGAGGCCGCTCATGACCGCGATCCTGACTGTCACCGGGCTCTGTAAACGGTTCGGCGGGCTGACCGCCACCGATAACGTCTCGCTCGAGGTCAAGACCGGCGAGATCCATGCGCTGATCGGTCCCAACGGTGCCGGCAAATCCACCCTGATCAACCAGCTCTGCGGCGAACTCGCCCCCGATGCCGGGCGGATCGAACTGGGCGGACGCGAGATCACCCACGACAGCCCCGAGGACCGGGTGCATCAGGGGCTGGGGCGGACCTTCCAGATCACCAGCCTGCTGGAGGATTTCACCGTCCGCCAGAACCTCGGGCTGGCGATCCAGGCGCGGGCGGGCGGCAACCTGCGGATCTGGGATCGGGTCGGCGCCCGGCGCAGCATCTGGGCGGAGGCGGACCGCCGGCTGGGCGAAAGCGGCCTGGCGGCCCGGGCCGGGACACCGGTGGCCGATCTGTCGCATGGCGAGAAAAAGCAACTGGAACTGATCCTGGCGCTGGCGGGCGAACCGCGGCTGCTGCTGCTGGACGAACCGATGGCCGGGCTCGGCCATGTCGAAAGCCAGCAGATGATCGCCGGGCTGAACGGGCTGCGCGGTCATGTCTCGATGCTGCTGGTCGAACATGACATGGATGCGGTCTTCGCGCTGGCCGACCGGATTTCGGTGCTGGTCTACGGCCAGCTCCTGATGACCGGCACGGCAGAGGAAATCCGCCGCGACGCCCGCGTGCGCGAAGCCTATCTGGGCGGGGAGGAAGAGCTATGCTGACGGTCTCCAATCTGCAGGCGGGCTATGGCCAGAGCCAGGTGCTGTTCGATGTGTCGCTGGAGGTGCGCGAGGGCGAGCTGGTCACCCTGATGGGGCGCAACGGCATGGGCAAGACCACCACGGTCCGCTCGATCATGGGGCTGCTGAGCCCGAAGGGCGGCCGCATCCGCTTCGGCGATCGCGACATCACCGGCGCGGCGCCTGAGAAGGTGGCGCGGCTCGGCGCCGGGCTGGTGCCGGAGGGACGGCAGGTGTTTCGCACCCTGAGTGTGCGGGAAAACCTGATCGCCACCGCCGCCAACCGCGGCCGGCGCCCCGATCCCTGGACGCTGGAGCGGGTCTACAACCTGTTTCCGCGCATGCGCGAGCGGGCCGATCAGTCCGCCGGCACGCTGTCGGGCGGCGAACAGCAGATGCTGGCGGTGGGGCGGGCACTGATGACCAACCCGAGCCTGCTGATCCTCGACGAGGCAACCGAGGGGCTGGCGCCGGTGATCCGGGCCGAGATCTGGCGGGTGGTGGAGCTGCTGAAGGCAGAGGGCCAGTCGATCCTGCTGATCGACAAGAACCTCGCGGTGCTGAAACGGCTGGCCGACCGGCACTACATTCTGGAAAAGGGCCGCACGGTCTGGAGCGGCTCCGGCGCCGATCTGGATCGCGATCATGAGGAGGTGCAGGGCTATGTCGGACTTTGATCTGCCGCTTTCGGCGGAGCTTTCGGGGGCGGCGCTGGACCGCGCCTATAACGCGCGCGCCACGGTGAGTGTCGAGACCTTTGAGACGATCATCGGCCAGTATCGTGCCACCTCCGACCAGGCGGCGGCGACGCTGCCCGCGCGGCTGGGGCTGGTCTATGACGACTGCGGCGAGAGGCTGGACATCTTTGCCGGCGGGCAGGGCGGCGATCTGCGCCCGGCGGTGATCTTCATCCACGGCGGCTATTGGCGGGCGCTGTCGCGGCTGGAATCGCGGATGCTGGCGCCGGTCCTGGCCGCCGAGGGGATCGCCTGCGTGGTGCCCGATTACACGCTGTCGCCGCAGGTTTCGCTGCGCGAGATCGTGCGCCAGATGCGCGCGGCCTTCACCTGGCTCTGGCAGAACGCCGAGGCGGAGGGGATCGACCGCGAGCGGATCTATCTCTGCGGTTCGTCTGCCGGCGGCCATCTGGTCGGTACGCTGCTGTCGGGCGGCTGGCAGGCGGTGGCGGGATTGCCGCCAACCGCGGTGGCCGGCGCCATGCCGATCAGCGGGCTCTATGACCTCGACCCGATTTCGCGCACTTTCCCGCAGGAGTGGCTGCAGCTCGGGCCCGCGGACATCGCCGACCTCAGCCCGATCCGCACCATCGATGGGGCGCATTGCCCGGTGGTGGCCGCCTATGCGGCCCATGAGGCCCCGGGGTTTTCGCTGAATTCACGGGCCTATGCTGCCGCCTGGCAGGCGGCGGGCGGCGCGGCTGAGGTGCTGGAGGTTCCGGGCTGCAATCATTTCGACGTGCTGCTGGAATTCACCCGCCCCGACAGCCTGCTGTCGCAACGGCTGTTGCAGATGATCGCGAGGGGGCGTTGAGACGGGGGGCGTGCCGCGGCGGGTCCGGCGCGATCCTGCGATCTCAGTCGACGCCGTTCAGCCGGGCGCCGATCGCGCTCAGCGCATCGGTCAGGACCCGGTGCACGCCGCCGGCCTCCAGCGCATCGGTCATCTGCAGGCTGATGGTGCCTTCGGTGGCGAGCCCGTCGCGCTTTTGCGACAGAGCGCCCGGCGCCCGCTCCATCGCCGCCAGAAAGCCCGAAAACAGCTGCGTGGTGTAGAATTCCGCCTGTTTCGGATTGCCGGTCTGCTCGGCCAGCCAGGCGGCGCCGGTCTGCATCAGATCCAGCAGCCCCGGCACCATGGCGCAGATGGCGAAATGCATGTTCAGCGCGGTTTCGTCCGGCACCTGGAACACCGGGTTCTCCGGCGCGAACAGCCGGTCCAGCAGGTCGCTGTCGGGATAGGCCGGCAGCGGACAGCCCCCCTGTTCCAGAAAACCCAGCGGAATGGTCATGGTGAAATCGGTGGCCGGCGCGCAGAGAGTCTGCAGCTGCGCCAGCGACGGGCCGGCCATGACCGAGACGATCTGCTGCCCGGCGCGGAAGCTGAGCCCGCTCAGCACCTCCTGCGCCAGATGCGGCCGCAGGCACAGAAACACGATGTCGGAGCGGTCGATCACCTCCTGATTGGGGGCGATGGCGACCCCATGGCCCTCGGCCAACGCGGCGGCGATCTCGGCATTGCGATCGGAAACGGTGATCCCATGGCCGGTCCTGGCCAGAAAGCGCACCATTGGCGCCGCGATATGGCCGGTGCCGAGAAATCCGATCCGATACATTCTGCCGGGGTCCTTTCACTGGGAATTACACTGTCCGATCCGCCGCGTCAGGCGCGACCGATACCGCTCAGGGCCGGGCCCAGAGGCGGGATCGGCTGGGCTTTGGTGGCCGGAGCCTAGCATCGGCCCGCGTTTCGGTGGAAGCCTCCTTCTGTGCAGGGCAAAGCAGGGTTACGCCCTGTGCATAGCGCGCCGCAGCCCCCACGGGTTTCGGGCGTTTCGCACCTGCTATAGGTAAATCTTATGCAGGCGTGCGGCAAACGAAATGGCCTTGGCGGCGGCGCGGTCGTAACCAGACGACGGTATAATTCCGCCGGGAGGGCACCATGGCCGACAAGAAAACCGCGCTGGTGATCAGCGCTCATGCCGCAGATTTCGTCTGGCGCTGCGGTGGCGCAATCGCCTTGCATCAGGAAAAGGGATATGAGGTCACCGTGGCCTGCCTGTCCTTCGGCGAACGCGGCGAGAGCGCCAAGCTCTGGAAGCAGGAAGGCATGACGCTGGAGAGGGTCAAGGCCGCCCGCAAGGAAGAGGCCGAGAATGCCGCTGCCGCGCTCGGCGTCAACGACATCCGCTTCCTCGATCTCGGCGACTATCCCCTGAAGCTGGATGAAGAGGCCAAGTTCCGCATGGTCGACATCATCCGCGAGGTGCAGCCGAAATGGATGATGAGCCATTCGAAATGGGATCCCTATAACACGGATCACATGTATACGACGCAATTCGCGCTGGAATGCCGGATGATCGCCCAGGCCTGGGGTCACAACCCGGGGCAGAAGGTGCTGGGGGCGCCGCAGCTCTATCTGTTCGAGCCGCATCAGACCGAACAGATGGAATGGAAGCCGAATGTCTTCCTCGACATCACGCCGGTTTGGGACAAGAAACGCGCTGCCATCGAATGCATGCAGGGGCAGGAGCACCTGTGGAACTTCTATACCAATGTGGCCGAGAACCGCGGCAACCATTTCCGCCGCAACTCGGGCGGCCAGGCCGGCGGCCGCGACTGCCGCTATGCCGAGGGTTTCCAGGCGATCTTCCCGCAAACCGTGGATGAACTGGCATGAGCGGCGTCGGTGTCGGCACCGCGGGCGTGGTGGTCCAGAAGATCGAGCGCGCCGATCCGGAGGTGATCGAGGGGCTGGGCGCATGTGGCGTCGCAACCGTGCATGAGGCGCAGGGTCGCAAGGGGCTCTTGGCCAGCTACATGCGGCCGATCCAGACCGGCACCCGGCTGGCGGCCTCAGCGGTGACCATCTCGGCGCCGCCGGGCGACAACTGGATGGTGCATGTCTCGATCGAGCAGTGCCAGGCCGGCGACATCCTGGTTCTGGCGCCGACCAGCCCCTGCGAGGATGGCTATTTCGGCGATCTGCTGGCCACCTCTGCGCAGGCGCGCGGGGTCAAGGGGCTGATCATCGACGCCGGTGTGCGCGACACCCGCGATCTGCGGGAAATGGATTTTCCGGTCTGGTCGAAGGCTGTTTTCGCGCAAGGGACCGTGAAAGAGACCCTGGGATCGGTCAATGTGCCGCTGATCTGCGCCGGCATGCTGATCAACCCGGGCGATGTCGTCGTCGCCGATGACGACGGCGTCTGCGTGGTGCGCCGGGAGGAGGCCGCGGCGGTGCTGGAGAAGGCTCGCGCCCGCGAGGCGGCAGAGATCGCCAAGCGCGACCGTCTGGCCGCCGGCGAGCTGGGGCTGGACATCTATTCCATGCGGGAGCGGCTGGCCGAGAAGGGCCTGAAGTACATCTGATCCCGCGACGGGGGCGGGAGGGGGCCAGCCCCCTCTTGGCCTGCGGCCAATTCACCCCCGGAGTATTTTTGCAAAGAAGAAGCAGGGGGCGCGGAGATGGGCGACGGTATTCGGTGCATGTGGATGCGGGGGGGCACCTCGAAGGGGGGCTATTTCCTGGCCGGGGATCTGCCCGCTGAGGTGGCGGCGCGCGATGCGGCGCTGCTGGAGATCATGGGCAGCCCCGATCCGCGGCAGATCGACGGCATGGGCGGCGGCGATCCCCTGACCTCGAAAGTGGCGGTGGTGAAACGCTCCGACCGCCCGGGGGTCGATGTCGATTACCTGTTCCTGCAGGTCTTCGTCGACCGGGCGCTGGTATCGGACGCGCAGAACTGCGGCAATATCCTGGCCGGGGTCGGCCCCTTCGCCATCGAACGCGGGCTGGTGCCGGCGCAGGCGGGGGAGACGCCGGTCACGATCTTCATGGAGAACACCGGCCAGATCGCGGTGGCACGGGTGGCGACGCCCGGCGGCGTGGTCAGCTATGGCGGCGTGGCGCGGATCGACGGGGTGCCGGGCACCGCCGCCCCGGTGCCGATCGCCTTTCGCGATACTGCCGGGTCGAGCTGTGGCGCGCTGCTGCCCACCGGGAACCCGGTGGATGTGGTCGAGGGGGTCGAGGTCACCATGATCGACAACGGCATGCCCTGCGTGGTGATGCGGGCCGAGGACATGGGGATCACCGGCGCCGAAAGCCCGGAGGCGCTGGAGGCCAACGAGGGCCTGCGCACCCGGCTGGAGGCGATCCGGCTGGCCTGTGGCCCGCTGATGAACCTTGGCGATGTGACCGACAAGTCGGTGCCAAAGATGACCATGGTCAGCGCGCCGCGCGACGGCGGCGCGATTGCCACCCGCACCTTCATCCCGCATCGCTGCCACAAGGCGATCGGCGTGCTCGGCGCGGTCAGCGTCGCCACCGCCTGCCTGATCGACGGCAGCCCGGCGCGGGCGCTGGCGGTGACCGGGGCCGGCCGCGAGCGGGCGCTGGCGGTGGAACATCCCACCGGCGAGATGACGGTGGTGGCAACGCTCGACGCGGCGGGCGTGGTGGCCGAGGCTGCCATCCTGCGCACCGCGCGCAAGCTGATGGACGGTGTCGTCTTTCCCCGCTGACGGCAGCGTGATCCTGTGAACAGGCGCGTCGCCGAAGGGGGACGCGCCTGTCGCATTTGTGTTGCCTTCATCGGCGAAAGCTGCGCCAGAGAGAAATCGCGCGGGCGCCGCCGGGGCAACGTTCTTTCGTCTTGAGCCCGGGCCCTGCCGGTGCCAGCATGGGGCCTGTCCGGGCGCTTGCGGGGCCTCTGTGTCGGGGGCGCCGTCGTGGGTAGACGAAGACCGGCCCGGGGGGCCTTCGGCACGGGCGGCCGGGGGCGTTCGGGCGTCCCGCGCCACCGGGCGAAGACGACAGAAAGACGGGACGGCAAATGGCGGAGTGTTTTGTGCTTTCGGGCAGCGTCGGCGATCTGCCGTGGGCGGAGGCGCCCGCGGGCGGGCTGCGGCTGGTCTCTGCTCCGGAGGCCGAGGCGGTGGACTTCGCGCTGCTGGATTGTTTCGACCGACCGCTGACCGGCTCGGGCCGGGTGCTGATCGAGGCCGGGGCCGAGCTGACCTTGCTGACCGATGCCGGGCGGCTGGCGCAGACCGCCGCGCGGGCCGGCAATTTCCCCGGGGATCTGGCGCCGGGGCCGGTGCGGACGGCGATCGCCGATCTGCCGTTCCTGCGCAGCCTGCTGGCCTTGGGCCGCGGCCGGATGGTGGAACAGCGCCTGGCGCTTCTCGACGATCAGGACAAGACCCAGGCGCGCGCCCGGTTGTGGCGGCTGGAGCCGAAGGGGCGCGGCGTCGCCGTGACGCTGGTGGCGCTGCAGCGGCTGCGGGGCTATGATGCCGCCTACGATCAGCTGGCGCGGCGGCTGCGCGGGGCGGGGCCGCATCTGCCGCTGACCGCGCTGGCCGCGACGCTGTTTCCCGGATGTCCGCCCTACAGCGCCAAACCGGTGGTGCCCTTTACCGCCGACAGCGCGGCACGGTCGACGGCGACGGCACTGATCGCCGCCCATCTGGCGGTGGCCCGACAGAACGAGGCGGGCGTCATCGCCGATATCGATACCGAGTTTCTGCATGATTACCGTGTCGCCCTGCGCAAGGTCAGGTCGATCCTGAGCCTGTTCAAGGGGGTCTACGACCCGGCGCTGACGGATGAGCTGAAGCGGGCCTTTTCCGACCTGATGGCGCCGACGGGCCGGCTGCGCGATCTCGATGTCTACCTGCTGGACCGGGCGTTCTATTTCGAGCTTCTGCCCGATCGGCTGCACCCGGGGCTGGAGGCGCTCTTCGCCCTCTTCGCGGCGGAGCGGGAGCGGCAGCTGGCCGGACTGAGCCGGCGGCTGCGATCCAAACCCTATGGGGCGGAGATGGTGCGGCTGCAGGCGGTCTTCGCCGACCCGGAGCGGTTGGTCTCCGGGCCCGCCGCCGATCTGCCGGTGGGAGATTTCGCCCGTGGACTGATCTGGAAACGCTATCGCAAGCTTTGCCGGATCGCGCGGGAGATCGGGCCGGAGACGCCGGATCACGAGATCCACATGCTGCGGATCAACGGCAAGAAGCTGCGCTATCTGATGGAGTTCTTCGCGCCGCTGTTTCCCGGCAAACAGATGGCCAAGCTGATCAAGCCGTTGAAGCGCCTGCAGGACACGCTGGGCCGGTTCAACGACTATTCGGTGCAGCAGAGCAGTCTGGCGCAGTTCGTCGAGACCCATCACGCCGCCGACCGGGTCGCCGATCTGGCCATCGCCCAGAGTCTGGGGGCGCTGATCGCGGTCCTGCATCAGCGCCAGCTGGAGGAGCGCGCCCGGGTGCAGAGCCATTTCGCCGATTTCGACAGTCCGGCGACCCGCGAGACCTTTCGCAAGCTGTTTCATCACGAGGCCACCGCATGAAGATCGTCGCCTGCTACAGCAACAAGGGGGGCGTGGGAAAGACCGCCACCGCGGTGAACCTGGCCCATGCCGCCGCGGCCAGCGGGCTCAGGGTGCTGCTCTGCGATCTCGACCCGCAGGGGGCCTCGGGGTTCTATTTCCGCATCAAACCGTCGAAAAAGCTGAAGGATGAAAGTTTCTTCAAGGATGTGAAACGGTTCATCGATGCCATCCGGGGCAGCGATTTCGACAATCTCGACGTGTTGCCGGCGAATATGACCTTCCGCGACTTCGACATTTTCCTGTCGCGGATGAAGAATGGCCGCTCGAGGCTGAAAAAGGCGCTGAAGGCGGTGAATGCCGATTACGACGTGATCGTGCTGGACTGTCCGCCCAATATTTCGGCGCTGTCCGAGAACGTCTTCAAGGCGGCGGATCGCATCGTGGTGCCGGTGATCCCGACCACGCTGTCGGAGCGAACCTTTGAGCAATTGCTGCAGTTCTTCGCCGATCATCGGCTGAACAGGAGAAAACTGATCGCCTTCTTCTCGATGGTGCAGGCCCGCAAGACGCTGCATCAGGACACGATGGCCCGGCTACGGCAGCTTTATGCCGGTCAGTTTCTCTCTGCCGTTATTCCTTTTTCAACGGATATCGAGAAGATGGGACAGCATCGCGCGCCGGTGGCGACCTTTGCCGGCAGCCGTCAGGCCGGGCAGGCCTATGGCGCGCTCTGGCAGGAGGTCCGGGCGCGGTTGTGACCGGGCCTGGGGTGGCGTCGATAGGCCGCGAAGAAAAGAAGACGAATGAACACAAAATCGAGCGATTTTCTCGAGATCGAACGCAAATTCCTGGTCGAAGAACTGCCGGTGCTGGCGGATGCCATCCGGGTTTCGATCAGCCAGGGCTATCTGACCGAGACGGAGGATTCCGTCGAGTTGCGGTTGCGTCGTGCCGACGATGCCCGGATCCTGACGCTGAAATCGGGCTGGGGCATGACCCGCAAGGAGCGCAACGTGGCGCTGGAGCCGGCGCAGTTCGATCTGCTCTGGCCCGAGACCGAGGGCCGGCGGCTGCAGAAGGACCGCTGGATCGGCCCGCTGCCGGGCGGCCTGCGGTTCGAGCTCGACATCTATCACGGGGCGCTGGCGCCGCTGCGGGTGGTGGAGGTGGAGTTCGCCTCGGAACAGGAGGCGCGCCGCTTCGTGCCGCCGGCCTGGTTCGGGGCGGAGGTGACAGATGATGCAAGATACGGCAACCGGGTTCTGGTGACCGCCGGCCTGCCGGAGGGGGAGTAGGCAGATGGCACAGGGCAAGTCCGGCGGCAAGGCGCGCAAGCAATATGGCGCGCTGCCCTATCTTTACCTGGGAGGAAAGCTGCGGGTGGTGCTGATCACCAGCCGCACCAGCAAGAGCTGGATTTTCCCCAAGGGCCGGCGCATTCCCGGCATGTCGCGTCCCGAGGGCGCGTTGCAGGAAGCGCGGGAAGAGGCCGGCGTGGTCGGGCGGCGCTGTGGCGGCATGAAGATGCGCGGCATCATCGACCACCCGGATGGCCGGATCGACCTGACCCTTTACCCGATGCGGGTGGAGACGCTGCGCAAGCGCTGGCCCGAGGTGCATGAGCGCCGTCGCGCGGTGGTCTCGGTCCGCCGGGCGGAGAAGATGCTGACGTTCAAGACCAGCCGGCGCATGCTCAGGACCTGGGCCAGGAAACACCGCAAGGCGCCGGGCAAGCGGGTCTGAGGGCTGCCGGCGCCTCTCAGTCGTCGTAGCCGGTCATCTCCAGATAGCCGCGGCCGCGGTGGCTGCCCTCGATCTGCACCGGCCCCTCCCAATAGGCGAAGCGGGTGCCCATCCAGGCGGCCGGGTTCAGCGCGGCGATCTCGATATCGAGGTCACGTTCGGGCAGCTGCAGCCGCCAGCGCACCGGCACCTCCGGCCCGGCGGCGTCGGAGCTCTCCAGCGGCTCGGCCCGCAGCGCGCCGGGCGTCAGCGCGGTGGCGGTGCCATCTGCCGCGATCCAGGTGCCCGAGGTGAAATCGCCCCGTGTCCCGCGCAGGCGGAAGCCCATCAGCTTGGCGCCGGTCTCGAAACTCAGGGAAAACCAGTCCCAGCCGCTCTGATCCGCCGCCAGCGGCTGCGACGACCATTCGCGGTCGAGCCAGCCTTGCCCGGTGACGGCGACGGGACCGGAGGGCAGGGCGAGTGTGCCGGTAACACGGTAGGACGGTTGCGAGTAATAATAGCTGGCCTGCCCGTCGGCGGATTTCACCGAATAGCCGCGATCGCCCTGCAGCACCAGCGGACCCTCGGCATTCAAATGCAGGTCATAGGCGAAATCGCCGCCCCGCGCGGTCAGGCGCAGCGCCCTCAGCCCGTCGTCGCCGGCCATGCGCCAATCGTCGATCCAGGCCTCGAAAGGGCCGGTGCGCACCCCGGCCTGACCGATGCCGCCGCGCCCCAGCCGTTCGGCGAAGTGATGGCTGCGGGCGCTGGTGGCGGCGGCATGGCCCATCCAGATCTGCGGGCTCTGCCAGCCTTCGGCCTCGCCCGGGGCCAGGGCGGACCGGAACAGGGTCCACTGGATGCCATAGGGGGTGCCGTCGGGGCCGGCGAGTGTCGCGGTCAGATACCACCATTCGATGCGGAACTCCGGATGCGGGCCGTGATCGCGGGGAAAAACCAGCGGCCGGCCGTGTTCGGGCGTGGCGAACCCCGCCTCCGCGGTGGAGCCCAGCCCGGCATAGCCCTGCGCCCGCAAGGGCGCGGCGAAGAGGATGGCCATGCAGAGGCCGAGGATCAGCTTAGCGGGCATTGGCGAAGACCTTCAGCAGATCGGAGGGCGGCAGCCGATAAAGCCGCCGGGCGGGCAGGGCGGCGGCCAGCCCGGCGGCGAGGAGCGCCAGCGCGAAGAGCCGCAGCCAGTCCAGCGGAAACAGCGCCATCGGCAGCTGCCAGCCGAAGGCCTGCACATTGATCACCGCCAGCAGCGCCCAGGCCAGCAGCAGCCCCAGGGGCAGCGCGAGCAGTGCTGTCAGTGCCGCCAGCAGCAGGCTGCGGCCGATCTCCAGCCGCGCCAGCTGGGATCGGGTCAGCCCCAGCGCCCAGACCGGTGCGATCTGCGGCAGCCGCAGCGACCACAGGGTCAGAAGGCTGGTCAGGATGGCAAAGCCCGCCACCCCCAGCGTTAGCAGGTTCAGCGCGCCGGTGACCACAAAGGTCTTGTCGAAGATCGCCAGCGACTGCGCTTTCAGCGCCGCATTGTCGATCAGGGCGGAGGCCGGCAGATCGAAACGCTGCCGCAGCGCCTCGGCCAGCACAGGAACCTCCGCCGCCGGCAGGCGCAGGCCGAAGCGGCGGTTCGGCACCGCGCTGGCATGGGCGAGAAGGCTGGGCATCGCCACGATGGCCTGGCCGGTGGGATTGCCGTAATCGCTGTAGACGCCGGCAATCGGCAGCTGCCAGTTGGGGGCGAGCGTCAGGCTGTCGCCGGGACCGATCCCGACCCGCCGCGCCAGCTGTTCGTTGATGAAGACCGCCTCGCCCGCCATCACCCGGTCCCAGGCCCGGGGCGCGGTCTGCAGCAGCGGCCAGTGATCGCGATAGCTGCGGTCGTCGACCACGCCATAGACGGTGACGGTCTGGCCGGCTGCGGCGCCGCCGGGGGTGAAATCCACCGACCTGATCGGCAACACCGCCTGCACCCTTGGCGCCAGCCAGCGGGCGATCTCGGCACCTTGATCGTCATCAGTGGCGGTCACGTAGAGTTCCGAGATCAACCGCTGATCCAGCCAACCGGTGAAGGTTTGGCGAAAGCTCTTCACCATGGTGCCGACGCCGATATTGGTGGCCAGGGCCAGCAGCAGCGCCATCAGCGCCAGCCCGATCCCCGGCAGCTGCGCCCGCATATCGGCCCAGAGCCATTCCGCCACCACGCCGCGCGCCCGCCGCCGCCCGAGCCGCAGCAGTGCCGCTAGCGCCGGCGGCAGCAACAGCGCCGCGCCCAGCATGAGACCCGCCAGCAGGGCGAAGCCGCCGATCAGCCCCTCGATCAGCCAGAGCGCGCCCAGACCCGCCGCGATCAGTCCCAGCCCCGCCAGCGCCTGCAGCCGGCTGGCGCGCGCCGCGCGCTCGGCCCAGGCCTGCAGCCCGGGGGCAGCGAGGATCGGCATCCGGGCGGCGCGCCACAGCGCATGCAGGCTGGCGGCGAGGGTGCCGGCCAGCGCCATCGCCAGGCCGCTGCCGATCCAGGCCGGCCGCAGCGTCAGCCCGCCGGCCACCGGCGCGCCATAGAGGCCGCGCAGCGTCGCCGCCACATCCGGCAGCAGTGCCGCCGCCACCAGATAGCCCAGCCCCAGCCCGACGAGCCCGCCGAGCAGCGCCAGCGCCATCACCTCGGCCAGCATCAGACCGGTCAGCAGCCGCATCGGCAGCCCCAGTGCCCGCAGGGTGCGGATCATCGCCCGGCGCTGTTCGAAGGCGAGCCCGACAGTGCCATGCACGATGAACAGCCCGACCGCGAAGGACAGGAGCCCGAAGGCGGTGAGGTTGAGGTGAAAACTGTCGGTCAGCCGGGCGGTGTCGCTGCCGGCGCGGCCGGGCAGGCGCTGCAGATCCGGTGCCAGCGCAGAGAGCGGGGCCAGCCCGATCGGCTGATCGGGCAGGATCAGCATACGGTCGATCTGATCCGGCCGCCCCAGCAGCCGCGCGGCGACGCCGATATCGGTCAGCACCAGCCCCGGCGGCACCTGATCGCTGGCGCGCACCTGGGGCCGGCCGGGCATCTCGTGCAGCGCCGTGGCGAGATCCGCGGCCAGATCGGGGGCGGCCAGCAGCAGCCCGCCGGCGGCGATCATCTGCGGCAGCGCGGTGGCATCCTCCGCCAGCGCGGCAAAGGCGGGCAGGGGCGGATGGCTCAGGGGCTCGATCCCGGCGACGCGCAGCCGCCGCTCCCCCAGCCGCCACGATCCCTCCAGCACCGGCGACAGCTGCCAGCCGGCGCGCCGCAGCGCGACATAGCGGGCCAGTGGAATCGGGCCGCCGGGGGCCTCCAGCCGGTCCAGCCCGCCGGCACCGATCTGGGCGGCGGCGCGGGCATAGCTGGCGCGCGCCTCGGCGTTGATCGCCTGAACGGCCGACCACAGCGCCGTGGCCAGCGCCAGACCGGCGAGCAGCGTGGCCAGCTGCAGCGGGTGGCGTCGCCAGTGCGACCAGAGCGCGAGCAGGGCGGCGCGTCTCATACGACGCGACCGCCGGCCAGATGCAGGTGACGGTCGAGCCGCCGGGCAATCGCCTGCGAATGGGTGACCAGGAACAGCGCGGTGCCGCTTTCGCGCACCAGCTCCAGCATCAGATCCATCACCGCGGTACTGGCGGTTTCATCCAGATTGCCGGTGGGTTCATCGGCCAGCAACAGCGCCGGACGCGCCGCCAGCGCCCGCCCGATCGCCACCCTTTGCTGCTGCCCGCCGGAGAGCTGTTCGGGATAGCGCAGGGTCAGCTCCGCCAGCCCCAGCCGCTCCGTCAGCCTCGCGATCCAGTCGCGGTCGGGCCGCCCGGCCAGCCGGGCGTGAAATGCCAGGTTCTGCGCCACGCTGAGCGAGGGGATCAGGTTGAACTGCTGAAACACCAGCGCCACGTGAGATCGCCGGAGCGCGGCGCGCCCGGCATCGTCCAGACCGGAGAGCGGCTGGCCCGAGAGGTGGATTTCACCGCCGTCGAAACGGTCGAGAGCACCGGCCAGATGCAGCAGCGTGCTCTTGCCGCTGCCGCTTTCGCCGGTGAGCGCCAGCGTCTGCCCAGCCGCCAGCGTCAGCGAGACGCCGCGCAGAACCGGGCGGCTGGCGCCGGCATAGGTCTTGGTGACATCGTCGATCTCTAGCAGCATGTTTCCCCCAGCGGCACGGGTGCCGATTGCCTCTGGCCCTTGCCTGTCGGACGATCCCGCGGCGGGACCTGCGCCCATCCATCCGCGGTTGCGCCCGGCCTGTCCAGCCCCGCTGCGCGGATTGCTGCCTCCGGTCGCAGGCGGGAGTCGCGCCGATTGACCCGGACCGGCAGGACCGCCATCTGTGAGATGACAAGGAGATCCGACATGTTCCATCATCTGTTGCCGCTGGCCGGTGCCCTGGCCCTCAGCCTCTGTGCGGGTCTGGCCGCCGCGCAGGAGGGGGAGCCGAACCGCACCGCGCAATGCCGGGCCGAGGCGCAGAAGCTGAGCGGCTGCCGCGCACCGCTGCTGCAGGGCGAGGCCGGCGGCGTGACTTTCCGCCTGAGCGGGTCGGTCAGCCTCGGTGTGTCGAAAAGCCGGGGCGGCCAGACGATGGCGGCGCCGCCCTTCGCCGGCGCGGCCAGCAGCGAACGGCGCGAGGCGCAGCGCCAGAAGGATGCCTGCGACCTGGCCCAGCGTTTCTATGAGAGCTGCATGACGCGTTGAGGTTTTGCATTAGGATGAGGAATTTGTTGTTTTTTTATCAGTATGTTGTGACTTTTTTGTAATCTTTCTCGCAATCAACTTAAAGTATCGGATGAGAGGTTAAAGAATTCCTCTGTGGATACTTCAAATCATCATCATTATATTGTTATTTCAACATGATGGAATGAAAACTTAAAGAAGGGGCGAGAGCAGCCGGGCTAGCGGTGCGGCATAGCGCACCAGGATGGGGGCGGAGGCGATCCCCTCGTACATCTCCTCGGCGCGCTCGAAATCCATCTCCAGCATATGCTCCACCTGCTGGGCGATCTCCGCATCGAAGAACAGCGCCATCGCCTCGAAATTCAACAGAACCGAGCGGTTGTCCAGATTGGTGGACCCCACAGCCGCCAGCCGGTCGTCGACCACGAAGACCTTCTGATGCATGAAGCCGGGCTGATAGCGGAACACCCGCACGCCGGCCTCCATCACGCCGTCGAAATAGGACCAGGCGGCGAGCCAGGGCAGCCAGTGATCGACCCGGTCGGGCACCAGCACCCGGACATCGACCCCACGCAGCGCCGCATGGCGCAGGGCGGTCAGGATATCGCTGTCAGGCACGAAATAGGGGCTGGCGATCCAGACCCGGCTCTGCGCGGCGGCGAGGGCGGAGAAGAACAGAAGATTGCCGGTCTCGCTCTCGTCACCGGGGCCGGTGGCGACGATCAGCCCGGTGGCATCGGCCGGGTCCAGCGGCGCCTCCCAGTTCAGATCGCGCAACGGCAGCTCTCCGGTGACCCAATGCCAGTCCTCGACGAAGATCAGCTGCAACTGCGACACCACCGGACCGCGCAGCCGGATATTGGTGTCGCGCCAGGGGCCGAAATAGGAATCGAGGCCGATGTATTCGTCGCCGA
Organism: Pseudodonghicola flavimaris; assembly: GCF_030164425.1. Taxonomy (GTDB): domain Bacteria; phylum Pseudomonadota; class Alphaproteobacteria; order Rhodobacterales; family Rhodobacteraceae; genus Pseudodonghicola; species Pseudodonghicola flavimaris. The sequence continues at coordinate 145,821 of NZ_JASNJD010000007.1, read as the reverse complement.
CGTTCAGCCCGCCGGTGAAGCCGGCGTTGCCGTCGACGATCACCATTTTGCGGTGGTTGCGAAAGTTCAGCTGGAACCGGAACCGGGGCGCGCGGCGACGCTTGCGCCGGGCCACCTCGACCCCTGCCGCGCGCAGGGTGGTGAAATAGCGCCCGGGCAGGCCGAAGCTGCCCACCGCATCGGTCATCACCTTGACCCGGACGCCGCGCGCCGCCGCCGCGATCAGCCGGTCCTGGAATGCCCGTCCCAGCGCGTCGTTGCGGATAATGTAGAATTGCACCAGCACGTAGGAGCGCGCCGCGTCGATCGCCTCGAACATCGCCTGGAACGCGTCGGAACCGTCGATCAGCAGATCGGCGCCATTGCCGCGCAGCGCCGGCATGTTGGCACAATATTCGAAGGGCTCCAGCACCATGCGGGTGCGGTCGGGGTCGGGGGCATGGCGCACCGCCGCTTCGCGGATCGCCTCGACCACCTGGCGGGCTTCGCGGCGCGAAATGATGTAGCCGCGCAGCCGGTGATGGCCCAGCACCATATAGGCCGGCACCGCGACGAAGGGCAGCGCCAGCAGAAACACCACCCAGCCGACGGACCCCTGCGGCGTACGCGCCGTCACCGCCGCCTGATAGGCGAAATAGAAGGTCAGCAGGTAGAACCCTGCGACCGCGAGACTGCCCAGCATCACCCACATGGCAGCAGCCTCCCGGCCCGGGCGAGCGGCCCGGGGCTGATGTCGCGCGTCGGCACTGGACGGCTCAGGACTTGCGCATCCGGTCGAAGGCGGCCTTGATCTTCAGGCCCAGATCCCGGGCGGCCTCTCCCACCTCCTCGGCGGATTTGTCCAGCTGGGTCTTCTGCACGAATTTGTCCCAGTCAGAGACCAGCGCCTCCCATTCCTCCTCGGCCTCCTTGCTGCCCAGATGCAGCTGCAGCTTCAGCTCGTCACGCGCCTGTTTCAGCTTTGCGGTCAGATCGTCCAGATCGCTCATGCGGATGTCTCCCCTCTCTGGGTGGCTGCCGGACCCCGCCGGGTGATGTCGCCGGGCTCCGGGTGCGGCCATGGTGCAACTCTCTGCCGCCAAAGGCAATCCATGCCACCCCGAGGGCTGGCTTACGCCGCGCCCCGGCTGGTCGGGCGGTGGCGGGGCGGCTATAGACAGCTCATGAGCATAGAGACGACATCCACCCCGCTGACCCTGCCGCGCCTGCTGCGCGGGCTTCGCCGTGCCGCCAGCCGCTTCGGCGAGAAAGGCGGCTGGGTGATGAGCAGCCATGTCGCCATGTCGCTGATGATGGCGCTGTTTCCCTTTGTCCTCTTCATCGTGGCGCTGGCCGGGGCGCTGTCGCGCGACGTGCCGACAGACGATCTCTTCGATCTTCTGCTCGGCTCCTGGCCGGAACAGGTGGCCGCCCCGATCGAGCGGGAGCTGCGTGCCGTGCTGCAGAGTTCGCACTCCAGCCTTATGACGGTGGGCGGGGTGCTGGCGCTTTACTTTGCGTCGAACGGGGTGGAGGCGGTGCGCTTCGCCCTGTCGAGGGCCTATCACGATGCCGATCCGCGGCCGTTCTGGATGACCCGGCTGATCAGCCTCGGGCTGGTCATCGCCGGGGCGGCGATGGTGCTGCTGGCGGTGGCGGTCGATCTGGTGCTGCCGATCTACACCAATATCCTGAACGCGGCGGTGCCGGGGCAGGTGACCTCCTGGTTCACCGGCATCGGCGTCAGCTGGCTGTTCATCGCCGCGACCCCGGTGCTGGCGATCTTCGCCTTTCACCTGATCCTGCCGCCGCGCCGCCACCGGCTGCGGCTGTTGCTGCCCGGGATCCTGCTGACTGTCGTGCTGGGGGCGCTGGCCGGCTGGGGCTTCTCGGTCTACGTGTCGCGCTTTGCCAGCTATTCGGCCACCTACGCCGGGCTTGCCGGGGCGATGTCGGCGCTGATCTTTCTCTATCTGAACGCGGCGATCCTGATCTTCGGGGCGGAGTTCAACGGCGCACTGATGGAACAGGAAGAGGGCCCCCAACCGCAGGAGCCGCTGGCCCCGGTCGCCCCCGACGTCTGAGACGATGGCGCGTTCGCCCGGATCCGGCCCAGCTGGGCCGGAGGCTCGGCGCCCCGATCTGCCGGCTCAGCCGCGAAAACCGGTGGCGACGACGAATTTCTCGGAACTGTCGGCGCGGGACGAGGGCGGTTTCACATTGGCGACCTTGGCGAATTTCTGTTTCAGCAGTTTCTGCAGCTCGCCCTCGGCACCGCCCGCCAGCACCTTGGCGACAAAGGTGCCGCCCTCTTCCAGTACGTCGAAGGCCAGATAGGCTGCCGCCTCGCACAGCGCGATGATGCGCAGGTGGTCGGTCTGCTTGTGGCCGGAGGAGGCCGCGGCCATGTCCGACATCACCACATCCGCCTTGCCGCCGAGCCAGTCCTTGACCTGGTCGTCGGCGCCGTCGGCCATGAAATCGAGCTGGTGAATCTCCGCCCCCGGGATCGGCTCGACCTCCTGCAGGTCGACCCCGACGATACGGCCCACCGCCTTGCCGGACTTCTCGCCCAGGGCATTGATCCGCGGCACCGCCACCTGGATCCAGCCCCCCGGCGCACAGCCGAGATCGACCACCCGCGCGCCCGGCACCAGAAAGCGGAACTTGTCGTCCAGCTCCATGATCTTGAAGGCGGCGCGTCCGCGATAGCCCTCGGCCTGGGCGCGTTTGACATAGGGGTCGTTCAGCTGGCGTTGCAGCCAGCGCGTCGAGGACAGCTTGCGTCCCCGCGCTGTCTTCACCTTTACCGTCAGATCGCGCTGTCCGCGCCCGGATGTTTTCTTCGCCATGATCTCATCTCTCCGTCGCCGCCCCGATAGCGTCAATAGAGGCGCCCGGCAAGCCGGGCGCGGATGGGGGCGCTGCCCCCGCCGCGGCATCCGCCGCGACTCCCCCGGGATATTTGCCGCCAGGTCGAAGGGGCTGGCGTGCCTCTGCCTTCGATCTGGCCCAAATATCCTCGGGGGTGAGCGGCCCTTCGGGCCGCGAGGGGGCAGACAGCCCCCTGTCCCCGGCTGCGCATCAGAACGGGCCGTCCTCAAGCACGCCGTCGGCGCTCATCTGCGCATAGAGCAGCCCCTCGCGCAGACCGCGGTCGGCGACCGAGAGGCGGTCGGTCGGCCAGCAGCGCAGCAGTGCCTGAAGGATCGCCGCGCCGGACATGATCAGCGCCTGGCGGTCCTCGCCGATGCGCGGATCGCGGCGGCGGCCGGCAGGTCCGAGATCGAGGTAGGAGCGGATCACCTTGTCGATCTGATCCGAGGTCATCCGCAGCCCGTCGACCTTGGTGCGATCATAGCGTTTCAGCCCCAGATGCGAGGCGGCCACCGTTGTCACCGTGCCGGAGGTGCCGACGATCTGAAACCGCTCGCGCGACTGCATCGCCTGATAGGGGGTGAACTCGGCAAGGTTTTCCTCGAAAAACCAGCTCATCAGCGCGAAACGGGCGGCGTCGTCCTCGACATCGGAGAACTGGTCGCGCAGCGTCGCCACCCCCAGCGGGACCGAGATCCAGTCGACCACCTTGGCGGCGGGAAACGGGCTTTCGGGCGGGTGGAAGCCGGCGTGCAGCCGCATGATCGCCGCTGGCCGGTCGCGGCGCGGAACCGAGGAGATATCGATCCACACCAGTTCGGTGGAGCCGCCGCCGATATCGACGACCAGCAGCTGCTCGGTCTTGGTCGAGACCAGCGGCGCGCAGGAGATCACCGCCAGGCGCGCCTCTTCCTCGGGCTTGATGATCTCCAGGCTCAGGCCGGTTTCGCGTTTCACCTGGCGGATGAAGTCGCGGGCGTTCTTGGCGCGGCGGCAGGCCTCGGTGGCCACCAGCCGCATGTGCCGGACCTTGTTGCGCTTGATCTTCTGCTGGCAGATTCGCAGCGCCTGGATGGTGCGGGCCATCGAGGCGCGCGACAACCGCCCGGTCCTTTCGAGCCCGGAACCGAGCTGGACCGATTTCGAGAAGCTGTCCACCACATGGAACCCGCTGCCCTTGGGCTGGGCAATGAGCATGCGGCAACTGTTGGTGCCCAGATCCAGCGCCGCATAGAGCGCATCGGGATCGGGCGGGGTCGGCGCGGGGCTTTCGACCGCTTTGGGGAACGCGCCCGCACCTGTGGGACGCTTGGGCGCCATGATTTACACGCCCTCCGATTTTCGAGTTAACCTCAAGCTATGTGCTCACAGGCCGCCGCGCAAGGGATGTCGTTCGGCGAGCGGTTTCTTCCCCCGGGCTTGGTCGCGGATCGCGCCCTTTCCGTCGAAAACCGGCCGCGGCGCGGCGGGCGGGTGGCTTAGAGAGGGAGGGGAGGAAACAGGAGAATCAGCCAGATGCCGGAGGTTACCATCGTTTATTGGCGCGACATCCCGGCCCAGGTGATCGTGGGCAAGGGACGGCGGGCGACCAAGCGGGTGCTGGACGAGCGGTTCGAGAAGGCGATCGACCGGGCGGCGATGAAGGCCGGGGCGGCGGGGACGGATGCCTATCTGGCGGAGTGGCGCAAGGCCGATCCTTTCGAGGCCGAGGGTGCGCCCGAGGCGGTTGCCGAGCTTCACGCCACGCGGCTGGAAGCGGACTACGATGCGGAGCGTCTGAAGGCGCTGATCGACAACAACGGCCGGGCATGAGCCGTAATCTATGGGAGGCCGCGATGGCTTTGTTGAACTTCAGGAAACGCGAGATCGCGGCGCCCACTCCGTCGTCGCCCGAGGTCGAGGCCTTCCTCAAGGGCTATTCGATCGAGGTGATGCCGCGCACCGCCGAGAAGATCGAGGATTTTCGCGATCTGCTGCCCGAGGGCACCCGCGTCTATATCGCCCATATCGACGGCACCCCGATCGAGGACATGGTCCGCACTGCCAAGCGGCTGGCGGCGGAGGGCTATCCGGTGATGCCGCATTTCCCGGCGCGGATCATCAGGGATAAGGCCACGCTGGAAAACTGGATCGCCATGTATCAGGGCGAGGCCGGCGTCGATCAGGCGCTGCTGCTGGCCGGCGGGCTCGCCGCGCCGCAGGGCGATTTCGAAAGCTCCATGCAACTGATGGAAACCGGGCTTTTCGACAAGGCCGGGTTCAAGCGGCTGCACGTGGCCGGCCACCCCGAGGGCAACCGGGATATCGATCCCTCGGGCGGTGCCGACAACGTGATGGCGGCGCTGCGCTGGAAGCAGGCGTTCAGCGAGCGGAGCGATGCGCAGATGGCGCTGGCAACGCAGTTCTGCTTCGACGCCAAGCCGATCATCGCCTGGGCCGACGGGCTGAAAGCGGCCGGCATCGACCTGCCGATCCATATCGGCATCGCCGGGCCGGCCAAGCTGCAGACGCTGATCAAATTCGCCGTGGCCTGCGGCGTCGGTCCTTCGCTGAAGGTGCTGCAGAAACGCGCCATGGACGTGACCAAGCTGCTGCTGCCCTACGAGCCGACCGACGTGGTTGCCGAGCTCGCGGCGCATAAGGCGGCGCATCCCGACTTCAACATCGAGAGCGTCCATTTCTTCCCGCTCGGCGGCATCAAGACCAACGCCGGCTGGGCCCGCGACAACGGCGGCGATGCCGCCAAGCCTGCCAATTTCAGCTGAAGGGCCGAACCTGATGACCCGCACCATTGTCGAAAGCAAGACCAAGACCGCCGTCATCGGCTTTGAAGAGCCGTTCTGCGTGATCGGCGAACGGATCAATCCGACCGGCCGCAAGAAGCTGGCCGCCGAGCTGGAGGCGGGGGATTTCTCCACCGTCGAGAAGGACGCCATCGCCCAGGTCGCCGCCGGGGCCAATATCCTCGATATCAACGCCGGCGTCGTCTATAACTCCAACCCCAACCCGAATGAGACCGAACCGCCCCTGATGACCCGGATCGTCGAGCTGGTGCAGGGGCTGGTCGATGTGCCGCTCTGCATCGACAGCTCGGTGCCCGGCGCGCTTGAGGCCGGGCTGGCGGCGGCAGAGGGCCGGCCGCTCCTGAACTCGGTGACCGGGGAGGAAGACCGGCTGGAGCTGGTCCTGCCGCTGGTGAAGAAATACAATGTGCCGGTGGTGGCGATTTCCAACGACGACACCGGGATTTCCGAGGATCCGGATGTCCGTTTCGCGGTGGCGAAGAAGATCGTCGAGCGGGCCGCCGATTTCGGCATCCCGGCGCATGACATCGTGGTCGACCCGCTGGTGATGCCGATCGGCGCCATGGCGACCGCCGGCCAGCAGGTCTTCGCCCTGGTCCGCCGTCTGCGCGAGGAGCTCGGGGTGAATACCACCTGCGGCGCCTCCAACATCTCCTTCGGGCTGCCGAACCGTCATGGCATCAACAACGCGTTCCTGCCGATGGCGATCGGTGCCGGGATGACCAGCGCCATCATGAACCCCTGTGCGCTGCCGGTGGGGCCGAAGGCCATCGCCGAGAAGCGCGCCCAGGTGGCGGCGGCCGGCGTGGTGCTGCCCGAGGAAATGGATGACGAGACCTTCTGCGGGCTCTTCGGTCTGGGTTCGACTCAATACCGTCCGGGCCGGGAGATGGAAGCGATCCGCGCTGCCAATTTCCTCACCAACAACGATGCCCATGGCAGCGCCTGGATCCGGTTCAACAAGCCGCCCGAGGCCGAGGGCGCCGAAGGCGGCCGGCGTGGCCGCGCCGGGGGCCGCCGCCGCCGCGGCTGAGGGGCAAACCGATGTCGGACGCGGGCCGCCTGAAAAGGGCGGCCCGTTTTGCTGTCTCCGGGGCCGTGCCCGCGGGTGGGCCGGGCCGGAATGGCGGCCTTGCGGCGCGGGCGAGACCCCTTAGACTGGCGATCAGACCGGGCAAGGGGGCGGAGAGATGTCGGATGTGACGGGAGGTTGTCTTTGCGGCGCCGTCCGGCTTCGGGTGACCGGGGCGCCGAAACGGGTCGGCCTCTGCCACTGCATGGACTGCCGGAAACATCACGGCGCGGTGTTTTGCGCCGCCGCCGTCTTTGAGGCGGCGGCGGTTCAGGTCACTGGCCAGCTCAACCAGTACCAGGGCCGCCATTTCTGCCCCGTCTGCGGCGCCTCGGTCTTTGCCAGGAGCGGCGCCGAGATCGAGGTGCATCTGGGCGCGCTGGACGCCCCCGATCAGTTCGAACCGACCTATGAGCTCTGGGTGGCCCGTCGCGAATTCTGGTTGCCGCCGTTTCCCGGGATGACCTCTTTTCCCGGCAACCGGCAGGAGGACAGCGACACCTGAGGCGCCGCTGCGGTTTTCCTGCCGCGCCGGCGCCGGGAAAGCCGGTTCGGGTGGAAATTCTCTTGACCGCAGCGGGGCTTCTCGGCTCGGCTGGGGGGATGAACCTGCTGCCCAATCCTTTCCGTGGCCGCGCCGATGCGCTTACCACGCTCGCCGACATCCCGATGCCCTCCGTCGATTCGACGCGCCCGCTGACGCTGGTGCGCCGCTGTCCGGTTTATGCACCGACGCCGCTGCTGTCCTGTCCTGATCTGGCCCGGCGGCTGGGGCTGGCGGAGCTCCGGGTGAAGGATGAGCGCGACCGCATGGGGCTGGGCAGTTTCAAGGCGTTGGGGGCGGCCTATGTGATCGCCTGCGATGCCGAGGCGGGCCAGGCCCGGGGCCGCACCTATGTCACCGCAAGCGCCGGCAATCACGGCATGTCGGTGGCCGCCGGCGCCCGTGCCTTCGGCGCCCGTGCCGTCGTCTACATCGCCGAGACAGTGCCGGAGAGCTTTGCCCAGCGGCTGCGTGATCAGGGCGCGGAGGTGGTGCGGCTGGGCGCCACCTATGAGGAGAGCATGCAGGCGGCGGCATCGGCGGCGGCGGCCGGCGGTGGGCAGCTTCTGTCCGACAGTTCCTGGCCCGGCTATGTGACGCGGCCGCATCGGCTGATGGAGGGCTATCTGGTGCTGGTGGCCGAGGCCATCGACGCGATGGAGACGCCGGCCACCCATGTGTTCCTGCAGGCCGGTGTCGGCGGGCTGGCCGGGGCGGCGGCGGCGCTGATCCGGGCGCGCTGGGGCGATGGCCCGATAATCACCGTAGTGGAGCCGGAGGAGGCGCCGGCGCTGGCGGCCTCGATCGCGGCGGGGCATGCGGTGGTGGCACCGGGGGGCGTCTCGGCGATGGGGCGGCTCGATTGCAAGGAACCCTCGCTGATCGCGCTGAAGGGGCTGGCGCGCGACGCCGATGCGTTCATGACGATTTCCGAGGCCGAGGGGCAAGCCGGTGCCGATCTGGCGGCGGAGGCGGGACTGCCCAGCACCCCTTCGGGCGCTGCCGGGCTGGCCGGGCTTCTGGCCCAGGTCACGGCGGAAAGTGCGGCGGAGAAGATAGCGGGGGGCGATGCTCCGGGGCCGCAGTCCCGCGTGCTTCTGATCCTGAGTGAGGGACCGGAGGCATGACGGCTCCCGCGCGCGGATTTCCCGAAAGCGAATATCGCGCGCGGCTGCAACGGGCCCAGCGGGGCATGGCGGCTGTGGGCTGCGACGCGCTGCTGCTGACGACCGAGGCCGATATCCTCTATTTCACCGGCTTTCTCACCCGGTTTTGGGAAAGCCCGACGCGGCCCTGGTTCCTGATCCTGCCCGCCGCCGGCGACCCGGTGGCGGTGATCCCGGCGATCGGCGCGGCGCTGATGGCACGCGGCTGGATCGCCGATATCCGCACCTGGCCGGCGCCGCAGCCCGAGGACGATGGCGTCAGCCTGCTGGCCGATACGCTGACCGAATTGCTGGGGCCGCGGGCGCGGGTCGGCCTGCCGATGGGGCTGGAGACCCAGCTGCGCATGCCGCTGACCGACTGGGCCCGGCTGCAGGCGCTGTGCGGCCTGCGCTTCGACGGCGACAGCGGGCTGGTCGCCGGGCTGCGTGCGGTGAAGTCCGAGGCGGAGATCGCCGCCATTCGCGCCACCTGTGCCGTCGCCGGCCGTGCCTTTGCCCGGGTGACGGAGATCGCCCGCGCCGGGGTGCCGCTGGATCAGGTGTTTCGCGATTTCCAACGGCTCTGCCTTGAGGAAGGGGCCGACTGGGTGCCCTATCTGGCCGGGGCGGCGGCGCCCGGCGGCTATGAGGACGTGATCTCTCCGGCGACGACGGAGCCGCTGCGGCCGGGCGATGTGCTGATGCTCGACACCGGGCTGCGGCGCGACGGCTATTTCTGCGACTTCGACCGCAATTACGCGGTGGGCCCCCCGTCCCCGGCGGTGCGTGAGGCCCATGCCGCGCTGGTGGCGGCGGTGGAGGAGGTGGCGGCGGCGCTGCGCCCGGGCCAGACTGCGGCGCAGCTGCATGGGGCGCTGCGGGCGGCGCTCTCCCCGCATGGAGAACCCGGTGGTGGCCGGCTGGGTCATGGGCTGGGGCTGCAGCTGACCGAGGGGCTGTCGCTGATCCCGGAGGATCGCACCGTGCTGGAGGCCGGCATGGTGATCACGCTAGAGCCGGGGATCGTGCTGGGACCGGGGCGGATGCTGGTGCATGAGGAAAACGTGGTGCTGCGCGAGACCGGGGCAGAGTTCCTGTCGCCGCCGGCGGCGCGTGACATCCCGGTGCTGGAGGGGTGATGCAGGTCTTTGGCTATGACAGTATGCCGGCCAGCGATCCGGCACTGGGGCTGATCGTTCTGCAGGTCGATGAGCGGATCGAACGGGACTTTCGTCGCCTGATGCCGGAGGATTGCGATCTGCTGGTCTCCCGTGTGCCGAGCGGGCTGGAAGTCAGTCCGGAGAGCCTGGCGGAGATGGAGGAGGCCCTGCCGCGCGCGGCGGCGCTGTTCCCGCGGGGGCGCCGGTTCGACGTGATCGGCTATGGCTGCACCTCCGGCACGGCGCAGATCGGCGCGGCCCGGGTCGCCGCCCAGATCCGCGCCGGGGCCCGGGCGGATCACGTCACCGATCCGCTCAGTGCGCTGATCGCCGCCTGCCGGCATCTGCGTCTGCGCCGGCTGGCGCTGCTGTCGCCCTATGTCGCCAGCGTGTCGGACCGTTTGCGGGGACGTCTGGCAGAGGCGGGGATCGCCACGCCGGTCTTCGGCAGTTTCGCCGAAGCCGAGGAAGCCCGCGTCGCCCGGATCGCGCCGGTCTCGGTTCTGGACGCCGGGCGCGCGATGCTGGCTGCTGGCCCCGGCGCGGATGTCGATGGGCTGTTCCTGTCCTGTACCAATCTTGCTACGCTCTCCGTCATCCCGGCGCTGGAGGAGGCAACCGGGCTGCCGGTGCTGTCCAGCAATCTGGTTCTGGCCTGGGACATGTTGCGACGGGCCGGGGCCGGGATGCCACGGCTGGACTGTCGCCTGACGCGAGGGGGAGGAGCCGGTGAGCATGAGCACAGCGCCGCATCTGGATCAGGTCGATCTGGGGCAGAAGATCGACAAGGACAGCTATGACAGCCTGCTCAGGGACCTGCAGATCCGCCTGGCAGAGCTGCAACAGGCCTATCTGACCCAGGGGTTGAAGGCGGTTCTGGTGTTCGAGGGCTGGGATGCGGCCGGCAAGGGCAGCACGATCCGGCGGATCTCGCAGGCACTGGACCCTCGAGGCTTCAAGGTCTGGCCGATCGGGGCGCCGCGCAACTATTACCGCGAACGCCATTACCTGCTGCGCTTCATGGAGCGGATGCCACCGCCCGGCGCCATCGCGGCTTTCGACCGGTCGTGGTATGGCCGGGTGCTGGTGGAGCGGGTCGAGGCGCTGACACCGGACGACCGCTGGCGCGCCGCCTATGAGGAGATCGCCGCCTTCGAACGCATGCTGGTGGACGACGGGGTGCGGCTGGTGAAGCTGTTCTTCCATATCTCGCCGGAGGTGCAGCGCGCCCGGTTCGAGGAGCGGCTGCGCAATCCGCTGAAGCGCTGGAAACTGACGATGGAGGATTTCCGCAACCGCGATCACTGGGCGGCGACCGAGGCGGCGGTGAACGAGATGTTCGCCCGGACCTCCTGGGATTTCGCGCCCTGGCAGGTGGTGGCGGCCGATCAGAAGAAATTCGCCCGGGTCGATGCGATCCGCCGGATTCTGGAGGTGCTCTCGGACGGGGTTGATCTGGCGCCGCCGCCGCTCGACCCGGCGCTGATCGATCGGGCCCGCGGCAGCTTGAACCTGGAACCTGAGCTGGTCGCCGGGCTGCGGGGCACGGAGGGGCAGGCCGGCTAGCGGCGGAAGGCGATCGGAATCGAGAAGAGAAAGCTTTTGCCGGTCAGAGCCTCGGGCGCGGGAGGGAAGCGGCGGATGCGGGTGACGGCTGCCAGCGCGGCCTCGTCCAGCGCCGCTTGTCCCGAGGACTGGCGCAGTGCCACTCCCAGCAATTCGCCGTCGCGGCTGACGCGAACGTTCACCACCACCCGGCCGCCCCGCCGCAGGGTCGGGGGAAAGCGTTTCCGCCGCTCGATCCGGGCGCGGATCTGGCTGCCCCAGTCGGTCATCAGACTTTTGCGTGCCCCGGGGTTGAGCGTCGCGCCGCCGGTCTGGGCCCCGGTTCCGGCCATCGGGGTGGCGCCGGTGCCCGCCGCCCGCTGCGCCACCGCTCCCTCAGAGGCTGGCTGCGCCCGCTGCGCCACCGGGCGATCGGGGGCGGGCTGGGATCCGGCTGGTTTCGGGGCTGGCCGCGGGGCCGGTTTCGCAAGCGGCGGGAGCGGCGGCGGGGCGGTCATTGCCGTCGGGGCCGGTTCGGCGGCGGGTCGCGCCAGCGCCTTGGGCGGTTCGGGCGATGTCGGGCGCGCCGGGGCCGGGGCCGAGGTCGGGGTCTCCGGCGCAGTCTCCGACGCCCGGGGCAGCGCCGGAAGCTCCGTCAACGCGCTGGCAAGCTGGGGCGCCGCCAGCGGCAACGCCACCGGATCGGGCAGGCTGTCCGGTTGCGGCAGCGGCAGGGCCGGGGCTGGTTGGACGGGCAGTGGCGTCGGAGTATCGGATGTCTGAGCCGGCTCCGACGCCGGCAGGCGCGGTTCGCTCAGCGGGGTGGTTGGCGCCACGGGCGCGGGTGCCGTCTCCGGAGCCTGGCCCCAGCGGGCGACCTGAGTGGCCAATTGGGTTCTGGCGGCTTCCAGGCTGACCAGGCTGTCGCCTTCCGAGCCGCCGGAGCCTCCAGAATCGGCACCGCTTTCTGGCAGAACCGCCGCCAGCACCAGCAGATGCAGCCCGACAGCCAGCCCGCCGAACAGCACGACCTCAACCCCTGGTTTCATCGCAGTGGCCACCGGCACGGTGCAGCGGTCAGAGATGGAGCAAGGCGCATGGCGGGCCTGTCTGTGAATACGGGCGGGTGGAGGATCGTGCCTCTCTACGATACGGGCCGGGCGCTGGTAAACCCTGCGCCGGGGCGCGGCGAAACGAAAAAGCCCCCGCGCCGGGCGGGGGCCAAACGGGTCGGCAGTGCGGTCGGCCGGGCTCAGGCGCCCCAGGTCCGGACCACGCCGCAATCCATATGCACGAAGTTCGACCGCGAGTAGCGCCCGACACCGCCGGCATGGCAGGACAGGGCGGCCCGGGAGATCTGGTTGACGCTGCGCGAGGCAAGGCGCACGTCGGCGGCTTGACCTTTCATATGCAGCGAATTCTTGGCGACACCGCGGGAGCGGGACCGGAGCATGGCGTTGGTCTGCGGGCTGCGGTAGCCGGAGAGCAGCATATAGGGTTCGCTCACATCCAGCAGGTTATGCGCGGCGGCCAGGATATCCAGCGTGCGCAGATCGATCGATTTGGTCTGATCGACGCGCCAGTCGCGCATGAAGTAATTCACTTCCTTGACGGCGTCTTTGATGTACTCGCCGTCGATCCAGTAGATCATGTCCAGCTTTTCGCCGGTTCGGCCGGAGTACATTCGCAGCCGGCGGATGTCGCCGCCGCCACGTAGAAAGCCCGCTGCCTGAGAATAAGTCGGTGCCGCTGCTACTGCAGTTGCGGCGAATGCACCCAAAAGGGTGCGCCGGGTGAAACCCGACCGGTCTGTGTCTGCCATCTTCTTGCGCTGTCCCGTACGATAGTCCTGCCGTTGCGCGATGTTACGCGCGGTTCATTCCAACCCCAGATGCCGCATGCATGCCACAGCTCGAATCGTGAGCCAAGCACGGATTGTTACAGAGATGACACGGCGGCCATTTTCGGCGAAATTTTGCGCAAATTCCCCCTTTCGCCCGCCGATTTCTTCTGTAACCCGCGGGCGGGCGCCTGCGGATTGGCACAGACCGATGCGGCGTTGCATCACGCCGACGGCGTCGGGACGGTGCTGATGGAAATGTGAATAGACATTGCCGTGACCGCCCCTGACGCTCTAAAAACCGAAGGGACGCAATCTGTTGTCGCCAGATTGTCGTTCACGCTGTGTGTTAACCCGACGCGACACAGGGAACCTGGAATATGCTGTCTTGCCTCCGCCTCTCGCTGCGCTCCTCGCTGTTGGCGGCTTTTTGCTCTCTCTGTCTCGGCGCCGGCCTCAGCCTCGGCATGGTCTCGCCGGCGGCGGCGCAGGTCACGGCGTTCAAGCAGGCGGTGGCCGAGTCGGCCTCGGTCGACGAGGCGGTGGCGGCCTTCTACCGCGATCGCAATTACGCGCCGATCTGGACCGGCGCCGACGAGAGTTCGCGGGCAAGGCGCGCGGCGCTGCTGGATGCGCTGTCGGGGGTGAGCGTGCATGGGTTGCCGCCGGCGCGCTATGGCGTCGATCAGCTGAAGGCGAAGATGGCGGCAGTGCGCACCACCCGCGATCTGGGGGAAGTCGAAGTCGCGCTGAGCCGCGCCTTCGTCACCTATGCCAAGGATGTGCAGACCGGGCTGCTGACGCCCTCCAAGGTCGATGCCGATATCAAGCGCGAGGTGCCGCTGCACAATCGCGAGGCCTATCTGAACGAATTCGCGCTGAGCGAGGCGCCGCAGTCCTATCTGCGGGCGCTGCCACCGGTGACGGCCGAATACCGCGGCCTGATGAAGGAAAAGCTGCGGCTGGAATACGTGATGGCGCATGGCGGCTGGGGGCCGCAGGTGCCGGGCAAGAAGATCGAACCGGGCGATCGTGGCCCGGCGGTGATCGCGCTGCGCAACCGGCTGGTGACCATGGGCTATCTCGATCGCTCGGCCACCGGTGTCTATGACGCGCAGTTGCAGCAGGCGGTGCAGCGGTTCCAGCTGGCCCACGGGCTGGAGGGCGACGGTGTCGCCGGCACCTCGACCCTGGGCGAGATCAACGCGCCGGTGGCCGAGCGGCTGGAATCGATCATCGTCGCGATGGAGCGCGAGCGCTGGCTGAACCACGAACGTGGCGACCGGCATATCCTGGTCAATCAGACTGATTTCAGCGCCAAGATCATCGATCATGGCCGGGTGACCTTTGAAACCCGCTCGGTGATCGGCAAGAACGCGCATGACCGCCGCAGCCCGGAATTCTCCGACGAGATGGAGCATATGGTGATCAACCCGAGCTGGTATGTGCCGCGCTCGATCATCGTGAACGAATATCTGCCCAAGCTGCGGAACAATCCCGGCGCGGTGGGACATCTGGAGATCACCGACAGCCGCGGCCGGCAGGTCAGCCGCGCCAATACGGATTTCTCGCAATTCTCAGCGAAATCCTTTCCCTATGCGATGCGCCAGCCGCCGGGGGCCCGCAATGCCCTGGGACGGGTGAAGTTCATGTTCCCGAACAAGTACAACATCTATCTGCATGATACGCCGCAGAAAAACCTGTTCTCGCGGGAGGTGCGGGCCTATTCCCACGGCTGCATCCGCCTGGCCGATCCCTTCGATTTCGCATATGCGCTGCTGGCCCCGCAAGAGGCCGACCCCAAGGCCTTCTTCCAATCGGTTCTGGCCACCGGCAAGGAGACCAAGGTGATGCTGAAGACCCCGGTGCCGGTGCATCTGATCTATCGCACCGCCTTCACCAACAGCCAGGGACGGGCGGAATTCCGCCGCGACGTCTATGGCCGGGACGCGGAAATCTGGGATGCGCTGCGCGCGGCAGGGGTGACTCTGGGCGCGGTTCAGGGGTAAGCACTGGGTCCAGACAAGTTGCAGGACCCCACATGACCTATACCATCGAAGAGATCGCGCGCGCCCTGGGTTTCGAGGTTCAGGGCGATGCTGCCCTGACCGTCTCCCGTGCGGCGGAACCCGGCAGCGCCGGACCAGATGATCTGGCGCTGGCGATGTCGCCCCGATATGCGGAGGAACTGGGCAAGGGCAACGCCCGGGCGGCGATGGTCTGGCCCGATGCCGACTGGCAGGCGATGGGGCTGAAGGCCGTGATCCTGGCGCCGCGGCCGCGGATGGCGATGTCGGGGCTGACCCGGATGATGGACCGGGGCCAGGGCCAAAGCACCGGCATTCACCCCAGCGCGGTGATCGACCCGAGCGCAGAGCTGGGCGAGGGCGTCAGCGTCGGGCCGCTGGCGGTGATTTCGGCCGGGGCGCGGATCGGCGCGGGATCGGTGATCGGGCCGCATTGCTTCATCGGCTGGGATGTGGTGCTGGGCGAAAACGCCGTCCTGCGCGAGATGGTCAGCATCGGCGCACGGGTCCGGATTGGCGATCGGTTCATGGCGCAGCCCGGGGCGCGGATCGGCAACGACGGGTTTTCCTATGTCACGCCGGAGGTTTCGGGCGCCGAGAACGTACGCAAGACGATGGGCGATCAGGGCGATGCCAAGGCGCAGTCCTGGGTGCGGATCCATTCGCTGGGGGCGGTGCGGATCGGCGATGATGTCGAGGTCGGCGCCAATGCCACCATCGACAACGGCACCATCCGCGACACCGTGATCGGCGATGGCTGCAAGCTGGATAACCTGGTTCATGTCGGCCACAACGTGCGTACCGGCCGGGATTGCCTGTTCGCCGGGCAAACCGGGATCTCCGGCTCGGTCGAGATCGGCAACAACGTCGTTTTGGGCGGCCAGACCGGCGTGGTCGACAATATCTTTATCGGCGACGGGGCGATTTCCGCCGGCGGCACCAAGATCCTGTCGAATGTCCCGGCCGGTCGGGTGCTGATGGGCTATCCTGGCGTGAAGATGGAAACGCAGACCGAGATCTATAAGGCGCAGCGCCGTCTGCCGCGGTTGATGAAGGACATCGCCGCGTTGAAAAAGGCTGTTTCCAAACTGGGTGTGAGCGAGTAAATCAGCGCCAGAACAGCAGCTCCGTGAGGCCCCATGAGCATCCGCGACAAGGTTATTGCCATCATCGCCGAACAGGCCGTTCTGGAACCGTCCGACGTGACGGAGACCAGTACGCTGGAGGATCTGGGGATCGACAGCCTCGGTCTGGTCGAAAGCATCTTCGCCATCGAAGAGGAATTCGACATCTCGATTCCCTTCAACGCCAATGAACCCAGCCAGAGCGATTTCGACATCACCAATGTCGGGGCCATCATCGCCGGGATCGAAAAGCTCGTCGCCGAGCAGTCCTGAACCGCCGGTCGGGGGAGGTTGAAGCCATGAAACGGGTCGTCATCACCGGGGCGGGCACGATCAATGCCCTTGGTCAGTCGGTGTCCGCGACGCTGGAGGCCATGCGCGAGGGGCGCTGCGGCATCGGCCCGCTGGAATTTCGCGATGTCGAACGTCTGGCGATCCAGATCGGTGGCCAGGTGCGGGGGTTCGAGGCCGAAGGCCGGTTCAACCGTCAGCAGATGTCGCTCTATGACCGGTTCACCCAGTTCACCCTGACTGCGGCGGCCGAGGCGATCGGCCAGGCCGGCATCAGCTTTCACGGCGATCTTTCGGCGCGCTCCGGCGTGGTGCTGGGCACCTCCGGCGGCGGCATGACCACGCTCGACGAGAATTATCGTTCGGTCTACGAGGACGGCAAGAACCGGGTCCATCCCTTCGTCGTGCCGAAGCTGATGAACAACGCGGCCGCCAGCCACGTGTCGATGGAATACAACCTCAAGGGACCCAGTTTCACCGTCGCCACCGCCTGCGCCTCCTCGAACCACGCGATGGGTCTGGCGTTTCAGATGATCCGCTCCGGCGCGGCGCCGGTGATGATCACCGGCGGTTCTGAATCGATGCTTTGTTTCGGCGGGGTCAAGGCCTGGGAAGGGCTTCGGGTGATGTCCAAGGATGCCTGCCGCCCGTTCAGTGCCAATCGCAACGGCATGGTCCAGGGCGAGGGTGCGGCTGTCTTCGTCTTCGAGGAATACGATCACGCCCGCAAGCGGGGCGCTGAAATCCTGGCCGAGGTGGTCGGATTTGCGATGACCTCGGATGCCTCCGATATCGTGATGCCGTCGAAACAGGGGGCGGCGCGGGCGATGGCCGGCGCCCTGGCCGATGCCGGGCTGAACGGTGACGAGGTCGGCTATATCAACGCGCATGGCACCGGCACGGCGGCCAATGACAAGACCGAATGCGCCGCGGTCGCCGATGTCTTCGGGCCGCATGCCGACAATCTGATGATCTCCTCCACCAAATCGATGCACGGCCACCTGATCGGCGGCACCGGCGCGGTGGAGCTTCTGGCCTGCATCATGGCGCTGCGCGACGGGGTGATCGCCCCGACCATTGGCTATGAAGAGCCAGACCCGGAATGCGCGCTGGACGTGGTGCCCAATGTGGCACGCGAGGCGCAGGTCGATGTGGTGCTGTCGAATGCCTTCGCCTTCGGTGGGCTGAACGCGGTTCTGGCGCTGCGCCGGGCCTGATCGCCGCCACGATCCTTCCCCAAAGAAAAACCGCCGTCCCGGATGGGCGGCGGTTGTGGAAAAGCCGGCTCCGGCGGGCCGCAGCCGGCGTCTTGCCTTATTGTTTGACCACATCCACCTTGTCGTAGCCGGCGGTGAAGCCTGACAGCGACAGGGTCAGCGACACGGTCTGATCCGGCGCCGGCGCGGGCACCAGCGACAGCACCGCCGCCTTGCCCTGTTTCATCGCGGTGATATCGGCCGCTGTCAGGCCGATCTGCGCGACACAGCCATAGGGGTTGCAGAAGGAATAGCCATAGCGCTTGCCCGGGGCCCCATCGATCGAGATGGTCAGCTGCGCCGGCAGCAGCGTTTCCAGCGGCACGATCACCGTGGCGCCGGCCACGGCCTGGCCCTGGCCTTCGATCCGGAACATGGAGAATTCCGCCATCGGGGTGTTCTTGTCGTCATGCAGGATCTGCAGTAGCGAACAGGGGTCTTGCTCACCGTCCGTCTTGATGCAGGCCAGGTCCCAGTCGCCGATCTTTTCCTTGGAATAGCGTTCGCCCAGCTTCGGATCGCCCGCGGCGGGCTGGCCCATGTCCAGAACGGAGTCTGCGCTTTTCGCCTGATCTGCGGCGGGCGTCTCTGTCTCGCTGGTCTGCGCCATGGCCGGCACGGTCAGCGCGGTCAGGGCCAGAACGGAGAGAGAGGTCAGGGTTTTCAACATGAAGATCTCTTCTTTGTGCTGTGTCTGCCTGGCCCGCTCTACCACGCTGCCGCCGCGCTGTCAGGGCAAAAGCTTGTCGCGCGCGGAAATGTTCCTAGCTTTGTGAGGTGCCCGGGCGAAAAAAAGGGAGCCGCGAAGGCCCCCTTCTTATAAGATTTGTGTCTCCCCGTCGGACCGGCCGACTTAGTTGTACAGGAACGTTACGAAAGCGGCTGGCCGCGGTCAACTGTAAAGGCGGGTTGCCTGCAAGCGTCGCGGGCGGGCGCCCATGTTTTAGGCATTTAGGGCCGCAGGCAAGGGTCCGTGCCCGCGAGAACACGGGCAGGCCACCCTCCCGGCGACGGCGGTTGCGGCGATCTTGCCGCCGGCGGTCCGAACAACTATCCCGGGCAAGTGTTAATTCTTTCTTTTCATCCGGCCGTATCGCAGGTGGCGCGCGGCCGGTCAGGGGGCGGTGATGGACGGCAAGGTCTTTCTGGGCGGTGGCGGCGACAACTACGGCGAACAGCAGGGGCTGGCGCTGAAATACGGCAACCGCCACGGGCTGATCGCCGGGGCGACCGGCACCGGCAAGACGGTGACGCTGCAGATTCTGGCGGAGGGGTTCTCGGCCGCCGGTGTGCCGGTGGTGCTGTCGGACGTGAAGGGCGATCTTTCCGGGCTTGCCAAGGCCGGTAGTGCCGCCAACAAGCTGCATGCCGCCTTCTCCGACCGCGCCGCGAAGATCGGCTTTGACGATTATGCCTATGCCGCCTGTCCGGTGACCTTCTGGGATGTCTACGGCGAGCAGGGCCATCCGCTGCGCGCCACCGTGGCGGAGATGGGGCCGCTGCTGCTGTCGCGGTTGCTGGGTCTTTCCGAGGCGCAGGAGGGGATCCTGAACATCGCCTTCCGGCTGTCGGACGAACAGGGGCTGCCGCTCCTCGATCTCAAGGATCTGCAGGCGCTGCTGACCTGGATCGGCGAGAACCGCAATGAGCTGTCGCTGCGCTACGGTAATGTCTCCACCGCCTCGGTCGGGGCGATCCAGCGGCGCCTTCTGGTGATCGAAAACCAGGGGGCGGCGCAGTTCTTCGGCGAGCCGGCGCTCGATCTGGCCGATCTGATGCGCTGCGACGATCAGGGCCGCGGCATGGTCAATATCCTCGCCGCCGACAAGCTGATGGCGGCGCCCGGGCTCTATGCCACCTGCCTGCTGTGGCTGCTGTCGGAGCTTTTCGAGGAGCTGCCCGAGGTCGGCGATCCCGACAAGCCCCGGCTGGTCTTCTTCTTCGACGAGGCGCATCTGCTGTTCGACGATGCGCCGAAGGCGCTGGTCGACAAGGTCGAACAGGTGGCCCGGCTGATCCGGTCTAAGGGCGTCGGGGTCTATTTCGTCACCCAGCACCCCGGCGACATCCCCGAGGATATCCTCGGCCAGCTCGGCAACCGCGTGCAGCATGCGCTGCGTGCCTTCACCGCGCGCGACCGCAAGAACCTGAAACAGGCGGCGGAGACCTATCGCGACAACCCCGCCTTCGACACCGAAACCGCGATCCGCGAGGTCGGCACCGGAGAGGCGGTGACCTCCATGCTCGGCCCCAAGGGGGCGCCCGGGGTGGTGCAGCGGACCCTGATCCGGCCGCCGTCGTCGCAGCTGGGCCCGATCACCGTGGCGGAACGCCAGGCGATCCTCGCCGCCTCCGATCTCGGGGCGAAATACACCCAGCCGCTCGATCGTCGTTCCGCCTATGAAATCCTGGCACAGCGGGCCGAAACTGCCGCCGCCGCGGCTGAGCGGGCCGAGGAGGTGGCTGAAACCGCCCCCGCCGCCGAACGGGAATTCAACGCAGCCCGGCGCTACAGCGGCAGCCGGGTCAGCCGCTCCACCGCCCGCCCGGTGGCCTCGCGCAGCCGGGACACGTTCGGATCGGCGCTTTCCGAGGCGGTGATCAAGGAACTCAAGGGCACCACCGGGCGGCGCATCGTGCGCGGCATCCTCGGCAGCCTGTTCAAGGGGCGCTGAGCCGATCGGGCCGGCGGGTCTTTCTGGCTGAGAATAGCCCCGCCGGAGCCATGCCCCGCCGGGGGCGTCGCGCCGGGGCCATGGCCCCGACGCCCGGCTCATGTGTCCGGGGGCGTCATTTCTCCGGGATCAGCCCGCGTGGACTGAACCTCAGCACCACCAGCAGCAGCACCCCCATCGTCAGCAGCCGCATATGCGCGGCACTGTCGATCAGATGCGCCTTCAGCGCGCTGCCGTCGGGAAGCCCGGCGGTGATCACCTGCATCAGCCACAGGCCGATCGGCTCAACCTGAACCCAGAGGAACCAGATCAGCATCGCCCCGAGGATGGCGCCGAAGTTGTTGCCGGAGCCACCGACGATCACCATCACCCAGATCAGGAAGGTGAAGCGCAGCGGCTGATAGGTGCCGGGGGTCAGCTGCCCGTCCAGCGTGGTCATCATCGCCCCCGCCATGCCGCAGATGGCGGAGCCCAGCACGAAGACCTGCAGGTGCCGGCGGGTGACGTCCTTGCCCATCGCCTCGGCGGCGATCTCATTGTCGCGGATCGCCCGCATCATCCGGCCCCAGGGCGATTTCAGCGCCATCTGTGCCATCCACAGCAGCATCAGGAGCACCACCAGGAACAGCAACGAATAGCCGAGCTTGACATAGAGGGTCGAGGCCGTCACCGGGTCGAGCCCGAGATTGGCGGCGCTCGCCACGAAGCCGGCATCGTTCTGCAGGTCGATCTCATAGGGCAGCGGCCGGGGCAGGCCGACGACGTTCTTCACCCCGCGGGCCAGCCAGTCCTCGTTCTTCATCACCGCGATGATGATCTCGGCGATGCCCATGGTGGCGATGGCCAGGTAATCCGACCGCAGCCCCAGCGCGGTCTTGCCGATCAGCCAGGCGGCGCCGGCGGCCAGCAGCCCGCCCGCCGGCCAGGCCAGCAGCACCGGCAGCCCGAGCCCGCCGATATTACCGGCGCCGGCGGGGTTGATCGCCTCCACCGCCTCGACACCGGGATCGAAGACCGCGCGATAGACAAAGAAGCCGACCACCAGGATCGCCAGCACCGCCAGCGCCCTGGTCCGCCCCTTGGGCAGCCGGCCATAGGCGAGCACCGCGGCGGTGATCGTCGCCGCCCCCAGAACCAGCCCCAGCAGGATTTGCCAGCCGCCGGCGGACCAGCCCTCGCTCACCGGATCGGTGGAGACCAGCACCACCGCCAGACCGCCGAGCGCGACGAAGCCCATGACGCCGACGTTGAAGAGGCCGGCGAACCCCCATTGCAGGTTCACCCCGATGGCCATGATCGCCGAGACCAGACCCATGTTCAGGATCAGCAGCGCCGCGTTCCAGCTCTGGCTGACGCCGGTGATCACGATCAGCACGGCCACCAGCAGGAACAGGGCGGTATTCTTCAAGCTCTCGTTCATGCCGATTTCCCTCCGAAGAGCCCTGTGGGCCGGAACAGCAGGACGATCAGCAGGATCACGAAGCTGACCGCGAATTTGTAATCGGTGCTCAGCAGCTGGACCAGACCGTCCGGCGCCAGGCTGTCGGGCATCAGATAGCCCAGCACCTTCTTCCAGGCGTAGGTGATCGTCACCTCGGAAAAGGCGATGACGAAACCGCCGGCGATGGCGCCGATCGGGCTGCCCAGCCCGCCGACGATGGCGGAGGCGAAGATCGGCAGCAGCAGCTGGAAGTAGACGAAGGGCTTGTAGCTCTTGTCGAGACCGTAGAGCGTGCCGGCCACCGTCGCCAGGGCGGCGACGATCAGCCAGGTGTAGGTCACCACGCGCTCCGGATTGATCCCCGACAGCAGCGCCAGATCCTCGTTATCGGAATAGGCGCGCATCGATTTGCCGGTGCGGGTGCGGTTGAGGAACCAGAACAGCAGCGCCACCACCACCACGGCGGTCACCACGGTGATGCCCTGGGTAGTCTTCAGCGCCAGCCCTTCCTGCAGCCCGGTCATCTGCTTGAACTCGCGGGCGGTGATGATGAAACGTTCGCCATCGGCGAACCTCTGGTCGTCCGGCCCGATGATCAGCCGCACCAGCCCGTTCATGATGAACATCACCCCGGTCGAGACGATGACCAGGATCATCGGCTTGGCCTTCTGCTCGCGGTAGAAGCGATAGACCAGCTTGTCGGTCAGCAGCAGCAGCGCCATGCAGCCCAGAATGCCGAAGGGCAGGGCGAGCAGGGCCGTGGGAAGCGGCCCCAGCGTGATGCCCTGTGCCTGTAGCCACCAGGTGACGAGGATGGTCACCATGGTGCCGAAGGCCATGGTATCGCCATGGGCGAAGTTGGAAAACCGCAGGATGCCGTAAATCAGCGTCACCCCCAGCGCCCCCAGCGCCAGCTGGCTGCCATAAGCGACGGCCGGGATGATGACGAAATTCGCCAGCGCGACGATTGCATTGAGAAAATCCATCCCTCAGCCCCCCAGGAACGAGCGGCGGACCTCGGGGTCGGCCAGAAGCTGTTTGCCGGTGCCGGTATAGGCATTGCGCCCCTGCACCAGAACATAGCCGCGGTCGGCGATCTCCAGCGCCTGACGGGCGTTCTGTTCCACCATCAGGATCGGGATGCCGGTGCGGGAGACCTCGATGATGCGGTCAAAGAGTTCATCCATCACGATGGGGCTGACGCCTGCGGTGGGTTCGTCCAGCATCAGCACCTTGGGCTGGGTCATCAGCGCCCGGCCGACGGCGACCTGCTGGCGCTGGCCGCCCGACAGCTCTCCGGCGGGCTGGTTGCGCTTGTCCTTCAGGATCGGGAACAGGTCGAAGACCTGGTCCATGGTGTCGCGAAAGTCGTCGCGGCGGATGAAGGCGCCCATCTCCAGGTTTTCCTCAACCGTCAGCGACGGGAAGATGTTGTTGGTCTGCGGCACGAATCCCATGCCCTTGACCACCCGGTCCTGCGGCGTCAGATCGGTGATATCCTCGCCGTCGAGCCGCACCGAGCCCTGGTGCAGATCCAGCATGCCGAAGACCGCCTTCATCGCGGTGGATTTGCCGGCGCCGTTCGGACCCACGATCACCGCGATTTCGCCGCGGTTCACCGAAACGGTGCAATCGTGCAGGATATCGGGGCCGCTGCCATAGCCGCCGGTCATGCTGTCACCGATCAGAAAGGCGCTGCCGGTGTCCATCGCATGGCCGGTGCCGGGATGGGAGCCGAGCTCTCCGGCCCCCTGGGGGTTGACGATACTGCGATCATTATTGCCCCGGTCGCCATAGCCCGGACCGCTCATCCGCGCCCCCGGGCGCATTGCCTATGTGTCATGTTTATCCCCATTTCGGAACGATCTTTGCGTTCTCTTTTCGGTTGGTGTCGCCCGCGGCTGTCCCGTCCGGGCGCATGGGGCGCCGCTGTCAGGCGCCCACCATCTCCTTGTTCTTCAGCCCCGTGCCCAGATAGGCCTCGATCACATGCTCGTTGGCCTTGATCTCGGCCAGGCTGCCTTCGGCCAGCACCTTGCCCTCGGCCATGCAGATCACCGGATCGCAGAGGCGTTCGATGAAATCCATGTCGTGTTCGATCACCACGAAGGTATAGCCGCGCTCCTTGTTCAGGCGTATGATCGCGTCGCCTATGGTGTTCAGCAGCGTCCGGTTCACCCCGGCGCCGACCTCGTCCAGGAACACGATCTTCGCATCGACCATCATGGTGCGGCCCAGTTCCAGAAGCTTCTTCTGGCCGCCGGAGACCTGGCCGGCCTTGTGGTCGGCCAGATGTTCGATGGTGAGGAATTCCAGCACCTCGTCGGCCTTGGCCCTGAGCGCGCGTTCCTCGTCCGCGATGCGCTTGCGCCCGAACCAGGTGTTCCACAGCGTCTCGCCCGATTGCGCGCCGGGCACCATCATCAGGTTCTCGCGGCAGCTCATCGACGAGAATTCATGCGCGATCTGGAAGGTTCTGAGCAGCCCTTTGTGAAACAGCTCGTGCGGCGGCAGGCCGGTGATATCCTCACCGTCCATGGTAACCCGCCCCGAGGTCGGGGGCAGCACGCCCGCGATCACGTTGAACAGGGTGGTCTTGCCCGCGCCATTCGGGCCGATCAGCCCGGTGATGGAGCCTTCCTCAATGGTGAGCGTGGCGCCATCGACGGCATGAAAGCCGCCAAAATGTTTGTGGACGTCTTCGACGACGATCATTTTTCCCCCTCGCCGCTGTTCTCGACCGCGCGGCTTTTGAGATTGGAACAGCCCGGATGATGGCATCCGGGCTGTTCGCTGTCACGGACCGATCGGGATCAGCGGTACTTCACCGTGGTGACTTTGCCGCCTTCGATCACGATCTGACGATAGTTGCCTGCGGATTCACCGGCGCCGATCAGCTCGACCGCGGTGGCGCCGACATAATCGACATCGCCGCCGTCCTTGATGATCTGCAGCGCCTTGGCCAGCTCGCCGGGATAGATTTTCTCGCCCGGTGCGTTGGCGACATCCATGATCTTGGTCTTGTAGACCGTCGAGTCGCTGGAGCCGGCCGCCTGCATCGCCATCAGCATCAGCGCTGCGGCGTCGTAGGATTCGGGGGTGAAGGGCGAGGTGGCATCGAACGAATCGCCCACCATCTCGGTGAACTTGGCAATGCCCGGGCTGTCGGTGCCGGGGTGCTGGCCGGTGGAGCCATCGATTTCGTCGCCGAAGTTCTCTTCAAGCTTGGCGCCGATCATGCCGTCAGGGAAGTGGAAGGTGTCGAAGGCGCCGGAGTCGAGCGCCGCGCGGACGATGCCGGAGCCACCCTGATCGACGTAGCCCGCCACGACCAGACGGTCGCCGCCGGCGGAGGCCAGCGCGCCGACCTCGGCAGAGTAGTCGGCCTTGCCGTCTTCATGCGCTGCGTTGATGGTCACCGTGCCGCCCGCGGCGGTGTAGGCGGCCTCGAAGGCATCGGCCAGACCCTTGCCGTAGTCGTTGTTGGTGTAGGTCACCGCGACGCTCTTGATGCCTTCTTCCAGCAGGATGTCGCTCATCACCTGGCCCTGACGCGCATCGGAGGGGGCGGTGCGGAAGAACAGGCCGTTGTCATCGGCCGACGACAGCGCCGGCGAGGTAGCGGAGGGCGAGATCATCACGACGCCGTTGGGGACGGCGACATTCGACAGGATCGCGCTGGTGACGCCGGAACAGTCGGCGCCCATGATGCCTGATACCCCGTCGGAGGTGACCAGACGTTCGGCTGCGGCGGTGGCGGCGCCGGCGTCGATGCAGGTCGAGTCGGCCCGGACCGCGCTGACCGTGGCGCCGTCGAGCAGCAGGCCGCTGTCGCTGACTTCCTTGATCGCCAGCTCTGCGCCGGCCGCCATCGACGGGGTGAGGGATTCGATCGGCCCGGTGAACCCGAGAATGATGCCGATCTTGATCTCTTCCGCGGAGGCGGCACCGGCCATCAGCGCCATAGCGGCGGAGGCCATAAGCAGCTTCTTCATATTAAACTCCCTAGTTGGAACAGCGATGTTCAGGGGGAGAGTAGCAAGGTCTCTTCAAAAGAAAAGCGTAATCCTGATGCGGTTTCCCCAGCGAAACCCTGCGAGCCGTGGCGCGCCCGCGCCCCGTGGCGCGGCCTGTTTCAGGCGTCCCGGGCGGTGCGTGGCGGGCGGGCCGAACGATCGTTTCCGGACCGCGAACAAAGACCCAATGGCGCCGAGGTAATCAATTGGGCGAATTGACGCGCGGGTTCGTTCATATTCGGTCGGTTCGATGTAATAATTTCCGTTTCGATTGAAATGTAATTTTCTATCCCTGTGCAGATTGTTTTTGAAATATCCGTAATGAGAAACCGGAGGGCGCCCCCTCTGCAATGTGACTACCTGTTTCCGCAGATGCGCCTCAGCAGCGCCGATAGGGCGGGGAATACCTGGTAGAAAAAAACCATCGGTGCGCTGGCATGATCTTTTTAAATCAGTAAGTTACCTGATTTTTGTCGATGCAAGTGCAGGGCAGAGATCACATGGCCCGCATGCCGGTTCCCTGAGCCTGCGGCCGGGAAACAGCATGCGGGAAAAGACCACTCTTTAACGAAACACAGGGCGTCGCTTGATCCGAAAACTGAATGCGCCCTGAGCACAGAATTGCATGTCTTTCAGGAAAAACAAAGACCGCATATTTCTCAATTCCAAAAAAATCGAGAAATATCTGCAGGCTCTGGCGATCCGGTGAAACGGCGTGCCGCTTTTGCGTCAGATCGACAGGCGCGCCGCCTGGGTGCCGCGTTCGCGATAGGGGGTGGTGTCGTAATGCGCCCGGTAGCATTTGGAGAAATGCGACGGCGAGGAGAAGCCACAGGCCAGCGCCACGTTGATCACACTCATATCGGTCTGCATCAGCAAGTTGCGCGCCTTCTGCAGGCGCAGCTCCATGTAATAGCGCTTGGGGCTGCGGTTCAGATAGCGGCGGAACAGCCGTTCCAACTGGCGGGTGGACATGCCGACATCGCGGGCTAGCACCGCCGGGCTGATCGGCTCCTCGATGTTGCTCTCCATCATCTGGATGACCTGGCTCAGTTTCGGATGACGCACGCCGATCCGCGTCGGCACGCTGAGCCGCTGGATGTCCTGATCGGTCCGGATCGAGGAGTAGATCAGCTGGTCGGCGACCGCGTTGGCCAGATCCTGGCCCTGATCGCCGGCGATGATCTGCAGCATCAGGTCGATCGACGAGGTGCCGCCGGCGGTGGTGATCCGGTTGCCGTCGATGACGAAGACCGATTTGGTGAGCTGCACCTCTTCGAACTCCTCGGCGAAACTGTCGGCGTTCTCCCAGTGGATGGTGGCGCGCTTGTGGTCCAGCAGCCCGGCCTTGGCCAGCGTATAGCCAGCGGTGCAGAGCCCGCCGATGGTCAGCCCCTTGCGCGCCTCGCGGCGCAGCCAGGACAAGAGCTTCTTGCTGGTGGCGGCCTGCACGTCGATGCCGCCGCAGACCAGCACGGTGTCGTCGCGCTGCAGCGCCTCCAGATCGCTGTCGAGCCGGAAGGTGGTGCCCGCAGAACAGGTCACCTCGTCTCCGCCTTCGCCGCAGAGCAGCCAAGTATAGAGCTCTTCTCCGGCCATTCGGTTGGCGATCCGAAGGCATTCCAGCGCGGAGGAGAAAGACAGCAGCGTGAACCGGTCGAGAAGGACGAAAACGAACCGCCGCGGCTTGGCGGTTCCGGGGGCGCTGGGGACAACTTGGCGTTGCTCTGACATGGCGGCATTCCTGGCATGCGGACCCTTGGCGGATCTCTTTCTGACGGGTGACTAGGACAGAGTATAAATGCGGCGTCAAGTGGCGCAAAACGCTTATGGCATCCGCGCACAGGCTTTTGTATAGAGACGGCCTGAAAAGCTGTGCAGAAATCAGAGGGAAGAGGCTCCGATGTCGGACTGGACCAAATCGGCCTGGCGCGCCAAACCGCGCGTGCAGATGCCGGATTACACTGACCCCGCCGCGCTGAATGCGGTCGAGGCGCAGCTGTCGAAATATCCGCCGCTGGTCTTCGCTGGCGAGGCCCGCCGGCTGAAGGCGCATCTGGGCGCCGCCTCGAAGGGCGAGGCGTTTCTGCTGCAGGGCGGCGACTGTGCCGAAAGTTTCGAACAGTTCAGCGCCGACGGCATCCGCGACACCTTCAAGGTGATGTTGCAGATGGCGATGGTGCTGACCTATGGTGCCAAGGTGCCGGTGATCAAGGTCGGCCGCATGGCCGGGCAGTTCGCCAAGCCGCGCAGCGCCCCGACCGAGGTGGTCGACGGGGTGGAACTGCCCAGCTATCGGGGCGATATCATCAACGATCTGGCGTTCACGCCGGAGGCGCGGATTCCCGATCCGGCGCGGATGCTGCAGGCCTATACCCAGGCGGCGGCGACCTTGAACCTGTTGCGCGCCTTTTCCACCGGTGGTTACGCCGATGTGAACCAGGTGCATGCCTGGACGCTGGGCTTCACCGAAAGCGAGAAGGCCGAACGCTATCGCGAACTGGCGAGCCGGATCACCGATACGCTCGATTTCATGCGCGCCGCCGGGGTCAACCGGGATACCGCGCACACGCTGTCGACGGTGGAATTCTACACCAGTCACGAGGCGCTGCTGCTGGAATACGAAGAGGCGCTGACGCGGCTCGACTCGACCTCCGGCAACTGGCTGGCGGGTTCGGGGCATCTGATCTGGATCGGCGATCGCACCCGACAGCCCGACGGGGCGCATGTGGAATTCTGCAGCGGCGTGCTGAACCCGATCGGGCTGAAATGCGGCCCTTCGATGACGCCCGAGGACCTGAAGCTGCTGATGGCCAAGCTGAACCCGGAGAACGAGGCCGGGCGGCTGACGCTGATCGCGCGCTTCGGCGCCGGCAAGGCCGGGGATCACCTGCCCAAGCTGATCCGGACGGTTCAGGA
Organism: Pseudodonghicola flavimaris; assembly: GCF_030164425.1. GTDB lineage: Bacteria > Pseudomonadota > Alphaproteobacteria > Rhodobacterales > Rhodobacteraceae > Pseudodonghicola > Pseudodonghicola flavimaris. The sequence goes on along the minus strand of NZ_JASNJD010000007.1, from coordinate 117,106 downwards.
AGAAGGCGCCAATGTGGTCTGGGTCTGCGATCCGATGCACGGCAACACCATCAAATCCTCCAGCGGCTTCAAGACCCGGCCGTTCGAGGCAGTGCTGCGCGAAGTGCGGGAATTCTTCGCCGTTCATGCCGCCGAGGGCACCGTGCCGGGCGGCGTGCATTTCGAGATGACCGGTCAGGACGTGACCGAATGCACCGGCGGTCTGCGCGCGGTGAAGGATGAGGATCTCTCCGACCGGTATCACACCGCCTGCGATCCGCGGCTGAACGCCAGCCAGTCGCTGGAGCTCGCCTTCCTGGTGGCCGAGGAACTGAGCGCGTTGCGCAGTGCCCGGCTGGCAGCCCGCGCCGCGGGCTGAACCCGATTGCCGGGGCGACGGCCTTGGAAACGACTGGAACAGACGAAACGGGGCGCGCCGGTCGGGCGCGCCCTTTTCACGTCGGGACAGTCGATGCCGAAGCGTCTGGTCCGATCTGTCTGGTCTGAAGTCGGGTGCGAAGCCCGGTCTAAAGAAGCCCGGTCCGAAGCTGGCGGGACCGGTCCCGGGGCGGCTTACTTCACCAGCCGCAGATGGCTGGCAGCGCCGAAATCGGCGCGCGGCTCGGCAAATCCCTGCGGTTCGGGCGCCACGGTCGGTGCCGGCGGGGTGGGCGCATGGTCCTGCGGGTCAGCGGTCACCGGGCGCAGGATGCGGTCGGTGATGTCGAAACGGCAGGGCAGGCGGCCGCAGCCGCCATCGGCCACCAGCACCCCCAGCGCGCGGGCGATCTCACCGTCATCGGTGGCCAGCGGCAGCAGCAGCATGCGGCCTTCGCCGGCGGAACGGCCGGGGCTGCCAGCCTGGGTCAGCCGCAACTCGGCCACATGCGGCGCGGAAAACACCCGCTCCAGCAGGCTGCCGGCTTCGACGCGGGCGGCGTCGGAGAAGAGCGCGGTGAACGGAATGCCGCGGACATCCATGCCGGCCAGATCCTCCAGAAGCGCCCCGGCCAGCCGGAACCGCGCCACCCGTGGTGCCACGCGCTCCAGGATGAAGGTGTTCTGCAGGATGTTCGACAGGCCGCGGGGATCGACCTGACTGCGCCGCGGCACGCCGGTCTCGCCGCAAAGCGCGGTCCAGTAGGCCTCTGCCTGGCGCAGGGGCGACAGGCTGCGGCGGTTGCGAAAGCGGTCGATGGCGATGACGTTTTCGCCCGCCGCCTGATCGGAGCGTGTAACGGGGGCGTAGGGCGCCGCCTTGGGACCGTTCGGGATCATCCGCATCATCTGCCGCTTTCGTTACCCTGGGCCGGGGCGCGGGAACCCGCGTCGGCACCGTGACAATTTGAACTAACTTACCCTTAGTTACCGCCGGATAGGTTACCGTGCCGTTAATCTGCCACAATTCAGTTCAATTTTGGAGCGTTTCCTTAAGTAGTGGTTAATCTCCCGCGCGGCGCCATCACCGCGGGCCATGCGCGCAGGGGTTGCCCTGACCTCTGGCTTGGCATTACCTGCCCCCCGAACCGCAGCGCAGACGCCGCCGCCGCCAGCCAGAAGGGCCACACGCATGATCAGATCGATGACCGGATTCGCCTCCGCCAGAGGAGCGCAGGCCCCCTATGTCTGGAGCTGGGAGCTGCGCAGCGTGAACGGCAAGGGGCTGGATCTGCGTCTGCGGGTGCCCGACTGGCTCGAAGGGCTGGAGGCGGCGCTGCGGGCGGATCTGGCCCGGGCGCTCACCCGCGGCAATGTCACCCTGTCGCTGCGCCTGACCCGTGGCGATGCCGGTGGCGCCGGGGTGCTGAACCCGGCGGTCCTGGCCGCCGCGCTGGAGGCGCTGGCGCGGATCGAAGCCGAGGCACAGGCCAAGGGCGTCGATCTGGCGCCGTCGCGGGCCAGCGATCTGCTGGGGCTGCGCGGCATGCTGGAGGCCGGAGCCGACAGCGAGGACAACGGCGCGCTGATCGCGGCGCTGAAGGCAGAGCTCGGCCCGCTGATCGCCGCCTTTCTGGAGATGCGCGAAACCGAGGGCGCGGCGCTGGAGCGGTTGCTGCGCGTCCAGTTGGACGAGGTCGGAACGCTGATCGCCCGCGCCGCCGATCTGGCCGAGGCGCGCAAGGCGGCGATGGCGGAGACCCTGCGCAACAATCTGGCCCGCGTTCTCGACAATGTCGACGGGGCGGATGCCGACCGGGTGGCGCAGGAACTCGCGCTGATCGCGGTCAGGGCCGATGTCACCGAAGAGCTCGATCGCCTCGGCGCCCATGTCGGCGCGGCGCGCGATCTACTGGACAAGGGTGGCGCGGTGGGGCGCAAGCTGGATTTCCTGATGCAGGAATTCAACCGCGAGGCCAATACGCTCTGTTCCAAGTCGCAGAACAGCGATCTGACCAAGGTGGGGCTCGACCTCAAGGCGCTGATCGACCAGATGCGCGAACAGGTTCAGAACGTCGAATGATCCGGAAAGGGAATTGAAAATGGCACAGCGCCGCGGACTTCTGATCATCCTCTCCTCGCCCTCGGGCGCCGGGAAATCCACCCTCGCCAAGCGGCTGCGCGCCTGGGACCCCTCGATCGTGTTTTCGGTCAGCGCCACCACCCGCGCGCCGCGACCGGGAGAGGCGGACGGCGTCGATTATCACTTCCTGACCGAGACGGAGTTCAAATCGCAGGTGTCGAAGGACGGCATGCTGGAACATGCGCATGTTTTCGGGAATTTCTACGGCTCGCCGCGCGGCCCGGTCGAGGCGGCGATCGAACGGGGCGAAGACGTGCTCTTCGACATCGACTGGCAGGGGGCGCAGCAGATCCGCAATTCCGCGCTCGGCCAGCACACGCTGTCGATCTTCCTGCTGCCGCCGTCGATCGCGGAACTGCGCCGGCGGTTGATCGGTCGTGGCCAGGACGATGCCGAGACGATCTCGCGCCGGATGCATAAGAGCTGGGACGAGATCAGCCATTGGGACAGCTACGATTACGTGCTGGTCAACGACGATCTGGACGCCACCGAGCGGAAGCTGAAGACCATTGTCGAGGCGATCCGCCTGCGCCGCATCCAGCAGCCCGGGCTGACCGCCCATGTGCGGGCCCTGCAATCGGAATTCGAGGAGGAGAACGAATGACCATCTACGCATTGGGCGACGACGCGCCGCAACTGGACGAAGACACCTGGGTGGCGCCCGACGCCAATCTGATCGGCAAGGTGGTGATGGAGCCCGGATCCTCGGTCTGGTTCGGCAGCACCATTCGCGCCGATCACGAGGAGATCCGCATCGGCAAGGGCTCCAACGTGCAGGAAGATTGCGTGATGCATGTCGATGCCGGCTTTCCGCTGACCATCGGCCAGGACTGCACCATCGGTCACAAGGTGATGCTGCATGGCTGTACCATCGGCGACGGGTCGCTGATCGGCATGGGGGCGACGGTGCTGAACGGCGCCAAGATCGGCCGCAACTGCCTGATCGGCGCCGGCGCGCTGGTGACCGAGGGCAAGGAGATCCCCGACAATTCCCTGGTCATGGGCGCGCCCGGCAAGGTGGTGCGCGAGATCAGCGAGGATCACGCCCAGCGGATGAAGCTCGGCGCGCTGCATTATCAGGACAACATGCGGAAATTCCGCGACACGATGAAAGAAGTGAAATGACCCGGAATACCAGGGGGTCGCTGGTGCGGCCCTTTTCCCTGCCTGACAGCGCCAGCACCCCGGTGGTGACGCCGCTGTCGCCCTCGGTGGTCTATGCCAGCGAAACGCCCGATGCGCTCGACGCGCAATACGAAGGGCGGGTGCATGGCTATACCTACGCGCGCGAAGGCCACCCGAATGCCGATGTCGTCTCGCAGCGGCTCGACGCGATGGAGGGCGGGCAGGGCGGTCTGCTGACCGGGTCCGGCATGGCGGCGGTTTCGGCGGTGCTGCTGGGGCTGGTCAAGGCGGGTGATCACGTGATCGGCGGCAACCAGCTCTATGGCCGGTCGATGCGGATGATGGCCGAGGATTTGCCGCGACTGGGAGTTGCCACCACGCTGGCCGATCCCTGCGACGCGGCCGATATGGCGGCGGCGATCCGCCCCGAGACCCGGCTGATGCTGATCGAGGTGGTGTCGAACCCGACGCTGCGGGTGGCCGATCTGGAGGGGATCGCGGCGCTGTGCAAGGCGCATGGCATCCTGCTGGTGATCGACAACACCTTCACCACGCCGAAGGCGATCCGGCCGTTCGATTACGGTGCCGATATCGTGCTCCATTCGGTGACCAAGCTGCTGTCGGGCCATTCCGATGTGACGCTGGGCTATGTCGTGGCGCGCGATCCCGAGGTGATGCAGCGGCTGCGGATCTTCGCGGTGACCACCGGGCTGACCCCCAGCCCGTTTGACTGCTGGCTGGCCGAACGCGGCATGCTGACCTTCGATCTGCGGTTCGACCGGGCCCAGGCCACCGCGGCGGTGCTGGCCGATCACCTGGCCGGGCTGGCCGGGGTCAAGCGGGTGCTCTATCCGCTGCGCGACGATCACCCTGACCGCGACCGCGCCATGGCGCTGCTGAAGGGGCAGGGCTGCAACATGCTCAGCTTCGAGCTCGACGGTGGCCGGCCGGCGGCGAATGCCTTCGCCCGGGCGGCCGAGGGCATCGCCTTTGCGCCCACCCTCGGCGATGTCGGCACCACGTTGTCGCATCCGGCCTCCTCCTCGCACCGGGCGCTGAGCCCCGAGGCTCGCGCTGCCGCCGGGCTGAGCGAGGGGTTCTTCCGGGTCTCGGTCGGGCTGGAAGAGCCCGAGGCGCTGAAATCCATCTTCTCCCAGGCTGTTTCGGCGGCCCGTGCCGCATCATAGTTACATTGATGCGACATGGTGCCTGCCACAGCTCCGGGGAGGAGAAAGGCAATGTTGGATACCATGTTTGACGATTTGATCGCCGACTTCCTGTCGGCCATTCCGCTGCCGGCATTGCTGGTCGACCAGTCCGAACGCATCATCGGCGCCAATGCCGAGGCGCTGACGCTGCTCGGCCAGCAGATCGCCGGGCGCCATTTCGCCACCATCCTGCGGCAGCCGCAGGTGCTGGATGCGATCGAGTCGAGCCTGCGCGACAAGCGCCCGCATACGACCCGGCATCTGTCGAACGATGGCGCCCAGGATACCACCTATGACGTGACCTGCCGCTATGTTCATGGCATCGGCGCCGTGCAGGGGGGCGCGGTGCTGGTCAGCTTTCAGGACATCACCCATCTGGAACAGGCGGGGCAGATGCGGCGCGATTTCGTCGCCAACGTCAGCCACGAGTTGCGCACGCCGCTGACCGCCTTGATGGGGTTCATCGAAACCCTGCGCGGCGCCGCCAAGGACGATCCGGTCGCCCGCGACCGGTTCCTGGCGATCATGGAGGGCGAGGCGAGCCGGATGAACCGGCTGGTCGGGGACCTGCTGTCGCTGAACCGGGTCGAGAGCGAGGAGCGGGTGCGGCCCAAGGAACAGGTGAACCTGACCCGGACGCTGGAGGACACGCTGCATTCGCTCAAGCCACTGGCGGAGGAGCAGCAGCTGACGCTGAACCTCTCGGCGCCGGAAACGCCTGTGACCGTCACCGGCGATCCCGATCAGCTGCGGCAGGTGTTCACCAATCTGGTGGAGAACGCGATCAAATACGGCGGCTCCGGCGGGCGCGTCGACGTGCTGCTCTCCGCCTCCGACCGCGATCCGGCGGTGCGCTCCGCCGCTGCCCGGGTGCAGGTGATCGACAAGGGGCCGGGCATCGATCCGGTACACCTGCCGCGCCTGACCGAGCGATTCTATCGCGCCGACAATCACCGGTCGCGACAGCTGGGGGGCACCGGTCTGGGGCTGGCCATCGTCAAGCATATCGTCAACCGTCACCGCGGCCGTCTTCGGGTGGAGAGCACCCTGGGCCAAGGCGCTGTTTTTACGGTTATTTTACCTCAGTAAATTGCTGCGCCGCAGAGTTGTCTGCGAAATATAGACAACGGTAAGTTGTTCGCTCTGCGGCGTTTTCCGCCTTTTGCCGACCAGAAATCCAGCGCGTTGTCATCGAACTGTTACATGGGTGTCACAAAAGGCACATGCAGCCTCACTAGGAGGGGCGCAAGATCATCATGGGGGTGATCGCTAATGACCTTACCCAAGGAGACAGACATGTCCTTTGTGAAAATGACGGTTTCTGCGCTGGCGCTTGGCGCTGTTTCGGCCACTGCTGCTGCCGCGCGCGACCAGGTGCAGATCGCCGGCTCCTCGACCGTGCTGCCCTACGCTTCGATCGTTGCCGAAGCCTTCGGTGAAAACTTCGACTTCCCGACCCCGGTCGTTGAATCGGGCGGCTCCTCGGCCGGCCTGAAACGCTTCTGCGAAGGCGTGGGCGAAAACACCATCGACATCGCCAATGCCTCGCGCAAGATCAAAGACAAAGAGATCAAGGCCTGCGCCGAAGCCGGCGTGACCGACATCATGGAAGTCCGCATCGGCTATGACGGCATCGTCTTCGCCAGCGACATCAACGGCAACACCTTCGAATTCACGCCCGCCGACTGGTACAAGGCGCTGTCGGACAAGATCGTCGTGGACGGCAAGATCGTCGACAACTCCAACGCCACCTGGGCCGACGTGAACCCGGCGTTCCCGGCGCAGCCGATCCAGGCCTTCATCCCCGGCACCAAGCACGGCACCCGTGAAGTCTTCGAAGACAAGGTGATCCTGGCCGGCTGCGAAGCCACCGGCGATTTCGAAGTCTTCAAGGCCGCCAACGGCGACGACAAGAAAGCCGCTGAAAAAGCCTGTATCGCCCTGCGCACCGACGGCAAGTCGGTCGACATCGACGGCGACTACACCGAGACCCTGGCCCGCATCGACTCCAACAAGGACGGTATCGGCGTCTTCGGTCTGGCCTTCTACGAAAACAACACCGACAAGCTGCAAGTGGCGACCATGTCGGGCGTCGTTCCCTCGACCGAGTCGATCGCAACCGGCGAATACCCGGTGTCGCGTCCGCTGTTCTTCTACGTGAAGAAAGCCCACATCGGCGTGATCCCCGGCCTGAAAGAATATGCTGAGTTCTTCGTCTCCGACGAGATCGCAGGTTCCGATGGCCCGCTGGCCGAATACGGTCTGGTCTCCGATCCGGAACTGGCCAAGACCCAGGAAGCCGTGGCTGACGAAGTCGTCATGGGCGGCAGCATGTAATTGCCTTCGGGCCGGGACCCGGGGGCGCTGTTCCCCGGGCCCCGGCCCACCTGTTTTTTCCGATATCTTCCGCCGCCGCGATTGGAGCCCCTGATGCCGACGTTCTGGCTCGTTGTCTTCCTGTTCGCGCTTGCCGCTTTTGGTTACATCGCAGGACGCGCCCGCGCACTGCACAGTGCCGGTGGCAATGCCCGCGATCTTCACTCTCTCCCCGCCTATTACGGCTATAACGTGTCGCTGACGGCCCTGGTGCCGGCGCTGCTGGTTCTGGCGATCTGGCTGCTGGCGCAGCCGCTGCTCGTCGAGACCCAGGTCTCGCGCATGATCCCGACCGACGCGATCCCGGAAAATTCCACTCTCGGCCTGGTGATGAGCGATGTGCGCCGCGTCGCCGAGGGGCTCGATATCGCGGTCGAGCAGAATGCGCTGACCGAGACCGAGGCCGGTTCGATCCGCACCGAATTCACCGACCTGCGCGGGCGCCTGGGCGAGCTGGGCGTGGCGCTCGGCTCTGACGTGCGGCCCGAGGTGCTGAAGGCGGCGCAACGCTACCGGGTGATCAATTCCACCGGGCATCTGCTGATGACGCTGGTGGTGGGTGCGCTGGCGCTCGGCGGGCTGGCCTTTTCCTATCTGCGCACCAACAAGGATTTCCGCGCCCGCAACGTGGTGGAGCGCGGCGTGCTGGCGCTGCTGGTCCTGGCCGCCTCGCTGGCGATCCTGACCACCATCGGCATCGTGCTGTCGATGTTCTTCGAGACCATCAACTTCTTCAAACTGCACAGCTGGACCGATTTCTTCTTCGGTGGCACCTGGGCACCGAACTTTCGCGGCGACAGTGAACTGTCGATCCTGCCGCTGCTGTGGGGGACGCTCTATATCTCCTTCATCGCGCTGCTGGTCGCGGTGCCGGTCGGTCTCTTTGCCGCGGTCTACCTGTCCGAATACGCCGGCTCGCATGTGCGGGCGATCGCCAAGCCGCTGCTGGAGATCCTCGCGGGTATTCCGACCATCGTTTACGGTCTCTTCGCCCTGCTGACGGTGGGGCCGGCGCTGGTGAGCATCTTCGGCCGCGGCTCGGAGGGCTTGCTCGGCGTCGAATGGATGGCCGGGGCGACCTCGGTGCTGACCGCCGGTCTGGTGATGGGCATCATGCTGATCCCCTTCGTCTCTTCGCTCAGCGACGATATCATCAACGCGGTGCCCCAGGCGATGCGCGACGGCTCGCTCGGGCTGGGCGCGACCAAATCGGAAACCGTCAAGCAGGTGGTGCTGCCGGCGGCGCTGCCGGGCATCGTCGGCGCGGTGCTGCTGGCTGCCTCCCGGGCCATCGGTGAAACCATGATCGTGGTGATGGGGGCAGGGGCGATTGCCAAGTTCTCGCTCAACCCGCTGGAATCGATGACTACGATCACCACCCGGATCGTCAGCCAGCTGACCGGCGATACCGATTTCGCCAGCCCTGAAACCCTGGTGGCCTTCGCGCTCGGCATCACCCTGTTCGTGCTGACGCTGGGGCTGAACATCCTTGCCCTCTATATCGTGCGCAAATACCGGGAGCAGTACGAATGACCGATATCAGCCAAAACGGCTCCACACCGCGCAAGCACGGCGAGACGCTGCTGAAGCTGACCGCCCGGACCAAACGCCGCAACGCTGCCGAACGCCGGTTTCAGGCCTATGGTATCGGCGCCATCGCCATCGGCCTGCTGATGCTGGTGATCCTGGTCTTCAACATCGTCGGCAACGGGATGGGGGCCTTTACCCAGACCTTTGTGACCCTCGATGTGACGCTGGACGCCAAGAAGCTGGACAAGAAGGGCAACCGCGATCTCGACGACATCAAGAAAGTCTCGACCTTCGGTTATGCGCCGCTGATCCAGAAGGCCTTTGAGGCCAAGGTCGGCGCGCTCGGACTCGACAGCGGGCTGAAGGCCAAGGACATGGCCGGGCTGTTGTCCAAGGGCGCCCCGGCGCAGCTGCGCGACTACGTCCTGGCCCACCCCGAGACCATCGGCGAAACGGTCACCTTCCGATTTCTCGCCAACAGCCGGGTCGACGGCTACATGAAGGGGCGGGTGACCCGCGACAGCATCGAGAACGACAAGAACATCACTGCGGCGCAGCTGGATTTCACCGATCAGCTGGTACAGGCCGGGGTCATCGAAAAGACCTTCAACCCGGCCTTCATCTTCGGCTCCGACGCCTCCGACCAGCGGCCAGAGGCCGCCGGGATCGGGGTGTCGATGGTCGGGTCGCTGTTCATGATGTTCGTGGTGCTGGCGCTGGCGCTACCGATCGGCGTGGCGGCCTCGATCTATCTTGAGGAATTCGCGCCGAAGACCTGGTGGACCGACGTGATCGAGGTGAACATCTCGAACCTCGCGGCGGTGCCCTCGATCGTCTTCGGGATCCTCGGCCTGGCGGTTTTCATCAACTACATGCACCTGCCGATGTCGGCGCCGCTGGTGGGCGGTCTGGTGCTGACCCTGATGACGCTGCCGACCATCATCATCTCCACCCGTGCGGCGCTGAAGGCGGTGCCGCCGTCGATCCGCGATGCGGCGCTCGGCGTCGGCGCCTCCAAGATGCAGTCGGTATTCCACCACGTGCTGCCGCTGGCCGCGCCCGGCATCCTGACCGGCACCATCATCGGCCTGGCCCAGGCGCTGGGGGAGACCGCGCCGCTGCTGCTGATCGGTATGGTGGGCTTCATCGCCTCCAACGCGCCCGACAGCGTCGCCTCAGGGCTTCTGGCACCGAACTCGGCCATGCCGGCGCAAATCTACGAATGGGCCAAACGGGCGGACCCGGCGTTTTACGAACGCGCCTGGGGCGGGATCATCATCCTGCTGGTCTTCCTGGTCACCATGAACACCCTGGCTGTTATTCTGCGCCGCCGTTTCGAGCGCCGCTGGTAAGGTATAAAGGAATAGCCATGTACGACTTAGCAAAAACGGAGAGTGCCGTGGAGCAGAAGGACACCAAGATCTCGGCGCGGAACGTGCAGGTCTATTACGGCGACAGCCACGCCATCAAGGATGTGGACGTCGATATCGAGGACAAGACCGTCACCGCCTTTATCGGCCCGTCGGGCTGCGGCAAGTCGACCTTCCTGCGCTGCCTGAACCGGATGAACGATACCATCGACATCTGCCGGGTGAAGGGCGACATCCTGCTGGACGGCGAGGACATCTACGACCCCAAGGTCGATCCGGTGCAGCTGCGCGCCAAGGTGGGGATGGTGTTCCAGAAGCCGAACCCGTTCCCGAAGTCGATCTACGACAATATCGCCTATGGCCCGCGCATCCACGGTCTGGCCAAGAACAAGGCCGATCTTGACGAGATCGTCGAGAAGTCCCTGCGCCGCGGCGCCATCTGGGAGGAGGTCAAGGATCGTCTGGATGCACCGGGCACCGGCCTGTCGGGCGGCCAGCAGCAGCGTCTGTGCATCGCCCGCGCAGTGGCGACCGAACCTGAGGTGCTGCTGATGGACGAGCCCTGCTCGGCGCTCGACCCGATCGCCACCGCCCAGGTCGAGGAGCTGATCGACGAGCTGCGGCAGAACTACTCGGTGGTGATCGTGACCCACTCGATGCAGCAGGCCGCCCGCGTCAGCCAGAAGACCGCATTCTTCCACCTGGGCAACCTGGTCGAATATGGCGAGACCGGACAGATTTTCACCAACCCCGTCGACCCCCGGACCGAAAGCTACATCACCGGGCGGATCGGGTAAGCGAAACAGGATTTTCCATGACCGATCAACATATTGCAAAGGTCTTCGACCGGGATCTGGAAGGCATCCAGGCCCGGATCATGAAGATGGGCGGCCTGGTAGAGGCCGCCATTCTGGAGGCGGCCAGTTCGCTGGAGAGCCGTGACGAGGAGCTGGCCGAGAAGGTCCGCGCCGGCGATGCGGCGATCGACGAGCTGGAAGTGATGATCAACGAGGAGACCGCCCGGCTGATCGCGCTGCGCGCACCCACCGCTGTCGACCTGCGGGTGGTGCTGACGGTGATGAAGATCAGCGGCAACCTCGAACGGATCGGCGATTACGCCAAGAACATCGCCAAGCGCACCAGCGTCCTGGCCCAGCTGCCGGCGGTCAACGGCTCGGCCGCGGCGCTGCGCCGGATGGCGCGCGAGGTGGAGCTGATGCTGAAGGACGCGCTCGACGCCTATATCCAGCGCGATGTGGAGCTGGCCACCGATGTCATCGAGCGCGACCGCGAGGTCGACCAGATGTACAACGCGCTGTTCCGCGAATTCCTCACCTTCATGATGGAGGATCCGCGCAACATCACTGCCTGCATGCACCTGCATTTCATCGCCAAGAACACCGAACGGATGGGCGATCATGTGACCGGGATCGCCGAACAGGTGATCTATCTGGTCACCGGCGACCGGCCGGAAGAAACCCGGAATAAGGCTGACGACACCTCGATCAGCATGCTGGAGGGCTGAAGATGGCGGCGGATCAGCCGACAGTTCTGGTGGTCGAAGACGAACTGGCCCAGCGGGAGGTGCTCTCCTACAACCTGGAGGCGGAAGGCTTCCGGGTGCTGAAGGCCGAGAACGGGGAGGAAGCGCTGCTTCTGGTCGAAGAGGACACCCCCGATATCATCGTACTGGACTGGATGATGCCCAATCTCAGCGGGATCGAGGTCTGCCGCCGGCTGAAGACCCGGCCCGAGACGCGATCGATCCCGATCATCATGCTCTCGGCCCGGTCGGAAGAGGTGGACAAGGTGCGCGGGCTGGAAACCGGGGCGGACGACTATGTCGTCAAACCCTATTCGGTGATCGAGCTGATGGCCCGGGTGCGGACCCAGCTGCGGCGGGTGCGGCCCTCGACCGTGGGGTTGCGGCTGGAGTACGAGGATATCGTTCTGGACGCCGAGACCCATAAGGTCAGCCGGTCCGAACAGCCGCTGAAGCTGGGCCCGACCGAGTTTCGGCTGCTGTCGACCTTCATGGAAAAGCCCGGCCGGGTGTGGAGCCGCGAACAGCTGCTGGACCGGGTCTGGGGCCGCGATATCTATGTCGACACCCGTACCGTCGATGTCCATATCGGCCGGCTGAGAAAGGCGCTGACCCAGCACGGCGGCGACGATCCCGTCCGCACCGTTCGCGGCGCCGGCTACGCTTTGGGGTGAGGCGCGCCCGGAAGACGGTCCGGTGGATCGTTTTCAGCGCCGAACGGGCGGAGCCCCGGGGAAAGCCCCGTTCTGGAAACGTGCAGCGGTGCGTTTCCTTCCTCTCAGGGGCAAAGCCCCGTCTGGTATCGTCCGAACCGTCACGGTCGCAAACGCCTCCCCGTCGGAGCCTCCGGCGGGGATATTTGGGGCCAGAAAAGGATCGGGCGCATCGGTCCGGCGCCGCGCTCGCGGTCAGCGGGGCAGCAGATCTTCGGGCTGTGCCTGCGTGGCCAGCCAGTCGCGGAACAGGGTAAGCGGCGCGTGGCGGCTCTTGTCCTGCGGCCAGACCAGATAATAGGCGCCGTCCATCTCCACCGCCGGCCCGAAGGGGGCGATCAGCCGGCCCATGGCCAGATCCTGTTCGGCGAGGTAGTCGGGCAGCAGCGCCACGCCGAGCCCGTGCAGTGCCGCCTGGATGATGGCGGAGAACTGGTCATAAAGCGTGCCGGGCACCGCGCCAGGGCTGTCGATGCCTTTTTGCGCGAACCAGTCCTGCCAGGCATGGGGACGGGTCTGGATATGTAGGAGCGGCAGTTGCAGCAGCGCCGCCGGATCGCCGGTGGGGCGGCCCAGCAGCAGGTCGGGGGCGCAGACCGGCAGCATCTGTTCGTGTTTCAGCAGCAGCCGGTCGGCGCCAGGCCAGACCCCGGTGCCGAAGTGGATGGCCGCATCGAAGGGTTCGGCAGCGAAGTTGAAGGGCTGCAGCCGGGTCGCCATGTTGATCGTCACCTCCGGATGGACCCGGGCGAACTCCGGCAGCCGCGGCATCAGCCAGCGCATGCCGAAGGCGGGCAGGATGGCGAGGTTGAGCGCGCCGCCGGTCTGCGGCACCTGCAGCCGCATCGAGGCCTGCGCGATCTGGTGCAGGGCAGGGCGGATGTCGGTCACATAGTCCCGCGCCGCTTGGGTCAGGGTCAGCCGCTTGCGGCTGCGCTGGATCAGGCTCACTCCCATCTGGGTCTCCAGCGTCTGCAGCTGCCGGCTGATCGCGCTCTGGGTCAGCGCCAGCTCCTCCGCCACGGCGGAGGCGGAGCCGAGCCGGTCGAGCGCTTCGAGCGCGCGCAGCGAGGCGATGGAGGGCAGGAATCGGCGCGGGGCAATCATGTATGCGGTTTACTCATGAAACCATGCGAATGTCTTGCTGTTTCTTGCGTAAACACTGTGATAGACCGCTTGCAAATGCATGTGACCTGAGGAGACCTCTCTCATGACCCCCCCGACGCTCAAGGCCAAGGATGCCCCGGACCTGTCCTCCTTCGACTGGGCCGATCCGTTCCGCCTGGTCGATCAGCTGACCGAAGAAGAGCGGATGATCGCCGACAGCGCCCACACCTATGCGCAGGAAAAGCTGCAGCCGCGGGTGCTGCAGGCCTTCGAGAAGGAAGAGACCGATCCCGAGATCTTCCGCGAGATGGGCGAGATGGGCCTGCTGGGCGTCACCGTGCCGGAACAATACGGCGGCATTGGCGCCGGTTACGTCTCCTATGGGCTGGTCGCGCGCGAAGTGGAGCGGGTCGATTCGGGCTATCGCTCGATGATGTCGGTGCAGAGTTCGCTGGTGATGTACCCGATCTACGCCTATGGCACCGAGGAGCAGCGGATGAAATATCTGCCCAAGCTCGCCTCGGGTGAATATATCGGCTGCTTCGGTCTGACCGAGCCTGACGCGGGGTCCGACCCGGCGGGGATGAAGACCCGGGCCGAGAAGATCGATGGCGGCTACCGGCTGACCGGCAGCAAGATGTGGATCTCCAACGCGCCCTTCGCCGATGTCTTCGTGGTCTGGGCGAAGTCTGACGCGCATGACGGCAAGATCCGCGGCTTCGTGCTGGAAAAGGGCATGAAGGGTCTGTCGGCGCCGAAGATCCAGAACAAGGCCAGCCTGCGTGCCTCGGTCACCGGTGAGATCGTGATGGACGGGGTCGAGGTCGGCGAGGATGCGCTGCTGCCGCATGTGCAGGGGCTGAAAGGCCCGTTCGGCTGTCTGAACCGCGCCCGCTATGGCATCGCCTGGGGCGTCATGGGCTCGGCCGAGACCTGCTGGCACGCCGCGCGCCAGTACGGGCTGGACCGCAAGCAGTTCAACAAGCCGCTGGCGCAGACCCAGCTCTATCAGAAGAAACTGGCCGAGATGCAGACCGAGATCGCGCTGGGGATGCAGGCGGCGCTGCGCGTCGGCCGGCTGATGGATGAGGCCAAGGCGGCGCCCGAGATGATTTCGATCATCAAGCGCAACAACTGCGGCAAGGCGCTGGATATCGCGCGGATGGCCCGCGACATGCATGGCGGCAACGGCATCAGCCTGGAATTCCAGGTGATCCGTCACATGATCAACCTGGAGACGGTGAACACCTATGAGGGCACGCATGACGTGCACGCGCTGATCCTGGGCCGGGCACAAACCGGGCTGCAGGCGTTCTTCTGAGGCGACCCGCTCACAACAGTTTGAAAAGGCCGGGATTTTCCCGGCCTTTTTTCATTGGCCCCAGGCAGTGAAATTCCCCAGATTGGACCCTTCACAAAGCGGGGGATCTATATATATAGAAAACCTAATATGTATTGCAGACCCGGATTTGCCCGATGCCGAGCTGCCGTTGTGCCCGCCAGACGCCGGCGCGCGCGGAAACAGCCGGGGCAGGGCGCCCGACGATGGCCCGGCGCGCTTCCGGCGCGCGCAGCAGGAAAGGACCACCCTTGAGCATGTTTTCCCTCAGCCCGGCGCGGCTGAAATCCTATCTCCCGATTCTGGACTGGGGCCGCAGCTATGGCCGGGCCGAGCTGTCGGGCGATCTGATCGCCGCCATCATCGTCACCATCATGCTGATCCCGCAGTCGCTGGCCTATGCACTGCTGGCGGGGCTGCCGGCACAGGTCGGGCTCTATGCCTCGATCCTGCCGCTGGTGTTCTATGCGCTCTTCGGCACCAGCCGGGCGCTGGCCGTCGGGCCGGTGGCCGTGGTCTCGCTGATGACGGCGTCGGCGCTGGCGCCGCTGGGGCTGGACAATCTGGTGGATTACACCGCCGCCGCCGCGGTGCTGGCGCTGTTGTCGGGTCTGGTGCTGCTGGGCATGGGGCTGTTGCGGCTGGGGGTGGTGGCCAACTTCCTGTCGCACCCGGTGATCGCCGGGTTCATCACCGCCTCGGGCATCCTGATCGCGGCGAGCCAGGCCAAGCATATCCTTGGCATCAAGGCGGGTGGCCATACGCTGCCGGAGCTGCTGATCGCGATCGTCGAACAGCTGCCCAACGTCAATATCCCGACGCTGATCATCGGGGTGATCGCGCTGGCCTTCCTGTTCTGGGTGCGCAAGGGGCTGGCGAAGGTTCTGAAGAACCAGTTCGGCATGAGCGCCAAGGCGGCCTCGACCACCGCCCGGGTCGGTCCGGTCTTCGCCGTCATCGGCACCACCGTGGCGGCCTGGGCGCTGGACCTGCCCGGTGCCGGTGTCGCGGTGGTGGGGGCGGTTCCGACCGGCCTGCCGCCGCTGGGCCTGCCCAGCATCGACTGGGGGCTGATCAGCTCTCTGGTGGTGCCGGCGGTGCTGATCTCGATCATCGGCTATGTCGAAAGCGTCTCGGTGGCGCAGACGCTGGCGGCGAAGCGCAAGCAGCGGATCGAGCCGAACCAGGAACTGATCGCTCTGGGGGCTTCGAACATCTCCTCGGGGCTGTCGGGCGGCTATCCGGTGACCGGCGGGTTCGCCCGGTCGGTGGTGAACTTCGATGCCGGTGCCGAAACCCCGGCGGCGGGCGCCTTTACCGCCGTGGGCCTGCTGCTGGCGGCGCTGCTGCTGACGCCGCTGCTGTATTTCCTGCCGAAGGCGACGCTGGCGGCCACCATCATCGTCGCGGTGCTGTCTCTGGTCGACCTGTCGATCCTGACCCGCGCCTGGGGCTATTCCAAGGCGGATTTCGCCGCTGTGCTCACCACCATCCTGCTGACGCTGGGCGTCGGGGTCGAGGTCGGCGTGGCCGCCGGCGTGCTGGTGTCGCTGGCGCTCTTCGTCTGGAAGACCTCGCGGCCGCATGTGGCCGAGGTCGGGCAGGTTCCGGGCAGCCAGCACTTCCGCAACATCAAACGCCATCAGGTGGTCACCGATCCGCATATCGTCACGCTGCGCATCGACGAAAGCCTATATTTCGCCAATGCCCGGCGGATGGAGGATCTGATCCTGGGTCGGGTGTATCGCAACAAGGATGAGATCAAGCATGTGATCCTGATGTGCTCGGCGGTGAATGAGGTCGACCTGAGCGCGCTGGAATCGCTCGAGGCGATCAATCACCGGCTGGCCGATCTGGGCATGACGCTGCATCTGTCGGAGGTGAAGGGCCCGGTGATGGACCGGCTGAAGACCAGCCATTTCCTCGACGAACTGACCGGTCAGGTGTTCCTGTCGCAATACGACGCCTTCATCGCTCTGGTCAAAGAGGTCCGTGAAGGAGAGGCGAGCGCCTCTGCTGCATAAGCGCAGGGTTTGCCGAGATTTTCCGAAAGGATCAGGGGCGTTCCACAGGCATGTGGGCGCCCCTTTTTTGCGATGCACGTTAATCGTGTAATCAGTATTATGTATCATTTTCATGTGCGGGATCGGGCCCGGGCCGATGACAAGGCCGCTTTGCGGCCTGCCTCCGGCGGGGATATTTGCAGCCAGAAAAAGACCTTGGGCGTCTGAGCTGTGGATCCCGGGGCGTGGCCCCGGATAACGACAAGTTGCGAAATCCAATTCCGATCTGCGGTATTGGCAGGCGCGATCATCCCGTCTAACCTGCCTGACGGAGGAGCAAGAGTCGCGCCGTTCTGCGGCGACGGCCTGGTTTGTTTGGGAGGACAACCATGCACAAAGCATCGCGCATCCCGCTGCTGCGGGAGCCGACCCTATGACAGCAACGAAGATCGAGCCGCTGTCGTTCGAGGATGCCGTGGCGGCGGTCACGGCGGAAAACCCGATATTCGAGACCGCACCGGTCGATATCCGCGGGGTCACCTACAAGGCGTTCCGCAATACGCCGCAAACGCTGCGCGAGCTGCTGCAGCACGCCCGCGAGGCCCAGGGCAACGGCGCTGACGAATATCTCGTGTTCGGTGAAGAACGCTGGACCTACGATGAGTTCTGCAATGATATCAAACGGGTGGCAAAGGTTCTGTCGTCCCGCTTCGGGATCGGCAAAGGTGACCGTGTCGGCATCGCCATGCGCAACGCGCCGGAGCTGTTGCTGGTCTTTACCGCGGCGGCTTCGCTGGGCGCCGTGGCGGTGTTCCTGAATGCCTGGTGGACGACCGAGGAGCTCGACTACGCCATTGGGGACGCCGATGTGCGGTTGATCTTCGCCGATGGCAAGCGGCTGGACCGGCTGCGGCCGCTGGCGCCCGGAAGACGGTTGACGCTGGTCGGTGTCCGCGATGCCGAAGCCCTTGGCGATCATGCCTTTTCCGCGCTGATGGCGGAGCATCCCCGGGCCGAGTGGCCGGAGGAGGAGATCCACCCGGACGATGATTTTGCGATCATGTATTCCTCTGGCACCACCAGTGCGCCCAAGGGCGTGGTGCAGACCCATCGCGGCGCCGTCAACGCGGTCTACAGCTGGCTGATGCATGCCTTCATCGTGCCGAAGCGGTTTCCGGAGCGGGTGGCGCCCGACCCTGCCCCGCGGCCCATCGGCCTGGTGGCGACGCCGCTGTTTCATGTCACCGCGACCCATCCGGTATTCCTGCTGAGCCTGCCGGCCGGTGCCAAGCTGGTGTTGATGGACCGCTGGGATGCGGAAACCGCCGTCACCCTGATTCGGGAGGAGAAAATCACGCGTTTTCTTGGAGTTCCGACGCAAAGCGCCGATCTTTTGCAGGCCGCGCACCGCATGGGTGAAGGTCTTGAGACGCTGGATTTCGTCGGGGCTGGCGGTGCCAAGCGGCCGGCGGCGCAGGTCGGTGAGCTGCATGCCTCTTTCCCGAAGGCGGATGTCGCCACCGGCTGGGGCATGACGGAAACCAACGCCATGGGCATCGGCATGCAGGGCGAGGATTACCTGGCCCGTCCGGGAGCCGCCGGGCGGCTCTATCCGCCGGTGCAGGAGATCCGGTTTCTGGATGATGAGGGTGCGGATGTACCCTTTGGCGAGGTCGGTGAGATCACTGTCAAAAGCCCCTGTAACATGCGCTGTTACCTGAATAAACCCGAGGAGACGGCGGCCGTGTTCCAGGACGGTTGGCTGCGCACCGGCGATCTGGGCCAGATCGATGCGGACGGCTTCATCACCATCGTCGACCGCAAGAAGAACATCATCATCCGGGGGGGCGAGAATATCGCCTGTCTCGATGTCGAGGGCGCGCTGCACCGTCATCCGGCGGTGGCGGAGGCCTGCGCCTTTGCCCTGCCGCATGAGCGACTGGGCGAGGTGGTGGGCGCCTGTGTCCAGCTGCGGCCGCATCATCGCGCGGAAGAGACTGAAATCAAGGCGTTTCTGGCCGAACACATTGCGCATTTCAAGATCCCCGAACGGATCTGGATGCAGGCGGATCCCCTGCCCCGTGGCGCCACCGACAAGATCGACCGCCGCGTTCTGCGCGCCGCCTGTCTGGCCGAACTGGAGCCCGCAGCGAAATCTGAAGAACAAGGAACACTGGCATGAGTTTATTCGATCTTTCCGGCAAGGTGGCCCTGCTGACCGGCGCCTCGAAAGGCATGGGGCTGCAGATGGCGACGGCGCTGGCCGAACAGGGCGCCACGGTGGTGATCTCTGCTCGCAAGATGGATCAGCTGACAGCCGCGGCCGAGAGCATTAATGCGGCCGTTGGCGCAGAGCGTGCGATCCCGGTGGCCTGCAACGTCGGTTACAAGGATCAGCTGGCCGAACTGGTTCAGACTGCGCGTGCCAAGGCCGGCCCGATCGACATCGTGGTGGGCAATGCCGGGGTCAACCCTTATTACGGGCCGACCTCGGAAATCCCTGACGAGGCTTATGAAAAGACCATGAGCGCGAATGTGCAGTCGAACCTCTGGCTGGCACAGCTGGTGGCGCCCGACATGATCGCCAGCGGCAAGGGATCGATGATGTTCACCTCCTCCGTTGGCGCCTTCAAGCCGTCGCTGAAGCTGGGCACCTACGGCATGTCGAAACTGGCGCTGATCGGGCTGGTGCGCAATCTGGCGGCCGAATTCGGGCCGAAGGGTATCCGTGTCAATGCGATCTGCCCGGGGCTGATCCGCACCGACTTCGCCCGGGAGCTGTGGGACAAGCCGGAGGTGGCGGCGAAGATCACCGCTGAAATCCCGCTGCGGCGGTTGGGAGAACCCGAGGATTTCAAGGGGTTGGCGGTGTTTCTGGCCTCGGACGCCAGCCGCTACATGACCGGGCAGGCGCTGACCGTCTGCGGCGGTTCGAACATGTGGACGTAAGGAGCGGATCATGGAGATCAAAGACAAGATCGTCGTCGTCACCGGCGCGGCCAGCGGCATCGGAACCGCCCTGGCGCGGCGTTTTGCCGAGGCCGGCGCCAAATGCGTGGTCTGCGCCGACCTGAACCTCGCCGGGGCTGAGACGGTGGCCGCAGAGATCGGCGGCGTCGCCATGGGCTGCAACGTCGGCGTCGAGGCGGAGATCGCCGGCCTGATCGACAAGGTCGAGGCGGAGATCGGGCCCATCGACCTGTTCTGTTCCAACGCCGGTATCCTCAGCATCGGCGGCGTCGAGGTGCCCGATGCGGAATGGCAGCGGATCTGGGAGATCAACGTGATGGCCCATGTCTGGGCGGCGCGTCATCTTGTGCCGCGGATGACCGCGCGCGGCGGCGGCTATCTGCTGAACACCGCCTCGGCCGCCGGGCTGCTGAACCAGGTGGGCTCGGCGCCCTATGGGGTCACCAAGCACGCCGCCGTGGGCCTGGCCGAATGGCTGGCCCTGACCTATGGCGATCAGGGGATCAAGGTGTCGGTGCTCTGCCCGCAGGCGGTACGGTCGGAGATGACCCGCGGCCATGAGGAAGGCGTTGCTGCCATGGACGGCATGCTGGAGCCCGAAGTGGTGGCGGAGGCCTGCCTGCAGACCATCGCGGCGGAAACCTTCCTGGTGCTGCCGCATCCGGAGGTGCTGGAGTACATGCGGCTCAAGACGGCGGATTACGACCGCTGGATCGGGGGCATGCGCAAGCTGAACCGCCGGTTCAGCGGCAAGCCGGCCTGAGCCGGCCACACGCCGCAGACCAGAAAGGGCCGGGGCAGATCCCCGGCCCGTTTTTGTTGGCAAGGCACCAGTTCACGAAAAAAGGCCCGGGGATGTCCCGGGCCCTTTTCTTTCAGATATTTATGGGGCGCAGTTCAGCCTTGGGTTTCGGCGTTCCGCTTCGCCGCATAGGCGATGAAGGCGTCGAAACTGTCTGGGTTGGCCATGGAATCCCGGTTCACCACGGAAGCCGCTTTCGCCCCCAGCAGCAGTTTCTTCACCGGCACCTCCAGCTTCTTGCCCGACAGCGTGCGCGGGATCTCGGCCACCTGGATGATCTCATTCGGGATGAACCGCGCCGAAATCGCGCTGCGGATGGCGCCGTTGATCTTGTCGGTCATCGCCTCATCCAGCGTCATCCCCGGCGCCAGCACCACGAAGAGCGGCATGAAACTGTCGCGGCCGAGGAATTCCAGATCGACGACCATGGAATCCATCACCTCTTCCAGCCCCTCGACCGCGCGGTAGATCTCGGAAGAGCCGAGCCGCAGCCCCTTGCGGTTGATGGTGGCGTCCGACCGGCCATAGATCACCGCGCCGCCGTCGGCCGTGATCTCGATCCAGTCGCCGTGCCGCCAGATGCCCGGGTAGGTGTCGAAATAGCTGTCGTGCAGTCGCGACCCATCGTCGTCGCCCCAGAAATAGAGCGGCATCGAGGGCAAGGGTTCGGTGCAGACCAGTTCGCCCACCTCGCCGATCAGCTCATTGCCCTGATCGTCATAGGCGCGCACCGCATTGCCAAGGGCGCGGCACTGCATCTCGCCGCCGCGCACCGGCAGCATCGGGTTGCCGCAGACGAAGGCGCCGGCCAGATCGGTCCCGCCGGAGATCGGCGCCAGCCAGATATCGGCATCGACCGCGTCATAAATCCAGTCGTAGCCATCCGCCGTCAGCGGCGATCCGGTGGTGCCGAGGGAACGCAGCGCCGAGAGATCGAGGCTGTCTTTCGGGCGGATGCCCGCCTTGATGCAAACGGTGATATAGGCGGCGCCGACCCCCAGATAGGTCAGCTTCTCATCCGCCGCATATTGCCAGAGTGCCAGCATGTCGGGCTGGTTCGGCGCCCCGTCGAACAGGGCCAGCGTCGCGCCCTGCCCCAGCGCGTTCAGTTGCGAGTTCCACATGATCCAACCCGAGGAGGTCAGCCAGCAGAACCGGTCGCTGCCGGTCAGATCCTGATGCAGCGCCTGTTTGCAGCCTTCCAGGATGATGCCGCCATGACCGTGGACGATGGGCTTCGGGTTTCCGGTGGTGCCTGAGGAATAGACGATCCACAGCGGATGATCGAATTCCACCTGTTCATAGACGGGCGCGACGGTATCGCCGGTCAGGTCGTCCCAGCCGATCATCCCCTCCGGCAAATCGCCGACCACCGGCAGCATCACCCGATGCTCCAGCGTCGGCAGGCCGGCGAAGATTTCGGCCAGCACCTCGCGCCGGTCGATCGTCTTGCCGGCGTGAACATAGCCGTCCTGCGCCACGATCAGCTTCGGCTCGATCTGGCGGAACCGGTCGAGGATGGCGACATGGCCCATGTCGGGGGCGCAGAGCGACCAGATCGCCCCGATGCTGGTGGCGGCGAGACAGGCGATCAGCGCATGTTCGGTATTGGGCAGGATGGCGACGACACGGTCGCCCTTGCCCACCCCCAGCGCCCGGAACCGCGCGGCGACGCTGGCGACCTGGCCGGACAGCTCGCCCCAGGTCATCTCCCTCCTCGGGAAGGTCTCCGACTTGACGATGAGGGCCTGTGCGTCGGGCTTCTCATTGGCGGCGCGCAGCATCGCCTCGGCGAAGTTCAGCCGTGCGCCGGGGCCCCAGACGGCGCCGGGCATCTTGCGCTCGGCCAGCATCTTCTCCGGCTTGACGCTGGCGGGGATGTCGAAAAACTCCCAGATCGCCCACCAGAAGCTCTCCAGATCGGTGACGCTCCACTCCCACAGCGCGGGGTAATCGGCGAAGGTCAGGCCATGTTTGTCTTCAACGAAGCGAATAAAGGCGGCCATGCGGGTGGCATCGGCGCGGGCTTGGGTCGGGGTCCAGAGGACGGGATGTTCGGCGCTCATGCAATGACGGCTCCATGCAGCAGGGCTTTGAGTTCGGCGCGGCTCGGGTACGAGCTGGAGGGCGACAGCTGGGTGAAGAATACCGCTGTCAGGTCCAGGACCCGGTCGATCCAGAAGAAGGTCGAGGCCATACCGCCCCAGGAGAAATCCCCGACATTGCCGGGCACCCCCACACGACCTGGTTCCAGAACCACCGATCCGCCGATGCCAAAGCCGGTGCCAACCATCGGTTGTTCGGCAAAGCTCTGCTGGCCCATGCTGGCAATATCGCCCGGCAAGTGGTTGCGCATCATGAAGTTTATTGTCGACGGGCTAAGCAGGCGTCCACCCTCGCAGCTGCCGCCCTTGCGCAGCATCTCAGCGAATTTCATGTAATCGTCGATCGTGCTGACCAGCCCGCCGCCGCCCGAATGCATCGTCGCGGCCTCAAAAGGCGATCTGCCGGCTCGGTCTGTCAGCCGCAGGCTGTCGCCACCGGTTTCCGCCGAATTCAGCGCCATCGCGTCGCCCGCCAGCGGGGTGTAGAGCGAGGCGAAACGGTCGCCGGCGCCCGCCGGTACCGAAAATCCGGTCTCGCTCATGCCGAGGGGGCCAAGGATCTCCTCGGCGAAGAAGGCCGCCAGCGATTTGCCCGAGGCGACCTCAACCACCCGGCCGATGATGTCGATGCCGACGGAATATTCCCAGCTGGTGCCGGGGACGAAGGACAGCGGCAGCGCCGCCACCCGTGCCGCCATATCGGCGAGCGGCCCGTCGTTGGGTTTGAAGAGGATTTTCTCCTCATCCATCTTCCGGCCCAGAAGGCCCGGGTTGAACGGATAGCTCAGCCCGCTGGTGTGCAGCAGCAGCTGATGCAGGGTCGGAGGCGCGCAGGCTTCGGTCTGGTCGATCCGTACGGCACCCGGAACAAGCGCCTGCATGTCATTGAATTCTGGAATGAATTCAGAAACAGGCGCATCCAGGTGGAACAGGCCCTTTTCCACCAGCATCATCAGCGCGACCGAGGTGACCGGTTTGGTCATCGAATAAATCCGCACCAGCGTATCGCGGGTGAACGGCAGGCCGTCCTCGATATTGCGCTGGCCGGTCGCGTTGAAATAGACCTCTTCGCCGCCGCGCGCGATCAGGATCGAACTGCCGGGATATTTCCGCTCCGCGACATAGCGATCCATCCAGTCGGACAGACGCGCCAGCCGGGCCGGATCCAGGCCACGATCCTGTGGTTTCGCCACTTGCATCAATTGTCTCCCCCCTTGCTGCCGGCAGCGGATCTGCCGGCCAGGCTGTCGTGACGCGCGCGGTCCTCATCCACGCGCCGGCGCATCTGACCGCGATTCCCAAGCGAAGTCGAGCCGCGACGGGCCATTCCGATCAAGCGACGTGACGGAACGTCACATCAGCCGATCATCCGCCGCATGGCGTCGCGGGTCTGGGCGTTGAACCAGCCGTCGACGGGCGCGTTGGCCCCCTGTGCCACCGCCGATTCGATTGCGGAAACAGCGGGTTCGCGGATTTGCCTCTTGATCGACGCATAGGCGATCGACGGCAGCCGGCCCAGCCGGGCGGCTTCGTCGATGGCGCGGGACAGCACCCGGTCCCGATCGTCCTCCAGCACATCGACCAGACCTTCGTCGCGGGCTTGATCGACCGGGATGGGCTGCCCCGTCAACATCATCCGGCGCAGCGCGTTGGGGCCCAGCGTGGCGCGGGCGATCTCCATCGGGCCAACCGGGAAATCGGCGCCCACCCTCACCTCCGCCAGGCCGAAACTGGCCCGGGGGCCGGCAACGCGGAAGTCCGAGGCGAGGACAAAGAACAGCCCACCGGCGATGGCAGGCCCGTTGATCGCGGCGACCACCGGCTTGGCAAAGGTGAACAGCCGCAGGAAGCCCATGTTCAGCCCCTCGACGATGGCCTGCTCCTGCGCCAGATCGAACTGCTGTGCCTCCTTCAGGTCCAGACCGGCGGAGAACACCTTGAACGGGCTCGACAAGACCACCGCGTGGGTATCCTCCTCGGCCTCCAGCCGGTCCAGCAGCGCGGCGAAGCCCATCAGGAAGGCCGGGCTCAGCGCGTTCACCGGGGCGCGGTTCAGGGCGATTTCGGTGACATGGCCCTCATGGCGCGTCAACTGGAACAGGTCGGTCGGATCGGTCATGGGCGGCCCCCTTCGCGGTGCTTGCGTTCTTCGGAAAACTCCGGGCTGATTTCTGCCTGCAGGTCCCGCGCCGTCAAGGGGGCGCCGCAGTCCGGACAGCCGAGTTGCGGCGTAATCACGGTGCCGCAGCTTTTATGTGTGAGTGTAACCCCCTGCCCGCCCAGCCATTTCTCTCCCCAACTCTGCAGCGCCATGATCAGCGGCCAGAGATCCATTCCCTTGTCGGTCAGCAGATATTCGAACCGCGGAGGGGTTTCGGAATAGGCTCGCTTGCGCAGGATCCCGTCGCCACACAGCTGCTTGAGCCGCAGGCTCAGCACGTGCGGAGAGGCGCCGGTGTGGCGCTGGAAGTCGTCGAACCGGCGGGTGCCCAGAAAGGCTTCGCGCAGAATGACCAGCACCCAGGGATCGCCGACCCGTTCGATCGCGCGGGACACCGGACAGCAGGTCTTGGCCAGATCGGATCGCGCCATATTGACACCCTTCAAAAAGTGAAGCTACTCTACCGACAGCTGCGGGAAGATGTCAATTCCCGCGTTTAAGTGGAGGGGAACACAGCATGAAACTCTATTACGCGCAGAATACCCGCGCGGTCCGTGTCGCCTGGCTGCTGGAGGAGCTGGGGCTGGACTACGACCTGGAAAAACTGGAACTGGGCAGTCCCGAGATGCGGACGCCGGAGTTCCGGAAAATTCACCCGATGGGCCGGGTCCCGGTTCTGGAGGATGGCGATATCCGCATCTTCGAATCCGGTGCGATCATCCAGTACGTTCTGGCGCTTTACGGGAACGGCAGGCTGCAACCCGCTGTCAGGACGGCAGAATTCGCCCAGTACCTGCAGTGGTTTCACTATTGCGAGGGCATGATCATGCCGCCGATCAACACGCTGGTGGTGGAAACCATCCTGCTGCCGCCGGAGCGGCGGACCGAGCTGAACGTGAAACGTGCCTCCAAGCTGCTGCATCAGATGCTGACGGCGGTGGAGGCGCATATGGAGGGGCGCGACTTCATCGCTGGAGAGTTCTCCGCCGCCGATATCATGACCGGCCATTCCGTCACCGTGTCGCGCGACATGCTGGGCATCGACTTCGGCGACCTGCCGAACCTTTCGGGCTATGCCGACCGGCTGCTGGCGCGTCCGGCACTGCAAAAGGCGCGCAGCCTCTGAGGCCGCGTGGGATTTTTAATGCAAGAGATTGAATTCCTGTATGATTTCGTCAGCAACAACTCTTACCTGGTGCATCAGGTCCTGCCGGGGATCGCCGCCCAGCATGGGGTCAAGTTGCGCTATACTCCGGTGTTTCTGGGCGCCGTCTTCAAGGCCACCGGCAATGCGCCGCCCTTTGTCACCTTTCGCGATGTGCCCGCCAAGCTGGCCTATCAGACCAAGGAGATCGAGCGGTTCATCGCCCGTCACGACATCCGCTATCACATGAGCCCGCATTTCCCGCTGAACACCTTGCCGGTGCTGCGCGGGGCGATCTACGCCCGGGGCCAGCCCTGGGAGGCCGACTACATCGACGCGATCTTCAATGCGATGTGGATTCACGGCCAACAAATCGACCGGCCGGAGGTGATCGAGGATATCCTGACCGAGGCCGGTCTGCCGAAGGCGCGCATTCTGGCGGCGATGGAGGATCCGGAGATCAAGGCCAAACTGACGGAGACCACCGATCAGGCGGTCGCGCGTGGGGTCTTCGGCGCCCCCAGCATGCTGCTGGGGGAAGAGCTGTTCTTCGGCAAGGACAGCCTGCCCGATCTGGTGTATGCACTCACCGGACAGGCGTAAAAGATCGGGAGTGGCTCAGACCTCGAGCCACTCCTTGCGCACGTCCTCGCGGGCACGCAGCTCGTCCGGGGTGCCCTCGAACACCACATGGCCGTGACCCATCACATAGACGCGGTGGGCAATGTCCATGGCAATGGCCAGCTTCTGTTCGACCAGCAGCGTGGCAATCCCGCGCTTGGCGATCTCCTGCAGCAGTTCAGCGACCTTCTGGGTCATCTGCGGCGACAGCCCTTCGGTCGGCTCGTCGATCATGATGAAATCGGGATCGCCCATCAGGGTGCGGCACATGGTCAGCATCTGCTGTTCGCCGCCCGACATCACCGTCGCTTCCACATCGGCGCGGTTGGCCAGGTTTTCGAACATGTCGAACATGTCCTGCATCTTCCAGCGGCCCTGCCCGTCCTTCTGCCCGGGTTTCAGCCCTAGGATCAGGTTCTGCCGTGTGGTCAGCCCCTTGAAGATATCGCGGTTCTCGGGAACGTAGCCGATGCCGAGATTTGCAATCTCATAAGCCTTGCGCCCGGCGATTTCCTCGCCCTTGAAGCGGACCGAGCCGCGCGGCTCGACCTCTCCCATGATGGCCTTGCAGGTGGTGGAGCGGCCGACACCGTTACGGCCAAGCAGGGCGACGATCTCGCCCTCGCCGATATTCAGATTGACGCCCTGCAGGATGTGCGACTTGCCGTAATAGGCGTGAAGATCCGTGACTTCCAGCATGCTCTTAATGCTCCGCTTCCAGAACTGCGCCCAGATAGGCTTCCTGCACCTTGGGATTGGCGCGCACCGCCTCGGGGCTGCCGGTGGCAATGATCTCGCCGTAGACCAGCACCGAGATCTTGTCTGCCAGACCGAAGACCACGCCCATGTCGTGTTCCACCATCACCAGCGTCTTGTTCTCGGTGACCTTGCGGATCAGGTCCATGATGTAATCGGTTTCGGAATGGCTCATCCCGGCGGTGGGTTCGTCCAGCATGATCACATTGGCGCCGCCGGCGATGGTGATGCCGATCTCCAGCGCGCGCTGCTCCGCATAGGACAGCACCCCGGCAGGCAGGTTGCGGCGGCTGGTCAGGTTGATCTGTTCCAGGATCGCTTCGGCCCCCTCGGTCAGCGCCCGCGAGCGGTTGACCATATTCCAGAAGGAATAGCGATAGCCGGTGGCCCAGAGCAGCGAACAGCGCACATTCTCGAACACGGTCATGTTCGGGAAGATGTTGGTGATCTGGAACGATCGCGACAGCCCCATGCGGTTGATCTGGAACGGGGCCAGCCCGGCCAGATCGGCCCCATGCAGCCGCACCTTGCCCGAGGTTGGCGGAAACCGCCCGGTGATCAGGTTGAACAGGGTGGATTTGCCCGCCCCGTTCGGCCCGATGACGGCATGGCGTTCGCCAGCGCCGATCGACAGGTTCACACCGCGGATGATTTCCGCCTTGCCGAAGCTCTTGCGCAGATCCTCGATCTGCAGCGCCGGGGTGCCGTCCCTGCTTCTTTGTCCCATGGCGTTCATACTGCGCCTCCATCAGGTGTATTGGCCTTGTGCCAGGCCTCTGCCATCTCCGGGGCACCGCGACGGGCCAGCCAGAAACCGGCGACCATGGCGACGACCGCCAAGATCAGCGGCAGCGGCGAATGGCTGTCGAAGCTGACCCAGAACAGCGTCATCTCGTTCTCTCCCAGCGCCGCGTGGCGGATGTGATAGAGGATCTCCAGCACCGCCGCGACGCCAGCCATCGAGATCACTGCCGGCACCAGCGTTTTGAAATAGGGTTTGATCAGAAGACCCGCCTTGCCCAGCCGCATCGGCAGCGCGTGCATCATGATGACGCCGGCCAGGCCGCCCGGGAAGAACATCACCGTCGCGACGAAGAGCACGCCCAGATACAGCTGCCAGATCTCGGTCTGCAGGCTCAGAACGGTCTGCAGCAGGGTGAACAGGATGGCGCCGATGATTGGCCCGAAGAAGAAGCCGACACCGCCCAGGAAGGTCACCAGCAGGATCGAGCCGGAGGTGGCGAGGTTCAGGTTCTCCTCGGTCAGGATCTCGTAGTTGACGGCGAAGAGCCCACCGGCGATCCCGGCGAAGAAGCCGGAGGCGACGAAGGAATAGAACCGCACCCAGCGCGCCGAATAGCCCAGGAACTCCGCCCGTTCGGGGTTGTCGCGCACCGCATTGGCCATCCGGCCGATCGGCGTGCGGGAGAAAAGGAACATCAGCAGCGCCGACAGCACCAGCCAGAAGGCGGTCAGGTAATAGACCTCGATCTGATGCAGGAACTCGATCCCGAACACCGGCAGACCATAGGTCCGGTCGCCGCTCACCCCCTCTTCACCGCCGAAGAAGGCGACGACGATCACCGAGCAGGCGGCAATCAGTTCACCCACGCCGAGAGAGATCATGGCGAAGACCGTGCCGGCCTTGCGGGTGGAGAACGATCCGACGATCAGCGCCACCCCCATGCCGAACAGCCCGCCGAAGATCGGCAGCACCGGCAGCGGGATCGGCAGCGACATATCCTCGACATAATTCATCAGATGAACGCACATGAAACCGCCCATGCCCATATAGACCGCATGGCCGAATGACAGCATGCCACCCTGCCCCAGCAGCATGTTGTAGGCCAGGGCAAAGACGATGGTGATCGCCATCTGGTTCATGATCGTCAGCGCGCTGTTCGACGTGAAGATCAGCGGCATCAGCAGCAGGAACAGGGTGCAGATCAGCCAGGGCAGCGCGCCGGACAGCGTCACCAGCGGCGCACGGCCACGGCTGCGGGAAAGATTTTGTGTCTGAGAAGTCATGCGTCACGCTTTCCGAACAGGCCGTAGGGACGGAACACCAGGATCAGCACCATCAGAAGATAGGGCAGGATATCGGCGATCTGCGGCGAGGTGATGGTCCAGAGATCGCGGAGCATGTGTTCACTCAGGTCGACGGGTTTCTCGAAACCGATCCCGGTCAGGATATCCTCCATCCGGATGTTGTAGGCTTTGGCAAAGGTGGTGATCCAGCCGATCAGCAGCGAGGCCACCAGCGCGCCCCAGAGCGATCCGAGCCCACCGATCACGATGGTGACGAAGACGATGGAGCCCAGCACCAGCGCCATCCCCGGGAAAGTGGAGAGCACCGGCCCCGCGATCACACCGGCCACGCCGGCCAGCGCGGTCCCGACGCCGAAGACGCCCATGAAGACCAGCGGCACGTTATGGCCCAGGGCCTCGACCGTGCGCGGATAACTCAGCGCAGCCTGGATGATCATCCCCACCCGCGTGCGGGTCAGCACATAGAGCAGCGCGATGAAGATCGCGACTGAGGTGAAGATCATAAAGACCTTATAGGCCGGGATCGCGTTTCCGGCGATCGACAGCGCGGTGAAATTCAGAACTTCCGGGATCGAATAGGGCATCTGGTCCTTGCCCCAGATGAACTGCACGATCTCCTCGATCAGCAGCGCCAGCCCGAAGGTGAAGATCAGCTCCGGCACATGGCCGTATTGGTGCACCCGTCGCAGCCCGTATCGTTCGACCAGCGCGCCCAGCACGCCGACGACGATGGGCGCGATCAGCAGCCCCATCCAGAAGCCCAGAAACATGCTGATCTGATAAGCGAAATAGGCACCCAGCATGTAGAAACTGGCGTGCGCGAAGTTCAGGACGCCCATCATCGAAAAGATGAGAGTCAGCCCCGCCGACAACATGAAAAGAAGTAACCCCGTTACCAGCCCGTCGATCAAGTTGACGAGAATAAGGTCCATACCCTTTCCCCCTGCTGAAAAGGTTTGAATTTGTCTTGTTAGAGACCTGCCTGCGCGGCCCGTCCCCCTGAGGCACGGGCCGCCCGAAGCGCGCTTACGGGCGCTTCATCTTGCAGGTGGTCGGGCTGTCCATACCGGCCATTTCGACCTTGTGTTCGACCACGATCCCGTATCCGGAATTGTCGTAATCGAAGGTCACGCCTTCGTCGGTGTGGGCACCGATGAACATGTCCTGGATCAGCTGGTGATCCTGCGGGCGCATGTAGACCTTGCCGCTGAACAGATCGTCGTATTCCATGCCTTCCAGCGCCTTGGCGACGGAGACGACATCGGTGGCCGAGCCGGCCTCTTTGATCGCTTCGGCCAGCATGCCGATGGCATTGGTGATGCGCGGCTGATCGATGTTGCCATCCGGATATTTCGCCTCGAAGGCCTCGATATAGGCGGCGGCGGCGTCGGATTCCGGCGGGTTGATCTGCCCCTGCGAGATCAGGCGGATAACGCCCTTGCCGGATTCACCAAAGGCGGCGGTGATGCCGGAGCCGGCGGCATAATAGGTGTAGATCGGGCCGGTAAAGCCGTTTTCCACCACCGATTTGCCGAGGTTCAGCATATCGGAGCCCCAGTTGCCGGTGATCACCGCGTCAGCGCCCGAGGACACGATCTTGCGCGCATAGGGGGTGAAGTCCTTCACCTTGCCGATCGGGTGCAGCTCATTGCCGACGATCTCGATATCGGGGCGCTTCTCGGCCAGCATTCTGACCGCGGCTGCCGCCACCGCCTTGCCGAAGCTGTAGTCCTGGCCGATGATGTAGACCTTCTTGATCTCGGGGGTTTCCTTGATCACATCGGTCAGCGCGTCCATCTTGATGTCGGCGTTGGCGTCGAAGCGGAAATGCCAGAAGGTGCAGTCGTCATTGGTCAGCGCCGGATCGACGGCCGCATAGTTCAGATACAGCACCCGGTCGTCGGGGTTCCGCTTGTTGTGCTTTTCGATCGCTTCGGTCAGAGCATGTGCGACGCCGGAGGAGTTCCCCTGCACGACATAGCGGATACCCTGGTCGATCGCGACCTGCAGCTGGATCAGCGATTCCTTCGGGCTGACCTTGTTGTCGAAGGGCACGATCTCGAACATCTGCCCGTCCAGAACACCGCCCTTCTTGTTCACCAGCTCATCGGCGGCGAACTGGTACTGCTTCAGCCCGTTGCTGCCGGTGCTGGCAAAGGGGCCCGACAGCGGATCGATGAAGGCGATCTTGATGTTTTCAGCCATCGCGGAGCCGGCCCCAATAGTCAGG
Organism: Pseudodonghicola flavimaris; assembly: GCF_030164425.1. GTDB lineage: Bacteria > Pseudomonadota > Alphaproteobacteria > Rhodobacterales > Rhodobacteraceae > Pseudodonghicola > Pseudodonghicola flavimaris. Next base: position 85,454 of record NZ_JASNJD010000007.1, on the reverse strand, counting down.
GCCAGCACGGCGCCGAGGCCGAGCTTAATAGGTTTGCGCATTTTTTTCCTCCCAAAGAGACCCGGCGATCATCCTCCATCACGCCCGGTCTACGCCGAGACTTGCACATAACCGCGTAAAGTCAAGCACTCGGAGGGAAGTTACATATCACTTATCCCGGATGACGTTGGGGCCATTTGACCCGGCAAACGAAAACAAGGGGTTAGCGGCGAAACCTCATCTTCGGCCCTTGCGGGGATCTTCAGCTAAGCCATTGTTTCAAATGGATTTCGCCAGCGGCGTCACGCCGTCTCGCGCCGGCCCTCCGGGACCCCGGCTCTGGAGTGGCGAAACACAAAAATTGTCTGACGATCCATGGGGGCCGCGGCCAGGCGCACGGGGGCAGAAAATCCGCAGTGCAGAATTCGATTTCGTTGCGAAGATTGATTCCCCGCCGCGGATTGCAGCAGGGTCAGGCGCGCAGGCTCAGCAGCCGGCCGGCCTCCACCAGACGCGGCGCGTAGTGGGATTCGAGCTGCCGCTTCTTCACCGCGAAGGACGGGCCGCCGACATTCAGCCCGTAGACGCGCGCGCCGCTGAGCGAATAGACCGGTACGGCGATACCGTTCACATCCGGGCGCCAGTCACCGTAGCCGGTGCAATAGCCCTGACGCTCGATCTCGTCCCGGGCGCATTCGAATTGCTCGACCCGGTGGGCATGGCCTGCCGGGTCGGCCTGCCGGGCTTCCTCGAACCAGCGGTCGCGGTCCTCGTCCGGACTGGCCACCAGGATCGCGCGCCCGACGGCCGAGCGGAACAGCGGCAGCCGCGATCCCACATGCATGGTCAGCGCCACATCCTCGGGCGAGCTGTGCACCGCGACATAGATCACCTCGTCGCGGAACCGCTCCCCCAGCGCCGAGGTGACATAGGAATTCGGGCCGTTGTGCAGCTGGCGCAGGGTTTCCGCGGCCCGATCGCCGATCTCCATCCCCGCCAGAACGCCGAAGCCCAGCTGCAGCACGCCGGCGCCCAGCCGATAGGTGCCGGTGCGCGGATCGGCAATCAGGTATTCCAGCGCGCAGAGCGTATAGGTCAGCCGCGACACGGTCGGTTTCGGCAGCCCCGTGCGCTCTGCGATGTCGGTGTTGGTCAGGTCGACTTCGTTGGGACGAAAGCAGCGCAGCACATCCAGCCCGCGCGCCAGCGCGGTGACGAAGTTGCGGTCCTTCTCCTCTTCCGTCCCGGTGGTCGGGTCCATGTCCTTACCCCTGCTCCAATGCGGCCAGGCCGCGCTCGGCGAACATCGGCACGTAGCGGCCGAGCTGGATCGCCCGTTCCGGGTTCGAGGCATTGCCGTCGATGGCCCGCTTCAGCACCCCCTGCACGATCCCCGCCATGCGGAAGAAGCAGAAGGACAGATAGAAGCCGAAGTTGTCAATCCCCGGAAGGCCCCGGCGCTGGCAATAGGTTGCGATGAACTCCTCATCCGTCGGCAGGCCATGGGCGGCGCGGTCGACCCCGGCCAGCCCGCGGCCCTCTCCGCCGGTCGGCATCTGCCACTGCATGATCACCGCGGCCAGATCGGCATAGGGATGGCCGATGGTCGACAGCTCCCAGTCGAGAATGCCCAGACAATCGGCGCTGTCCCGGGCGAAGATCATGTTGTCGATCCGGTAGTCCCCATGCACCAGCGTCCGCTGACCGTCCTCCGCCGGGATGGCGGCGGCGAGCTTCTCCATCAGCGTGTCCATCACCGGCACTTTCTCGGTCTCCGAGGCGCGGTATTGCTTCGACCAGCGTCCGACCTGACGTTCGAAGTAATTGCCCGGCGGGCCGTAGTCCGACAGGCCGACGGCGTCGATATCGACCATGTGCAGCTCTGCCAGCACGCGGTTCATCTCGTCGATCACGGCGGTGCGGGTGGCGTTGTTCTCGCCCTCCATCATCGGATCGGAGAAATTGCGGCCGTCGAGGAAATCCATCACGTAGAAGGACGAGCCGATCACGGCGTCGTCCTCGCACAGCAGGTGCATCTTGGCGACCGGCACCTTGCTGCCCTGCAACGCCTTCTGCACCCGGTATTCGCGGTCCACCGCGTGGGCGGATTTCAGCAGCACCCCCGGGGGTTTACGGCGCAGAACGTATTTGCGCGACGGGGTTGTCAGCAGAAACGTGGGGTTGGACTGGCCAACGGCGAATTTCTTCGCGTCCAGCGGCCCCTCATAGCCGGGAAGATGGTCGCTCAGATAGGCGTCCACCGCCTTGAGGTCGAGTGTCTGGGACGAATTGCTCATCTGTCCTCCTCAGCTGTAGCTCAGCAGCTCGGCCCCCTCGGGCGTCGCGAACTGCGGTGTGGTGTTGAATTCATGCAGAAAGAACCGCTGCCCCGAGAAGATGAAGCGCGACATCGAGGTGTTCTTCACCTGCAGGTTCAACGCGATCATCTGTTTCGCCGGGGCATCCAGGCTGGCAGCGACCAGCTGGCCGATCACCCCGCCGGAGCTGACCACCAGGACCCGCTCTGCCGTGGTATCGGTGGCATGGGCCCGCGCCGCCGCGACCCGGCCGGCAAAGCCGGCATAGGTCTCCGCCGCGCCCTCCAGCCCGCCGGCCTGCCAGTCGAGGATCACCTCGCGCAGGGTGCGGAAATGGGTCTTGCGATCTCCGCGCACCGGATCGGGCACATCGCCGCCGAAGCGGACCGCCAGCAGGTCGTGGAAATCATATTCGTTCCAGCCGGGATGTTCCTCGACCGCGCCGTCGAAGCCCATGCCCGCCAGCGTCTCGCGCTGGCGGTCCAGGGTGCCGCAGATCAGCCTGTCGGGGATCCAGCCGGCCGCGCGCAGCGCCGCGCCAGCGGCCTCCGACTGACGCCTGCCCAGATCGCTGAGCCGGTCGTAGCTGCCGGCATCCCCGGCGCCGAAGGAGGCCTGGCCGTGGCGGACCACAATCAGTTCGGCCATGCTGCCCTCAGTCGCCCCAGGGCAGTTTCATGCCCCGCGCGTCCGCCGCCTTCTTGGCGTATTTGCGGGTCTGCTGGAAGGCATCGGTCAGCTCGCTCTGGCCGCCGGTCGCGGCGATCTGATCGAATTGGGCGGCGACCGCCTCGGGCGTGTTGCCCTCGCCCTCGATCAGCACCCCCTCGGTCTCATAGACCTTGGTAACCGCATAGCAGCCGGCGCCGGCGCCCAGAATGGTGCGCGACGGGGCGTTTTCGCTGACCAGATACAGCAGGCCCGGGGTGATGGTTTCGGGCTGCAGCAGTTCCAGCGCCTCGGGCGGCATCAGGTTTTCGGTCATCCGTGTCGCCGCGGTAGGCGCCAGGGTGTTGACGCGGATATCGTCGCGCGCCCCTTCCAGGTGCAGCACGTTCATCAGCCCCATCATCGCCGCCTTGGCCGCGCCGTAGTTCGACTGGCCGAAGTTGCCATAGAGCCCCGAGGCCGAGGAGGTCAGAACGATGCGGCCGTATTTCTGATCGCGCATGATCTGCCAGACCGCATGGGTGCAGCAGGCGGTGCCCATCAGATGCACGTCCACCACCTTGCGGAAATCGGCCATCGTCATCTTGGCGAAGGTCTTGTCGCGCAGGATGCCGGCGTTGTTGACCAGGATATCCACCCGGCCCCATTCCTTCATGGTCTGTTCGACCATATCCGCCACTTCCGCCTCGTTCGAGACGTCGGCGCCATGGGCGATCGCCTCACCGCCGGCGGCGCGGATCTCGTCCACCACCGCCAGGGCGGCGGCGGAATTGCGCCCTTCGCCGTCGGTCGACACCCCGAGGTCGTTGATCACCACCTTGGCGCCGCGCGCGGCCAGTCCCAGCGCATGGCTGCGCCCCAGACCCACGCCCGATCCTGTCACGATCGCGACGCGCCCATCAAACCGGATATCCATCGGTTTTCCTCCCTTGAAACCTTACTCGTGGCCTTCTTCGAACAGATTGCCTGCAGTCACCACATTGACGCCACCGGAGACCGGCAGAACCGCCCCGGTGATATAGGCACCGCCCCGACCGCAGAGAAACTGCATGCAGCCGGCGATGTCCTCGGCCCGGCCCAGCCGTCCCAACGGCACATTGCGGGCGATCCCGGCTTCCTTTTCGCCGGCGAGCGCAAAGGCGGTCATCTTCGACAGGAACGGCCCCGGCGCCAGCGCGTTGACGGTGATCGCCTGACCGGCCAGCTCCTTGGCGAGGATCTTGGTCAGGTGCATCACCGCCGCCTTGGAGGCCGCGTAGCTGTAGGCGCCGTCGCCCATCGGCACCTCCCCCATGACCGAGCCGACGTTGACCACCCGCGCCGGATCGTCGACGCTGCCGGAGGCCGCCAGCATGGGCATCAGCGCCTGGGTCAGGTGGAACGGGCCGGTGACGTTCAGATCCATCACCTTGCCCCAGGCCTCATAGGGGAACTGACCGAGCGGTGCGCCCCAGGTGCGCCCCGCATTGTTCATCAGGATATCAAGGGTTTCGGTGCGGTTCTTCACCTCGCGAACGAGGGCGTCGATGCCCTCCTCACTGGCGACGTCGCCGCCGAAGCCCTCGGCCGTGCCGCTGGCGCCCATCGCGTTCAGCTCTTCCGCGACCGCGATGCAGGCATCCGCCTTGCGGCTGGCGATCAGCACCCGGGCGCCGGCCTTGACCAGGCCTTCGGCGGCCATGAAGCCGATGCCGGTGGCGCCGCCGGTGACCAGCGCCGTCTTGCCTGCGAGGGAAAACAAAGTCTCAGGTGTCATTCTTCATCCGCCTTTCAGAACCCGCGCAGGCGCGCCACGACGCCTGCGTGATAGCCGTAATCGCCCAGCCATTCGGCCCCCACGCGGGCGCGCCGCATGTAAAAGCCCATGTCGAACTCATCCGTCATGCCGATGCCGCCGTGCATCTGCACACCTTCCTGCACCGCGCGCTGCGCCGTATCGGCAGCCCGCGCCTTGGCCAGCGACACCGCCAGCGTCGCCGCCTGCGGATCGCTGTCGAGCATGCGACCGGCATGCAGGATCGCCGATGCGGTCACCTCGCATTCGCACCACAGATCCGCGGCGCGATGCTGCAGCGCCTGAAAGCTGCCGATCAACATGCCGAATTGCTTGCGTTCTTTCAGATAGCCCACGGTCATGCCGAAGGCGCCGGCAGCCAGCCCGGTCATCTCTGCCGCCAGCGCGGCCTGGCCGGCCTCCAGCGCAGGTTGCAGGACGGTCATCGCTGCGTCGACCTGGCCCAGAACGTCCTCCCCGGTGGCTTCGACCTTGTCGAAGTCGATCTCTGCGGCGTCGCGGCTGTCGATCATCGGCGTGGCATTACGGCTGATCCCGGCCCGGTCGGCGGGAATATCGAACAGCGTCAGCCCGCCGTCGGTGCGGGCCAGCACCAGCAGGCGATCGGCGAAACCGCCATCGACCACGAACCGCTTCCGGCCCGAGAGGCGAAAGCCGTTTCCATCTTTTTCCGCTGTCAGTTCAACGGTTTCCGGGTCGAACTTCTTACCCTCGTCGATGGCCAGCGCATAGGTCACCGTGCCATCGGCGATCTTGGACAGTGCGGCGGTGGCACGGTCGCTGGCGACCTGGCGCAGTGCCGTCGCGGCGATCACCGCCGTCGACAGGAACGGCGTCGGCGCCAGCGTCTTGCCCATCTCCTCGGCCAGAACGCAGGCGGCGGCATGGCCCATGTCGGAGCCGCCGGCCTCTTCCGGCACCAGCACCCCGGTCCAGCCCATCTGCGCCATCTCGGTCCACAGCGCCGGATCATGGGTCTTGCCGGCATCGCGCAGCCCGCGCAGCTTGGTCAGCGGTGCCGCATCGTCCAGAAATCCGCGCGCGGCATCCGCCAGCATGATTTCTTCTTCGTTTTTAACAAGTTTTGCCATGATCTTTACCCCGGCAGTCCCAGAATGCGGCGGGAAATGATGCTCAGCATCACCTCGCTGGTGCCGCCTTCGATGGAATTGGCCTTGCTGCGCAGCCAATGCGGCGCGCGCTCATCCTCCCAGCTCAGCGCATCGCTGCCGGCGCCCGCCATCACCAGCTCCTGCCGGCGCTTGTTCAGCTCGGTGCCCATGTATTTCAGCATGGCAGAGGCATCTCCGGTGCCCTGGCCGGCCTCGGCCTGGTCCTTGTAGCGTTCCAGCGTCAGTCCGAAGGCCAGCCCGTCGATCTCCGCCCGCATCACATCCGCGCGCAGCACCGGCTCATCCAGCCCGCCGTCCTCGGCCAGAATGGCGCCCAACGACCGGGCGCTGCCCGCCAGCATGCCAGAGCCGCTAATCATCTCGCGCTCATGGGTCAGCAGGTATTTGGCCACATCCCAGCCGCGGTTCTCGGTGCCGACGATCTGCTCCTTCGGAACTTCAACATTGTCGAAGAACGTCTCACAGAACGGCGATTTTCCGGAGATCAGCCGGATCGGCTTGGTGCTGACCCCGGGGCTGGTCATGTCGATCAGCAGGAACGAGATGCCAAGATGTTTCTTCGCCTCGCGGTCGGTGCGGATCAGGGCAAAGATCCAGTCGGCCTTGTCGGCGTAAGAGGTCCAGATCTTCTGACCGTTGACCAGCCAGTGATCGCCCTTGTCCTCGCCCCTGGTCTGCACGCTGGCCAGATCCGATCCGGCGCCCGGCTCGGAATAGCCCTGGCACCAGCGGATTTCACCGCGAGCGATCGGCGGCAGATAATGCAGCTTCTGTTCGTGCGAGCCGAAATGCAGCAGCGCCGGGCCCAGCATCCAGATGCCGAAGCTTTGCAGCGGCAGCCTGCCGTTGATGGCGCGGAGTTCCTCGAGCCAGATCTTCTCCTGCTCGCGGTTCATCCCGGCACCGCCATACTCCACCGGCCAGGTCGGCACGGTGTAGCCCTTGGCGGCGCAGCGTTCCAACCAGATTTTCTGGGCGTCTGACGTAAAGTTCCAGTTCTTACCGCCCCAGCAGGTGCTATCCTCGCCCACAGCGCCATCGCGCATTTCTTCAGGGCAATTCTGCTCCAGCCACGTCCTGATTGTGGCGCGAAACTGCGCCAGATCATCACTCATCGCGACATGCCTCCCCGTCATGTTACGCATTTCAATTCCGCTGTGCAGAATTGCATTTCGAATTTCGATTGACAACAGCGTTTTGCGATTGGATGACTGAAAACAATCCGCGACGTTCCGGCACTTCGGGCCGGCGATCTGGCGCGGCACAAGGGAGAGAGACACATGAAAGCCATGCTGAGCACCGCCCCCGGCGGTCCCGAAACCCTGCAACTCACCGACCTGCCCGATCCGACGCCCGGCAAGGGCCAGGTGCTGATCCGGGTGCGTGCGGCGGGGTTGAACTTCCCCGACACGCTGATCATCCGCGATCTCTATCAGTTCAAGCCTGACCGGCCCTTTGCACCGGGCGGCGAGATTTCCGGCGATATCCTGTCGGTGGGCGAAGGCGTGACCGGTTTCGCCCCGGGCGACCGGGTTCTGGCGATGGTCGGCCACGGCGGTTTCGCCACCCATCTGGTCGCCGATGCCGCCAGCGTGGTGAAGATTCCCGAGGTGATGCCCTATGAGGACGCGGCCTGTTTCGTCTTCACCTATGGCACCTCTCTGCACGCCCTGAAGGATCGCGCCGAGCTCAAGCCCGGCGAGACGCTTCTGATCCTCGGCGGCGCCAGCGGTGTCGGCGTTGCCGCCATCGAACTGGCGAAGGCGATGGGCGCGCGGGTGATTGCTGCGGTGTCATCGGAGGAGAAGGCCGCATTCTGCCGCGAGCTCGGCGCCGACGAGACGCTGGTTTACCCGCGTGAGCTGGACCGCGACGGGCAAAAGGCGCTGGCCGGGCAGATCAAGGCGCTGGCCGGACCCGATGGCGTCGACGTCGTCTATGACGCGGTCGGCGGCGATTATGCCGAACCGGCACTGCGCTCGCTGGCCTGGAAGGGGCGGTTCCTGGTGGTCGGCTTCCCCGCAGGCATCCCGAAAATTCCGCTGAACCTGACACTGCTGAAGGGCAGCCAGATCGTCGGCGTGTTTTGGGGCGCCTCCGTCCGCAAGGAGCCGGAGAACCACGCCGCCAATATGGCGGAGCTGTCCCGCCTCTATGCCGAGGGCAAGGTGAAGCCGCAGATCAGTGCCCGGTTCCCGCTGGAGGAGGCGCCCGCGGCGCTCAAGCTGCTGGAGACGCGCAAGGCGATGGGCAAGGTTGTTCTCAGCATCGACTGAGGCGACCTAGGGGAACGGAGCCGCGCCCGCCGGGCGCGGCCCGGAAAGGCGTCAGCTCAGATGCGCGCAGTCGTTATAGCCGCGAACGGTCATCTCCTCGCCCCGGATCACGAGGCGGCTGATCGAACCGTTGGCGGCGCCGTTGAAGGCGAAGGCGTCCGACTGGGCGGCCATTGCCATGGCGGCGCCGATCACGCCACCGTGGACCACCACGGCGACCAGCTGATCGGCATGGGCGGTGGCGATGCGCAACAGGCCGCGCCGGACCCGGGCGTGCAGCTCTGCCGTGGTTTCCGCCCCCGGGATCTCGCCCCATTCGCGGTTGAGTCTGGCGCGTTCGAAGGCGGGATCGTTCTCGGCCGCCTTGATGCGATACAGCCCGCCATCCCAGTCGCCCAGGTGCACCTCGCGCAGGTCGGCTTCGATCACGGGCGTCACGCCGAGACGTTCGGCCAGCGGCGCGGCGGTCTGATGGGTGCGTTGCAGCGTGGTGACATAGATCGCGGCGATCGGCTCTGCCGCCAGCCGCGCGCCCACCGCCCGGGCCTGCGCCTGGCCGTTCTCGTGCAGCGCGGGGTCGCCGTGGCCGTCTTTCATGGGAAAGGATTCGCCCGGGCGTGCCGGCATGCTTTCGCCATGACGGATCAACAGAAGATCGGCCGCCCCTGCGGGCGGGCGGTAAACATGCTGGCGGTATTCGCGGGTCATTCGGGGGTCCTCCTCGGGTCGGGCTCTCGGGCGCCAAGCTAGCCAGCCGGGCGCCGGACGCAAGCCCGTCCGGACCGGAGGAGAAAGGGAGAGGATATGAAAACCACCGAGATCGCGATTGTCGAGCTGCCCAAGGAGGCACTGACCGAGGATCATTTCACCGCGCGGGAGGTCGATCTGCCGGCGCCCGGGCCGGGACAGGTGCTGCTGCGCACCGTGTTGATTTCCATCGATGCCGCAGCCCGCGCCTGGATGCAGGGCGCCACCTATCGCGCCCCGGTCAACGCCGGCGATGCCATGCCCTGCTATGCGCTGAGCGAGGTGATCGAGAGCAATGCGCCCGACCTCGCCCCCGGCGATCTGGTCGTGGGCGAAACCGTCTGGGCCGGTCACGCGGTACAACCTACGGCCGGGCTGCAGAAGGTGCCCGCGGTCCAGCCGCTCACCCATCTGATGAGCGTCTATGGTATCGCCGGCAAGACCGCCTTTCACGGGCTGATCCATGTCGGCCGGCCGGTTGCGGGGGAAACCGTCCTGGTCTCCGCCGCCGCCGGTGCGGTCGGCTGCTATGTCGGCCAGATTGCCAAGGCGATGGGCTGCCGCGTTGTCGGCATCGCCGGCGGCCCGGAGAAATGCGCCTATGTTACCGAAGAGCTGGGATTCGACGCCTGTGTCGATTACCGCGATCCCGGCATGTTCAAGGCGCTGCGCAAGGCCTGCCCGGATGGCGTCGACATCTATTTCGACAATGTCGGCGGCCCGGTGCTGGAGGCCGCGCTTTTCGTGATGAACGAACGCGGTCGCGTGGTCTGCTGCGGTGCGGTCAGCCAGTATGACACCGGCGCCGCCACCGGGCCGCGCAACCTGCCCGGCATGGTCGTGGTCAAACGCCTGCGGATGGAGGGGTTCATTGTCATGGATTTCGCCCGGGAAGAGGCCACCGCCCAGCGGGCGCTGGAACATTGGGTGGGCACCGGTCAGATCAAGGTGATCGAGGATGTGCTGGAGGGGCTGGAAACCGCCCCGGCGGCGCTGATCGGCCTGCTGGCCGGGGAAAACCGCGGCAAGCGCATGGTGCGCGTCGGCCCCGATCCGGCCGCCTGACCCGGCGCCGGTTATCGTCTTTTCACAGGTTCAACTCACAGGGAGAGTACAGCAATGTCAGCCATCGAAACCGCCATGGAGAAGTTCAAGGGCATGATCGGCACCGAGATCGGGGTGTCGAACTGGATCGAGGTCGATCAGAAGACCATCGACGATTTCGCCCGTGTCACCCATGACGACCAGTGGATTCACGTCGACCCGGAGCGCGCCGCCAGGGAAACCCCCTTCGGCGGGTCCATCGCGCACGGGTTTCTCAGCCTGTCGCTGGCCAGCCGCTTTGCCTACGACTGTTTCGAGGTCGAGCCAGGCCAGGTCATGGGCATCAACTACGGCTTCAACAAGCTGCGGTTCCTGACCCCGGTGCCGGCCGGTTCGCGGCTGCGGGGGCGATTCACCCTCACCTCTGTCGATCAGCGCAATGCCACGCAGATTCTGCGTGAGACCGCACTGACGGTGGAGATCGAGGGCCATGACCGGCCGGCACTGATCGCCGACTGGCTGGGGATGATGGTCTTCGCCGGCGAAAGTTGAATATTTCGCCGCGACACCGGGTGTTTTCATTTTCGGCAACTGGACAGGGGCGATCTTAGCTTATAATTTCCCAGCGAATGGGGAAATTGGTAAGATGTTGCTTGATCTGGTGGGCTTCGCCGCCAGCCGGTTGATTTTGGCCGGTGGCGAGACAGTCGCATGGGAAATGGCAGGGCTCTCCGCGCGTCGGATCGCGCGGGGTGCGCCGGTCATTTATGCCACGGCTCGGAACGGGGACGTTCCGGCATGAGCGTGCGTGACTATCTGCATTACGTCTGCACCGCCAAGTCGCTGGAAGAGCTCTGGGCGCGGCATACCGAACAGTTGGCGGGCTATGGCTTCGACCGGCTGCTCTATGGCTACACCCGTTATCGGACGGAGACCTCGCTGGGCGATCCGGAGGATTTCATCATCCTCACAAATCACGAAAAGGCCTATGTCGACGGCTTCCTGCACCAGGGGCTCTATTTCCATGCGCCGATGCTGCACTGGGCGCTGGAGCATGAGGGCGCCGGCAGCTGGCGCCATATCGCCCAGCTGCGCGCCAATCACACCATGACGCCGGAAGAGCGCAAGGTGTATGAGTTCAACCAGCGCATGGGCGTCACCGCCGGCTATACCATCAGCTTCAGCTCGGTCTCGATGCGTTCCAAGGGGGCGATCTCTCTCTGCGCGCGCGAGGGGCTGAGTCAGGACGATGTCGAGGAAATCTGGGCGCGCGACGGCGCCGATATCCTGCTGATGAACAGCGTCGCCCACCTGAAGATCCTCACCCTGCCCAACAGCGGCCCGAAACGGGCGCTGACGCGGCGCCAGCGCGAGGCGCTGGAATGGGTCGGCGATGGCAAGACCACCCAGGATATCGCGCTGCTGATGGGCTTGACGCCTGCCACGGTCGAAAAGCACCTGCGCCTGGCGCGTGAGGCGCTGTCAGTGGAGACCACCGCTCAGGCGGTGCTGAAAGCGGCGCTGCACAACCAGATGTTCGTGATCGAGGCGTGAGAAATCGGCGCCGAGACACAACCTCCCTCCCCCTCTGGAGATCGCGGAAAGATCAATTCCAGAGTGTCGAAAAAGCCGAAAAAACCTTCCAAAATCTGAATGTTAGGTAATGTCGCGGGCACGGCTGAAAGATTTACCTTACGCAAGGTAAGGAATACATGACTTTTCCCGAGTGGTCAAATCTCGCAATCTGGTGATGTTCCGTGAGTGGTGGCTTTGGCCTTGGAACATCGGGGAAAGATCCTTGTTATTGACAGGGCCCTCTAACCCGTCCGGTCTCGGGTGCGTATTGATCCGCCCTCGGGCCGGAGGTTTTGAAAGACCCCGCCCATCCCCATCGCAAAGGGGTCTTCAAAAGCAGTCGGAGCCGCGCCACAGGGCGCGGCTCCCTCTGCGCGTTCTCATGTTCTGAAAATCGGCCCTTCTGCGGCGATCTGGCGGTACGGTCGGGCGCGGAGCAGACTCACTTCGCCCGTGCCTGTCCGGTCACGCAAAAGGGGCAGCGCCCATCGGCCCTGCCCCTTGCTGTCTCTCTCTTCGCCCCCGGACGCGTCCGGGAGACCGCGGGCGCTTAGCCCTGAGCGGCTTTCGCGACTTCAGCGGCGAAGTCTTCTTTCTCGACTTCGATGCCTTCGCCGACTTCCAGACGAATGAAGCCGGTGATCTCCGCGCCGGCCTCTTTGGCGGCGGCGCCGACGGTCAGGTCGGGGTTGATCACGAAGGCCTGATTCAGCAGGGTCGACTCGGCCACGAATTTCTTCATGCGGCCTTCGATCATTTTCTCGATCACCTGCTCCGGCTTGCCGGATTCACGGGCGATGTCGATCTGAACCTGACGCTCTTTCTCGACCACGGCGGCATCCATGTCGGCTTCGCTCAGCGCGGCCGGGTTCACGGCGGCGATATGCATGGCCACCTGCTTGCCGAAGGCTTCGTCGCCGCCGGTCATCGCGACCAGAACGCCGATCTTGCCCATGCCGTCGGTGGCGGCATTGTGCACGTAGGACACGATGGTCTCGCCCTCGATCGACGCCATCCGGCGCAGCGACATGTTCTCGCCGATGGTGGCGATCTTGTCGGTGAGGGTGGCTTCGACGGTCTTGCCGTCCAGATCGGCCGCTTTCAGCGCTTCGACGTCATCGACGCCCAGAGCGGCCTTGGCGATGCCGGCGACCATGGTCTGGAATTCTGCGTTCTTGGCAACGAAGTCGGTTTCCGAGTTCACCTCGATCGCGACACCCTTGCCACCGTCGACGACGACGGCCACCAGGCCCTCGGCGGCGGTGCGGCCGGATTTCTTCGCGGCTTTGGCCAGACCTTTGGTGCGCAGCCAGTCCACCGCGGCTTCCATGTCGCCATCGGTTTCGGTCAGCGCCTTCTTGGCGTCCATCATGCCGGCGCCGGTTGCCTCGCGCAGTTCTTTCACCTGTGCTGCAGTGATTGCCATATCTTGGCTCTCCTCAAGTCGTGTGGTGCGTCGGGGCGGTCATAGCCCGCCCCGCATGTCAATTGCGTGACAGAAGGCCTCAGGCCTCGGCCGGTGCCTCAGCAGCGGTCTCTTCTTCCAGCGCCTCTTCCATCGGAGCTTCTTCCAGCTCGCCCAGGTCGACACCGGCAGCGCCCAGCTGCGCCGACATACCGTCCAGCGCGGCACGGCTGACCAGATCGCAATAGAGCGAGATGGCGCGCGCGGCGTCGTCGTTGCCGGGAATGATGTAATCCACGCCGTCGGGCGAGCAGTTGGTATCGACCACGGCCACGACCGGGATGCCCAGCTTGTTGGCTTCGGCGATGGCGAGGGCTTCTTTCTTCACGTCGATGACGAAGAGCAGGTCCGGGACGCCGCCCATTTCACGGATGCCGCCCAGCGAAGCTTCCAGTTTCGCCTGGTCGCGTTCCATGCCCAGACGCTCTTTCTTGGTCAGGCCCTCGGCGCCGGAGTCCATCGCTTCGTCGATGTTCTTCAGACGCTGGATCGACTGGGAAACGGTTTTCCAGTTGGTCAGCGTGCCGCCCAGCCAGCGGTGGTTCATGTAGTATTGCGCGGATTTCTCTGCCGCATCGGCGATCGACTGTTGGGCCTGACGCTTGGTGCCGACGAAGAGAACGCGGCCGCCCTTGGCGACGGTGTCACGGACAGCCTGCAGCGCCTGATCCAGCATCGGAACGGTCTGGGTGAGGTCCATGATGTGGATACCGTTGCGCGCGCCATAGATGAAGGGCGACATGCGCGGGTTCCAGCGTTGGGTCTGGTGGCCGAAGTGCACGCCAGCTTCCAGCAGCTGGCGCATGGTGAACTCGGGAAGAGCCATGCGTATTTTCCTTTCCGGTTTACGCCTCGGCGGGGGTGAAGAAGCAGATGCTCCAACCGGCGGACTGACAGGGATGTCTCCCCTGTTCGGCCCAAACCCCGCCTGCGGGTTTGAATGGCGTGGCCTATAGGCGGTTTACGCCGGGGGCGCAACCCCTAAGCGCGTCTGGTGATCGCAGTCCCTGCGCGGCGGCGGTTCAGGTCCCGGCCCGCGGCAGATAGCGCTCCAGCCCGGCACGTACCACCTCTTCGGCGCGGGCGGCCAGCGCCTTGCGGTTGTCGAAATCCGACACCTTCAGCGGCGGATGATAGACCACGTCGACACGGCCGTGCCGCAGCGTTGCCAGCGTCTTGATCAGATGGCTGCCGAAGGACATGTCGCCCCACCAGCCGTAGAACCGCGCCGGCTGGCTGGCGGGGGCGTGATAGATCACGCTGACCGGCTGGATCCGCAGGCTGTGCCGCAGCTCCTCGGCAAAGAAGGCGCCGAACAGCGTGGTCTTGAACGGCAGCACCCTCAGCCCGTCGGTCGAGGTGCCCTCGGGGAAGAACAGCAGCTTGTGCCCCGCCGCCAGCCGGTCGGCAAAAAGCCGGGTCTGGGCATGGGCGTGCCGGCGGTCGCGTTCGATGAAGATGGTGCCGGTGGCGCGCGCCAGAATGCCGATCCCCGGCCAGCTGGCGACCTCGGCCTTGGACACGAAATAGATCCGCTTGGCGGCATTCAGCGTGAAGATATCCAGCCATGAGCTGTGATTGGCCACCACCGCCCCGGGCCCGCGCATCGGCCGGCCGTGGCGGGTGAAGCCGATGCCGAGGATGCGCAGCGCGTTGCGGCAGACGAACTGGGTGATGAAGGGGGTGATCGGGCGGCCACGGCCCCAGATCGGCACCTCCACCAGGCGCAAGAGCAGCAGCAGGATCAGACAGACAGTGATCAGCACGATCAGCAGCGGCGCCCGCACCGCCGCCAGTAGCCAGCCCAGGGGCGGGATCACCACCGGATCGGGCGGCGTGTCACTGGTCCAGAGCGGGCTCATCCGCTGCGGCTGCCGCTGTAGATGCGCCGCTGGCGGTCATTCATCCGCGCCGTGTCCAGCACCAGGCAGACATCTGTGGTATTGAAACTCTGGTCGACGAAGGCGCCCTCGCCGACGAAACCGCCCAGCCGAAGATAGGCCTTGATCAGCGCCGGCACCTGCACCATGGCGCTGCGGCGATCCAGTCGGTCGACCGGCACCAGATCCATGGTCTGGAAATGCGCCGGTTGCGCCCTGACCCGCAACTCCGGCGGCGCCAGGTGGTTGTGATGCAGCATCGACAGCGGTTGCGCCAGTGCGGCGATATCGGTGCCGTGGAAACTGGCGGTGCCGAACAGTACCTCGATCCCGTGTTCGGCGACATAGGCCGCCAGCCCGTTCCACAGGTGGAACATCGCGGTGCCGCCACGATACTCGGGATGCAGGCAGGACCGGCCCAGTTCCAGAAGCTTGCGGCCGGAGGCCTTGAGGACACTCAGATCGTATTCGTCCTCGGAGTAGAATTGCCCGGCCGCCACCGCCTGATCGTCGCGCAGCAGCCGGTAGACGCCGATCACCGCGCCGCTGCGGGTGTCGGTGCAGATCATGTGATCGAAGAAGGGATCGAAGCGGTCGCGTTCCAGCCCGGCCTGGTGATCGACCAGATCGCCGCCGGCACCCAGCTCCTGAACGAAAACCTGATACCGCAACGCCTGGGCGGCGCGAAGCTCTGCCTCGGTCTCGGCGATCTTGACCGTGAAATCGGGGCCGCTGTCAGGCATGGTGGTCCTTGAACGCAATGGCTTGAACGCGATGAGACGTCCGGCGTTGCGCGCTGATAGCGCATCGCGGCGCGCGATTGCAACCGGCAAGCCGGGGGGCGCTGCGGCCCTCCCGCCTCAGCTGTCGAAGACCGGGAGCAGCATCACCCGCGTTCCGTCGATGACCACCTTGCCGGCCTCTCGGAAATTCACGGTGATCTTGCTGCCGATATTCGACTGCACCTGTCCCAGGCCCCAGTCGGGGCGGTCGGGATGGCGCACCAGCATCCCCGGTTCGAGTATGGAGTTCAGATCATTCATCGGTCAGATTGGCCTCATGGAGAATCCCACCGACCTCACCCCGCAGGAGCTGTCGGCGCTGATTGCGTCGCGTATCTGTCATGATCTGATCGGCCCGATCGGCGCAATCGTCAATGGGCTTGAGCTTCTGGAGATGACCGGGACCGCCCCGGGGCCGGAGCTTGAGCTGATTTCGGACAGCGCCTTCGGCGCCAGCGCCCGGCTCAGGTTTTTCCGCATCGCCTTCGGCGCGCCGGGAGACCAGATGATCCCGCGCGCGGATATCGCCGCGATGCTGGAGCAGATCGCGCGCGAGGGGCGCATGAGCTACGACTGGCAGCCCGATGGCGCGCGCAGCCGGTCAGAGGTGAAACTGGCCTGTCTCGGCCTGTTGTGCCTGGAGGCCGCCCTGCCCCGTGGCGGCAGCATCGAGGTGGCGGAAACCCATGGTCGCTGGACCCTGACCGCCCGGGCGGAGCGGATCGCCGTCGATCCCGGGCTCTGGGCCTGGCTGGAGGGCGGTGGCGATCGGGTCACCCCGGTGCCGGCGCGGATCCAGTATCTGCTGATGCCGGCCGCCGCCGAACAGGCCGGCCGGCAGATCGAGGCGGTGCAGCAGGACGAGGCGCTGATCCTTCGGTTCTGACCGGCCCGGTGGTGCGCCCCCGGTCCCTGGGGCCCGGGGCGCACACGCCGGTTTGCCAAGGCCGCGGGTCAGCCCCGGACGGTGCCGTCGCCGGTGACCAGATATTTGAAGCTGGTCAGCTGCTCCGCCCCGACGGGGCCCCGGGCATGCATCTTGCCGGTGGCGATGCCGATTTCAGCCCCCATGCCAAACTCGCCGCCATCGGCGAATTGGGTCGAGGCATTGTGCATCAGGATGGCGCTGTCGAGCCGTTCGAAGAACCGCCCCACCGCCGCGCTGTCCTCGGTCATGATGCAATCGGTGTGATTGGAGCCGTAACGGCGGATATGGGCGATGGCGGCATCGATATCTGCCACCGGCTTGGCGGCGATGACCATATCCAGGAACTCCTGCCCCCAGTCGTCCTCGGTGGCGCGCCGGGTGCCCTCGACCTCGGCCAGGGCGCCGGCGGCATGGACATCGACCCCCGCCGCGACCAGCGCCGCGATCACCGGCTTGCCGATGGTCTCGACCACATCCTCGTGCACCAGCAGGCATTCGGCGGCGCCGCAGATGCCGGTGCGCCGGGTCTTGGCGTTCATCACCACCTTCAGCGTCTTGTCCAGATCGGCGGATTTGTCGATGTAGATATGCACGATCCCTTCGAGGTGGGCGAAGACCGGCACCCGCGCCTCGCGCTGGACCAGGCCCACCAGCCCCTTGCCGCCGCGCGGCACGATCACATCGACGTAATCGGTCATCGTCAGCAGCTCGGACACCGCCGCCCGATCGCGCGTCGGCACCAGCTGGATCGCATCGGCGGGCAGGCCGGCGGCGGTCAGCCCGTCGACCAGACAGGCGTGGATCAGGGTCGAGGAATGAAAGCTCTCCGAGCCGCCGCGCAGGATCACCGCGTTGCCGGCCTTGAGGCAGAGCGCCCCGGCATCCGCCGTCACATTGGGCCGGCTTTCGTAGATCACGCCGATCACCCCCAGGGGGGTGCGCACCCGCTCGATGTGCAGGCCCGAGGGCATGTCCCATTCGGCCACCACCGCACCGACCGGGTCGGTCTGGGCGGCGACGGTCCGCAGCCCGTCGGCAATGCCCCGGATCCGCGTCTCGTCCAGCATCAGCCGGTCCATCATCGCCGGGCTCAGCCCCTTGTCGCGGCCATAGTCCAGATCCTTGGCATTCGCGGCGATGATCTCGTCGCGCCGGGCCCAGATCGCATCTGCGGCAGCCTCCAGCGCAGCGGTCTTGCGGGCGGCTGGTGCGAAAGCCAGCTCTGCCGCGGCCGCTTTGGCCCGGGCGCCGATCTCTGCCATCAGGGCGGGGATGGTCACGCTGTCTTTCATCGCATCTGCCTTTCGTTTCAATGCAGTATCAATCAGTCTTACACCGCCATATCGTCGCGGTGGATCAGGGCCGCCCGGCCGGGGTAGCCCAGAACCTCTTCGATTTCGGCCGAGTGGTGGCCGCGGATCTTCTCCGCCTCGAGCGCGGTATAGCGGCTCAGCCCCTGGCCCATCTTGTGGCCGTTGTGATCGAGGATGGCGACCGGATCGCCACGCCCGAAATCGCCCTCCACCCGGGTGACCCCGGCGGGCAGCAGGCTCTTGCCGTTGCAAAGCGCCCGGGCGGCACCGGCATCGATGGTGATCAGCCCGCGCGGCTTCATCGCGCCGATCCAGCCCTTGCGCGCGGTCTGCGGATCCATCTGCGCGGTGAACCAGGTCGCCGGCGCGCCGGCTTCCAGCCCCTGCAGCGGGTTCATCCGCGACCCTTCGGTGATTGCCATGGCGCAGCCGGCGGCGGTGGCGGTCTGCGCCGCCAGCAGCTTGGTCTTCATCCCGCCCTTGGACAGGCCGGATCCGGCATCGCCGGCCATCGCCTCGATCTCCGCCGTGATCTCCTCGATCACGTCATAGCGATGTGCGTCGGGATCGTCGTTGGGGTTGGCGGTATAGAAGCCATCGACATCGGAGAGCAGGATCAGCCGATCGGCGCCGACGGTGACGGCGACCTGAGCCGCCAGCCGGTCGTTGTCGCCATAGCGGATCTCGTCGGTGGCGATGGTGTCGTTCTCGTTGACGATCGGCACCACGCCATAGCCCAGAAGCGTCTCCAGCGTCGCCCGGCTGTTGAGATACCGGCGGCGGTCGGCGCTGTCCTCCAGCGTCACCAGCACCTGGGCGGTGGTGATGTCATGCGGCCCCAGCACCTCCTCATAGGCGCGGGCCAGCCGGATCTGGCCCACCGCGGCGGCGGCCTGCGACTGTTCCAGCGCCAGCTCGGCCCGGGGCAATCCCAGCACGCCGCGCCCCAGCGCGATCGAACCGGAGGAGACCAGGATCACATCCATGCCGCGCGCCTTCAGCACCGCGACATCTGCGGCCAGCGATTTCAGCCAGGCGCTGCGCAGATCGCCGCTGACCCGATCCACCAGCAGGGCGGAGCCGATCTTGACGACGACGCGCTGCGCGTCGCTCAGGGTTGCCACGGTGCGGCCTCCTCTTGAGGTTTGTGGCGCAGCCGGTCGTCGTCGATCCGCGCGCGCAGGGCGCGCAGCACCTCGGTCACGCCCTCATGGCTGACGCCGGACATGGTCAGGACCGGGCCGCCGACGGCCTCTTCCAGCATCTCCCGGGCCAGCGCGCGCTCTTCCTCGTCGAGGGCATCGACCTTGTTCAACACGGTCACCCGCGGCTTGTCGGCGAGATCTCCGCCATAGGCCTCAAGCTCGCCGATGATGGTCTCGTAATCTTCGACCAGCGTGGGAGAGGTGCCGTCGACCAGATGCAGCAGCACGGCGCAGCGTTCGACATGGCCCAGGAACAGATCGCCCAGCCCGCGGCCTTCCGAGGCGCCCTCGATCAGCCCGGGGATGTCGGCCACCACGAATTCCACCCCGTCGACGCCGACGACACCCAGGTTCGGGTGCAGCGTGGTGAAGGGGTAATCCGCGATCTTCGGCCGCGCGTTGGAGGTGGCGGCGAGGAAGGTCGACTTGCCGGCATTGGGCAGCCCCAGCAGACCGGCATCGGCGATCAGTTTCAGCCGCAGCCAGATGGTGCGGTCGATGCCCTCCTGCCCGGGATTGGCGCGGCGCGGCGCCTGGTTGGTGGCGGTCTTGAAATGCAGGTTGCCGAAGCCGCCGTTGCCGCCGCGCGCCAGCACGATGCGGTCGCCCAGGGTGGAGAGATCGGCGATCACCGTCTCCTGGTCCTCATCGAGGATCTCGGTGCCGACGGGAACCTTCAGCAGGATGTCGCTGCCGTCCTTGCCGGTGCGCTGCTGGCCCATGCCGGACTGGCCGTTCTGAGCGAAGAAATGCTGCTGATAGCGGAAATCGATCAGCGTGTTCAGCCCGTCCACGGCCTCGGCAATGACAGAGCCGCCTTTGCCGCCGTCACCGCCGTCCGGCCCGCCGTATTCGATGAACTTTTCACGCCGGAAGCTGATGCATCCGTTCCCCCCGGCACCGGACCGGATGTAGACCTTTGCGAGATCGAGAAATTTCATGAGCGTTCCCTAACGCAAAGGACCATCCAGCCTCAATCAGAGTTTTCGGCTGTAGGTCCAGGTGGGTACAGTGGCATCGCGCGCCACCGAATAGATTTCGGCATCGCCCAGATAGGCAAAACCACAATGGGTCAGCACCCGGGCCGAGGCCGGGTTGTCCTGGAACACGCTGGCGAACATGGTGGCGTTCTTCAGCGGATTGGCCGCGATCAGCCCTTCCACCGCCTCGGACGCCATGCCGGTGTTCCAGAACAGCGGCGCCACCCAGTAGCTGACTTCGGACTGGTTGCGATCCATCTTCTTCAGATTGATCAGGCCCAGGAGCTCACCCTCGCCGGACTTGGTCCCGTCGATGGCCCAGACGTCGGCTTCCGACTCGGGCGACATCGCCCGGGTGACAAAGGCCTCCGCCGCGCCGGGCGGATAGGGATGCGGGATCGAGGTGGTCATCTTCGCCACCCGCGCGTCACCGGCATAGAGCGCAATAAGCCCCATGTCCGACCGCCGCAGCGGGCGCAGCGTAACACGGTCGGTCTCGATGACCGGCAGCGCACTGATCTGATCCATCTTCATCTGTCTGTTCCTCCTCCGAACATCACAGGGCCTTGGGACCGGTTTTGCAGTAAACCGTGACACTCATATGTTTTTCCACTGTCCTCGCCGCAAGGGGCAGGCTCGTGCCCCGGCGGCTGAAACGAGAAAGGGGACCGGCGGTTTCGCCGATCCCCCTAAGTTCTTGAACCCTTCAGGTTACGGCTTACTCAGCGGCCTCCGCCACCGGCAGGACCGAAATGAAGGTGCGGCCCTTGAGGCCCTTGTGGAACTTCACGGCGCCGTCGGTGGTTGCAAAGATGGTGTGATCTTTGCCCATGCCAACGCCTTCGCCCGGCCAGAACTTGGTGCCGCGCTGACGCACGATGATGTTGCCCGGGATGACGGCCTGGCCGCCATACAGTTTCACGCCGAGGCGGCGACCGTCAGAGTCGCGACCGTTGCGGGAAGAACCGCCAGCTTTCTTGTGTGCCATTCGTCTGTCTCCTTAGCCCTGGGCCAGCTCTTTGGCCTGTTCGACCCACTCGGGCTTCACTTTGACCGCGTCGATAGCAGCAATCGCGTCTTCCGACAAGGCTGCGATCTGGGCGAAGCTGGTCAGGCCGGCCTCGTTCAGCTTTTTGGCAGCTGCGGGACCGACGCCGGTGATCTGGGTCAGATCGTCGCCAGCGGCAGCGGCGGGAGCGGCAGCCGGAGCGGCGGAGGCGGCAACAGCGCCCTTGCCGGTGGCAGCCTTGACGCCGGTGGCGTCTGCACCCGAGGTCAGGATCTCGGTGATCTTGACGAGCGTCAGCTTCTGACGGTGGCCCTTGGTACGTTTGCTGGAGTGCTTCCGGCGACGACGCACGAAGTGGATGACCTTGTCACCCTTGATCTGATCGATCACTTCGGCCTGCACGGCAGCCCCGGCAACGAAGGGCGCACCGACGACGGGGGCGTCGCCACCCAGCATCAGCACGTCATTGAATTGAACTTTCTCGCCGGCATCGGCAGCCAGTTTTTCCACGCGGAGCACGTCGCCCGCCTGGACTTTATACTGCTTGCCACCGGTCTTGAGGACCGCGAACATGGGTCATTCCTTTTCGTTGCCGCGTCCTGTGGTCCCCGCTCCGGGGTGTTGCGGTCCGGGACGATCCCGGTCCACCGTCGGACAGCGCGCCCCTTTCGGAGCGTCATGATAGAGAAACCCGGCGCGCCAGTGACGGGCCGGGATGCGCGCTTATGGACAGATCGCCCTGCCATGTCAAGCCGTGATGTCAACCGGTGTTCCGGGGCGCGGCAGCAGGTCGTTTCGGCCGCTACAGCCGGCTTGAGGCCAGAGCCCCGGCCAGCCGCAGCCCGAGGGTATAGGAGATCTCCTCATAGAGCCGGGCGAAGCCGCTGAACAGCGCCTTGTTCACCGCCTGCCCCGCCGGGCTTTCGACGAAATCGGTATAGCGTGTCAGCTCGGCGTCCGACAGCGGCGTGTAGGACAGCAGCAGATAGGCCGTCAGCCAGCTGTCGACCTGATCGCGGGTCTCTGCCTCCTGCGCCCGGACCTGGTCCAGCAGGATGGCATCGCCGGCCTCGATGGCGCCGCCGCGCGACAGCCCGCGCATGAAGGCGAAATTGCTGTTGAGCGCGCTGGCGACATTGCGGTCGATCAGATCCATCGCCGCGATATACCGGCCCACCGCGGCGAGCCGGGGATCGCCGGCGCGGCGCAGGGTGGCGAGCCTGTCCCGCGCGGCGGTCTCCACATCCGGGTCGCGCATGGCCACGCGGGCGGAGATTTCCAGCCCCAGTACCCGCTGCCCCAGATCGGAGCCGAAGAAGCCCTCGGTGGCGGCAATCTCGGCCGGGGTCAGCCCGTCCTGCAGCGCCGCGCGCATCGCCGCCTGAATCCGCCCGGCATCGTAAATCCGGTCGAGCTCTGAGGCCCAGTAGCTGCCGCCCTGCCCCTCCAGCATCTCCCGATCCAATGCGGCACCGTCCTGCAGTCCCTCCTGCCGCAGCGCCTCGGCCAGATCCGGCAGCCGCAGGAGCTGGGCCAGATCCGCCGCCATCCCCCGCGCCGGCGCCATCGCCAGCCCGGCGACGATGAGCAGCACCACGATCAGGGAGGATCCCCGGCGCCGCATCGCTCAGATATCCTGACCGGGCCGCAGCCCCGCCATCCGCGCCGCCAGCGCCTCGAAGCGGTTGGCCATGATTTCGAACTGCACCGCGCTGAGCAGCTCGTAGACGCTTTGCATCTCCGGGGTTTTCAGCGCTTCGGTATAGCTGGCGATCTCAGCGGTGGTGAAATCGCGATAGGTATAGGCCGCCCCCGCCAGAGCCGAGGCGCGGATCGCCGCCCTGAGCTCGGCCTCATTGCGTTTCAGCAGCGCCCTCAGCCCGTCGGCATCGGTGCGCAGTTCCACCACCCCGGCGGCGCTGGCGGCCATCAGAAAGCGGAACTGGATCTCCTGCAGCGCCCGCAGGCTGGTTTCGTCCGCCCCGGTCGCATCGGTCATCTGCTGCAGCCGGGCGACCCGCTCGGGATCGCTCTGCCGCAGGTCGTCCAGAATCGTCTCGCCCTCGGCCTTCTTGGCCTGGTCGTCGCTGCGCTGTTGCGAGGCATTCTCCGCTGCCACCAGCCGCTGGCCGAGATCGGAGGCGTAGAACTCCGCCGCATGGGCCAAGGCGTTGTCGCTCAGCGTCGGTTCCAGCAGCTCCAGCGCCATGGTGCGCATCGTCTTGGGATCGAAGACCTCCTGCGACAGCCGTTCCCACTCCGACCCGAAGGCACCGGGATCTACCCCCAGCATCTTCGGCGCGGCCGAGGCCGAGAGCGCGATACTGTCCAGCGCCACATCGAATCCTGTCACCTTCAGAAAGGCCTCGATCCGCTGCCGGTCGGCGGCCTGCCCGGCCTGAGGCAGGAACAGGCAGGCCAGGGTCACGGCCAGAGCGAGGGCGAACATCGTGACCCGCGGCAGAAGATGCCGCAGCGGCAGCGGGAAAAGCGGGGCGAAACGGGCGGTGTGGGGCTGGCTCATGACTGAAAGGTAAGAGATTTTCGCCGCCCGGCAACGGAAAATCCAAGAAAAGCGAAAGCCTGCCCAAAAGGGCCCTTGCAACGGTCTGCGGTTGCCTTTAAACGCACCCCCCACAGACCCCCGCGGAGAGGTGCCGGAGTGGTCGAACGGGGCGGTCTCGAAAACCGTTGTGGGTGCAAGCCCACCCAGGGTTCGAATCCCTGTCTCTCCGCCACAACGCCCTGGGGCGTTGGTGCCAAACTCCAGTATTATTGGGCTTTTCAAGCATATAGACCACCGCCCGGCGGGAATGTGCGTCCGTCTTTGCTGCGCATGGCGGCGTGAAAAGGACCTGTGCTCCGGCGCGCTGTGATGCGGCGCCGGAGTGGCCATCTGCCCTCAGCGACGGCGCAGTTCGTGGGCCATCACCAGCCCGTAGCCGGCCAGTACCACCACCGCCAGGGTGAACCAGGTGATCGCATAGCTCAGATGCGAGTTGCGGAAGCTGACCACGGTTCGCCCGCCCCTTGGCCAGGCCTGGGGATCGCCCAGCTCCGCATCGACGAAATAGGGCGCCGCCCGCTCGTATCCCTTGGCGCGGGTGATCGAGCCGATGTCGCGGCGATACCAGTTGCCGTTCTCGGGATCGTTCTTGCGGGAAAACAGCCAGCCTCGGTCCTCGGACATCCGCAACAGCCCGGTGACGGTGACCTCGCCGGTCTCGATGTCATAGTCGCCGGCCTGCGCCCGCGCCTCCGGCACCACGCCGCGGTTGATCATCACGATGGTGCCGTCGTCGCGCAGCAGCGGGGTCAGCACCCAGTCGCCCGGCCCGTAGTCCGAGGGCGTATAGATCAGCACCGTCTGATCGTTCAGGAACCGGCCGCTCAGCCGCACCCGGGTGTATTCGGCGCTCTCCGCGGTTAGCCCGTCCCAGGCCTCCGGCCCGGGGGCGGCGACGGGATCGGCGTGAATGCGGCTGTCGACCCGTTCGATCAGGTCGAGCTTCCAGTGCAGGCGATGCACCTGCCAGATGCCGAGACGGGAAAACCCCGCCACGCCGATCAGCGCGATCAGGGTCAGGACGATCAGCCGGGGCCAGCGCAGGCTCTGCATCGGGTCTCTCCATGAAAAACGCCGGGGCCGACGCGCGGCCCCGGCGGTGATTGCGTCCGCGTCGGATCAGCCCTGCTGCGACTGCAGGTTCAGCATCTGATCCATGTCGGGCATCGGCATCATGTTCACGTTCATGTTGTGCATGACCCAGAGCGAGCCCGCCAGCACGATGAACAGGATGATGATGGCCAGCAACGTCGAACCGAGGGTCCAGCCCTCTTCGGAATCGCCGCTGACATGCAGGAAATAGACCAGATGCACGATGATCTGCACCGCGCCCAGGCCCATGATGATGCCGATCAGCGTGGTGCGCTCCATCTCGACCTCGCCCATGACGAGGGCGAAGGGAATGATGGTCAGGATCGCCGCCAGGGCGAAGCCGATCATCAGCCGGCCCATGGTGCCGTGGCTGGCGTGTTGGGTATGGTCGCTCATCAGATCAGCCTCACCAGATAGACGAAGGAGAACACCCCGATCCACACCAGATCGAGGAAGTGCCAGAACATGCTGAGCGTGCCCAGACGGCGCATGTTGGCGCCGATCAGCCCGTGCATGCGCAGCTGGATCACCAGGGTGATCAGCCAGATCAGACCGCCGGTCACGTGCAGACCGTGGGTGCCGACCAGCACGAAGAAGGCCGACAGGAAGGCCGAGCGGTCCGGCCCTGCCCCAATATGGATCAGGTGGCGGAACTCGTAGATCTCCATCGCGATGAAGCCGGCGCCGAGCAGGCCGGTCACCACCAGCCACATCAGCGTGCCGTTCAACCGGCCCTTGTCGGCCTGCAGCATGCCCAGCCCGAAGGTGATCGAGGAGAACAGCAGCAGCGCGGTTTCCACCGCCACGAAGCCGGGTTCGAACAGATCCTTGGGCCCCGGACCGCCGGCATAGTTATAGCCCAGCACAGCATAGGTGGCGAAGAGTGCACCGAAGATGATGCAGTCGCTCATCAGGTAGATCCAGAACCCGATCGGCGTCGGGCTGGCGTGATGACCGCCGTGGGCGTCATGGCCCGCGGCAGCGCCGGCCCCCGTTGCGGGGGCGGGCTGGGTCACGTCGAGCGGGCTCATGCCATGGCTCCTTTTGCTTCGGTCGCGGCGACTTCATCGACGGGGATGTAGTAGTCGCGGTTGTAGTTGAAGGTATGGCCGATACCGATCACCAGCATGCCGAGGAAGCTCAGCAGCGCCAGCCACCAGATGTACCAGACCATGGCAAAGCCGAAGACCAGGGCGCCGGCGGCCAGCAGAACACCGGTTGCGGTGCCCTTGGGCATATGGATCGGCGCATAGTTGGTCGACCAGCTGAAACCTTCCTGTTTCATCCGCCAGAACTCTTCCCGGCCGCGGACGGTGATGTCCTGCGGGAAGTTATAGGGCGCCGGCGGCGACTGGGTGGCCCATTCCAGGGTCCGGGCATCCCAGGGGTCGTTGCCACAGGCGAGCGCCTTGCGGTTCATGATCGACACGTAGAAGTTGATGAAGGTCGACACGATGCCCAGCAGGATCAGGAAGGCGCCGAAGGCCGCGACGATGAAATAGGGCTGCCAGCCGGCATCGGGGTACATGTTGACCCGGCGGGTCGCCCCCATCAGCCCCAGCGCATAGAGCGGCATGAAGGCGAAGTAGAAGCCGGTGAACCAGAACCAGAAGCTGCGACGCCCCCATTTCTCGCTGAGCCGGAAGCCGAAGGCCTTGGGCCACCAGTAGGTGACGGCGGCATAGACGGCGAAGACCACCCCGCCGATGATCACGTTATGGAAGTGCGCGATCAGGAACAGCGTGTTGTGCAGCTGGAAGTCGACCGGCGGCACCGCCAGCAGAACCCCGGTCATGCCACCGATGGTGAAGGTGATCAGGAAGCCGATGGTCCAGAGCATCGGAACTTCGAGCCGGACCTTGCCCTTGTACATGGTGAAGAGCCAGTTGAAGATCTTCACACCCGTCGGCACCGCGATAATCATCGTGGTGATCCCGAAGAAGGTGTTCACATTGGCGCCCGACCCCATGGTGAAGAAGTGGTGCAGCCAGACGACGAACGACAGGATCATGATGCAGGCAGTGGCCCAGACCATGGTCTTGTAGCCGAAGATCGGTTTGCCGGAAAAGGTCGACACGATTTCCGAGAACACCCCGAAGCAGGGGATGATCAGGATATAGACCTCCGGGTGACCCCAGATCCAGATCAGGTTGATGTACATCATCGCGTTCCCACCAAAGTCATTGGTGAAGAAGTGGAACCCGAGATAGCGGTCGAGCGTCAGCAGCGCCAGGGTGGCGGTTAGCACCGGGAAGGCCACCACGATCAGCACGTTGGTGATCAGCGTGGTCCAGGCGAAGATCGGCATGTCCATCAGCTTCATCCCGGGCGCCCGCATCTTCAGGATGGTGGCGATCAGGTTGATGCCCGACAGCGTGGTGCCGACCCCGGCGATCTGCAGCGACCAGAGGTAGTAATCCATCCCCGGTCCGGTACTGAAACTCGGCCCCGACAACGGCGGGAAGGCGAGCCAGCCGACGCGTCCGAATTCCCCGATGAACAGCGAGACGTTGACCAGCAGCGCGCCGGCAACCGTCATCCAGAAGGAGAAGTTGTTGAGGAAGGGGAAGGCCACGTCACGGGCGCCGATCTGCAGCGGCATGACATAGTTCATGATGCCGGTGACGAAGACCATCGCCACGAAGAAGATCATGATCACGCCATGCGCGGTGAAGACCTGGTCGAAGTGGTGCGGCGGCAGATAGCCCTCTGCCCCGCCGGCGGCCATCGCCTGCTGGGCGCGCATCATCAGCGCGTCGGCAAAGCCGCGGATCAGCATGATGAAGCCCAGCACCATGTACATGATGCCGATCTTCTTGTGGTCGACGCTGGTGACCCAGTTCTTCCACAGCGGCATCCAGAGCCGGAAGTAGGTCATCAGCACCAGCACCACCAGCCCGCCAAACGCGATGCCGGCGAAGGTGCCGATCAGGATCGGCTCGTGGTAGGGGATCCAATCGAGCGTCAGCCGCCCGAAAATCGGCGAGAAGGTCTCGGCCGGTTGTATCTGTTCAGTTGACATTGGTCTTGGTCTCCTTGGGCGTCACGCTGCAGATCTCCTCGGGCGAGAAGAGGAAGGCATGCGTGTCCAGCTCCGGAAGGTTCGAGGGCAGATCGACCGGGTTGCCGAACCCGTCGATGGCGCGCTTGCGGTCGTAATCATAGGCGGCGGCATTCGGGATGCCGGCCAGACCGCCGCCCCCCATCATGTCCTGCATCATCATGTCACCCATGCAGACCTTGTTGTCCTCGACGCACATGCCGACGACCCGTTCGAAGAGCCCGTCTTCGACCGACCCGTAGTAGCGCACCGGGGTGGCGATGCTGGGCTGCTCCAGCGTCAGATAGCTGGCGCGGGTCAGCGGCTCGCCCTCGGACTTGGCCTTGGCGACCCAGGCCAGGAAGTCCTCGTCGCTCATCGCCAGGGTGTTGAAGGTCATATGCGAGAAACCCGGCCCCGAATAATGCGCCGAGCGGCCCGGATAGGTGCCCGTGTGATCGGCGATCAGGTGCAGCTTGGTCTCCATCCCGGCCATGGAATAGACCATGCCGCCGAGCGCGGGGATCGACAGCGTGTTCATCACCGTCGAGGAGCTGAGGCTGAAGTTGATCGGCCGGCCGGCGGGGATCGGCAGCTCGTTGACCGAAGCGACGCCGAATTCCGGGTAGATGAACAGCCATTTCCAGTCCAGCGAGACCGCCTGGACCTCAACCGGCTTGCCGGCCTCCAGATGATCGAGCGGACGATAGGGGTCGAGCCGGTGGGTATAGACGTAGGTGTACCAGCCCAGAGCCACGATGATCAGGATCGGCACCCCCCAGATCACCGCTTCGAGCTTGTTGGAATGCTCGAAACTGGGATCGTAATCCGAGGTGTCGGGCCGCTCGGCGCGGTATTTCAGCGGGAAATAGACCGACATCACCAGGACGGGGATGATCACGATCAGCATCAGCAGGGTCGAGATGATCAGGAGGTCGCGTTCCTGACCCCCGACCCAACCCCGCGGCGCGAGGACATGGTACTGGCAGCCCGAAAGCGCAAAGGCGCCTGCGATTGCCAGCAGGGGTTTCTTGAGTTTCAAGTTGAGCCTCTTGGTCTTGTCCGAAGTGCCGAAGAGCAAGCAAGGGCCAAGCGGCAATCGGGATCGCGAGTGAATGTGCGGGGCCTAAGGGGCTGCAATCAGTGCCGCACTGCGGCGGAGCGCCGCACCCCCTTTTCCTGCGCCGATCCGACCCGGGCGTCGTGCGCGGGCCCGAACGCGCTGAAAATCCGCATTTCGGGAAAATACCCCGGTTTTCCACCTATTTTAGCGGACGGCGATGTTTCGCTCAGATCACGGCGCTGTTCACGATAACGTGACGTTAGCCGTGAACGGATCTGTCATGGATCAAGGTGCGGTGGCGCCGCGCTGCGGCATTTCCCGCCGCCCGCGCCGAATCGAAGCGCTGCCGGACCGCCTCCGCGCCGGCGCCGGTTCCGGCGGCGGGCCCCTGCCCCGCCGGGCGCCGGCCCTCACCGCACTGGACGTTCGCCACCCATGCATCATATTTTACTATCGCATACCTGAATTTCGATAGGACCTTGCGATGATAGACAAGCTGGAGATGCTGCTGGCGCTGGCCAAGGAAAAGCACTTCGGCCGCGCCGCCGAAACGCTGGGGATCACCCAGCCGACGCTCTCCGCCGGGATCCGCCGGCTGGAGGAACAGCTGGGCGTGCGGCTGGTGCAGCGCGGCTCGCGCTATGGCGGGCTGACGCCGGAGGGGCAGCGGGCGCTGGACTGGGCTCGGCGCATCGTCGGCGACAGCCGCCGCCTGCGCGACGAGATGCGCGCCTCCCACGCCGGGCTGTCGGGGCATCTGCGCATCGCGGTGATCCCCACCGCCCTGACCTGGGCGGCCCGGCTGACCGCCGGCTATTCCGAGCGTCACCCCAATGTCAGCTTCACCGTGCTGTCGCGGTCGTCCGGCGAGATCCTGCAGATGCTCGACAACCTCGATGTCGATGCCGGGATCACCTATCTCGACAACGAACCGCTGGGTCGGATGGAAAGCCGCGAGCTCTATCGCGAGGACTACGCGCTGGTCTGTCCGCGGCACCACCCGATGGCGCAGCGCGACACAATCGCCTGGGCCGAGCTGTCGGGGCAGCGGCTGTGCCTGCTGACCCCGGACATGCAGAACCGGCGGATCATCAATCGCAACCTGATGGAGGCCGGGGTGACGCCCGAGGTGCGGGTGGAATCGAATTCCACCATCGTCATGGTCAATACCGTGCTGAACGGCCCTTTCGCCACCATCCTGCCCGAGGATATGGCCCGGTTCACCGCCGCCGGCCACGATCTGGCGCTGATCCCGATCGAGCGGCGCGGCAGTCGGCCGGCCGTGGGGATGATCGCGCCGCAGCAGGACCCGGCGACCCCGGTGCTGCAGGCGCTGCTGAAACTGGCCGAGGCGCTGCGGCGGCACGATTGAGGCGCTCACGACGATAGATATCATCTATCGGCTGACGAAACTTGGATATTGATCCACATGGCATCCCGTCGCAGAGCAGTGCCAAGACATTCGGAGTGCGAAACATCATGCCACGGGACATCCCGCAGCCAGAGGTGGACGAGATCCAGTCTCTCATCGACGCGCAACTGCATCTGGAAGGGCCGCTGCTGCCGATCCTCCACGCCCTGCAGGACGCCTACGGGATCGTGCCGGTGGCGGCTGTGCCGCTGATCGCCGCGGCGCTGAACATTTCCCGGGCGGAAGTGCATGGGGTCATCTCCTTCTATCACGACTTCCGCAGCCTGCCCGCCGGCCGCCACGTGGTGAAGATCTGCCGGGCCGAGGCCTGTCAGGCGATGGGCGGGGCGGCGCTGGCCGATCATGCCCTCGCCCGCCTGGGGGTGGAGTGGCACGGAACCACCGAGAACGGCGCGGTGACGCTGGAGCCGGTCTATTGCCTGGGGCTCTGCGCCTGCGGGCCGGCGGCGATGGTCGACGGCAAGCTGCTGGGCCGGGTCGATGCCGACCGGCTCGACCGCATCATCGGGGAGATCGAGGCATGAAGATTTACGTCCCCCTCGACAGCGCCGCCAAGGCGCTCGGCGCAGATGAGGTCGCGGCCGCCATCGCGGCAGAGGCCGAGGCGCGCGGGCTCGAGATCGAGCTGATCCGCAACGGCACCCGCGGCATGGTCTGGCTGGAACCGCTGGTGGAGGTCGAAGACGGTGGCGAAAGGCTGGCCTACGGGCCGCTGACCCCGGCCGAGGTTCCCGCCCTGCTGGACCGCACCCTGGACACGCTGGGCCGGGTCGAGGACATGCCGTTCTTCGCCCGCCAGACCCGGCTGACCTTCGCCCGCTGCGGGCTGACCGATCCGCTGTCGCTGGCTGACTATCAGGCGCATGGCGGGCTCTCCGGTCTGCGCCGGGCGCTGGGAATGACGGCAGAGGCCGTGGTCGACGAGGTCAAGACCTCCGGCCTGCGCGGCCGTGGCGGCGCCGGCTTTCCCACCGGCATCAAGTGGGACACCGTGCGCATGGCCCATGCGTCGCAGAAATACATCGTCTGCAACGCCGATGAGGGCGACAGCGGCACCTTCGCCGACCGGATGATCATCGAGGGCGATCCGTTCTGCCTGATCGAGGGCATGATCATCGCCGGGCTCGGCACCGGGGCGACCAAGGGATACGTCTACCTGCGCTCGGAATACCCCGTGGCGATCGAGTTGCTGCGCCAGGCGATCGACATCGCCCGTGCCGATGGGGTTCTGGGCAGCTCCGTCCTGGGCTCTGGCCGCAGCTTTGACATGGAGGTGCGGGTCGGCGCCGGCGCCTATGTCTGCGGTGAGGAAACCTCTCTGCTGAACTCTCTCGAAGGCAAGCGCGGCGTGGTCCGGGCCAAGCCGCCGCTGCCGGCGCTGGAAGGGTTCCTGGGCCGGCCGACGGTGGTCAACAACGTGATCTCGCTGGCCACCGTGCCGGTGATTTTCGAGAAGGGCGCGCAGCATTACGCCGATTTCGGCCTCGGCCGGTCCAAGGGCACCATCCCGGTGCAGATCGCCGGCAATGTGAAATACGGCGGGCTGTTCGAAACCGCCTTCGGCATGCCGCTGGGCGAGCTGGTGAACGATGTCGCCGGCGGCACCGCCAGCGGCCGGCCGGTGAAGGCGGTGCAGATCGGCGGCCCGCTCGGGGCCTATTTCGCCACCGCCGACTTCGACACCCCCTTCGGATACGAGGAATTCGACGGCCAGGGCGGGCTGATCGGCCACGCCGGCCTGGTGGTTTTCGACGACAGCGCCGACATGCTGCACATGGCACGCTTCGCGATGGAATTCTGCGCGGTCGAGAGCTGTGGTAAATGCACCCCCTGCCGGCTCGGCGCGGTGCGCGGGGTGGAAACGCTGGACCGGATTGCCGCCGGTGACACTGGCGCGGTGCCGCTCTTGACCGACCTCTGCGAGGTGATGAAGGACGGCTCGCTCTGCGCGCTGGGGGGGTTCACCCCCTATCCGGTGCTGTCGGCGCTGCAACGCTTCCCGGAAGAGTTCGGCACGGTGAAGGAGGCGGCGGAATGATCCTCTCTGTCAGCGACACATATTTCTTTTCTGAGCGCGAGGGCGCTTCCGCTCGGTGCCGGGCACAATCCTCGGTCGTTCTCAAATCCGTTGGAGGCGTGGCATGAAAGACTTCATCATCCCCTGGGACGACACCCGCGACATGGGCACGCCCGAGAAACACGGCAAGCCGGTCACGCTGATCATCGACGGGGTCGAGGTGACGGTGCCCGAGGGCACGTCGGTGATGCGGGCGGCGGCAGAGATCGGCACCCAGATCCCGAAACTCTGCGCCACCGACAGCCTCGACGCCTTCGGCTCCTGCCGGCTCTGCGTGGTGGAGATCGAGGGGCGACGCGGAACGCCGGCCTCCTGCACCACGCCGGTGCATCCGGGCATGGTGGTGCACACCCAGTCCGACAAGGTGCGCAAGATCCGCAAGGGGGTGATGGAGCTCTATATCTCCGACCACCCTCTGGATTGCCTGACTTGCGCCGCCAACGGCGATTGCGAACTGCAGGACATGGCCGGTGCCGTGGGCCTGCGCGACGTGCGCTATGCCGCGCCCGAGGGCGGCGCGCTGGCCAATCACTTCGAGGCGCGCAACACCTCCGGCGAAGCCAATCCGGAATGGCTGCCAAAGGACGATTCCAACCCCTATTTCAGCTACGATCCCAGCAAGTGCATCGTCTGCAACCGTTGCGTCCGCGCCTGTGAAGAGGTGCAGGGCACCTTCGCGCTGACCATCGAGGGCCGCGGCTTCGACAGCCGCGTCTCTCCCGGGGCGGCCGGCGACGATTTCCTCAGCTCCGACTGCGTCAGCTGCGGCGCCTGCGTTCAGGCCTGCCCGACCGCGACGCTGCAGGAGAAATCGGTGATCGAGATGGGCACGCCCGACCGGTCCGTCATCACCACCTGCGCCTATTGCGGCGTGGGCTGTTCCTTCAAGGCGGAGATGCAGGGCGATCAGCTGGTGCGGATGACGCCGTGGAAACACGGCAAGGCCAACCGCGGCCACAGCTGCGTCAAGGGCCGCTTCGCCTATGGCTACGCTACCCATCCCGACCGCATCCTGTCGCCGATGATCCGCGACAGCATCGACCAGCCCTGGCGCGAGGTCGGCTGGGAAGAGGCGCTGAGCTTCGCCGCCACCAAGATGCGCGGGCTGCAGGAGAAATACGGCCGCCGGTCCGTCGGGGTGATCACTTCCAGCCGCTGCACCAACGAGGAAACCTATCTGGTGCAGAAACTGGCCCGCGCGGTGTTTCTGAACAACAACACCGATACCTGCGCCCGGGTTTGCCATTCGCCCACCGGCTACGGGCTGGGCCAGACCTATGGCACCTCCGCCGGCACCCAGGATTTCGACAGTATCGAAGCTTCCGACGTGGTGCTGGTGATCGGCGCCAACCCGACCGACGGCCACCCGGTGTTCGGCTCGCGGCTGAAGAAGCGGCTGCGCCAGGGCGCCCAGCTGATCGTCATCGATCCGCGCCGCATCGACCTGGTGAAATCGCCCCATGTCCGGGCAGCCCACCATCTGGCACTGCGCCCCGGCACCAATGTCGCCGTGGTGACCGCGCTGGCGCATGTGATCGTCACCGAAGGGCTCTGCGACGAGAGCTTCATCAAGGAGCGCTGCGACTGGGACGAATTCCAGCAATATGCCGAATTCGTCGCCGACCCGCGCCACAGCCCGGAAGCGACCGAGATGCTGACCGGCGTGCCGGCGGCAGAGCTGCGCGCCACCGCGCGTCTCTACGCCAAGGGCGGCAATGGCGCGATCTATTACGGGCTGGGGGTGACGGAACATTCGCAGGGCTCCACCACCGTGATGGGTATCGCCAACCTCGCGATGCTGACCGGCAACATGGGCCGGCCCGGTGTCGGCGTGAACCCGCTGCGCGGTCAGAACAACGTGCAGGGCTCCTGCGACATGGGCTCCTTCCCGCATGAGCTGCCGGGCTATCGCCATGTCAAACTGCCCGAGGTACGCGCCATCTTCGAGGACGCCTGGGGGGTGGAGATCGATCCGGAGCCGGGCCTTCGGATCAACAACATGCTCGATGCCGCGGTCGAGGGCCGGTTCCGCGGGCTCTATTGCCAGGGCGAGGACATCCTGCAATCGGACCCGGACACCAAGCATGTGGCTGCCGGCCTCGCGGCGATGGAATGCGTCATCGTGCATGACCTCTTCCTGAACGAGACGGCGAATTACGCCCATGTCTTCCTGCCCGGCTCGTCCTTCCTGGAAAAGGACGGCACCTTCACCAATGCCGAGCGCCGGATCAACCGCGTGCGTGAGGTGATGGCCCCCAAGGCGGGATATGCCGACTGGGAAGTCACCCAGCTGCTGGCCAATGCGATGGGGGCGGACTGGCACCACACTCACCCGTCGCAGATCATGGCGGAGATCGCCGCAACCACGCCCAGCTTCGCCGGGGTCACCTACGATCTGCTGGATCAGAAAGGCTCGATCCAGTGGCCCTGTAACGAGACCCACCCCGAGGGCACGCCGATGATGCATGTCGACGGCTTCGTGCGCGGCAAGGGGCGGTTCATGATCACCGAATATGTGGCGACGGACGAAAAGACCGGGCCGCGCTTCCCGCTGCTGCTGACCACCGGCCGGATCCTCAGCCAGTACAACGTCGGCGCCCAGACCCGACGGACCGAGAATGTGATCTGGCACGATCAGGACGTGCTGGAGATCCATCCGCATGACGCCGAGGTTCGGGGCATCCGCGATGGCGACTGGATCCGCCTGGCCTCGCGCTCGGGCGATACCACGCTGAAGGCGCTGATCACCGACCGGGTCAGCCCCGGCGTGGTCTATACCACCTTCCACCACCCGGAGACCCAGGCCAATGTGATCACCACCGACTATTCCGACTGGGCCACCAACTGCCCGGAATACAAGGTGACCGCGGTGCAGGTGAGCCCGTCGAACGGGCCGAGCGACTGGCAGGAGGCCTATAGCGCCCAGGCGGAGAAATCCCGCCGCATCCTGCCGGCGGCGGAATAGGCCGATGCGCCGCCCCGCCCATTCCACCGCCCCGGGCCTGTCGGTCCAGCGCGACGGCGCCCGCCGGGTAACCCGGGCGCTGCCCGAAGAGGTGCCGGTGGCGATGGTCTTCGACGGCACCACCCAGGCGGTGATGATGGCCAGCCCGACCGATCTGGAGGATTTCGCCACCGGTTTCGCGCTGACCGAGGGCTTCATCGAAACCGCCGATCAGATCGCCGAACTGGAGATTGCCCATCACGCCAAGGGGATCGAGGCGCGCTTCTGGCTGAACCGGGCGCAGGGCCAGGTGCTGGCGGCGCGGCGTCGCAGCATGGCCGGGCCGGTGGGCTGCGGGCTCTGCGGGATCGATTCCATCGATCAGGCCATCCGGCCTCTGCCCCGGCTGCGCTCGAATCTGCGGCTGCACCGCGATCAGGTGGCGCAGGCCAGCGATACGCTGCGCCACTGGCAGCCGCTGCACGACCGCACCCGTGCGGTCCATGCCGCCGGCGCGCTCGGTCCCGACGGCCGGATCACCTGTGCCCGCGAGGATGTCGGCCGCCACAATGCGCTCGACAAGCTGATCGGCGCGCTGGTGCGCGGCGGACAGGACCCGGCGCAATCGGCCTTCGTCATCACCTCGCGCGTGTCGGTCGAAATGGTGCAGAAGACCGTGATGGCCGGCTGCCCGGTGCTGATCGCCGTCTCCGCCCCCACCGCGCTGGCGGTCTCTCTGGCCGAAGAGGCCGGTCTGACGCTCGCCGCCTTTGCCCGCGGCGGCGGGTTCGACCTCTATGCCCACCCGCAGCGTATCGAGACAGGAGCCACCGATGTCGCCTGATCAGGCCGATGCCAATCCCCCCCGCAAGCTGATCGCCATGGCCAATCAGATCGCCACCTTCTTCGCCTCGCAACCCGGGGGGACGCAGGCCGAGCAGGTCGCCGATCACATCAACGATTTCTGGGATCCGCGCATGCGCGCCCGGATTTGCGCCTATGCCGCCGCTGATGGCGCCGGGCTGGAGCCGCTGGTGCTGGCGGCGATCCCCTCGATCCGGGTGCCGGAACTCCAGGACTGACCGCCGGGGGCGCGCGGTAGCCACAGGGCCGGACCCTGAGGGTCTTTGCCCTCGGGCCGCGGCCTCACCCCGTGATCTCGCCGGCCGGAAAAGACCCCGGGCCGACGCTACGTTCCGTTGCACCGGAGCGCGCTTTGCGCCTATACGCGTCGGGTCGGCGCGACACGGGAGCAAAGCATGAGCGAGCAGATCTGGGACAGCAGCCTGCCGGAGATGGATTTCGGCCCCTTCAACCAGATGGTCGGGGTGACCCTGGACGCCTGGGCGCCGGGGGCTGCGCGGGTGGTCTTCGAGGTCGAGGAAAAGCATCTGAACGGCCTCGGCATCGCCCATGGCGGCGCCGCGATGACGGTGCTGGATTTCGCAATGGGCATGGGTGCATCCTACAGCGAGAGCGGCGCGCCGCGTCGGCGCTGCGTCACCCTGTCGATGAACACGCAGTTCATCAAGGCGCTCACCCCGGGCCGCGCGGTGATCGAAAGCCGCAAGGTCGGCGGCGGCGCCAAGACCTTTTTCATGGAAGCCGAGCTGATCGATGCCGCCGGCGACGTCTGCAGCCGGGCCCAGGGCGTGTTCCGGCTGGCCAAGATCGGCGACTGAGGCGGATCAGGCGGCGTCGATCACCGCCCTGATCTCAGCCGCTGAGAGCGTTTCCTTTTCCAGCAACAGCGCCGCGGTGCGTTCCAGGACCGGGCGCCGCTCCTGCAGCAGGGCGACGGTGCGGTCGAAGACGCCGGCCATGATCCGGCGCACCTCTGCATCCACTGCCGCCGCCGTCGCCTCGGAATAGCTGCGCTCCTGCGGGCCGTAATAGGGCTGGTCACCGGCGAGAAACGCGCGGCGGTCCTGTTCCAACGCCACATGACCCAGCTGCTCGTCCATGCCGTAGCGGGTGACGATGGCGCGGGCGATATCGGTGATCTTGACCAGATCGTCCGAGGCACCGGTGGACAGGTGAGAATAGACCACCCATTCCGCCGCGCGCCCGCCCATCAGCACGCACATCTTGTTCTCCAGCTCCTCCCGCGTCATCAGAAAGCGGTCCTCGGTCGGGCGCTGGATGGTATAGCCGAGCGCGCCGATGCCGCGCGGAATGATCGAGACCTTGTGGACCGGATCGACCCCCGGCAGGGTCATCGCCACCAGCGCATGGCCCATTTCGTGATGCGCAACGATATCACGCTCGCGCGGGTTCAGCAGCCGGTTGCGTTTCTCCAGCCCGGCGATGATCCGTTCGATGGCGTTGTTGAAATCCTCCATCGTCACCGCATCGCCCTTGCGCCGGGTCGCCAGCAGCGCCGCCTCGTTCACCAGATTGGCCAGATCGGCGCCGGTGAAACCGGGCGTCAGCGCTGCGATCTGTTCGGGCTTCACATCGGCGGCGATCCTGGCCTTGGCCATGTAGATTTTCAGGATCTGCTCCCGCCCCACCCGATCCGGCCGGTCGACCAGAACCTGCCGGTCGAAGCGGCCGGCGCGGAGCAGCGCCGGATCGAGGATCTCGGGCCGGTTGGTGGCCGCCAGCAGCACCAGCCCGGAGGAGCTGTCAAACCCGTCGAGTTCGACCAGAAGCTGGTTCAGCGTCTGTTCCTTCTCGTCATGGCCGCCGGCCATCGGCCCGATGCCACGGGCCCGGCCCATGGCGTCGAGCTCGTCGATGAAGATGATCGCCGGCGCCTTCTGGCGCGCCTGCTCGAACAGATCCCGCACCCGGGCTGCCCCGACCCCCACGAACATCTCGACGAATTCGGAGCCGGAAATCGAGAAGAACGGCACCCCCGCCTCACCGGCGACGGCCTTGGCCAGCAGCGTCTTGCCGGTGCCCGGCGGGCCCACCAGCAGGATCCCCTTCGGCATCCGCCCGCCCAGACGGTTGTGATCGGCCGGGTTCTTGAGGAAATCGACGATCTCGACCAGTTCGTCCTTGGCCTCGTCGATACCGGCGACATCGGCAAAAGTGACACCGGTATCGCTCTCGACATAGACCTTGGCCTTGGACTTGCCGATCTGCATCAGACCGCCGCCCATGCCGCCCCCGCCCATCCGTTTCAGCATGAACATCCAGATGCCGACGAACAGCAACACCGGCAGCACCCAAGAGGCCAGATCGCGCAGGAAGGTGTTTTCGATCTGGCCGGTGACCACGACATTGTACTGCTGCAGATCCTGGGCGAGCTGCGGATCGACCCGGGTGGTCACGAACATCGGCCGGCCGTCCACCGGGTCCTTGAAACTGCCCTGGATGAACCGGTCCGACACCGCGACCTCGGTGATCTTGCCGTCCTTGA
Source organism: Pseudodonghicola flavimaris (assembly GCF_030164425.1). GTDB lineage: Bacteria > Pseudomonadota > Alphaproteobacteria > Rhodobacterales > Rhodobacteraceae > Pseudodonghicola > Pseudodonghicola flavimaris. The sequence goes on along the minus strand of NZ_JASNJD010000007.1, from coordinate 46,772 downwards.
GATAGGTTTCGAACTGGCTGTAGGGGATCGTGGCGATCTGGGTTGCCGAGACATAGAAATACTGGATCGCCATCACGGCGAAGAAGGCCGCGACCCAGTACCACATGTTGAATTTTGCTTTTCCGTTCATCTGCGGGCCTTTCGATTTGCGCCGATCCTAGGCCGAAGCGGAGGGAGGAGCCATCCGCGATCGTTGGCTGTGCGCCCGTGACGCGGCGTGTCGCGGCCCGGGCTGGGGCAGACCGGCCATGGCCCGATCCGGGTGCAAATGGAGGTACGCGCCGGCGTGCCTCCGCGCGATCGGACAAATTCAGATCAATTTGCGGGCAAATACGTCGCCATCGCCCAGGAAATACGCACCGCCCCGCCGCGACGCCGCCCAGACCCGCATCAGGATTGCCCGAATGTCCATGTTGAACAGACGCTGATTTTGCCCTCCGGGAGCGATCCCGACAAAAATAATGAAGGAGGGCGTGTGACGGCCATGCTGAGGTGGAACCAGACCGGCCGCCACACAGGTGCAACAAGAAGTTGCGGGGGAGATTTAAGGTTGCATTTTCATGCATTCAAGCCTGTGTCTTGCCCTCGCGGGGAGTATTTTATGACTTTTCTGAAACGCGCACTGTTCGCGGGCACGGCGCTCGCGGCGATGAGCACCGCGGCGGCTGCGGCCGATTGCCCAATCAAGGTCGGGGTGCTGCACTCTCTCTCCGGAACGATGGCGATTTCCGAAACCACGCTGAAGGACACCATGCTGATGCTGGTGGACCAGCAGAACAAGAAAGGCGGGGTCCTGGGCTGCGAGCTGGAGGCCGTGGTGGTCGATCCGGCCTCGGACTGGCCGCTCTTCGCCGAGAAGGCGCGCGAACTGCTGACAGTCCATAATGTCGATGTGATCTTCGGCAACTGGACCTCGGTGTCGCGCAAATCGGTTCTGCCGGTGATCGAGGAGCTGAACGGGCTGCTGTTCTATCCGGTCCAGTACGAAGGCGAGGAAAGCTCGAAGAACGTGTTCTATACCGGCGCGGCGCCGAACCAGCAGGCGATCCCGGCAACGGATTACTTCCTGGATGAGCTCGGGGTGGAGAAATTCGCGCTGCTGGGCACCGACTATGTCTATCCCCGGACCACGAACAACATCCTGGAAAGCTATCTCAAGGCCAAGGGCATCGCCGCAGAGGATATCTTCGTCAACTATACCCCCTTCGGTCATTCCGACTGGTCCAAGATCGTCGCCGACGTGGTGGCGCTGGGGGCCGACGGCAAGAAGGTGGGCGTGATCTCCACCATCAACGGCGACGCCAACATCGGCTTTTACAAGGAACTGGCCGCGGCCGGCGTCTCCGCCGACGATATCCCGGTTGTCGCCTTCTCTGTCGGCGAGGAGGAACTCTCCGGTCTCGATACCGCCAACCTTGTCGGCCACCTGGCGGCCTGGAACTACTTCATGTCCGCCGATACCGAGGCCAACGCCGCCTTCATCAAGGAATGGCACGCCTTCATCGGTGACGACACCCGCGTGACGAACGACCCGATGGAAGCCCATTACATCGGCTTCAACATGTGGGTGAACGCGGTGACCGAGGCGGGCACCACCGACGTGGACGCGGTGCGCGAACATATGTGGGGCCAGGAGTTCCCCAACCTCACCGGCGGCACCGCCAAGATGGGGGTGAACCATCACCTGTCCAAACCGGTGCTGATCGGCGAGATTCAGGCCGATGGCCAGTTCGACATCCTCAGCCAGACCGATCCGGTGCCGGGCGATGCCTGGACCGACTACCTGCCGGAATCGGCGGTGCTGAAGTCGGACTGGAAGGATCTGGGCTGCGGTATGTACAACACCGAGACCGAGACCTGCGTGCAGATCAAGTCCAACTACTGATCCTGCTTATGACCCGGGGCCGCCACGGTGCGTGTCCCCGGGACCTCCTCCCGCCCCTTGTTCCGAGCGTTGCTGCCCATGTCGATACGATCCCGGATCGTCGCCCTCCCCGCATGCCTGCTGCTGGGCCTGACCCTTGTCTGTGCGGCCCTCGTGCCGGCCCCCGGCCAGGCGCAGGACACCGCGGCCGGACCGATCCAGTCGGTCCTGCAGGCGCACCGCGCGCTGATCGAGAAAAGCTCGCGCAAGACTGTGGGCGAGGCGATCGACGCCATCACCGGCTCCGGCCTGCCCCAGGCACAGAGCGTGCTGGAGAGCTGGCAGGCCAAGGAGATGTGGCAGCGCGAGACCGACGGCTATTTCTTTCGTGGCCGGGAAATCGACCGCGATACCGTGCAGCTTTACGATTTCGACAGCGGCGCCGATCTGGGGCCGGTGCCGGATGACGATCTGAAACAGCTCAAACCCAATTCCGGGGTGCGCGGGCTGATCGGCGCGGCGCTGGTGCGCTTCCAGCTGACCGACCCCGACCCGGAGAAACGCCGCGCGGCGCTGGACGCCATCGCCCGCGATGCGGAGGCCTCGCACCTCGACGCCATCGCCGCATCCATCGCCGGCGAAACGGATGCCGCGATCAAGGCCGCCAAGGAACGCACGCTGCGGCTGCTGACCATCCGCTTTTCCGACGTGGAGAATGAACGGCTGGCGGCGATCCGCTCCTTCAAGGGCGATCTCGGGGTCGATGCGCGCGCCGCGCTGAACCCGCTGCTGGCGACCAAGGTTTTGTTTTCGCCCGAGCCGCCCGTCGGCAATATCGCCCATCAGGTCAGCCCCGGCGGCGCCGAGCTGAGCGTGGCAGAGGCCCATGCGATGATGGTGACCGCCGGCGCCACCCCTGCGCTGCCCGGTGCCGCCGAGCGCAAGGCGACGCTGATCGCCCATATCGACGGCGGCAAGGTCGGCGGTGTGCCGATCGGCCAGCTGGACACGCAGGCGGCCCGCGACCGCGCCTATGCCGCGCTGGCCGAGGCGGGCGTGGTGGCCCCCTTCACCCCGGGCCAGACCGAGGCCGACGCCGTGGCCTCCGGCCGGTTCTGGGCCGTCTATGACGAACCCTCCGCCGCCATCACCGACGCGGCGGCCGAGACGCTGGCGGCGATCTCCACCACCGTCGGCGTCAACCAGGCGCTGGATCTGACGCTGGATGCGCTGTCGCTCGCCTCGATCTATTTCCTCGCCGCGATCGGGCTCGCCATCACCTTCGGCGTGATGGGGGTGATCAACATGGCGCATGGCGAATTCATCATGATGGGCGCCTATACCGGCTATGTGATCCAGCAGATCGTGCCGGATTACACCCTGTCGATCCTGCTGGCGATCCCGGTGGCCTTCGCCGTCACCTTCGCCGCCGGGGTGGCGATGGAGCGGCTGGTGATCCGCTGGCTCTATCACCGGCCGCTGGAGACGCTGCTGGCAACCTTCGGCATTTCCATCGCCCTGCAGCAGCTGGCCAAGAACATCTTCGGCACCCAGGCCCGGCCACTGACCGCCCCGGCGTGGCTGGACGGCGCCTGGGCGCTGAACGACGTGGTGGGGATCTCCTATATCCGCATCGCCATCTTCGTCCTCGCGCTGGTGTTCCTGGCCATCTACCTCTGGATCATGAACCGGACCCGGCTGGGGCTGGAGACGCGGGCGGTAACCCAGAACCCGAAGATGGCGGGCTCCATGGGGATCAACCCCGACCGGGTCAACATGCTGACCTTCGGGCTCGGCTCCGGCATCGCCGGGATCGCCGGCGTCGCCATCGGGCTCTTCGCCAAGGTCACCTCCGAGCTCGGTCAGGATTACATCGTGCAGAGCTTCATGACCGTGGTGGTCGGCGGCGTCGGCAATGTCTGGGGCACGCTCGCCGGTGCCACGCTGATCGGCTTCCTGCAGAAGGGCATCGAATGGCTGAACCCGTCCAACACGCTGGCGGCGCAGACCTACATGATCATCTTCATCATCATCTTCATCCAGTTCCGGCCGCGCGGGATCATCGCGCTCAAGGGCCGCGCGGCGGGGGATTGAGCATGTCTATCGTGACCAACACGCCCAAAATCAGCACCTGCAAGGATCACCTCCGCGCGCCGCGCGTGCCGGGGAAACCGCAGGCCTCATCCCGCGTGAGAGGTGGCCTGAGATCTGCGGCCGGGCGGCAGGGGACCGACTCAATGGACCGATCCCGGGGCCGGAGGGCGCAGGCATGAACCGCTCCTTCGTCCTGCGCAACCCGTCGATCCTGGTCTTCCTGGCGCTTCTGGCCTTCTTCACCCTGGCGGTCACCGCGCTCTCCGAGGGGTTCGGCGTGGCTCTCATCTCCACCTCCTTCGTCAAGACGCTGGGCAAGACGCTCTGCCTGGCGCTGGTGGCGGTGGCGATGGATCTGGTCTGGGGCTATTGCGGCATCCTCTCTCTCGGTCATTTCGCCTTCTTCGGGCTCGGCGGCTATATGATCGGCATGTGGCTGATGTACGAGCGCACCCGCGGCATCGTCGAGGCCTCGCTGGCCGAGGCACCGATCCCGCCGACACCGCAGGAGGTGGTCGATGCCATCGGCAACCAGATCTTCGGCGTCGTGGGATCAAGCGAATTTCCCCTGGTCTGGGCCTTCGCCGACAGCCTGGTGCTGCAATTGCTGCTGGTGGTGATCCTGCCCGGGCTCCTGGCGCTGGTCTTCGGCTGGCTCGCCTTCCGCAGCCGGGTCACCGGGGTGTACCTGTCGATCCTGACCCAGGCGATGACGCTGGCACTGTCGCTCTACCTCTTCCAGAACGACAGCGGCCTGCGCGGCAACAACGGGCTCTCCGGCCTGCAGAACCTGCCCGGGCTCGACGCGGTGCCGCAGGCTGTGGTGTCGATCTGGTTCCTCTGGGCCTCCGCCCTCGCCCTCGGGCTCGGGTATCTGCTGGCGGCCTGGCTGGTCTCGGGCAAGTTCGGTTCGGTGGTGCGCGGCATCCGCGACAACGAGGCGCGGGTAAGGTTCCTGGGCTATTCGGTGGAAAGCTACAAGCTGGTGATCTTCACCCTCACCGCGATGATCGCCGGCATCGCCGGGGCGCTTTATTATCCGCAGGCGGGCATCATCAACCCGGCGGAAATCGCGCCGATCGCCTCGATCTATCTGGCGGTCTGGGTCGCCATCGGCGGGCGTGGCCGGCTCTATGGCGCGGTGATCGGGGCGGTCTTCGTATCGCTGGTCTCCACCTGGTTCACCGGCGGTCAGGCGCCCGATGTCAATCTGGGCTTCTATACCGTGAAATGGGTCGACTGGTGGCTGATCGTGCTGGGGCTATCCTTCGTCCTGGTCACCCTCTTCGCACCGAAGGGCATCGGCGGGCTCTTCGACCTGATCGCGGCGCGGCGCGGTCCGGATCGCCATGGCGACGATCTGGGCCCGGATCAGGGATCGCTGCGCGAGAAGGAGGCGGTGGAATGACCGAGTTGAAAGGCCAGCTGCTGGAGGTTTCCGGCGTCTCCGTCACCTTCGACGGCTTCCGGGCGATCAACAATCTCTCCTTCTCCATCGGCCCGGCGGAAATGCGCGCGATCATCGGGCCCAATGGCGCCGGCAAGACCACCTTCATGGATATCGTCACCGGCAAGACCCGGCCCGACGAAGGCCATGTGCTCTGGGGAGAGAAGAGCATCAACCTGATCGGCATGAACGAGGCGCGGATCGCCCAGGCCGGGATCGGCCGCAAGTTCCAGCGCCCCACCGTCTTCGAGGATCAGAGCGTTTACGACAACCTGCTGATGGCGGTGAAGAACGCCCGCGGGCCGTTTTCGGTGCTGCTCTATCGCCCCAGCTTCAAGGATCGGGGCCGGGTCGAACAGCTGGCCAGCGAAATCGGCCTGGCCGAGGAAATTCACCGCAAATCGGGCGAGTTGAGCCATGGCCAGAAGCAATGGCTGGAGATCGGCATGCTGCTGGCGCAGGAACCCCGGCTGCTGCTGGTCGACGAACCCGCTGCCGGCATGACGCTGGCGGAACGCGAACAGACCACCGACATTCTGGTGGAGGCCGCCAAGACCCGCGCCGTGGTGGTGGTGGAGCACGATATGGAATTCGTCCGCCGGCTGAACTGCAAGGTGACCGTGCTGCACGAGGGGTCGGTGCTGGCCGAGGGCAGCCTTGACCACGTGACCGCCAACCAGCAGGTCATCGACGTCTATCTGGGGCGCTGAGCGATGCCGATCGCATATCCCCCGCAGCACCCGAGAGGCTGACATGCTGAAGACCGAAAATCTGACCCTGCATTATGGCCACAGCCAGATCCTGAACGGCATCTCCTTCGAGGCCGCCGCCGGAGAGGTCACCTGCGTCATGGGCACCAATGGCGTCGGCAAGACCTCTCTGCTCAAGGCGCTGTCGGGGGCGCACCCGCGCTCCGGCGGGACGGTGGAGCTCGACGGCGAAACGCTGGGGGTGCTGCCGTCGCATCAGCTGGCACATAAGGGTGTGGGATATGTGCCGCAGGGGCGGGAGATCTTTCCGCTGCTGACGGTGAAGGAGAACCTCGAGACCGGTTATGCCTGTCTGCCGGCCTCGGAGAGGTTCATCGCCGACGAGATTTTCGAGCTGTTCCCGATCCTCAAGGATTTCCTCGGTCGGCGCGGCGGCGATCTGTCCGGCGGCCAGCAACAGCAGCTGGCGATCGCCCGGGCGCTGATCACCAAGCCGAAGCTGCTGCTTCTGGACGAGCCGACGGAGGGCATCCAGCCCAATATCATCAAGCAGATCGGCGAGGTGATCAAATTGCTGCGCGACCGTGGCGGCATGGCCATCGTGCTGGTGGAGCAATATTTCGATTTCGCCTATGGGCTGGCCGACCGCATCGTGGTGATGCGCCGCGGCGAGGTGATCCTGAAGGGCCCAAAGGCCGAGATCAGCCGCGACCAGCTGTTGTCCAAAGTTTCGGTCTGAGCCGGGCGCCGGCCCGGATCAGGAGGCCCGCGCGACGCGGTCGCGCAGCACCCGTTCCAGAAACTGCCCGGTGGCGTGATAATGATCGCGCAGCAGCCCGGACGCGGCATCGGCATCGCGGCGCAGCGTCGCCTCCAGGATCGCCTTGTGTTCGGCCTCCACGTCGCGCTCATGCCGCAGCGTGGCCGAGCGCAGCGCCATCACCCGGTAGCGTTCGGTTTCGGTGTTCAGCTTCTCGGCGAAATCCAGCAGCCAGGCGGAGCCGCAGGCCGAGATCAGCGCGGCGTGAAACTCCCGGTGGCGGCGCTCCAGCTCGTCAAAGCTGTCCTTGTCGATCTCCCGATCGGCCTGGCCAAGCCGTTTGACGATGATCGAAAGCGCGTGAAAGCTTGCCACCAGCGCCGCTTCCCAGTCGTCGTCCCCCAGACCGATGGACCGCCGCAGCGCCTCGCCCTCGACGAAGATCCGGCTGTTGACCGCATCCCACATCTCCTCGACCGACAGCGAGCTGACCCGGAACCCCCGCTGCAGCGCCGAGACCACCAGCCGCTCGCCCTGCAACCGGTTCAGCGCCTCGCGCAGTGGCGAGAACCCGACGCCATATTGCTGCTTCAGCTGCTCCAGCCGCAACGGCTGATGCGGCGCGAACAGCCCGTCGATGATATCGGCGCGCAGTTTTTCATAGACGGTGTTGGACAGGGTCATGGCGTCTTCGAACTCCAGCTTTGGCCCGATGGCCGTGGCGGCATAACCAACGGCGGTTATCTACGCAACCTTTCATGGTTATCGACGTGATGCAATATTTTCGAAAATCTGGCTTTACTTCGATCTTCGACTCGCGCAGGCTCCGGGCAACCAGCAAAGGAGATCCCATGTCCAGGCACGATCAGTACCGCGAAGAAGTCGCCGGCCGGGCGAATGTCGAAGATACCCCCGAGCTTGTCCGCTATTACGACGATCTGAAAAGGAAGGGCGTCGGCGCGCTCTGGACCGTCGCCAACAAGATCGAGCCGTGGGAGCCGGTCTCCTCCTCCGTCCCGATGCTGTGGCGCTACAAGGACCTGCGTGCCGATGTGCTGCGCTCGCTCGATCTGGTGACGCCGGAGAAGGCCGGGCGCCGGGTGATCTATCTGGACAATCCGGGCCGCTCCGATGTCGCTGCCGCCGTCGGCTGGATCTATGCCGGGCTGCAGGTGATGCGGCCGGGCGAACGCGCCTCCGCCCATCGCCACTCCGCCTCCGCCGTGCGCTTCATCATGGAGGGCGCTGGCGCCTATACCATCGTCGATGGCCATAAGATGACGCTGGGCGCCAATGACTTCGTGCTGACCCCGAACGGCACCTGGCACGAACATGCGGTGGAGGAAACCGGCACCGAATGCCTGTGGCAGGATGGCCTGGACATCCCGCTGATGAATGCCCTGGAATCGAATTTCTACGAGGTGCATCCCGATCTGCATCAGGCCGTCACCCATCCGGTCAACGACATGACCCGGACCTGGGGCAACCCCGGGCTGACCCCGGGCGGCGGCGCCTGGTCCAAGGGGTACAGCCCGCTCTTCAAATACGAATGGGACCGCACCTACGAGGCGCTGAGCAATTACGCCGCGGTCAGCGACGGCTCCCCTTTCGACGGCATCCTGATGGAATACGTCAACCCCACCAACAACGGCCCGGTGATGCAGACCATGGGCGCCAGCATGCAGATGCTGCGCCCGGGCGAGAAGACCAAGGCCCACCGCCATACCGGCAGCTACCTCTATCAGGTCTGCAAGGGGTCCGGGTCCTCGATCATCAACGGACAGAAATTCGACTGGACCGAACGCGACATCTTCTGTGTGCCCAGCTGGGCCTGGCATGAACATGCCAATGGCTCGGCGACCGAGGATGCCTGCCTCTTCTGTCTCAACGACCTTCCGGTCATGCGCTCTCTGGGGATTTACCGCGAGGAAGCGCTGGCCGAAAACGACGGGCACCAGCCTGTGACCGCCTAAGGAGAAGACCCTACCATGAAACTCGTTACCTTTCGCCCTGCCCCCGACGCGGCGGGCCGCCTCGGTGTTGTTCTGGACGATATCGTCGTCGATGTTCCCGCCCTGGGGGCAGCGATCGGAGAACCGCTTCCCGCCACCATGCTGGAGCTGATCGACCTCGGCACCCCCGGCCTCGATGCGCTGCGGGCGATCATCTATGACCGCAGCAACCTCTGGCCGATGGGCACCGCCCGGCCACTGGCCAACGTCAAGCTGCTGGCGCCGATCCCGACGCCGCGCAAGAACATCTTCGGTATCGGCCTGAACTATGCCGAGCATGTCGAGGAATCGAGCCGCGCGCTCGACACCGGCAAGGAGATGCCGAAAGAGCCGGTGATCTTTTCCAAGCCGCCGACCGCCATCACCGCCCCCGGCGACCCGGTGCAGCATGACATCACCATGACCCAGCAGCTGGACTGGGAGGTCGAGCTGGCGGTGATCATCGGGGCCCGCGCCACCAAGGTCGCCGAGGCCGACGCCATGGGCCATGTCTGGGGCTACTCGGTGCTGGTGGACATCTCCGCCCGCGACAACCGCCGTGCCGGTCAGTGGATCTATTCCAAGGGGATGGACAGCTATGCCCCCTTCGGCCCGATGATCGTCACTGCGGATGAGATCGAGGATCCGCATGGTCTGGATCTGTGGCTGACGGTGAACGGCGTCGAAAAGCAGCGCTCGAACACCAAGCACATGTATTTCAAGATCCCTGCCCTGATCGCTGATCTGAGCAAGGGCATCACGCTGGAGCCCGGCGACATCATTGCCACCGGCACGCCCGAGGGCGTCGGCGCCGGCCGCGATCCGCAGGAATGGCTGTGGCCCGGCGACATCATCGAGGCCTGCGTCGAGGGTATCGGCCTGCTGCGCAACCCGGTCATCGCCTCCGGTCCGGCAGAAACCGGGGGAAAACGGTCGTGAGCCAGAGAGGCTTCCGCGCCGCCGTCGCACAGCTGGCGTCGATCCCGACCGACTCTCTGGCCACGGCAGAGAAAGCGGCCAAGACGGTGCGCGAGGCCGCCGGAAACGGCGCACGGCTCATCGTCTTTCCCGAGGCGCTGATCGGCGGCTATCCCAAGGGGGCGTCTTTCGGCGCCCCCATCGGCATCCGCAAGCCCGAGGGCCGCGAGGCCTATCGTGTCTATTACGAGACTTCCGTCAGAATCGACGGGCCGGAACTGGCGCTGGTCGCCGAGGCCGCCGCCGAAACCGGCATGGTGGTGGTGATCGGGGTGATTGAACGCGACGGCGCCACCGTCTATTGCACCGCGGTCTACATCGACGGCAGCCGCGGCATCGTCGGCACCCACCGCAAGCTGATGCCGACGGGCGGCGAACGGCTGATCTGGGGCTTCGGCGACGGATCGACCATGGACGTTATCGACACCGAGCTGGGCCGCATCGGCGCGGTGATCTGCTGGGAGAACTACATGCCCATGCTGCGCATGCACATGTTTGCCCAGGGAGTGGAGTTCTATTGCGCCCCCACCGCCGACGACCGCGACAGCTGGGCCGCCACCATGCGCCATATCGCGTTGGAAGGGCGCTGCTTCGTGCTGTCCTCCTGCCAGTACATTACCCGCGAGGCCTACGGGCCCGACCATGAATCGGCCCTGGGCGACGATCCGGAAACGGTGATGATGCGCGGCGGCGGCATGATCGTCGATCCGCTGGGCGAGGTGCTGGCCGGCCCCGATTTCAGCGGCGAAACCGTGCTCTATGCCGATCTCGACCCCGACCGGATCGCCCGGGCGAAATTCGATTTCGACGTCGCCGGCCACTATGCCCGCCCCGACGTCTTCAGTCTTGAGGTCGATACGCGACCCAAGGCGGCCGTGCGCCGGATCGGAGGCTGAGAGCGATGTTCTACGACTGCGCCGAGCATCCGGAGCCATTCGTCTACAAGCTGATGACGGCGACAGTGACGCCGCGCCCGATCGCCTGGGTCTCGACCCTGTCGCAGGACGGGGTGGTCAACGTGGCGCCCTACAGCTTCTTCAACGTGATGGGACACGAGCCGCCCACTGTGGCACTGGGGCTGTTGCGCGACCCGGCCAAGGGGTTGAAGGACACCGGTGAGAATATCTCGGCCACCGGCGAATTCGTGATCAACCTGGTACCGCGCGACATGGCCGATCAGATGAACATGACCGCGGTGAATGCGCCGCGCGGCCACAGCGAGGCGGAGATCGCCGGGCTGGCCACCGCGCCGTCGCGCCTGATCGCGCCGCCGCGTCTGGCCGAGGCCCCGGTGTCCTTCGAATGCCGGCTGCTGACCGCGGTTCTGACTGGGCCGAAGCAGATGGTGGTGATTGGCCGGGTGGTGGCGATCCATATCGCCGACCGGTTCCTGCTGGATCCGGCACGCGGCTATGTCGATACGCCGGCGCTGGATCTGGTCGCCCGCATGCATGGCGGCGGCTGGTATCGTCATGGCGGCGAGATGTTCCATATGGACCGCCCTGTCTTCGACCCCGCCGCTGCGCCCCCGCCGCGAAAGGACTGAGGCTCGCCACCCTGCCCGCGCCCCGGCTCTCCGGCTCGGGCGCGGTGTCCTGTACCCAGCGGGCCCGGCATCCCCTCCCTTGCCGACCCGGGACGCCCCGGTAAACCGCTCCACCGCGACATTTCATTCCGATTACAGAGGCAATTTTCTCTCGCACTTACAAGGCGTTCCGGCCTATTGTCGCGCCATGCGCCTGCTTCTTGTCGAGGATACCACCGATCTGGCCGATGCCGTTGCCCGCGCGCTGCGCAGCGAGGGGCACGCGGTGGATCTGGCGGCCTCCTGCGTTGCGGCAGAGGATGCGCTGGCGCTTGTCGGCTACGATGCGATCATCCTCGATCTCGGCCTGCCGGATGGCTCCGGGCTTGATCTGCTGCGCGGGCTGCGCGCCCGGGGCGATCGCACCCCGGTGCTGGTGGCCACCGCGCGGGACCAGATCAGCGACCGCATCGCCGGGCTCGATGCCGGGGCGGACGACTATCTGGTCAAACCCTTCGATCTGGGCGAGCTGGCGGCGCGGCTGCGCGCCAACGCCCGGCGCGCCAGCAGCGACCCGGCGGCCGAGATCGATCTGGCCGGCCTGCGCATCGACCGGGCGCGTGGCCGGGTGTTTCGCAAGGATGCGGAAATCCACCTCACCTCGCGCGAATGGGCGCTGTTCGATGCGCTGCTGGCCGGGCGCGGCCATGTGCTGTCGAAGGCCCAGCTGGAAGACCGGCTCTATGATTTCGATGCCGAGATCGAGGGCAACGCGGTGGCGGTCTATGTCTCGCGGCTGCGTTCGAAGCTCGGCGCCGGGGTGATCGAGACGCGCCGTGGCCTCGGGTATCTGGTGCCATGACCCGGCGCTGGTCCCTCAGCGGGCGGGTTACGGTTCGCGTGGCGCTGGCGGTGGCCGTCGGCTGGGTCATCGCATTCGGCCTGGCGCTGGCCGTCATCAATCACGAGGTCAACGAGCTTCTGGATGCGACACTGGAAAGCCAGAGCCTGCTGGCGCTGGAGATGGTCCGCACCGGCCCGGCCGAGACCCTGCCGCTCAATTCCGCGGAAGCCGTGCGGGTGATCCGCGACGGGGTCGAGACCCGCGCCGCCGACTGGCCCCCCCTTGCTGCCGACGGACATTGGGAGGGCGGCGGCTGGCATGTGATGCGCCAATCCGCCCCCGCCGACGGCGTGATCCTGGAGCTGGGCCAGAGCGAGGCCTGGCGGCGCGAGGAGATGATGGAGATCGCCCGCGCCTTCCTGTGGCTGATGCTGCCGTTCCTGGCGCTGGTCCTGTTCATCCTGCGCGGCACCATCGCCCGCGGGCTGGCCCCGGCGCAGGATCTGGCGCGCCGGGTCGGCGACCGGGATGCCCGCGATCTGTCACCGATTTCGGCTGCGGATCTGCCGCGCGAACTGGCCCCGGTGCCGGAGGCCTTCAATGCCTATCTGGCGCGGATCGAGACCCTGCTGAGTGCCGAGCGCGCCTTTGCCGGCCATGCCGCGCATGAGCTGCGCACACCGATTGCCGCCGCCTCGGCGCAGGCGCAGCTGATCGCCGCCGGCACCGCCGGGCCGGAATCCGCGGCCCAGATGGCCCGGGCGCTGAGCCGGCTGGGCGATACCGTGGAACGCCTGTTGCAGCTGTCGCGCGCCGAGGCCGGGATCGGCGATGCCGCCTCCCGCGCCGATCTGGTGGCCGTACTGCGGCTGCTGATCCGCGACCTGCCCCGCGACCGGATCCGCTTCGACGACGGCGATCTGGAGACCGCGTGGGTCGCCATCGACCCGGACGCGCTGGCGATCCTGCTGGGGAATCTGCTGCGCAACGCCGAGGCGCATGGCACCGGTCTGGTGTCGGTGCGGCTGCGCCCGGGGCCGGTGCTGAGCATCACCAACCCGGTGGCGCCGGGTGCCCGGCTCAGGCCGGGCCGGTTCGACAAGTCCCCCGACTCCGCCGGCGCCGGGCTGGGCCTCACCATAGTCGAGACCATCGCGCGGCAGAACGGCATCGACCTGCAGATGTCGGTGGCGGAGGACCGCGCCGAGGTGGCTCTGCGCTTTCCGCCCCGTCCAGCCGGCGACAGCTGAGCCGCGCCAGGTACGTTCAGCCCGAGCGGATCCGGGCGCGGTGACGCCGCCCCAGGCGGGCCACCGCCAGCCGCATCAGCGCGAAACCGGACTGGAACACCAGGCCGAAGGCGATCACGCCAATGGCGAAGACGATCAGCTTGTCGCCAAGCGTGTTCCAGCGGTCGGCCTCACGCAGGACGACAGCCACCCCCTCGTTCACGCCGATGGCGGCGCCGGTACTGGAGGACATCACCAGTACGAAGAAGGCTCGCACGATATTGGGAACGAAGAGCAGCGCCCCGTCGAGCGAGCCGCGCCGCAGGCTCCGCAGCGCCTCGCCGCCATTGTCGGCCGCATAGGCCGCCGCATAGGGCACCAGCGACAGCGCCACGATCATCGGCCCCGACGGCGCCAGCGACACCCCGCCCAGGCTGAAATCGCGCGGCACCACATTCAGCAGATAGAACATCACCACGAAGGTCGGCGCCGCCCGCATCAGCCCCAGAACCGGCGCCACCGCATGGCGCCAGGCCCGCCCCCCGGCACGGGCCAGGGCCAGCGGCAGCCCCAGGGCCAGCCCCATCGCCAGCGCCAGGCCGGCGATGCGAAAATTCACCACCATGGCGCTGGCCAGATCGCGCGGATAGCCCGACTGCAGCAGCTCGGCGATCATGCTCATGCCCCTGCCCTCCGACGTTCGATGGCGCGGCGAGTGCGGGTGCTGGCCCAGACCACCAGCGACACCACGCCCAGATAGAAGACCAGCACGATGGCATAGGTATCGCCGCGCCCGGAGGAGAAGGAGGTGATATCGGTCAGCGCCGCCAGCAGCTCCGGCGCACCGGTGAAGCTGGCCACCGGCGTGCCCTTGGCGGCATTGACCAGGAACGACAGGATCTGGGTCAGCGACCGCGACATGGCGGCGCCGAACAGCGGCAGCGTCAGGCTGCGCCCCAGTCCCTGTTCGCGTCTCAGGCTCTCGGCCGCCTCGCCGATGGCCTGCCCGGCATTGGCCCCGTTCATCAGCCCCAGCGCCACGATGGCGGCGCCAAGCGCCACGCCGGAGGAATAGGTGAAGAGAACATGCGCCACCGCGGTGACCACGACCAGCGTCAGCAGCACCGGCGAGGATTGCAGCGCCACCACGATCAGCCAGGACAGCGCCCGGGTCAGCCGGAACGGCAGCGCCGACAGCGCCCCGACACCGACGGAGAACACCAGCGTCGCCACCAGCGCCCCGAAGACCAGCACCAGCGAATTGACGATCCCGGCCAGGAACAGATCCCAGGCCGGCTGGGTCATCAGCATCGGCAGTGACGGGCTGAAGCCCAGGTTGCGCTCCGTCCAGGCCAGAACCTGTTCCACCCGCGGGGCGAAGGCAGTGGGCGGCGGCACCGCGTTCAGCGCCGGGATCAGGCAGCTTTGCGGCGTCTCGCTACAGGCCCGGCTCTGCCACAGCCGCTGCTGCTCCTCCAGAAAGGCGGTGAAGATGCCGCTCTGCCGCGCGAGGGCGAGGAATTCGCCGTCCCGGTGCATGATCTCGCTGATCAGGTCGAGGGCGCGGGCCAGTTCGGTGCTACCGGTTGCGGCCACCGCCATGCCCCAGGGCACCGGGTCGAAGCCGAACTTGCGGTCGAAGGCCTCGGCGATGGGACCCGTGCGCAGATAAGAGGCGAAGAAGCTGTCGTCATGGGCGACGAAGCGGCAGGTGCCGTTGCGCAGGGCCTCCGGCAGGCGGCTAGCACTGTCGAACAGCATCACCCGCACGTCGCGCGACACGATATGCGCATTGGCGTAATTGCCGATGGTGGTGCAGACGGTCCGGCTGCGCAGGTCGTCCCAATCCGATACCGCCACATCGCGCGGGCCGACAATGATGGTCTCGGACCGGTAGTAATGCGGCCGGATGAACCGCGCCTCTGTGTCACGGCGGGTATTGTGGCCCATGGTGGCGATGACCACATCGGCGGCGCCCTCGGCAAGGGTGGAGATGCGCGTGGCGGGGCGCACCGGCACCCATTCGGCCACGACCCCCAGATGCGCCGCCAGGGCACGCGCTACTTCGATATCGTAGCCGGTGCGGTGGCCGCCCGCCTCCGTGGCGAACAGCGGATAATTGTCGCGCACGCCGATCCGCAGCTTGCCGGAACAGAGCACCTGCAGCAGCCGGTCGGGTTCCGGCGCGCCGCAGGTGGCCGGCATCCCGGCGCGCAGATCGTCCAGCAACCGCTCCAGCCCCTGTTCGGGGGTCTCCGCCGTGGCAGTGGCGGCCCAGAGGGTCAGGATCAGGCCGAGACAGCCGCCAAAGAGACGCGCGATCAAGCCGCCGCCCCGGCCGCATCCGGCGCCGCGATCCGCAGCACGGCGACCTCGGTGAACACGTGATCGCCGATCCGATGGATGGTCCGGCCCAGCTCTCGATCCAGGATCTCCGGCGTCATCCAGATCAGCTTCTCCGCCGCGACCGGGATCAGCAGCCGGTCTGCGATCTCCATCGTCAGACCCTGCGCTGCCAACACCGCGCGGGTTTCGTCCAGATCGGTGAAGGCGTTATGGGCGACGATGGCAGAGCCGCCCGGCGCCAGATGCTCGCCAAGCCCGGCGATCATCGGCCCCAGCAGGCGGCGGCCGTCGCGGCCCCCATCGCTCCAGGTCGGCAGCCGGCCATCGACCGATGCCGCATGCATCGGGAAATGCGGCAGGTTCGCCAGCACCAGATCGAACCGCCGTGCCCCGACCGGCGCATAGAGATGGCCAAGCCCGGTCTCGACCCGCGCCGGGAGACCGAGGCCGCCCAGCAACCGACCGGTTTCGTCGAGCGCATCCGGTTCCACATCGACGCCGAAGAGCTCTGCCGCGCCGAGCTCGGCGGCTGCGGCCAGCAGCACGCCGCTGCCGCAGCCGATGTCCAGCACCCGGGCGCCGCGCAGCCGCGGTCCCAGCAACAGGACCTGACGGAGAACGGCCGAGGTGTGAATGCTGGGCCGGAAGGCGGAAACGGTGGCGGTATCAATGCTGCTCATGAGAAAGCCCTGCGATTTGGAAAGTGTCTCGGGTCGAAAGCCGGGCGATCTGCACCTGCGCCACCGGGTCATGCGGCCGGAGCGCCAGAACCGCGCGATACCCCGCCAGCGCCGCCTCACGATCGCCGGCGGTCAGCGCGTCGAAGGCATGGCGGGTCAGGCGGGCCAGTTCGATCGCTTCGGTGGAGGGGCGCAGCTCAGGCTCCGCCCCCTCGACCCCGAGAAGCTCATAGACCGTGGTCCGGGCCCGCCGCCCCTTCAGCGACACCTCATCGACCGGCCGCACGCACAGCCGGTCGCCAGCCTCGCGGAAGGTGTCCTGGCTGATGCAGATCAGCGTGCCATACTCCTTGTTCAGCGTCTCCAGCCGCGCCGCGATATTCACCCCGTCGCCCAGCACGGTATAGCTCATCCGCTCCCGCGAACCGACGTTGCCGACCAGCACCGCGTCGGAATGGATGCCGACCCGCAGCCGCATCTGCGGCGCATCGGCATCGCGCCAGGTCTCGTTCAGCTGGCCCAGAACATGCTGCAAACGCAGCGCCGCGACACAGGCATGCCAGGCGTGATCCTCCAGCGGCGCCGGCGCGCCCCAGAAGGCCATGACCCCGTCGCCGACGAATTTGTCGATGGTGCCCTGTTCCTGGTGCACCGATTTCGACACCAGCTCCAGCATTGTGGAAATCCGGTCGAGGAGTTCGCGGGAGGCCATCTTTTCGGCCAGAGTCGAAAACCCCTCCATGTCGGAGAAGAAGATGGTCAGGAATTTGCTCTGACCGCCGACCTCCAACCGCTGTTCCGAAGTCAGAAGCTGGCGCACCAGACCCACCGGCACGAAGCGGGCGAAGGCCTGCACCGCGATATCGAGGGTTTCAATCGCATGCGACAGCGCCGCGATTTCCCGGACCGAGGAATGGACCACCGGCAGATCGTCGGCCGGCTCCAGCGACCGGATACGCTTGACCTTGGCCGACAGCCCGCGCAGCGGCGCCGCCACCCGGCTGGCGATCAGGTAGATCAGGAACAGCTGCACCGCCACGGCGCAGAGCCCGAAGGTCACCATCTGGCGGTTGTGGCGGCTGAGCGTGGCAGTGAAATCCGACAGCGGCGTCACCACCAGGAGCCGCCAGGGCTTGCCGAAGCGGGCGCCGAAATCCGTCAGCCCGACCAGATAGTCGCGCCCGTCCTGCGAGAAGGGATAGACCTCTGCGCTGCCGGTCACCGGGCGGTTGGCATAGGCCAGCGCCACCAGCCGGTTGCCGACATCGGCGACATGGCGCAGATGCACCGCCTCATTGGCGCTGCCATAGACCGAGGTGCCGTCCGAGGCCGCCAGAACGTTGCCGTTCTCGTCCAGAAGATAGCTCACGCTGTTGGGGCTGAGCGGGTTCTCCGCCAGATAGTTTGAAAACCGGTCGAGCGTCACATCCACCGCCACCACGCCGGACAGCCGATCGTCGGGCCCGAAGGGGGCGGCGACGGAAAACCCCACCAGGCCGAGCGCCCAGAACAGCTCCGGATCCGTGGTCAGCGTGCCACCGGCGGCGACGGCCTGACGATACCAGGCGCGCTGGCGCGGATCGTAGCGGCTGGGTTCGGAGACCTCGCCCAGTTCGGTCTGATGCGCGTCGAGGAAGATATAGCGATCCTGAACCGGCGCACCCGCCTTCGGTTCCACCAGCCGATAGGCATATCGCGTGCCCTCCGGCGGCACCTGCCCCAGCACCGGCTGCGACGGATCGCCGATCCGCCGGGCCTGCCGGAACGATCCGTCCTGCAGCCCGACATAGACGTTCAGCACCGTGGGGCTGTGTTCGAGCACCCGGAACAGATAGCTGAGCGCGCGGTCGTCCGCGAAGAAGGCCGGTTCCTGATGGCCCAGCTCGGCCGCCGTGGCGATCTGGCCGGTCAGATGATCGAATTCTCCGACGATATCGTCGATCGCCTCGCTGCGGAACCGTTCGACCAGCGCTGTGGCGTGATCGCGCACCACGCGGTCGGTGGAGCGGTAGTTGATGTCGATGATCGCCAGCAGAACCGGCACCGTCAGCGCCATGACCACCAGCAGAACCGCCGGTTTCAGCGGGACGGAGAACCGTCGCCGCGGCGGCGCCGTCCGCCCCTGATCCGGACCCTGCGGATCCGTCGTCGCCTCTGCCAGCTGCCGCGTCATCGCCTGCTCTCGTCCTCGGCTTCGCGGAAGCGCCTCCGCGGTGTCACTTCTGCGGCGCGACCATGTCCGCCCCCTGCTCGGCGCCCATCCCGCGCGCGTTCCGGCCCGCGGCTTTCGCCGGGTGTCGCATGGCGCAGGTTTGGATTCGGACGTCCGGGGGTACCCTAGCAGCCAGCGCTGCCGCCGGCTTCAGGTTTTCGTAAGGTCAACGCCAGGCCGGGCGCTCCGCCCATGCCTGATGCCGATTGATGGGCAAAATTCCTCAATAAATGATAAAATTCATTATGGAATCCGAAAGCAGGGCCATTTTTGGCCCCGCTTCTCGTTGTATCTGTGGAATCCCTGCCGCAATCGGAACCCGCGCCGGGATCAGCCGGCCCCTGCCAGCATGGTCTCGACCAGTTTCTGCACCCGCAGCGCCTCCTCCGGCGTGGCGAGCCGATGCGGTTTTCCGGCGATGCACAACAGCAGGTCGTCCAGCTGCGCCCTGAGGCTGATGGCGCGCGGGTCCTCCGGCGGCGGCGCCAGATCGGTGAAAGCCCCGCCGTCAGAGACCGCGTCAATGTAGAATTCGGAAATCCGCCGGCTGGTGATGCTGCCCTTCACGGTCAGCTCCTGCCGGTCCGGCTGGGCACCGCCGACGCTGGCGAGAATGCTCACCGGGACGCCGGTGGCGGTTTCCAGCCGCGCCAGCAGGTGGGTTTCGCACAACACCGGGTCCGCCGGATAGGACGGCCGCGCCCAGACCACCTGCAGCGGCCCGAGAATGCGTTCGGAGAAGAACAGGAAATGCGAGATCACCTCGCGGGTCATGCCGCCCTCGGCCCGGAAGCGCAGCCAGTCTGCGGCCTGTTGCCAGGCCCTGGGCCAGGCCGCATAGGTCACCACCATGTCGACGCCGGCCAGATCACCCAGCTCTCCCGCCCGGGCGGCGGCCTGCACATCGGTCAGCGCCGCCCCCGCGGCCTGGGTGAAATTCACTGCCGCCGGCACCCCCGCCGCGTTCAGCCCGGCGACCAGCGCCTCGCTCTCGGCCACATCGACACCCAGCGGTTTTTCCAGGAACACCGCCTTGCCGGCCTCCGCTGCCGCCAGGGCATAGGCCTTGCGTGGCACCGGCGGGCAGGCAAGATAAACCAGATCGGCGGCGGCGATGGCCGCCTCCGGCGAGGCGGCGACGCCGGCCCCGGCAGAAAGCTCCGCGGCCAGTCGGCAGGCCTCGGGGTCCGGGTCCCAGATCGCCACCGGGGCATATCCCTCGTGACGCTCCATATGCTCCAGCATCCGCCGGCCCATGATCCCCAGCCCGATCACTGCGGTTTTGACAGTCATTCTCTTCGTCTCCGGCTCAGACCGCGCCCTGGCTCAGCAGCGCGGTTTCCATCATCATATGCACGCCCTTGTTGCCGTTGACCGTCTGCGTGATCCGCAGATCGCCGGCCAGCGAACAGAGCATATAGGCATCCTCGCGGCTGAGCCCGGTGCGTGCAACGATCAGCGCGATCATCTCGCGCAGTGCCATCTCGGCACAGCGGTTCAGATCTTCGTGCAACCCCATCGTGATCAGATGCGTCGGCGTCTCGGCCTGTGGCGTACTCAGCTCCATATCGTCGCGCAGGGTCAGTCGGAAGCGCCCCTGAAGCGCGGTCTCGATCGCGGTCACGCAGACCTCGCCATCGCCCTGGACCCCGTGGCCGTCGCCGCAAGAGAACAGCGCGCCTTCGGCATGGACCGGCAGAAAGAGCGTCGTGCCCGCCACCAGTTCCTTGTTGTCGAGATTGCCGCCGTGGGCGCGGGGCTGGATGGTCGAGATCCGGCCCCAATTCGGCGGCGGCGCCACCCCCATCACCCCGAAGAAGGGTTTCAGCGGCAGCTCCAGCCCCCAGGACAGCTGCCCGGTCATGGCATCGAGATCGAGCGGAATGATCTCGGTTCTGGCCTCGGGGAACTCCAGCGGCAGGGTGCCCGACAGCGGTCGGATGATGTTCCAGCCCCAGTCCTGACGCAGCGTGACATCGAGGATATCGACCTGCAGCACCTGCCCCGGCCGGGCCCCGGTGACCGCAACCGGACCGGTCAGGATATGGCCGGGCTCCTGCCGCGGGCTGCGCGCGTGGATATCGAAGAGCTCGGGCGGAATATGGCGGCCGGAGGCGGGATCGGGGATCTGCCCCGGCCCGCCGGAGACGGTGTCGATCACGACGACGGAACCGCTCTCGACCTCAAGGGCGGGCGCGAGGGCCGCATCGAAATAGCCCCAGGCACAGGTTTCGGGGCTGGCTTTCAGGTGGTGGGTCATGGTCAGGGGCTTTCTCTTCAGTCGAAGGCGGTGCTGAGCACGAGATGGCCCGGCGCCACCTCTTCATAGACGGAGGGGGCGGCCTCATGGCCGATCGGGAAGACCGGCGAGGGGATCGGGCGGAAATTCATATCCTCGCCGATGGTCCGGCGCGCCGGATCGGCGATGGGAACCGCGCTCAGCAGGCTGCGGGTATAGGCGTGCTGCGGGGATTCCATCACCTGGGCGCGGTCGCCGATCTCCACCAGCCGGCCGCGGTACATCACCCCGACACGATGGGAGACCCGCTCCACCACCGCCATGTCGTGGCTGATGAAGAGAAACGAGATATCGAGCTCCGCCTGCAGTTCCATCATCAGGTTCAGGACCTGCGCCTGCACGCTGACATCCAGCGCGCTGACCGCCTCGTCGGCGATGATCAGCTTGGGCCGGACCGCCAGCGCCCGGGCGATGGCGACCCTTTGGCGCTGGCCGCCGGAAAGCTCATGCGGGAACCGCGACATGAAACTGCGCGGCAGCTGCACCCGGTCGAAGAGGCCGGCGACCCGATCCTGCACCTCGGACCCGCGGGCAAGCCCGTAGTTGGTCAGCGGTTCGGCCACCTGTTCACTGAGCCGCATATAGGGGTTGAGCGAAGCGAAGGGATCCTGGAACACCATCTGCATATCGGCCCAGGCCCGGCGCAGATCGCGGTCGTTCAGCCCGAGGATATCGCGCTTGTCCAACAGGACCGTGCCGGAGGTCGGCTGGGACAGCCGCAGGATCGACCGGCCACAGCTGGACTTGCCGCAGCCGGATTCGCCCACCAGCGCCAGCGTCTCGCCCCGGTTGATGACGAAGCTCACGTCCTCAACCGCGTGGACATTGGCGACGGTGCGGCGGAACAGCCCGCCCTTGACCGGGAACCGCGTCGTCAGATGCGATACTTCGAGGAGCGGGCCGCGCTCCGCCGGGGCGGTGGGCGTCAGCCGGTGCTCATCCTCTCCGACCAGGCGCAGCGGTTCCGGTGCGCTCTTGCCGCGCATCTCGCCCAGCCGGGGCACCGCAGCCAGCAGCGCGCGGGTATAGGGTTCTTTCGGATGGGCGAAGATCTCTTGGACCGGGCCTTCCTCGACCAGATTGCCGCGATACATCACCACCACCCGGTCGGCGACCTGGGCGACCACCGCCATATCGTGGGTGATGAACAGAACCGCCATGCCGGTTTCGCGCTTCAGCCGATTGATCAGCGACAGGATTTCCGCCTGGATCGTCACGTCGAGCGCGGTAGTCGGCTCGTCGGCGATCAGCAGGCGCGGTTCGCAGGCCATCGCCATGGCGATCACCACCCGCTGGCGCATGCCGCCCGACAGCTCATGCGGATATTGCTTCAGCCGCCGCTCGGGTTCGGGAATGCGGACCTGCCGCAGCAGCTCCAGCGCCCGGGCGCGGGCGGCCTCGGCGCTCAGGCCGCGATGCATCCGCAGCCCGTCGGTCATCTGCCGTTCGATGGTGAAAACCGGGTTGAGCGAGGTCATCGGCTCCTGAAAAATCATCCCGATCTCATTGCCGCGGATCGCCTGCATGGTGTCCGGATCGGCCTGAGCGACATCGACGACGCCGCCGTCGCGGGCGAACTCCAGCCGTCCGTCGACGATCCGGCCGCCGCCGAATTCGACCAGCCGCATCAGCGACAGCGAGGTCACCGACTTGCCCGAGCCGCTTTCGCCGACCACACAGACGGTCTCTCCCGGGGCGATGGAGAAGCTGACGTCTTCGACGCCGACGATGGGGCCGTCTTCGCCCTGGAATTCGACCCGCAGGTTCTCGATCGAAACGAGAGGGGTTTGCCCGTCCGGCATCACGAGGCTCCTTTGCTGCGGGGGTCGAGCGCATCGCGCAGCGCATCCCCGAACATGTTCAGGCCCAGCACCGTCAGCGCCACGGCGGCCCCGGGCACCAGCGCGGTCCAGGGCGCGCGGTCGAGATAATCGCGCGAGGCCTGGATCATCAGCCCCCAGGAGGCATCGGGCGGCTGCGTGCCCAGCCCCAGGAAGCTCAGCCCGGCTTCGGCGAGAATGGCGAAGGCCAGGCTGATCGTCGACTGCACGATGATCGCCGGCATGATGTTAGGCAGGATGTGGCGCAGGATCAGCCGGCTGTCGGAATTGCCGGCCGTGCGCGCCGCCTCGACATAGGGCATCTGCGCCACCCGCAGCGCCTCGCCCCGGATGATGCGCGCCAGGAACGGGGTGAAGGCGATGCCGATGGCGATCACCGTGTTATGCAGGTTCGGCCCCAGCACCGCGCTGATGGTCAGCGCCAGCAGCAGGGCGGGAAAGCTCAGCAGCGTGTCGACCAGCCGCATCAGCACATTGTCGGTGGTGCCGCCGGCATAGCCCGAGATCAGCCCCAGCGGCAGGCCGATCACGATCGACATAAGCACCGCCGCTCCGGCGATGAAGATCGACGTCTGGGTCCCGAGCAGCACACGGTAGAGCAGATCGCGCCCCAGCTGGTCAGTGCCCAGCGGATGCGCCAGCGTCGGTGGCGACAGCCGGGCGCGCATGTCCATCTTGGTGGCCCAGTCGGCCGGGATCAGCATCGGGGCAAGCACCGCCACCAGCAGGATGGCGATGACCAGACCGGTGCCGATCAGACCCTTGGAGGTTCGGAACGCGGCGGGCAGCTTCATGACAGACGGATCCTCGGGTCGACCAGCACATAGAGGATATCAACCAGCAAATTGGCCAGCATCACCACCGCGGCGATGACGAAGACGCTGGCCTGGATCAGCGGGATATCCCGGTTCAGCAGCCCCTGGTAGGTGAGCCAGCCCATGCCGGTGTAGTTGAAGAGGCTCTCGATCACGATGATCGAGCCGAAGAGATAGCCGACCTGAAGTCCCGCCACCGTCATCACCGGGCCCACCGCATTGGCCAGCCCGTAGCGCCAGACCACGGTGCCTTCGCCAAGGCCCTTGGCGCGGGCGACGCGGATGAATTCCTGGTTCAGAATGCCGGTCATCGTGGCGCGCGTCATCCGGGTGAGATGCGCCATCAGCCCCAGCCCCAGTGCCAGCGCCGGCAGCAGCGCGTGGCGCAGCGCCAGCAACAGGTCTTCGCGCGGATCGACGAACCCCGAGGATGGCAGCCAGTGCAGCGCCCGGGCGAACAGCAGGATCAGCATGATGCCCCAGAAGAAGTCTGGCAGGCTCACCCCCAGGAGCGCGGCCGAGCTCGACGCGGTATCCTGCCAGCGATTGGGATGCACCGCCGCCCAGACCCCAAGCGGTACGGCGCAAACCAGCGCAATGGTCATGGAGAGCAGTACGATCAGCCCGCTCGCCGTCATCTTCTGGATCAGCAGCGGCGCGATGGGTTCCTTGAACACCAGCGAGGTGCCCCAGTCGCCGGTCAGCATGCCGCCGATCCAGCGGCCGTATTGCGCCAGCAGCGGATCGTTCAGCCCCAGCGTCTCCCGCAGCCCGGCCAGCGCCTCGGGGTTGGACTGGGTGCCCATGATCATCATCGCCACGTCGCCGGGCAGGATGTTGGTCACGGCAAAGGTGATCGCCGAGATCAGAAACAGCGTCAGAAGCATCGACAGGATGCGGTTCAGAATATAGCTCACGCCCAGCCCTTTCCTCGCCCGCCCGAAGACGGCGCAGAGAGGTTGTGGAAAATCGGGAAAAGACCGGGGCGCGTCCCCATCGCGCGCCCCGGCCGATCGCTCAGCCCTGCAGCCAGACCCTGTGGAAGTTCAGGTTGGAACCGTTCGGGTGCACGATCGTGTCCAGACCCATCACGCTGGGCTGGGCGCCGATGGTGCCGTTGCGGAACCACAGGATCACGTCCAGCGTCTCGTCGTGAATGATGGTCTGGACCTGCTTGTAGATATCCGCCCGCGCCTGCGGATCGACAGTCACCCGCGCCTTGGCGGTCAGCTCGTCCACCATCGGGTTGGAGATCTTGCGGTAGTTGAACGCCCCTTCGGTGTTCCAAAGGGAGTAATAGAGGAAATCCGGCTCCCACAGGGTGAAGAAGTTCATCATGGTGATCTGGAAGTCCTTGTCGACCCAGCATTGGCTGAGCCAGTCCGACCAGGTCAGCTGTTCGATGGTCGCGTTGACCCCGGCCATGCGGAACCACTCCAGCATGATCTGCGCCGCCTCGATGTGATAGGGGTAGTTGGTGGTCGCCTTGAACACCACCGACAGCTCGCCCTCGCCATAGCCGGCCTCGGCCAGCAGCGCCTTGGCCTTATCGAAGTCCTGCGGGCGTTGCTTCAGGTCGTGGTTGTAAGAGGCGGAGGTCGGATAGCTGGGCGATGCGGTGACCGCGCCCTGCCCCCAGAGCGCGCCTTCCAGCAGCGCCTCCTTGTCGATCATGTAATCGAAGGCCTCGCGGACCTTGGGGTTCTTGAAGGGCTCGAAATCGTGGTTGAAGTTGACGAAATCCCAGTTCAGCGGGAACCACGACACCACCTGCAGATCGGGGTCGCCTTCGATCTCGGCGATGCGATCGGCCGGAATGTCGTTGATCATGTGCAGCTCGCCGGTGCGCAGGCCGGTCAGGCGCACGGTGGGTTCGGTGATCTCGCGGGCGATCACCTTGTCCAGATAGGCCGGGCCGCCCCAGTACTCGTCGAACCGCTCCAGCTCCACCTCGTTGCCGAACTCGCGACGGACGAATTTGAACGGGCCGCAGCCGATCGGCGTGGTGCCCTGCACGTCGCCGCTGCCTTCGGGCATGATAACGCCGGCGCCGTTCTCGGCCAGCCGCGACAGGAAGGGCGCATTGACCGAACCCAGGGTGATGACAACGGTCAGATCATCGGGGGTCTCGATGCTTTCGACCGCGTTGAAGACCTCGAAGTTGACGGCGCCGGTGGCAGGATCCTTGCAGCGCTCGAAGGAGAATTTCACATCGGCCGAAGTCATCTTCTTGCCGTTGTGGAACGTCACGTCGGGGCGCAGCTTGAAGGTATAGACCAGCCCGTCGGCGCTCTGCTCGAAACTCTCCGCCAGGTTCGGGATCACGTTCAGATCCTTGTCGACCGTGACGATGGAGTCATGCACGTTCTGCAGCACCCGGCCGGTGGAGGCAGTGCCGGTCTGATGCATGTCGAGGTTCTGGGTGGTTTCCGAATGGCCCCAGATCAGCGTGCCGCCGGAGACCGGCGTGGCCGCGAAAGCCGGCGTCGCCAGCCCGTAGAGAACGGTGCCGCCCATCAGCGCCGTGGTGGATTTCAGAAAGTCTCTGCGTTTCATTGGTGTTTCTCCTTGTTGGACCTCCGCGGCGTCTGTGGCCGCGGTCTTGAGGGGGGATCGCCGCCCTGAACCGGGCGGTCTCGTTGATGTCAGGACAGGGACGGCCGTTCGGCGGCCACGCCGAGCCGGCGTTCCAGCGCCTCGCCGATATTCAGGATGGTGCCCTCCTCGAAGAGCCGCCCCCAGATCGAGATGCCCTGCGGCACCCGATGGGTTTCACCGCTGGCGTCGGCCTCGCCGGTGGTCAGCTTGCCGGCGCCGAGCGAGGCGGCGCCACGGGTGCCCAGATCCTCGAACCCGGCGCGCAGATGCAGACAGGGATGGCCGGTGAAATTCGATGCCACCAGCATCGGCCCGGTCATGAACGGCCCGATCAGCGCGTCGACCTGCTGGAACAGCCCGTCGAGCGCCTGCATCACCAGATAGCGCAGCCGGTCGAGCTGGACGTGATCGACGGCGGAGAGTAAGCGCGCCTTGCGGAAGGTATTCGGCCAGGCGCCGTCGTCCTGCCAGGTCAGCGTATCGTCCAGATCGCTCAGCGTCAGATGTTCAAAGGCGGCGGCGGCCTCGGCATAGAGCGTGTTCATCAGCGCGCCATAGGGCAGATCGGGCAGCGACACCTCGACCACCTCGATGCCCAGATCGCGCGCCGCGGCCAGAGCGGCGTGATCGACGGCGGTGGCGCCCTCGCCGAAAGCCTCGGGCAGATAGCCCAGCTTCAGCCCGGTGATCTCCTTGCCGGCGCGATAGGCGAAGGGCGCCTGGATCGAGGAGCGATCGGCGATGTCGGCACCGTTGATCGCGTCGAGGACCAGCGCCGTATCCTCAACCCCGCGGCAGATCGGGCCGACCTTGTCCAGCGACCAGCAGAGCGCCATGCCGCCCGCCCGGCTGACCCGGCCGAAGGTGGGCCGCAGCCCGGTGGTGCCGCAGCGCTGGCTGGGCGAGGTGATGGAGCCCAGGGTCTCGGTGCCGATGGAAAATCCGCAGAGCCCGGCGGCTGTGGCCGAGGCGGACCCGGCGCTAGAGCCGGAGGATCCCTCCTCGGTGTTCCAGGGATTGCGGGTACGGCCGCCGTACCAGATGTCGTTATAGGCCAGCGCGCCCACGGTGGTCTTGCCCAGCAGCACCGCCCCGGCGGCGCGCAGCAGCGTGACGATGCGCGCGTCGCTCTGCGGCACGCGGTCCTGATAGGGCTCTGCCCCCCAGCCGGTGACCACGTCGCGGGTGTCGAACAGATCCTTCACCCCGTAGGGAATGCCATGCAGCGGCCCGCGGGAAATCCCCTGCGCGGTCAGCGCATCCATCGCGTCGGCCTCGGCCAGGGCGCTGTCGGCCATCACCGTGGCGAAGCAGAACAGCTGCGGGTTCAGCGCCGCGATCCGGGCCAGGTAGATTTCGGTCAGCCGACGGCTGCTCAGCGCGCCGGAGGCGATCCAGGCGCCCAGCTCCGGCAGGGTTGCGAAGGCGATATCCTCATCGGCCTCGGGCAGCGGAGTCTGCGGCACGCTGCCGGTCACGCCGCTGGCGGTGGGCATGGCAAACCCCGGCAGACGCGGATCGAAGCGCAGCGCCATCGGCACGCTGTTGGGCAAATCGACCCGTCGCCGATCGATGGCCGAGGCGATCTGACCGTCGAGATTGCCGATCATCTGGCTGCGTTCGCGCGCCGTGAACATCACCCCCATCAGGCGTTCGGCGGCTTCGATATCGGCCTCGGTAATGGTCCTGTCTTCCACGCTGTGGCTCCTGTTTGGATTGGATCGCATCTGCAGTCGGTCGCGGCGGCGGCCATTCTGTACGGCCGCCTGCCCTGTTTGGTCTCAGGCGCGGGGCCCGGTCCGGCTCAGTCCGTCACCGCCTGACGCACATCCAGCGCGTCGCGCAGCCAGTCGCCGACGAAGTTGATCGCCAGCACCACCAGCATGATCGCCAGCCCGGGGAACACGCCCAGCCACCAGGCCTGGGTGATGAAGCCGCGGCCATCGGCCAGGATCAGCCCCCAGGTCGGGGTATAGGCATCGACGCCCAGGCCAAGAAACGACAGGCTCGCCTCGCCCAGAATGGCGTAGGACACGCTGACCGTCGCCTGGACGATGATCGGCGCCACCGCATTGGGCAGGATATGGATGAACAGGGTCCGCGCCTTGGAGAACCCCAGCGTCCGGGCGGCATCGACATATTGCTCTTCGCGCAGCGACAGGGTCATCGACCGCGCCACCCGGGCGAAATCGTCGACGAAGGCCAGTGACAGCGCCACGATCACGTTCAGCAGGCCGGTGCCGAAAACCGCCACCAGATAGACCGCGATGATGAAGTTCGGGAAAGCCCACTGCAGGTCGATGTAGCGCATGATCACCAGATCGATCCAGCCGCCGAAATAGCCGGCCACCAGCCCCAGCGCGATGCCGATCACCAGCGCGATGCCGACGGTGGAGATCCCGATGAACAGCGACACCCGGGTGCCGTAAAGGATACGGCTGAGCAGATCGCGGCCCAGATCGTCGGTGCCCAGAGGATGGGTCCAGGTCAGCCCCGACATCATCTCGAGCGTCATTTCATTCGGGTCGAAGGGCGCCAGCAGCGGTGCGAAGACCGCCCCGATCACGAACAGCAGCAGCACCAGCAGACCAGCCTGCGCCTTGCGGTCGCGCACCAGTGTCGCCTGAAAGCGCGACCGGCGCTTGGGACGCTGCTCTGCTTCGAAGCCTTGGGAGGTATCGGACATCAGTTCAACCGGATCCTCGGGTCGATCACGCCATAGAGCAGATCGACGATTAAGTTGGAGAAGACGAAGATGGCGGAGACCACCAGAACGGCGCCCTGCACCACCGGGTAATCGCGGTTCAGGATGCCTTCGATCAGGACCCGTCCCAGCCCCTTGATGGCAAAGACGTTCTCCACCACCACCGCGCCGGAGATCAGCAGCGCAAAGGCGATCCCGATCACGGTGATCACCGGGATCATCGCATTGGGCAGCGCATGGCCGAACATGATCATCCAGGGGGTGAGACCCTTGGCCCGGGCGGTGCGCATGTAGTCGGCCTTCAACACCTCAAGCAGAGAGGAGCGGATCATCCGCGCAATGATCGCGGAAAAGGCGGTGCCGATGGCGATGGACGGCAGGATCAGGTGGCTGAACCAGGGCCAGAACCCGTCCGAGAGCGGCGCATAGCCGATGGCGGGCAACCATTGCAGATTGGCGGCGAAGACGATGATCAGAAGGATCGCCAGCCAGAAATCCGGCATCGACAGGCCCAGAAACGCCAGAAGCGACACCGTGGTATCGGTCGCGGTGTTGCGCCGGGTCGCCGACAGAATGCCCGCCGGCAGCGCGATCGCCAGCGCGATCACGAAAGCGAGAAGCGACAGCGACAGGGTGCGCGGGATCGCCTCGGCCAGAACTGCGGTGACGGCGACGCGGCTGCCGTAGATCGAATTGCCCAGATCTCCGTGCAGCATGTTCTGGAACCAGATCGCGTATTGCACGAAGAGCGAGCGGTCGAGCCCGAGATTGCGTTTCATCGCCTCGATCTCGTCCGGGCCGCCCGCATCCGCCAGCATGGCGGCAATGGGATCGCCCGGCACGAACCGCAGCATGAAAAACACCAGCGTCGCCACCGCCCACATGACGATGATCGACCCGATAAATCGACGCAGCATATAGCTTGCCACGGAAGCCGTCCTTTCAGAAGTCCAGGGGGTCCGGGCCGGCCCCAGCGGCCGGCCCGGAAGATCGGTTCGGCCTCAGCCCAGCGTCACACGATCGAGATCGTGCAGCCCGGGGATGCGGCTTTCGGCCGGGTAATTCACCGACTTGTGGCGTACCTGGACGTCGACAGGGTGATAGAGGAAGCCACAAGCGACGCGATCCGAGGTGATCTGGTTGGCCTCCTGCACAAGCGCCTTGCGCGCCTCCAGACCCGCGGTGACCGACTGTTTCTCGATCAACCCGTCGGCCTCGGCGTTGCTGAAATAGCCAAAGGCGTATTTCTCCTTGTCCCGGGTCCGGCCATTGAACTTCGAGGCGGTCATCATCCAGTCGACGATGCCGTCGTCGGGATCGTAGTCGCCGCCCGACCCGCCCAGGCGCATGTCGTATTCGCAGTTGTTGAAGTCCTGGATGCCGACCGAGAATTCCTTCGGCACCACCTTGACGGTGATCCCCAGCACCTGCTTGTAGATATTGGCCAGAACCAGACCGTTGCGTTTCTGCGCCGGGGTGGTGATCAGCTCCAGCTCCGGGAAGCCCTTGCCGCCCGGGAAGCCGGCCTCGGCCAGAAGCGCGCGGGCGCCGTCGGGGTCGAAGGCCTGCTGCGACTTATCGGCAATCGCCTCGTCGTAGTAGAACGCCATGGCGGGGTTGATGGTGCCGTAGCCCGGCACGGCATAGCCGAAATGCGCCTGTTTGACATAGGTGTCGCGATCCAGCGCCTTGGCCAGCGCGAGCCGCACCATGAAGCCCTTGTCCTTCAGCAACTCTTCCATCGGCTTGTCGAAATCGGTGACCTTCATCGGCTCACGCCACGGGTTCATCCAGACCGACTGGAACCCCGGCGCCGGTTTGATGTCGACGATCAGGTCGGAGTTCGCCTTGAACCGGTCGATCAGCTGGGCTGCCAGCGGATTGCCCCCGATGTACTGGATGTCGCCGGCTTCCAGCGCCGCTGCGATCGGCTCCACCCCGTCGATGGGCTTGATCACCACCTTGTCCAGCTTCGGCCGTTCGGGATCGTAGTAATCGGCGAATTTCTCCAGCACGACACCCTGGCCCAGAACATGTTCGGTCACCTTGAAGGGGCCGGTGCCCACCGGGGTGAGGCCGTATTGCGCATCGCCCATCTGCTCCAGCGCGCCCTTGCAGACGATGGTCATGGCCCGGCCGGAGGCGCGTTCCAGCGTCTTGGTCAGGAACGAGGCCTGCGGCTTCTTCAGGGTGAATTTCACCTCGTAATCGCCGAGCTTCTCAAGCTTCTCAACATTGGCGAGGTTCTTGGAGTGGATCGAGATTTCGGGGTTGGACGACCGTTCGAAAGTATACATCACGTCGTCGGCGCTGAACGGATCGCCATTGTGGAAGGTCACCCCTTCGCGCAGCTTGAAGGTATATTCCAGCCCGTCGTCGGACACCGTCCAAGTCTCGGCCAGATCGCCCTGAGCCACCAGCGAGGCATCGATATGCATCAGCCCCGACAGCACGTTGGAGGTGATCTGGAATTGCAGCACCTGGCCGATCTTGGCCGGATCCAGCGTCTGGATTTCGGCCACGCCGGCCCAGCCGCAGCTCAGCGTGCCGCCCGGCGCGCCGGAGGCCTGCGCCATGCCCGAGAACCCGGGCATCAGATGCGCCGCGGTCAGCGTGCCGCCGGCGGCCAGCAGTCGCAGCGTGGCGCGGCGCGACAGTTTCGGCCCCGACAGCTCCTTGCCGGTCAGCCCCAGCATCGGGTCGCTGGGATCGAAGTCATGCGCCTCATCCCAGAGCTGGCGCATCTTCTTGGTCAATTTCCCGGAATATTTCATCTTGGGCTCCCTGTTGGTCTTGTTCCGTAGGTGATCTTATTCGGCGGGGACGGTCTGTGCCGTCTCCCAGCAGGCTGCGAAATGCGCCGGCGCCACCGGGTCGAGGTGCGGGGCCTCCTGACGGCAGCGGTCCGTCACCAGCGGGCAGCGCGGATGGAAGAAACAGCCCGAAGGCGGATTGGCCGGGCTCGGCACCTCGCCTTCCAGCGGGGCGATATGGCGGCCGGCCTCGTAATCCGGGTCGGGGTTGGGCACCGCATCGATCAGCGCCTGGGTATAGGGGTGGCGCGGCGCCGCGAAGAGCGGGTCTGAGGGGGCGGTTTCCGCGATCCTCCCCAGATACATCACCGCCACCTGATCACAGATGTGACGCACCACCGACAGGTCGTGGCCGATGAACAAATAGGTTAGGTTCAGCTCTTTCTGCAGGTCTTCCAGCAGGTTGATGATCTGCGCCTGGATCGACACATCGAGCGCCGAGACCGCCTCGTCGCAGACAATCAGCTCCGGCTTCATCGCCAGGGCGCGGGCGATGCCGACGCGTTGCCGCTGGCCACCCGACATCTCATGCGGGTAGAGATCGGCGAAACGCGCCGGCAGGCCGCACATGTCCAGGAGCCGTGCCACCTCAGCCTTGATCTGGCTCTCCGGGGTCAGCCGGTGCACCCGCAGCGGTTCGGAAATGATGCGTCCGGTGCTCATCCGCGGGTTCAGCGAGGAGAAGGGATCCTGGAACACCGCCTGCACCCGGCCACGGAACCGGTTCAGCGCCACCGCATCCATTTTCGCGACATCCTCGCCGTCGAACCGGATGGCCCCGGCAGTCGGCTCGACCAGTTGCAGCACGGCGCGCGCCACGGTGGTCTTGCCACAGCCGGATTCCCCGACCAGCCCGAAGGACGTGCCCCGCGGCACCGAAAAGGACACCCCGTTGACCGCCTGCACCGCGCCGACGGTGCGCTGGAAGAACCCCTTGCGGATCGGAAAGCTGACGTGGAGGTTTTCGACCTCGAGAAGCGGCTGATCCTCGCTCATGCGGCGGCCCCCTTCGGTTTGGAGCTCTGGCTGCCGGAATGCAAGCAGGCCACTTCATGTCCGCCATCGGTGACGAAGGGCGGCACCTCCGTGGCGCAGAGATCGCTGGCGCGGGGACAGCGGGGATGGAACCGGCAGCCGCCCAGGCGCACCGTCGGATCCGGCGGCGCCCCGGGGATCGGGCGCAAGGGCGTGTCGCGCGGCAGGTCCAGTCGCGGCACCGAGGCCAGAAGCCCCTGGGTATAGGGATGCTGCGGGGCACGGTAGAGCTGGCGGGCGCTGGCGCGTTCGACCACCCGGCCACCATACATTACTGCCACCTTCTGGGCGTAGCGCGCCACGATCCCCAGGTTATGGGTAATCAGCACCAGCCCGACGCCATGATCACGGCACAGCCGCGAGGTCAGCGCCAGGATCTGGGCCTGAATGGTCACATCCAGCGCCGTGGTCGGTTCATCCGCCAGGATCAGTTCGGGGTCGCAGGCCAGGGCGATAGCGATCATCACCCGCTGCCGCATCCCGCCGGAGAGCTGGTGGGGATATTGTTTCAACCGACGCTCCGGGTCCGAGATCCCGACCTCTGCCAAGAGCTCCAGCGCCCGCGCCCGCGCGGCCCGACGGCTCAGCCTCTTTTTTAGGCGCATCCCTTCGATGAGCTGATGTTCGATCGACCGCACCGGGTTCAGAGAGGTCATCGCCTCCTGAAAGATCATCGAGATTCGGCTGCCACGCAGATCGTTGCGGGCCTGCGGCGACATCTGCGCCAGGTCTTCGTCGCCAAACAGGATGCGGCCGCCGGAGACCGACAGCCCCTCGCCCAGCAGCCCCATCACCGCCAGCGCGGTCAGCGACTTGCCCGACCCGGATTCCCCAACCACGGCAAGCGTTTCGCCACGATCCACCGAGAAATGCGCATCATGCACCAGACGGCAGGAGCCGCCGTCGCGGGCAACGTCAATTGCCAGGTTTTCAACGCGAAGGAGCGTCATTTTCTTTGTGCTTCCCTACCCAAATGCCTAGACAGCCTGAGCTTTTATCATTATCGATATTGATACTAGAGGGAAGCTCGAAAATATGTCAACCATCACTCAATCGGCCCTGAGGGAATTGACTGCGGACCTGCCCAATGTGGGCGGAAAGAAGTCGGACCTGATCTATCTGGCCCTGAAACGGGCGATCTTGTTCCGGCAGTTGCCGCCCGATGCACAGCTTCTCGAACAGGATCTGGCCGGGCGGTTCGGGTGCAGTCAGGGCACCGTGCGCGAGGCGCTGCTGCGGCTCGACGACGACGGGCTGGTCAAGCGGTCCGGCTATCGTGGCACCCGGGTGACCGAAACCAGCCTTGGCGAAGCGGTCGAGATGGTGCGGATCCGGCTGTCCATCGAACGCGGCGTCGCCCGCAAGATCGCCGAAATCGACTTCACCCCGCATCAGCCGCAGCTCGACAAGGTGATCGAGCAGATGGCAGAGGCGCATCGCAAGGACGACCTCTATCAGGGCAGCGAGCTCGACCGCGCATTTCACTGCGCGCTGGCCTCCGCCGCCGGCATGGACCTGCTGTCGCCGCTGCTGCTGCGCTGCGCGCTGCATATCCACCGCTTCACACTCGGCAGTGTCGAGGTGCCGCGCCAGTTCTATCAGGAGGCCGGCGTCGATGCAGAGCACCGCGCGCTGCTGGCCGAGCTGACCTCAGGCGATGCCGATCATGCCGAACGGGCGATTTCCACCCACCTCGCCCATGTCCTCAGCCGCTGGACCCCGTCGCTCTATCACGCGGTGGGCCCATCGGTCTTTACCGACCTTCGCAAACGCTAAGACCACAAGACCACCAAGACGGGAGCCCACATGGCCGCATTCACCACCCGCCCCGAGATCGCCGGCACCTTCGGCGTTGCCACTTCCACCCACTGGCTGGCCTCCTCGGTCGGTTTCGGACTGCTGGAAAAGGGCGGCAATGCCTTCGATGCCGCCGTCGCCATGGGCTTCGTGCTGCAGGTGGTCGAACCGCATCTGAACGGTCCGGCCGGCGAGGTGCCCGCCATCGTCTACACTGCGAAGGATGACAAGGTTCAGGTACTCTGCGGTCAGGGGACGGCACCGGCCGGGGCGACGATCGCGAAATACCGCGACGAGGGGCTGGAGCTGATCCCGGGCTCCGGGCTCTTGGCCACGGTGATCCCCGGCGCCTTCGACGCCTGGATGCTGATGCTGCGCGACAAGGGCACCCTGTCCCTGCGCGAGGTGCTGGAACCGGCGATCTCCTATGCCCGCCATGGTCATCCGGTGCTGGAGCGGGTCTCCGGCGCGATCGAGAGCTTGGAGGAGTTGTTCACACAGGAATGGCCGAGCTCGGCAGAGACCTGGATGCCCGGTGGCAAGGCCCCTGCCCCCGGCAGCCTGTTCTGCAACCCGGCGCTGGCCGACACCTGGGATCGCGTTCTGCGCGAGGCGGAGACCGTCTCCGGCCGCGAGGCGCAGATCGACAAGGCACGCGACTGTTTCTACCGCGGCTTCATCGCCGAGGCGATCGAGGCCTACCTGAAGGACGCCTGCGTCATGGATGGCACCGGCGCCCGGCGCCGCGCTGTGCTGACGGCCGAGGATCTGGCCGGCTGGAGCGCCAGCTGGGAAGACGCCCTCACCCTCGACTATGGCAACTGGACCGTCTGCAAGACCGGCCCCTGGGGTCAGGGCCCGGTCCTGCTCCAGAGCCTGCAACTGCTCAAGCACGCCGGCATCGCCGGGATGCCGCTGATGGGGGCGGATTTCATCCACACGGTGATCGAGGCCATCAAGCTCAGCTATGCAGACCGCGAGGCCTATTACGGCGATCCGCTGTTCTCCGATATCCCGATGGCACAACTCCTCTCGGACGACTACGCTGCCGCGCGCAGCGCGCTGATCGGCCCCGAGGCCTCGCTTGAGCAGCGACCGGGGCTGATCCCGGGACTGGAGCATCTGGCCCAGGCCGCCATCGACCGCGCCGCCGGTGCCGCCAGCGTCGCCGTGGGAGCCGATGCCGGCGAGCCGACCATGGCGCATCTGTCGAACCGGCGCGGCGATACCGTTCACATCGACGTCATCGACCGCTGGGGCAACATGGTCTCGGCGACGCCCTCCGGCGGCTGGCTGCAATCCTCGCCGGTGATCCCCGGCCTCGGCTTCGCGCTGAACTCCCGGGCGCAGATGTTCTGGCTCGACGAGGGCCTGCCCACCAGCCTGGCCCCGGGCCGGCGCCCGCGCACCACGCTGACCCCGTCGCTGGCGCTGAAGGACGGCCGGCCGCATCTGGCCTTCGGCACCCCGGGCGGCGACCAGCAGGACCAGTGGCAGCTGATCTTCTTCCTGCGCCTGGTCCACGGCCAGCAGAACATGCAGGAGGTGATCGACGCGCCGCTGTTCCACTCGCAGCACTTCACCGGCTCCTTCTATCCGCGGGTTGCGACCCCCGGCCGGATGATGATCGAACCCACCGCCGGCGCCGAGGTGATCGACGAGCTGCGCGCGCGTGGCCACGATGTCGATGTCTCCGACCCCTGGGCGATCGGCCGGCTGACCGCCGCCGCCCGCGATCCCAACGGGCTGCTGCGCGCCGCGGCCACGCCGCGGTTGATGCAGGCCTATGCCGTCGGCCGCTAGGAGGAGCAGAGGATGACCTATTCCATCGTCGCGCGCGATCCCGCCACCGGGCATCTGGGCATCGCCGTCGCCAGCCGGTTCTTCGCGGTCGGCGCCGTCGTGCCCCATCTCCACGCCAGCGGCGCCGTCGCCACCCAGGCCTTCGTCAACCCGATGTGGGGCGTCGAGGGGGCCGAGCGGCTGAAGGCGGGGGAAAGCGCAGCCACCGTTCTGGCCGATTTCATCGCTCGCGATACCGGTCACCGGCAGCGGCAGGCGCATATGATCGACGCCGACAACCGGATCGCCGCCCACACCGGCGCCGACTGTGTCGACTGGGCCGGTCACTGCTGCGCCGAGGGCATCTCGGTCGCCGGCAACATGCTGGCGGGACCAGCGGTGATCGAGGATACGCTGGCCTGTTATCTCGACAATCCCGACCGCCCATTTGCCGAGCGGTTGCTGCTGGCGATGCGCGCCGGTGAGGCCGCCGGTGGCGACAAGCGCGGCCGCCAGTCCGCCGCCCTGCGCATCCATCACGGTCAGGATTACCCCTGGCTCGACATCCGCTCGGACGACCACCCCGATCCGCTGAGCGAGCTGGAGCGGCTGCTGGAGGTGGCCTCGGAGCGCTATCTGATCTTCTCGCGGGCCTTCGGCACCCGCGACAATTTCTCGGGCACCACCGACCGCACCGAGATCGACCGCGCCATCGCCGCGCGGGAACGCGAGCTGCAGGCGCGCTGAGGGCTCAGCAGCCCTCCAGCAGGGCGCGCGCGGCGTCGGGATCGAACAGCCCCGCCCGCCCGATCAGCACCAGACGACAGCCCGGCGCGGTGGCGGGATCGGCGCGCTCCACCGTGGCGCGACGGCCGACCAGCTGAAACAGCAGCGGCGTACCGGGGTGATCGACGCTGTCGATGAACCCCTTGGCGCGCAGCAGCCCCGGCGCCAGCGTCTGGATCGCCCGCTGGAACCGCGGCATCGACAGGGCCCCGTCCCGGGTCCATTCCAGCGTGGCAAAGCGGTCGGCCGTGACCGGCGCCCGCGGCAGCCCGGCGAGACGCGCGGCGGCACCGCTCTGCACCGTTTCCGGCGCCAGCAGCAGAAGCTCCAGCTCCTCCGCATCGCGGTCGGGATCATAGAGCCGCGATTTGCCCTGTGCCGCCATCAACGCATGCAGCCGGGTCCGTTCCGCCTCGCTCAGTCCCGTGGCCTTCGACAGCACCAGCAGATCGGCGCCGGCCACCTGCGCCTGCCACAGGGGATCGTGGGTCACCGTCCCGTCGTCGGTGATCGCCTGGGCGTCGACGACGCAGACCACCGCCTCCACCGTGACGTGACCGAAGAGCACCGGATCGTAGAGCGCCTCGATGATCCCCGCCGGATCGGAGACGCCGCTGGCCTCCACCACGATCAGCTCCGGCAGCGGTGTGCGATCGAGAAGCGTCTTGAGACTGCGCAGCAAATCGCCCTGCAGCGAACAGCAGATGCAGCCGTTGCGCAGCCCGAGGATTTCCTCGGTCTGGCCGGCGATCAGCTCCGCATCGATGTTGATCGAGCCGAAATCGTTGACGATGGCGGCAATCCGGCGCCCGTGGGCGCCGGTCAGTAGCCGGTTGATCAGCGTGGTCTTGCCGGCGCCGAGGGCGCCGGTCAGAACCAGAACCGGCAGGCTCATCGCCGGATCGCCCGCCCGGGCCGCGCCTCTTCCACCAGCAGCCCGTCGCGGATCACCGGTGCGCCATTGACCAGCAGATGCTCCACCCCCTCAGAGGGCTGCACCATGTTGGAGAAATCGGACTTGTCGGTCAGCCGCTCGAGGTCGAAGACCAGGATATCGGCGTCCATCCCCTCCTGCAGCCGCGCCTTGCGGGCGATCTGCGGTGTGCCCTTCTCGATCACCGAGGCCGGGATGATGGTGCATTTGGCGATGCCCTCCATCAGCGGCACCAGCTGGCGTTCGCGGACATAGTCGCGGATGAACTTGGTGAAACAGCCGGCCGATCGCGGGTGTGCCGAGACATCCGAGGGCAGCGGCCATTCCTCTCCGGTGTAGAGCGATCCGTCCGGCTTGATCCAGGGCATCGCGTCCGAGCCGATGGCGCCGCCCGGATAGGTCACCGACATATCCAGCAGGTCCTGATGTTCCGGCTTTTCTGCAATATTGAGGAAGTGCCACATGATCAGCTCGGACGGGCTTTCGTCACCGACCTCAAGGAAGTCCTCGCGCGAGGTGAAGCGGCGGCGGTTCCGCACCGTCTCGATGTCGGAATATTGCGAGCCGGTCACATCGGTGAAGTTCTCCGACCGCAGGAAGGAGGCCGAGGCGACGGTGGAACCTGTGCCATAGGGATAGGCCTCGACCGTGACCGGCAGCCCCTGATCCTGCGCCTTCTTCAGCACCGTCACTGCATGTTCGATATCCAGCAGCGAGGTCGAGTTGAGGTGGCAGATATGCATGTCGCAGCCGGTCGCCCCGGCCAGACCGATGATGCGCACATAGGCCTCGACCGCCGATTGCGGATCGGTGTTGCGGGCAAAGGCAACGTGAGTGAAGGTGGCGCAATCGGCCGCCTTTGCCGCATCACAGACCCATACCAGTTCCTTGATGCCCGTGCCCATGGCATAGCCGTTGGGAATGCCGACACCGATCGCCCCGTCGGCCAGTTCCGCCGCGACCATGTCGGCGATCGCATGGGCCTGTTCGTTGGTGGCTGCATCGGTCGACCAGCGGGTGTCCTTGCTGGCGTTGCCCATCGCCATCAGCGGCTCCACGCATTCCTCCAGCGGGAAATCGGTCATCACCGCCATGCGGGCGATGATCCAAGCGGCGGCGGCGCCATAGTTCAGCACCCGTCCGCGTTCCGCCTGCAGATCGTACCAGGGGCCGACCGGCATGGCACCAACCTCGAGTTCGAGCGAGGTTGTCACCCCGTCGAAGGCCTGCATCCGGTCTGCCGGGATCGACTGGCCGTGACCGTGCAGGTCGATGAAGCCGGGGCAGACGATCTTGCCACTGGCGTCGAGCTCGGTCTCGCCCGCCCCCAGCCCCTGGCCGATGGCGGCGATGGTATCGCCCTTGATGGCCACATCTGCCACCTCGTCACGGCCCGTTTCCGGGTCCATGACACGGCCGTTGCGGATCACGATGTCGTATTGCGCGGACATATGGATGCTCCTGATAATCCGAAGAGAGGATCCGACACGGGCGCGCCTTCGCGCCCGGCCGGGAAGTGGGTTCGCGCGCCGGTCGCCGGCGCGCGGGGTCAGCAGGCTGCGACGCCCCGGACCGGGTCGCCGATCATTCCGCGTAGGACTTGATATCCTCAAGGATGGCTTTCAACCGCTCCGGCGCGACACCGTCGACCGCCTCGGCAATCGGCGCGGCGGCCTCCGCGAAGGTGGCCAGTTCGGCAGCAGTCGGTTCATAGACCGCTATGCCGGCGGCCGCCACCTCTGCCTTCTGCCGTTCGTCGACGTCGGGAAGCCAGGCCTTCACCGCCTCATCCGCGGCTTTCACCGCCGCCGCGACCTGGGCCTTTTCCGCCTCCGACAAACCGTCGAGCCAAGTGGTGGAGGCGATGGAGATCCGCACCCCCGGCGCCGCCTTGAAGTCGGTGAAATAGTCGAAGAGATCGGCCTGACCAAAGGTCACCGGCACCCCCACCGGGTTGATGTAGCCGTCGGCGATGCCGGTCTGGATCGCATTGGGCACCTCGGTCCAGGGCACCACCACGCCGGAGGCCCCGAGGGCACCGAACAGATCCATCTGCATGGTGTCGAGCGCCCGCATCCGCAGGTCCGACATGTCGGCGGCGGTCTTCACCGCATGCTTGTTGTTGAAGAGGCCGGCAAAGGGCCCCAGCGGGATGCTGGAGAGCACCTGGAACCCCTCCGGCACCAGCGTCTCGTTGACCCCGGCCAGGAAACCGGACTCCTCCATGAACCGGGTATAATGTGCCTCGTTCTGGAACTGATAGGGCAACTGCGGCACCCGCATCTCGGGGTTGAACTCCACCGCGACGCGATAATCCGACATCGACACGTCGAGGATGCCGGAGCGGATCTGGTCGAGCCGCTCATCCTCGCCGCCGATGGTGTTGTAGGGGAAGACCTCGGTGCTCCAGCCATCGGCCTTCAGCGCCTCGATGAAGGTATGCGACCAGAGCGCGGTGCCGGAGTTCTTCAGATCCGGCACGGTATCCTCGGCCAGCGTCACGCTCTGGGCGAAGACGGGGGTGCCGGCAAGCGCCACGAGGGCCGCGGCAATGGGCAGACGAAGGGTCATGAAAAGGTCCTCTGTTGGATGGTGTTGTTGTGATGGATCAGGCGGGTTCGGCGGTGACGATCTCGGTCAGCGTCGCCGCCTCGCGGGCGCGGACCCGGGCGGAAAACAAGATGCCGATGCCGGAGACCGCATGCAGGCAGATGATGACGCAGGCCACCGGCAGCGCCACCGACATGAAGGCGGTCGAGATCCCCAGCCCCTCGGACGTGCGCCCGACCTGCCGCAGCACGAAGGGGTAGGAATAGAGCAGCACCGGCAGGAAGAAACCCCAGGCCGCCACCGCCCGCGCCACCGCGCGGATGGCGGTGCGGGCCTGACTGTCGGGCCGTGGCGTCACCAGCGACGGATCGGTATGGGTGTGAAAGGCTACCGTCGCCCCTATCATGCCGCCCCAGACCATCAGCCAGCGGGCCAGCTCCTCGGTCCAGAACGGCGGTGCGGCGAAGACATAGCGCGCTACCACCTGCAGCAACACCACCAGCAGCATGGCGCCAAAACAGATCACCGCGAAGATGCCGGCGACGGTATTGACCCCACGGGTGAGCGCGTAGAGCGCCTCGAACAGCCTGGCGAATATTCTCATCCGCTCTCTCCTCTCAGTATCCGAAGGCGCGCGGCAGCGCGGTGGACAGTGCCGGCACGAAGGTCAGCAGCATCAGAAGCGCGATCTGCACCAGCAGGAACGGCAGCACGGCGCGGGCGATGGTCCAGTAATTCACCTTGGTCACCGTCGACACCACGAGGAGCGCCGCCCCCAGCGGCGGGGTGACGATCCCCAGCATCAGGTTGACGAGGATAACGATGCCCATATGAACCGGGTCCACCCCCATCTCGATCGCGGGCGGCACCAGCAGCGGCACGAACAGCGCCAGCGCCACCGGCACGTCGAGGAAGGTGCCGAACACCAGGAATATCAGGTTCAACAGCAGCAGATAGCGCCAGCCGTCCAGCCCCAGATCGGTGATCAGCCCGGAGATCGCGCGCGGCAATTGTTCGATCCCCGCGAGGTAGCCGAAGATCGCCACCGCCGCCAGCAGGATGAAGATCGACCCCGACATGACGGCGGTGCGATAGAGCGACTGGAAGATCACCTCGATCGACATCTGCCGGTAGATCAGCCCGGCGACGATGGCACAGAGCACGGCGACGGCGGCGGCCTCGGTCGGGGTCATGATGCCGAAGACGATGCCGCCCATGATGATGGCCGGGATCAGCATCGCCGGCGCCGCCACCCAGACCCGGCGCAGGAACACCCCGAACGCCACCCGTTCACCGCGCGGGTGATCGTGGCGGCGCGCCATATAGGCGTTGAGCCCGAACAGAACCAAGGCCATCAGCAGCCCCGGCACGATGCCGGCGATGAACAGCGCGGTGACCGAGGTCTGCATCAGCGCGCCATAGAAGATCAGCGTGATCGACGGCGGGATGATCGGCCCGATCAC
Organism: Pseudodonghicola flavimaris; assembly: GCF_030164425.1. GTDB lineage: Bacteria > Pseudomonadota > Alphaproteobacteria > Rhodobacterales > Rhodobacteraceae > Pseudodonghicola > Pseudodonghicola flavimaris. The sequence goes on along the minus strand of NZ_JASNJD010000007.1, from coordinate 4,675 downwards.
CGAGGAGGCGGCGGTGATCGCGCAGGCATAGGCCATCGGATAGCCGGATTTCCGCATCGCCGGCACCAGCGTGTTGGAGACCGAGGCCGCATCGGCCACCGCCGATCCCGAGATGCCGGCGAAGAACACCGAGGTCAGCACGTTCACATGGCCCAGCCCGCCCCGCAACCGCGCCATCATCGCCGAGGCGAGATCCAGCAACGCCTGCGTCACTCCCGCGCGGTTCATGATCTCGCCGGCGAGGATAAACAGCGGCATGGACATCAGCGAGAACAGGTCAATGTTGGCGAGAATGCGTTGCGGCGCGGCGGCCAGGAACCGATCCCGCCCCAGCGCGATGAACGACAGGATCGAGGCAGTGCCGATGATATGGGACAGCACCGCGCCCCCGATCAGCAGCGCCAGAGAGAAAACGGAGATGACGACAACGGGCAAGAGATCGGTCCTGTCCTTGGGCAGGCCGCGGCCCGCGTTGTGTTTTTTGCCGCCCGGCCGCTATAACATGCGGAGCATGTCTGTGCGGGACCGGGTCTGCGTCTCGATTAATTGTACAGTGATCAACAAATCATTCACCTGTCAATTGTCCGGTGGTGAATTATTTCGACTCTGGTTCCGTCCCGCCGGACGGGACGCAGCGGAAGGGTGAAAAGATGGGCGGCGCGAAAAAGACCAAACAGCCCCTCGGGCGGGCAGCGGCCATCGGCCTGACGAAGGAAAAGATCGTCGCCGAGGCGATTCAGATGATCGACGAAAACGGGCTGAACAGCTTCTCGATCCGGGATCTCGGTCGCCGGCTCAAGGTCTATCCGGCGGCCATCTACTGGCACATCGGCGGTTCGAAATCCGATCTCTTCAGCGAGATTTGCGGCGGCGTGATGGCCGATCTGATGACCCGCGACGAGGTCAGCGACGACTGGCGCGACACGCTGCGCGACCTGTTCGACCGTTACCGCGCCCGGATGCACGCGCATCCGCATGTGGCGCCGATGATCGGGGCTCAGATGCGCTCCAACGGCGCCCCGAACGCGCCCTGGGTCGAGATCATCCTGGACGCGCTGCATCAAGGCGGGCTCGAAGGCGAGGAGGCCATCGATGCCTTCAACGCACTGGTCGGCGGCGCCGTCGGCTTCACCACCATGGAACTGGGCGGTGCCCCGGATTCCAAGGAGGAATGGGAACAGAGCCTCGACGAGAAGATGAACGCCCTGTCGCCCGAGGAATACCCGCATCTGACCGCGCTCTATCCGAAGATGCGCAACCGGGCTTTCGTCACCCGCTGGAAGAACGGATCGGAAGCGCCGCTCGACACCGGGTTCCGGATGCTTGTCGACACTTTGATCGAGGGCCTCTCGGCGCGCAGCCGCAAACCCGGGCACGAAGGCTGACGAATCTATTGAACAGCGGATAATTCTTGCGTTATTGGACGGCGTTCAATTAACCTGATGAGGTCCGGCCGTGCTGCCGGGAACCAAAAGGAGTCCTCCCATGTCCATCCCCGCCCTGCCCTTTTCCAAGACCCGCCGCCTGGGCGATACGCTCTATCTCTCCGGCGAACTGGGCTTCGATGCCGATGGCCGGGTGACCGGCGATGTGCAATCCCAGACCCGGCTGGCCCTGTCGCGCATCGCCGAGACGCTGAAGGCGCAAGGGCTCGACCTCAGCAAGGTGATCAGCTGCACCTGCTATCTGACCGACGCCGCCGATTTCGCCGCCTTCAATGCCGCCTACAGCGAATTCTTCAGCGATCCGCTGCCGGTGCGGACCACCGTGATCTCCGGTCTGGCACTGCCGGAGGCCCGGGTCGAAATCACCGTCATCGCCGATCTGTCCTGAGAGCGGCGGGAAGATGGCCGAAATTCTGGTTCTCGGCGCCGGCATGGTCGGCACCGCGACGGCTCTGGCGTTGCAGGCACGGGGTCATGACGTGGTCCTCGCCGACCGCCGCGCGCCGGGACAGGAAACCAGCTACGGCAACGCCGGGGTGATCCAGGGCGAGGCCGCCGAACCCTATGGTCTGCCGACAAATCCCCTGACCTTGCTGCGTCTGGCGCTGGGGGCGGAGAATGCGGTGCGGCTGACCGCCGCCGGGGTGCTCGGCCAGGCGGGGGCGCTGCTGCGCTACCTCAACAACTCCCGCACCGCGCGGCATCGGGCGATCTCCGCCGTCTATGCCCGGTTGACCGCCCGCGCCATCGCCGCACACGAACCGCTGGTCGCGGCATCCGGTGCCGCCGCCCTGATGCGACCGCATGGTTTCCGTGTGGCCTTCGAGACCGCGCGTGCCTTCGACGCCGCCCGTCCGGAGGCCGAACGGCTGGCAAAGAGCTATGACCGCGGGCTCAGGCTGCTCGACGGGGCGGCGCTGGCGCGGGCCGAACCGGGTCTGCGGCTGCGCTATCCCGGCGCCATCGAATGGACCGATTGCTGGGCCTGCAGCGATCCCGGCGCGCTGGTCGCCGGCTACGCCGATCTCTTCGCCCGACGTGGCGGTCAGGTGACCCGCGCCGAGGCCGAGAGCCTGACCCGCGCCGGCGCCGGCTGGCGGGTGACCGGCCCCGACGGTCCGATCGAGGCGGCGCGGGTGGTGCTGGCGCTCGGCCCCTGGACGCCGGCGCTGCTCAAACGCTTCGGCTACCGCGCACCGACGGTGGCCAAGCGCGGCTATCACCTGCATCTGCGGGGCGCCCCCACGCTGAACCTGCCGCTGATGGACACGACCGTATCCTCTGTGATGTCGCCGATGCGGGCCGGACTGCGTATCGCCACCGGCGCCGAACTGGTGCCGATGTCGGCACCGGTCAACCGCAGTCAGATCGCCCGTGCCGAAGCGCGGGCCCGGCGGATGTTCGATCTGGGGGACGCAGTGGAGGCGACCCCCTGGGTCGGCACCCGGCCCTGCCTGCCCGGGATGCTGCCGGTGCTGGGAGAGCTGCGGCGCACTCCCGGCCTCTGGGTTCATTTCGGCCACGGCCATCAGGGGTTCACCCTCGGGCCGGTGACCGCGGAGCTGCTGGCCGAGACGATGGCCGGCGTCCCCTCAGATCTGGCAAGCGCTTTGCACCCGGACCAGGCGATCCACTGAACCGGCTGCGCTCGGCCCGTCGGCGGCGGCATCCCCTCAGCATTCGGGTGCGCCGCCTCCCCGATGGGCCCCCGGGGACAGGTGCGATTCGCCGCCTCCTTACCGCCCACAATGCGGGAAATCCCCATGCTGCACTCCAGCGCCGGCTTTTTTCCCGGCTACCCGAACTATCTGCAAACGCGAGTGCCCCGGGCGGTCATCCGGATCCACCTCCCTGGAAATACCACCCCCAAACCGGTTTCTTCGGGCAGGACCGAAAGGACTGCGAAAAAAAGAAAATCACTTCGCGGCATTGTCGAACCAGCGCAGGTGTTACCCCGGCCCCGTTCATGAATAAATCCCGCGCAGGACAATAGGAGCAAACGCCCCGCCCCAGCATATTCAACCTATGACTGTTACTGCACCGCAGCGTAACCCCCTAAAACTTGACATTATTTTTACCAAAAGTATAATTTTTGTGCGCTCCCTGTTCCTGAATTAACGGCGGAACCGGTGCGCCCGCGTCACGGCACATGACACCAAGAGGCACTGGCAATGAGACCGGGGTCACAGAGCCCCAGCGGTTCCCTGCACAGGAAACGCAACAATCTCACACTCCCCAGACGCAGGCTGAAATCGATTGATCTGTTTTCACAGCCCAATCCGGAGTTTTAGTCATGTCCTCGTTTTCTTTTACGCTTTCTCAGGCCGTCGCCGGCAGCACCATTGATACAATCGTGACCCTGACTGAAAATCCAGATGGGTCGATCACCATGGAATTCACCCAGGTGGGAGTCGGTGGCGCTGACATCGGCGATTTCAGCCGGCTCTACTTCGACGTGAACGAAGAATTGCTGGGGACACTTTCGATCACCGGCGCTCTGGAGGACGGTCATGACCCGATCGAATCCATCGAAAGCGGCGATGACTCGGTCGATCCCGGCCTGAACCCGCTGCCGATCGAAGGCGGCGGCTTCGACTACGGGATAACGCTGGATGCGCCGCCCGACCTGCATGACGATTACGCCACCGTGACGCTGACGATTTCCAGTTCGCTGCGCGACCTGTCGCTGAACGATTTCGCGGAACAGCAGTTCGGGGTCCGGATCCAGTCGATCGGCCCGGATGCCGACGGCGATGGCGACGGCGATGGTGGCGGGTCCGACAAACAGGTCGGCACCTCGCCCAAGCTCTATGAAATCTCCGGGGTTAAATACATCGACCAGGATGGCGACGGCAGCCAGGACGCAAGCGATCCCGGTCTGGCGGGCATCCGCATCTTCATCGACGCCGACAATGACGGCGTCTTCGATGCCGATGAGAAATCCGCCCTCACCGCCGCGGACGGCAGCTGGACCATCTCGGCGATCACTCAGGACGAATGGGACGATCCCGATGCGGTCGTGCGCGAAGACGTCGGCAGCAGCTACGTCATCGTCGAGGGCGCGAATGGCTATGAGCTCGGCTCGGTCGAAAGCTACGATTTCGGGAATTTCGAGAAATTCGACATCTCCGGCGTCAAGTTCGAGGATCTGGACGGTGACGGCGTGCGCGATGCCGGCGATCCCGGCTGGGCCGGCGTGGTCATCAAGCTGCTCGATGCCGATGACAACG
>NZ_JASNJD010000006.1 GCF_030164425.1 Pseudodonghicola flavimaris | reverse complement strand
TCCAGCACCTCGCCGGCATGAAGGACTCCAAGGTCATCGTCGCCATCAACAAGGACGAAGAAGCCCCGATCTTCCAGGTCGCAGACTTCGGCCTCGTCGCAGACCTCTTCCAGGCCGTCCCGGAACTCACCGATAAACTCTGAACGCGCCGCGGGGCCGGCCACCGGCCCCGCGATCGCGCCGCCGGTCGGGTCAACGCCTCGCCGCTCCCGCCGCCCCGTGCGACGGCAGCTACCAGCCGACGGTCAGCTTCTGGCGCGGGGCGGGGGCGAGCTCGACCAGATCCAGCATCGCGGTGGCGAAATCGGCGATGGAAATCCGCGATACGCCGTCATCCTGGGTGACCAGCGTGTCGCGCCCGAGGGCATAGCGGCCGGTACGGGGGGCCTCCAGCAGCAGCGCGGCGGGGCGCAGGCAGATCCAGTCGGTGTCCGGGAAGGTCTCAAGAAGCGCGTCCTGGGCGCCGCAGGCCTCGGCGATCGGGCGGATATCGGGCGGCAGGAAGCCCGGGGCCGTCAGCACCGTGTCGCCCCGACCGCCGGTCAGAAACAGGGGCGCGGCGCCGCCGGTGACATAGAGGCGGGTTGCGGTGGTCTGCGCGGCGCTCAACACCGCGCGCGTCATCGGCACCAGCGCGGCTTCGTTGCCCGCGACGGGCCGCAGGGCGGAGAGGGTCACATCATGCGTTTGCATCGCCTCCACCAGCTCCGCGCCGGTCCGCAGCACGTCGAGGCGCTGCTGTGTCAGCCGCGCGTGGGGCCGCACCGCCGACGCCGGGGTGCGGGACGCGGCAGTGACCCGGTGGCCGCGCATCAGGGCTTCTTCGACATAGGCACTGCCGACCGCGCCGGTGGCGCCGAGAATCAGGAGGTTCATCATCGTGTTCCTTGGATGCGGTGAGGGTTGGGACACGGCGAGCGGCCGGGCCGGCCGCCGATCCAGACGCAACCCAGCACGATGGCGGCGCCCAGGAGCTGTGACGGGGTGAGGGCCTCTCCGAGGATCGCCCATCCCAGCAACACCGCGGTCAGCGGGCTGAGAAAGCCGAAGCCGGTGACGGCGGCCGGGCCGAGCCGGTCGATACCGCGGAACCAGAAGAAGTAGCTGAGCGCCGCGCCCACCAGCCCGAGCCAGAGAAAGCCCGCGATATTCGCGCCGCTGGGGGCCGGCAGGGGCGGTTCCAGGGCGAGGGCGAAGGGCACCAGCAACAGCCCGCCGGCGGTCAGCTGCCAGGCGGTGAAGGTCAGCGCCGGCACATCCGGGCGCCATTTGCGGGTGAGCACGACACCGGCGGCCATCGAGACCGCGCCGAGAAAGGCAGCCGTCACCCCGATGGTGTCGAGCGCGGCCCCCGGACCGAGGACCAGCAGGGCAACGCCGAAGATGCCGGCGAGGGCGGCCCCGATGCCGCGCGGCGTCAGCGGGCTGTCCAGCACGACCCGGGCCAGCAACAGCACGATCAACGGTTGCACTGCCCCCAGCGTTGCCGCCAGCCCGCCGGGAAGCCGGTAGGCGGCAACGAAGAGCGCGGCCCAGAAGATCGCGAAATTCAGCGCCCCGAGGATCGCCAGCCGCCCGAGCCAGCGCGGTGGCGGCAGTCGCCGGGTCAGCGCCATCAGAAGCAGCCCGGCGGGCAGGGCGCGCAGGGCGGCATCGGTCAGCGGATAGCCGGGCGGCAGCAGTTCAGAGGTAACGATATAGGTGCTGCCCCAGACCGCGGGGGCGGAGGCGGCAAGCAGGGCGTCTGACAGGCGGGACATCGGATACTCCATTTATCTCGACGTCGAGATATTCGCAAGATATCTTGACGTCAAGGTAAAATCGGGCTAGCCGTCGGGCATGGATCAGGTTGACCGCATTCTTGCCCAATGGCGCCGGGAGCGTCCGGACCTCGACGTCACCCCGATGGGGACCTTCGGCCGGCTGAAACGGCTGTTCGATCATCTGTCGCGCGAACTCTCGCGGGTCTATCAGGCGCATGATCTGACCGCGGCGAGCTTTGACGTTCTGGCGACACTGCGCCGGTCGGGGGCGCCCTATGCGCTGACCCCCTCGGCGCTGATTTCCTGGACCATGGTGGCCTCCGGCACCATGACCAACCGTCTGGACCGTCTGGAAGCGGGCGGGCTGATCGAACGGCGGCCCAATCCCGAGGACGGGCGCGGCTCGGTCGTGGCGCTGACGGAGAAGGGCTTCGCGTTGATCGACAGTGTCGTGGCGGAGCATGTCGCCAATCAGCATCGGCTGATGGAGGCGGTGCCGGCGCCGCTGCGGCAGCAGCTGGACGACGGGCTTCGGGTCTGGCTCGCCACCTTCGAGGGCGAGGAGGGCTGAGGCGCCCCGCCGCCCGCGGGCCTGAGCTGACCGCAGGTGCCGGACGGGGCGCCTCTGGAGGATCCTGGGCGCGGTTCAGCGCATTTCGAACAGCTCCTGGTGGAAGTGGTGTTCGGTATCCAGCCCCTGCGCGGCGAAGTCCTGGCGCAGGCTCTTGCCGAAGCCGCTGGGGCCGCAGAACCACAGGCTGGCACTGCGCCAGTCCGGGACGGCGTCGCGGATGCGTTCGCCGCCGAGCCGGCCATCGCGGGCATCGATCAGCAGGTGCAGCCGGACATTGGCGGCACGGGCATCGGCAGCGACCCGTTCCAGGGCCGCTTCATCCACCTCGCGGGTCGAGTGAAACAGGTCGATCTCCGGGCGCGGGGCGGTGGGATCGGCAGCGGCCATTTCCTTCAGCCGGGCGAGGAAGGGGGTGATGCCGATGCCGGCGCCGATCCAGATCTGCCGCGCCATCCCATCGTCGAAGGTGAAACAGCCATAGGGGCCCTCGACAGTCACCTTCTGGCCGGTCTTCAGCTTTTCGGCGAGGGTCGAGGTGTGATCGCCCAGCTCCTTGGTGACGAAGGCGATCTTCGGATCCGTCGGGTTCCAGGCAGAGGCGATGGTATAGGGATGCGCCCCCTCGATCCGGTTCGAGGTGACGAAGGCGAACTGACCGGCCTTGTGCCCGGGCCAGCCGGTGCCGAGCCTGATTTCGGTTTCCAGCGAGCGGACCCCGGGATAGCTGCGCAGCGCGGTGATTTCGCCGGCGACCCGGCGGGTGCGGCCGATGCCGCCCAGAACGGAGACCACGGCGGCATAGCTGCCGGGGATGATGAGCAGCGCCATCACCACGCCGAGCGGGGTCAGCCACATGTCGTAGTCGAGCAGAACGACGGTGTGGAAGACCAGCACCAGATAGGCGACCGGCAGGATACGGTGGCTGTAGCGGAACCAGCGATAGGGGATCACCTTGAGCAGCGCGACGACCATCAGCGCGGCAGAGATGTAGAAGGCCCATTCGCCCAGCCCCTCGGCGGTGCCGCGCAGGGAATTGAGGTAGGCCTGAACCGGGTCGGTGAACTCGGGCCGGGGGCCGCGTTCCGGCCGCGCCAGCAGGCCGGCGCCCACCGCCCATTTCGGCGCTTCGGACCACAGCCAGTGGAACACCGACAGCCCCAGCGCGCCGATCCCCAGCCATTTGTGCAGCCGGTACATCTTGTCCAGACCGCCGAGCCGGCCCTCGGGCCAGCGCGGACGCAGCGACAGGATCATCGCCACGCTCATCGCGGCGATGGAGAAGGTCCCGGTCCACTGCATGAAGAACTGTCGCAGGGCAAACACGTCGGCGGCTGAGAAGATATCGGGGTTCAGCAGCAGCCAGAGCGCCCCGAGGAGCCCCCAGAAGCCCCAGAACAATCGTATGTTGGGCTGTGTCATCGTGGTTTCCTTTCTCGTTGCCCGCAGGGCTCGTGTGGCGGTGGCTTCACACGAGAAGGCGGCATTTGGTCTTCTGTGTCGGGGTCCGGCCGGGGGCCGGGATCGGTCTGCCCGGACCTCAGGCCGCGGGCGGGGATGTGTCGGGTGGGGGGCTCTCGCCCCCGAGCGGCAGCTCCACTTCGGCGGTGAAGCCGCTGCCGCGCCCCGGAGAGGGGGAGAACAGCCGGAGCGCGCCGCCGGTGCGGTCGGCGATGGTCGCCACGATGGCCAGCCCCAGCCCGCTGCCCTCGGCGCGGGCGGTGCCGCGTTCGAACCTTTGCGCCAGCCCGTCCAGCACATCGGCGGGGACGGTGGCGGTCTCGTTGGCGACGCTCAGCCGCCCGGCGGGACTGAGCCCGATCCGCACCGGCGTGTCGGGCAGCCCGTGGCGCAGCGCGTTATCGGTCAGGTTGCGCAGGACGATGCCGAGCGCGTCGGGATCGAGATCGGAGCAGACCGGCGTCTCCGGCAGCTCCAGTTCCAGCGTCTTGCCGCCGGCCTGGCGGCTCAGGTCCTGGACGATCATCCGCACCACCGGCCGCAGATCCGCGGCGTGATCGCCGCGCAGCCGGCCGCCTTCGGCCCGGGCCATCTGCATCAGCCGTTCGGACACCCGGGTCAGCCGTTTCAGGGTGGCCTCGATCTCGCCGGCGCGCTTGCGGGCGCCGGGATCCGCGGTCTCGATATCGATGCGCTGCGCCTGGGCGATGGCACCGGCCAACGGGGTTCTCAACTCATGGGCGGCATTGGCGGCGAAGCTGCGCTCGGCCTCGAAGGCGGCCTTCAGCCGGGTGAGCAGATCGTTCAGCGTCTCGGCCAGCGGCGTGATCTCGGCCGGCAGGCCGCCGGTGGGCAGCGGCGACAGATCGCGGGCGCCGCGCGCGGCCAGGGCGCTGCGGAACCGGCGCAGCGGCGCCAGGCTGGCGCGAACCGCCAGCGCCACGGCCGCCAGCGCCACCGGGATGACCAGCAACAGCGGCAGTCCCATCATGATCTGCACCCTGCGGGCCATTGCCCGGCGATAGATCAGCGGTTCGGCGACGGTGATGCGGATCTGCCCGTCCAGCGTTTCGTCGTTGAACAGCCGGTGGGTGCCGGTCCACTGGAAACCGGGGCCGTCATAGCGGGGAAACACCGAAGGATCGGCGGTATGCGACTGCAGCAGAACCCGCCCCTCCGCGTCGCGCAGGATATAGGTGAAGAGCTCGTGATGCACCCGGATCACCCCGAGCCGCTGGGTCACGCTGTCGTCGTCGCGCCCGGCGATCTCGGACAGCGCCAGCGGCAGCAGCCGCTGCGCGGTTTCCTGCAGGGCCGCGTCGGAGAATTCGTTCATCTGGTGCCGCAGCACCAGCGCGGTGATGGTGGTGGCGCTCAGCCACAGGAGCGTCAGCAGCAGGCCGATTCCGATGGCCAGCCGGGCCTGAAGGCTGCGCGGGGCGGTCATGCGGCCCCCAGCCGGTATCCCAGGCCACGCACCGTCTCGATCACGTCGCTGCCCAGTTTCTTGCGCAGCCGGCTGACATGCGCCTCGATGGTGTTGCTCTCGACCTCGGAGCCGAAGGTATAGAGCTTGTCTTCCAGCTGGGCCTTGGACAGCAGCTGGCCCGGCCGTTGCAGGAAGGTTTCGAACAGCGCCCATTCGCGCGCCGTCAGCTGCACCGGCCTGCCGTCGCGATGGACGCTGCGCGCCGCCAGGTCGACGGCCAGCGGGCCATGGGTGATGATCGGGTTCGGGTTGCCGGCATAGCGCCGCGCCACCGAACCGATCCGGGCGGAGAGCTCCGCCAGATCGAAGGGTTTGATCATGTAATCGTCGGCGCCCGCGTTCAGCCCGGCGATCCGGTCGGTGATCTGATCCAGCGCGGTCAGTATGATCACCGGCGTCACGTCGCCGCGCGCCCGCAGCGCCTTGAGAAAGGGGATGCCGCGGCCGTCCGGCAGCATCAGATCGAGAAGCACCAGATCGTAGCTCGCGCCGTAAAGCGCATCGGCAGCGGTATCGAGCCGCGTCACCCAGTCGACGGACTGGCGATCGCCGGCGATCTGGTCGCGCACGGCGGCCCCCAGAACGGTGTCATCCTCGATCAGCAATATGCGCATCTGGGTCGGGTCTCCTTGGTCGCGGGGCCTGTCTGACGCCTCAGCCTTACGGGAAGCTTACGGTGTGAGCGGCATCGCGTCAGTATCGTGTCAGCTTGGCCCGGCAGGTCTCGGCGGCAGGCCGGCGCCGCGGCGCTGCGGCGTCGGGGCAGCCTTTGCCCGGGTCGCGGCCCCGTGTCACGGGGTCTTGCCGGGGGATCGCGGATCGGCGAAGCCTTGCGCCGGAGCATGTATTGAAATCAGCCAGAAGGATCGTGCCGATGAGCCGCCTCAGCCACTCCGAAAATCATATGGTCCACCGCATCGGCTGGCTGCGCGCCGCCGTGCTGGGGGCCAACGACGGGATCGTGTCGACCTCGAGCCTGGTGGTCGGCGTCGCCGCCGCCGGCACCGGCCCGGGAGGGGTGCTGCTGGCCGGGCTCGCCGGCCTAGTGGCCGGGGCGATGTCGATGGCGGCCGGGGAATACGTTTCCGTCAGCTCCCAGGCCGATGCGGAACAGGCCGATCTGGCGCGCGAGCGGCGCGAGCTGGAGGAGATGCCCGAAGAAGAGCTGGAAGAGCTGACCATGATCTATGTCGCGCGCGGGCTGGATCGCGATCTGGCCGAACAGGTCGCGCGGCAGCTGACCGACCGCGATGCGCTCGGCGCCCATGCCCGCGACGAACTGGGGATCACCGATACCGTGGCGACCAATCCGATCCAGGCGGCGTTGGTCTCGGCGCTGACCTTCGCGATGGGGGCGGTGGTGCCGCTGATCGTGGCGGTGCTGGCGCCGCCGGCGCAGATCGGCCTTTTCGTGGTGGTGGCGACCCTCGTGGCGCTGGCGGTTCTGGGCAGCCTCGGCGCCTCTGCCGGCGGGGCCGGAAAACGGCGCGGGGCGTTGCGGGTCACCTTCTGGGGGGCGCTGGCGATGGCGGCGACGGCGGCGGTCGGCGCGGTCTTCGGCGTCAGCGCCTAGGGCCGGGGCGCTCAGGCCAGGATCTGGACCCAGAGCGCCAGGCCAGCGGCGGAGAGGGCGACGAAGATACCGTTCCAGCGGAAGGCGACCTCGCGCGGGGGCACCCCGCCGAGCCGGGAGATGATCATCACCGAGGCGGTGAAGGGGGAGGTCGGGGCGGTCAGCGCCCAGCCGCCGGTCAGCGCCAGCACCAGCGAGATCGTCGAGATCCCGAGCGCATCCGGTGTCGGCAGTAACTGGGCGAAGAGCGAGACGAAGAGGATCGGGTTCAGTCCCAGCTGCCCTGCCATCGGCACCAGCACGAGCGGCAGCACCAGCAGCAGCCGCGCCGGCACCGCGCCCAGATCGACGCCGGCGCCGGCGATCCACTGCGCCATCAGCGCCCCGGCGACCTTGCCGATGAAGCCGGCGGTGCTGAGCAGTACGAGTTCTGCCTGAAACGACGGCAGGTCGCCGAAGAGATAGGCCCGGCTGCGCGCCGCCAGCTCCTGCATCCGCGCGCCGGCGTCGGATTCGATCAGCACCCAGATCGCGGCGATCAGCGGCACCACCCCCAGCACCGAGCGGGAGGGCACGACGCCGGCGAAGAGATCGAAGAGACCGGCCGGGATCGACACGCTCATCAGCAGCCACAGCAGCGGCCGCAGCGCGCGGGTATCGCGGGCGGCGGTCCGGTCGGGCGGCGAGATGACGGCCCCCTTGGGCAGGCTGTTCTTGAGCCGGCGGTCGACCAGCCAGCCGATGACCACGATGATCAGGGCGGAACCGAGCCCGTGCAGGATGACGGAGTTGATCTCGGCGCCGGGGATGAGAGAGGTGGTGATGACGGTGGCGAAGGCCAGCGGCGACCAGCAGAGCGAGGCCGCGAAACCGCATTGCGCCCCCTGAAGCATGCGCCGCGCGCGCAGCGCTCGTACCGCCGGGTCGGTCTCCCGCTCGGCAGAGCGGCGGGCCATGGTGCCAAGCAGCGACAGCGCCCCGTAATTGAGGATCAGCGCGAAGATCTGGGTGCCGAAGCCGAGCGCGAGATAGCGCCGGCCGGGCGGCTGATTGGCGAGGAAGGCCGCGGCGCGGCTGATCGCGGCGGAGCGTCCGGCCACATGCTGAAGGCTGGCCAGGGCGCAGTAGAAGGCGATGATGAAACTGCCCTGGTCGAGCGCGGGTTTCAGCACCGAGGCCGGGGCCGGCAGCATCAGCAGGCAATAGAGGGTGAGCAGGGCGGAGATCGCCAGGAAGACATGGCGCGAGCCGTGGACCTGTGGCGTGAACAGCAGCAGAACCACGACGGAGAGTAGATCCGCCAGCACCGTGGTGCCAGCGTTGACGCCGAAGCCGTGCAGCAGGTTCAGCGCTACGATCAGCGCCAGCATGACGCCGATGGCCACCGACAGTTTCGACGGGGGCCTTTCGGCGGAAAGGGATGAACCGGGGGCGGCGCTGGGGGTCATGATCTGCATCGTGGCTTCGGGTGCGCGGCCGCACCCTGCCAGAGCAGACCTAGCCGCTTTCGCGGCGGGAGGAAATGGCGACGGTGCAAATCTGTCGTGCGCCAGTGCAGAGCGTGGGTGCGGGACCGTGCCCTGCACGCGCCTGAGGCGGGCTGGCGCCGGGTCACACCAGATCGGGGACGGCGCCGCTGTCGGTGCGCAGCCAGAGCGAGAGATCCTTGCTCAGAAGATCGGCGTCCGCCCCTTCGAGCAGGATGGTCGGCCCGAGAACGCCGCTCACCTGCAGCGTCAGCGCCGCCTGGACGTAGCCGGGAAAGCCGATGTCCTGTAGCTGCACCTCGGTCACATCGTCGGAGACCACCACCAGATCGCCCTCGACCAGGGAGAGATCGGTGATCGCCGGGCTGTAGGCACCGTAGGCGGTTCCGGGCACCTCGAACCGGTCGGCCCCCGGACCGCCGGTGCCGGTGTTGGCGGCCGAGAGGATCAGGATGTCGTCGCCCTCCTCGCCGAACAGCCAGTCGAAATACCCCTGCTTGCCGATCAGCGTGTCGTTGCCGCCCTCGCCATGGGCGTCGTCGTCGCCGGGGCCGACATCGACGATATCGTCGCCATCGCCGGCGAAGACGACGTCATTGCCATCCAGGGCGAAGATCCTGTCGTCGCCGGGGGTGCCCCTGAGGTCGGGGTCGTCGCCGGGGGTGCCGAAGATCTCCGTCGGCCCCGGGCCGGGGCCGTCGTCGAGCCCGAAGACCTCGATCAGCGGTGCCGGCGCGAAGCCGGGGCCGAGGATGTCGGGCCTGTCGGTCTTCAGCACCTCCAGATCGAGATCGATCAGCACGATGGTGCTGCTGCTGCCGGTGGCGCTGACCGTGATGATCACATCGTCGGAGGTCCCGTCGGAATCGCCGTCGCCGGCCGAGAAATCCAGCCGGAAGGCGGTTGAGAAGGCGAGGCTGTCCTGCAGCGGATTGAAATCCATCACCCAGTCGAGGCTGCCGGCGCTGCCATCGTGATCGAAGATATCGGCGTTGCCCCCGCCCGTCAGCCTGTTGAAGCCGGTGCCGCCGTTGAGGATATCCTGACCTGCGCCGCCCGCGGCCCGGTCGTCGCCATCGCCGCCGAGCAGGACATCGCGGCCGCCGTTGCCGCTGAGCCGGTCGTTCTGGGCGCCGCCGTCCAGGTGATCGTTGCCGGCACCGCCACGCAGAACGTCGCGGCCGGTATCGCCCTTGATCAGGTCGTCGCCCGCCCGCCCGGTGATGGTATCCTGGCCGGGCCCGCCGAGACCGACGTCATCGCCGCCTTTCAGCCGGATCGTGTCATTGCCCGCGCGGCCGGAGAAATGATCCGATGCGCCGCGGCCGGAAAAGATGTCATCTGCGGAGGTTCCGAACTTCCGCTCGGTGATCCGGGCCGGATCGATCGGGGTTTCGCCCAGGTCGACAACGAAGAGGCCGTCGGCCTCGCCGCGGAACAGCCGGAAGTTCATGTTCTCCAGCTTGATCGTATGCTGGATATGGAGGGCCTGTTTCTCCAGGGTCCGGTCGATGGTGATCAGCACATCGTCCCGGGCGCCGTCGCCGTCGGTGTCGGCGCGGGTATAGCTGACGATATCGTCGCGCCGCACCCGGATGTGATCGGAGGGGAGGGAGAAATCCGTAATCTCCATCGTGTGGTTCATCACGAAGGACTCAGTGTCCTCCACATGGAGCTTGGTGAAATCGAAAAGATCGGCTCCCGGACCGCCCGAAACCCGTGAGCTGCCGTAGCTGTTGACGATGAACCAGTCGGCCCCGCGTCCGCCGTCGGCAACGATCTCTTCCCCCACGAACGAGATGACATCCTTGCCCGACCCCGCGGTGACGGTATCGTGGGTGCCCGCGACGATCCAGTCGTTGCCCGCGCCGGTGATGAAGTCCTCGTATAAGGAGGTCGATTGAAAGATGTCTTGCCCGGACGTGCCGGTGATCTTGACCCGGTCCATGACCGATCCCCCGTTTCCGTCGCCTGCGAATGAGTGATATCATATCATACATTCGTCCATTTTGCATCCGCGCCACAGCGGTGCGCGGCAGCAGGTCGGCGAACTTGACAGGACCGCCGCGCCGCCGGTAGGGGAGGCGCAGGTATCGGGCACCCGCCGCCTGCGGACATCTGTCACGGTGAAGCCCGAAGATATCGCATCTCTCCCCCTTCGAAGCATTTCGCAGGCGGGCAACGCAGGCTCCCCCCCCTTGATCCGGAATGCCTCAGATGAGGAGCATGTGATGTCGTCGCAAAGCGCATCCGAAAACCGTTTCCTGACCGCCCCGCCGGGGCGTCTGTTCTGGTCCAATGTCCTGCCGATGATGGTCGTGATGACCATGAGCGGGCTGCAGACCGTCATCGATGCCGCCTTTCTCGGCCATTTCGTCGGCGCCCGCGCGCTCGCCGCGGTGAGCATCGTCTTCCCGGTGCTGATGGTCACCATCGCGCTGTCGACGCTGGTGGGCGGCGGCATGTCCAGCCTGCTGGCGCGTCACCTCGGCGCCGGTGACGCACCGGCGGCGGCCGCGGTCTTCGCCGGTGCCCACGGGCTTGCGGTCGTGCTCGCGGCCGGGGGCATCGCGCTGTTCTGGATCGGGGGCGAGACGCTGACCGGCGGGTTGGCCGGGGGCGACGCGGAGATCGCCGGCATGGCGCGGAGCTATCTCGCGATCATGATCTATGCCATGCCGGTGCAACTGGCGCTGGCGGTGCACGCCGATGCCGGGCGCAACGAGGGGCGGGCGGGGCTGATGGCCCTGATGTCGCTGGGGGTGACACTGGCCAATATCGCCCTGACGGCCCTGCTGATCGTCGGTCTGGGTCTGGGGGTGGCCGGCTCGGCCTGGGGTACGGCGCTGGCACAGGCCCTCGGGCTCGGGGCGCTGCTGCTCCTGCGGTGGCGGCACGCCGGGGCGCTGCCGCTGGCGGTGCTGTGGCGGCGGTCGTGGGGGGGCACCTGGGCAGCGATGCTGCGGCTCGGCGCGCCGCTCAGCCTCAGCTTTCTCGGCATCGCGCTGGTGGCGGCGACGGTGATCGCCACCCTGCGGCTGACCGCCGGGGCGGGATATGCCGAAATCGTCGCCGCCTATGGTCTGGTCACGCGGATCTTCAGCTTCACCTTCCTGCCGCTGATGGCGATCGCGCTGGCGACCCAGAGCATCGTCGGTAACAACATCGGCGCGCGCCGCTTCGACCGCTCCGACCGGGTGCTGCGGCTGGCTCTGGCCGTGGCCTTTGTCTATTGCCTGCTGGTCGAGGCCGGGCTGCTGGCCGCAGGCGCGCGGGTCGGGACGCTCTTTGTGCCCGACGCGGCCACGGCGGCGCGGGTGGTGACGGTGCTGCATCCGATGGTGGCGCTCTACCTCTTCGCCGGGCCGGTTCTGGTGCTGGCGCTCTACTTCCAGGCGGCGGGACGGCCGGGGCGGACCGCGCTCTTGACCCTGGTCAAGCCGCTGGCACTCGGCCCGCTGCTGGTGGTGGGCTTCGGCACGCTCTGGGGGGCGCAGGCGATATGGTACGCCTTTCCGGTCGCCGATGCGGCGGTGATCGCCCTTGCCGCCGGGATTCTCTGGACCGGTCTGCGGCGCCGGGCCAGCGGCGTGGGCCTCGGGGGCTAGGCGGCGGGGCAGGGGCGCGGCTCCCGCACCCCTGCCGCAGGGCTGCCGTGGGCCGGTCAGGCGCGGGTTTTCGCCCCTGAATCCGGTCCGAACCCGGTTCGACCCGCCGCATCGGCAACTGTCCGCTTGACCCAAGGCCTGCGCGCCGCCATGAAACAGGCCCACGAAACGGGCGTTTCCGCCTGCCGCCGATCCCGATCCGATGCCAATGAAGGAGCCAGAGCCATGGCCCGCCGATCCGCCAAACCTGCCGCGCCCGGAGCCGAGGAGGACCGCGCGCGGTCGCGTCAGATCGGGATTCTCAGGGCGCTCTGGCCCTATATGCGGCCCTATCTGGGGCTGATCGTTGCCGCCATCCTGGCGCTGATCTTCACCTCGGTGGTGTCGCTGACCCTGCCGCTGGCGGTGCGCCGGGTGGTCGACAGCTTCCGCGACGGTCAGGCCCAGCTGCTCGATCAGTATTTCCTGGCGGCGCTGGGGATCGCCGGGCTGCTCGCCGTCGGCACCGGGCTGCGCTATGCGCTGGTGACGCGGCTGGGCGAACGGGTGGTGGCCGATCTGCGCAAGGCGGTCTTCGACCGGGTGATCGGCATGAGCCCGCAGTTCTACGAAAAGATCATGACTGGCGAGGTGCTGAGCCGGATCACCACCGACACAACGCTGATCCAGTCGGTGCTGGGCTCGTCGATCTCCATCGCGCTGCGCAACACGCTGCTGTTCCTGGGCGGCATGGTGCTGATGCTGCTGACCTCGGCCAAGCTGACCGGCATGGTGCTGCTGATCGTGCCGGCGGTGGTGGTGCCGATCCTGGTGCTGGGCCGCCGTCTGCGTCAGGTCAGCCGCGAGAACCAGGACTGGATCGCCGCCTCCTCCGGTAATGCGGCAGAGGCGCTGGGGGCGGTGCAGACCGTCCAGGCCTTCACCAACGAAGGCGCCAGCCGCGCCCGCTTCGCCGAGATGACCGAAACCTCCTATGACGTGTCGCAGCGCCGGATCAAGACACGGGCGCTGCTGACGGTGATCGTGATCTTCCTGGTCTTTACCGGCATCGTCGGGGTGCTGTGGATCGGCGCCCGCGATGTCCGCGCCGGCGCGATGACCGAGGGCATGCTGGTGCAGTTCGTCATCTACTCGGTGCTGGTGGCCGGCGCGGTTGCGGCGCTTTCGGAAATCTGGAGCGAGCTGCAGCGCGCCGCCGGCGCCACCGAGCGGCTGGTGGAGCTGCTGAATGCCGAGGACCGGGTGACCGATCCGGCGGCACCGCTGCCGCTGCCGCGTCCGGTGCGGGGCGAGATCGTCTTCGAGGAGGTGTCCTTCCGCTATCCGGCGCGGCCGGAGACGGCGGCACTCGACGGGATCAACCTGGCGATCCGCCCGGGCGAGACGGTGGCCTTCGTCGGCCCCTCGGGCGCCGGCAAGACCACCATCATCCAGCTGATGCTGCGGTTCTACGATCCCTCCGCGGGGCGGGTGCTGCTGGACGGTCTGCCGCTGGATGCGATGGCGCGGGACGATTTCCGCCGGGCCATCGCGCTGGTGCCTCAGGATCCGGTGATCTTCGCCACCTCGGCGCGAGAGAACATCCGCTTCGGCCGTCCCGGCGCCAGCGATGCCGAGGTCGAGGCCGCCGCCCGCGCCGCCGCGGCGCATGAGTTCATCTCGGCGCTGCCCGAGGGCTACGACAGCGGTGTCGGCGAACGCGGCGTGATGCTGTCGGGCGGGCAGAAACAGCGGATCGCCATCGCCCGCGCCATTCTGCGCGATGCGCCGGTGCTGCTTCTGGACGAGGCGACCAGCGCGCTGGACGCGGAAAGCGAACGCGCGGTGCAGACCGCCGTCGACGAGCTGAGCCAGAGCCGCACCACGCTGATCGTCGCGCACCGGCTCGCCACGGTGAAAAAGGCCGACCGGATCGTGGTGATGGAGGCCGGCCGGATCGTCGCCACCGGCACGCATGAAGAGCTGGTCGCCGATGGCGGGCTCTATGCCCGGCTGGCGCGGCTGCAGTTCACCGACGGGCTGGCGGCGGAATAGTCGCGGCAGGGGCGGGCGGAATGGACGAAACTCCATTCCGAGAATCCCGCAACACCCGGAAATTTCGGCGCTTTTAGCTGGGAAATTGCGCGACGTCATATGTGCGGGGCAGCGATTTTCCGGCCCGCGCGGCTTGCGCCGCCCGGCGTTTGTCCGCAATCATTGGCGGCACTAGATTACCCGGAACCAGGCCGTCAGGGGAGGACGTGACAATGGGCTTTGCCGGAATGGAAGATCGGCTGGCAATCGAAAACGAGATGCCGTGGGAAGAGCGCGATCTGCCGAAAACCCTCTATCACATGCTTGCCGGGACCGCCCACAAATACCCGCAGGGCAAGGCGATCAGTTATCAGCTGCTGTCCGGGCCGAAGGACAAGGCGGAAACCCTGACCTGGTCCGAACTGCTGGGGCTGACCTGCCAGGCGGCGAACCTGTTCCGCTCGCTCGGCATTCACGAGACCGATGTGGTCGCCTGCGTGCTGCCGAACTGCAACGAAACGCTGCTGACCATCCTGGGCGGCGCCATCGCGGGAATCGTCAACCCGATCAACCCGCTGCTTGAGCCGGAACAGATCGCCGCCATCCTGCGCGAAACCAACGCCAAGGTGGTGGTGACGCTGAAGCCCTTCCCGAAGACCGATGTGGCGCAGAAGGTGGCCGAGGCAGTCCGCCACGCGCCGCATGTGAACACGGTGCTTGAGGTTGACCTGAACCGCTATCTTACGCCGCCGAAATCCTGGCTGGTGCCGTTGATGCGGCCGAAGATCGAAGGCAAGGCGATGATCGCCCACGCCGATTACTTCGATTTCACCGCCGAGCTGAGAAAGCAGCCGAACAAGCTGACCTTCGACGATGGCGGCAAGGATCGGGTGGCGTTCTATTTCCACACCGGCGGCACCACGGGCATGCCGAAGGTGGCGCAGCACAAATATTCCGGCGCGATCTACAACGGCTGGGTGGGGCACCGGCTGCTCTTCACCGAAGAGGACAACATGATGTGTCCGCTGCCGCTGTTCCATGTTTTCGCCTGCCACGTGGTGGTGATGGCGGCGCTGGCCTCGGGGGCGCATGTGGTGTTCCCGACACCGGCAGGCTATCGCGGCGACGGTGTCTTCGACAACTTCTGGAAGCTGATCGAACGCTGGAAGATCACCTTCATCATCACCGTGCCCACGGCGATTTCGGCCAAGATGCAGCGGCCGGTCGATGCCGATATCAGCACGGTTAAGACCGCTTTCTCCGGTTCAGCTCCGCTGCCGGTGGAGCTGTTCCGCCGCTTCGAGGAAACCACCGGCGTCAACGTGGTCGAAGGCTACGGGCTGACCGAGGCGACCTGCCTGGTGTCCTGCAACCCGCCCGAGGGCGAGAAGAAGATAGGCTCCATCGGCATTCCCTTCCCCTATTCCGACGTCCGGATCATCAAGGGCACCCCTGAGGGGCCGAAGGACTGCGCCACCGACGAGATTGGCGAAATCTGCGTCTCCACCCCCGGGGTCTATGCCGGCAACACCTATACGGAGGCGGAGAAGAACGTCGATCTCTACTACGACGAAAAATATCTGCGCACCGGCGATCTGGGGCGGATCGACGCGGACGGCTATGTCTGGATCACCGGCCGGGCCAAGGATCTGATCATCCGCGGCGGCCACAACATCGACCCGGCCGAGATCGAAGAGGCGCTGCTGGGCCATGAGGACGTCGCCTTCGCCGGCGCGATCGGCCAGCCCGACCCCTATTCCGGCGAGGTGCCCTGCGCCTATGTCGAACTGGTTGAGGGCGCCACCGTGACCGAGGCGGCGCTGATGGATTATTGCAAGATCCACGTCCACGAGCGCGCCGCCCGGCCGAAGTTCGTCGGCATCCTGGACGAGCTGCCGAAAACTGCCGTCGGCAAGGTGTTCAAGCCGGAGCTGCGCAAGATGGCGATCACCCGCGTCTATAACGCTGCCCTGGAGGCCGCCAATGTCCAGGCCCGCGTCGAAGGCGTGGTCGACGACAAAACCCGGGGGCTGGTTGCCCAGCTTCGCCGCAATGGCGCGGACGACGAAGATGTGGCACATGTGTTGGGGAACTTCACCAACGCATGGGAATGGGAAGAATGACCCGCGACTACAACGCGCTGCTGGACGACGAAATCTGGGCCTTCATCGGCAAGACGGCCGAAAGCTATCCCGAGGACGCGGTGGACAGCTCCATCACCGAACAGCGCCGGGTCTATGATGCCATGTGCCGGGCGTTCCATCAGCCGCATCCCGAAGGGGTGCTGGCCGAGGACGTCTCGGCCGATGGCGTGCCGGTGCGGATCTATACCGCCGGCGACCCCGACCGCACGGTGATGTATTTCCACGGCGGCGGTTTCGTCGTCGGCGGTCTCGACAGCCACGACGATGTCTGCGCCGAAATCTGCGCGCGCACCGGTTATCGCGTGGTGTCGGTGGATTACCGGCTGTCGCCGGAACACAGCCACCCTGCCGCCTTCGACGATTGCTGGACCGCCACCGGCTGGGCCTCCCGCCGGTTCAGCGATCCGCTGGTCCTGGCCGGGGACAGCGCCGGCGGCAACCTGGCGGCGGCCGTGGCGCATCATGCCCGTGGCCGGCTCAAGGGTATTCTGGGGCTGGTGCTGATCTATCCCGGGCTCGGCGGCGACGGCAGCGCACCGTCCTATCGCGACAACGCCAATGCGCCGCTCCTCAGCACGGCGGAGATGAAGTTCTACGAAAACATCCGCCTGGCCGAGGGGCAGGCCCGGCCCGAGGGCGATCCGACCTATGCGCCGCTGCAGGACAGCGATTTCGCCGGCCTGCCAGCCACCGTGATCATCAGCGCCGATTGTGATCCGCTGCGCGACGACGCCGAAACCTATGCCGGCCATCTGCGCGCGGCCGGCGTCAAGGTGCACTGGATCAACGAGCAGGGGCTGGTGCACGGATACCTGCGGGCCCGCCACATGTCGGCGCGCGCGCATGACAGTTTCGAGCGTATCGAGGTGGCGATCGAGGCGCTCGGCCAGAAACTCTGGCCCTACGACGACTGAGCCGGCGCCGGGCTCAAAGCCCGAGCGCGTCCAGCAGCCGGTAGCCGCCGATCGCCGCCGTCACCCCCAGTTTGCGGAAGCCGTGAAACGGCACCGGTTTGACCGGGGTCACCGGGAAATCCAGCGCGCTGACCGGCGTGCCCAGCACCCAATCGGCCATCACCTTGCCCATCGCCGTCCCCATGGCGACGCCGCGCCCGTTGTAGCCGAGCCCGGCCATCAGCCCGTCTTCCAACAGGTGCAGATGCGGATAGTGATCGGCGGTGGCCGCCACGAAACCGCCCCAGGCATAGTCCCAGCTGACACCTTTGAGCTGCGGGAACATCTGTTCCGAGACCTGCCGCAGCGCCGCCAGCTGCCGGGCCGTGCCGCCGTCTGAAAACGCGCCGCGCCCGCCCATGATAAACCGCCCCGCCGCATCGCGCCGGAAATAGAGCAGTAGCCGCCGCGAATCCGAGGGCGCCTGCCGGCCGGGCAGGATGGTTTCGCCCAGATCCCCGAGCGGCGCGGTGGCCACCTGGACCGACCGCACCGGGATCACCGAGCGCGCCAGCGGCGGCCGCAGCCCGTCGGTATAGCCATTGGTGCACAGCAGCACGCGCCGGGCCGTCACCTGGCCCCCGGCGGTGCTGAGCCGGAACCCGGCGCCGGCCCTTTCCAGCCCGGTGGCGCGGCTCTGCCCGTAGATCCTGGCGCCGGCCCGGCGTGCCGCCGCCGCCAGCCCCAGCGCGTAATTCAGCGGATGCAGGTTGCCACCGCGCCGGTCGATCAGCCCGCCGCAATAGACGGGGGTGCCGATCAGATCGGTCACGTCCTGCGCACCGAGCGGCTCCACCGCGGCGCCGCGGCGCTGCCACTGATCCGCCAGATCATGGAACTCGGCGCGGCTCTTCGGCGTATGGGCGGCGCGGATCCAGCCGACCTCCTGGGCATCGCACTCGATGCCGTGGCGGCGCACCAGGTCGAACACCAGCTGCCCGGCGCCCCCGGACATCCGGATCATCCGGCGCCCGGCCTCCGCCCCGAATTGCGCTTCGACCGCATCGGGTGCGTCCTTCAGCCCCGGATTGACCTGGCCGCCATTGCGTCCGGAGGCGCCCCAGCCCGGCTCCTCCGCTTCCAGCAGCACCACGCTGATCCCGGCCTCGGCCAGATGCAGCGCGGCGGAGAGGCCGGTGAACCCGCCGCCGACAATGGCGACATCGGCCTCTTCGGGGCCGGTCAGCGGGGTGGAGCGCGGCGCCGGATGGGCGGTCGCCGTCCAGAGACTGTTGGCGATCACCGGGGCTTCGTTCTGGATCATGTCGGGGGCTTTCGTCTGGGGTCTTGCGCCGCCATTCAGTCTCCATGTCCCGCCGGGGTCAAGCGCGGCCCGACGTCGCCGCCCGACCGGGCTGAGGCAACGCCGCGAAACCGGGCAGCGACCTCAGGTCAGGAAGGGGGCTGCCGTCATCGGTGCCGCGACCGGGGCGCCCAGACGGCTCAGGATGGTCGGGGCCAGCTGCAGCTGGTCGATCACCTGATCGGGTTCCGGTCCCTTTGCCGGGCCGAAGTAATAGAGCGCCGCCTCCTGCTGCAACGGGCTGCGGCCACCGTGATGGCCGCGCTCGTCCTGGCCGTGATCGGCGGTGACGATGATCTCATATCCCATGGCGCGCCACTGATGGATGAAGGGCGCCAGCATCTCGTCCATCATCGCGCAGGCGTGATCCATCTCCTGGCAGTCGTGAAAGAACCGGTGCCCCATGCTGTCGAGCGTGCAGGTGTGCAGCATGCCGTAATTCAGCCCGAACCGCTGGCAGAGGTTGGTCAGCGTGGCGAACAGATCCACGTCCGAGGGCGTCATCTGGTTGATCAGCCCATAGCCGGTCATGGTGTGAAACCGGCCGTGGTTGATCGTCTGGCTCTCCGGTTCGTCATATTCGATGTCGCGCACCAGATCGAAGGGGTGGCGGTTGAAGAAGCTCGACCAGAAGGAATGCGCCACCGCCCCGGTGACACCGCCGGCCTGGCGCACCTGAGAGAACACGTCCGGATGGCTCAGCCGGAACACATTGCCGTTGCCGGTGCAGCCATGTTCCGCCGGCGCCACCCCGGTGTGGATCGAGGCATAGCAGGAGGCCGAAATCGACGGCAGCACCGATCGCAGCTTCCACACCCGCGCTTCGCCGCTGTCGACCCAGCCTTCCAGATTGCCGAACAGCCGACGCCAGTTGCGCCACGGCACCCCATCCAGAATGATCAGCAAAAGCTTGCTCTTCATCGCTCTCTCACCTTGGACGGCCGGGCGCTGCCGGCCTCTTTTTTCTGGCCCGAAATATCCTCGGGGGTGAATTGGCCCCGGAACGGGGCCGAGAGGGGGCAGACTGCCCCCTGCCTGCGCCGGGCCCCGCCGGGGCCCGGCCTTTGGGGATCAGTTGCCGGCGCTTTCCATCTTGCGATGGGCGATGACCTCTTCCAGCCAGCCCAGCTTCATCTCCGGCACCGAGCTCAGCAACAGGTCGGTATAATCGTCGAAGGGCGGGCTCAGCACCTCGGTCTTCGATCCGTAGCGCACCACCTTGCCGCGATACATCACGGCGATGGAATCGGCGATGGCGCGCACCGTCGCCAGATCGTGGGTGATGAAGAGATAAGCCACCCCCTCACGCTTCTGCAGCGCCAGCAGCAGCTTGAGGATGCCATCGGCCACCAGTGGATCGAGGGCCGAGGTCACCTCGTCGCAGATGATCATCTTCGGCTTGGCGGCCAGGGCGCGGGCGATGCAGACCCGCTGCTTTTGTCCGCCGGACAGCTCTGCCGGATAACGGTCGATGAAGCCTTCGCCCAGTTCGATCTGATCCAGCAGTTCCTGGATGCGGGCGCGCTTCTCCCGGCCCTTCAGGCCGAAGTAGAACTCCAGCGGCCGGCCGATGATGGTGCCCACCGTCTGGCGCGGGTTCATCGCCACATCGGCCATCTGATAGATCATCTGCAGTTCGCGCAGATCCTCGCGGCTGCGCCCGGCCAGCGTCGGCGACAGGGTGCGGCCGTCGAAGGTGATGCTGCCGTCCGTCGGCGGCAGCAGCCCGGTGATGGCGCGGGCCAGCGTCGATTTGCCGGAGCCGCTCTCACCCACCACTGCCAGGGTCTGGCCCGGGTGCAGCGCGACCGAGATGTCCTTCAGCACGTCGAACCCGGTGCCGGCATAGCGGGCGGTGACCCGGTCGACTTTCAGCACCGGATCGGGGGAGGGCAGTTTTTCCTCATGCTGGATCGAGCGGACCGAGACCAGCTCGCGGGTGTACTGCTCCTGTGGTGCGTTGATGATCTGATCGGTGGTGCCGTATTCCACCTTGTTGCCGTGGCGCAGCACCATGATGTCATCTGCAACCTGCGCCACCACCGCCAGATCGTGGGTGATATAGAGCGCGGCGACGCCGGTATCGTGGATCGCCTCCTTGATCGCCGCCAGAACGTCGATCTGGGTGGTGACGTCCAGCGCCGTGGTCGGCTCGTCGAAGATCACCAGATCGGGTTCGGGACAGAGCGCCAGCGCGGTCATCGCCCGTTGCAGCTGCCCGCCCGAGACCTGGTGCGGATAGCGCTGGCCGAAGGTCTCCGGATCGGGCAGGCCCAACTTGCCGAAGAGCGCGACGGCGCGCGCCTCGGCCTCGGCTTTGGAGAACTTCTTGTGGTGGATCGCCGCCTCGGTGACCTGTTCCATCAGCTTCTTGGCCGGGTTGAAGGCGGCCGCTGCCGATTGCGCCACATAGGTGACCTCGGCGCCGCGCAGGTCGCGCAGCCGCCGGATGCCGCCCTTGAGGATGTCGCGGCCGTTGATCCAGACTTCGCCTCCGGTGATCTTCACACCGCCCCGGCCATAGCCGAGCGCGGCGAGGCCGATGGTGGATTTGCCGGCACCGGATTCGCCGATCAGCCCCAGAACCCGGCCCTTTTCCAGGGTGAAGGAGACGCCATGGACGATCTCGATCTCCTGCGGCGGTTCCCCGGGCGGATATGCGGTGGCACCGATCTTCAGATTGCGTACGTCAAGCAAGGCATCCGTCATCAGCCGCGCCCTCCTTTCAGCGATGTGGTGCGGTTCAGCACCCAGTCCGCCACCAGGTTGACCGAGATCGCCAACGTCGCGATGGCCAGGGCCGGCAGCAGGGCGGCGGGAATGCCATAGACGATGCCATCCTTGTTCTCCTTGACGATGCCGCCCCAGTCGGCGGCGGGCGGCTGCACGCCGAGCCCGAGGAAGGAGAGGGTGGAGACGAAGAGCACCATGAAGATGAAGCGCATCCCCATTTCGGCGATCAGCGGCGACAGGGCGTTGGGCAGGATTTCCCGGAAGATGATCCAGCCACGGCCCTCGCCGCGCAGCTTGGCGGCCTCGACGTAATCCATCACGTTGATGTCGACGGCGACGGCTCGGGCCAGGCGATAGACGCGGGTGCTGTCCAGCAGCCCCATGACCAGGATCAGCATCGGCACGGTGACCGGCATCACCGACAGCACCACCAGTGCAAAGATCAGCGTCGGGATCGACATCAGCAGATCGATGGCGCGGGACATCACCTGATCGGCCCAGCCGCCCAGCACGGCAGCCAGAAAGCCCAGGATCGCCCCGGTGGTGAAGCTCAGCACGGTGGCGGCGGTGGCGATGAAGATCGTCGTGCGGCCCCCGTAGATCAGCCGGGTCAGGAGATCGCGGCCGATGTTGTCGGTGCCCAGCCAGTGGGCGGCGGAGGAGGGCTCCCAGACGCCACCGACGATCTCGGCCATGCCGTAGGGTGCGATGAGCGGAGCGAGGAGCGCTGCGAGAAAATAGAGTGCGGTAAGAACCAGGCCGACCGCGGCGGCGAATGGTATCCTCATCATTTCGGATGCCTCAGACGCGGATTGGACAGGATCGAGACGATATCGGCGACCATGTTGAGCACGATATAGACGGCGGCGAAGATCAGCCCGCAGGCCTGCACCACCGGCACGTCGCGCTTGGACACGTGATCGACCAGATATTGCCCCATGCCGGGATAGGTGAAGACCACCTCGATCACCACGACGCCGACGACCAGATAGGCCATGTTCAGCATCACGACGTTGACGATCGGCGCGACGGAGTTCGGAAAGGCATGGCGGAAGATGACCATAAAGGAGTTCAGCCCCTTCAGTTCAGCGGTCTCGATATAGGGCGATTGCATCACGTTCAGGATCGCGGCGCGGGTCATGCGCATCATATGCGCCAGCACTACCAGCGTCAGCACCATGACCGGCATCGCCACGGCCGAGAGCTTTTCGCCGAGCGACATGGAATCGTTGATCATCGCGACCGAGGGGAACCAGCGCAGTTTCACCCCGATGAAATACATGATGATGTAGCCGATCATGAATTCCGGGACCGAGATCGAGGCCAGCGTCACCGCCGAGATCAGCTTGTCCGGCCAGCGGTCCTTGTAGCGCACTGCGGTCAGACCCAGCAGGATCGCCAGCGGCACCGAGATCACCGCTGCCCAGAAGGCGAGAAACAGCGTGTTGGACATGCGCGATCCGATCGCGGTGGCAATGTCCTGGCCACTGGTCAGCGCGGTGCCGAGATCGCCGTGGAAGATGCCGGTCAGCCAGTTGATGTATCGGGTGAAGGCAGGATCGTTCAGCCCCAGGTCTCGGCGCAGGTTGGCGAGCGCCTCGGGCGTGGCGGACTGTCCGAGGATCGACTGCGCGACATCGCCGGGCAGGATCAGCGTTCCCACGAAGATCAGGATGGAAACGAGGAACAGCAACAGAAGGCCCAGCGCAATGCGCTGGGCTATGAGTTTTATCGCTGGGCTCATCCGATCAGCCCACCACCCACATCTTCACGGGGGCGAGGTAGTCCATCAGTTCGTAGCCCGGGGTTTCCGCGTAGCCTGCCACGCGGTCGCTGACCCCGTCGATGAAGTCGTTGAACATCGGCAGGATCAGCCCGCCTTCGTCGCGCAGGATCATGCCCATGTCGGCATACATCTGCTTGCGCTTGGCTTCATCCAGCTCGCCGCGCGCGGCGAACAGCAGCTGGTCGAACTTCTCGTTCTTGAACCGGGTGTCGTTCCAGTCCGCCGTGGACAGGTAGGCGGTGGAGAACATCTGGTCCTGCACCGGACGTCCACCCCAGTAGGAGGTACAGAACGGCTTGGCGTTCCAGACCTCGGACCAGTAGCCGTCGTTCGGCTCGCGCTTGATCTCCAGCTTGATGCCGGCCTGGGCCAGCGACTGCTGGAACAGCGCCGAGGCATCCGGCGCGCCGGGGAAGGAGTTGTCCGAGGTGCGCAGCAGGATCGGGCCGTCATAGCCGGATTTCTTGAAGTGGAAGGCGGCCTTGTCCGGATCGTATTCGCGCTGCGTGAATTCGGTGTACAGCGGGTAGGAGGCGTTGATCGGGGTATCGTTGCCGACCGAGCCATAGCCGAACAGCACCTTGTCGACCATTTCCTGGCGGTTGATGCCGTATTTCAGCGCCATGCGCACATCGTTGTTGTCGAAGGGCGCGGTGTCGCAATGCATGATGAACACGTAATGGCCGGGGCCGGATTTGCTGTTCACCGTGATGTTGGGCGCGCGCGCGACTAGAGACGCGGTGCGCGGCGGCACCCGGCCGATCATGTCCACCTGACCCGATTGCAGCGCCGCAACGCGGGCGGTGTCGTCGTTGATCACGATGATTTCAACGGTGTCGGCGAAGCCGCGGCCGCTGTCCCAGCGGTTCGGGTTCTTCTCGAACACGAAACGGACGCCCATTTCGTGATCCTTGAGGATGTAGGAGCCGGTGCCGATCGCCGCGGTGGGATCGTCCTTGCCGCCATCCGGCTGGATCACCAGGTGATAATCGCCCATCAGATAGGGCAGGTCGGCGTTGGCCTGGTCGAGCTCGACGATGAAGTTCATGCCTTCGGTCTTCATGCTCTTGATGCCGCGCATGATACCCAGGGCGCCGGATTTCGATTCCTCGCCGGAATGGCGTTCCATCGTCGCCATGACGTCTTCGGCGGTCAGCGGCTTGCCGTTGGAGAATTCGACGCCTTCCCGGATCTTGAAGGTCCAGGTCTTGGCGTCGGGGCTGGAGGTGATGCTTTCCGCCAGCCGCATTTCCAGGCCGTCGTTGGACAGGTCGACCAGCGGTTCGCCCCACATGCGCTGCACGATGGCCGAAGTCTGGTTCGCTGCCAGTGCCGGATCGAGACTGTCGGTGGAACCACCGCCGGACAGGCCGACGCGGATGGTGCCGCCTTGCTTGGGACCCTCGGCGCGCGCCTTGCTGGTCATCAGGCCGGTGGCGGCGGTCGCGGTCACGCCGAGCGCGGCGGCACGGCCCATGAATTCGCGGCGCGACATCATGCCGGCGATCACGCGGCTCGCGTAGTAGTTGAGTTTGTCGTTCATGTTGGTCTCCCGTTGAGGCAAAGTGTCCTCTGCGTCTGACGCGCAGTTGATTGATCGGTGAATCAAAGGGTCGCGCATTTCCCCCTAGCTCGCAACCATTATTGGCCGGACCCGGTCAGAGTCCGTCGCGCGGAATGCAGTCCGCGACCTCTTGGTGGTGAATTCTTGTGTCGCCGTCGAAGCCTTCGATCTCGGCGCGCAGGTGGAAGTGGGTCGCATCCGACCACATTTCACAGCGGGTTTCGGTGCGCAGGCGCCAGTCGCCCCGCTCCAGTTCGTCGGTCCAGTGGCACCAGCCCCGCGCCGACAGCGGATCGTCGGGATGAATGCTCCAGCGCTCGCGCGCGACAGAGCCGTTGATCAATTCGTGGTCGCAATCCTCGACCTTGCCGAAATCGTCCTCGATCACCAGGGTGACGGTGCCGCTGACCAGGTCGGTTTCGATCCGCCGGGCATGGGCATCCGCGCGCAGGGTGCGAATCTGCCAGGGCTCTTCCGCATCCGGCGGCGGGAAGCTGCATTCGTCGCCGTCGGCGGTGGCCCGCACCGGCAGGTCCAGCCGGCCTTCGGTCAGCGTCAGTTCGGCGGTCTCTGGCGAGGGCCAGATCAGCGGCCAGTAGGCCGAGGAGACGGCGACGCGCAGGCTGTGCCCCGCCGGCATCCGATAGGCGATGTGATCAAGCGGCACGGTGATGTCGTAAACCTGGCCGGGCTGCAGCGGCGCCACCCGATCATGGCCGTCGCGATGGGTCAGGTTCAGCACGCCATAGGTGATCCGCGCCGAGGCGCCGTCGGGGTGCAGGTGATTGAGCCTGACCGCGATCTGCGCCACCGGCTTGTCGGCGCTCAGCTTCAGCCGCAGCACCGGGGCGCCGACGATATCGGTCTCGGTCTCCAGTGGGGCGCCGTCGAAACAGAGCGCGCGGGCATCGTCGCCGCGCTGGTCGCCGGGCATTTCCGGCCCCAGCCAGATGGCGCAATATTCCCCCGCGGCCATGCCGCAGTCGTGTGGCGAGCGCACCGTTGCCGCCAGCGGGCCGGCGGTCTCGCTCAGGCCCCGATCGGTCAGATGCAGGGGCCGGGTCGGCAGGTGGCTGGTGGCGCCCTGGTTTTCGGCGATCCAGCGGCCGGGGCGTTCGGCATACCAGGCCGCCGGTCTCAGCCCGTCCATCAGGTAGACGCGGTAATCGGGATCGGCCTCGACGCCGGTGTCGATCCCCTTCAGCCAGCGGTCCCACCAGCGCAGCGCCTCCTGCAGGAAGCCGATGCGCGGTTCGGGCACCGCGAAATGGGGGTACTTGTGGACCCAGGGGCCGACGATGCCCTTGGCGCCCGGCAGCGCCTCGACCAGTTGCGGCACCGCGTTCTTGTAGCTGTCGCCCCAACCGCCGACGGCCAGAACCTTGGCCTTGATGGCTGAATAATCCTCGCAGACTGAGCCATGGCGCCAGTAGGCGTCACGCCGCTGGTGGCGCAGCCAGGTGGCCGGCAGGAAGGGCTCGGCCGCGAGCCGGTCCAGCCACATCTGCCGCCAGGCCTCGCCAACCAGGGCGGGGTCGGGGGCGCGGCTGGAGTAGGACCACATGGTCGCGCCCCAGCCGAGGTTTTCGTTCAGCAGGCAGCCGCCCTTGTAATGAATGTCATCGGCATAGCGGTCGACGGTGGAACAGAGCGTAATGATCGCCTTCAGCGCTTCCGGCGCCAGCGCCGCCACCTGCAGCGAATTGAAACCGCCCCAGCTGATGCCCATCATGCCGACGCTTCCGTTGCACCAGTCCTGCGCCGCCAGCCAATTGATCACCTCGATCGCGTCGGCCTGTTCCTGGGCGGTATATTCGTCCTCCATCAGACCCTGGCTGTCGCCATTGCCGCGCATGTCGACGCGGACGCAGGCATAGCCGCGCTTGGCGAACCAGGGATGGGTCAGCGCATCGCGGGCGGTGGTGCCGTCGCGCTTGCGATAGGGGAGGTACTCCAGGATGACCGGAACCGGGTCGGACCCTGCGTCCACCGGACGCCAGACCCGCGCCGAAAGTCGGCAGCCGTCAGAGAGGGTAATGCCCAGGTCGGGCAGTTCTTCGATCTCGCGCAGGGCGTTGGACAGAACTGTCATGAGGCGCTTTGTCGCGCGGCCCGGACCCGGATGTCAAGCGCGCAGCGCGACAAGCAAATCCATCACGTTGGTGCCGGTCGGACCGGTGGTCAAAAGATTGTTATTTTGGGACAAATAGGTGCCGCTGTCCGCCCGTCGGAGCGCGGTGTCAGCCCCCGGTCCCCAGGTGTTGGCATCGACCAGGCCGCCGGCATCTTCGGTGGGTCCGTCGGTGCCATCGGTGCCGCCGACGATCAGTGTCAGATCGTCGCAGCCGGCGATTTCCTGCGCCAGCCGGAGCGCCAGCGCCTGATTGCGCCCGCCGCGGCCGGGGTCGTCGGGGAGGGTCACCACCGGCTCTCCGCCCAGCACGATCACGCCGGGCGCCATCGCCCTGAGGCGCGGCCCCCACCGCGCGGCAACCCGGTCGGGATCGTCATGCAGGGCCTCCTCCTCCGCCAGCACCTGCAGTCCCATGGCACGGGCGGCGGAGGCGGCGGCGGCCCGCGCGATGGCATTTGAAGCGACGATCTCGGCGCCATAGGCGAAGGCGGAATCGGTCGGCGCGGCGCCGATGCCGGAGCCGATCACCGCGATATCGTCACCCGGCACGTCGGAGATCGCCAGCACGCGGGCGCGGGCGCCCCGGAAGTCGGCGAGCAGGCCGCCGCCCTTGATCCGTGACAGTTTGCGCCGCTCGGCGTTCATCGCCGTGATGTCGAGCCCGGCCGCCAGCAGCCGCCGGTTCAGCGCTGCCAGATCGTCGAGCGTGCTTCCCGGCGCCAGATCCTCGGCCAGGGCGGAGGCGCCGCCGGAGACCAGTAGCAGCAGCTCGGACCCCGGCGGCATCGCCGCGACGGCCTCCCGCAGCGCCCGGCCGCCCGCGAGGCTGCGGGCGTCGGGCACCGGATGGGCGGCCTCGATCAGCTCCGCCTCGGGCGGCAGTCCGGCCCCGTGACCGTCCTTGGTCACCACCAGCGCCGGCACGGCGGGAAACCGCGCCATCGCCGCCCGCGCCATGGCGGTGGCCGCCTTGCCGACGGCCAGGATGCGGTCGGGGGCGGGGGGCGCCTCCGTGGTCGCGGCGGCGGCCAGCGCGCGGGCGGTCGCAGTCTCGCCGTCGACGGCATCGACCCCGGCTTGCCAGATCGCCCGGACAGCGGCGCGGCGGTCCATTCAGACCTCCATCCAGATGGTGATCGGACCGTCGTTGATCAGCCCGACCTTCATGTCGGCGCCGAACCGGCCCTTTGCCACCGGCACGCCCTGGGCGGCCATCTGACCGGCGAAATATTCATAGAGCCGTTCGCCCTCGGCCGGCGGCGCGGCGGTAGAGAAGCCGGGGCGGTTGCCGCGCGAGGTATCGGCGGCCAGGGTGAACTGGCTGACCACCAGGGCGGCGCCGCCGATATCCAGAAGCGACCGGTTCATCTTGCCGGCCTCGTCCTGAAAAATCCGCAGCTTGGCGATCTTGGCGGCCAGCTTGTCGGCGTTGGCCTCGGTATCGCCCTGCATGGCGCAGATCAGGATCAGCAGCCCCTGATCGATTTCGCCCAGCGTTTCGCCATCCACTTTCACCCGGGCCTCGGAGACCCTCTGGATCAATGCGCGCATTCTGTTTCCTTCCATGTCGGTGCGTCGGCGCCGGGGCGGGCGACGCTGAGGCTGGCCGCCCGCAGCCCGTGGCCGATGGCATGGCGCAGCGCCACTTCCGGCGGCGCCAGCGGTTTGCACAGGTAGCCCTGCCGCGCCAGATAGGCCAGCGTTCCGGCGGCGAAGATATCGCCGGCGCCAACGGTATCGACCACCTCTGCCCGCGGTGCAGGCAGAACGAAGACATCTGGCCCGCGCCAGCAGACCGCGCCGGCGGCACCGCGGGTGTGCAGCAGCATCGGCACCTCGGCGCGCAGACGGTCCAGCGCCCCGCCGCCCAACCAGTCCAGGTCCTCGTCGGAGACCTTGACGACATCGGCCAGTGCCACCAGCCGGGTCAGCCGGGCGCGATAGGCGGCAGCATCGCGGATCAGCCCGGGGCGGATGTTCAGATCGAGCCAGATCAGCCGCCGGCCGGCCTCGCGCCGCGCCAGCGCCTCGAAGGCCTCTGCCGCCGGTGGCGCGATCAGGCTGATACCGCCGAAGACCAGTGCCCGGGCGGTGTCGGGCAGCCGGTCGGGCAAATCGGCAGGGGCATAGAGCGCACCGGCGGTGCCGAGATCGTAGAGATCGAAGCGGGTGCCACCGTCCACGGGATGGGCCAGCGCCAGCGGGCAGGGCCGGTCGGAGCGTTGCGCCAGGCTCAGATCGACGCCGGCCTCGGTCAGCGCCCGAGCCAGACCGGTGCCGCCCGGATCGGTGGAGAGCGCCCCGATGAAGCCCGCCGCGATCCCCTGACGCGCCAGCGCCCGGGCGGTGTTCAGGGCCGCGCCGCCGGGCACCGCGCGATAGCCCGGGCCGCCGCCCGCCAGCGCTGCCGGCACCATGTCCAGCACCGCCTCGCCGCAGCAGTAGACCGATGGTGTGCTCATCCGCGCCAGTCCACGATCTCGTCGACCTCGGCGCGCGGGGTGCGGAACCGGTTCGCCGGCGCATCGTCCTGCGCATAACCGAAGGAGATCGCGCAGAGGATCAGCCGGTCTTCGGGGATGTCGAAGTGACGGTGCAGGAAGGGGGCGAAGCTGGCGACAGCCGCCTGCGGGATGGTGGCCACCCCGGCGGCCTGGGCGGCGAGGCAGAAGCCGGTGACGAAACCGCCGCAATCGAGGGCGCCATAGGGGCCGAGGGCAGAGGGGGAGGAAAGGATCGCGCAATGCGGCGCATCGAAGAGCGCGAAGTTACGGGCGTTCTGCCGGGCCGAGCCGTCGCGGTCACCCTTGGTGACGCCGACGGCCTCGTAAAGCTGCCAGCCGCAGCCGCGGCGGCGGTCGCGATAGACCCCGGGATAGCTTTCGGGAAACGGCAGGTCGGGGGCATGGGCGCCGGTGGCGGCCTCTGCCATCAGCCCCCCGCGCAGCGCCTCGGTCTCGGCGCCGGAGGTCAGGGTCACCTGCCAGGGCTGGGCATTGCACCAGGATGGCACCCGCCGGGCGCTGGCAACGATCGCCTCGATCACCGGGCGGGGCACCGGATCGGGGCGAAAGGCGCGGCAGGAATAGCGCGCCGCCATCAGCGAATCGAGATCGGCGGGGGTGACGGTCATGACATGGCTCCTCTTCCAGCGTCGCAGCGCAGCATGGCGCCGGGCGGAAGCGGGGGCAAGGGCCGCGTCGGCAGCCAAGAGGGGCGGCGCGGCGCGGGCCCCAGCCTATTGGTTCATTGCCGCGACATACCCGATGCCCGCCGCGACGGCGAGGCCCAGCACCACCGCGATGGCGATCTTGATCGCCGACCAGGGGCGTTCCCCCTGCACCCGGCCGCTGCGCCCGTTGACGACAAAGCGATAGGTCTTGCCGCGATATTTGTAGGCCGCCAGCCAGACCGGCAGCAGCACGTGTTTGAAAGTCACATCGCGCACATCGGTGTTGATCTGATGGATCCGCTGCTGATCGCCGCCGATGTCGAACCGCACGTCGCGTTCGATCACCCGCGCCATGTGGGCGCGCGCCTCGCCATAGCCCTCTTCCAGCCCGAGGGTATAGGCCTCGGCCCGGAACCCGGCGAGATACTCGGGGCGGTAGGGTTCGAGCGCGGCCAGATCCCAGGGCTCCAGCGCGTCCGTATAGCGTTTCGGCAGGCTCTTTGAGGCCAGCACCAGCACATCGTCGAAGAACCGCGCCACCCGGCCGGAACGCGGGCTCCAGCGGATTTTCGGTACCTGTTCCTGCACCCGCTTGCCGTCGCGCACCACCACCCTGGTCACGTAATAGACATCGCCGCGCTCGCCGCGATAGCTGGAGGTGGTATCGGCATCGAAGGTCCAGTAGGGCACGTAGATCCCCTGCATCCGGCGGCCCTTGCGGGCATAGTCCTTCAGCCCGTTGGGGGCGAACCACAGCCGCCCGAGCCAGTCGCTCATCGCCTGATGCGCGGCGCGCTCGTCATAGGCGAAGGGCAGCACCCCCTTCGGCTTGATCTGCCGGCTGATGCCGGTGTCGGTGACCACCGGGGTGGCGCAGAACGGGCATTCGGCGGCATGGGTGGCGGGATCGAATTCGAAATGCGAACCGCAGTTGGGGCAGGTGACGGTGCGGGTTTCCTCGGTCTCCGTCTCCGGCAGCCGATGCGCCACGGCGGCGTCGAAATCCAGCTCCTTCAGCTGGGCCTTGCCCCAGGGGCTGGAGGCGATCTGATGGCTGTGGCCGCAATGATCGCAGATCAGCATCCCCTGAGCCGGGTCATAGCGGTAATCGGCGCCGCATTGCTCGCAGGGAAACCGGTGTTCGACCAGACCGTCCGCGGGCGCGGCCGGCGCGGCGATGCTCTCCGCAACGGCGAGGGTGGGCGGCGGTGTCGGGGCGCCCGGGGGCGGCGGAGGCGTGGCGGTCATGGTCGGCAGCTTCGGGTCTGGCGGGGAACGGCAACGGGTGGCGGCGGATCAGCCTGCAGGCGGCGGGGGCGGCGGCGGCAGGACGGTGAAGAGCTGCGCCAGTTCCTGCACGTCCTCGGCATGTTTCCAGCCGTCCTGCCCGGCGGTCCAGACATAGGTGTCGCGCTTCAGTTCGCCGGCGCTGGCCATCCGGCCCAGATCGGCCCGCGAGAACGGACCCTTGGTCTCGCCGTTTTCGGCCAGGTGCCAGACATGTTCCACCGGCGGCGGTGGCGGCACCGGGCTGGCGGTTTGCCGGGCCGGCTGCGGCTGCTGGGCGGGGGCAGCGCCCCAGGGGCCGGCCTGATGTGCCATCTGGTTGGCCATCGCCATGCCCATGCCGGCACCGAGACCGGCGGCCATGCCGCCGCCCGCCGGGTTCTGCGCCGCTGCCGTCATCGCCTCGGCGGCGGAATACTGGGTGAAGCGGCCGAGATCGCCCGCCAGCCCCATCGAAGTGCGCTTGTCCAGCGCCGCCTCGACCGCAGGGGGCAGCGAGATATTCTCGATATAGAACTCCGGCATCTCCAGCCCGTAGCTGTCGAGCGTCGGCGACACTTCCTTGGCGATCAGCTTGCCGAGATCGGCGGTATTGGCGGCCATGTCCAGCACCGGGATGCCCGACCCGGCGATCACCCGGGAGAACTCCTGCACGATGATGTTGCGGATCTGGAAGCTGATCTCGTCCATAGTGAATTCGCCGTCGGTGCCGACGATCTCGACCAGGAAGCGGGCGGCGTCCCGGACCCGGATGGTATAGGTGCCGAAGGCGCGGATGCGGGTCGGGCCGAACTCCGGATCGCGCAGCATGATGGGGTTCTTGGTGCCCCATTTCAGATCGTTGAACCGCGTCGTGTTGACGAAGTAGATCTCGGACTTGAACGGCGATTTGAAGCCGTGATCCCAATGCTGCAGCGTCGTCAGGATCGGCATGTTGTTGGTCTCGAGCATGTAGAGACCGGGGGTGAAGACATCCGCCAGCTGGCCTTCGTGCACGAAGACGGCGGCCTGGCCCTCGCGCACCGTCAGCTTGGCGCCGTATTTGATCTCATGCCCTTCGCGTTCGAACCGCCAGACCATGGTGTCGCGGGTGTCGTCCACCCAGTGGATGACGTCGATGAACTGACCGGAGAGGAAATCGAAAATACCCATGCGTTAGCCTTTGGATGCAAGTGTGGCAGAGGTCGGGGCCGCCAGCGGACGGCCCGTCGGGGTGGGGGACAGCCGGTGATTTCAGGGCCATCATATCGGGCCCGGCCCTTGGGGGAAAGCACCGGGGGCGTCCCGTCCCGCCCCGGGACGGGCCCGGGGTCCGGGCAGCGCGGTATCGCGGGGGCCGCGATCACAGCTTCTGCCCCATCAGCTCCCGGGCGATGATGCGGGTGACGGGGCGGGCCTGGTCCGGGGTCATGCCGGTTTTCAGCCGCGGGTCGTAGAGCAGTTTCAGCAACAGCTCGTCATGGTCGGTCAGCAGAGCGAATTCGTCGTCGTCGTTGAAGATCGACGGCCGCGCCTCGGGGCTGTCATTGGGCAGGCCGAGCCCCTGGGCCAGCTCTTCGTGGACGCAGGCGAGCCGCACCAGTTCGGGATGCTCGGCGCGGATCAACGCCACGGCGCGGGTATAGCTGTTGGGGGTGCGCGGTCCGGCAACGGCAATCACCAGACAATAGAACGATCGTGGCAGATGGCCGAACATCGCCAGTTCCGAGGCGCTGATCGAGGGGATCAGCTGTTTCATCCGCTTCTGGATGAAGGCGCTGTCGTCCTCGCCGGCGACGAAGACATGGAAATTCGCGCCACGGCCACCGCGCGCCATGGTGATCGAATGGCCGCTGACCCGGTTCAGCCGGCTGACGTAGCCGGTGATGCTGTTGCCGTCCGAGGTCCGCTGATCGAGCGGTACGCTGGCACCGTATTCGATGGCGACCCGCACCGGCACATCCCAGCGGCTGAGCGCCCCGGCGGCGCCCGGTCCACCGGGCATCGGGCCACGGGAATATTCGTCGAAAAAGGCGATATCCTCGAAATCCTGCACCAGATCGTCGGCGGTGAACGGGGTGTCGGGTCCGCCGCCATCGGTGCGCAGCAGGCCGCGGGTCAGCAGATCGTTCTGCACCTTGGCGTAATAGCGCGCCAGTTCGCGGCTGCGGTCCGAACGGGGCTGCGGCTCCTGTGGCTTGAGCGCGGCGGGGCGCGCCTGCGGCATCGGCGAGCTGCGCGGGCCGGTCTCGTCGCAGCCCGCCAGCACGAGCGCCGCGAGGCCGATCCCGGCCAGCCATCCGCGTCCCGGTGACAGCATCCGCCGCATCCCGCCGGTCCCGGCCTCAGCCCGGCACCGCGGTGCCGGCGGTATCGCCCAGCCCGGTCTTCTTGGCCTTGGCGGCGGCCAGAGTGTCGCGCAGCTCGTGTTCCATCTTGGTCAGCTCCTGTTCGGCGGCGGCGCGTTTGGCCTTGCCCTCGTCGGCGATTGCCAGGCTTTCCTGAATGGTGCCGATCAGATCGGCATTGGCCTGTTTCACCGCCTCGATATCGAAGACGCCGCGCTCCATCTCCTGGCGGATGACCTTGTTGCTCTCGCGCAGGTTCTTGGCGTTGGCGGTCAGCAGCTCGTTGGTGAGGTCGTTGGCGTCGCGCACCGCCGCCGCTGCCTCGGCCGAGCGCTGGATGGTCACCGCTTGGGCCAGCTGGGTTTCCCACAGCGGCACGGTGTTCACCAGCGTCGAATTGATCTTGGTGACCAGCGACTTGTCGTTCTCCTGCACCAGCCGGATCGAGGGCAGCGACTGCATGGTGACCTGGCGGGTCAGCTTCAGATCGTGGACGCGGCGTTCCAGATCGTCGCGGGCGGCGCGCAGGTCGCGCAGCTCCTGTGCCTTCATCACCTGATCGTTCTCGGCGGCCGCCTGCACCTCGGCCTCCTTGGCGGGGATCTCGGTACGGTCGAGCTCGGCCAGTTTCTCCTCGCCGGCAGCGATATAGAGCGCCAGCTCGTCATAGAAGGTCAGCGTCTTCTCATAGAGCAGGTCGAGCGACTTGATGTCCTTCAGCAGCGTGTGTTCGTGCTTCAGCAGATCGTCGGTGATCTTGTCGATCTGACCCTGCACCTCCTCATACCGGGCGGTGAACTTGGCGAAGGGGGCGGCGCGGCCGATCAGTTTTTCCCAGAAGCTGCGCTGGCGGCGCACGTCGAGCTCGGAGACCGAGAAGCCGCGGATGGTGGTGACGATATTGCGCAGGGAATCGCCGGCGGGGCCGACATCCTTGTTGCGCACGCCCGACAGCATCGCCTGGCTGATTTCCTGCAGCTCGACCTGGGCGCCGGAGCCGAAGGAGACGATGGAATTGGTGTCGCCCATGTCGATCTCATCCATCCGCTTGCGGATCTCGGCACCGGCCTCGGGGCTGGCCTCCTGCAGCGGCACGACCTCGCCGCCCGGCTCCGGCAGCACGACGCCGGCCACCTGATCGACTTCGGTTTGCTTGGCCGCAGCCTGTTTCTGGATCGTGTCGGACATGTAAACGGTTCCTCGTTGAGATGATGGCCGGTCAGTCGAGCCGGACGCCTTCGCGCTGCAGCCGATCCCGCAGCACCTCGATTTCCACAGTCAGGTCGCTGCGGTCGTTGGCAAGCATCGCCTTGGTCCGGGCGGCGAAATTTTGCTCAAGATCGGTCAGCAGGCGGGTGTAGTCCTCGCGGGCCCGGGCATCGTGATCGCAGGCATAGAGATCGGCAAACTTCTCGGTCGCGTCACGCGCGCCCATCAGATAGACGCTCATGTAGCGCCGCGCGCCAGTCAGGTCGCGGGGGTCTTCCTCGACGGTGCGGAACAGGTCGCGGGCGATTTTCTGGAACTGTTCCACCCGCGCCTCCATCCGCCGGTCGCCGGTACGGCCGATCGCCCGGGTCATCGCGGTCAGATACGCCTCGGCCTCTTCCACCGCGCGGGCGACCCGGTCCTGCTGAAACCCGTCGATGCCCTCGGTTCCCTTGTCGCGCAGCGGATCGATGCCGAAGGCCAGCCCATGCAGCACCAGCGCTGCGCCACCGTAGATCAGCGGTGCCAGCAGCCCGGCCTCGGCGTTACGCCAGGCGGCGATGCCGGCCCCGAGCCCGGTCAGCACCGAGGCGATCATCTTGCGGGGCAGGGCGGGGCGGCGGGCGACCTTGCGGGCGTAATAGGCGGCCTCCGCTCTCAGCCCCTCGC
The DNA here is from genome assembly GCF_030164425.1 of Pseudodonghicola flavimaris. Lineage (GTDB taxonomy): Bacteria > Pseudomonadota > Alphaproteobacteria > Rhodobacterales > Rhodobacteraceae > Pseudodonghicola > Pseudodonghicola flavimaris. Next base: position 267,342 of record NZ_JASNJD010000006.1, on the reverse strand, counting down.
GCGTCATGAAGGCACCGGCGGCCAGCAGCGCTGCGCCGCCCAGCCCGGTGGCCAGACCCAGCGCGCCGCCGGTCAGCGACATCAGCCCCATAACGACGGCGGGGGTGAACAGCAGGTTGACCCGGGCACCGACCGGATCGACCCGGGCGCCGGCATAGCTGCCTTTTACAGGCGCGGCAGCGGTATCGGGGGTGTCGGCGGAAGGATCGCCGGGGGTGGGGCTGTATTTCCCACCGTAGCGCTGCGCCATCGGATCAGAGCCCCCCGAGCCAGCCGGCCGCCACCCCGAAGAGCAGGATCAGCAGGGCGATATAGGCGAATTTCTGTAGTCCCGTCCGTGACATCGGTCACCCCAGCGCAGCGAAGGTCAGGGCTAAGGTAGGTCATGCGGCGGGGGCATTCTAGGGGGAACCGGCGCTTTGCGGTATCAGCACCGCCGGGTCAGCCGCGTCGGGGCCGGCCGCCGGGCCCGCCCGAGGGGCGGGTGCCGGGCTTGGCCTGACGGCTGCCGCGCGGGCCGGTGCCGGACTTGTGCCCGGCACTGTCCGTCGTCTTCGGGCCTGGTCGGGCCCCGAACGTCTTGCCGGGCTTGGTGCCGGGTTTGCCGCCGCTCCGGGGGCCGGCCTTGGCGGCAGGACCGGGGGCTGTCATCGGTTTGCCGGCGGGCCGGTCGCCCGTCTTGGGCGTCCGCCGCAGCCGTGGTTTCTGGCCGGCCTTGGGGGCCTCTTCCGGCTCCGGCGCCAGTCCCAGCTGATCGCGCAGCACCCTGCGGCGGATTTCCTCGACCTCGCCGGACTTGAGATTGCCCAGCTGGAACGGCCCGTAGGAAATCCGGATCAGCCGGTTCACGGAGAAGCCCACCGCCTCCATCGCGCGGCGAATCTCGCGGTTCTTGCCCTCGCGCAGCCCGATGGTGAGCCAGGCATTGGCCCCTTGCTGGCGGTCGAGGCTGACGATCATCGGCTGGAATTTCTCCTCTCCGATGGTGATCCCCTTGCGCAGGGTTTCGAAATCCTTCTCCTCGGGGCGGCCGTTGATGCGGACGCGGTATTTGCGCAGCCAGCCGGTCGAGGGCAATTCCAGCTGGCGTTTCAGCCCGCCGTCGTTGGTCAGCAGCAACAGCCCCTCGGAATTCAGGTCGAGCCGGCCGACGCTCATCACCCGGGGCATCTCCTCGGGCAGGGCGTCGAAGATGGTCTTGCGGCCCTGTTCGTCGCGCGCCGTGGTCACCAGACCGGTGGGCTTGTGATAGAGCCAAAGCCGGGCCGGTTCCGGCGCCGCCAGCGGTTTGCCGTCGACCGCGATCCTGTCCTTGTCGGTGACATTCAGCGCCGGGCTGTCGATCACCTTGCCGTTGACGCTGACGCGGCCGGCTTCGATCATGCGCTCGGCCTCGCGGCGCGACGCGACGCCGGCGCGGGCCAGGATCTTGGCGATGCGGTCGCCTTCTGGGGTCTTGGTGCTCATGTCATCGGCCTTAGCCGATCGCGCGGGCTTGCGAAAGCGGGGAATGCCGGGCAGGGAGGGCAGATGCAATTCCGATCCCATATGGACAAGGCGCTGGAGGCGGCGCGCGCCGCCGGCGCCCGGGGCGAGGTGCCGGTGGGTGCCGTCGTGGTGGCGCCCGGCGGACAGGTGCTGGCGGTGGCCGGCAACCGCACGCGGGAGCTGAACGATCCCACCGCCCATGCCGAGATGCTGGCGATCCGGGCCGCCTGTGCCGCCATCGGGTCAGAGCGGCTGACCGGCCATGATCTCTATGTCACGCTGGAGCCCTGCGCGATGTGCGCCGCCGCGATCTCGGCGGCGCGGATCGCCCGGGTCTATTACGGGGCCTCCGATCCGAAATCGGGCGGCGTGGCGCATGGGGCGCGGGTGTTCTCGCATCCCCAGGCGCATCACAAGCCGGAGGTCTACGACGGTATCGCCGGCCGCGAGGCGGAGGCGCTGCTGCGCGATTTCTTCGCCGACCGGCGGGGATAGGCGGCGGTCCGGGGCACGTCGTGTGCGCGCGCGCCCCGGAAACCGTGGCGGTGCCTCAGACCTCGATGGCCTGCATCACCTCCGGCTCGACGATATCGACGCCCGGCAGCGCCTCCACCAGGGCGGCGGCGGATTGTTCGAGGATCGGGAAAGTGCGGTAATGCGCCGGGATCAGCGTCTTGAAGTTGAAATAGCGCTTGGCGGCATAGGCGACCTTGGCCATGTCCATGGTGAAATGGCCGCCCGCCGACAGGATGCCGAACTCGGGTTTGTAGTAATCGCCCATCCACTCCATATCCGCCATGATATCGGTGTCGCCGCTGCAATAGATCGTCTTGCCCTCGGCATGGATCATGAAGCCGGCCTCGGTGCCGCCGGCACGCGGACCTTCCGGCGTCCCCAGGGTGGAGGAATGCACCGCGTTGACCATCGACACCCGGGTGCCGCCCAGATCGACGGTGCCGCCCTTGTTGAAGCCGATGGTTTCGATGCCCTCGGCCTCGGCCCAATAGCTCATCAGATCGAACTGGCCGACCAGTGGCACCTCCAGTTTCTTCGCCAGGCCGATGACATCGGCGGCGTGATCGAAATGCGCATGGGTCAGCAGGATATGCGTGGCGCCCTGGGTGGCGGCCTCGTGGCTGTCTTCCGGCAGCATCGGGTTGCCGGTGAGCCAGGGATCGAGCAGCAGCACCTGCGTGCCGGTCTCGAACCGGAACGAGCCATGGCCGAGCCAGATGATTTTCATGGATGTCTCTCCTCAGTGATCGTCGGGACGATCCTAGCACGGCGGAGGGCGATGACCACCGTCTGAGCGCGGCGCGGTCTTGCCTCGGAGGCGCGATCTTGCCACCCTCTCGCCGGGGCAGCGGAGGAACGGATGCGGCTGACGGACCCGGTCGACAGCTATTGCGAAAGGCTCGATCCCGGATATTGGGCCGAGCCGGTCAATGCGCTGACCAATCTCGCCTTTTTGCTGGCCGCCGCGGTGATGGCGGCGCGGTTGCGGCGGCAGCCGGTGCCGCTGGGCCGGGCGCAGGCGGGGATGCTGGCCGTGGTGGGGCTGGGCAGCTACCTGTTTCACACCCATGCGCAGGTCTGGGCCGGGATCGCCGACATGCTGCCAATCCTCGGGTTCATTCTTCTCTATCTCTATGCGGTGAACCGGCATGTCTGGGGGATCGGGCGCTGGGGCGCATTGGCGCTGACGGCGCTGTTTCTGCCCTATGCCGCCCTGCTGGCGCCGGTCTTCGGACGGCTGGGGATGGGCAGTTCGGCCGGTTATGCGCCGGTGCCGCTGCTGATCCTGCTCTATGCGCTGGCGATTCGGCACCGGGCGCCGGCGATCGCGCGGGGCTGGGCACTGGGAGCAGGGGTGCTGATTGTCTCGCTGGGGTTCCGGATGCTGGATCAGCCGCTCTGCGGGCTCTGGCCGCTGGGCACCCATCCGATGTGGCATCTGCTGAATGCCGCGATGCTGGGCTGGATGATCGAGGTCTACAGGCGGGCGCTGATCCCCGGGGCCGCCAGGCAGGGCTGAGCTGCAGGGCCGACCGGCGGATCAGGAGGCCACGGCGGCGGGCCGGTCGTCGATCGGCGGCACGAAGCGGTGCAGGCAATCCACCAGGTCGATGAACCTGCAGGGCTTCTCAAGGCAGCCGTCCATCCCGGCCTGAAAATAGCTCTCCTTCTGGTCGGCCATCACGTTGGCCGACAGCGCGACGATCGGGGTGTGCCGGTTGGGGCCGTCGCCGGAGCGGATCTCCTGCGTCGCCTCGATCCCCGATTTCCGTGGCATCTGGATGTCCATGAACACCAGGTCAAAGGTGTCGCGGTTGGCGGCCAGCACCGCCTCGGCGCCATCGCCGGCCACCACCGGGGTGATCCCCAGCCTTGCCAGGAACTTGCGGGCGATCAGCTGGTTGGTCTTGTTGTCTTCCACCAGCAGGATACGGGCATGCCTGTAGACGGCGTTGCTGGCGGTTGCGGGAATCTCGATCTTCTCGCTGGGGCGGCGGCCCTCGATCAGCGGGAAGGTGAACCAGAAGGTGCTGCCCTTGCCGATCTGGCTGTGCACGCCGATCTCGCCGCCGTGCAGCTCGGCCAGGTGGCGGGCGATCGACAGGCCCAGCCCGGTGCCGCCGTAGTGGCGCGCGGTGGAATTCTCCGCCTGTTCGAACTGGTTGAAGATACGCTGCGCCGCCTCATGGGTCAGCCCGATGCCCTCGTCGCGCACCGCGACCTGCAGATGCTGGGTTCCGGGCATGCGGGCGACCCGCACCTCGATGGTGCCGCGGTCGGAGAATTTCACCGCGTTGCTGACGAAATTCATCACGATCTGCGACAGCCGGTCCGGATCCCCCACCAGATACAGCGGCACATCGGCGCCATAGCTGGCCCGCAGGGCGATACCTTTTTCTTCCGCCAAGGAGGACAGGGCGGAAAACACGTTGGTCACCAGGTCGTCGCGGCGGAACACCCGTTTGTCCAGTGTCAGCCCGTGTTCGGTGATGCGGGCGAAATCGAGGATATCGTTGACGATCCGTAGCAGCGACTGGCCGGATTTCTCCGCCGTCTGCAGCAATTCGCGTTCCTCGTCGCGCTGCATGTGATCGGACAGCAGCTGCACCGCGCCCAGAACGCCGTTCAGCGGGGTGCGGATCTCGTGGCTGACATTGGCCAGAAAGAAGGATTTCGCCCGGTTGGCTGCCTGCGCCTCCTGCCTGAGCCGGTCGAGATGGGTCATCGTCTGTTCGATCTCGCGCATGAAGATATAGGCGCCGGCACCGGAGAGGGCCATCACATTGGCCAGAATCAGCGCCTGCCAGGGCGGGACGGTCAGAGTGCCCAGAACGATCACATTGGTCAGGGAGACGACGGTGATCAGCACGCCCGTCCGGGTGCCGAACAGCAGCGTGCCCAGCGGCGGCAGGGCACAGAGATAGAGCGCGGCACCCCACAGGTGGCCCTGCGGCGACAGCGCCTGCAGGTTGATGGTGACGAAGACAACGGCGGTCAGCACCCACATGGCGGCGGTGGCGGTGCCGCGCCAGGCGATCAACAGCGGCGGGATCAGGTAGAGCAGCGTGCTCCACAGGCTCCAGTAGGCGCGCAGGGGAGAGATCGCCAGCATGCTGTGAAAGGCGGTCAGCGTATCGAACAGATTGGCGCAGACCCCCAGCAGCGAAAAGCCGACGATGAAGCGGCGGCGCGCCGTCTCCAGCCGGTTGTCGGGGACGTCCTCGGGCCATATCAGATGGACCGCGGCGGCGAAGGCCTGGCTGAGGGACTGGGAAAACTGAACCATGGGGCACCGAACAGAATCACGTTTCCTCCACCATGCCGCCTGATGGTTGAGACATCGTTAGCTGATTCTCCCCCGTCGCATTCTGCCTCCGGCGACGCGCGCAGACTTGAAGGCGGCGCTGTGGGGCGGTAAACGCCGCACTGGAAAAGCAAGGGGTTCCTCATGTCGATCGACGAAAGCACCGCCGCCCGCGTGGCGAAGCTCGCCCGGATCCGGGTCGAGGAGGATGCGCTGCCCGCGCTGGCCGCCGAGTTCAACACCATCCTCGGCTTCATCGAGCAGCTGAACGAAGTGGATGTCGAAGGGGTGGAGCCGATGACGAGCGTCACGCCGATGCGGCTGAAGCGGCGCCAGGACGCGGTGACCGACGGCAACCAGCAGGATAAGGTGCTGGCCAACGCGCCCGACGCGCGTGAGGGCTTTTTCGCGGTGCCCAAGGTGGTGGAGTAAGACATGAGCGATCTGAACAAGCTGGGCCTGGCCGAGGCGCGCGACGCGCTGCGCAAGGGCGATGTCACCTCGGTCGAGCTGACCGAAGCCTGCCTGGGCGCGATCGAGGGCGCCGGTGCCCTGAACGCCTTTGTCCACAAGACCCCCGAACTGGCGCTGGAGCAGGCCAAGGCCGCCGACGCGCGCCTTAAGGGCAGCGAAGAGGCGCCCGCCATGTGCGGCCTGCCGCTGGGCATCAAGGATCTCTTCTGCACCAAGGGGGTGCCGAGCCAGGCGGCGAGCCGCATTCTGGAAGGCTTCCTGCCGCAATATGAATCGACGGTCACCCAGAACCTGTTCGACGCCGGCGCGGTGATGCTGGGCAAGCTGAACATGGATGAATTCGCCATGGGCTCGTCGAACGAGACCTCGACCTATGGCGATGTGATCAGCCCCTGGCGGCGCGGTAACGAGGACACGGCGCTGACGCCGGGCGGGTCCTCGGGTGGTTCCGCCGCCGCCGTGGCGGCCGATCTCTGCCTGGCGGCGACCGGCACCGATACCGGCGGTTCGATCCGTCAGCCGGCCGCCTTCACCGGCACCGTCGGCATCAAGCCGACCTATGGGCGCTGCTCGCGCTGGGGCATCGTCGCCTTCGCCTCCTCGCTCGATCAGGCCGGGCCGATGACCAAATCGGTGCGCGATGCCGCCATCATGCTGGGCGCCATGGCCGGTCACGATCCGAAGGATTCCACCTCTGCCGACATCCCGGTGCCGGATTTCGAGGCGATGCTGACCGGCGACATCAAGGGCAAGAAAATCGGTATCCCGAAGGAATACCGGATGGAGGGCATGCCCGCCGAGATCGAGAAGCTGTGGTCCGATGGCGCCGCGATGCTGCGCGATGCCGGCGCCGAGATCGTCGATATTTCGCTGCCGCACACTAAATACGCGCTGCCGGCCTATTATGTGATCGCCCCGGCCGAAGCCTCGTCGAACCTCGCCCGCTATGACGGGGTACGCTATGGCCATCGCGCCACGCTGGGTGCCGGCGACGGCATCACCGAGATGTATGAGAAGACCCGCGCCGAGGGCTTCGGCCACGAGGTGCAGCGCCGGGTGATGGTGGGGACCTATGTGCTCTCCGCCGGCTTCTACGACGCCTATTACAACCGCGCCCGCAAGGTCCGTACGCTGATCAAGAAGGACTTCGAAGACGCCTTCGCCGCTGGCGTCGATGCGATCCTGACCCCGGCAACGCCCTCGGCCGCCTTCGGTCTGGGTGAGATGCAGGACACCGACCCGGTCAAGATGTACCTCAACGACGTCTTCACCGTGACCGTCAACCTGGCCGGCCTGCCGGGGATTTCGGTGCCCACCGGGGTCGACGCGCAGGGGCTGCCGCTGGGGCTGCAGCTGATCGGCAGGCCCTGGGAGGAAGGCGATCTGCTGAACACCGCCTATGCGCTGGAAGCCGCCGCCGGTTTTGTGGCCAAACCTGAGAAATGGTGGTAAAACGCCGTCCAATAAGACCAAGAACGGCAGGACGGCAGCCATGCGTTTCACCTATGTGGCCCTGATTTTGGGCGGTCTCAGCGCCTGTGCTCCGGCGGTTCCCGACAGTGCCGCCGGGGTTGGCTTCAATTCACCCGAGGCGCAGCGCGCGCGTGAGGCGCAGCTGGCCGGGGCCGCGGCATCGGTCGCGGCGCCGGCGGCGGTATCGTCGCAACCGCTGGCTGCCGCGGGGACGATGCCCGCCCAGCAACTGGCCCAACAGCCGGCCCAGCAGCCGGTGGGGACCACGGCGATGGGCGCCTACACTCCCGGCAGCACCGACAGCGCCGAGGATATCGCGCGGGAAACCGCCGCGGCCCTGGCGGCGGCCAATGCCAATTCCGGGGTGATGCCGGTGCAGGCCAGCCCGGAAAACCCGGCGCCGCAGGCGCTCAGCAATCCCGGTATCTCGGACGAGAACGATTTCCAGGCGGTCTCCAGCCGCGAAAGCATCCAGAGCGATGCCGAGCGGATCGCGCGCAACAAGGCGCTCTATCAGGAGGTCGAACCGACCGCTGTGCCGCAGCGCACCGGCGACACCGGCCCCAATATCGTGCGCTATGCGCTCAGCACCCGGAACCAGAAGGGCCAGCCGATCTATAATCGCGGCGGGCTGAAACTGGCCGGGCGGACCGAGCGGAACTGTGCCAAGTACGGATCCGCCGATCTGGCGCAGATGGCGTTTCTGGAAAAGGGCGGGCCTGAGCGCGACCGGATGGGGCTCGACCCCGATGGCGACGGATTCGCCTGTGGCTGGGACCCGGCCCCGTTCCGTCAGGCGGCGCAGGCCGCGGGGAACTGAGTGACGCCGATCTGGCAGCCGTCGCCCAATTTCGGACCGCGTCGGGACGGGCTGCGGCCTGAGCTGATCGTGATCCATTACACCGCGATGAACAGCGCCGCCGCGGCGCTGGAGCGGCTCTGCGATCCGGCGGCCGAGGTGTCGGCGCATTACCTGATCGGCGCTGACGGCAGGCTGTGGCAGATGGTGGAGGAGGCGGCGCGCGCCTGGCATTCCGGGGCCGGCAGCTGGCGCGGGCAGGGCGATGTGAATTCCCGCTCCATCGGCATCGAGCTGGACAATCGCGGCGATCATCCCTTTTCGGAACCGCAGATGCGGGCGCTGGAGGCGCTTTTGCCCGGGCTGATGCGGCGCTGGGGCATCGGGCCCGCGGGGCTTATCGGTCACTCCGACATGGCGCCGGGGCGCAAGCGCGATCCTGGCGCGCGGTTCGACTGGGCCCGGCTGGCGCGGCAGGGGCTGGCGCTGCGGCATCGCCCCGCCGATGGCGGCGCCCCGACGGAAGCGCGGTTCAGTGCCCTGGCGGCGGCGGCGGGCTATCCGGTAGAGGGGGGCTTCGCCGATCTGCTGGAGGCGGTGCGCCACCGGGTGCGGCCCTGGGGGCGGGGCCCGCTGGCGCGGGCGGATATGGATGCCTTGGCCGGGCTGGTGGCGGCGCAGGCCGCGGTGGCCTGACCCCATGGGCCTTTTTCGGCGTCTTTTCCGGGCGCCGCGCGGTTGCCGTCTCAGTCCCCATTGACGCGCGCCCCGCATCGCCCTTATCTGCGCCTCGCGCGGAGGACCGGACGGCCGCGGCGGCCCTGTGGTCGTCGAGGAAAGTCCGGACTCCCTGAAGCAACGGTGCCGGGTAACGCCCGGGCGGGGCAACCCGACGGAAAGCGCCACAGAGAACAGACTACCGCCCTCCGGGGCGGAAAAGGTGAAACGGTGGGGTAAGAGCCCACCGCGCCCCTGGCAACAGGGGCGGCATGGCAAGCCCCACCGGGAGCAATGCCGAATAGGACCCCCGCGCGGGCTGGTCTCCTGGGGCTTCCCCGGGGAAACCGCCGCTAGGCCCGCTTCAGCCGAGAGGGGTCGGGTTGGCAGCAGGAGGCGCGGAGCGATCCGCGTCCCAGAGGAATGGTCGTCGACGGGGGCAACCCCTGAACAGAATCCGGCTTACAGGTCCTCCGCGCATGATCGCCCTGCAGCCGTTGGCAGGGGAATTTCGCCCTGCACCGGCTGCAGGGCCGCGATCTCCGGGGAAATCGGAAATCGCGGTTGACTCCGGGCCAGACCTGAGTAAAAGGCAGGCTTCATGAGATTTCTACGGGCGCGGCTGTGCCCGGCGCAGGAGAGACCAAATGGCGAAGCCGACCACCATCAAAATCCGCCTGAACTCGACCGCAGGCACCGGCCACTTCTATGTGACCAAGAAAAACGCCCGCACCATGACCGAGAAAATGGCGGTGCGGAAATACGACCCGGTTGCCCGCAAGCACGTCGAGTACAAGGAAGGCAAGATCAAGTAAGATCGCCTGATTTGACCGGATCGACCGGATGCAAGGGCCGTGCGCAAGCGCGGCCTTTTTGCATGCGGCTTCGCCACCGTCCGGATGCCGCGCCGGTGGCGCCGGAGCGGCGGCGCTTGTCATCGCGGCCGCGATGCCGCACTCTCGCGCAAAGCCAACCGATCCGTCGCAAGAAGGGCCGCCGATGCACCGCCTTGTTCTCTCCGCCTCTGCGCTCTGCCTGCTGCTCTCAGCCGCTGCGACTGCGGCGCCGCAGGGCGTGGGATTGGCCAGGTTGGGGGCAGAGTCGCGGGGCGGGGCAGGTGGGGCGTTGTCCACCGCCCGGCCGCTGAGCTCGATCGCGGCGCTGGCGGCGCGGCCGACGGTGCGGTTGTCCGCGGCGGCGGCAGGGCATGAGGCGATGGCGGGGGCGGCGATTGCCCATGGCGGCCGCGATGCCGCCACGGCGCTGCCGGTCAGCCTGCGCGGCGTCGATCTGATGTTGAGCGTGGTCGAGGTCAACGCCCGGCCCATCGCCGTTCTGCGGCTGCCGCAGGGCCAGCGGGGCCGGCTGATCGCCTCGGCCGGGCCGATCGCGGCGGCGGTGATGCCGCGGGTCACCGGCTGTCTGACGGCCGGGCCGGCCGTGGTGCGCAGCCGCCCGCGCGATGCCGCCGGCATCGCCGTCCCGCTGGATTGCCGCTGACACCAGGGGAGCCGTTGTCCCCTGCGGGCCGGGGCATCAGGGACCGACAGACAGACGCCAAAAGAAAAGGGCCGGTCGCGTGACCGGCCCTTCTGCCATATCGGATGCCTGTGGCGGCTTATTCGCGGTTGCCCAGCAGCTGCAGCAGGAACATGAACATGTTGATGAAGTCCAGGTAGAGGTTCAGCGCGCCCATGATGGCGGCCTTGCCCAGCCATTCCTGATCGCCGGAATGGGCATGCTGCAGGTAGACGCCCTTGATGTTCTGGGTGTCATAGGCGGTGAGGCCGGCGAAGATCAGCACACCGATGATCGAGATCGCGAACATGATCGCGGGCGAGCCCAGAAAGATGTTGATGATCGAGGCGACGATCAGGCCGATCACGCCCATCATCAGGAAGGTCCCCATGCCCGAGAGGTCCTTCTTGGTGACATAGCCGAACAGCGACATGCCGGCGAAGGCGATCGAGGTCACCAGGAACACCTGCGCGATCGAGAAGCCGGTGAAGGCGACGAAGATCCAGCTCAGGCTCAGGCCCATGACGGCGGCGAAGACATAGAAGAACAGCTGCGCGCCGGCGGCGGACAGGCGGCTCAGCGCGGCGCCGAAGGCGAACACCATGATCAGCGGTGCGAACATCACCACCCAGCCCAGGATATTCGGGCGCAGGGTCAGCGGATCGCGGAAGATGCCCAGAAGATCGGGGCTGGAGCCCACGGCCCAGGCCACCAGAAAGGTCAGCAGCATGCCCACGGACATGGTGCCGTAGACCTTGTTCATATGAGCGCGGAGGCCCTCGTCAATCTGGGCGCTGCGGGCACCGGCAGTCGTCCTGATCGTGTTGAATTCAGCCATTGATGGTCTCCAATAAAATCCTGTTGGTCGCGTCCCTTCACGGGGGAGCGGCGATTGCCTCAGAATATTGGAGGACCGGGGTTCTATTTCAAGGATTTAGGACGCAATTTCCGCAACTTCACCGCGCGGCGGCGGTCCGGCTGCGCATCGAATCGCGAGCGAATCGGGAGCGAACCGGACGCTGCGTCAGAGAATCGGCCGATGTGGCCGCCGGGCGGCGGCGTAGGGGCGACGAAAAGGCCGCGCATCCGGGTCTGGATGGCGGCCTATCGGTCCCGGTCGGCGGCGGGACGGCGGGCATGGTCCGGGGAGGGAGCCGGGCCCGTTTGGGGAGGGCGCATTCAGCAGCGCCAGCTTTCCGGGGCGTCCCAGAACGGCCGGCTGGCTTCGGCGCGGGCCTGGCTGCGGCTGATGCCGATGTCTTCCAGCGCGCGGTCGTCCAGCTTGATCAGGGCGCGGCGCTGCCGGTGGACGCTGATCATATGGGCGAGACGGGCGATCAGGGCGGGACGGCTCCGGCGGCTGCGGCTCGAAAGGGTGATGAAGGCCATGTCACAATTCCTTTCCATATCTGTGATGTGTTCTGGTCGGTCTATCAAACTTCTTGATCTATATGAGCCGCTGTGGTTCATTTTGAAAACGAATGTTTTTGATTTGAAGCATCAGGATTTGTGATCATGCGGAATCTCGATATCACCACGCTGCGCTCCTTCGTCGCCGTGGCGGATACCGGCGGCGTCACGCGGGCGGCCGGTTTCCTGCATCTGACCCAGTCGGCGGTGTCGATGCAGCTCAAGCGGCTGGAAGAGCTTCTGGGGCTCGAGCTGCTGGATCGCTCGGGGCGGGGGATCGCGCTGACCGCCTCGGGCGAACAGCTGTTGTCCTACGCCCGGCGCATGGTGGCGTTGAACGACGAGGTGATCGCGCGGCTCACCGATCAGGCCTTCGAGGGCGAGGTGAACCTGGGCGTGCCGCATGATATCGTGCACCCTGTGATCCCGCGGGTGCTGCAGCGCTTCGCCGCCAGCTTTCCGCGGGTGAAGGTGAATCTGATGGATTCCAGCACCCGGCGCCTGAAGGAAGGGTTTTCGCGCGGCGCCTATGATCTGATCCTGACCACCGAGACCGACGCGGGCGAGGGCGGCGAGACCATTCACCAGATGCAGCTGCGCTGGGTGGGGGCGCGCAACGGTTCGGCCTGGCGGCAGCGGCCGCTGCGGGTCGCCTTCTGCCGGCACTGTATCTTCCGTGGGCCGGCGACTGCGGCGCTGGATGCCGCCGGTATCGTCTGGGAAATGGCGGTGGACAGCGAATCCGACCGGACCATCGAGGCGACAGTGAGCGCCGATCTCGCGGTGACGGTGCTGCTGGAAGGCACCGAGCCGTCGCACCAGGAGCTGATCGACCACGGTGGCAGCCTGCCCAGACTGCCGATCCAGCAGATCAACCTCTATGGGGACAAGGCGCCGAATTCGCCGCTGGTGGCGGAACTGGCGGCGCTGATCCGCCAGAACTTCAACAATCTGGGCGGCAGCAGCGCGACGCTGCGCGCGGTCTGCTAGGCGGCGGGCCCGGCGCCGCCCGGGGTCACAGGGTGATCACCACCTTGCCGGTGGATCGACGGTCGCGCAGCAGTGCCAATCCCTCTTCCACCCGGTCGAGCGGCAACACGTTGCTGACATGGGGGGTGAGCCGCCCCTCCAGATACCAGCCGGTCAGCGTCCGGAGACTTTCGGTCAGCGCCGCCGGGCGGAACTTCAGATAGCCGCCGATGTAGAACCCGATCACGGTCAGGTTCTTGACCAGCAGGTGATTGGCGGGGATTTGCGGCACCTCGCCGCTGGCGAAGCCGATCGGCAGCAGCCGCGCCTCCGGGTTGCAGGCGCGGAAGGCGGCTTTCCACAGATCGCCGCCGACCGCGTCATAGACGACATCGGCACCGCCCAGATCCAGCACCCGCTGGCGCAGATCCTCTCCGGCATCAATCAGGTGATCGGCGCCGGCGGCGCGGGCCACGGCCAGCTTGTCGGCGCCGCGGGCCTGGGCGATGACGGTGGCGCCCATCAGCTTGCCGATCTCCACCGCGGTCAGACCGACGCCGCCGGCGGCCCCGGTCACCAGCAGGGTTTCGCCCGGCTGCAGGCGGGCGCGCTGATCCAGCGCCATGTGGCTGGTGCCGTAAGCGATCTGGAAGGCGGCGGCGTCCTCGAAGGACATCTGGTCGGGAATCCGCGCCACCCGGGCGGCATCGAACACGCCGAATTCGGCCAGCCCGCCATGGCCGCAGTAGACCGCAACCCGGTCTCCGCGGGCAAATCCGGTCACCCCTTCGCCCAGCGAATCAACCACGCCGGCGATCTCCATGCCCGGAACAAAGGGCGCAGGCGGGGTGTCCTGATAGGTGCCCTTCTGCATTAGCAGGTCGGCGAAATTCAGTCCGCAGGCGCGGATTGCGACGCGGATCTGCCCCGGGCCGGGCTCAGGGCAGGGCAATTCCGTCAGCCGCCCGGGGGCGCCGATGGTTTCTATTTGGTAAACACGCATGGTTTTCTCCCCTCAATTTGAAGGACATAAGGGGAAGTCCGATCAAAACTGTCAAATCCCCTCTGGGCCCCGCCGACCGGTCTGCCGGCCGCTGCTCCCCTGGCTTCGGAGGTGTCATACAACCACAGGGAAATGTTACTGACTTACTAGTCAACTATCTTGCACTCTGAATAAAAGCTCGTACAATTTTAACGCGGGTGCGAGAAGGCGTGCTGTCAGGGAGGGGTGCTGCACGAAATGTCGCTGATGCAGGGAGGCGAGCCGGGAGACCGTTCGGCCGGCTCATAATAAGTATAACGCAAGGAGACCGCCCATGACCCATCCCGTTGACGTACATGTGGGTAAACGGGTCCGCCATCGCCGTTGGCTTGTGGGGATGACCCAGCAGCAATTGGCCGAAAAGGTCGGGATCAAGTTCCAGCAGATCCAGAAATACGAAACCGGTGCCAACCGGATCAGCGCCTCGCGGCTGTGGGATATCGCCGATGCCCTCGACGTGTCGGTGAGCTTCTTCTTCGAAGGTCTTGACGATACCGACAAGACGGCCGAGGGCAAGGCCAGCGCGATCCCGGCCGATCTGATGGGCGACAAGGAAGCCCTGGATCTGATCCGCTCCTACTACGCCATTCCGGAAAACCAGCGCCGCCGCCTGTTCGAACTGGCCCGTGTGCTGAGCGACGTGGCCTGACAGTCCAGGCATCGGATGCGGCGCCCCTGTGAGCGGGGCGCCTGCCGCTTGCATCCGTCGCGGTCCCGTGTCACCTGAGCCGGTATGACCGACCCCCGTTTCCCCGATCCCCGAACGCTCAGCGATATCGATGTCGCGCACCGTCTGGCCGACGCCGCGCGCGAGGTCATCCTGCCGCATTTCCGCCGTGCCGATCTGACCGCCGACAACAAGGATGCCGACGGCTTCGACCCGGTCACCGTCGCCGACCGCGCGGCGGAGGAGCGGATGCGGACGCTGCTGGCACAGTACCGCCCCGAAGATGGCATCCTGGGCGAGGAATTCGGCCCGACCGCGGGGCAGAGCGGGCGCACCTGGGTGCTCGACCCGATCGACGGCACCCGCGGCTTTCTCTGCGGCACCCCGACCTGGGGGGTGCTGATCGCGCTGTCCGGTGCCGCCGGCCCGACGCTGGGGATCATCGATCAGCCCTATACCGGGGAGCGGTTCATCGGCAGCCCTGAGGGTGCGCTGTTGCGCACGGCGGCGGGCGACCGGCCGCTGCGTACCCGCTCCACCGCCACACTGGAGGAGGCGCTGCTTTTCACCACCTTCCCCGAGGTCGGCACACCCGAGGAGCGCGCCGGGTTCGAGGCGGTCTCCGCCCGGGCTAGGCTGACCCGCTACGGCATGGATTGCTACGCCTATGCGCTGCTCGCCGCCGGTCACATCGATCTGGTGATCGAGGCCGGGCTCAACCCCTATGACGTGCAGGGCCCGATCGCGGTGATCGAGGCCGCCGGCGGTGTGGTCACCGACTGGCAGGGCGGGCGCGCCGATCAGGGTGGACGGCTTGTGGCTGCGGCCAACCCGACGCTTCATGCCGCAGCGCTGGAGATCCTCTCCCGGGTCTGACCCGGGGCGTCCTTTCGTGGCGCTCTCCCGGGGATTGCAAACAGGGATGGCTTTGGCTAAGGACAGGCCGCGCGCCGAGTCCTTTGCCCGTATTCTGTCGGCGCCTCTGTCACACTTCGTCACCGAAACGGGCCAGACCGGAGTGTGCGCATGCCTGAAATCCTGATCCGTAATGCCTGTTCCATCCTGACCATGGATGACGATCGCCGTGAACTGGCGGGCGAGGACATCCTGATCCGCGACGGGGTTATTGCCGCCATTGGGCCCGGCCTCGCCACCACGGGCGAGGTGATCGAGGCGCGGGGCTTCGTCGTCACCCCGGGTCTGGTGAACACCCATCATCACCTCTACCAGAGCTTGACCCGCGCGGTGCCCGGCGGTCAGGACGCGCTGCTCTTCGGTTGGCTGAAGACGCTCTATCCGATCTGGGCGCGCTTCGGCCCGGAGGAGGTCCATGTCTCGGCGCTGACGGGCCTGGCCGAACTGGCGCTCTCGGGCTGTTCGCTGACCTCGGATCACCTCTATCTCTACCCTAATGGCGCCCGGCTCGACGATACCATCGCCGCCGCGGCCGAGGTCGGACTGCGGTTCCAGCCTACCCGTGGCGCGATGAGCATCGGCGAAAGCGCCGGTGGCCTGCCGCCTGACAGCCTGGTCGAAGCGGAGGCAGCGATCCTGGAGGACTGCATCCGCGTGGTCGATGCCTTCCACGATGCCGCCGAAGGGTCGATGTGCCGGGTCGGCGTCGCCCCCTGTTCGCCCTTCTCGGTCAGCCGCGACCTGATGCGCGAGGCGGCGCTGCTGGCGCGCGACAAGGGGGTGATGCTTCACACCCATCTGGCGGAGAATGCCGAGGATGTCGCGTATAGCCTCGAAACCTTCGGCTGCCGTCCGGGCCAATATGCCGAGGATCTGGGCTGGACCGGGCCGGATGTCTGGCACGCCCATTGCGTGAAGCTCGACGCCGGGGAAATCGACCTCTTCGCCCGCAGCGGTACCGGCGTCGCCCATTGCCCGTGTTCCAACTGCCGGCTCGGCTCGGGCATCGCGCCGGTGCGCGCGATGCGCGATGCCGGCGTGCCGGTGGGGCTCGGGGTCGACGGCTCGGCCTCGAACGACGGCGGTAACCTGATCCTCGAGGCGCGCCAGGCGCTGCTCTTGCAACGGGTCAGCCGCGGCGCCGATGCGATGAGCGCCCGGGAAGCGCTGGAGATCGTCACCCGTGGCGGTGCCGATATTCTCGGCCGGCCCGACTGTGGTCGCATCGCCCCGGGCAAACGCGCCGATCTCGCGCTCTGGGATGTGACGGGGATCGACAGCGCCGGCAGCTGGGACCCGGCGGCGCTGCTGCTGGCGGGGCCGGTGCGGGTGACCCATCTGCTGGTCGAAGGCCGCCAGGTTGTGCGCGATGGCCAGCTGACCACGCTGGACCTGCCCAGGGTGATCGCGCATCAGTCCCGGCTGGCCCGGGCGCTCATGGGCTGAGGCTGCCGGGGGCTCTGTTCCTGCCGCGCCGGGCAGCGCCCCCCATGCCCAGACGTCAGGATTTGACCCGGCGGCCGCCGATCCAGACTTCGGCGACGGCGCGGTCGTCGCCCATCATGATGGTGGGAAAGATCGCCTCCCAGAGATCCTCCGCCTCGGCCTCGCGCTGGGCGATGGCCGGGGTCGACGCGAGGTCGAGCACCACCAGATCGGCCTCCATTCCCGGGGCGATATTGCCGATCTTGTCGTCCATCCGCAGGGCGCGGGCCGATCCCACCGTCGCCAGCCACAGCAATTGGGCGGCATGCAGGGAATGGTGCCGCAGATGGGCGATCTCATAGGCGGCGGCCATGGTCCGCAGCATCGAGAAGCTGGAGCCGCCGCCGGTATCGGTGGCCAGGCCGATCCGGTGGCCGGCGGCCATCAGCCCGGCCATGTCGAAGAGGCCGGAGCCGATGAAGGTGTTCGAGGTCGGGCAATGCACCAGCGCGGCGTCGAGTTCGCGCAGCCGGTCCTTCTCGCGTGGCTCCAGGTGGATCGCATGGCCGTAGACCCCGTTGGCCCCCAGCAGTCCGAAGGCCTCGTAGGTATCGAGGTAATCGCGCGCCTGAGGGAAGAGCTCCCGCACCCAGGCGATCTCGTCGGTCTGTTCGCTCAGGTGGGTCTGCATCAGGCAATCGGGATGCTCGGCCCAGAGCGCCCCCATCGCCGCCAGCTGTTCGGGCGTCGAGGTCGGCGAGAAGCGCGGCGTGATGGCATAGGAGATCCGGTCGACCCCGTGCCATTTCTCCAGCAGCGCCTTGCTGTCGTCATAGGCCGATTGCGCGGTATCGCGGAGCCCTTCGGGGGCGTTGCGATCCATGCAGGTCTTGCCCGCCACCACCCGCTGGCCGCGCGCCTGCGCCTCGGTGAAGAAGGCCTCCACGCTCGCGGGGTGGATGGTGCAGAAGGAACACATGGTGGTGGTCCCCTCCGCCGCGGTCAGATCCAGATAGCGGGCGGCCAGGTCGGCGGCATGGGCGGGATCGGCGAAGCGCATTTCCTGCGGGAAGGTGTAATGGTTCAGCCAGTCGATCAGCCGCTTGCCCCAGCTCGCGATCATCGCGGTCTGCGGGTAATGCACATGCGGGTCGACGAAGCCCGCCAGAATCACCCGCTGGCCATGCGATACGAGTTCCGCCTGCGGATGGGCGGCGCGCAGGTCGGCGGCGCGGCCGGTGGCGGCAATCCGCCCGTCGCGGATCAGAACGGCCTCCGTCACCACGGTGGCGGCGGTCGGGTCGCCCTCGAAGGGCGAGCGGGCAAAGGACAGCACCTGCCCGGTCAGCAGGGTTTCCTGCGTCATCTGTCACCTGTTTCTGATGATCTCATGTCAGGACCAGAGTAGAGTTCGGCGGCTCAGGGGTAAATTACAGCATTCGCATTGTTTTCCGGTAGCAGCTTCTTCTATTTTGCGGCCAATCTTACACAAGGGGCGGAGCATGAGCACAGGCGACGATCAGGCCGAGACCGAACCCCCCCGGGAGGAGGAGACCGCCGATCAGCCCTATTCGCTGGATCGTCGGGCCATTGCCGCGATCCTCTATGCGGTGGATGTGGAGGACCGCGATCAGTTGATCGCGCTGATGGAGCCGTTGCACGCGGCCGACATCGCCGACCTTCTGGAACAGATCAACGCCTATGACCGGGCCCGGCTGATCCGGCTCTATGGGCGCGAGTTCGACGGCGACATCCTGTCGGAGCTGGACGAGGGTGTTCGCGAAGAGGTGATCAGCCTGCTGCATCCGCAGGTGTTGGCCGAAGCGGTGCGCGATCTGGACAGCGACGATGTCGTCGATCTGGTCGAAGATCTGGAAGAGCCGCAGAAGGCCGAGATCCTCGGCGCGCTGGAGGCCTCCGACCGGCTGGCGGTGCAGCAGGCGCTGACCTATCCGGAGAATTCCGCCGGCCGTCTGATGCAGCGCGAGGTGGTCTTCGCGCCGGAGCACTGGAATGTCGGCCAGGCCATAGATTACCTGCGCAGTTCCGAGGAGCTGCCGGAACAGTTCTATCACATCGTGCTGGTCGATCCGCGGATGCGGCCGGTGGCCAATGTCACCCTGGGCAAGCTGATGGGCTCGCGCCGCGACGTGAAGCTGGGCGAGATCGCCGAAGAGGTGTTCCAGGTCATCCCGGTGGAGCAGGACGAGGCCGACGTCGCCTATGCCTTCAACCAGTATCACCTGATTTCCGCCCCGGTGGTGGATGGCGACGGCCGGCTGGTCGGCGTCATCACCATCGACGATGCGATGATCGTGCTGGACGAGGAGAACGAAGAGGACATCCTGCGTCTGGCCGGGGTGGGCGAGGAAAGCTCGCTCTCCGACCGGGTGATCGACACCACCCGGCGGCGGATCCCCTGGCTGATCGTCAACCTCGGCACTGCGGCGCTGGCGGCGCTGGTGATTGCCCAGTTCGAGGAGACCATCGCGGTTCTGGTGGCGCTGGCGGTGCTGATGCCGATCGTCGCCTCGATGGGCGGCAATGCCGGCACCCAGTCGCTGACCGTGGCGGTGCGCGCCATCGCCACCCGCGACCTGACATCCTCCAACGCCTGGCGGGTGATCCGGCGCGAGATGCTGGTGGGGCTCCTGAACGGGCTGACGCTGGCGATCCCGCTGGGGGTGCTGACCGGGCTGATCTTCTCGGCGCCGCTGCTGGGGGTGGTGATCGGCACGGCACTGATCATCAATCTCTTCGTCGCGGCGCTGTCGGGGGTGGTGGTGCCGATCCTGCTGGACAAATTCGGGGTCGATCCGGCGCTGGCCTCCGGTGTCTTCGTCACCACGGTCACCGATGTGGTGGGCTTCTTCGCCTTTCTCGGGCTGGCCACCGTGGTGCTGTTGTGACCGATCTGGCGGCGGCCAAGGCAGCGGCGCGCAAGGCGGCCTTCGCCCGACGCCGGGCGGCGCATGAGGCCGGCGGGGCCGGGCGCGCCGGTGTGCTCAGCTCGGTTCTCGCCGGGTATCGCGGTGTGCCGCTGGCCGGCTACATGCCGATCCGGACCGAGATCGATCCGCGTCCGGCGATGGCCGAGGCCGCGGCCCACGGGCCGGTCGCGGTGCCGGTGATCGTGGCCGAGGCCGCGCCGCTGCGCTTCGCCCTCTGGGAGCCGGAGGCGGAGATGGTCGCGGGGGCCTTCGGGGCGGCTGTGCCGGCCCGGCCGGAGTATGTCGAGCCGGAGATCCTGATCGTGCCGCTGGTGGCTTTCGACGCCGCCGGCAATCGCCTGGGCTATGGCGGCGGATTCTACGACCGCACGCTGGAGGCGCTGCGCGCCCGCCGTGCCACGCTGGCGATCGGCTTCGCCTATGAGGCGCAGGCGGCCTTGGACCTGCCGCTGGAACCCACCGACCAGCCGCTCGACCTGATCGTGACAGAGCGGCGGGTGATCGACCTCAGGCGCCGCTGACCGGGGCCGCGGTGCCGATGGAACGGGCATCGGGGCCGGACGGGGGCGGGACGGGTGGCGGTGCTGTCGGGTTTGATTTTGGGATATCGCCACGGCAGGGGATACTGGGGGCGTTTGGTCACAAGTTTCCTGAGGAGGGTTTCATGACATCCCCGTTCGATATCTGGGCGCCGATCATCCGGGCGCCGTTTTCCGGCGACGTCACTCAGGAGATCGTGCCGCGGGTCTTCTCGCCCGATATCCAGGGCGTGCCGGAGATCGAGGAGAAGGTGCAGACCGAGGTGGCGAGCTATGGCAAGCAGCTGGGCAAGGTGCTGGAGGCGCTGGAGACGTTGGGCAAGAACGCCGGGGTGCCGCTGCCGGACATCGACAAGCTGATCAAGGGGGTCGAGGCGGTCAAGAGCCAGAGCGCCGAGGCGCTGAAGGCGGAGGCCGAGGCCGCCCTGGCCCGGCTGCGGGCGGTGGACGAACCCGCCTGGCGCGGGCTGCTGCGCGCCTCCGAGGCCTCCGAGGCGTCCGGGACCCGCCCGAAGGGCTGAGCGCCGTGGCGTCGGGGCCAGGGGGCGGACCGCGGCCCTTGCTCTTGGCGCCGCCGCACCCTACCAAGCGGATATGAGACTTCTGTACCTCGGTGACGTGATGGGCCGCGCGGGCCGCACGGCGATTGCCGAACATCTTCCGCGCCTGCGCAGCGACTGGCGGCTGGATTTCGTCGTGGTCAACGGTGAAAACGCCTCCAACGGCATGGGGCTCAGCGGCGAACATGCCAAGGGCATCTTCGACGCCGGTGCCGATTGCGTCACACTGGGCGATCACGCCTTCGACCAGAAGGACATGATGCAGGCGATCGAGCAGGACAGCCGCATCGTCCGGCCGATCAACTTCGCCAAGGCCGCGCCCGGCCGCGGTCACCGGCTGTTCAACGCCCCCGGCGGTCGCAAGGTGCTGGTGACCCAGGTGCTGGGGCAGGTGTTCATGAAACGCGCCTTCGACGATCCGTTCTCGGCGCTGGAACCGGTGCTGAAATCGCATCCGCTGGGCGGGCTGGCGCAGGCGGTGATCGTGGACATCCATTGCGAGGCGACCTCGGAGAAGATGGCGATCGGCCATTTCTGCGACGGACGCGCCAGCCTGGTGGTCGGGACCCATACCCATGTGCCCACCGGCGACGCGCAGATCCTGCCCGGCGGCACCGCCTATCAGACCGATGCCGGCATGTGCGGCGATTACAATTCGGTCATCGGCATGGACAAGGCGGAACCGATGCGTCGCTTCATCACCGGCATGCCGAAATCGCGCTTCACCCCGGCACTGGGCGAGGCGACGCTGGCCGGCGTTTTCGTCGACACCGACGACCGCACCGGCCTGGCCCGACAGGTGCGCATGGTCCGGGTCGGCGGCCGGCTGGAACAGGCGGCCCCCTGACGCGACCTATGGCCGCGTTTTGCCGCAGCCCTGCCCGAAACCGGGGCAGGGCCCCGCGCCGCCGCATAGGAAGCGCTTGCTCCCCCCGCCGCAATCGGAGAAAGTGGGCGGCGGTCTCAAGGGGCCGGGATTGTCGGGATACTGATAGCTGCACATGCATTTTTTCCAGCTGACCGAGACTGGCAGTGCCATTCTCACGCTCGCCATCGTTGCAGGTATGTTCGTGATGTTCCTGCGCGAAGTTTTTCCGACCGAAGTGGTCGCCATCGCCGGGGTGGCGATGATGCTGATCACCGGGGTGCTGCCGTATCAGGCGGGGCTGGCGGTGCTGTCGAACCCGGCGCCCTGGACCATCGCGGCGATGTTCATCATCATGGGGGCGCTGGTGCGGACCGGTGCGCTCGATGCCTTCACCAATCTGGCGCGCAGCCAGGCGCAGACCCGGCCGAAGATGGCGGTGGGGCTGCTGATGGGCTTCGTGCTGGTCGCCTCGGCGGTGGTATCGAACACGCCGGTGGTGGTGGTGATGATCCCGGTCTTCATCCAGATCGCCCGCACACTCGATATCGCGCCGTCCAAGCTGCTGATCCCGCTGAGCTATGCGGCGATCCTGGGTGGGACGCTGACGCTGATCGGCACCTCGACCAACCTGCTGGTGGACGGGGTGGCGCGCAGCAACGGCATGCAGGCGTTCTCGATCTTCGAGGTGACGCCGCTGGGGCTGGCGCTGGTGATCTACGGCATGATCTATTTGCGCTTCATCGCCCCCCGGCTGCTGCCGGACCGGACCAGCATGGCCAGCCTGCTGAGCGACAAGTCGCGGATGAAGTTCTTCACCGAGGCGGTGATCCCGCCGGAAAGCAACCTGATCGGCCGCGAGGTGCTGGGGGTCCAGCTGTTTCAGCGCGACGGGGTGCGGCTGATCGACGTCGTGCGGGGCGACCAGTCGCTGCGCCGCGATCTTCAGGGCGTGACCCTGCAGGTCGGCGACCGCGTGGTGCTGCGGACCCGGATGACCGAGCTGCTCAGCCTGCAGCGCAATAAGGAGCTGAAGCGGGTCGACCAGATCTCGGCGGTGGAGACCACCACGGTCGAGGTGCTGATTTCCCCCGGCTGCAAGATGATCGGCCGCAGCCTGGGTGCGATGCGCCTGCGCCGCCGCTATGGTGTCTATGTGCTGGCGGTGCATCGCCGGAACCAGAACATCGGCCGCCAGCTGGACGATCTGGTGGTGCGCGTCGGCGATACGCTGCTGCTCGAAGGGGCGCCGGGCGATATCCAGCGGCTCGCCGCAGAGATGGAGATGGTCGACGTCTCGCACCCCTCGGCCCGGGCCTTCCGCCGGGGGCATGCGCCGATTGCCATCGCGGCGCTGATCGGCATCGTGGCGCTGGCCGCCTTCGGCGTTGCGCCGATCCTGTTCCTGTCGGTGCTGGCCGTTGCCGCGGTGCTGGTGACCCGCTGCATCGACGCGGATGAGGCGTTCTCCTTCGTCGACGGCCGGCTGCTGGCGATGATCTTCTCGATGCTGGCCATCGGCGCGGCGCTGGACCATTCCGGCGCGGTCAAGCTGGTGGTGGAGACCGTGTCCCCGGCTCTGGGGATGCTGCCGCCCTTCCTGGTGGTCTGGGCCATCTACCTGCTGACCTCGATCCTGACCGAACTGGTGTCGAACAATGCCGTCGCCGTGGTGGTCACCCCGATCGCCATCGGGCTGGCCCAGGCCATGGGGGTCGATCCGCGGCCGCTGGTGGTGGCGGTGATGATCGCGGCCTCGGCCTCCTTTGCGACGCCGATCGGCTACCAGACCAATATGCTGGTCTATGGGCCCGGCGGCTACAAGTTCACCGATTTCATGCGGGTCGGTATCCCGCTGAACCTGACCGTGGGCATGCTGGCCTCGGCGCTGATCCCGCTGATCTGGCCGCTCTGACAGACGGAACGCCCGGACCCGGGGCCGGAGCGGGGCATTTTCCCCTCGGCCCGGGTGCAGCCGCTTTGCTAGCCTGCGGCGCAGGACCGGAGGGGAGAGACCGCCATGACCCGATATGACCTGAAGATCGCCGGGCTGATCGCGGCGCTGGTCGTGGTGATCGGGCTGGCGTTGGGCTATGGCGCCGGGCTGATGCTGGGCGGCCGCGGCGATCTGCCCGGTGCACCGCCTGAGACGCCGGCCGCCTTTGCCGCCGCGCCGGCGGAAGAGGGGACGGCGGACCGGCTCGCCAATCCCGCCGGCGGCACCCTGCCGGGCTATCACGACGTCTATGTCAACGATTATGCCGGTCTGCTCGATCCCGCGGCGGAGCAGCGGCTCCGCGACGAGATGATCGAGCTTTACGACCACACCGGCATCGAGATGACGGTGCTGACCATCGACAGCCTCAGCGACTATCACCACTTCGGACCGATCGAGCCCTTCGCGACGGCGTTGTTCAACGCCTGGGGCATCGGCAATGCCGGCCGCAACGACGGGGTTCTGGTGCTGGTCTCGTTGTTTGACCGGCGCATGCGGATCGAAATCGGCGCTGGCTACGATGCCGCCTGGGACGACCGGATGCAGCGGGTCATCGACGAGGGGTTCCTGCCCGATTTTCGCGACGACCGGTATCAGGCCGGGATCGAAACCGGTGTGCGCGAAACCATCTTCGAGCTGACCGGCCGCTATCCCGGCACCTATGACACCGGGCTGTTGCGGCAGGGATGGAGCTGGATTTTCTGGCAGCTCTCCGGGCTCGGCGGCTGGCTCTGGGCGGTGGTCGCGGTGCCTCTGGCGGCCACCGCGCTGGCGCTGCGCCGCTATCTGCGCCTCAGGCCTCGGCCCTGTTCCAACTGTGGCAGCCTGATGCACCGTCTGGGCGAGGCGGCCGACGATGCCCATCTGGACGGCGGTCAGCGGCTGGAGGAATTCCTGAAATCGGTGGATTACGACGTCTGGGCCTGCGACAGCTGCGGCCAGATGGATATCCACCGCTATCGCAACTGGTTCTCGGCCTTCGGCGCCTGCCCCAAATGCGGCTATCACACGCTGAAGACCCAGACCGAGGTTCTGGTGTCCGCGACCACCTCCAGCACCGGCAAGAAGCGGCTGACCTACGATTGCCGCAACTGCGGCTATCACGACACCGAGCTGCGGACGATCCCCAAGGTATCCAAGAGCTCGTCCGGGTCGGGGCGATCCTCCTTCGGCGGCGGTTCGTCCTCGGGCGGCGGCGCCAGCGGCAGCTGGTAGCTCAGGCCACCGCCTCAGAGCGTCCGGCGTTGCGGCCGGAGAAGATGCAGCCGCCCAGAAAGGTGCCCTCCAGCGCATTATAGCCGTGATAGCCACCGCCGCCGAAGCCGGCGACCTCGCCGGCGGCGAAGAGCCCCGGCAGCGGCTGGCCGTCGCCGCCGACCATCTGGCTGTCGAGCGTCGTCTGCAGCCCCCCCAGCGTCTTTCTCGTCAGGATGTGCAGCTTGACGGCGATCAGCGGGCCGTTCTTCGGATCGAGGAACTTATGCGGCCTGGCGGTGCGGATCAGCCGGTCGCCGCGATGGTTGCGGGCGGCATGAATGGCCATGATCTGGGCATCCTTGGAAAACGGATTGTCCATCTGCGCATCGCGGGCCTCGACCTCGGCCCGGATATGGGCGGGGTCGAGCGGCAGATCGGAGATCTCGTTCATGCCAGCCACCAGCGTCTCCAGCGTCTCGGCGACGACGAAATCGGCACCATGGGCCTTGAAGGCCTCCACCGGGGCGGGGGCGCCGCCGCGGGACAGCAGCCGCGCCTTCAGCACCTGCAGCCAACTTTTCGAAGTCAGATCGGGGTTCTGCTCCGATCCGGAGAGGGCGAATTCCTTTTCGATCACCTTCTGGCTCAGCACGAACCAGCTGTAATCGTAGCCGGTCTTCAGGATTTCCTTCAGCGTCGCCAGCGTATCGAAACCGGGTAGGCAGGGGGCGGGCAGCCGGTGGCCGCGGGCATCGAGCCAGAGCGACGAGGGGCCGGGCAGGATGCGGATGCCGTGGTTTGGCCAGATCGGATCCCAGTTCCGCACCCCTTCGGTGTAATGCCACATCCGGTCGGGGTTGATGATATGGCCGCCGGCGGCCTGGGAAATCGCGATCATGCGGCCATCGACGTGAAACGGCACGCCGGCCACCATCTGTGCCGGCGGCGGTCCCAGGCGATCACGCGGCCAGGCCTTGCGGACCAGGTCGAAATTGCCGCCGATGCCGCCGGAGGTGACGATGACCGAGGGCGCGTAGAGCTCGAATTCGCCGATCTCGTCGCGGTTGGTCTTCTGGCCGCGGGCGGCACTGTCGGGGGCGAGGATTTCGCCGGACACGCCGCGCACGGCGCCGGTCTGGCGGATGATATGGCTGACCTGATGGCGGAACTTCAGGGCAATCCGGCCGGCCTCGGCATGGGCGCGGACCCGGGCGACGAAGGGTTCTATCACCCCGGGACCAGTGCCCCAGGTGATATGAAACCGCGGCACCGAATTGCCGTGACCGGTGGCGAAGGCACCGCCGCGTTCGGCCCAGCCGACGACCGGAAACCAGCGCAGCCCCATCGCCTTCAGCCAGGGGCGCATCTCTCCGGCGGCGAAATCGACATAGGCCTCGGCCCATTGGCGTGGCCAGGCGTCCTCGGGGCGGTCGAACCCGGCGCTGCCCATCCAGTCGCGCAGCGCCAGATCGTGGCTGTCGCGGATGCCCATGCGGCGCTGTTCCGGGGTATCGACCAGGAACAGGCCGCCCAGCGACCAGAAGGCCTGCCCGCCGAGAAACGCCTCGGGCTCCTGATCCAGCAGGATCACCCGCTTGCCCCGGTCGCCCAGTTCCGCCGCCGCCGCCAGCCCCGCCAGCCCGGCCCCGACGATGATCACATCCGCATTGTCCATCGGCCCCTCCGCTCTCCTCAGGGCGGAGCTTAGGGCGGGGCGAGGCGCCGGGGCAACGGTGGCGGGCGCGGTTTACGTGAGGTCGCGACGGGGGGCCGCGCGGCGGGGCGGTGTCCGGCGGGTCAGAACGGCCAGAACAGCAGGATCGCGGGGATCGAGACCAGGATGATCAGCGCCTCCAGCGGCAGGCCCATGCGCCAGTAATCACCGAAGCGATAGCCGCCGGGGCCGAGGATCAGCGTGTTGTTCTTGTGCCCGATGGGGGTGAGAAAGGCCGAGGAGGCCGCCACCGCCACCGCCATCAGGAAGGGATCGGGCGACACCCCCAGGCTCTGCGCCATCTGGATGCCGACCGGGGCGGCGACGATGGTGGTCGCGGTGTTGTTCAGCACATCCGACAGCGTCATCGTCACCACCATCAACACCGTCAGCACCGCCCAGGCGGGCCAGCCGGCGGTCAGCGCCACCAGCCCGTCGGCCAGCAGCCGGGTGCCGCCGGACGCATCGAGCGCCGCGCCCAGCGGGATCATCGACCCGAGCAGCACCACCACCGGCCATTCGACGTGATCGTAAAGCTCGCGCAGTGGCAGGATGCCGGTCAGCGCATAGCCCATGACGACGATCCCCAGCGCCACCGGCAGATAGATCAGCCCGAAGCTGGCGGCGGCGATGGCGGCGGCGAACATGCCGATGGCGAGCCAGGTCTTGTCGCTGGCCGTCACGCTCAGCCCGCGGGCCGCCAGCGGCAGGCAGCCCAGCCAGTCGGTCACATCCGGGCCGCGGTCGCGCGGGCAGAGCAGCAGCAGGATATCGCCCGGGCGCACCTCGGTCTTGCGGACCTGCTTGGCGATCGGCTGACCGCTGCGCGAGATGCCCATCAGGATGGTGCTCTGCCGCCAGGCCAGGCCGATGGCCTGGGCGGTCTTGCCGGCGATGCGGGCGGTTTCGGGCACCACCACCTCGATCAGGTCGAGCCCCTCTCCGGCGGCGGTCAGCTTTTCCTGCCGCCCGGCATCCGAGAAGGCGAGGCCGAGCGCGGCGCGGAATTCGTCGAGCGCCTCGGGCGCGGCCTCCAGCACCAGCGCATCGCCGGCCCGCAGCAGCGCATTGGAGGCCCGGCCGTACCGACGCTGGCCGCCGCGGATCAGGCCGAGGATCGCCACATCGGTCTTTTCCGCGATCTCGTCGAGCTCGGCCAGGCGCTTGCCGATGTGGGTGGAGCCCTCGGGCACGGTGAGTTCGGCGATATAGGCGGCGAGTTCGGAATGCGGGCTGCGGGTTTCGCCGCGGTCCGGGATCAGCCGCCAGCCGACGAGCGCGACGAAGAACAGCCCCGCCAGCGCCGCGATGCCGCCGACCGGGGCGAAATCGAACATCGCGAAGGGCGCACCGAGCGCGTTTTCCCGGATCGTGGCGATGACGATATTGGGGGGCGTGCCGATCAGCGTGGCCATGCCGCCGAGGATGGTGGCGAAGCTCAGCGGCATCAGCGTGTAGGAGGCGGCGCGCCCGGCCTTGCGTGCGGTCTGCATATCGACCGGCATCAGCAGCGCCAGCGCCGCGACGTTGTTCATGAAGGCGGAGAGCACCGCCCCGATGCCGCCCATCAGCACGATATGGGTGCCGAGCCCGCGCGAGGCGTCGATCAGGGTGCGGGTGATCAGGAACACCGCGCCGGAGCGGACCAGCCCGGCGGAGACGATCAGCACCAGCGCCACCACCAGCGTCGCGGGATGGCCGAAGCCGGAAAACGCCCGGTCGGTCGGCACCACGCCCAGCACCACTCCCGTCAGCAGCGCCGAGAAGGCGATCAGATCGTAGCGGATCCGGCCCCAGAGCAGCAGGGCAAAGACGGCGACGAAGAGCGAAAACAGGATGATCTGATCGGTGGTCATGACGCCAGCTTAGCGGCGAAGCGGGCGGGGGCAACCGGGCAGGGACGTGTCGGCGACCGCCCGCGGGCGCGGGGCGGGTTGATCAGGGGCCGGGCAAGCGGCTATATGACCGCCAATTCATATATCAGACCGAGGACGCACCATGGCCGGGCACTCCAAATGGGCCAACATCCAGCATCGTAAGGGCCGCCAGGACGCGGTTCGGGCGAAACTCTTTTCGAAATTCTCCAAAGAGATCACCGTCGCCGCCAAGATGGGCGATCCCGATCCCGACAAGAACCCGCGGCTGCGGCTTGCCATCAAGGAAGCCAAATCGCAGTCGATGCCGAAGGACAACATCGAACGCGCGATCAAGAAGGCTTCCGGCGGCGAGGGCGACGATTACGAGGAAATCCGCTATGAGGGCTACGGCCCCAACGGCGTGGCGGTGATCGTCGAGGCGATGACAGACAACCGCAACCGCACCGCTTCGAACGTGCGTTCGACCTTCACCAAGAACGGCGGCAACCTGGGCGAGACCGGCTCGGTCGGCTTCATGTTCGAGCGCAAGGGCGAGATCACCTATCCCGCCAGCGTCGGTGATGCCGATACCGTGATGATGGCGGCGATCGAGGCCGGTGCCGAGGATGTCGAGAGCTCCGAGGACGGTCACGTGATCTGGTGCGCCGATACCGACCTGAACGAGGTCGCGACCGCACTGGAAGCGGAGCTGGGCGAGAGCGAAAGCACCAAGCTGGTGTGGAAGCCCACCACCACGACCGAAATGGACCTGGACAGCATGCAGAAGCTGATGAAGCTGGTCGACGCGCTGGAAGACGACGATGACGTGCAGCGGGTCACCACCAACTTCGAAGCCTCCGACGAGGTGATGGCGCAGCTCTGATCGCGGCGCGGCATCCCGAAATATTTGGACGCCCGGCCGATGTGCCGGGCGTCTGTCGTTTCAGCGGGCCCTGTCCCTGCCGGGCCCCGATCGCTCAGTCGAAGAAGCTGGCGATCTCCTCCAGCGGTTTCTTGATCTTCGCCGCCGCCGGGACGGTGGCATCGGCCGCCGGGTGGCCGAGGGCGATGATCATCGTCGGTTTCTCCGCCTCCGGCCGGTTCAGCGCGGCATTGAGGAATTTCATCGGATTGGGGGTATGGGTCAGCGCCGCCAGCCCGGCGTGATGCAGCGCCGCCAGCAGGATGCCGGTGGCGATATTGACGCTCTCGGGCACGTAATAGTTCTTGTAACGGCTGCCATCCTCGAAACGGCCCCAGCGCTGAGCGAAAACCACGATCAGCCAGGGCGCCCGGGTCAGATGCGGTTTCTCCGCCGTTGTGCCGATCGGTTCCAGCGCCCGGATCCATTCGTCGCCACCGCCGCCGGCGTAGAAGCGGCGCTCTTCGGCTTCCGCCTCGGCACGGATCTGCTGTTTCAGCGCCGGATCGGCGATGGCGGCGAAATGCCAGGGCTGATGATTGGCACCGGAGGGGGCGGTGCCGGCGGTGCGCAGGCAGCTTTCGATCACCGCCCGCGGCACCGGGCGGTCGGAATAGTTGCGCACGCTGTGGCGCCGGCGCATCTGGTCGTGGAAAGCCTCGGCGCTCAGCAGCATCTGCTCGTCATCCATCCGCGCCCGATGCGGCAGCGGCACCGCTTCGTAGCGGAGCTGGTCCTTGGAAATCATCGGTCTTCTCCTCCCGGTTCGCGGACCGCCCTAGGGCGCCGGCGGGATCAGCACCGTGGCGGCGGCCCGGCGCACCGCCCGTGTCAGCGGTCGCAGGGCCGGGGCCATGACCCGGCTGACCTGCCAGCTCAGCGCGATGTCGAGCGGCCGGTCGGGCCATAGTGGCACCAGCGCGCCGCGGCGCAAGGGCTCTTCCACCAGGCAGAGGGGGTTCATCCCCCAGCCCAGCCCGGCGAGGGCGGCGTCGACAAAGGCGGTGGAGGAGGGCAGGTAATGCGCCGGCGGGTTCAGCCTCTGGCCGAAGGTGGTCTCGATCCACTGGCGCTGCAGCGCGTCCTTGGCGTTGAAGATCATGCAGGGCGCCCGCGCCAGCGCCGCCGGGGTGACCCCATCGGCGAACCAGCGGGCCATGAAGGCGGGGCTGGCGGTGGCGATATAGCGCAGCGCGCCCAGCGGATGGGCATCGCAGCCGGCCACCGCGGCGGCCTCGGCACAGACGGCGGCGCTGACCGCACCCTGCCGCAGCCAGTCGGCGCTGTGGTCCTGATCGTCGATCACCAGATCGAACAGCAGATCGGCGGTGCCGGCCATGGCGGGAATGAACCAGGTGGAGAGGCTGTCGGCATTGACCGCCAGCCGCAGCCGGGCGGCACCGGGGCCGGGCTCCAGCGCCAGATCGCGGCTGAGCTGGGCTTCGAGCAGACCGATGTCCTCGGCGTGTTTGGCCAGCCGGGCGCCGGCCGGCGTGGCGGTGCAGGGGGTGGCGCGGCGGATCAGGGCGGCGCCGACCCGTTCCTCCAGCGCCTTGATGCGTTGCGAGATCGCCGAGGGAGTAACGCCCAGATCTGCGGCGGCGGCCTCGAAACTGCCGTGGCGCAGGATGGCGGCGAGGGCGGCGAGCTGGGGGGCGTCGAACTGCATTAGAACTGCTAAACTGAATTGAATATCTTTAACTGGAGTAATCGTGCGCTGCTGTC
Organism: Pseudodonghicola flavimaris; assembly: GCF_030164425.1. Classification (GTDB taxonomy): domain Bacteria; phylum Pseudomonadota; class Alphaproteobacteria; order Rhodobacterales; family Rhodobacteraceae; genus Pseudodonghicola; species Pseudodonghicola flavimaris. The sequence goes on along the minus strand of NZ_JASNJD010000006.1, from coordinate 236,300 downwards.
TAGTCAAACCCCGACCAACGAAGGGAGCCGACCATGACCGCCGCCATCCTGCCGGGCTTTGCGCTCGGGCTCAGCCTTATCTTGGCGATCGGGGCGCAGAACGCCTTCGTGCTGCGGCAGGGGCTGCGGCGCGAGCATGTGCTCTGGGTGGCGCTGACCTGCGCGCTCTCCGATGCGGTTCTGATTGCTGCCGGGGTCGGCGGCATGGGCCGGCTGGCCACCTGGTTCGCGCCGCTGATGCGCTGGGGCGGGGCGGCCTTCCTGCTGGCCTATGGCGGGCGCAACCTGATCGCGGCGGCGCGGGGCGGGGCAGCGATGCAGGCGACGGCGACCGGCGGGCGCGGGTTGCGGGCGACGCTGGCCACTTGCCTGGCGCTGACCTGGCTCAACCCGCATGTCTACCTCGATACCGTAGTGCTGATCGGCTCGGTTTCGGCGCAATACGAGGACCGCTTCGGATTTGCCCTGGGGGCAAGCGCCGCCAGCCTGGTCTTCTTCTTCGCGCTGGCCTATGGCGCCCGGTTGCTGGCGCCGCTGCTGGCGCGGCCGGGGGCCTGGCGGCTGCTTGACGCCGGGATCGGGCTGGTGATGTGGGCCATCGCGCTGCGGCTGATCCTGATGTGAGAGCGTTTGCGGAGGCTTGTGCCGGCGGTCGAATGCGTGTTCAACCGGAGGTATGACACAAACCGTAGCCGCTCCCGCATCCTCCCGCCCCCTGCATGGTGTCCTCTGGATGCTGGCGGCCGGGCTGGTCTTCGTGGTGATGACCGCGCTGGTCAAGGCGCTGGGGCCGCGTATCCCGGCGCCGCAGGCTGCCTTTCTGCGCTATGCCATGGGGCTGATCTTTCTGCTGCCGATGCTGCGGCCAATCCTGAACACGCGGTTCACGCCCAAAGTGATGGGGCTTTTCGCGCTGCGCGGTCTGCTGCATTCGGGCGGGGTGATGCTGTGGTTCTTCGCGATGACCCGCATTCCGCTGGCCGAGCTGACGGCGCTGAACTACCTGTCGCCGATCTTCGTGACCATCGGCGCGGCGCTGTTTCTGAAAGAGCATCTGGCCTTCCGCCGGATCGCCGCCATCGGCGTGGCGCTGCTGGGCGCCGTGGTGATCCTGCGCCCGGGCTTTCGCGAGATCGAGCCGGGCCATCTGGCGATGCTCATCGCCGCGACGGTGTTCAGCGGATCTTACCTGCTGGCCAAGGTGCTGACCGATCAGATCAGCCCGGCGGTGGTGGTCAGCATGCTGTCGGTCTGGGTGACGCTGGGGCTGGCGCCCTTCGCCGCCGTGGTCTGGGTGACGCCGACGGCGACCGAACTGCTGATGCTGCTGGGGGTCGCCTGTTTCGCCACCGCCGGCCATTATCTGATGACCCTGGCGATGCGGGCGGCGCCGCTGACGGTGACCCAGCCGGTGACCTTCCTGCAGCTGGTCTGGGCGACGCTGATGGGGGTCTTGCTGTTTCACGAGAGCGTCGATTTCTGGGTGCTGGTCGGAGCCGGCATGATCCTGGCGGCGATCAGCTTCATCACCTGGCGCGAGGCGGTGCTGCGGCGGCGCAACGTGACCCCGCCGGTCACCGCCACCAAGGGCTGACATCGGGCCTGCATTGTGGGCAGAGCGCGGCCGATCCGGTCAGCCGGCGACGGTGGGCGGCTGCTGGCCGGTCGCGGGCAGGGAAGTTGATTGACGGGTCAGTTTCCAGCACATAGCGTCCTGCGACCATAGGAGGAACGACGGTCATGCCGAAACAGGGAATGGAACCCATTCGCCGCGATGCGCTGGTGCGCGCCACGATTGCCGAGCTCGGGGCCGCGGGCACGCTGGATGTGACCGTCAGCCAGATCGCCCGCCGCGCCGGCGTCTCCAGCGCGCTGGCGCATCACTACTTCGGCGGCAAGGACCAGATCTTTCTCGCGGCGATGCGCCGGATCCTGTCGGATTTCGTTGCCGAGGTACGCCGCGAGCTGAAGGGGGTTCCGCGCGAGGGGCGGGCGGCGGCCATCGTGCGGGCCTGTTTCGGCGGCTCCAGCTTCACCCCCGAGGCGGTAGGCGCCTGGATGTGTTTCTACGTCATGGCGCAGAGCAATCCACAGGCGCTGCGGCTGTGGCAAATCTATCACCTGCGGCTGCGCTCCAACCTGATCCACGCGCTGCGCCCGGTCTGTCCCAGGCCGGCGGCGGCGGCCGACACGCTGGGGGCCTTGATCGACGGGCTCTATATCCGCGCGGCGCTCGATCCGGAACTGAGCCCGGCGCAGGCCGAACGCCAGGCGCTGACGGTGCTGGCCAATCTGTGCGGAGATCGCAAATGACCCGACCCAATATCCTGATCCTGATGGTTGATCAGCTGAACGGCACGCTGTTTCCCGACGGCCCGGTCGACTGGCTGCATGTGCCGAACCTGCGCAAGCTGGCCGCGCGGTCGACCTGTTTCGCCAATGCCTATACCGCCTCGCCGCTCTGCGCGCCGGGGCGGGCCAGCTTCATGTCCGGGCAACTGCCGTCGCGCAGCGGCGTCTATGACAACGCGGCGGAGTTCCGCAGCGATATCCCGACCTATGCCCACCATCTGCGGCGGGCGGGCTATTACACCTGCCTGTCGGGCAAGATGCATTTCGTCGGTCCCGATCAGCTGCACGGGTTCGAGGAACGGCTGACCACCGACATCTATCCGGCCGATTTCGGCTGGACCCCGGATTATCGCAAGCCGGGCGAGCGGATCGACTGGTGGTATCACAACATGGGCTCGGTCACCGGGGCGGGGGTGGCGGAGATCACCAATCAGCTCGAATACGATGACGAGGTCGCCTATCACGCGAAGGCCAAGCTCTATGATCTGGCGCGCGGCAAGGACGACCGGCCGTGGTGCGTCACCGTCAGCTTCACCCATCCGCACGATCCTTATGTGGCACGGAAGAAATACTGGGATCTCTATGCCGATTGCGATCATCTGCAGCCGGAGATTCCGGCGATCCCCTATGAGGAGCAGGACCCGCATTCCAAGCGTATCTTCGACGCCAACGACTGGCACAGCTTCGATATCACCCCGCGGGACATCGAACGCTCCCGCCGGGCCTATTTCGCCAATATCTCCTATCTCGACGACAAGATCGGCGAGATTCTGCAGGTGCTGGAGGATACCCGGCAGGAGGCGATCGTGGTCTTCCTCTCCGATCACGGCGACATGCTGGGCGAGCGTGGGCTGTGGTTCAAGATGAACTTCTACGAAGGCTCCGCCCGGGTGCCGCTGATGATCTCCGCCCCCGATCTGCCGGCGGTGCGGATCGAGACGCCGGTCTCCACCCTCGACGTGTCGCCGACGCTGGCGGCGCTGGCCGGCGTTCCGCTGGACGAGGTCGCGCCCTGGATCGATGGCGAGGATCTGGGGCCCTTGGCGCGGGGCGCGCGGCGCGATAGCCCGGTGGCGCTGGAATATGCCGCCGAGGCCTCCGACGCGCCGCTGATCTGCCTGCGGCAGGGCCGCTGGAAATACACCCGCTGCGTGCTCGATCCCGAGCAGCTTTTCGATCTGGAGAGCGACCCGTTCGAGCTGAGCAATCTGGCCTCTGATCCCGCCCATGCCGCCACCCTGGCGGAGTTCCGGGCGATGGCCGACGCGCGCTGGGAGCTGGACCGGTTCGATGCCGATGTGCGCGCCAGCCAGGCCCGTCGCTGGGTGGTCTACGAGGCGTTGCGGCAGGGCGGCTATTACCCATGGGATTATCAGCCGCTGCAGCAGGCCTCGGAACGGTTCATGCGCAATCACATGGATCTCAACGTGCTGGAAGAGGGGCAGCGGTTCCCGCGCGGCGAGTGAAAAACGGGGCATCGGCGGTGGCCAGTTGATCCGCGTCAATGTGGTGGACACCGCCGATCCATAGGGTATAGCGACACCGAACGTTGGAAGGAGCGAACAGATGACCCATACCCCGCACGAGCTGGTCGAAGAGTTTCCCGAACAGGCCGCACAGATCGCCGAGCTGAAGCTGAGCGACGCGCATTTCGCCAAGCTGGTCGAGGAATACCACGAGGTGAACCGCGCGGTGCACCGGGCCGAAACCAATGTCGAGCCGGTCGAAGAGCTGGCCGAAGTTGACATGCGCAAGAAGCGCGCGGCCCTGAAAGACGAAATCTGGGGGATCCTGTCGGCCGAGTAAGCCGGAGGATCTGACGACATCGCAGCGCGCGGTCCGCAAGGTCCGCGCGTTTTGCGTTCCGGGACGCGGGCTCAGTTCACCTCATAGGGCAGGACGCCGCGCTGATTGGCGTCGATGCTCAGCCGTCGTTCCAGCGGCGGGACGGAGCGCTGGTGGCAGATCTTGCGTTCGCAGATCCGGCAGGAGATGCCGATCGGCTCATAGGCGCTGGCATTGGTCACATCCAGCGTATCGGCATAGACCAGCGCGTCAGCATGGCGCACCTCGCATCCCAGCGCGATGGCATAGCGGCGCACCGGCGCGCCGAAGCTGCCGCCGGGTTTGGAGACGTCGCGGGCCAGGTTGATATAACGCACCCCGTCTGGCGTCTCCGCCAACTGGCGCAGGAACTGGCCCGGCGTCTCAAAGGCGCGGTGCACGTTCCACAGCGGGCAGGCGCCGCCGAACCGGGCGAATTGCAGCCGCGTGGCGCTGTGCCGCTTGGTGATGGTGCCGGCCTGATCGACCCGGGCGAAGAAGAACGGGATGCCCTTGGCGCCGGGCCGCTGCAGGGTGGAGAGCCGGTGCGCCACCTGTTCGATCGAGGCGCCGAACCGGGCGCTGAGCAGCTCCAGATCGTGGCGGGTTTCCTGCGCGGCGGCGAGAAAGCGGCCATAGGGCAGCAGCGCCGCGCCGGCGAAGTAATTGGCCAGGCCGATCTTGGCGATGGCGCGGGCCTCGTCGCTGTGGAAACGGGCGAAATCCAGCGTCGCTTCCAGCAGTTTGTCCTGTTGCAGCAGGGCCAGTTGCAGCAGCATCTGAAAGGCCTGAGTCTGCGGCGCCAGCCGGGTGGACAGCCGCAGGTGCCGGGCTTCGGAATCATACAGCCGCATCGGTCCGATATCGGCCAGTTCGACCCGGATGCCCATGGTCTCCAGCGCCGCCAGCGCGGTCTCGCGCATCTGGCCGGGGGCCTGCGCCTGCTGGGCGAAATTCTCTGCCGCGCGGTCGACCGCGTCGATGTAATTGTCGCAGTAGTGGAAGAAGTCCCGCACCTCTTCCCAGGGGCTGGCCTGCAGCCGGGCATCCTCGCGCCCCAGTGCCTCGTCCAGCGAGGCGAGCCGTTCATGGGTCTGGCGATAGCTGCGGTGCAGCGCCAGAAACGCCCGCGCCAGCGCCGGCGCATTGGAGGCGGTGAGCCGGAGATCGGCCAGCGGCGGCGCCGCATCGGCAAAGACCGGGTCGGCCAGTACCTCGCGCAGGTCGCTGACCAGACGTTCGCTGTCGCCGGTCGACAGCTCGGTCACATCCATGCCGAACTCCTGAGCCAGCGCCAGCACCACGGTGGTGCTCACCGGGCGGTTGTTGTTCTCCATCTGGTTGAGATAGGGCAGCGACACTCCGAGCTTGGAGGCGAATTCCTTCTGCGTCAGGCCGAGCCGCGTGCGCATCTCGCGCAGTTTCGCACCGGCGTAGAGTTTTTGCGGAGCCATGGCGGGGACGAGAGCCGTCTTTGCTGATTTGCGATGCGCGAAGGGTATATTTGCAAACCCGCGGGGGCAACCCCCGTCACAGGCCCAGCTGACGTTCGCGCAGCATCACCAGGACGATGGCGGCGACCCCGAGGATCGAGCTGGCCAGCATCATGAACAGCAGGGGCCAGGCACCGGTGTCCGGGGTCAGCAACGCGCCTGCCAGCGCGCTGAGCCCGGCGCCGCCGCCCTGCATCACCGCGCCGTTGAGGCCGGAGGCGGTGGCGGCCAGATGTGGCCGCACCGACAGGGCGCCGGCAGTGGCACTGGGCAGCGCCAGCCCGTTGCCGAGCCCGACGATCACCATCAGTCCGAAGAAGCTTTCGGCCGAGCCGAGATCGGTGGTCATCAGCGCCATCGAGGCCAGCACCCCGCCAGTGACCACCAGGCAGCCGATCAGCACCATGCGGTTGACCCCGAGCCGGATGGCGAATTTCCCGGACAGGAAGTTGCCGACGAAATACCCCACCGCCGGCGCCCCGAAATAGAGGCCGAGCCGTCCGGGCTCCAGCCCGTAGACCTGCGATCCGACGAAGGGGGCGCCGCCCAGGTAGGCGTAAAAGGCGCCAGCGGAGAAGGCCGACGACAGCGAATAGCCCCAGAACCGCGGCGAGCGCAGCAATTCGGGGTATTCCCGGAACTGGCCGATCAGGGTCTTGCCGCTCTTGTGCGCGGTTTCCCCGAAGTCGGCGTAGGTCAGCCACAGGGTCAGGGCGCCCATCAGCGCCAGCGCCCAGAAATTCGCGGTCCAGCCCCAGAGCTGGTCCAGCATCCCGCCGACGACCGGCCCCAGCATCGGCACCACAGCCATGCCCATGGTGACATAGCCGATCATGCTGGCCGATTGTTCCGAGCTGTAGAGATCGCGCACCGCCGCGCGGCTCAGCACCATGCCGACCACCGCCGCCGCCTGTCCCATCCGGGCCAGCAGGAACAGCTCGACCGTGGGGGCGACGATGCAGATCAGCGTCGCGGCAAGATAGAGGGCGATGCCCCAGAGGATCACCGGCCGCCGCCCCATCTTGTCCGAGACGGGGCCGATCAGGATCTGCACCACCGCGGTGACCGCCAGATAGAGCGCCACCGAAAGCTGCATCATCCCGTAGTCGGTGTGGAAATGGGCCGCCATGCTCGGCAGGCTGGGCAAGAAGATATTCATTGCCAGCGCCGACAGGCCAGAGAGCAGAATCAGGGTGCCGATATGGGGCGGAGTGCGGGGGCCCGCCAAGGGTGTGCGGGGCCCGGCGGGCTCCTGCAAATTCGCCATGGAGTGCCGTTCGTATGAAACTGGGTTCTGCTGTCAGGCGTAAATATCGTCGCCCAACGCGCTTATAGTTGTATTTACAACAGTCAGCGTGTCGCCGCCACCGAAATCGAAGACGACATCGGCGCCGATCTGGCTGGCGGCGTCCATAACGGTGGCGAGATCGCCCAGCCGGTTGATCTGGATGCGGTCCGCGCCCGCCTCGAAATCGGCGATGGTGTCGGTGCCGTCGCCCTTGGCGAAGACGAATTTGTCGTCGCCGCCCTGACCGCGCAGGGTATCCTTGCCGCGATTGCCCTTGAGGATATCGGCACCGAGCCCGCCCTTCAGCGTGTCGTTGCCGTTGCCGCCCAGCAAGGTGTCCTTGCCGGCCTTGCCGTTCAGCAGGTCCCGGCCGCTGCCGCCCTTCAGCGTGTCGTCGCCGCCGTCGCCGATCATCCTGTCGTTGCCGCCGTCGCCCTTGAGTGTGTCCTTGCCGGAGCCGCCGAACAGGGTGTCGTCGTCCAGACCGCCCCGCAGCACGTCGTTGCCGCCCCGGCCGCGCAGATCGTCGGCGCCGCGGCCGCCCGACAGCAGGTTCTTGCCGCCGCTGCCGGTCAGATGATCGTCGCCATCGCCGCCATAGGCGTTTTCGATGGTGGTGTCGAAGGCGATCACCACATCGTCGGTGGTGTCGAAGCTGGAGAAACTGCCAGCCGCCAGCGACAGCGTGACATCGTGGCCGCGGCCGCGGGCATCGAGGCTGTCGGTGCCGCCGGTGTCCCAGATCAGATCGACCGTCTCGCTGCGCGGGGCGGTATAGCTGGTGTCGCCGGGATTATAGCCGGCCGCGCCCCAGATATCCTGCAGCGCATAGACGTCGAACAGCATCATCACATCGCTTTCCAGCCCGTTGTCCGGGTTATCGGTGTAGGACATGATGCTGTATTTGTTGTTGTCGTAGTCCATCGGCAGGGCGGGGGAGGAGAACGGGTGCTTCAGCCCCAGCGCGTGCCCCAGTTCATGCAGCAGCAGGCTGGCCTGATCGCTCACGTCCAGCGTGTTGTCGTAAACCACGTAGCTGTCGTATTCGGTGATGTCGCCGCTTGGCGGGTCATAGCTGAGCGAGTAGCCGCCATAGCCGGTGGTGGTGCCGGGAAGCGTCACTTTGCCGACGTTCAGATCGGGATCGGAGAGACCGGTGACTTCGACGAATTCGACATTCAGGAAGGTCTCGATATGCGCCAGCGCCGCTTCGAAGGCGCTCTTCTCCGCGGCGGTGAAGGCGGTCCAGCCGGTGTAGGTGCTGCTGGTGGGCAGATCGACCGGTTCCGTGGTGCCGGCGTATTGATAGCTGATCGTCAGCCGGGCCGCGCCAGTGGTGTTCATCGGGTTGAGCGATCCCACCAGGGGGAATTGCAGGCCTTCGAGGATTTCTGCGCGCGTCAGCATTGTTTCATCCCTCGCTGCTTGGGGTCGATGGGGTATGATTCATGATGAAAACATGCCAATCGGGTCCTGAACGTAACAAACTTTGGCCGTGATGCGAAAGAAATCTGCGGAGGCGGTGAAATTTGCAGTTTTGCGAGTTAGCTAAGGGTAATTTTCTTAGCTTTGCAAATTTGCCGAATTTCGCTTTGGTGTCGCGCGCGGCAGCTATATGGTCTGACGAAATCTTATAGGGGATACGCACCATGAAGGACATTCTTTCGGAGCTGGAAGAGCGCCGCGAAGCCGCCCGGCTGGGCGGTGGGCAGAAGCGGATCGATGCGCAGCACGCCCGTGGCAAGCTGACCGCGCGCGAGCGGATCGATCTGTTGCTGGACGATGGCAGCTTTGAAGAGTTCGATATGTTCGTGTCGCACCGCTGCACCGATTTCGGCATGCAGGACCAGCGCCCCTATGGCGATGGCGTGGTGACCGGCTGGGGCACCATCAACGGTCGCATGGTCTATGTCTTCTCCCAGGATTTCACGGTCTTCGGCGGCTCCCTGTCCGAAACCCACGCGCAAAAGATCTGCAAGATCATGGACATGGCGGTGCAGAACGGCGCGCCGGTGATCGGCATCAACGATTCCGGCGGCGCCCGGATTCAGGAAGGTGTCGCCTCGCTCGCCGGGTATGCCGATGTGTTCCAGCGCAATATCATGGCCTCCGGTGTGGTGCCGCAGATTTCGGTGATCATGGGCCCCTGTGCCGGCGGCGCGGTCTATTCCCCGGCGATGACCGACTTCATCTTCATGGTGAAAGACAGCTCCTACATGTTCGTCACCGGCCCCGATGTGGTGAAGACTGTCACCAACGAGGTGGTCACCGCCGAAGAGCTGGGCGGCGCCTCGACTCACACCCGGAAATCCTCGGTCGCCGACGGCGCCTTCGAAAATGACGTCGAAGCGCTGAGCGAAATTCGCCGGCTGGTGGATTTCCTGCCGCTCAACAACCGTGAAAAGCCGCCGGTTCGTCCCTTCTTCGATGAACCGGGTCGGGTGGAGCACAGCCTCGATACGCTGGTGCCGGAAAACGCGAATACGCCCTACGACATGAAGGAGCTGATCCTGAAGGTCGCGGACGAGGCCGATTTCTATGAAATCCAGGCCGATTACGCCAAGAACATCATCACCGGTTTCATCCGTCTGGAAGGCCAGACCGTGGGCGTCGTTGCCAACCAGCCGATGGTTCTGGCCGGCTGTCTGGACATCGATTCCAGCCGCAAGGCGGCGCGCTTCGTGCGCTTCTGCGATTGCTTCGAAATCCCGATCCTGACCTTCGTTGACGTGCCGGGCTTCCTGCCGGGGACCAGCCAGGAATATGGCGGGGTCATCAAGCATGGCGCCAAGCTGCTGTTCGCCTATGGCGAAGCCACCGTTCCGAAGGTTACCGTGATCACCCGCAAGGCCTATGGCGGCGCCTATGACGTTATGGCCTCCAAACACCTGCGCGGCGATTTCAACTATGCCTGGCCCACCGCCGAGATCGCGGTGATGGGGGCCAAGGGCGCGACGGAGATCCTCTATCGCTCCGAACTGGGCGATCCGGAGAAGATCGCGGCGCGGACCAAGGATTACGAAGACCGCTTCGCCAACCCCTTCGTCGCCGCCGAGCGTGGCTTCATCGATGAGGTGATCCAGCCGCGCTCGACCCGTCGCCGGGTCAGCCGGGCCTTTGCCAGCCTGCGCAACAAGCAGCTGAGCAATCCCTGGAAGAAGCACGACAACATCCCGCTGTAAACGGTCGCCCTTCGGGGCGTCCGATCCTGCCGGAGCCCGGGGAGGGGCTCCGGCCCTGAGTGTCTGAGTCCGGAGCTCCCGCCATGACCCTGTGCCGCATATGCCATGCCGATCTCTGCCGCCCCGGCGGCCGGGACTGCGCATGTGTGGCCGGTTCGGCAAGGATCAATCGAAAAATGCGTGAAGAGAGATATAATATTTCTCGTCCGACGATTTCGGCGTTTGACTTTCCGCAAGGAGTCGCGCAATGATCCCGCCCAGCGGATACCGGACAGCGCGACGGGGGTTCCGCGTTGCGCACGCAGCCCCGGCAGGAGGAGCCCGCCAGCAATGGTGGGGTCGGGGCTGCGGATTCACCCAGATCGTCGGTCTGCCCGCCGTTTCCCTGTTGTCATCTGTGTTGCTGACCTCTGCCGCCTGTGCCGCGACCTCGGGCGCCGGTACGGCCATCGCCGTGCCGTCGGGCCAGACCGTCACCCTGCAGGAAGTTCTGCTGGACGATGCGCCCGGTGCGCTCTGGGCCCGGTTCCGCTTCGTCGCCCCGCAGCTCGGTCATATTGTGCAGGAGGCCAGCGCCGGGGATATCGACGATTTGTGCCAGCGGTTCGTGCTGCCCTATCTCGCCGAGCACGATCTGGCCCCGGCGCGGGTGGTGATTTCCCTGTCGGACCGGGCGCTGGATTTCGGCACCGCGGACCCGGCGGCGGTGCAGTATTTCGAAACCTACCGGCCTGAGAAAACCCGTTGCGTCTGGGAGGCGTTCTGATGGCGAAACCGGATCCCGCGGGTTTGAGTGCGCGCGTCGGCGCGGGTGCGACATTGCAGCCACAAACCGCCTGCGCGGCGGTCTGCGGATGTATTTCGGAAGGGAACCAGATTATGATTGGCGCGGGTCGCGGAACAGCGACCGTTGACGTGAAGCTGAGGCAGGCGGGGCATCTCTGCCCTGTTGGTTTCGCACCCATAATCAGGAGAACCAGATGTCGAAGAGCATCCATTTCCTCGCAGCGGTGGGCTTCGTGGCCACCCTTGCGGCCTGCGACAACTCCCCGAAAGAGGAATATGTCGTGGTCGAGCCCGAGCCTATCTCGGTCGAGCCGGCCTTCACCGGAAAATACAAGTAAACGCGTCACGGGGCCGGCCCTGCGGCTGGCCCCGTCCGTCGCTGCCCGCCCCGGGACCGGAGGGCAGTCATGCTGAAGCACCGTGGGTTCCCCGGCCGTCTGGCCGGCACCGATTTCCAATTCACCATCCGTCGTGCCAATCCCAAGGGGGTGACACCGCTCACCCGGCGCGAGCGTTTCAGCGACCGCAGGCCTGCCGACCGGCGCGCCGACGCGGGGTTCATGCAGGCGCTCTGGGATCAGTTTGGCGACGAACCTTTCGAACGCGGCAACCTCGATGCCGGCCGGCTGAGCTGGCTGTTCGGGCGCGAGGTGATCCCGGCGGAGGATCCCTTCGATCCGGCGAGCTATGAGGCGCTGCTGCAGATCGATGTCGAAGTCGCGCGGCAATCTTTCCCGGAGGTCTTCGGATGACCCTCGGCGGGTTCTTGCAGACACCGGCCCGAAACCGGCGAAATCCGGCCCAAACGGGGGGGGTGGCATCGTCGCGCTTGGCTTGCGGGGCAGGCTGGGGCAGCGTGGCCCTGTTGCCGCGCACCGAGGTCGCATCGCGTGACGGCATTCATCTGTTCCGATCCCCTTTCCTGACCGGGCAGGTGCGGGCGCTGTGCGCCGGCCTGCCCGTTTTCTTTTTTGATCCCAATGGGTTGCCATGTGGGCAAGAGCCTGCCGATCAGCTCGTGCGGGGACCCGAAACGATTGAATTCGCCGCGGTTCGTGCCGATATGGAGGACAGACTCCACAGATGGACAGGGATTGCAGGAAAATGCGTAAACTCAAGCTTCTCGTTCTGCCGGGCGCGCTTCTGGCGCTGGCAGGCTGCCTCGACAACGATGGCGAACGGGCGCTCGCAGGGGCGGCGGTCGGTGCGATCGCTGCCGATGCCTTCGATCACAACGTCGCGGCTGGCGCCGCGATCGGCGCGGCAGGCGGTGCGCTCTGCGACGACGCCGGGCTGTGCTGATCGGCTGACCTTCTTCGTGCGGGCCGCGGGGCCCGCCGCAGATCTATCTGAGACCATCGGGGCGGACCGCTCCGGTGGTCTTTCTTTTGCTTCGGGCCGGGCGGCTGCGCGCCGGCCCCGTATTGGAAGGGACTGGAATGTTCAATAAAATCCTGATCGCAAACCGCGGCGAAATCGCCTGCCGGGTCATCAAGACCGCCCGCAAGATGGGGATCAGCACGGTCGCTGTCTATTCCGATGCAGATAAGAATGCGCTGCATGTGGAGATGGCGGATGAGGCGGTGCATATCGGCCCGCCGCCGGCGAACCAGTCCTATATCGTGATCGACAAGATCATGGATGCGATCCGCCAGACCGGCGCCCAGGCGGTGCACCCGGGCTATGGCTTCCTGTCGGAGAACCCCAAGTTCGCCGAAGCGCTGGAAGCCGAGGGCGTCGCCTTCGTCGGCCCCCCGGTCAAGGCGATCGAGGCGATGGGTGACAAGATTACCTCGAAGAAGATCGCGCAGGATGCCGGCGTGTCGACGGTGCCCGGCTACATGGGGCTGATCGAGGATGCCGACGAAGCGGTGAAGATCTCCGGCGAGATCGGCTATCCGGTGATGATCAAGGCCTCCGCCGGCGGTGGCGGCAAGGGCATGCGGATCGCCTGGAACGAACAGGAGGCGCGCGAGGGCTTCGAGAGCTCGAAGAACGAGGCGGCGAACTCCTTCGGCGACGACCGAATCTTCATCGAGAAATTCGTCACCCAGCCGCGCCACATCGAAATTCAGGTGCTCTGCGACGCGCATGGCAACGGCATCTATCTGGGCGAGCGCGAATGTTCGATCCAGCGCCGCAACCAGAAGGTCGTCGAAGAGGCGCCGAGCCCGTTCCTCGATGAGGCCACTCGCAAGGCGATGGGCGAACAGGCCGTGGCCCTGGCCAAGGCGGTGGGCTATGCCAGCGCCGGTACGGTGGAATTCATCGTCGACGGGTCGAAGAACTTCTACTTCCTGGAAATGAACACCCGCCTGCAGGTGGAACACCCGGTGACCGAGCTGATCACTGGCATCGACCTGGTCGAGCAGATGATCCGCGTCGCTGGTGGCGAGCCGCTGTCGATCACCCAGGACGATGTGAAGCTGACCGGCTGGGCGATCGAGAACCGGCTTTATGCCGAAGACCCTTACCGCAACTTCCTGCCCTCGATCGGCCGGCTGTCGCGCTATCGTCCGCCGGTCGAACAGGCCGCCGGCCCGCTGCTGGTCAACGGCAAATGGCAGGGGGATGCGCCCGCGGGCGACACCGCCGTGCGCAACGATACCGGCGTCTACGAGGGCGGCGAGATCTCGATGTATTACGACCCGATGATCGCCAAGCTCTGCACCTGGGCGCCGACTCGGTCCGAGGCGATCGAGGCGATGCGCGTCGCGCTCGACAGTTTCGAGGTCGAGGGCATCGGCCATAACCTGCCGTTCCTGTCGGCGGTGATGGATCATCCGAAATTCGTGTCCGGCGACATGACCACCGCCTTCATCGCTGAGGAATATCCCGAGGGCTTCGACGGGGTGACCCTGCCGGAGCTGGACCTGCGCCGGATCGCCGCCAGCGCCGCGGCGATGCACCGGGTGGCCGAAATCCGTCGCTCGCGCGTGTCGGGGCGGATGGACAACCACGAACGCCATGTCGGCGAAAACTGGGTGGTCAGCCTGCAGGGCGAGGATTTCGCGGTCAGCATCAAGGCCGATCCCGAAGGCTCCACCGTGTCCTTCGAGGATGGCTCGAAACACCGGGTCGCCAGCGACTGGACCCCGGGCGATCAGCTGGCGATGATCACCGTCGACGGCGAAACGCTGGTGCTGAAGGTCGGCGAGATCACCCAGGGCTTCCGCGTGCGCAGCCGTGGCGCCGACCTGAAGGTGCATGTGCGCAGCCCGCGTCAGGCGGAACTGGCCAAGCTGATGCCGGAGAAACTGCCGCCCGATACCTCGAAACTGCTGCTCTGCCCGATGCCCGGCCTGATCGTGAAGGTCAATGTCGAGGTCGGCGAAGAGGTGCAGGAAGGTCAGGCGCTCTGCACCGTCGAGGCGATGAAGATGGAAAACATCCTGCGTGCCGAGCGCAAGGGCGTGGTCTCCAAAGTCAACGCCGCCCCGGGCGACAGCCTGGCGGTGGACGATGTGATCATGGAGTTCGAATAACTCCATGATCGGACGGCTGGCAGATCGCTCTTTCCCCGATCCGGCGCGTGGTTGCGCCGGGGCGGGGGCGGTGTGCCGGCCGGAGGGTCCGGGGCGTGGCCCTTACTGGCCGCGCCGTTCCTCGATCTCGCGCTGGCGCAGCGGGGTCTTGTCGATCGACCGGGTTATCTCCCGCACGCTTTGCGGGAAGGGCCGGCGCAGCATGACGCCGCCATCCTTGTCGATCAGCACGATCTGGAAGCCGCGCGGACGCAGCTTTTGCCGGGCCGGGCTGCGGGTGCCGGGATCGATATCGGTCAGGACCACCACATCGCGTTCGCGCAGCCGGTCGGCCTCGGCCTCCAGCATGGCGATCTGGTCGATGAACCGCGGATCGCTGGCGGTATCGGCGAAAACCACGATGGGGCGGTTCAGCCAGAGAAAGCTGTCCAGCGCGGTGTCGCCCGCCGGCTGGATCAGGGCCTGCGGCACTGGGGTCTCGGTCTCGGCGGCCAGGGCGCTCAGCGGCAGAAATGCCAAAAGAACAAGGGCAAGGATACGGGTCATTGAATCTCCTGTCGGGGCCAATATAGGCCGAACCGCAGCGAATGCGACTGGCAGGGGCACCGAGGTCCGAGAAAAGTTTAACGTTAATCGCTTCGTCAGGGGTTGGGCATGACAGTGGTGCCATTCCCCGCGAAACGGCCGGCTGGGGCGGCTGTGGATTCAAGGACGAAAACGGCGATGGACGTGATTCTGCACATCGGCGCGCATCTCTGCGCCACCACCAGTTTCCAGGATTATCTGTGGTGCAACGCAGAGCGGCTGCAGCGGCAGGGAACCGAGGTCTGGGGGCCGCGCCGCACCCGCCACGCGCTGTTCTTCGGGCTGCTGCCGGGGGCGGGGGCGCCGCCGAACGCGGCCGCCGTGCGCCGCGCGGTGGGCCGGATCCGGATGAACCTGACGCATTGTGCAGAGGCTGGCGGTACCCGGCTGATCGTCAGCGACCCGGCGATGATGGGCTCGGTGCGGGCGAATCTGCGCATGGCCGATCTCTATTGCGGGTTGGGGGAGCGGCTGTCGCGGCTGGCGCAGGCCTTCGAGGGGTACCATGTCACCCTGGCCCTGAACATCCGCGCACTCGATGCCTACTGGGCCGCGGCGCTGGCACAGTCGATCACCCGGGGCGCGGCGCTGCCGGCGCCGACGGCGCTGAAGCGGCTGGCGGCGAATCCGCGTGGCTGGCGCGATGTGATCGAGGAGGTCGCCTGTGCCATGCCGGAGGCCGAGCTGCTGATCCTGCCGTTCGAAACCTTCGGCGGCCGGCCGGAGGCGCAACTGCAGGCGCTGACCGAGCTGGAGCCGCCCAGAACCCATGCCCGCGGCTGGCTGAACGCCACCCCGCGCCTGGCCGAGCTGCGCGCCTGGCTGCCGCCCGAGCAGGCGGCGGAGCTGCCCGGCGGCAACGACCGCTGGCGCCCCTTCGCCGAGGCCGAGGCGGCGCAGCTGCGCGAGATTTACGCCGATGATCTGATGTGGATCCACGGCGGGGCCGGCGGGCTTGCCCGGCTGGCCGACGACCCGGACAAGAAACGGGCGGTGGGCCTGACCCCGTCGTCCCTGGTTGCGACAAGAGGAAGACGCGATGACGAAGAAGATCGACGACTGGCAGGCGCTGGCTGAGAAAGAGCTGCGCGGCCGCCCGTTGGAGGAGCTGGACTGGACCACGCTGGAAGGCATCAAGGTCAAGCCGCTCTATACCGACGAGGACACCGAAGGTCTGGCGCATATGGGGACGCTGCCGGGCTTCGCGCCCTTCACCCGTGGGGTGAAGGCGACCATGTACGCCGGCCGCCCCTGGACCATCCGTCAGTATGCCGGTTTTTCGACGGCCGAGGAATCGAATGCCTTCTACCGCCGCAACCTGGCCGCCGGTCAGCAGGGCGTCTCGGTGGCCTTCGACCTGGCCACGCACCGCGGCTATGACAGCGACCACCCCCGCGTCGTCGGCGATGTCGGCAAGGCCGGCGTGGCGATCGATTCCGTCGAGGACATGAAAATCCTGTTCGACGGCATTCCGCTCGACAAGGTTTCGGTGTCGATGACGATGAATGGCGCGGTGATCCCGATCCTGGCCAGCTTCATCGTCACCGGTGAGGAACAGGGCCATGACAAGGCGCTGCTGGCGGGCACCATTCAGAACGACATTCTGAAGGAGTTCATGGTTCGCAACACCTATATCTATCCGCCCGAGCCGTCGATGCGGATCATCTCGGACATCATCGAATACACCTCGAACGAGATGCCCAAGTTCAACTCGATCTCGATCTCCGGCTACCACATGCAGGAGGCGGGCGCGAACCTGGTGCAGGAGCTGGCCTATACCCTGGCGGATGGCCGCGAATACGTTCGCGCGGCGATCAACGCCGGCATGGATGTCGACAAATTCGCCGGCCGGCTGAGCTTCTTCTTCGCCATCGGCATGAATTTCTTCATGGAGGCTGCCAAACTGCGCGCGGCGCGGACCCTGTGGCACCGGGTGATGACGGAATTCGGCGCCCAGAGCGAACGGTCCAAGATGCTGCGCACCCACTGCCAGACCTCCGGCGTGTCGCTGCAGGAGCAGGACCCCTATAACAACGTGATCCGAACCGCCTACGAGGCGCTCTCGGCGGTGCTCGGCGGCACCCAGTCGCTGCACACCAACGCGCTCGATGAAGCGATCGCGCTGCCCACCGATTTCTCCGCCCGGATCGCACGGAACACCCAGCTGATCCTGCAGGAGGAAACCGGCATCACCCATGTGGTCGATCCGCTGGCCGGCTCCTATTATGTCGAGAGCCTGACCAACGACCTGATCGAGAAGGCCTGGGCGCTGATGCAGGAGGTCGAGGAGATGGGCGGCATGACCAAGGCCGTGGCCTCCGGCATGCCGAAGCTCCGGATCGAGGAATCGGCGGCCAAGCGGCAGGCGATGATCGACCGCGGCGAAGAGGTGATCGTCGGCGTCAACAAGTACCGCAAGGACAAGGAAGAGCCGATCGACATCCTCGATGTCGACAACGTCAAGGTGCGCGAAAGCCAGATCGCCCGGCTGGAATCGATCCGTGGCAGCCGCGATCAGGCCGCCTGCGATGCCGCGCTGGCCGAGCTGGAGCGGCGCGCTAAGGAGGGGGGCAATCTGCTGGAGGCGGCGGTCGAGGCCGCGCGTGCCCGTGCATCTGTTGGGGAAATCAGCATGGCAATGGAAAAGGTGTTCGGCCGTCACCGCGCCGAGGTGAAGACGCTGGCCGGGGTCTACGGCGCCGCCTACGAGGGCGACGAAGGCTTTGCCGCGATCCAGAAGGCGGTCGAGGATTTCGCCGAGGACGAAGGTCGCCGGCCGCGGATGCTGGTGGTCAAGATGGGCCAGGACGGGCACGACCGCGGTGCCAAGGTGATCGCCACCGCCTTTGCCGATATCGGTTTCGACGTCGATGTGGGTCCGCTGTTCCAGACCCCGGAAGAGGCGGCGCAGGATGCCATCGACAACGACGTGCATGTCGTCGGCATCTCGTCGCAGGCGGCCGGTCACAAGACGCTGGCGCCGCAGCTGGTCGAGGCGCTGAAGGCTCAGGGCGCGGAGGATATCATCGTGATCTGCGGCGGGGTAATCCCGCAGCAGGATTACCAGTTCCTCTATGACCACGGCGTCAAGGCGATCTTCGGGCCGGGCACCAATATCCCGCACGCGGCCCAGGATATCCTGAAACTGATCCGCGAGGCGCGCGGGTGACCGGCACAGGCCGGATTGCTCTGACCGCCTGGACCGCCGGCACCCTCTGGGCGCTGGCGGTCGTGTTTCTGCCGCTGGCCGCGGATCTGCCCTATCTGCCAGCGCCGGTGGCCGTGCCCGGGGCATTGCTGGCGCCGGGGCTGGTGCTGGCGGCGCAGCTGATCGCGCAGGGCCTGGGTCGGGCCCCGGCCGGGCGGATCGCCGAGACCGGGGCGATGATCGTCCTCGGTCTGGCGCTTTGGCCCTTCGTCGCGCTCAGTCTCGGCGGCTGGACGGTGATTCTGCTGGGGCTGGCGCTGGCGCTGGCACGGCTGCTGGCCTGGGGGGCGGGCAGCCACGCGGGGCTGCGTGGGGCCGCCTTTGCCGCAAGTCTGATCCCCAGCCTGCTCGCCACGGTCCGCGCTGGCTGGCTCTGGCTGGGCTGAGCGCGGGGGGCCTTGTGTCCGCCGATACCGCGGCCTAGCGTCCGGCCGACGGATGAAAGGGAGTCCCCATATGCTGCTCGATCACATCGCCGTATCCGGTGAAACCCTGGAAGAGGCCGCTGCGGCGGTCGAGGCGGCGCTGGGGGTGCCGATGCTGCAGGGCGGTCAGCACGACGTTTTCATCACTCATAACAAGCTGCTCGGCCTGGCCGACGGGCTCTATCTGGAGGCGATCGCCGCCGATCCGTCGCGCCCGGCGCCGGAGCGGCCGCGCTGGTTCGATCTGGACAGCTTCTCGGGCCGGGCACGGCCAACCAACTGGATCTGCGCCAGCGAGGATCTGGATGCGCTGCTGGCGGCGCTGCCGATCGAGGTGGGCGATCCGGTGTCCCTGACGCGGGGCGACCTGCGCTGGCGCAAGGCGGTGCCGGCGGATGGCAAGCTGCCCTTCGACAATCTCTTTCCTTCGCTGATCGAGTGGAACTGCGAGGTGCATCCCGCCACCGTGCTGCCGCCGTCGGGCTGCGCGCTGAGGCGGCTGATCGTCAGCCATCCCGAGGCATCGGCGCTGGCGGCGATGCTGGCGCCGCATTTCCGCGATGCGCGGGTGGTCTTCGAACCGGGCGCGCCGGCGCTCAGCGTTGAGATCGACACCCCGCACGGTCTCAGGACGCTGGCATGATCGTCCGGGCGGCAACGGCGGCGGATGCCGCGGCGATCTGTGCCATCGCCAATCCGATCATCCGCGACACGGTGATTACCTTCAACTCGATCGAGAAAACGCCCGAGGGCGTGGCCGAGGAGATTGCCGCGAAGGCGCCGGCCTTTCTGGTGGCTGAGGCGGAAACCGGGACAGGCTCCAGGGTTCTGGGCTTTGCCAGCTACACCCAGTTCCGTGGCGGGGCCGGTTATGTGCACAGCATGGAACATACCATCCAGCTGGCGCCGGAGGCGCGAGGGCAGGGGGCCGGCCGCGCCCTGATCGCCGGGTTGGAAGAGATCGGCCGCGCCCGGGGCGTTCATGTGCTGGTCGCGGGTGTCAGCGCCGGCAACCCGATGGGGCTGGCCTTTCACGCCGCCCTGGGCTTTGTCGAGGTCGGCCGCATGCCAGAGGTCGGGTTCAAATTCGGCGAGTGGCTGGATCTGGTGCTGATGCAGAAAATTCTGCGCCCCGCGTCATAAGCCGCACCTGACAGCGCCGCGGTGCCGCGATAAACTGGTCGCATGTCTCTGTGGTCCCGGATATCCGATGCGCTCACCGCGCTCAGGCAGGGCGAAAGCCTGGCCCAGGTTTTCGACCGCCTGCGCACGCCGCCGCAGCGCAGTGTCGCTTTCGCCATTGCGGTGATCGCGCTTGGCGCCAAGATGGCCAAGGCGGACGGGCAGGTGACCCGCGACGAGGTGACCGCCTTTCGCGAGGTGTTCCAGATCGCCCGCGACGACGAGGCCGGGGCGGCGAAGGTCTTCAACCTCGCCCGCACCGATGTCGCCGGCTACCGGGAATACGCCCGCCGCATCGCCAGGATGTTCGAGGACGATCGCCGCACGCTCTGCGATCTTATGGAGGGGCTCTTCTACATCGCCATGGCGGACGGGTTCTTTCACCCCGGCGAGAATGAGTTTCTCGAAGACGTGGCAGAGATTTTCGGCCTGTCGCCGGCGCAGTTCAGCGCGCTCAAGGCGCGTTTCGTGCCCTCGGCAGAGGCCGACCCCTATACGGTCCTGGGCGTGACCCCGCAGACGCCGCTGCCGGAGATCCGCCGCGCCTTCCGCAATCTGGTGCGGGACTGTCACCCCGACCGGATGATCGCCCGTGGCGTGCCGCCGGAGGCGATCCGGCTGGCCGAACGGCGGCTGGCCGATATCAACCGCGCCTGGGACACGATCAGCCACGGCGCGCAGACCGGTTGAGATGCGGCTCGCGACCTATAACGTCGAATGGTTCGCCAACCTGTTCGACCAGAATGACCGGCTGATCATGGACGACGGCCCCTCCGGGCGGGAGGGGATCACCCGGGCGCAGCAGACCGAGGCCTTGGGTAAGGTCTTCACCGCGCTCAACGCCGATGCGATCATGGTGATCGAGGCGCCCAATACCGGCCGGCGTCAGGATACGGTGCAGGCGCTGGAGGGTTTCGCGCAGGCCTTCGATCTGCGTCAGTCGCGGGCGCTGATGGGATTCGCCAACGAGACGCATCAGGAAATCGCCCTGCTCTACGATCCCCAGGTGGTCAGCGCCCGGCATGACCCGCAGGGGGCGGAGACCGGCAAGAAGGGCAGCGCCGATGCGCCGCGATTCGACGGGGTGTTCCGCATCGATCTCGACAACGACGGTAACGAGGATCTGGTGCGGTTTTCCAAGCCGCCGCTGGAACTGGAGCTGACCACGCGCGCGGGCCGGTCGCTGCGGCTGATCGGAGCGCATCTGAAGTCGAAGGCACCGCATGGCGAGAAATCGGCCGAGGCGGCCCTGCGCACCGCCATCTCCAACCGGCGCAAGCAGCTGGCTCAGGCGATCTGGCTGCGGCAACGGATCGACGCGCTGCTGGCGGCGGGCCGCTCGGTGATCCTGATGGGCGATCTGAACGACGGTCCCGGGCTCGATGATTTCGAAACCCTGTTCGGTCGCTCGTCGGTCGAAATCCTGCTGGGCGAGGATATGACCGACCCGCATGCAAGGGACGCGTTGCGGCCGCACACCCGCACGTTGCCCACCACCGCCCGGTTCTTTCTGGGCGAGCGGGGCCGCTACATGCATGCGCTGCTGGATTACATCATGGTGTCTCAGGACCTGATGGCGCGGCGTCCGGCCTGGCGCATCTGGCATCCGTTCGAGGATCTGACCTGCTGGGCGATGCCGGAGCTGCGCGATGCCCTGCTGGCGGCCTCGGACCATTTCCCGGTGACGCTGGATATCGATATCTGAGTCTTACCGCCGCCACCCGGGCCGCCTATATTGTCGGCATGAGATATGTGTTTTCCCTGCTGCTGGCCGCTGGCCTGCTGACCGCCCCCGCTGCCTTCGCCGATGAGGAGACGGAGGACACCGGCCCCTCGAAAATGGAGCAGGGGCTGCAGCTGTTCATGGACGGGTTGCGTCAGGAGATGGCGCCGACCGTAGACAGCCTGCGTGACTGGGCCGAGCGGGCGGGGCCGTCGATGCGCTCCTTCATGGAGGAAATGGGCCCGGCGCTGGCCGAGATGATGGACGAGGTCCGCGACTGGACCCGCTATTATCCGCCGGAAATGCTGCCGAACGGCGATATCCTGATCCGTCGCCGGCCCGACCCGGTCCCCGATCAGCCAGAGGGTGAAGCGCCGGCGGATGAGGCGCTGCCCGAAGGCGGCACCGACATCTGAGCGGGGGGAGCGCGCGGGGCTGAGCGGCGCCGGGATCAGTCGCGCAGGCTGACGGTGCCCTCCGCGCCCAGCGACTGGGCCAGCGACATCAGCCGTGCCTGCGCCACCTCGCCATAAAGCGGCTGCACCTCGCGCGGCAGGATCAGTTCCAGCCGCTTCTTGTTGGGTTGCCAGTTCAGCTGGCCCATATCGGCATCGGCCTTCATCACGAACATCGCGCCGAAGCGCATCGCCTTGCCGAGGATCTCGGCCTGTTTCTGCTGCTTTTCGTCGAGCAGGCCGTACATCGCCCCGAAACGGGCATCGTCGCGCTTGTTGCGATAGCGGTGCTGCAGCGCCAGGCCGACGAAGACCCGCTCGGAATGCTTCATCCCGCCCATGTTGGCGCGGGTGGCCAGGTCGAAGCAGACATCGGCGCGGTAATCGGGGTGTGCCCGCCAGCTGACGTCATGCAGCAGGCAGGCGGCCTTGATCAGCCGCATCTGGGTTTGCGGCACGCGCGGGAACAAGGGCATGACGAAACGGAACAGCGTCTTGCCGAAACCGGGCATGCGGGCGTCCTTGGCCTCGGAGAAATAGCAGGCCTCGATCAGCGGGTCGCGGTCGCGCAGCTTCTGCGGCATCTGCTCATAGAGCAGCCCCTCGCGGATGCCGTAGCTGGAGATCGCGATATCCTTGGGTTTGAAGGTGCGCACCAGCCGGCTCAGCACGTCGATGGCATAGGGCACCAGCGCCATCCGGGCGGAGGAGACGCCGGCCTCACCGCGCAGGCTGTCGAGATCGCTCTGTTCGATGTAGGCGGCGGTTTCCCGGACCGATCGGGTGGTCATCCGGTATTCGTGCAGCACCTTGAGCGGGTAGCCGCGCCGGGTCATGTCGATCCGGGCGATGGCGCGCCAGCTGCCGCCGACCAGGAACAGCCGGTCGCGCTGCGGCCCCATCCGGGCCGAGAGATCCTCTAGCACGGTCTTGATATGCGCCTTGCGGCCGCGGCGGCCGCCCTTGACGTCGCGCAGCTTCAGCGGCCCCAGCGGCGAGGTCACGCGGCGGCCGACCTGCCCACCGGAAATCTCGGCCAGTTCCATCGACGAACCGCCGATATCGCAGATCAGCCCATAGGCGCCGGGCCAGCCCAGCAGCACCCCTTGCGCGGAAAGCCTCGCCTCTTCCTCGCCGTCGATGACCCAGATCTTCAGCCCGGTCTCGCGCAGCACCTCGGCGCAGAAATCCGGTCCGTCCTCGGCGTCGCGAACGGCGGCGGTGGCCACCACCGACAGCGGCGGAAGATCCATGCCGCGGGCCAGATGTTCGAAGCGACGCAGCGCATTCAGCGCCCGCTGCCGGCCTTCGGGGTTCAGCCGGCCGGTGTCGGACAGGCCGGCGCCGAGCGCGCACATGATCTTCTCGTTGTAGAAATAGGCCGGCGACCGCGCGGCGCCGTCGAACACGACCAGCCGGACAGAGTTCGATCCCACATCGACGACACCGACGCGCGACAGCGCCCGGGCGCTGGGGTCGTTGAACAACGGGCGGCCGAACGGCCCCCACTCGGGGTGTTCGAGTTCCGGTCTGAGGGTCATGTCTTTCCCTGGTCTGTGGTCCTGAGGATGCGGGATCGGGGCATCGGGGTCAATCGCGTTGGCGCCCGTCACCTGGTTGTTCCGGTTCGTCGAGCTCCAGCGTCGGCGTGCCCATCAACCGCGCGGCGAGCGCGCGGGTCAGGGTTCGCCCCTCGGCCATCGCGGCGCGGTCGAGCCGGTCGACCATCTCTCCGGCGGCGGCAAAGGTCCGGTCGAGCCGGGCAACCAGATAGGGGATCACATCGGGCTTCGGCGCCAGCTGGCGGTCGGCGAACAGCTTGGTCAGCACCGCGACCAGCAGCGCGTCGTCCGGCGGGTTCAGCGCCACATGCTGGGCCGATTGCATCCGGCTCTGCAGGTCGGGCAGGCTCAGGTCCCACAGCGCCGGGTCGCGCCGCCCGGTCAGCAGCAGCGGCACGCCGCCGGCGATCATCAGGTTGTAGAGGTGGAACAGCGCTTGCTGCGCGGCGTCGTCGCGGGCGATCTCGGGCACGTCCTCGACCACCAGCGGACCCTGGGCCAGCTCCGGCACCTGATCGTCGCGCAGCTCCGCGGCGCGGAGGATGCGGGCCCCGGTGCGCCCGGCCCAGACATGCGCCAGATGGGTCTTGCCGGAACCCTCCGGTCCGGAGAGCACCAGCCGGCCGCCGGGCCAGGTCGGGCTTTCCACCATGACCACGGCCAGCGCATTGGCGGGCGAGACGAAGAAATCCTCGCGGCCCAGGGCCTGCCGGATCGGCAGATCGAAGCTCAGCTGTTCGGCCATCTCAGTCGCTGTCCCGGTCCCCGTGGGTCAGCCCGCGATAGAGCAGGCTGTAGCGATACTGCTGCACGCCGAAGCGGGCCAGCACCCCGAGCGCGGCGGCCACCGGCACCGCCACCAGCATCCCGACGAAGCCGAAGAGCGCGCCGAAGACCGACAGTGCCAGCAGCAGCCAGACCGGGTGCAGCCCGACCGAACCGCCGACCAGCTTGGGGGTAAGGAAATTGCCCTCTGCCACCTGGCCGAGGACGAAGATGCCGGCGACCAGACCGATCGACAGCCAGTCGCCCCAGAACTGGAACAGCGCCAGCCCGATGGCCAGGGCACCGCCGATCAGCGCGCCGAGATAGGGGATGAAGGTGATCAGCCCGGCAATCGCCCCCACCACCAGGCCGAACTGCAGCCCGACCAGCATCAGCGCCAGCGCGTAATAGCTGCCGAGGATCAGACAGACCGTGCCCATGCCGCGCACGAAGGAGGACAGCGTCTTGTCGATCTCGCGGGCGAGCTGGCGGATCACCGGCGCATGATCGCGCGGCAGCAGCAGGTCGATCTCGGCGATCATGCGGTCCCAGTCCAGCAGCAGATAGACCGAGACCACCGGCACGATCACCAGCAACAGCACCATGTTCAGCGCACTCATCGCCGAGCCGAGCACGGTTTGCACCAGTTCCAGCCCGCGCGATTTCAGCGTCTCGCCGATCGAGGCCAGCGCCTGATGCACCTGGCTCTGATTGTCGAGCAGGGTGGGAAAGCGGGTGTCGACGAAGCTGCGCAGATCCTTGAACAGCTGCGGCATCAGCTGCACCAGATCCAGTAGCTGACCGATCAGCGTCGGGATCACCAGCAGCAGCATCAGGATGAACAGAAGCACCGCGACGATGGTGATGACGGCGGTGGCGGCCAGCCGGGACAGGCCCCAGCGTTCCAGCCGGTCGGCGACGGGATCGATGAAATAGGCGATCGCGCCGCCCAGCACGAAGGGCAGCAGCACATCGCCCAGAAACCACAGCATCAGGGCAAAGACCGCGAGCGCGAAGCCCCAGTACCTGAGCTGATCCCGTACCGGTAGTGCCATGCGCGCTCCTTGCTTAACCCCGGTCCTTGGTGGCCTATCGGGCGGGCCGTTGCAAGGCCCGGCTTGGCCGGCCGCGGGATGCTGCTGCCGGGCCCGGGCGGCGGCGGGCCGATGCCTTGCCGATTGCCTGACCGCGCGGATTGTCCTAGACCCGGGAAAACGCGTTATCCTAAGGAACTCCCATGCGCCTGAGCCGCTATTTCCTGCCCGTTCTGAAAGAAAACCCCGCCGAGGCCCAGATCGTCAGCCACCGCTACATGCTGCGGGCCGGCATGATCAAGCAGCAGGCCGCGGGGATCTATTCCTGGCTGCCGCTGGGGTTCAAAGTGCTGCGCAAGCTGGAGAACATCGTTCACGAGGAACAGCAGCGCGCCGGTCACATCCCGCTGCTGATGCCGACGCTGCAATCGGCCGATCTCTGGCGTGAATCGGGCCGTTACGACGATTACGGCGAGGAGATGCTGCGGATCACCGACCGCCATGGCCGCGATATGCTCTACGGGCCGACCAACGAGGAGATGATCACCGACATCTTCCGCGGCCATGTCAGCAGCTACAAGGACCTGCCGCTGACGCTCTATCACATCCAGTGGAAGTTCCGCGACGAGATCCGGCCGCGGTTCGGGGTGATGCGCGGGCGCGAGTTCTTCATGAAGGACGGCTATAACTTCGACCTGACCAAGGAAGACGCGCTGCACGCCTATAACCGCCATCTGGTCAGCTACCTGCGCACCTATGAGCGGATGGGGATGCAGGCGATCCCGATGCGGGCGGATTCCGGGCCGATCGGCGGCGACGACACTCATGAGTTCCTGGTTCTCGCCGACACCGGCGAATCGGAGGTCTTCTACGACAGCGCGGTGACCGATATCCGCCTCGGTCAGCGGGATATCGATTACGACGACAAGGCGCAGTGCCAGGCGATCATGGAAGAGTTCACCGCGCTCTACGCCCGCACTGACGAAACCCATGACGAGGCCCTGTTCAACGAGATCCCGGAAGACCGCCGCCGCTCCGCCCGGGGGATCGAGGTCGGGCAGATCTTCTACTTCGGCACCAAGTATTCCGAGCCGATGGGCGCCACCGTGCAGGGGCCGGACGGCAAGCCGGTGCCGGTGCACATGGGCAGCCACGGCATCGGGGTGAGCCGTCTGGTCGGCGCCATCATCGAGGCCAGCCACGACGACAAGGGTATCATCTGGCCGGAAGGGGTGACGCCGTTCCACTGCGGTATCGTCAACCTCAAGCAGGGCGACGACGCCGCCGATGCCGCCTGCGACAAGATTTATGCTGCGCTGACGGCGGTTGGGCTCGACCCGCTCTACGACGACCGCAACGAACGCGCCGGCGGCAAATTCGCCACCATGGACCTGATCGGTCTGCCCTGGCGGATCACGGTCGGGCCGCGCGGTCTGAAAAACGGGGTGGTGGAGCTGACCTGCCGCCGCACCGGCGAGAGCGAAGAGCTGAGCCCGGAAGAGGCGGTCAAGAAGGTGGCCGAGATCTACCGGCCGCATCAGGAGGCCTCGCCGCACTGGCAGCCGATGGAAAAGCGCAGCTTCCACACCTGGCTCTAAGGCCTAGACCTGCGCCGGGGAAGACCCCGGCGCCCCGGGTCTCATCGCAGATCATCGTCAGGCCGCCGCCCGGGAGAGCTCCCGGGCGGCGGTTCGCGTCAGAGCGCCTTGGCGACCTTGCGCAGTTCGAACTTCTGGATCTTGCCGGTCGAGGTCTTCGGCAGTTCCTGGAACACCACCTTTTTCGGCGCCTTGAAGCCCGACAGGGTTTCGCGTGAGAAGGCGATCAGCGCCGCCTCGTCGGCTTCGGCGCCGGGCTTCAGCTCGACGAAGGCGCAGGGCACCTCGCCCCATTTCTCGTCCGGCTTGGCGACCACGGCCACCAGGCTGACGTCGGGATGCGCCATCAGCGCGCTTTCCACCTCGACCGAGCTGATGTTCTCGCCGCCCGAGATGATGACATCCTTGGCCCGGTCGGTGATCTGGATATAGCCGTCGGGATGCTGCACGGCGATATCGCCGGAGTGGAAATAGCCGCCGGCAAAGGCCTCCGCGGTGGCCTCCGGGTTCTTGAAGTAGCCCTTCATCACCCCGTTGCCGCGCATCATGATCTCGCCCGCGGTCTCGCCGTCCATCGGCACCTGCGTCATCTTCTCGTCCATCACGGTGATATGCTCGAAGACCGGCATCGCCACCCCCTGGCGCGCCTTGATCGCGGCGCGGTCGTCGCCGACCAGGTGATCCCACTGATCGCCCCAGGTGCATTCGGTGGCCGGCCCATAGGTCTCGGTCAGCCCGTAGACCTGGGTGATGTGAAAGCCCATCGGCTCGATCTTGGCCAGTGTCGCCGGGGCGGGCGGGGCGCCGGCGGTGAAGACCTCCACGGTGTGATCGAAGCTGCGGCGCTGGTCTTCGGGGGCGTTGACCAGCATGTTCAGCACGATCGGCGCGCCACCGAAATGGGTCACCCCCTCATCCGCGATGGCGTTGAAGATCGCCGGCGCGGTGATGTCACGGCAGCAGACCAGTGTGCCGCCCAGCATCGGCATCATCCAGGTGTGGCACCAGCCGTTGCAGTGAAATAGCGGCACGATGGTCAGATATCTGGGCCGCAGCACCATGCGCCAGCTGATCACCTGGCCGATGGCGTTCAGATAGGCGCCGCGGTGGTGATAGACCACGCCCTTGGGCCGGCCCGTGGTGCCGGAGGTGTAGTTGAGCGCGATGCTTTCCCATTCGTCCTCGGGCAGCACCCAGTCGAAATCGTGTTCGGCATTGCCGAGCGTGCGCTCATAGGTGGCGTGGCGGCCGCTGGCGGGGAAGCCGGCGGCGACATCGGGCACCTCGATCAGGATCGGCGGGTGACCCTCCATCTGGCTGCAGGCGGCCTCGGCGAGCTCGATGAACTGGCTGTCGACCAGCGCGACCTTGGCTTGGCCGTGATCGAAGATATAGGCCACGGTGCCGACATCCAGCCGGGTGTTGATGGTGTTGAGCACCGCACCGCAGGCCGGCACGCCGAAATGCGCCTCTGCCTGGGCGGGAATGTTGGGCAGAAGCGTCGCCACCACATCGCCGGGTTTGACCCCCATCGAGGCCAGTGCCGAGGCCAGCCGGGTGACCCGGTCGTAATATTCGGCATAGGTCTTGCGATGAGTCCCGTAGACCACGGCGAGCTCTTCGGCAAAGACATGCGCGGCCCGCCGCAGCGGTGACAGCGGCGTCAGCGGAACGTAGTTCGCCGCCGATTTCTCCAGTCCCGTTTCATCCGCCATCCATCCCATAGAGAGTCCTCCGTCGTGCCAGGGAAATTCGCTTGCGGCCGGATATTGCGTCGGCGCGCGGGGAATGGAAACCCCGTTGCGCGCTTTGCCGCGCAACGGATGTATTCTGTCGCCCGTGTCCTCTTGCCGCGGCGGGCAAATCCACTAGCCTCGCGCCCCATGATCCTCAGCCCCGGGCGCGGTTACGTCTTCATCCACATTCCCAAGACCGGCGGCACCTCGCTGGCGCTGGCGCTGGAGGCGCGGGCGATGAAGGACGATCTGATGCTGGGCGACACCCCCAAGGCACGGCGGCGGCGGCGGCGGCTGACCGGGGCGACGGCGCGCGGCCGGTTGTGGAAACATTCGACGCTGGCCGACATCGAGGGGCTGGTGCCCGCGGCGGTGCTGGACGGGCTGTTCGCCTTCACCCTGGTGCGCAATCCCTGGGCGCGCGCCCTCAGCTACTATCGCTGGCTGCGGCTGCAGGGGTTCGATCATCCGGCGGTGCGGCTGGCCGGGGCCGAGAGTTTCGAGGGGTTCGTCACCCATCCGGAAACCTGCGCCGCCTTTCGCGCCCATCCCTACGGCTCCTACATGCGCGGCTCCGACGGGCGCGAACACTGCGATGCCTTCATCCGGATCGAGGCCTTTGCGCAGGACGCCCGGCCGCTGACCGACCGGCTGGGCTTTGCGCTGGAGCTGCCGCATGAAAACCGCTCCGGCCCGCAGGGGGATTACCGGCAGGCCTATACCCCTGCCGCCGCCGCCGCGGTGGCCGAGGCCTGCGCCGAGGACATCGCCCGGTTCGGCTATGATTTCGGTTAACCGCGCGGCGCCGGTCCACGCGGCAGGGGCGCCGCTTTCGATTGACGGGCCGGGCCAAATCGCGCAGATCTGGGCGCCAGATAACCACCCATCCGAGACAGGCCTGAAGATGAGCTACTCTGCCGATGCCGCCGAAACGCTTGCGCTGCAGGCGTTGGGCTGGCTGGTCACGAATGAAGAGCTGTTGCCGGTCTTTCTCGGGGCAACCGGCGCCGGGCAGGACGAACTGAGGGCGCAGGCCACAGATCCGGTGTTCCTGGCGGCAGTGCTGGATTTCCTGATGATGGACGATGCCTGGATCATGGCTTTTTGTGACGCCACCGGCACCCCATATGAACATCCGATGCAGGCGCGCGCGGCGCTGCCCGGCGGCGCGCAGGTGCATTGGACCTGACCGTTTTGCCCGACGCCTCAGCCCCCGGGGCTTCTGACATGGAGACCAAGATGCCGATCGACGCCATTCTCTTCGACAAGGACGGTACGCTGTTCGACTTTGGTGCCACCTGGAACGTCTGGACCCGGCGGGTGATCGACGACCTCTCGGGCGGCGATCCGGCGCTGGTGGAGGCGCTGGCTGCGGCGGTGCATTTCGATCTGGACAGCGGCAGCTATCACCCCGACAGCCCGGTGATCGCCGGCACCAACCGCGAGGCGGCGGAATGCTTGGCCTCGGCGCTGCCCGGCCGCGATCTCGCTGAAATCGAACGGCATCTGAGCGTCAGCGCAGCAGAGGCGCCGCTGTCGCCGGCGGTGCCGCTGGCCGAGCTTCTGGACGCGCTGGCGGCGCGGGGGCTTTATCTCGGGGTGATGACCAATGACACCGAATACAGCGCCCGCGCCCAGCTGGGCGGCGCCGGGGTGCTGGACCGGTTCGATTTCGTTGCCGGCTTCGACAGCGGTTATGGCGCCAAGCCGGCGCCCGATCCTCTGCTGGCCTTCTGCGATGCGGTGGGCGTGGCGCCGGGACGGGCGGCGATGGTGGGCGACAGCACCCACGATCTGATCGCCGGCCGTGCCGCCGGCATGGCGACGCTGGGGGTGCTGACCGGCCTTGCCGGTCCGGAGGAACTGGCCCCCCACGCCGATGCGGTGTTCCCCGACATCGGCCATATCCCGGACTGGCTGACCGCCCGGCTCGGCACGCGGGGCTGAGACGAACAGCGGAAAAGCGACAGAATCTGTCGCGGACTGAACGGCACATCGCCGGTCTTTCGGGCCTGCTGGGGATCAGAGCTCAGGCCGGAGGGTGCGATGGCGGAAACAGCGACACGCAGGAAACGCGGTGGCGGGCGGGCCGGGGCAGCGGCCCGGCGCGGCCCGGCGGTGATCGAACAGATGCCGTTTTCGCCGCCCGTCAACCGGGATCGCCCGGTTGAGCCGCTGACCGAGGAGGGCATCGCCGCGATCCACGACGGCGCCATGCGCATCCTCGAAGAGATCGGCATTGCCTTTCTGAACGAGGAGGCGCTGGAAATCCTGCGCGAGGCCGGCTGTGCCATCGACGGCAATATCGTTCGGATGGACCGGGATTTCGTGATGGAGATGGTCGCCCGGGCGCCATCGCAATTCACCCTGACGCCGCGCAACCCGGCCCATACCATCACCGTCGGCGGCGATACGATGCTGTTCGGCAACGTGTCCTCGCCGCCGAACTATTGGGATATGGAGATCGGCCGCAAGGTGCCCGGCACGCGTGAGAAATGCGCCGATCTGCTGAAGCTGACGCAGTATTTCAACTGCATCCATTTCGCCGGCGGCTATCCGGTGGAGCCGGTGGATATCCATGCCAGCGTCCGCCATCTGGATGTGCTCTATGACAAGCTGACGCTGACCGACAAGGTGATGCACGCCTACAGTCTCGGCAAGGAGCGGGTCGAGGACGTGATGGAGATGGTGCGCATCGCCGGCGGCCTGAGCGAGGAAGAGTTCCGTGCGACGCCGCGGATGTATACCAATATCAACTCCACCTCGCCGTTGAAGCACGACCAGCCGATGATCGACGGCTGCCTGCGGCTGATCCGGCGGGGGCAGGCGGTGGCGGTGACCCCCTTCACCCTGGCCGGTGCGATGGCGCCGGTGACGATGGCGGGCGCGGTGGCGCAGTCCCTTGCCGAGGCGCTGAGCGCGATCGCGCTGTTTCAGTATGTGCAGCCGGGCTGCCCCTGCATCATCGGCACCTTCACCTCGAACGTCGACATGAAGTCCGGGGCGCCGGCCTTCGGGACGCCGGAATACATGCGCGCCACCCAGATGACCGGGCAGATGGCGCGCTACTACGGGCTGCCGCTGCGCTCCTCCGGGGTCTGCGCGGCGAATGTGCCGGACGGGCAGGCGATGTGGGAGACCTCCAACAGCCTCTGGGCGGCGGTGCAGTCGGGCACCCATATGGTCTATCATGCCGCCGGCTGGCTGGAGGGCGGGCTGATCGCCAGCCCGGAGAAGTTCATCATGGATTGCGAGGTGCTGCAGCAGATCCAGCGCTACATGCAGCCGGAAATCTGGGCCACCGGTCCCGAGGAAATCGCGGTGGACGCGATCCGGTCGGTCGGCACCGAGGGGCATTTCTTCGGCATCGAACACACCCAGCAGCGCTATTCCACCGCCTTCTACCAGCCGTTCCTGAGCGACTGGCGCAACTTCGAGGGCTGGGAGGCAGCGGGCGGCATCTGGACGCCGGAGCGGGCGCATCTGCTCTACAAGTCGATTCTCGATAGTTTCGAGGCGCCGCCGATGGATCCGGCAATCCGCGAGGAGCTGGCCGACTTCGTCGCCCGCCGCAAGGCCGAGGGTGGCGCGCCGACCGATTTCTGAGACATCCGCGCACGATGTGCGCCCCTGCTGGTAGGGCAGGGGCGTTTTTTAATTGCGTCGTCGGGTCGCGCATCCACGAAATTGGGGATCCGTTCGGGGTTTGTTAATCAGTTTTGGGGCATGGTGACACCCGTGTTGACCCTGGGGGTTTTTATGCATGGTTTGATCAACAGGGCGATCCAATCCTTCGTCTGCAATACGTATGGGGAAGATCGCTGGCGCAATGTCACGGAGGCGGCGGGACTCGGGTTTTCCGATTTCGAGGCGATGCTGACCTATGAGGACGACCTGACCGACGACGTCCTCAATGCGCTCTGCGTTGAACTGCGGCGCGACCGCAGCGAGGTGTTGGAGGATCTGGGCACCTATCTGGTGTCGCATCCGGCAGTGGAGGCGCTGCGCCGGCTGTTGCGTTTCGGTGGCGAAACCTATGTCGACTTCCTTTATTCGCTGGACGAATTGCCGGGGCGGGCGCGGCTGGCGGTGAACGACCTCGTTCTGCCGGCGATGGAGCTGCGGGAAATCCGCCCGGGGCAGTTCAGCCTGACCTGCGAACCGGGGCTGCCGGGCTTCGGCTGGGTGATGATGGGCATTCTGCGGGCCATGGCGGACGATTACGGGTCGCTGGTCATGCTGGAACATGCCGGTGCGCGCGGCGGCGCGGAGGTGATCGCGATCCTGCTGGTCGAATCCGCTTTCGCCGAAGGGCGCGCCTTCGAACTGGGAGTGAGAGCGGGATGATTCAGAACGACGATCTGCTGCGGATGCTCAATCTGCTCTGCCCGATGTACATGCTGTTGGACGAATCCGGGGTTGTCACCCATGTCGGTCCGACCATGCAGAAACTGCGCCCGGACGAGGTGCTGGAGGGGCAGCGGTTCCTCGATCTCTTCGATCTGACCCGACCGCGCTGTGTCGGCGCGTTCACCGATCTGCTGGCGGCGAAGGGTGGCAAGCTGAATCTCAGTTTTCGCACCGCGCCGCGCACCGCCCTCAAGGGGCTGATCGTCGGTATGACCGGCGGCGCGGTGGTCAAGCTGTCCTTCGGGATTTCGGTGGTCGAGGCGGTGCGCGATTATCACCTCACCAGCGCTGATTTCTCCTCCACCGACCCGGCGATCGAACTGCTCTATCTGGCGGAAGCGAATTCGGTGGCGATGGAGGCGTCGCGGCAGCTGAACCTGCGGCTGCAGGCGGCCAAGATCTCGGCCGAGGAACAGGCCTTTACCGACACGCTGACCGGCCTGAAGAACCGCCGCGCGATGGAACATGTGCTGGCCCGCAAGGCTGGCGGCGGCATGCCCTATGCGCTGATGCATATCGATCTGGATTTCTTCAAGCAGGTGAACGACACGCTGGGCCATGCGGCCGGCGATTACGTGCTGCAGCAGGTGGCCCGGGTGCTGGTCGAGGAAACCCGGCGCGAAGATACCGTGGCCCGGGCCGGCGGCGACGAATTCGTGATCGTCTTCGATCACCTGACCGACCGACCGCGACTGCAGCGGATCGCGCGGCGGCTGATCGACCGGCTGGAGCAGCCGATGCGGTTTCACGGCCAGAGCTGCCGTATCTCGGCCAGTATCGGCATCGCGATCTCGACCGAGATGCCCGATTGCGATCCGCTGGAACTGCTCAATCAGGCCGATATGGCGCTCTATGCGGCAAAGCGGGGCGGCCGGGCCGGAATGCGGTTCTACAGCCGCGGCATGGATGTGACGGAATTCCCCACAGACCTGGCCCAGAGCCGCGCCCGCACCGGCTGAAACCTGCTGACGGGCCCGCGCCGGTTCGGCGGGACCGGGCCGCCGGAGCGCGGTGAGGGCGCCGGCGCTTGACAGGACACCTGCGTCTTGGTCACACTTCTGTGAGTGTTGATTGGTTTATTCAGAACCTCTCGGCGGTGTCGGCGGCGCATTTTGCGCCAGCTCGGGGCCGCAGTCGCCGGCAAGCCCGGTCGCATTTTTGGGTGAGGACATAAGATGTTGAAACGTAATCTTTGTGCATCGCTGGCGGCGGCCAGCATGATTGTCGCGGCCGCCGGCCGCGCTCAGGCCAATGATGCGGCCTCTCTGATCGGCGGGGCGATTCTGGGCGGCATCATCGTCAACGAGATGAACAAGAACAAGCAGCGCAAGACCACCACCGTGCAGCGCAGCACCGTCTCCTCCTCGCAGCGGGAAACCAACCGTCAGGTGCAGATGGCGCTGAACTATTTCGGCTATCATGTCGGCACGCCGGACGGGGTTCTGGGCCGCAACAGCCGGTCCGGCATTCGTCGTTATCAGGCCGATATGGGCTATGTCGTTGACGGCTATCTCGATCAGCATGAACAGGATTTCCTGCTGGGCAGCTACCAGCGTTCGCAGGCCAGTTCGCATATGGCCCCCTACAATCAGATCGTGGCCACGCAGGGCTATCCCGGGCTGCTGCGGACCTACCGCAACGAACAGCTGGGCATCGCCACGCCGCAGATGCAGACACAGCAGCCGCAGATGGCAGTGACCCCGGCCCCGGCGCCGATGCCGGCCCCGGTCGCGCCAGTGGCGACCCAGCCGGAACCGGTTACCGCGCGGGCCGATACCGGCGCGCTGCCCAGCTTCGGCTTTCAGGCGCAGGAGGTGTCGATGCGGGATCACTGCGATCAGGTCAATGTGCGCAGCGCCGCCAATGGCGGGCTGAGCATGGCCGGCCAGATCGCCGATACCGGCGTCGCCCTGAACGAACAGTTCTGCCTGGCGCGGACCCAGGCGATGTCCGATGGCGCCCGGATCGAGGCGACGATCCCGAATATGACCCGCGATCAGATCGAGGCGCAATGCGAAGGGCTGACCCAGGCCATCGCGCCGCAGATTGCCGCGATCGACAGCGCCCCGGCGGCGCAGGTGATGGCCGGGACCAAAGGGTTTCTGGAGGCCTCTGGCCAGCCGATGGCGCAGCTGATTTCGGGCGGCAAGGTCTGCCTGGGGGCCGGCTACCGCGCCGATGATCCGGAGATGGCGCTGGCCTCGGCCGTGCTGCTGGCGGCGGCGGGGCAGGGCGGCTATGGCGAGATGGTCAGCCACCAACTGCGCGAAGGCTTCGGAACAGCGCCGGCCTCGCCGCAGGTGGCGTCGAGCTGGATGCAGGTGGCGCTCGCCGCCGCGGCGTCCGGCGCCGCGCCGGTGCTGGGCCAGACACAGGAGCGGATCGCGGTACTGAAAGCCGCCGGCGGCAGCGCCGTGCCGGTTTTCCCGACCGCCTCGGGCAACTGAGCCTTAGATAGGGATTGAAGAAAGGCCCGTCCCCTGTGGGGGCGGGCCTTTTGCTGTTTGGAGGTAGGTTCCCAATGCCCAAATCGCAGATTTGGGCACGCGCCCGACACGCCCCCCGAGGGAGGGCGCGGTAGCCGGGCCAATGGCTCTACCGATGTTTCTTAAAACCCAGCCATGGTTCGAACTTTTCGAAGATGGCCGGGATCTGATCGTTAAGCCAGATCAGAGATTCTGCTTCGCGTTCCAGAGCATCAGTGTTGTGATCGGCTTCGGCTTTGCGTGCAAACATACGTGCTTCTAAGGCCTTCGTACGAATATTGCCCAAGTAATCCGACAACTCGCGGTCGAAAAGAAAGCGCGCCAGTTGCGGGGGCTCGTGAAATCCCAGCAGGGCGTCGTTCGAGACGTGTCCATCCTTCAGGACTGTAGAGAGGAAGGCCTGTGTAGCCTTGAATACCGCAAAACGACGGTTGAAGAGTTTTTCTCTCAGCGTAGCCCTGTTCACTTGCCACTGCTGGTAAGCGACATACGCAACAAATATTGCAATAAGGGTGGGGCCAAGCGCTTTAAAGTACTCTGTCCAGTGCAGGCCGCAATCACTCACACATCCAGCTCCTCGACGAACCGCGCGTTCTCCTGGATGTACTGGAACCGCAGCTCGGGCTTCTTGCCCATCAGCCGTTCCACCAGATCGCCGGTCTCTCCGGGTTCGTCCTCGTCGATGGTGACCCGGATCAGCTTGCGCGACTTCGGGTCCATGGTGGTTTCCTTCAGGTCCTTGGCGTCCATCTCGCCCAGACCCTTGAACCGGCTGACGTCGATCTTGCCCTTGCCGCCCAGGCCCTTTTCCAGCCAGGCATCGCGTTCGGCCTCGTCCAGGCAATAGACCCGTTTGGCCCCCTGGGTCAGGCGGAACAGCGGCGGGCAGGCCAGATAGAGGTGGCCGCTGTCAATCATCGGCCGCATCTGGGTGAAGAAGAAGGTCATCAGCAGCGAGGCGATATGCGCCCCGTCGACATCGGCGTCGGTCATGATGATGATCTTGTCGTAGCGCAGATCGTCGATGTTGAACTTGGTGCCCAGTCCGACGCCGAGCGCCTGGCTCAGGTCGTTGATCTCCTGGTTCTGGCCCAGCTTGGAGCTGGCGGCACCCAGTACGTTCAGGATCTTGCCGCGCAAGGGCAGCAGCGCCTGGGTCTTGCGGTCGCGCGCCATCTTGGCAGAGCCGCCGGCCGAGTCACCCTCGACGATGAACAATTCGGTGCCGTCGCGGTTGGTGGCGGAACAATCGACCAGCTTGCCGGGCAGGCGCAGCTTCTTGGTGGCGGTCTTGCGCTGGGTTTCCTTTTCCTGCTTGCGCCGCAGCCGTTCCTCCGCCCGCAGGATCAGGAAATCCAGGATGGCGCCGGCGGATTTGGTGTCGGCGGCCAGCCAGTTGTCGAAGTGGTCGCGCACGGCGTTCTCCACCAGCCGCTGCGCCTCGACCGTGGCCAGCCGGTCCTTGGTCTGGCCGACGAACTCCGGCTCGCGGATGAAGCAGGAGACCAGCGCGCAGCCGCCCGTGGTCAGGTCGTCGCGGGTGATCTCCTTGGCCTTGCGGTTGTTCACCAGCTCGCCATAGGCGCGGATGCCCTTGAGGATCGCCGCCCAGAAGCCGGCCTCGTGGGTGCCGCCCTCCGGCGTCGGCACGGTGTTACAATAGGACTGGATGAAACCGTCGCGCGACGGCGTCCAGTTGATCGCCCATTCCACCTTGCCGGGGGTGCCGAAGCGTTCCTGAAACTCGACGGTGCCGGAAAACGGCTGATCGGCATAGGTGGAGACGCCGTTCAGCGTCTCTTTCAGGTAATCGGCCAGACCGCCGGGGAAATGAAAGCTCGCCTCGGTCGGGGTGTCGCCGTCGTCGATGGCGGATTTCCAGCGGATTTCGACGCCGGAGAACAGATAGGCCTTGGAGCGGATGGATTTGAACAGCCGCGCCGGCTTGAACCGGTGCGAGCCGAAAATCTCCGGATCGGCGTGGAAGGTGACGGTGGTGCCGCGGCGGTTCGGCGCCGCGCCGATCTTTTCCACCGGCCCCTGCGGGATACCACGGGAGAATCGCTGTTCATAGAGCGTCTTGTCGCGCGCCACCTGAACGATCATCAGATCGGACAGCGCGTTGACCACCGAGGCACCGACCCCGTGCAGACCACCGGAGGTCTGATAGGCCTTGCCGGAGAATTTGCCGCCGGCGTGCAGGGTGCAAAGGATCACCTCCAGCGCCGATTTGCCGGGAAACTTCGGGTGCGGGTCGATCGGGATACCGCGGCCGTTGTCCCGGATGGTGATGGAATAATCCTCGTGCAGCTCCACCTCGATCCGGTTGGCGTGGCCGGCGACGGCCTCGTCCATCGAGTTATCGAGCACTTCGGCCACCATATGGTGCAGCGCGCGTTCGTCGGTGCCGCCGATATACATGCCGGGGCGTTTACGAACGGGTTCGAGCCCTTCCAGCACTTCGATGGAGGAGGCGTCATAGGTGGAGGCGTCGGTCCCGGTGAGGAGGTCGTCAGGCATGCTCGGCTGCTCTTTTGTCTTGGTTGGGGGCCAGTATGCCAGAGCGGCGGGGCGGGGGGAAGTGGCCCCCCGCGGTTCGCTCAGGGCCGGTCGCACCATTCCAGGATGCTGCGCGCCAGCAGGGCAGGGATCTGGTGGCAGAGCCAGTGGTCGGCCCCGTTGAAGCTGATCCGGGTCAGGTCGGGGGCGAAATCCTCAAGCCCTTCGGTCGCGGCGGGCAGCAGCGCGGTGTCGCCCAGCCCCCAGAGCAGCAGATGCGGGCAACGCACCATCAGCCGCTCCTTCGGCAGCTCCGGCAGGTCGGTGATCGGTTCTCCGGGTTTCGCCACCTTCAGGGGAGAGGCGCGATACCAGTGGATCATTGTCTTCAGGCGGCCGGGGCGGGACCATTCTGCGGTGTATTCCGCCAGTTTCGCTGGCGTCATCCAGCCATGGTCCATCTTGGCGAGGAAGAGCTCCTTCATCCTGGCGAAGTCATTGGCGGCCAGCCGGTCCTCGGACCCCTCGCGGCGCAGCGACAGGATATATTGCGAGGCTTCCGCCTGGGCGCCTCCCTCGGCCAGGGCGCGCTGGAACGGCACCGGGTGGACGCCATTGGCGATGATCAGGCGGCTGACCAGTTCCGGGTGGAACATCGCCAGCCCATAGGCCACGGCGGCGCCCCAGTCATGGCCCATCACGGTCAGGGGGCCGCCGCCAAGATGCGCGATCAGTGCAGCCATGTCGCCGACCAGTTCCGAGCCGCGATAGGCGCCGATGTCATCGGGTGCCCAGCTCTGGCCATAGCCACGCTGGTCGGGGGCGATACAGTGAAACCGCTCGGCCAGCAGCGGCGCCAGATCGGACCAGGCGCCGCCATATTCGGGAAAGCCGTGCAGCAGCAAAAGCGGTGGGTTCTCCGGGTTGCCCCAGTGGCGGAGAAAGAACGGATGCCCGTTCAGATCGACGGTCTCGGTATACATGCATCCACTCTAGCGCTGCCGGATCGGCGGGCAACAGGGAATGCGGAGGAGGGTTTGTGACAGTTTCTTGACAGTGATCAAGGTCAGGCGCCGCCGTTAGGGCTAACATAAGTCCCGTCAACAGCCAGGAGATCGCCATGACTGTCCCCTCCGCCGCCGCCACTGAGGCGCCGACCCCTGCCGAGGCCGCCACGCCGCCCGCCGCCACGCCTACCGCCTCGCCCTCGGCGCCCGCAGAAGCCGCCGCGCCGGAGGAGACGCCCGGGGCCGCGCCCACGCGTCCACTGTCGCATCCGGTGCCCACCCGCGAGGAGGTGCGCCGCGCTTTCGAAACCGGGCGCTATCCCTATCGCCGCAAGATGGGCCGCCGTGTCTATGAGGCGGAGAAGGCCATGCTGCAGGCTGAACTGCTGAAGGTGCAGCTCTGGGCGCAGGAGACCGGCGAGAAATTCGTGCTGCTGTTCGAGGGACGCGATGCCGCCGGCAAGGGTGGCACCATCAAGCGGTTCATGGAGCATCTCAATCCCCGCTCTTCCCGGGTGGTGGCGCTGAACAAGCCGACCTGGGAAGAGAAGGGGCAATGGTTCTTTCAGCGCTATAT
This sequence comes from Pseudodonghicola flavimaris, assembly GCF_030164425.1. Lineage (GTDB taxonomy): Bacteria > Pseudomonadota > Alphaproteobacteria > Rhodobacterales > Rhodobacteraceae > Pseudodonghicola > Pseudodonghicola flavimaris. Next base: position 196,638 of record NZ_JASNJD010000006.1, on the reverse strand, counting down.
CCAGGAGCTGCCGACCAGCGGGGAAATGGTGTTCTACGACCGGTCCTGGTACAACCGCGCCGGGGTCGAGCGGGTGATGGGCTTCTGCACGCCGAACGAATATCTTGAGTTCATGCGCCAGACCCCGGAGCTGGAGCGGATGCTGGTGCGCTCCGGTGTGCGGCTTTACAAATACTGGTTCTCGGTCACCCGGGACGAGCAGATGCGGCGCTTCAAATCGCGGGAAACCGACCCGCTGAAACAGTGGAAGCTGTCGCCGATCGACAAGGCCTCTCTGGACAAGTGGGACGATTACACCGAGGCGAAAGAGGCGATGTTCTTCTACACTGACACCGCCGATGCGCCTTGGACCATCGTCAAATCCAACGACAAGAAACGCGCCCGGCTGAACTGCATGCGGCATTTCCTGGCCTCGGTTGATTACCCCGACAAGGACGTCGAACTGGTGGGCAGCCCCGATCCCCTGATCGTCGGGCAGGCGCATCACGTCATCCACAAATCGGACCACATGCTGGGAACCGCGCTGCACCCGGATCAGCAGCGGTCGCGTTAAGGTCACAGGAAGGTCACAGGCCGGCCAGAGCCGGGCGCCGGCCTCTTGCCTTGCGGGGGAGGCGCCCCTAAGGCCTGTGGCATGACGCAGAGGATGACATATGCCGGCCACGCCCGGGCGCTGCTGGCGCTGGGGCTGCCGCTGGTGGGCGGCCATCTGGCCCAGTTCGCCATCGGCCTGACCGACAGTGTGATGCTGGGCTGGTACGGGGTCGAGGCGCTGGCGGCGGTGACGCTGGCGGCGGGATATTTCTTCGTGCTGTTCCTGACCGGCGCCGGCTTCGGCTGGGCGGTGATGCCGATGGTCGCCGCCGCGGTGGCCGAGGGCGACGAGGTCAGCGCCCGGCGGGCCACCCGCATGGGGCTGTGGCTGTCGCTGCTCTTCGCTGCCATCGCGATGCCGTTGCTGTGGTGGGCGGAGCCGATCCTGCGGTCCATGGGGCAGGCGGCGGAGGTCTCCGCCGATGCGGCGCATTATCTGCGGATTTCGGGCTGGGGCCTGTTTCCGGCGCTGCTTGTGGTGGTGCTGAAATCCTATCTCGCGGCGCTGGAGCGCACGCAGGTGGTTCTGTGGATCACGGTGCTGGCGGCGGTAATCAACGCCGGGGCGAATTACTTGCTGATCTTCGGTCACGGCGGATTGCCGGCGCTGGGCATTCGCGGGGCGGCGCTGGCCTCTCTGGTGACGCAGGCGATCTCTCTGCTCGCGGTCTGGGTCTATGTGTTGCGCGCGCTGCCGGAACAGGAGCTGTTCCGCCGCTTCTGGCGCCCCGATTGGGAGATGTTCGCCCAGGTCTTCCGGCTGGGGGTGCCGATCGGGCTGACCAGCCTCAGCGAAGTGACGCTGTTCACCGCCTCCTCGCTGATGATGGGCTGGCTGGGCACGGTGCCGCTGGCGGCGCATGGCATCGCGCTGCAGCTCAGCTCGGCCACCTTCATGGTGCATATGGGGCTCAGCAACGCGGCGACGGTGCGGGCCGGCAATGCCTATGGCCGGGGCGACCGGGCGCATATGGCGCGGGGCGCGGCGGTGGTGGTGGCGATATCGCTGGCGCTGGCGCTGCTGGCCAGCGCGCTGTTCCTGCTCTGGCCCGAGGGGCTGATTGCGCTCTTCCTGGACCCGCACGATCCGCAGCGGGCGGAGATCCTGGCCATCGGCGTCGGGTTGCTGGCGGCGGCGGCGCTGTTTCAGCTGGTCGATGGCGGCCAGGTGGTGGCACTGGGGCTGCTGCACGGGGTGCAGGACACCAGCATGCCGATGGTGATCGCGGCGCTGTCCTACTGGGCGGTGGGGCTGCCGGCCTCCTATCTGCTGGGCTTCACCTTCGGAATGGGCGGCATCGGCATCTGGCTGGGGCTGGTGGCGGGGCTGGCCTGCGCGGCGGTGCTGCTGATGCTGCGGTTCTGGCGCCAGGGGCTGCGCCGGGTCGCGGCCGCGGTCTAGATGGCCGCGGCGCCGGTTCTCAGCGCCGGAGGGGGGGAAGGGATCGGCGCCATAGAGCTGGCACAAGACAGCCCGGACCCCTGTCGGGTCCGGCAATCTGTTCTGCTGTCTTGATATATTTTGGAGCGGGCGATGAGATTCGAACTCACGACCCCAACCTTGGCAAGGTTGTGCTCTACCCCTGAGCTACGCCCGCATCCTTGGGTAGGTCTTTGATACTCTCTGGAGCGGGCGATGAGATTCGAACTCACGACCCCAACCTTGGCAAGGTTGTGCTCTACCCCTGAGCTACGCCCGCGTCCTTGAGTGAGGCGTGAGATATAAACATCCGGCTGAGGCTGCAAGAGGAAAATGCACCCGACGACCGGATTTTTGAACCGGCCGTCGGAGGGCGAAATTCCCGGCCGGGTGTCGCGGCCTGCGGTCAGGCGCGGGCGGGCTCCGCGGTCGGGGGCAGGGGTTCCAGAAACGGCCGCCGGTGCTTGCGGTGGCGCGCGGTCATCGCCTTGGCGTCCTTGCCCTTGATCATCAGCCGTGCCGGCACCGGCCGCAGGCCGGGGTGATCCAGAAGCTCGGGAAACAGTGCCAATATCTCTTCGCGGCCCTCAGGCGCGATGGTCTTCAGCGCCTCCGGCCCGGTGAACAGGGATTCGCTGAGCGCGCCATTGGCGCTGACGATCTGATGCTGATCGAAGAGGAAGTGGTAATAGGTCACCTCCGGCAGGTCGCGGGCCAGGGTGATCCCCGGTGCGCCGATCAGATGCTTGGCCGCCACCAGCACCTCTGCCGCGTCGAACATCCGCAGCGCGATGCGCGAGGACACCAGCATGCGGTGTTGTTGCGAGACCAGCAGATCCTCACGCGGGACCCGGGGGCCGAGCGCGCCGGCGGCGATCCGCACCGGTCGCAGCTTTGGCGCCCGCTGCAGCGCCGCGGCATCCAGCCGGCGCGACACGATCAGGCGCAGCGGCCGCGGTCCATTGTCCAGCGTCAGCACCCGGTCGCCCGTCTGCAGCTCCTCCACCGGGACCTCGCCGCGCAGCGTCGCGATCAGGGTCCCGCCGGTGAAACAGACCGGCGCGCCCATTTCCTGGCCGTCCTCGCCCGAGCCGCGGACGATGGTCAGCTTGGTGCCGTCCTCCGGCCAGTCGCCATCGAAGGTAAATCCGATCACCGTATTGCCGGAGTAGGGATTGCTCGGGTCGTCGTCGACGCTGACCGCCACCAGACGATAAAGCGTGCCGTCCTGATCGCGGACCCAGAGTTCGTATTCGTCCTCGATCCGCAGACCGGCGCCATAGGTGGTGCCGGCCACGGTGACAGTGTCGCCGATCACCTGGCTGTGGGCGGTGAAATCGCCACCGCTCCACTCCGGGTTGGCGGGGTCGTCCTGCAGCCTGTCGTCGTCATCGGACACTGCGATATCGACCAGATCGGCGTTGGAATAGGTGAATTTATATGTGCCCCAGTTCCAGCCGGACCCGGAGCCGGACTGAAACTGATAGCTCGACGGTGTCTGTCCGATGAAGCTCAGCTCCGACAACGGAATGAGCGTGATCGTATAGGTCGACATGACGTCCTTTCCCGCCGAACAGGCGTCCGCCGCCCACACGGTACGGTGTGCGCCCCGGCTCGGGCTTATAGAATCCGAAAAATCTTTCCGTTCAATTGTTATGGGAAAGATAAATTATGCAAAATCTTCCGGGTTATCATGGGGATGCCCGGGGGCGGGTCGGGCGGCGCCGGGCATTGATGTGGACGGCGCCGCCCCGAAGGCCCGGGTCAGATCAGCGCGCGGGTGAGCAGAGCCAGCGCCGAGAGGCCGATCATCACCAGGGTGAGGACGATGCCCGCGATTCGCAGCGGCAGCCGGGGCCGGCTGTCGGTGAAGCTGAGCCCGTGCAGGATGCGGCCCAGCAGCAATGCCAGCCCCAGTGCCTGAACCGCCAGGGCGGGGGTGCCCTGCATCTCGATCATCAGCAGAAGCAGCAGGCCGATCGGCGCATATTCGGCACAATTGGCCTGGGCGCGCATCCGCGCCAGCAGGGCAGGATCGCCATGATCGCCGAGCGTCTGCGCGGTCCGGCGGCGGTAGGTGATGACGCGCGCGCTGAGCGCGAGGAAGACGACCGCGATCAGCGCGGCATAGATGGGGGTAATACTCGGAAAAATGGTCGGCATGTCCTGTCGATCTCTTACGAAAAATCCCTCCCTGCCGACTGACTTGGGGCGGGGCGGAGACAGGTCCATGATGCCGTAGCGGCACCGCGCCGGAGCGGGCGCGGTGCCGGGTTGGAGATCACTCCAGTTCGATCAGCAGATCCTTGGCATCGATCTGGGTGCCGGGGGTGACGTGGATCGCCTTGATGGTGGCGTCGCGTTCCGCGTGCAGGCCGGTTTCCATCTTCATCGCCTCGATGGTCAGCAAGAGATCGCCTTCCTTGACCTGTTGGCCCGCCTGCACCGTGACGGTGGCGACGACGCCGGGCATCGGCGCGCCGATGTGGTTGGCATTGCCCTGCTCGGCCTTGGGCCGGGCGACGGTATTGGCCTGCACCAGGCGGTTCGGCACCCGGATGGTCCGGGGCTGGCCGTTCAGTTCGAAGAAGACCTTCACTTCGCCGTTCTCGTCGGTCTCGCCCACGGCCTGGCAGCGGATTTCCAGTGTCTTGCCGGGGTCGATCTCGGCGCTGATCTCTTCGCCGGGCTCCATGCCGTAGAAGAAGGCCTTGGTCGGCAGGGTGCGCACCGGCCCATAGGTGCGGTGGCGCCCCATGTAGTCGAGGAAGACCTTGGGATACATCAGGTAGCCCATCAGATCCTCGTCATCGATATGCTTGCCTTCCAGTTCTTCCTTCAGCTTGGCGCGGGTCTCGTCCAGATCGACGGCGGGCAGATGCTTGCCCGGGCGTTCGGTATTGGGGGCCTCGTCCTTCAGCACCTTTTTCAGGATGGTGTCGGGGAAGCCGCCCGGGGGCTGGCCAAGGTTGCCGCGCATCATGTCGATGACCGAGTCGGGGAAGCTGACATCGACCTTCGGATCCTCGACTTCGGCGCGGCTCAGCCCCTGGCTGACCATCATCAGGGCCATGTCGCCGACCACCTTGGACGAGGGCGTCACCTTGACGATATCGCCGAACATCTGGTTCACGTCGGCATACATCTGCGCCACCTCGTGCCAGCGGTCCTCCAGCCCCATGGAGCGCGCCTGCGCCTTGAGGTTGGTGAATTGCCCGCCCGGCATCTCGTGCAGATAGACCTCGGAGGCAGGCGCCTGCAGGCCGGATTCGAATGCCGCGTACTGGCCGCGCACCGCTTCGAAGTAATCGCTGATCTCGCGGATCGCCCTGATGTCCAGCCCGGTGTCGCGGTCGGTGTGGCGCATCGCCTCGACCACCGATCCCAGCGTCGCCTGGCTGGTGTTGCCCGAGAAGCTGTCCATCGCGCAATCGACCGCATCCACCCCGGCCTCCGCCGCCGCCATGATCGAGGCGATGGCGACACCGGCGGTGTCGTGGGTGTGGAAGTGGATCGGCAGGCCGACTTCCTGCTTCAGCGCGCGGACCAGCGCCTTGGCCGAGGCGGGCTTCATCAGTCCGGCCATGTCCTTCAGCCCCAGCACGTGGGCGCCGGCGGCCTCCAGTTCCTTGGCCATGCCGATGTAGTACTTCAGATCGTATTTCGACCGGTCCGGATCCAGCAGGTCGCCGGTATAGCAGATGGTGCCTTCGCAGATCTTGTTCTGCTCGACCACCGCATCCATGGCGACGCGCATGTTCTCGACCCAGTTGAGGCTGTCGAAGACGCGGAAGACGTCGATGCCCTGCGCCGCCTCCTTGACGAAGGCCTGCACCACGTTGTCGGGGTAGTTGGTATAGCCGACGCCGTTGCTGCCGCGCAGCAGCATCTGCGTCATCAGGTTCGGCATCGCCTCGCGCAGGTCGCGCAGCCGCTGCCAGGGGCATTCCTGCAGGAAGCGATAGGCGACATCGAAGGTCGCCCCGCCCCAGCATTCCACCGAGAAGAGCTGTGGCAGGTTGGCGGCATAGGCCGGCGCCACGCGGATCATGTCGATCGACCGCATCCGGGTGGCCAGCAGGCTCTGATGCCCGTCGCGCATGGTGGTGTCGGTGATCAGAAGCTGCGGTTGCGCCCGCATCCAGTCGGCCACCGCCTGCGGGCCCTTCTGCTCCAGCAGGTTACGGGTGCCCATCTGCGGCTCGGCCTTCCGCGCCGGGGGGCGGGGCAGCTTGATGTCGCTGCGCGGCAGCGGCCGGTCCTTGGTCTCGGGGTGACCGTTCACCGTGATATCGGCGATATAGGTCAGCACCTTGGTGCCGCGGTCCTGCCGTTTCGGGAAGTGGAACAGCGCCGGCGTCTCGTCGATGAACTTGGTGGTATAGGTGTTGTTCAGGAAGGTCGGGTGCTTCAGCAGGTTCTCGACGAAGGAGATATTGGTGCTGACTCCGCGGATACGGAATTCCCGCAGCGCCCGGTCCATCCGCGAGATCGCCTTTTCCGGCGTCTGCGCATGGGCGGTGACCTTGACCAGCAGCGAGTCGTAATAGCGGGTGATGACGCCGCCGGCGTAAGCCGTGCCGCCGTCCAGCCGGATGCCCATGCCGGTGGCGGTGCGATAGGCGCTGATGCGGCCGTAATCGGGGATGAAGTTGTTCTGCGGGTCCTCGGTGGTGATCCGGGTCTGCAGCGCGTGACCGTTCAGCCGGATATCCTCCTGGCTGGCCTTGCCGGTCGCCTCGGCGATGGTCTTGCCCTCGGCGATCAGGATCTGCGCCTGCACGATGTCGATACCGGTGACCTCTTCGGTGACGGTATGTTCGACCTGGACGCGTGGGTTCACCTCGATGAAGTAGAACTTCTCCGTCTCCATATCCATCAGGAACTCGACGGTGCCGGCGCATTCATAATTGACGTGCTTGCAGATCTTGTAGCCGAGCTCGCAGATCTCTTCACGCTGCGCATCGGTGAGGTAGGGCGCCGGCGCGCGTTCCACCACTTTCTGGTTCCGCCGCTGTACCGAGCAGTCGCGTTCATAGAGGTGGTACATGCCGCCATGCTTGTCGCCGAGGATCTGAACCTCGACGTGGCGGGCGCGGGTGATCATCTTCTCCAGATAACCCTCGCCATTGCCGAAGGCGGCCTCCGCCTCGCGGCGGCCCTCCATCACCTTTTCGGGCAGTTCCTTGGCATTCTGGATCGGCCGCATGCCACGACCGCCACCGCCCCAGGAGGCTTTCAGCATCAGCGGAAAGCCGATCTCCTCGGCCTCGGCCTTGATCGCCTCCATGTCGTCGCCCAACACCTCGGTCGCCGGGATCACCGGCACACCGGCGGCGATGGCGACCTTACGGGCGCTGGCCTTGTCGCCGAGCGCGCGCATGGTTTCCGCCTTCGGCCCGATGAAGGTGATGCCGGCCTTTTCGCAGGCATCGACGAAATCGGGGTTTTCGCTCAGCAGCCCGTAGCCGGGGTGAATCGCGTCGGCGCCGCTTTCGCGGGCGACCCGGATGATTTCTTCGATCGACAGGTAGGCGGCCACCGGCCCCATGCCTTCGCCGATCTTATAGGCCTCATCCGCCTTGAACCGGTGCAGGCTGAGCTTGTCTTCCTCCGCATAGATTGCGACGGTCTTCTTTCCCATCTCGTTGGCGGCGCGCATCACGCGGATGGCGATCTCACCCCGATTGGCGATCAGGATTTTGCGGAAGTCGGACATTGTCACCTCTGTTGGTCTTGCGGGTGTCGCTGCAGTGCAGCGCGGTCTGGCCAAAATGCGTAGCGGCGTTTTTGCGCACTGACCAGCATGGTTGCGCTATCGGGGGACGATCAATTTTTCACGGGACCGGGAGCGGCATGGGCGGTGTCGGAAGCGACATCGGCGCCGGCAGCGCGGCGAGCGAATCCATTCCCAGCTGGCCCATGTTGGCGATCAGATCCTGTCGCAGCAGGTCGATCAGATGCGCCGGACCCGCCGCCCCCAGGGCCGCGACCGCATAGTGCGGCGCCCGGGCCAGCATGACGAAATCGGCCCCCAGCGCCCGGGCGCGCAGGATGTCGAGCGCGCCTTCGACACCGCTGTCGAACACCAGCGGCAGCCGGGTGGCGGCGCGGATCCGCGGCAGGGCCTCGATCGCGGCGGGGGCGCCGTCGAACTGGCGGCCGGCGTGGTTCGAAACCCAGAGCGCATCGACCCCGATCTCTTCCAGCGGCGCGGCATCCTCCGGGCGCAGGATGCCCTTGATCAGCAGCGGTCCGTCCCAATGGTCCCGCAGCCAGCGGACATAGTCCATATCCGGCGAGGTGCGCAGCAGATAGCCCACATGCGCGGTGGAGGAGAGCGCGGCGCTGGCGGCATCGGTGTATTTGTCGAGGGTGCGCATATGCGGCATGCCGCGCCGCGCCATCCCCAGTGCCCAGGCCGGCCGCAGGGCGACCTGGGCCAGCAGCCGCGGGGTCAGTTTCGGCGGCTGGGTCAGGCCGGAGCGGGTCTGGCGTTCGCGGCGCGAGGCCACCGGCACATCGACCGTCAGGATCAGCGCGCGGAAGCCGGCATCGCGGGCGCGCGCCAACATGTCGCTGCGGATGCCTTCGTCCTTCGGCGGATAGAGCTGGAACCAGCCGTGTGCGCCCAGATGCGGCGCCAGGTCCTCGGGGCTCTGGCTGGCGACGGTGGAGAGGCTGTAGGGCAGGCCGGCCGCGGCGGCGGCGCGGGCCAGATGGCCCTCGGCGTCGGGCCAGATCAGCCCCGACATGCCGACCGGGGCGAAGCCGAAGGGCAGGGGGAATTCCTGGCCCAGGAAACGGGCCGAGAGATCCGGGCTCTGCGGTCCGTGCAGCACCGAGGGCAGGAAGCCCACCGCATCCAGCGCGCTGCGGTTGCGCGCCTTGGTGGCCTCGGTGCCGGTGCCGCTGTCCAGATATTCCCAGACGAATTTCGGCAGCCGCCGGCGGGCACGCCGTTTCAGGTCGGGAACGCCGGGAAAGGTGCTGTGCAGATCCATGTTCCGGATTTGGCGCCGAAACGTCCGGCTTGTCCAGTGCCCGCAGGCGCGCCGTCCGCTGCGTGGACGATTATCGTGACCAGGCGTTTGCCGTGACGGGCACGCGGTCTATCTTTGGGCCATGGCCGATCTCTCCCGTTTCCTCGTCGCCCAGGACGGCGTCTACCCCCGTGCCCTGGACGAGCTGCGCGCCGGCGCGAAACAGAGCCACTGGATGTGGTTCATCTTCCCCCAGCTCAGGGGGCTTGGCCGGTCGCCGACGGCACTGCGCTATGGCATTGCCGATCTGACCGAGGCGCGGGCCTATCTTGCCGATCCGGTACTGGGGGCGAGGCTGCGGGAGGCGATGGCGGCGATGCTGCTGCATCCCGACCGGTCGGCCGAGGCGATTCTGGGGCCGGTGGACGCGATCAAACTCCGTTCGTCGGCGACATTGTTCGCAGCGGCCGGCGGCGGCGCGCCGTTTGCCGAGGTGCTGGCGACCTTCTATGACGGGCAGGCCTGCCCGCTGACCCGGGAGCTGTTGGCGGATGGTGGTGCGAATGTATAGCCATAAGCTATACATCTTGTCATCTTTTCGTTACACTGTGGGGCATGTTCCGATCCCTCGCCCCTGTGCTGGTCCTGCCCTTTCTCGGCCTCGCCGCGCCGGCAGGCGCGCAATCTCCGGTGGCGGAGGTGCTGTGCGAGCCGACGGGGCAGATGTATGACCGCCTGAGCCGCCGCATGGGTCAGAGCCGGAACGCCAGCGGCATCCGCGACCGCGAACAGGTGATGGAGGTCTGGACCACGGAAAAGGGAACTTGGGCGCTGGTCGCGACCTATGCGACCGGCACCTCCTGTCTGCTGGCGATGGGGGAGGCCTGGCAGACGCTGACGCCGCCGGCGATCCCGTCCGATCCGGACCGGGCGACGCCGGAGGGGTAGGCGCCCGCCCCGGCATGCGGGGCAGGGACGGGCGAAATTCATTTAAGGGAATGGATTACAGCGCTTTCAAATCAGCGGCCATCTGGCGGCCGTCCCGTCCATCCTGCAGCTCGTAGGAAACCTTCTGGTTATCGGCCAGCCCGGTCATACCGGACCGTTCGACGGCCGAAATATGTACAAACACATCTTTCCCGCCTTCATCCGGTGCGATGAAGCCATAGCCCTTGGTGGTATTAAACCATTTCACGGTGCCCGTCGGCATGTCCCGTGTCTCCTTCTGACTTGCTCTTGGCCCCGCGCAATCCTCTCAAGCACGGGGGCGCGACCGGTGTCTCAGAAGGCCCGCCTTTCTTGGGTAAGGCGGTGTCTGATCGGCGGTAACGCAGAAAAAGGATCGCACGGAAGCCATAAAAATCAAGGAAAAGGGGATGCGCCGGCCAATCATGACGAATATTTGCACAAGAGGCGTTCATCGGACAACGGAGACGAAATTGATCCTCTACGGGCTGAAAACCTGCGATACCTGCCGCAAGGCGCTGAAATCCCTGCCGGATGCGGAGTTTGTCGATGTCCGCAGCGACGGTATGCCGGAGCCGGTGCTGAGCGCCGCCCTGGCGGCCTTCGAGACGGCGCTGGTCAACACCCGGTCCACCACCTGGCGGGGTCTGGACGAGTCAGAACGCGCACGGCCGCCGCTCGATCTGCTCAGGGAGCACCCGACGCTGATGAAACGGCCGCTGATCGTCGATGGCGAGCAGATGTATCTGGGCTGGACGGCGCAAACCCGTGCGGCTCTTGGCGTTTCCTGACCGACCGCTTATGTGATCTCCAGCAAGGAGGCAGTTGATATGCGCAACGCAGCCCTGGTTCTGGGCCTGATCGGCGGGATCGTCGGCATGATCGTAGGGTTCTTCAGCTACGGCTATACCGTGGCGGTGGACCATTTCGGTGAGGTGGACGGGTTCTTCCAGCAGGTCGGCAACGTCGATCTGATCCGCGTGACCTCGATTCTGTCGCCGCTTCTGGCGATCGCCGGTGGCGCCATGGCGCGGGCCCGGGCGCTGGTCGGCGGCATCCTGATGCTTTTCTCGACGGCGGGCATGTATTATGCCTTCGGCTTCAACGTTTTCACCATGTTCCCGATCGCCTTTGTCGGCCTGGGCGGGGTGCTGGCGGTGGCCGCCGGCAAGCCGGATGAGGAAAAGGCGCATTTCTGATCCCGCGCCGGGCGGCGCGGGTCAGTTGATCCGCCGGCGCAGCAGCGCATCCAGCGACAGCGGCCCGGCGCCCTTGAACACCAGGCAGGCCAGCAGCAGCGTCCAGAGCAGCCGCTGGTCCAGCACCGCGCCATCGGGCATCCGGTCGAACCAGGCCCCGCTGGCAGAGCCCAGCCCGTGGCCGAAGACATCGGTAAGCGACTGGATCAGCACGAAGCCGATCATGCCGAGCGCGGAAACCCGGGTCATCGCCCCCAGCACGATCAGCGCCGGCAGGGCGAATTCGGCCAATGTGCCGCTGAGAACGACCAGATCGTGCAGCGGCGTCAGCGCCTCGGTGTCATAGCCCGCTGCCTCGAACTGGCGCGGGAAGATCTGCGCATAGGCACCGGCGGAGGGGCGCAATACCCCCAGGGGCCCGTCACCCAGCTTGGTCAGCGCCGAGGACCAGTAATACCAGAGCAGCGTTGCCGCGAAGGCAAAGCGCGCCAGCAGCGGCAAGAGCCAGTCGCCCAGCCGGTCGAGCCGGGCGCTGAAAGCGGCATAGAGCGGTAGAACGGACAGCATGATCTAACCCTCCCCTTCGGATGATGCCGGCGCGATACCGGTGATCGCCCCACCGGACAGGAGCTCGGCCAACAGCGGGGCGAGCGCGAAGGCCTCCGCCGCGCGCCGGGCGGCGGCATCGGCCTCGGCCAGGGGGACGCCGTCCCGCAGCGCGGCCAGAAACACGGCGCCACCCGCGGGCAGGAGCACGGGCCGGGGATCGTACTCCGGACGCACCACCAGCACGTCCTGCGCCGTGGCGCGCGGCTGCGGCGCATCCGCTTCGGTGTTGAACCGCCAGATATCGTGGATTGGCCAGGGCGAGCGGACCAGCCGGACCGCCGGGGCGAGGGTGAGCCGGGACGCGGCCAGCCGGTCGGGCGGGAGGGCGGCGAGAGCAGCGGCGTCGACCGGTTCGGCATCGGCGGCGTGATAGGACTGGCGCAACGCCAGCTCCAGCCGGGCCACATCGCCGAGATACCCCAGATGGGCCAGTTGTTCGAGGCCCTCCAGAAACGCCGGAAAGGTGGCACCATAGAGCATCAGGACCGGCGAGCGCGGCGGATGGGCGCGCAGAAACAGCCCGGCCAGACCATCCATGTTGTCGGGGCCGAGCAGTCGGGCAATCACCGGAAAGCCTTCGTGCAGCGCCCGGGTCAGCGACACTGCGACATTGTTGCGATAGACCGCGAAGCGGCGCCCGGCGGGGTGGCCTGCCGCATCGCAGAGCCCCTCCGGCACCGGCAGATCGGGTGCCAGCAGGGCCTGGGTGAATTCGGTCTCGGTTACGCCCATGCCGGCACCCGCGATGGTGCGGCCTCCTGCAGGGCGGCGTCGGCGCGGCGGGCTTCGGCGGCCAGGACCGGCCAGTCGGGCACGTCGGTGTCCCATTCGATCAGGAGCGGCCGGGCGCCACTGCCTGCCAGCACATGCTCCAAGAGTGCCCAGACCGGATCGGCCACCGGCGCGCCGTGGCTGTCGATCAGCAGCGGCGCACCGTGATCGTCCGCCTGGGCATCATGGCCGCCGAGGTGGATTTCCGCGACCTGGTCCAGCGGGAAGGCCTCGATATAGGCCTGCGGCGAGAAGCCGAGGTTGGTGGCGGAGACGAAGACGTTGTTGACGTCGAGCAGCAGGCCGCAGCCGGTGCGCCGGGTCAACTCGGCCAGAAAGGCGGGTTCCTCCCAGCTGCTTTCGGCGAAGGCGAGGTAGCTTGACGGGTTCTCCAGCAGCATCTGCCGGCCCAGCACCTCCTGCACCCGGTCGATGTGATCGGCGACCCGCGTCAGCGTGGCATCGGTATAGGGCAGCGGCAGCAGGTCGTTCAGAAAGGCACTGTCATGGGTCGACCAGGCCAGGTGTTCGGAAAAACTCGCCGGTTGCAGCCAGTCGCAGAGATGTCCCAGCCGCGACAGGTGATCGGGGTCGAGCGCGGCCTCGCCGCCGATGCTGAGACCGACGCCATGGACCGAGATCGGGAAGCTGTCGGCAAGGTGGCGCAGCTGCGCCAACGGCCGGCCGCCGGCCCCCATGTAATTCTCCGCGTGAATCTCCAGCCAGCGCACGGCACCGGGATCGGTCGTGAGCGCGGCGAAATGCTGCGGTTTATAGCCGACGCCGGCGGCGGCGGGCAGGCTTGGCAAAATCTGCGGATGGCGGGCGGATGTCATCATCTCTCCTCCTGCGGCGGTCGCCCCGAGGGGCGGAGAAGGCGGCGGGCAGGGGGCCGAGGGGCGCCCCGCCCGCCGCAGCCGGTTCACGCCGGCCGGTCGCGGTCCAGCGGCTCGAGCGAGCCCATACGCGGCGTGCCGTCCATCATCGCGGGCAGCTTCATATCCATGCAGGTGCCGGCATCGACCAGCTTCCAGGAATTGCCCTGGTAATCCATGGTCGAGGTGCCGGCGCAGGTGGTGCCGGGACCGGCGGCGCAGTCGTTCTGACCGGCGAGCGCAACGCCGTAGCATTTTTCCTTGCTCTGGGCCTGGGCCTCGGTCTGGGCGGTCAGGGTCAGGGCGGTGGCCAGCGCGCTGGCGATGGTCAGGGTCTTGGCGGCATGGGACATCGGGTTCCTCCTTGGTTGTGCGTGTCTCGATTGTCGCACATCCAGACTAGCCCTGTCGCCGAGCAACGAATAACTCACGTCGCCGTGTCTCACGCGGCCGTCAGGCGGCGTGACCGGAACGCGGGAAAAGAGGGGGGAAGGGGCCGGTTTCGGCCGGGTTTGTTACATTCCGGCCCGGTTTCCCGGGCCGGAAGGTGGCAAGAATCCGCCGATTGTTACAAAAGGTCCGGCGGCGTCGCGGCCTGCGACAGCTCCGATGTAATCTCCGTGAGCGTGGCGCTGCTGGTCTGTTTTTCGCCCAGACGACGCACCGAGACGCTGCGTTCCTCTACCTCGCGGGCGCCGACGGCCAGAATCACCGGCACTTTCGACAGCGAGTGTTCGCGGACCTTGTAGTTGATCTTCTCGTTGCGGGTGTCGGCCTCGGCCCGGACGCCGGCGGCTTTCAGCGTGGCGACAACCTCGCGCACATAGTCATCGGCCTCCGAGGTGATCGAGGCGACCACCACCTGACGCGGCGCCAGCCAGAACGGCAGCTTGCCGGCGTGTTCCTCGATCAGGATGCCGATGAAGCGTTCGAACGACCCGACGACCGCACGGTGCAGCATGATCGGCCGGTGCTTGGCCCCGTCGGCGCCGACATAGCTGGCATCCAGTCGTTCGGGCAGGTTGGGGTCCACCTGCAGGGTGCCGCATTGCCAGTCGCGCCCGATGGCGTCGGTCAGCACGAATTCCAGCTTGGGACCGTAGAAGGCGCCTTCGCCCTCGTTGATGGTGAAGTCATAGCCGGCCGCATTGCAAGCGTTACCCAGCGATTCCTCCGCATGGTCCCAGCTTTCCTCGGTGCCGATCCGCTTTTCGGGGCGGGTGGAGAGCTTCACCGTCCAGTTGTGGAAGCCGAGGTCGGCGTAAATCTTGGCCAGAAACTCGATGAACTTCTTGGTTTCGGCCTCGATATCCTTCTCTTCGCAGAAGATATGCGCATCGTCCTGGGTGAAGCCGCGCACCCGCATGATCCCGTGCAGCGCGCCCGAGGGTTCATAGCGGTTGCAGGAACCGAATTCGGCCATGCGCAGCGGCAGGTCGCGATAGGATTTCAGACCCTGGTTGAACACCTGCACGTGACAGGGGCAGTTCATCGGCTTCAGCGCGTTGACGGTCTTTTCGCGGGCGTGTTCCTCGTCCACTTCGACGATGAACATGTTTTCCTGATAGTTGTCCCAGTGGCCGGAGGCTTCCCACAGCCTGCGGTTCACCACCTGCGGCGTGTTCACCTCGACATAGCCGTCGCGTTCCTGCTGGCGGCGCATGTAGTCCTGCAGGGTGGTGTAGATCTTCCAGCCGTTGGGATGCCAGAAGATCTGGCCGGGGGCCTCTTCCTGCATGTGGAACAGATCCATCTCGCGGCCCAGCTTGCGGTGGTCGCGTTTGGCGGCCTCCTCCAGCATGGTCATATAAGCCTTGAGCTTTTCCTTGTTCTGGAAGGCCACGCCATAGATCCGCTGCAGCATCGGACGGTTGCTGTCGCCCCGCCAGTAGGCGCCGGCCACATGGGTCAGCTTGAAGGCGTCGCCGGGCACCTGGCCGGTGTTCTGCAGGTGCGGCCCGCGGCAGAGATCCTGCCAGTGGCCGTGCCAGTACATGCGCAGCGGCTCATCCCCGGGGATCGCCTCAACCAGTTCGACCTTATAGGGCTCGTTGTTGGCCTTGTAGAATTCGATCGCGCGCGCGCGGTCCCAGATCTCGGTGGTGACCGGATCGCGGCGGTTGATGATCTCCTTCATCTTCTTTTCGATCTGGCCAAGATCCTCGGGCGTGAAGGGCTCTTCGCGGTCGAAGTCGTAATACCAGCCGTTCTGGATCACCGGGCCGATGGTGACCTTGGTGGCGGGCCAGATCTCCTGCACGGCGCGGGCCATGATATGGGCCAGGTCGTGACGGATCAGCTCCAGCGCCGGGGCTTCGTCCTTCATCGTGTTGATGGCGATGCTGGCGTCGCTTTCCAGCGGCCACTGCAGATCCCAGTGCCGGCCGTCGACGGTGGCGCTGATCGCCTTCTTGGCGAGGGAGTTGGAGATATCGGCGGCGATCTCTGCCGGCGTCACGCCTGCGGCATAGGATCGTTTGTTGCCATCGGGGAAAGTGAGAGAAATGTCGGCCATGATCTGGCTGCTCCTCGTCGGTTTGGCGCCCACGGAACGCCCGGTTGCGGGTTATGGTGTGCGGCTGATGTGACAGGGGGCGGGGGACAAGTCAAGCCGGTGCGGCGATGCGGCACGCGCCGGCGGCCGGCTCCGGTCCCGTGGGGCGGCGGCGTGGCCCGGCGCTCAGCCGAGGACGTGCAGCCAGAAGGAGATCGTCAGGATCGACAGGCCGGTGGCGATCAGCACCGAGGAGGCGGCGACCCGTTTCGCCCGGCCGTAGATATTGGCGAAGATATAGGCGTTGAACCCCGGCGCCATCGAGGCGTTGAGCACGCCGGAGCGGAACAGGTCCTGCGGTAGCCCGAAGCTCTTGCCAAAGAGGAAGGTCAGCGCCGGATGCGCCATCAGCGACAGCGCGCAGACGAAGAGGATCGTCTTCATGTCGCCCTCAGGGCGGTATTGCACCAGCACGCCGCCAAGCGCGAAGAGGGCGCCGGGCAGGGCGGTGCGGGTGATCAGGGCCAGCGCCTGTTCGGCGGCGCCGAAGAGCTGCAGGCCGGTCAGGTTGACCAGGAAGCCGAGCGCGATGGCGACGATCAGCACATTGCGGAACATCGCCGTCAGCACCGATGTCACCATATGCCGGCCGCCGCGGCCACGGCTGCGGATGATCTCCATCGCGGTGATGCCGACGCCGTAGCAGAACGGTGAATGGAAGGCGATGATGGCATAGTTGCCGGTCAGATTCCCGGCGCCATAGGCGCGTTCGGTGATCGGCAGGCCGAGCAGGACGGAGTTGGAGAACAGGCAGCAGAAGCCGATGGCGACGCAATCCTCCCAGTCGCGCCGGAACAGCAGCCGGGCGCCGAAGAACCCGAGGGTGAAGCAGATCAGCGCGGCGGAATAGAAGCTGACCAGCAGCCGCGGATCGAAGCTGGCCTTCAGATCGAGATGCGAGATGGCGCTGAACAGCAGGCAGGGCACGGCGAAACCCTGGGTGAAGCGCATGATGCCGTCGATATGGCCGGGGGTGAAATACCCTGCCCGGGTGGTCGCATAGCCGGCCCCGATCACCAGGAACACCGGCAGGATGACGTCGATCAGGCTTTGAAACATGGGCCCGGGTGCCTTTGACTGGCGGCGGATGCCTTCGGCGAGAGAATTTTGCCAGAGAAGAAGATGGTGCGCCTAGGTCAGCGCGCCGGTGATGACCATGCCGTCGAAGGCGGGGGTGATATGGGACGGGGTTTCGGCATCGAGCCGGGCATAGTCCAGATCGATATGCATGTTGGTCATCACCGCTCGGGCCGGCGCCGCCCGTTCGATCCAGTCGAGCGATTGCGCCAGATGTGAATGGGTCGGATGCGGGGTATAGCGCAGGGTGTCGAGGATCCAGCAATCCAGGTCCTGCAGTTCCTCCCAGGCGTCGTCGTAGATCTCGGCGACGTCGGGCAGATAGGCGATATCGCCGATGCGGAAGCCGAGCGCGTCGATCGAGCCGTGGTTGACCCGGAACGGGCGCAGCGGGATCGGGCCGCCGGGGCCGTCGATCTCAAACGGGCCGGAAATGGTACGCAGGTCGAGGATCGGCGGATAGGGCGAGCCCTCGGGCTGCACGAAGGCATAGCCGAAGCGGCTGAGAAGCGCATTCTGGGTGTCGCCATCGGCCCAGACAGGGACCCGGGCACGCATGTTGAAGACGATCATGCGCAGATCGTCGATGCCATGGACGTGATCGGCATGGGCATGGGTATAGACCACCCCGTCGAGCCGGCCGGTGCCGGTGTCGAGCAGCTGGTCGCGCATGTCGGGGCCGGTGTCGATCAGCACCGAGGTGGTGCCATCGGCGCCGTCCCGCTCGACCAGGATCGAACAGCGGCGGCGGCGGTTGCGGGGTTCTTCCGGGTCGCAGGCGCCCCAGATGCCGCCGAGCCGGGGCACGCCGCCGGAGGAGCCGCAGCCGAGGATGGTGATGCGCAGATTGCTCATGCGGCCGCCTCGAAGGCTGCGACCTTGGCGAACAACCGGTCGAAATTCGCCTGGGTCCGGGCGGCGAAATCGGCGTAATCCAGGCCGAAGACCTCGGCGCCGACCCGGGCGGTCAGGGCGGAGAAGGCGGGTTCGTTGCGCTTGCCGCGATGCGGCGGCGGCGCCAGATAGGGGCTGTCGGTTTCCACCAGGATGCGGTCGATCGGCGCGGCGGCGAAGATCTCGCGCAGCTCCTTGCTCTTGGGGAAGGCGGCGATGCCGGACATCGACAGGTAGAACCCCAGATCGAGCATCGCCCGGCCCAGCTCCGCCGAGGAGGAGAAGCAATGCATCACGCAGCTATAGGGCCCCTTGCGGTATTCCTCGGTGAGGATGCGGGCCATGTCGTCATCGGCGGCGCGGGCGTGGATGATCAGCGGCAGCCCGGTTTCCCGCGCGGCGGTGACATGGATGCGCAGGCTGTCCTGCTGCACGGCGGCGGAGTCGGCGCTGTAGTGGTAATCGAGCCCGGTTTCGCCGATGCCGACGAATTTCGGATGCTGCGCCAGCGCCACCAGCTCCTCGACCGTGGCCAGGGGTTCCTCGGCCGCGCTCATCGGATGGGTGCCGGCGGCGTAGAACACCTGCGGATGCGCCTCGGCGATGGCGCGGACCTGCGGTTCGTTGCGCAGCCGGGTACAGATCGTCACCATGCGGGTCACCCCGGCGGCGGTGGCACGGGCGATGATCGCGTCGCGCTCCCCGTCGAAGTCGGGAAAATCCAGGTGGCAGTGGCTGTCGGTGATTTCCGGTTGGGGCTGGTCGGTCATCGTCTTCCGGTCGGTTGGTGGGCCGCGTGGTGGTCCCCGGGGCGGCCTCGTGCCGGAGCGGGCTTCCGTCAGCGTCTGGCGGGGGTCAGCCCGCGGCGGTCTTCTGCATCTTGAAGACCATATCTAGGACTAGGGCGGCGGGGTCAAGATTGACCGCCTTGCCGTGGCGGCTGCGGGCGGTGATCTCTGCCGCGGCATCGGCCCAGGCGCGTGCGCGATAGGCATCGGGCGCCAGCCGCAGCAGGGTTTCGGGTTCCTGCGCGGCGGCGGCGGGGACCGGCGGGGTGCCGGTGGCGCCGGTGCGCGCCAGCCGCGCCATAGCGGTGTCGACGAGATCGAGCAGCAGGTCGAAGCGGTCGGTGGCGCCACGTTGCGCGGCGGCTTCGGCCAGCGCCAGGGCGCGCGGCCGGTCTAGCCGGGGCAGGCTGCCCAGCAGGCCGATCAGCTCGTCATAGATCTCCAGCCCGCCGAGCGCGGTGAGCCGCAACGCGGCGCCCACCGAGCCGGCGGCGAGTGCGGCCAGGTGATCGGTATTCGCCGGCATCGGCGCGCCGGCCTGTGCCAGCGCGGCGGCCATGTCCCCGGCGGCCAGCGGCGTCAGCCGCAGTGTGCGGCAGCGCGAGCGGATGGTTGGCAGCAACCCTGAGGGGCGGTGCGAGATCAGCAGCAGCGTGGTGCGCGCCGGCGGCTCCTCCAACATCTTCAGCAGCGCATTGGCGGCGTTCACGTTCATGTCGTCGGCGCAATCGACGATCACCACCCGGCGGCCGCCCTCGGCGGCGCTGAGCCCGAAGAAACGGTTGAGCGCGCGGACATCGTCCACCACGATCTCGTCGCGCAGCCGGCCGGTCTTTTCGTTGACGCTGCGGGTGATGGCGATCAGCCCGGGATCGGAGCCGGCCAGCAGCCGGTGCGAAACCGGGTGGTCAGGGTCGATGTCCAGGCTTTGCGGCGGCGGCGGCGCGCCGAACAGCCCGTCGTCCTCCTGCGGCGGGGTGGCCAGCAGGAAGCGGGCGATACGCCAGGCCAGAGTCGCCTTGCCGACACCGCGCGGACCGGTGAGCAGCCAGCCGTGGTGCAGCCGGCCCGAGGCATAGGCGGTCAGAAACGCCTGTTCGGCGGCCTCCTGCCCGAAGAGCCGCGGGGTTTCGCGCGGATGCGGGGCGCCGGGGACTTGATCCGGGGCGGGGGCGGTCTCGCTCATGCCAGCGCGGCCTCGACGGTGGCGAGGACATCGGCGGTGACCGCCTCCAGACTCTGGTTGCCGTCGATGACGCGGAACCGGTCGGGGAATTCCTCGGCCAGGGCGAGGAAGCCGGCGCGCATGCGGCGCTGCAGATCGATGCCGAAATCCTCGAACCGTTCCTCATGGCCCTGACGGCCCTTGGCGCGCGACAGGCCGGTGTCGGGGTCGAGGTCGATCAGCACCGTCAGGTCGGGTTCGCGACCGATCATCAGCCGGTGCAGCTGATCGACCAGCGCCCGCAGATCGCCGCGCGACAGCCCCTGATACATCCGGGTGCTGTCGGCGAAACGGTCGCTGATGATCAGCTTGCCGGCGGCCAGCGCCGGCTCGATTGTGCGTTCCA
Source organism: Pseudodonghicola flavimaris (assembly GCF_030164425.1). Lineage (GTDB taxonomy): Bacteria > Pseudomonadota > Alphaproteobacteria > Rhodobacterales > Rhodobacteraceae > Pseudodonghicola > Pseudodonghicola flavimaris. The sequence continues at coordinate 176,337 of NZ_JASNJD010000006.1, read as the reverse complement.
GGTGATCGCGCCGGGCGGCGGTGAACAGCAGGATTTCGGTTTCCGCCGACCAGCGATCGGGATCGCCCTCCAGCACCAGGCTGCGGATCTCCTCCGCCCCGGGGGAGCCGCCGGGCTCCCGCGTCAGCACCACGTCATGGCCGCGCCCGCGCATCGCCTCGGCCAGCAGGCGGGCCTGGGTGGATTTGCCGGAGCCGTCGATCCCCTCGAAGGTGATGAAACATCCGCCGGCGGTCACATCGCCCCCTCAGGACCCTTGGCGAGCCGCGTCAGCAGCACCCGGGCTGCGGTCTGCACCCGCACCAGGAAGCCGCCGCTGGGCACGTTGCGTTCCGCCACCAGGGGAAAGCGCAGCTCGCCCATGCCCTCGGGTTTGAACACCAGCTCCGCCAGTTTCTGGCCCTTGGTCACCGGCGCATGCACCGGCCCGGTGTAGACGACTTCGGCCTGCACGTCGTTCGAGGCCAGCACCGGCAGCAGCGCGGTGATATCCTCTTCGGGCACCAGGCCTACCTCCGGCTCGCGTCCCATCCAGACGCGGGCGCGGGCGATGGGCGTTTCGGCGCGGAGGAGGGTTTTTTCGGCAAATTGGCGAAACGACCAGTTAACGATCGCTTCGGCCTCATCGGCCCGCGCCTCTTTGCTGCCCAGACCGGAGATCACGAAGATCACCCGGCGGTCGCCCTGTTTCGCCGATCCGACCAGGCCATAGCCGGCCTCCTCGGTGTGGCCGGTCTTCAGCCCGTCGGCCCCGATCCCCAGCCGCAGCAGCGGGTTGCGGTTCTGCGTGTTCGACGGTGCCCGGCCATCGAAATCGAAATGCGTCTCGGAGAACAGCGGATAATATTGCGGGAAATCGCTGATGATGTGCTGTGCCAGGATCGCCAGATCGTGGACCGACATCAGGTGCCCCGCCGCCGGCCAGCCGTTCGAGTTGGAGAAGGTCGAATGCTGCATGCCCAGCTGCCGCGCCCGTTGGGTCATGTAGCGGGCGAAACCGGCTTCGGTGCCATCCGGGCTCAGCGCCTCGGCGATCACGGCGCAGGCGTCGTTGCCCGAGAGCACGATGATGCCCTGCAGCAGATCCTCGACCCGCACGCGGTCGGTGGTGTCGAGGAACATGGTCGAGCCGCCGTAGCTCATCGCGTGTTCCGACACCGGCAGCCGTTCATCCAGGGTCAGCCGGCCGTCGCGCAACGCCTCGAAGGCGACATAGAGCGTCATCAGCTTGGACATGGAGGCCGGCGGGATCGGCTCATCCGCGTTCTTCGACATCAGGACGGTGCCGGTGGTCTGGTCCAGCACATAGGCGGCGCGCGCCCGGGTGTCGAAGGCCGAGGCCGGCAGCGCCCAGAGCAGGGCGGAGAAGGTCAGCACACCGAGCCGCAGGGCGCGGCGGCGGCTTTGGTCAGTTCGAAACGGCATAGGCATCCGAGAATCCGGTTTCCTTCACTTGTTTCAGGAGGGCGTTGAGTTCCGATTTAGTCCGCGCGGGGCCGACGACCACACGCCAGAACTGCTTGCCGTTCAGCTCCTGTTCCAGAACCGTGGGGATCATGCCGGCACCGCGCATCTGCGTGGCAGTGCGTTCGGCGTTGGCCTTGACGCTGAAGATCCCGATCTGGACATAGGGTTTGCGCAGCGACGAGGCCTTGGCGGGCGGCGTCGCTGCAGGTTTGGCGGCCGGTTCGGCCTGAGCGGCGGGGGGCGGCGCATCGATGGCGGCGGCTGCCCCGGCAACGGGGGCGAGCGCGGTTTCCTCGACCGCCTCGGGCGCTTCGGCCACGGTGGTCTCTTCCGGCGGCGGATCGAGCGTCTCGCGGCGAAGCGCGGTGACGTTCAGCTCCACCGGCGCGCCGGCGAGCATTCCCAAGGCCTCTGCCGCGTCGGAGGAGGCCTGGATGCGGGGCCCGGGGATGGCGCGTTCGCGACGGAACAGGGCGCCGATGACGAATTTACCATTCTCGGTGTTGCGGATGATCACCCGTTCGGGATCGACCACATCGGGGTGGGCGACCCAGACGCCGCCCAGCGACGGCCGTCCGTCCCAAAGCCCGGTTTCGGTCACCTGGAAGACCTCCGGCGCTTCGACATCGCGGGCCACCAGCTTGGTGCGGGAACTCTGCGCCGGGGCGCCGGTTTCGCTCTTGGCTGAGGATTTCATGAAACCGGGCATCTGCACGCCATCTTCGCAGGCCGCCAGCAGCATGGCAGCGCCCAGAAGCGTGGCCAGCCGCAACCGTCGCCCGACGAGGTGCGCAGGACGCCCCGGACTACCAAATACTCGCGTCATCTTCCCGTTCCTTGCCTGTCGGCGTCGGGTCGGCGTGCCCCCTGGCGCGTCTGCCCTCTGCCTTTGCCCCAGCCGGTTGACCCGGTCCTGTCCCGCCCGGCATCGAAACGGTCTGCCGTTCCGTTTGGCCTGCCGGCAGCCCCAACTCCCGGTCCGGCGCGCGATACCCTGCGGCGATTGGCCGGATCATAACGTCCCCCTCGCGGCATGGAAAGCGCGGCGCGCCCCGGTCGGCAAGAATTCCCCGGTTTTGCCCTTGCCTGCCTGCAATGCCCGTCCTACACCGGCGAAGCGCCGGGGAGGTGGCAGAGTGGTCGAATGCGGCGGTCTTGAAAACCGTTGAGCGTGAGAGCGTTCCCAGGGTTCGAATCCCTGTCTCCCCGCCATCCACCTAAGCATCTGATATTATTCAAATCGGCCGATGTTCTGGCGCGAAGGGTCTTCATCGTTCGGCGGGAAATCATATGGCGTTGGACGTTGAAATGGTTGGCGATGGCGGCGTGGGAAGAGAGGAGGCGCTGTGCCGATCCGGGCGACGTGAACCGAATTTGCTGCCGCTCGCGGCGCCGGGTGGGCTGATGCGAAACCTCTGCTCGATTGTTCGACCGCCCGCCGGTCCACATGCCGATCGGCCAAGTCCAACTCACGCAGGGCAGCGCCGTAGGCTCTAAGCCGGTCCGTCACGATCGCAGCAGGGACATAGCCTTGTCGTTTCAGCATTTCCGTAACAATTTCAGCGCCGCCTTCTTGTCCCGCTTCGATTGAACCAGGATGTCGAGCACCTCGCCCTCGTCGTCGACGGCGCGCCAGAGATAGACAATCTTTCCGCCGATCTTGAGAAAGACTTCATCCAGGTGCCACCGATCCGACGGCCGTGGCCGGCGACGGCGACGGCGAATCTGCTGGGCGTAGATGCGGCCGAACTTCAGCACCCATCGCCGAACGGTCTCACAGGACACGTCGATGCTCCGTTCGGCCAGCAAGTCCTCGACGTCGCGATCGCTCAGCGCAAACCGGAAGTAGAGCCAGACAGCATGTTGAATGATCGCCGGTGGGAACCGGTGCCGGGCGTCGGAAACTTGGCGCATCCAAGCCATATAGTCAGACCTTCCCGATCGCCAACCGGATAATGTGACAGGGCCGGCCGGTCACCTGTGCGGATGACAGCGGCCGGACGCGGCTTGCGGGATACTGGGCGGGAAGGGGCCCCGGGTCCCGTAGCGAATGCCACATCCGGTTCACAGGGACCCCAGGTGGGTCTCAGGTGCCAGCAGATCAGGAGACGCCCCATGGCCAGCACGGTTTTTTCGCCTTTCACGTTGCGCGGCATGACGATCAAGAACCGGATCGTCATGTCCCCAATGTTGATGTACCGCGGCCAGGACGACGGCATGATCAACGACTTTATATATGCCCATTATGCGGCCCGCGCGCTTGGCGGTGCCGGTATGATCGGGACCGAGGTCATCGCAATCGAGCCGCGCGGGCGGATCAGCGCTAATGATCTGGGGCTCTGGAACGATGCTCAGGCCGAGGCGCTGAAAAGGCTCACCGGTTTCGTGCACAGCTGCGACACCCGCATCTTTGCGCAACTGGCCCATGCCGGGCGCAAGTCGCATATCACCGAGACCGCCATCGCGCCCTCGGCCATCGCCTATGACAACACGCTGGGGACACCCCGGGCTGCGACGGCGGAGGATATCGCCAGCATCATTGCCAATTACCGCAGCGCCGCGTGCCGCGCGGTCGAGGCGGGGTTTGACGCGGTGGAGCTGCATGCCGCCAACGGATATCTGCTGCACGAATTCCTGGCGCCGGTATCGAATACCCGTGACGACGCTTACGGAGGGTCGCTGGAGAACCGCATGCGGCTGCCGCTGGAAGTGGTCGAGGCGGTCCGCTCCGTGATCCCGGAGGACATGCCGCTGTTCTATCGCATCGTGGCGTCGGATTTCGGAACAAACGGGGTGACGCCGGAGGAGGCGCTGACGCTCGCGGCGGAGCTGAAGGCCCGCGGTGTCGACCTGATCGACGTGCAGACCGGCAATATCCTTCCGGGCTATGAGGGGCCGGTCTATCCCGGCTACCAGACGCCCTATGCCACCCGGATCAAAGCGGCGACCGGCTTGCCGATGGGCGCCACCGGGTCGATCGCCTCGATCGACCTGGCGGAGTTCATCCTGTCGAGCGGGCAGGCCGATCTGGTGATGATGGGCCGCGCCTTGCTGCGCGATCCGTTCTGGCCGATCCGCGCCGCAAGGGAGGCGGGGATCGATGTCGAAGTGCCGATCCCGACCTATGCGCGGGCTACGGGCCCCTTCGAACGGGGGTTCTGACCGGGGTCGGAGGGGGGGCGCGACAGCGGCCTGTTCCCCCGGGCGTGAAAAAGGCGACGCCGGGCGCCGCCTTCTCCGATCCTGTGCAGGGCCGGTCTCCGGGGTCAGGAGGCCAGCAGCTCCTTGAGCTTGTCGTCGATGAACTTCACGTCTTCGGGGTTGGTGCCGGGGCCGCCGGCGAAATGGCCCCAGATCGAGGGCACCGGCACAAACTCGGCATCGGGCATGTTGGCGACCTCATTCTGGCTGTCTTCGGGCGGGAAATACAGGTCGGTCTGGCCGGGCATGACATAGGCCTTGGCCTTGATCGCCGCCAGCGCCGCCTTGAAGTCGCCGTTATAGAGCTCATTGTCGCTGATATCGCCATGCTGCCAGGTCCAGGCCATCGTCAGCAGGTTGTTGGCATCCTTGGGCAGGAAGAAGCCTTCCCAGAAGCCGATCAGGAAATCCTCCAGCGAGGCGTAGCCGAGCGCCTTGAGGTCGAGTTCCTCGCGGTAGAAGGTCTGCGACAGGCCCCAGCCGGCATAGACGCGGCCGACCGCGCGCAGGCCCTTTTCGGGTTTGCTGGTGTAGCGGCCGTTTTCCCAGGCGGCATCGGCGCGCAGCGCGGCCTTGACCCCTTCGAGGAAGACATAGTTGTGACGCGAGCATTTCGCCGACCCGCAGAACGGCGCGATCAGGTCCATCATGTCGGGGAACAGGGCGCCCCAGTGGAAGGTCTGCAGCGCGCCCATCGACCAGCCGGTGACCATGCGGATCTTGGTGATGCCGAATTTCTCGGTCAGCAGCCGGTGCTGGGCCACGACGTTGTCATAGGCGGTGACATTCGGGAAGCGATCGGCGTTGTAGGGCTCGGGGGTGTTCGACGGCGAGGAGGACAGGCCGTTGCCGAACATGTTCGGGATGATGATGAAATATTTTTCGGGGTCGAGCGCCATGCCCGGGCCGATCAGCCATTCGTTGTCGTAGTGCTGACCCGAATACCAGGTCGGGTAGACGATCACATTGTCCTTGCCCTCGTTCAGCGTGCCGAAGGTCTTGTAGGCCAGCTTGCAGTCCGGCACCGAAAGGCCGCACTGGAACGTGTAGGTGCCAAGGTCGAAGATTTCGTAGTCGAGTGTCATTTAAGGTTCTCCGGGATAAGAGGAACGGCGCATGAAAAGCCGCGCCGTTCCGAGCTTTGTGGGGGACGGGTCAGGCGGTCGCGCGTATACTCATCACGGAACTCAGCACATAGTAGGCGATGCCGCCGACGAGACCAGCCGAGATTGCCGTCGAAAAATGCGGCAGATACCACTCGACGATGAAAGCGACGAGCGAACCGCAGGCCCAGGCCAGGAAGGCGGTGCCGCGCCAGTCGGCCTCGATTTCCGAACCCTTCCGCACCAGATACTGGTCGACCAGGATGATGGCCCCGATCGGCGGCACCAGGATCCCCAGCAGCGACAGCCATTCGATGAAGAAGGCCCAGACGTTGGTCGCGGCGATGACGATGCCGATGGCGCCGAGGATGATCGCGAACAGCCGCATGTGGCTGTGCAGGATACGCGACCAGCCGGTGGCGGCGTTATACAGGCAGTGGGCGCAGACCGAGCCGAGGTTCACATAGAGGAACAGGAAGGCCAGCACGCTGAGCCAGGTCATCTGCTGGGCGTTCATGTAGCCGAACATGTTGTCGGTGCCGAAGGGGTTGGCATCCGGCACGGCCAGCGCGGCAGTCATCACGCCGCCGACCAGCATGGCGACGAGGTTGGCGAAGGGAAAGGCGCTGAAGGTGGCGACCCAGGAGCTCTTCTCGTCGGCAGCCCAGCGGTTGAAGTCGGCGGTCACGGTGCCGGCGTCGATGAACAGGGCGATGACGACGGTCAGGCCGACCCCCATCGACATCGTGGCGACGCCGTTGTTGCCCGGATAGGCCATGATCGCGTCCCAGCCGGAGGTGGCGGCGGCATCGCCGGCGACCCAGAGACCGAGGATGACGAAGAGCGGCACCGAGATGGTGCCGATGATGTGCAACCCCTTCACGCCGACGAAGGTGATCCCGATGTATAGGGCACCGGCAATCATCGTCATCACGACATAGTTCAGCCCGTAGGTCGAACTGACCAGCGCGCCGGTGATCCCGGTCTGGACCGCGTACCAGCCCAACAGCAGTGTCGACAGCAGGCCGGAGGCGAAGACATAGCCCTTGCGGCCGAAGACGATGCTGGCGAGCAGGGCGAAATTCAGACCCTTGCGGGCGCCCAGCTGCCCCAGCAGGCCGACATAGACCAGCATGATCAGGTTACCGATGATCATCGCCTTGAGGGCTGAGGCAAATCCCATGCCGAGCACGAGGATCGAGCCGGTCATCGCCCCGGTGATGATCATCGGGAAGCCCATCCAGACCATGGTGATCGAGAACATGCTGCGCCGCGCCTTGGCCGGCACCGGTTCGTGTTCGTATTCCTCGCCGAGCGCGTGATCGACTTCTTCTTCGAGATGTTCGAGCCCTTCCGGCTCAAGATGCTTTTCCGTGGTGGACATGATGTACCTCGCTGTTGGGTTGCGGGAGTTCCGGTTTCTTGGAAGCGGCACGAGTCGATGGGTCGCCTGCCGGGAGGGCAGGCGGGCAGAAGACCGTTGCGGGTGGCGACGGGAATCGTGGTCGGGTGGCTGGCCGGTGTGGCGACATTGGGTCGCCGGGGGTCGTGGCCGGTGATTTGGGCCTAGCCGGGGTTCGTGCGCTTCAGGTGGTCAGGTTTCTCTGGTTGGAATCCCCCTGCAGGGCGAAAAACGCCCATTAGAAATAAGAAAAGCCCCTTACCAGCCGCCGAATAAGGGGCTGTGTAAGAGGCTTTCCTTGCCGAAAACGCGCTCATCGTTGAACGCGACGCAGCCGACGTTGGCGTGATTCGGAAATAATTGCAAATGTTTTGATTCGCGTTTTGAAATTGCCTGTCCTTCCGGTGCGGGGTAGGTAATTGCCCTCAAGCACGTCGCGTACCGGTCGTTTCCGCGGTCGCTTGCCCGGCAGTTTCTCATTTGCTATGCATGATACCTGTGACCGGTAACATTGAGCCTCCGCTGTGCGGTGGCTGTGAACAAGCAATGGAACCAGTTTTATGGCTTCTCTGAACGAGCCGGTCACAATCGGCCTCCTCTTTTCCCAGACCGGCGTCACCTCGGTGATCGAGCGCACCCAGCGTCAGGCTGCGATGTTGGCGGTGGACGAGGTGAACCGGGCGGGCGGCATCGACGGGCGCGAGTTGCTGATCGAGGACAGTGATCCGGCCTCGGACGCGGTGAAATTCCGCACCGAGGCGGAAAGGCTGCTCGACGCCGGCGTCGCGACGATTTTCGGCTGCTACATGTCCTCGACCCGCAAAGCGGTGCTGCCGGTGGTCGAGCAGCGGCGCAAATTGCTTTTTTACCCAACCCTTTACGAGGGGTTCGAGTTTTCCAGCTGCTGCGTCTATTCCGGGGCCGCGCCGAACCAGAATTCGCGCTGGCTGGCCGATTATCTGACCGAGACCTACGGCCTGCGGTATTTCTTCGTCGGTTCGAACTACGTGTTTCCCTATGAATCCAACCGGATCATGCGCGACCTGCTGCATCATCGCGGGGCGAAGGTCGTCGACGAGGTCTATATCCCGTTGCGGCCGCATGACGATGACATCGACCGGGTGATGGAGCGGATCAAGGCGGGCGGGCCGATGGTGATTTTCTCGACCGTCGTCGGTGAGGGCTCGGTCAAGTTCTACCAGGCCTATGACCGGGCCGGATTCGACCGGACGAAATACCCGATCGCGAGCCTGACTTCGGGAGAGCCGGAGCTGCTGGCGGTGGGCAAGGACGCTTCCATCGGAAATGTCACGGCCGCGCCCTATTTCAGCGTGCTGGAAACCGAGGCGAATCGCCGGTTCACCACCGCCTACAGAGAGCGCTTCGGAGCCGATATGCCGATCTCCGCCGGGACGGAGGCGGCCTATTTTCAGGTTCATCTCTTTGCAGAGGCGGTGCGCCGCTCTGGCGCCACGGACCGCGAAAGTCTGTTGCGGGTGCTGCCGACCTTCAGTTTCGAGGCGCCGCAAGGGCCGGTCCAGGTGGAGGAGAGCACCCATCACACCTATCTCTGGCCCCGGGTTGCGGTGGTCGGTGAAAGCGGCCGGTTCGAGATCGTCCGCGAGGCATCGGCCCAGGTCAAACCCGATCCCTACCTGATCGAGTATGATGACGAGTTCGAGATGAGTGCTTCCCGCGTCGCCAAAGGGGGAGGCACGGTCTGATGCCACGGCTCCGGCTCAAGGATCTGCGTGATCTGACCGTGGTGGTGGTCCACCCGCCGGACAGCGATGGCAAGGCCCTGATGGACCAGCTCAAACGGATCGGCTGCCGGGCGGAGCTGATGTGGCCCCCGGCCAAGGCCCTGCCGGCGGGCACCGATGTCATTTTCGCCGGTGTCTTCTTCGAAACCCATGAGGCGCTGCGGAACATGCTGCGACGCTCAGAGAAACCCGGCCCGACGGTGCTGGGCGTGGTCAGCTACGAGAACCCGGCGATGATCGAACTGGTGCTGGACATCGGTGTTTTCTCGGTCATCTCCAAGCCGGTGCGCACCTTCGGGATGCTGACCAATCTGGTGGTCGCGCGTTCGAACTGGCTGCAGTCTGCCGACCTGCAGGACAAGATCGGCAAGCTGGAAAAGAAGGTCTCTGGCCAGAAGAAAATCGCCAAGGCGAAGTCTATCCTCATGGAAATGCACCAGATTTCCGAGCGCGAGGCCTATGGCACGATCCGCGCCCAGGCGATGGTCAAGCGGATTTCGATCGAGGAAATGGCGGTCGCGATCATCAACGCAAACGAACTGTTGTCATCACGCCCGGGTGATGTATAGTCGAATCAGCCAAGCTGACAATGGCGTCTGCTAGGCTCGGCAAAGAAAGCCCGCTCTAGGCACCTATCGTGCCTCGGCGGGCTTTTTCTATTTCGGACTGACGCAAGGATGCGTCAGGGTCGCTCACCCCTCCGGGGTCGGGCTGCCTCGCCCCTCGGGGCGGCCCCGAACGGCAACGCAGCCATCCGGCCCTGCGCCCGCGCAGTGGCCTCCAGCCCGCGCGCTTCGGTCTTCTGACCGCTCCGCCCGGGCATCCGAACCATCGGTCACACACCCAATAATCAAAATACACACCGGCCACGGGGGCATTCCCGTGCCGACAGTCCAACAGCCAATCCAATCTGGAGGTTTCCCCATGACGACCAGTCGCCGCAATTTCCTCAAGCAGTCCTCGGCCTTCGGTGCCGCCGCCGCGCTGGGCCCGGGTCTTTATGCCGGCGCCGCGCAGGCGGCCAGCAGCATCGATGTCGGCGTGCTCTTCTCGCTGACCGGCGGTCTGTCGATCATCGAGAAGTCGCTCGCCGATGCCACCATGATGGCGATCGAAGAGATCAATGCCAGCGGCGGCGTCGACGGCATGATGATCAACCCGATCATGGAGGACGGGGCATCCGACCCGAAGACCTATAACGAGAAGGCCTCCAAACTGGTCATCCGCGACCGGATGCAGACCGTCTTCGGGTCCTATACCTCGGCCAGCCGCAAGGCGGTGCTGCCGGTCTTCGAAAAGCGCAACAGCCTGTATTTCTACCCGACCTATTACGAGGGCTTCGAGTGTTCGAAGAACGTGGTCTACACCGGCGCGGTTCCGAACCAGCAGCTGTCGAACTTCATCCCCTGGATCATCAACACGCTGGGCAAGAAGAAGTTCTTCATCGTTGGCTCGAACTACATCTACCCGCGTGAGATGGCCAAGGTCTCGAAAATCCTGATCGAGCAGCATGGCGGCGAATGGATCGCCGACGAATATCTCGAACTCGGCCATTCCGAATGGGGTGCGATGGTCAAGAAGATCAAGGACAGCGGCTGTGATGTGGTGCTGTCCAACGTCGTCGGCGACTCGGTCGTCGCCTTTTATCGCGAGTTCAAGAACCAGGGCCTGACCCACGACAAGCTGCCGATCTGCGCCACCGTGACCTCGGAGATCGAGATCGCCGCGATGGGCGCCGAATTTGCCCAGGGCAGCTTCACCTCCTTCCCCTATTTCCAGGCGATCGACACCGACCGCAACCATGCCTTCATCGAGCGCTATCGGAAATACGTCAACGATCCCAAGGCGGTGACCCACCACGCGCTGGAGAGCAGCTATTTCCAGGTCTACCTCTGGAAACAGGCGGTGGAGAAAGCGAAATCGACCAAGGCCGACGCCGTGCGAGAGGGCGTCAGGGGCCAGGTCTTCGAGGCCGCCAACGGCACGGTGACGGTCGATCCGGAGAACCTGCACACCTATCTGACCCCGCGCATCGCGCAATGGGGCGCGGACGGGCAGGGCACCATCATCGACGAATACAAGGCGCCGGTCGAGCCGCTGCCCTACGTCGCCTATGGCGAGACGGCAGAGAACCTCTTCTGCACCGCCAAGGGGCTTGATTCCAGCAAGCTGTAACGCGACCCGGGTGCCGGGCCGCAACGCCCGGTGCCCGCCTGAACAAGGCGGAGAGCCTTCATGTCGGACATCATCTTCATCGGACTTTCGCTGTCGTCGATCCTGTTGCTGATCGCGCTCGGCCTGTCGATCACCTACGGGGCGATGGGCGTGATCAACATGGCCCATGGCGAACTGGTCATGATCGGTGCCTACACCGCCGTGCTGGCCGGGCTGCACCTCAATCTCAATCTGTTTTTCGCGCTGCCGCTGGCCTTCGTCACCTCCGGCCTGGCCGGGTTGGTGATCGAGCGGCTGGTGATCCGAAGGCTCTATGGCCGGATCATCGACACGCTGCTGGCGACCTGGGGCGTGGCGATCCTGTTGCAGCAACTGGTGCGGCTGGAATTCGGGCTCAGCTTTCTCGGGATCCATGTCGAGGGGCTGGGGCCGGGGCTGCAGAACATGACCGTCCCGGGGTTCCTGACCCAGCCCTTCGATATCGCCGGGATCACCATCCAGCCCTATCGCAGCTTCATCATCGTGGTGACGCTGGCGCTGACCGCGCTGACCTGGTGGCTGATGTACCGTACACCGACGGGGGTGCAGGTGCGCGCCATCATGCGCAACCCGCAGATCGCCGCCGCCTGTGGCATCGACGTGCGCCGCGTCTCGGCGCTGACCTTCGCCTATGGCTCCGGTCTGGCCGGTGTCGCCGGTGTGCTGCTGGCGGGGTTCAAGACGGTGATGCCCGAGATGGGCGCTGCCGTGGTTATCGACGGTTTCCTCGTCGTCGTGGTCGGCGGTGTCGGCAGCCTGCTGGGCACTTTGCTCTCGGCGGCGGTGCTGGGGCAGATCAACGGCGTCTTCGCCATCCTCACCAATGACATCCTTGCGCGGGCCGTGGTCTTCGGCGTGGTCATCGCGCTGATCCTGTGGCGCCCGCGCGGGCTGTTCTCGTTCAAGTCGAGGTAACCCATGTCCGACACGACCGCGTCCTCCGCGACCCCGAACCGCCTGAACCGCATCGCCGACTGGGGCATCTATGCCCTGTTCATCGCGGTTGTCCTCGGCCTGCCGATGCTGATGGATGATGTCTTCTGGCTGAACCGGATCGCCAAATATCTGGTCTACGGCATGCTGGGCATCGCCATCGCCCTGTCCTGGGGCTACGCCGGCATCCTCAACCTTGGACAGGGGCTGTTCTTCGGCCTCGGCGCCTACATGACGGCGATGTCGCTCAAGCTGATGAGCAGTACCAGCCTGCAGCAGGGCTCGGACAAGCCGGTGCCGGACTTCATGCTGTGGAATGCCGAGCCGGGCGCGATGACTGATCTCTGTTGTATCAACAAGGGCTCGTTTCTGTGGATCCCGTTCCAGCACCAGTGGTTCGGCCTGGCCATGGCCATCGTCCTGCCGCTGATCGTCGCCTTCATCCTGTCTTCCTCGATCTTCCGGCTGCGGGTGTCGGGCGTCTATGTCGCCATCATCACGCTGGCGCTGGTGCTGCTGGTGCGGCTCTTGATCATCGATGCGCAGCCGGTGACCAACGGGTTCAACGGGCTGACCGATCTCGGTTGGCTGACCATCGGCGGCTTCGAATTCGACCCCTACATGGTGCAGACCTATTACGTCGTCGCCGGTTCTCTCTGCCTGGTGCTGCTGCTGGCGCGCTGGCTGGTCTCGACCCGCGCCGGGCTGATCCTGCAGTCGACCCGGGACGATCCGACGCGGGCGCGCTATCTCGGCTATGACGTGGCTGCGTTTCAGGTGTTCTTCTTCACCGTCTCCGCCGGGATCGCCGGGTTTGCCGGCATGCTCTACGTGGTTGCCGCCGAATTCGCCTCGCCCAGCTTCATGGATATCACCTTCTCGATCTCGATGGTGGTCTGGGCCGCGGTCGGCGGGCGCAATTCCCTGATCGGGGCATGCCTCGGCGCGATCCTGATCAACACGATCGAGGCGACGGTGAGCGAAACCGAGGTCTTCAAGGAGGCCTGGAAGCTGATCATCGGTCTGATCTTCGTCCTGGTGGTTCTTTACATGCCCCGCGGCCTGGCCGGGCTGGCGCGCGATCTGACGGGCTGGCTGGGTCAGCGCCGCCGCGGCGCCGACCCCATGCCCAAGGCGGCGGAATAGGAGGCGGCAATGGCAGTAGCACTCAGCATCGACGGGCTGACGGTGGATTTCGGCGGCTTCAGGGCGGTCGACGACTTCACCACCGTGGTGGAGGACGGCGAATTGCGGGTTATCCTTGGCCCGAACGGTGCCGGCAAGACCACTCTGATGGATCTGATCAGCGGCAAGACCGCCTCGACCGGTGGCCATGTTCACCTCTACGGCACCGAGATCACCAACCGGCCCGAGCATATCATCGCCCGGCACGGGGTGGGTCGGAAGTTCCAGATTCCCAGCGTTTTCCGTGACCTGACCGTGCGCCAGAACCTGGAGGTCGCGGCCTCGGGCGAACCGGGCGTGTTCCGCAACCTGCGCCTGCACATGGTGGCGCAGGACCGTGAGCGGATCGACCGGGTGATCGAACTGACCAACCTCGGCCCGGTGCTGGGGACCATCGCCGGCGAGCTGTCGCACGGGCAGATGCAATGGCTCGAACTGGGGATGCTGATCACCCAGCAGGCCAAGGTCGTGCTGCTGGACGAGCCGACCGCCGGCATGACCCAGGCCGAGACCTTCAAGACGGCCGAGATCATCAACGCGCTGAAGGGCAGTCACACCATCCTGGTGGTCGAACACGACATGGCCTTTGTGCGCGAGATCGCGGAACGGATTTCGGTCATGCACATGGGTCGGCTGCTGGCGGAAGGGCCGATGGCCCAGATCGAGGCCGATCCCGCGGTGCGCGAGGCCTATCTCGGCTCGGGAGGGATTCACTGATGCTGACGCTTTCCAAGGTCGACAGCTTCTACGGCCGCAGCCAGGCGCTGCACGGGGTTTCGGCGGCGGCCCGGGACGGCACGATCATGGCGGTGCTGGGGCGGAACGGCGTGGGCAAGACGACGCTGCTGCGCACCATTCTCGGGCTGACCGACCGGTCGCAGGGCGCCATCGCGCTGGATGGCGAGGAGATCGGCGGCCTGGCGACCCACGCCCGGGCGCGGGCCGGCATCGCCTATGTGCCGCAGGGCCGCATGATCATCCCGGATTTTACCATTCGCGAGAACATCCTGATGGGCGGTTTCGCGGCTGGCGGCGCACGCAGGATCCCCGAGATCGTGCCGGTGCTGTTTCCCTATCTGATGGAGAATCTCGACCGTCCCGGCGGTGTGCTGTCCGGGGGCCAGCAGCAGCAGCTTGCCATCGCCCGGGCGCTGGCCTGCGAGCCGAAGGTCCTGCTGATGGATGAGCCGACCGAGGGGATACAGCCCAATATCGTCGAGCAGATCGAGAACAGCATCATCCGGCTGAACACCGAACTGGGCCTGACCATCCTGCTGGTCGAGCAGAACGTCGGCTTTGCCCGGCGCGCCGCGCAGGACTTCGTCATGCTGGAAAACGGCCGCTCCGTCGCCAGCGGCCCGATCGACACCCTGACCGACGACACGGTCGCCAAGCATATGGCGATCTGACCCGAAGCAACCCCGCAACCATCCCTGAAAACTCAACCACCAACAGAGGTAACCCCATGTACCACGGAGATATTTCGAGCAGCAACGACACAGTCGGCGTTGCCGTCGTCAACTACAAGATGCCCCGGCTGCATACCAAGGCCGAGGTGATCGAGAACTGCCACAAGATCGCCGACATGCTGAAGGGCATGAAGAAGGGTCTGCCGGGCATGGATCTGGTGATCTTCCCGGAATACTCGACCCACGGCATCATGTACGACGAGACCGAGATGTACGAGACCGCCTCGTCCATCCCCGGGGCGGAGACCGAGATCTTCGCCGCCGCCTGCCGCGAGGCCAATGTCTGGGGGGTGTTCTCGCTGACCGGCGAACGTCATGAGGAACATCCGAACAAGGCGCCCTACAACACGTTGATCCTGATGAACAACGAGGGCGAGATCGTCCAGAAGTACCGCAAGATCATGCCCTGGGTGCCGATCGAGGGCTGGTATCCCGGCAACTGCACCTATGTGTCCGAAGGTCCCAAGGGCATGAAGATGAGCCTGATCATCTGCGATGACGGCAACTACCCCGAGATCTGGCGCGACTGCGCGATGAAGGGCGCAGAGCTGATCATCCGTTGCCAGGGCTACATGTACCCGGCCAAGGATCAGCAGGTGATCATGGCCAAGGCGATGGCCTGGGCCAACAACTCCTATGTTGCGGTGGCCAATGCCGCCGGTTTCGACGGCGTCTATTCCTATTTCGGTCACTCGGCCATTGTCGGCTTCGACGGCCGTACGCTGGGGGAATGCGGCGAAGAGGAATACGGCATCCAGTATGCTCAGCTCTCGGTCTCGGGGATCCGCGACGCGCGCAAGAACATGCAGAGCCAGAACCACCTCTTCAAGCTCGTCCACCGCGGCTATACCGGCAAGATCAACTCGGGCGAGGATGCCAAGGGCGTCGCCGAATGCCCCTATGAGTTCTACACCAAATGGGCCGAAGACCCGGAAGGCACCCGCGAGATGGTCGAGGCGATGACCCGCTCCACCGTGGGTACCGAGGAATGCCCGATGGACGGCATCCCCAACGAAAAGACCGAAGCGAGCCATCGCTGAACGGGCCAGCGGACCGGCGGGAGACCCTCCCGCCGGTCCCTGTTCTTGCGGGCTGACATTACCAGGGAACCAGGATGAAACTCGACCAGTACCGGCTGACGGAAGAGCCGGCCTATCACGCCAGCGGCAACGAAGTCGCATTCTACGAGGCCGCCTATGAGGCCAGGCTGCCGGTGATGCTGAAGGGCCCGACCGGTTGCGGCAAGACCCGTTTCGTCGAGCATATGGCCTGGAAGCTGGGCAAGCCGCTGATCACCGTGTCGTGCCATGAGGACATGACGGCCTCGGATCTCGTCGGCCGCTTCCTGCTGGGGCCCGAGGGCACCCATTGGCAGGACGGGCCGCTGACGCTGGCGGTGCGCTACGGGGCGATCTGCTATCTCGACGAGATCGTCGAGGCGCGACAGGACACCACGGTGGTGATCCACTCTCTCACCGACGATCGCCGGATCCTGCCACTGGAGAAGAAGGGCGAACTGGTGCACGCCCATCCCGACTTCCAGCTCGTGATCTCGTATAACCCGGGCTATCAGAGCGTGCTCAAGGACCTCAAGGAAAGCACCAAGCAACGCTTTTGCGCGATGGATTTCACCTATCCCGCCGCCGGGATAGAGACCGCGATCGTCGCCTCGGAATCCGGTGTCGCGCCGGATGTCGCCGGCCGCCTGGTCCGGATCGCCGAGAAGTCGCGCCATCTGCGCGGCCAGGGGCTGGAGGAGGGGGCCTCGACCCGGATGCTGATCCATGCCGGCCGGCTGATGCGGTCCGGCATGTCGCTGACCGATGCCTGCCGGCTGGCGCTGATCCTGCCGATCACCGACGATCCCGATATGCGCGACGCGCTGGAGGCGGCCGTGGATGCCTGTGCCTGAGACGATGGCCAGGGACAGGTCCGCAGATCTTCCGGCTGCGGTGCTTGCCGGGTTTCCGGGCGACGCCCTGACCGGCTGGCTGCGGGCCCGCGACCGGCTGCGCGGCGCGGGCTATGGCAGCGCCGTGCCGCGCGCCTTTGAGCGCAGCTCGGTCGCGCTCGCGCCCCTCACCGGGGCGGAGGCGGCGACGGCGTTGGCCGATGCCGTCTCAACCGTCGCGATCCGGGCGACACCGCGGATCGCCGAACGGCTGTGCGCCGTGGCCGAGATCGCCGGGCGGCGCATGCCCGAGGCGTTCGGCGACTGGCTGGCGCTGATCCGCCGTCTCGCGGCGCTGGCGCCGGAGTCGGTGGCGCCGTTGCTCGACAACATGGAGATGCTGACCGCGCGGCTCGATCTGCCGGGCCTCGAGGCCTGGATCATGACGGGGCTGCGTCTGGGGGGGCGCGATGCCGACAAGCGCCAAAGCTATTTCCGGCTCGAAACGCCCGAGGCGCTGCGCCTGCTGGAGCTGGAGGCGGGCGGCGACAGCTTTGTCAGTATGGAACGGCGGCTGCGCGCCTATCTCACCGCGCTCTACGATATCACGCCACCGCTGCGGATCGCCCCGCCGGCCGGGCGCCAGGGGGCGGCGCGGCGGACCAGTTTCGCCGGGGGCGTGTTATTGGTGCCGCCGAGCCTGCCGGGGTATCGCGGTGCCGCCGAACCGCTCTATCGCGCCGCGCTGGCGCATATCGGTGCCCATCTGCGCTACTCCGGCCGTTTCCCCGTCGGGCAGCTCAAACCGTTGCAGATCGCCGTCGTCTCGCTGATCGAAGATGCAAGGGTCGAGCTTCTGGCCGCCCGGGAGATGCCGGGTCTGCTGCGTCTGTGGCGCACGTTCCATGTCGCCCGGCCCGGCGGGCTCGCCACCGCGCCCAGCCTCTTTGCCCGTCTGGCGCGGGCGCTGATCGACCCGGACTTCGACGATCCGGACGGCTGGATCCGCAAGGGCCGGGCGATGTTTCTGGAACGGCGGGAGCGCTGGAGCGATCCGGCGATAAGCCGTGAAATCGGCAACCTGCTGGGCAACGATCTGGGCCAGTTGCGGGTCCAGTTCAATGCCAAGGACTATGTCGTCCAGCCCGCCTATCGCGACGACAATCTGGGCCTGTGGGACCTCGGGGAGGACCCGCCGCAGGATGCTGAGGCGCTGGAGGTGATGGTCGATACCGTGAAGCTGCGCCGCTCCGACCCCGCCCCGGGCGAGGCCGAGCGGCAGGAACAGCAGGCCCCGGCGGAGGAGACCGTCGAGAAGGTCGCGCCGATGGCGGGCGACACCGAGGAGGGGAGGGTATTGGCCTCCTACCCGGAATACGATTATGCCACCGGCCGCGAGCGCGCCGACTGGGCGACGGTGAAGGCCTATCCCGCCGCGCCCGGCAATCCGCGTTTCTGGGAGGAGCTGCGGGAGGCGCGCGGTCCGCTGCTGTCGCGTGTCGCGGGGCTGATCCGCTCGGCCGAGGTCGGTCAGGCCAGACGGCAGAAGCGCCAGGCCGAGGGAGAGGTGCTCGATCTCGATGCCTGTATCGATGCCGCGACGGCGCTGCGGTCGGGGCAGTTTCCCGACCACCGGGTCTATGAGCGGCAGGCGCCGCCGCAGCGCAACCTCGCCGTCAGCCTGCTGCTCGATATCTCGCAATCCACCGCCGACCCGGTGCCGGGAACGGATCGGACCGTGCTGGACATCGAGCGCGACGCGGCGGCGGTGCTGGCGCACGCAATGGACGAGATGGGCGATCCCTTTGCCATCAACGCCTTCAGTTCGGACGGGCGCGAAGAGGTGCGGCTGACGCCGATCAAGTCTTTCGACGCGCCTCTGGACGCGGCGGTCGGCGCGGCCCTGTCGGGGCTCAGGCCGGGCTATTCGACCCGACTGGGGGCGGCGCTGCGCCATGCCGGTGCGGAGCTGGCGCGGGTGCCGCGGCACCGGCGGTTGCTGCTGCTGATTACCGATGGCGAGCCGTCCGATATCGACTGCCCCGATCCGGTCTATCTGGTGCAGGATGCGCGCCGGGCCGTTCAGGGGCTGGCGGCGCTGGGGATCGATGTGTTCTGCGTCGGCCTCGGGCCGCGCAACAAGGAGCAGGAGGCGGCGATCTTCGGCGGCAACGGGTTCATCCAGATCGATCGGGTCAGCGCGCTGCCCGACAAGCTTCCGGCGCTCTATCTGCGGATGGTGCGCTAGCCGGGGGCGCCCCCCGGCGAGGGGGCGGCGTACGGTCGGTCAGTTCGACGACCCGGTTTCCGGAACCTCGTCGAAGGAGACCTTGCAGCGGTGGCCGGCCGGGATCTTCAGATCGGGGTTGTCGAGCTTGAGGTGCAGGCCGAAGGTGCCGCTGGCGACGTCGAACACCCGGTCGACGCGGAGCGTTTCGGCCGGGTAGACGCCGTCGACCGGCGCCGCCGGGCGCACCTGGGCCACGTCGCCCTCGTGCACTGAGCCGTATTTCTGTACTGGCAGGAAGGCGACCACCTCCAGCGGATCGAGCTGAACGATCGTGGCGATGCGGCCTTCGAGCGGCAGGTATTCGCCATCGTCGAAATACCGCTCCAGCACGATGCCGTCGATCGGGCTGCGGATTTCCAGCAGCGACAGCACCGCCTCGGCGCGCTTCAGCTCCGCCATCGCGACGCGGCGGGCAAGTTCCACCCGCACCAGCATGGAGCGGGCGGAGTCGACCGCCGTCTGGGCTTCTTCCAGCACCTCGCGGCTGGCGACGCCGCGGGACGACAGTTCCTGCGTCCGTTTCAGCCGGGCCTCGAGAAAGGTGAGCTGGGCTTTCTGTGCCTCGATCTCCGACATGTCGTCGGCGCGCAGGCGCAGCATCTCGACAGTGGCGCGCTGCACGGTCGAGTCGAGCTCGGCCAGCAGCTGCCCGCGTTTGACCTGATCGCCGGGCTCGGCGTGAATATGCGCCACAACGCCGCCCGAGGCCGCCGCAACGTCGACGGTCTCGGACGGGTCGATGACGCAGTCATAGACGTCGGCCCGGGCTGCGGCGGCGAACAGGGCCGCCGCAAGGATCGCTGCTGCGCGCATGGCCGGCGTCAGGCGTTTGCCATCGGCTCGGCGGCGTCTTCCGGTGCAGCGGCCGGGGTCGGCTCGACCGCGCTGGCGGCTTCGCTGTTGGCCCGGCCCAGCATGTCGCGGAAATGGCGCATCGACGACAGGTGGAGATAGATGCACTCCAGTTCGTCCTTGCGGCAGAGATCGGCCAGGGTCTCGCCAGAGAGCGCCTTCAGCCGTTCGCGGTCGACGACCTGGAAGCCGCCCAGCGTGCGCTTCTGCCCGGCGGCGAGCGAGAATTCGGCCTGCATCGGCACCAGCAGGTCCAGCTCCTTCATCCGTTTGCAGAAGGCCTGGGTGCGGGCGAAGCTGGCCTGATAGTCCTGCAGGAATTTCAGCACGGATTTCAGGTAGCCGGTCTGCTCGCCCTCGGAATCGAACAGCCGTTCGCCGCGGCCCTCGCGGTTGGCACCGTCGAATTCCTCGTCCACCAGCAGGGTGAAGCGGTTCTTCTCGTTATCCAGGGCGAAGATGAAGGGATAGCGGCGCACGAAGGCGGGAATATAGGTTTCGCGCCACTGACCCTCTGCGTCCACAGCGAGGTTCTCGTCATCGCGGGTACCGAGGATCACTGCCGGCACCACCTCATCGCCGGAGCCGGCGAAGACGATCGGATGATGGGCGGCGGCGGGGGCGAATTCAGCGGCGGTGACGGGAATCGAATTCGCGGTTTTCGCGAAGGCGTAGCTCTTCCCGGCGCTGACGGACAGGTCACCGTGTCGGTCTGCGCTTACGGGAACGGCGGTCTTGTAAAAGAGCTGTTGCACCGGCATGGACAATATTCTCCCATTGAAAGTGATTGTTTTTAGACACCGAGGATTCTTGCTGGATCGGCTTAAGGAAGTAGTAGCCAGAAGGTCCTTAACTGTCTAAGCTTTATATCCATAACGTGATTTATTCTTCCCGATATTTGGGAAAAGATTGTTGTCGTCAAGGGGGGCTAGCAAGTGTCATTCCCGTTCTTTCCGGGCCGAGGCGCCTCGCGAGTTCGCCGTTCTTTTTTCACCCGCAGATCGGGCGGAAGTGGCCGCAAGGTCCATATCGAGCCGCTTGAACCGAGGCTGCTGCTCGCCGCCGATTTCGCGGTCTCCATGGCTGATGCGATGCAGGGCGACGCGTCTTTCCTCCGGATCGAGGGGATCCAGTCCGAGGCCGGCTCGGCGCTGCGGGCGCTGAATTCGAGCGGGGCGCAGATCGCCCAGGCCTTCAGCGGCGCCGACACCGCGCCGCTCAGCGCGCAGATCCGGGTGAAGTCCTCGGAAAAGGACGACCGGATCGAAATCGACGCGGTTTCCTTCTTCGAGACCTCGAAGAATTCGGGCGATCTGCCGGTCTTCGAAATCTATGGCGGCGACGGAACCGATACGCTGCTGATCGAAGGCGGCGAACTGGCCGACGGCTTCAGCACCTCGACCGACTGGGGGATCGACGCGGTGACGGAGAAGGGCGCCAGGGGCGTCGCGACCGTCACGCTTCAGGATGCCGAGGGGGAGGATGTCGCGTCCTTCATCGTCTCCTACAGCGGTATGGAGACGCTGGCTGGCGGCGAGGGGGACGATACCTTCACCCTCTCGGCGAGTACGCTTGGAAAGTCGATCGAGATCGACGGCGGCGACGGGGTCTTCGACAGCCTGGTCATCGATGGCAGCTTCTCCAGCGTGTCCTACGAGGCGGAGAACGCCCACGACGGGCAGATCGTGCTGGATGGAACGGCGCTGGTCTACAAGGGACTGGAGCCGATCACCCAGAACAATGCCGCTGACGATCTGGTCATCGACCTGTCGGGCTTTGATGACGACGCGGTGCTGCACGCCGTGGGGACCGATACGATGTTTATCGGCACCACGGGCGGGCTGATCCCGACCTTCGAGAATATCACCTTTGTCAATCCGACCTCGTCGCTGACGATCAACCTGCGCTCCGGTTCGGACACCTTCGAGGTTCAGAGCCTGTCGGCGAACTGGGATGCGTCGCTCTATATCTACGGCGAGTACGAGGGCGCCGAGACCTTTGGCGCGGATGGCGGCGAGGACGATGTGATTTTCTCCGGCGACATCGACCTGGGGGCCAGCGGGTCGATGCAGGTCATCGCCGAGACCATCACGGTGAATGATAATGTCACCATCACCGGCGATACCTCGGACGACGGGTATATCGAGTTCCGCAGCCGGCGCATCGGAACGGCGGAGCTGGAGAACCTGGCGCCGGTGTTCCCGGGCGTCGCGAAATACGCTTCGGTCGACATCGGCGACAATGTGACGATGGAGGCGGGCGGAGTCTATCTGATCGCCCAGGCCGAGGAACGCACCTTTGCCGAACAGCTCGAAATCTCCTCGACGCTGAACAACAACCTGGTCGGGCCGCTGCTGGATCAGATCGGATCGGTCCTGACCTTCCCGTTCCAGGTGCTGGTCAAGAAGACCGATGCCAGCGTCACGGTGGGCGACAATACCAACATCACCGGCCATCTCGGCGTCGGCATCTATGCCAATGCAGTCACCGATGCCTCGGGCGCGGCGGGCTTTGCGATCGCCAGCCTGGGCTGGGCGGATTCCACCGCCAATGCCACCGTCGATATCGGCGCCGCGAATATCGAATCCGACGGTTTTGTCGTCATCACCTCGGATGCGTCCTCCACTGCCAACATGTCGGCGGAAACCGATACCGGCCTTGGCGATGTGCCCACCGATTCCGGGTCGCAGGTCTCGCTGTCGCTGGCGGTCGCACGCTCGACCCTGTCGTCGACCCTGACGCTGGCCGAAGACGCCGTGGTCGAGGCCGGTCTGACCGCCAACCTGCTGGCCAGCGGCGCGGTGGATTCGCAGGCCTCGGCCTCCTCCGGCCTGTTCTCCTCCGGTGCCGCCGGTGCCGCGCTTTCGATCGAGCTGTCCAACGCCGATGTCCACACCGATATCTACGGCACCGTGATCAGCCGGAACGAGCCTGGCGCCGTGGTCAAGCTGGAGTTCGATCCGCTGGCCGGGCCGGGAGAGCGTGGCTACGTCGACCTGGAAAACGACAAAATCTACGTCGGTCCCAACGCGCTGGTGACCGAGGACATGGTCACCTACACCTCCAGCCGCGGGCAGAACATCGGCGGTCTGGTCGATGGCGCCAGCTATTACGTCATCAAGGATCCGGCCGACCCGAATTACATCCAGCTGGCCGGGTTTGAAGACAGCGTGTTCCGCGGTGATGTGATCGATCTGGTCGCCTTCAACGGCACCCCCACCGATCCGCTCTACCCGCAGACCAACGACAAGACCTTTGGCGGCAGCGATGTCGACAGCGACAGCGACGAAATCAAGCTGCCGAACGGGGCGCTGACCGGGACGGGAACGGCCTTCACCCTGGTCGATCAGACCTACCCGCTGGGCCAGGCGGTGATCTACGAGGCCGCCCCAGGCTCCGAGATCGAGGGGCTGGTCGACGGTCAGACCTATTACGTCATCACCGGCACCAACGAATTCAACCTCGACGGCGGCGCGCGCTCCGGCTTTGGTGCGGACGGCCAGACAATCCAGCTCGCCGAGACCGAGAACGAGGCCTACGCGGGCATCGCGATCGACCTGGGCGATGTCACCGGCGACGACTTCACGCTGCGGGCGGCGCATATTCTCGATGCCGGTTTCGCCACCGGCGTCGGCATCGGCTCCAGCCTCTCGGTTGAAACCACCACCGAGGCGGGGGCGGGGCTCAGCTCTGCCGATTCCGACGGCTCGGATTCGCCGGACGGCTATAACGTCAATTCCTCGATTCTGGGCAATGCCTTCTCCGCCCTGATGGGGCGGCTGTCGAGCGCATCCTCGGGGAACTCGGCGATGCAGGCTGCCGGCGCCAGCCCCAACAGCCTCAACGCCGCCGTGGCGCTGGCCTTCGCCTACAACGACCATGACGTGACCACCGACGTGCATCCCACCGCAGTGGTGACTTCGGGCGAGGATCTCGAGGTCACCGCCGAGATCGAGCATCTGA
The DNA here is from genome assembly GCF_030164425.1 of Pseudodonghicola flavimaris. Lineage (GTDB taxonomy): Bacteria > Pseudomonadota > Alphaproteobacteria > Rhodobacterales > Rhodobacteraceae > Pseudodonghicola > Pseudodonghicola flavimaris. Next base: position 152,604 of record NZ_JASNJD010000006.1, on the reverse strand, counting down.
ACAAGGGCTTCGCGCAGTCCAGCACGGAGCCGCAGGAGGAAAACGAGACCGGCGAGAAGAGCGCCCCCAACACCGTCAGCGCCGCGGTCATCGTGACCATCACCGAAAACGACGCCGAGGCGACGATTCACAGCGGCGCCGAACTGAACGCCAAACGGGCGACGCGGGTGATCGCCGGTGTCACCTATCCCTTTGCCCAGACGCTGGACCAGTTCCTGCCGACCACGGCGGGCGAGGTCGTCGATCTGTTCAAGACCGAGGGCTACGGCGCGATCACGCAATATGTCGACAGCACCCTGGGTCTCTCTGGCTTCCTGAATTCCTGGGCGGCCTCGACCTCCAAGGGCAGCAACGTGTCGGTTGCCGGCTCGATCAACTTCCAGGTCCAGGATACCGTGTCCAAGGCGACGGTGCAGGACGGGGCGCTGATCAACCAGGACGAAAGCTTCAACGCTGACGAGATCGATCCCTACTACGGGCAGGAGACCGTCTCGGTCGAGGCGACCTCGTATATGCAGCAGATCGACATGGCCGGCATCTTCGGCTGGTCGCTCGGTTCGCTCGGGCTCAACGATCTCTATGTCTCGCGGGGCGGGGCCAGCTTCGACGGTGGCGCGGCCTTCGACATCGAAAAGCCCAGCGTCGCCGGCAACAGCGGCGGCAAGGGCGGCATTGGCGCCACGCTTTACGTCAAGCTGGTGGACAATACGACCCAGGCCATTGTCGAGGATAACGCGCGTATCTTCACAGGCCGGTCCGGCGGCTTCAACATGAAGGCCGAAGAGGCGCTGTTCAACCTGGGCTTCGCCCAGTCCGGCGCGTCCTCCTCCTCCGGCTTCGCGGTCGGTGGCACGGTTTCGGTGATCAAGCAGGACAGTGACACGCTGGTTCAACTGGGCAACCGCGCCCGGGTGACCGGTGAGGATGCGCGGCTTTACGCCGGGTCTCTCGATACTCATGTCGGCATCACCGGCGGCCTGTTCCTGGGCGAATCCCTCGGCGTCGGGGTCTCGGTCGCGGTCAATGACGTGACCCGCAACACCCGCGCCGTGATCGGTCCCGAGGATCCCGATCCCGAGGACACCTATACCGCCGCGGCGGACAGCTATCTCGATCTCGACGGCCAGCTTTCGGTTCGGGCGATCAACGATGGCGCGATCTGGGGCTTTTCGATCGCCGGGGCGATCCAGTCCAACGAACAGCATCCCGACCGCTCCGAAGAGGCGTTGGACGGCGAATCGCTCAACATCCTGTTCGGCGACACGCCGGTTGAAAATCCGGTCAAGACCGGCGTCGGCGTCTCCGGCTCGGTGGCGCTCAACTTCGTGGACGATACCACCCGTGCGGCGATCACCGACGCGGGCACGGTCAATGCCGGCTCGCTCGAAGTCACGTCGAACAACGAAACCCAGATCGTCTCCGTTTCCGGCGCCTTCGCGATTGCCGTGTCGCGCGGCCAGACCGGCGGATCCGGCACCCAGACCGGGGTCGGCGTGGCCGGTGCCGTCAGCGTCAACGATCTGTCCGGGGATACCGACGCGCTGGTTCTCGGCACCGATTTCTCCATCGCCGCCGATCCGGACCCGCTCGATCCCAGTGTCGAGGCCACGGGCGATGGCGGCATGATCATCGACGCCTATCGCGTCGGCGATATCTTCTCGCTCGCCGGCAGCCTGGGCGGCGCGGTCACCACCTCGCAGAGCAACTCGACGATCTCCGCCGGCGTGGCCATTTCGGTCGGCGTCAACCTGCTGTCGGGCAAGGTCCGGTCCTATGTCTCGGATTCCGATGCCACCGTCTACAAGGGTTCGTCCGAGGTGCTGGCCACCGCCGAGCCCGATATCCTGTCGATCTCCGGCGCGCTGGCTTTTTCCTATGCCGGCGGCATGCAGAGCAGCACCGCAGCCGCGGTCGGCGTGGCCATCAGCGTCAACGAGATCGGCACCGAGGATCACCCGTTCGAAGTGGTCGCCCGCGTGCGCGACGGCGCGATCGAGGTGATGGACGGAGATATCACGATCAAGGCCGACGATCTGTCGGAGATCGAGAATTACACCTATGGCGTCGCCCTCTCGGTGGCGAACAGCTCCGGCGGCAGCGGCTATGCCTTCAGCGGGGTCGGGTCGGTCTCGGTCAACAACCTGCACACGGTGGTCTATGCCGAGGCGACCGAGGACGACGGCGTGACCGAACTGACCGCGACGAAGGGCGCGGTCTCGGTCATTGCGCAGGAACATGCGACGATCGATGCCGATGCGGGTGGCTTTGCCCTGGCGCTGGCGCTCGCCGGTTCCAGCGGCGGCGGGTTCGCCGGCGGCCTGGGCCTCTCCCTCGCGATCAACAATCTCAGCTCCGACACCATGGCGGTCGTCAACGATGCCGAGATCACCGCCGGCACGGTCTCCAACGACGGCGATGACGATGTCGTCATCCTGGCGGATCTGACTCCGGAGATCGCTGCGCTGACCATCGCCGGCGCCGGCAGCGCCTCTCAGGGGGATGCGGCCATCGCGCTTGCGGGCACCGGTTCCGGCAACCGGATGCGGATCCGGGCGCTGGCCTCGGTCGACGGCGCCACAATCACCGGCGGCGACAAGGGGATCCGCATCGCGGGCGGCCTGGGCGAGGGGTCGAAGATCAAGGCCGATGCTGGCGGTGTCGCCATCGCGCTCGGTCTCAGCTCGACCGCCTCCGTCTCTCTCGGCATCGCCGTGGCGGTCAACGAGATCGAGGGGCTGGAGGGTGTCTCCACCCCCGCGGTCGGTGCGGTCGTCGCAGCCTCCGAGCTCGTGACCGGCGACGGTGCGTTGTCCATCGGGGCCATTTCCGGCGCCGATATCGACACCTTCGTCCTAGGCGTCGCGGTGACCGCGAACGTCGGCATGTCCGGCAGCAACGCCATCGGGTTCTCCGGGTCGGGCAGTGTCGCCATCAGCCGTATCGAGTTCGATACCGAAGCCTCGCTGACAGCCTCGTCCTTCTCCAGTTCGGGCGGCGGCGACGCGACGCTTCTGGCACAGGACGGCTCGACCATCGACACGTTTGCGCTGGCGGGCTCCTTCGTGCTGTCGCTGGCCAGCGGCGGCACCTCCGTCGCGGCGAGCCTTGGGGCCGCCGTCTCGGTCAACGAGATCGGCAATGGTATCATCGCCCGGGTCGAAGGCTCTGAAATCTACACTGGCGGCGACGTCACGGTCAGCGCCAGCACGCTGCCCTCGACCACGCAGAACGCGCAGGATCAGCTCGCCGGGATCGCCGATTTCGATTACACCGCGACCGAGGACGCGACGATCAACGCCATCGCCATCGGTGTCGCCGGAGCCGTGGCCTTCGGCGGCGACAGCACGGCCATCGCCGCGACCGTCGCCGGCGGTTTCGCCTTCAACGATATAGAGAACAGCGTCGTCGCGGAGATCACTTCGGACAGCATCGTCGCGGGTGTGGCAGATGGCGACAAGGCCGGCGCGGTCAGCGTCCTGGCCTACGATCAGGCGAATATCTTCGCCAGTGCCGACGGCGGCGCGATCAGCCTGTCCTTCGGCGATCCGGCGGTCTCGATCGCGCTGGCCGCCTTCGTGTCGATCAACGATATCGACAATGAGGTTACCGCGCGGATTTCCGATTCCACGGTTCAGGCCGAAGACACCATCAGCGTCTATGCCAACGGTACCGCGTCGATCGAGACGATCTCTGTCGGGGCTGCGCTGGCGCTGTCCATCGGCACCAATACCAGCGTGTCGATCAGCGGTGCGGGCGGCTATGTCGAAAACGCCATCGACAAGACCATCACCGCCGAAATCGTCGATTCCACCGACGGCACCGATATCCCGCGCATCTCCGGCGGGGCGGTCGATGTCTATGCCGAGGACAGCTCCAGCATGGAGGGAACCGCGGTCGCGGCCTCCATCGCCCTGAGCATCGCGCTGAACGTCAAGGACGGTGTTGCCATCGCCGGCTCCGGCGCCGGGGCAGGGGTCTATAATACCCTCGACACCACGCTGAACGCCAATATCCGCAATTCCTCGGTCGAGGCCACCGGCGCCGATGAGGACACCTCGATCACCGACAGGCTGTCCGGCGACGTGCGGGTAAGGGCGCATTCCGATGTCGATTTCAGCGACACCACCGTCGCGGTGTCGATCGCGAGCGCGGTGGCGCTGCTGTCGCTCACCGTCAATGCCGCCGTCGTCGTGGTGGAGAACCATGCGCTCGGCTCGGTCTCCGCGACGATCAGCGACAGCGATATCGAGGCCACCGGTGATGTGACCGTCGAGGCCAAGGATTTCACCTCGCTCGAGAGCGAGGCGGTCGGTGTGACCATTTCGGTCAGCATGGGCGGGCTTGCCGGGGCGGGCGTGGTGATCGAGAACAAGATCGACCGCGACGTGACCGCCGGGATCACCGGCGCCAGCAGCGTCACCGCCGCCGATGACGTGACGGTGAAGGCCTATGCCGATCAGGATGTGCTGAAGGCGACGGGCACCGCCGCCTCCATCGCCGTCGTGCCGCTGTCGATCTCCGGCGCGGGCGTCTCGGCCGAGGCGCTGGTGAACAGCGATGTCACCGCCAAGATCGTGGATGCCACCGTGACGGCGACCGGCGGCGATGTCGTCGTTGATGCGCAGATCGACTCGGTCGCCTATGCCACCGCGCAGGGTGGCGCCTTCGGGGCGATCTCGATCTCGGTCATGCTGGCCAGTGCCGAGATCACCGGCCGGGTGCGCGGGACCATCCACGGCAGCGCCATCGTCACCGGCCGCAATGTCCGGGTCATCTCGGAAAGCAACGCCACCGCCGACGGGCAGTTGATCTCCGTCGGGGTGGGGCTGCTGACCGGCGCCGGAATCGGCCCGGCACCCGACGCCGAGGAAGGTGCCAACGGCAACGTGCTGATCAGCCGCGATGTCGAGGCGCGGATCGGTCGTGAGCAGAACAGCGACCGCCAGACCGTCACCGCCACCGGCAGCACGGACGGCTCCGGCGAGGTCGAGGTCGCTGCCGATGCGACCCATTACGCCACCGTCGATGCGACCGCCGTCACCGTTGGCGGCGGCGCGATTTCCGCCTCGGTCTCCGGCGTGCAGATTTCCGGCGATATCCTCGCCCTGGTGGACGAGGGCGCGATCATCGACGCCCGCGCCCTGATCGTTGATGCCGATTCCTATCTGGACGCCTATGCCGAGATCACCGGCGCGGCGGTCGGCCTGCTGGCCGGCGCCGGGTCCAACGCGGTGGCCACGATCACCGGCACCACCCGCGCCACCGTGGGTTCGGATCGTGACCGCGGTGCCTCCACCCTTCCGACCAGCCTGACCATCGGCGCCGGCGGCACCACCGTGCGCGCCCAGTCGGAGGCCATTGCGGAAAGCCTGTCGGACGGCGGTTCGGGGGGCGGGCTGTCGATCACCGCGCTGCTCGCCAGCACGACCATCGACACCGATGTCATCGCCAACCTGGGGCAGAGCACCCAGATCGACGGCGGCGATCTGACCGTGACCGCAGACGCCTATCGCGACGCCGACAGCGAAGTGCTCGCCGCCGGGGTGGCCGCGATCACCGGGACCGGCGGCTCCGCCGAAAGTTCGATCTCCGGCGAAACCTCGGCCAGCTTCGGCCTGGGCGCCGGCACCGCGCTGGACAGCGGCGCGGCGGCGACCTCCATGGTCAATGGCGGCGATGTGACCATCACGGCGATCGAGGACAGCGACAGCTATGCCTATACCCACGGCGGTTCGGGCGGGGCCATCGCCATCGCGGCGCTGATCCCCACCGCCTCCGTCACCACCACGATGGAGGCCTATGTCGGCGCCGGCACCGAGATCGGGGCCGACAACGTCACGGTCTGGGCCGACGCGCAGCAGCGGACCGCCTCGGTCGATCTTCTGGTCGTCGCCGTCAGCATCGCCGGCGGCGCCGGCAGCACCGGCACGGCCTATGTGGGCTCGTCCGACAATTCCACCTATGCAACGGCCGACGCCTGGATCGGCGACGGTGCGGTGATCACCCTGTCCGGCGATCTCGTGGTCAAGAGCACGACCGCCTATGACTATGCTTCGGTCGATGGCGACGTGGGCTCGGGCGGCGGTCTGGCGATTTCGGTCCTGCTTTCGGATTCCGATCTCAGCGCCACCTCCTTCGCCTGGATCGGCGATGGGGTCGAGGTCACCGGGCGCAATGTGACCGTCGAGGCGACCAGCCAGGCCGGAACCTTCTCCGACGTGCTGGTCGGTACCGGCGCGCTGATCGCCGGCGGCGGCTCGGAAAGCAGCTCCTATACCTATACTAAGACGGCCGCCTATACCGGCGACGGCGCGTCCCTGGACCTGACCGGGGATGTCAACGTCACCGCCTCCAACATCGTCGGCGAGGCCAAGAGCAAGGCCAGCGCCTATGGCGGCGGCGGCATCTCGGTGGGGGCATCGGTGTCGGACGCCTATGCCAAGAACAATGTCGAGGCCTTCCTGGGCGACAACGGCGAGGTGATCGCCGATGATGTCACCGTCGGGGCGGTGGTCGATGATGGCGACACCACGCCGCCATCGGACACGCTGACGATGGACGGCAGCGACGACACCATCAATTTCGAACGCCATGGCCTGCAGGAGGGCGATGGCGTCGTCCTGACCGGCGCGGGATCGGCGAACGGCACCTATACGGTGATGGAGATCGCCGGCAATTCGCCCGATCCCACCGATAATTTCCGCTTTGGCGCGGCGCTGTCGGTGGATGCGTCGCAGAGCTTCTCCGGCGCCGCGGCAGAGCTGCCGCTGATCGGTGTCGCGGCGGGGATCGCCGGGATCGACAGCACCACGGATCAGATCAGCTTCACCTCGGCCCACGGGCTGGCGACGGGGGATGCGGTCTCCAGCGATGCGGCCAGCGGCGGCACCGCCTATGTCCGTGCCATCAACGATTTCGTCATCGAGCTTTACGAAACCGCGGCGCAGGCTGCGGATACCGCCTCTCAGAACGGGCTGCTCGACGTGTCCGCCCCGGTGGGCGTCGATGCCAGCGCCGACCGCATCTATCTGGACGATGCGTCGGATCTCTACACCGGCCAGCTGGTGGGCTACGATCCGGGCGCAGAGACGCCGATCCTGTCGGCGGGCCAGCTCTATTACGTCCGCGTCGTCGATGCGAACCTGAATGCGATCGAGCTTTATGCCGAACTGTCCCATGCCGAGGACGGCAGCGGCACGCCTGTCGATCTGACCGCCTCCTCCGGGACGCATCTGATCTACCAGGCCGCACCCGACGGGGCGGCGCAGGTGGACGCGATCAGCGACACCATCCGCTTTGCCTATGCGCATAATTTCCAGGACGACATGGAGGTCGTCTATCAGCCCAGTGGCACGCCGATTTCGGGGCTGACCGCCGGGGCCACCTACAAGGTGCGCGTGGTGGACGATTTCACCATCCGTCTTGCCACCTCGGACTTCAGCGCCAGCACCGACCGGCTGACCTTCTCGGGCAATGCGGTCTCTTCGGGCGGGGTGATCGATCCCGCCACCATGCCGTTTGCCGCCGGCGATCTGGTGACCTATTCGAACACCGGCTCGGCGCGCACCTTCGAGGCCTCTTTCGTCGATCTGCGTGGCAGCGGCGCCACCCCTGATACCGACTCCAGCGGCGATCTCATCGTCGAGGACAACGACACGATCTACCTGGGCACCGATGTCGATCAGGATGGCGTGTTCGAAGGGCATGGCTTCCAGTCCGGGGATCTTGTCCTTTATGAAGTCGAGCCGGATGGCACCGCCGTCGGCGGGCTGACCTCGGGCCGCGGCTATTACGTCATCAAGGTCGACGATTACCGCATCAAGCTGGCCCGGACCTATTACGAGGCGGTCGGCTACACCGATCCGGATGACGCCAGCAACAACATCCCGATCACGCCGATCGCGCTGACCCGTTCGAGCAGCAATGACTCGCTGCAGTCGCTGACCAAGGCGGCGGATCTGCCGATCATCGGGCTGGAGCAGGGGCCGACCTATACCGTGACCAGCACCGGCGGCGCGCTGGCCGATGGTTTCACGCTGACCGATGGCTCGGGCAATACGGCCAGCTTCTCGGGCACCGTGGCGATCGTCCTGTCGGACGGCACCGTCGTGAACCAGACCCTGTCCAATGCGCAGCGTCTTGAGCGGGTCGAGGTGAACCTGGGCGCCCCGGCAGAGGGCCGGCATGAGTTCCGCGTGAACCTGGAGGCGCTGCCCGGCGATCCGACCGATGCCGCCGGCATGGGGCTGGAGACCACCGAGGGCCGGGATATCCGCGATGCGGTCTTCGTGGCGCTGGACGGGCAGACCAAATCCGAGGCCCGTGGCGGCGGCGGCGGTCTGGGGTCGTTCCAGTTCCCCAATGCCGATTCCGCGGCCGATGTGAAGGCGCAGGCCTATATCAACGCCGATCTGGTGCGGGCCGGCGGCGATGTCACGCTCTATTCGCTGACCGATACCAATCTCGACCTCGTCGTCAACAACGTGTCGGGCGGCGTGCTGAGCGTGCAGAACTCCAACGGCGACCAGGATGTCACCAGCTTCTCGACCACCGCGATCGGCAAGCTCAGCAGCATCACCGGCGTCACCACCGGCGGCACTGCGGCGACGGCGCTGACCCAGTCCAGCAGCGGCAGCGAATCCGTCGAACCCGCGACCGAAGTGCAGGCCGGCAATGTCACCATCGAGGCGGCCGGCAACTTCCGCCAGTATTCGCAGCTCGATTTCCGGCACACGGCCGAGGCGATTGCCGATGGCGGCGGCCTGATCGCCGGCGCCGGCGCCTATGTCGACAACAACAACACCGCGCGTTCCAACTCGGTGATCGGCGATGGCGCCGAGATCGATGCCGAGACCGTGGATGTCAGCGCCAACCTGGGGATTCTGGGCGGACGCACCTCCAGCACGCTGTCGGGCGATCTCTACATGGACACCTATGCCCGCGCCGAGGCGGGTGGGCTGTTTGGGGGCACCCGTGCCGAGGTCGACAGTGAGTTCGATTTCGATGCCGCGGTCCTGATCGAGGGGCATCTCTCCGGCAGCGAGGATCCGCTGGTCGACGGCACCCTGATCCGCGCCCGTCGCGGCGCCGATTTCGAGGTCGACATGAAGACCTTCGATTACGACGTGAAGACGCGCGCCGTGTTCTGGGGGATCGGGGCCGGGACCTCTGACATCGACGACGATATCGACGTCAACACCCTGGTGGACGGCGATGCCGGCGCCACCGTCTTTGCCGCGCCGCGGCTGATCGGCGGGGTCAACGTGAATGCGGCCGATCTGCCGCCGAGCGCGCTGGACACCTATTCCGGCTATGACGATCTCGCGGTCTATGCCTACGTCGACGAGGGCGACGACGTCGACGGGAAATCGATGAGCAATGTGTCCACCATCGAATGGGATACGGATATCGAGCTCAGCGCCGGCCCGTCGCCGGAGCTGGTCGTCGATGCCGACGGGCTGGTGCAACGGGCCTATAACGTCAAGCTGATGGACGACAGCGGCAGCTTCGTGCTGCCGGCCTTCGGGACCGACGCCTTCACCGATTACTACGGCACCGACGAGATCGTGGTGGACGATATCATCGCCGGCAACCTCGGGTCGGTCGTCTTCGATATTCCGCGGGGCCGGATCGAGCAGGAGACGAGCTACTCGGGCGGCAAGCACTGGACCGAACTGCGGGTTCTGCGCGGCTTCGGCGAGGTGCGGCTGACCAACCTGTCCGATTACGATCTGGTGGTGAAGCGCATCGACATGATCGCCGAGACCGGCAAGGCGCGGGTCAAGCTGGTCGATGCCGACAGCAGCGACAGCGCCATGAAGTTCTCGATCAAGGAGAGCTATGGCGACGCGCTGATCGACATCCGCAATCTCGGGGCGGGCGATATCGTCCTCGCCGGCAGCAACGTCAACGGCGCGTCGATCTAGAACCCGCTGGGCGAGACCCGGATCCTCAACACCGGTGGCGACATCCTGACCGAGGGCGCGGTGATCCGCACCAACACCATGGGCGATGCCGACCGGCTGCGGAGCTATCGCGATACCGAATTCATGCCCGATGCGGTGGCCGAGCTTGAGGTGACCGCGCAGACCGGCGCCTCCGGCGCGGTGGAACTGCTGCGCACCGATGGCGGCGACTGGGCCGATCTGGGGATCGCCGAACGCGGTCTGATCCGGGTTGGCGATACCGTGCATCAGGTGGCCGAGGTGGATGGCGATACGCTGACGCTGACCCGGGCCTCTTCGATCGCAGCCGGCACCGCCACCCGCGTGGTGTCGCTGTTCCACGGCATCGAGGCCACCTCGGGCGATGTCGGCAGCGGTGCCGCACCGATCCGGGTCGACCTGACCCGCGTGACCAGCGAAGACGAGGCGCTCTATGCGATCTCGGGCGATGGCATCTGGATGGATCTGGGCCTGCGGCTTCGCACCGGCACCACCTCGCAGACCACCGCGACGGTGGCGGTCGGTGTCGTGGCGGCGGCGACCGAGGCGACGCTGTCGCTCCGCTCGGCGGTGCGCGAGGATGTCGACGGGCTCAGCCGTGGTGTCCTGGTCGATGGCGATTCCGGCGACGACGGCACCTATTACGAGTTCTTCTATGACGACCCGAGTTCGCCCGACCGCGATCTGGGGCCGGGCGCGGGATATTCCGCCAGCGCCACCGAACTGACCACCACCACCTGGGATTTCGACCTGATCGAGGCCGGCAGCCGGATCACCGTCAATGGCACCGATCCGGACGGGTCGACCGTGCGCAGCCCGGGTGACAATACCGTTCGCCTGGTGTCGAACACCAATGTCCGTCTGGGCGACGCCGACGGCAGCGGGGCGCATTACATCGATGTCGCCACCAACGGCGATATCGTCCTGACCGAGATCGATGCCGTGCTTTCCGGCGATCTGGACGATCTGCGGGTCGGCCGCATCGACAGCTCTGCCGGCGACGTGACCCTGGAGGCCCCGCGGCATATCCTCGATTCCGATCCGACCGACGGCAGCCCCGATCCCTGGGACGTCGGCGGCGTCAACATCACGATGACCGCCCTGACCGGTGGCATCGGCACCGATGCAGACTTCCTTGAGACCAACCTTGTCGACAGCGTGTCGGGCGTGACCCAGTCGGGCGTGCTGACCGCCGCGTCCGAGCGCAGCGCGCGGATCACCGAGACGGCGGGCAACATGCGCGTCAACACGGTGGATTCCACCCTGGGCGATGTCACCCTGACCACCCGCGCCGGCTCGATCCTCGATGCCAATTCCGGCGCCGGCGAGGACGACAACGTCACCGGCCGCAATGTCGACCTGCTGGCCGACGGCGGCACCATCGGTCTGGCCTCCGACGATTTCGACATCGATTCCGGTATCCTGGGCGATTTCTCCGGCGTGGTGTCGCTGGATGCCGATAACGGCATCTACCTGACCGAGACCGCGAATGAGCTCAACCTGCTCTATGCTCTGTCGACTGGCGGGGCGATCCGCCTGACCGTGCCGGACACCTCCGCCACGCCGGTGTTGCCGGCGTCGCCCTACAGCCATGCCGAGGTGCCGCGGATCCTGCCGCGCGACATCGCCGCGCCGGCTGAGGATCTCTACATGCTGCCCGACGGCACCCGGCTGGTGGTGCAGGGCGCGGTTCAGTCCTTCGACAGCGCCACGATCGACGCGGCGACCACCGTCAGCCTGTGGGTCGGCGACAACCTGTCGATGGAGGCCGACAGCCTGGTCATCGCCGGCAGCATGGTGACGATGCAGCTCGATACCACGCGCACGGGCACCGCCCGCTCGGCCACCGATGCGGATGAGGATTACGGCAGCTCGGTCGAACTGGCCGGCCGGATCGCGACCCGTGGCACCGAGAATGGTGATCGCTTCTTGCTGCAGACCGGCGATGACGTCGACATCATCACCGTCAACGCGCTGCAGCTCGATACCCAGGGCTATATCCGCACCGCCGGGCAGGAGGATGAGATCACCGTTAACACGCTGATGACGATGGATACCTATCGCAGCAGCGGTGCGCGCGACACGCTCGATCTCGACGGTGCGGAGGGCACCGATGTCTATGTCATCAACACCACCGGCACCTACGGCGAAGAGCGTGACTATGTGATCAACGTGCTCGACACCGGCGCGCGGGACGATGGCACCGACACGCTGGCGATCACCGGCTCCGACGGCGCCGATGTCTTCCTGATGCGGGAGATCACTTCGGTCGAGAACCGGACCACCGACCGGCCGTCCTTCGTGACGCTGCTGCATGCGGATGCGACGGGCGGCGACAGCTCTCTCGACAACGCCATCGCCCAGTCGCAGACCAGTGCCGACCGGCCGATGGGGGTGCAGCGGGTCAACTACGACCGGGCGATCAATGGCCGGCTGACCGTTTTCGGTCTGGAAGGCGACGACATGTTCGCCGTCGACGGCAACAGCACCATCACCACGCTGGACGGCGGCGCAGGCGCCGACCGGTTCCAGATCGGCCAGTTCCACGGCGTGCTCGACGCCGATCATCCCGAAGGCGCCACCTTCCACCTGAACGCGGCGCCGGGGGACGAACCGGCCGAGGTCATCCGCACCACCCGCGGCTATATCACCGCGGGCCCGTCCCAGGCGTTGGTGGCCAAGGGCGGCACCGGTGGCGACACCTTCACCGTCTATTCGAACAAGGCCGAAATCCGGTTGGAAGGCGATGCCGGCAACGACCTCTTCGTGGTGCGCGCCTTCGCGTTGGCGGATGAGAATTTCGATCCGATCATCGACCAGTATTCGGTCGAGGGCCGCAACATCATCAACACCGGCGCAGGCGAGGACCAGGTGTCCTACAACCTCAATGCTCCGGTCTCGATCGACGGCGGCAGCGGCTATGACAAGGTCGTCGTGCTCGGCACCGAGTTCGGCGATGACTTCGTGATCCGCGAGGACGGCGTCTTCGGCGGCGGCCTTCACGTCAGTTTCGAGAATATCGAAGTGCTCGAGGTCGACGGTCTGGAAGGCGACGACAACTTCTTCGTGCTGTCCACCCCCATCGGCGTCGCCGTGCGGGTCATCGGCAACCTTGGCAGCGACGTGATCAACATCGCCGGCGATGTGACCGAGCAGATCAGCAGCGCCGGTCTGGAGGGACAGAGCTCGGTCATCAATCACGACGTGCTGAGCGACGGCCGCTACGAGGGGCTCTCTGTCGAGGGGGTCGAGATGACGGTCGCCGACGATGGCAGCGGCCCGGTGCGCATCCGCGAGGTCGCCGCTGACGGCACTGAGGATGGCTACTCCGTCGTGCGCGAAGGCGACTTCGGCGACCGCTACGAGATTTCGCTGAACGAGGCGATCGCGGCCGGAACCCGGGTCTATATCACGGTGTCCGTCGCCCGTTCCTCGGACGACGAGGACGCCTGGGACGCCACCGATGCGCCGCGCATCCTGCTCGACCGCAATAACGACGGTGTGCCGGATGGCGGCGACACGGTCCTGATCGGCACTGCGGCGGGCGATTTCTTCGATACCGTTCCGGTGAACGGCGTCGACGAGAGCGTTCCGACCCGCGACGTGGTGCTGGTCTTCGACGAGACCAATTGGTCCGATGCCCAGACCATCTGGCTCTCCGCCTCCGACGACAGCCTGGCCGAGGGCGAGCGCAAGGTCGTCATCAGCCACAGCGTGCAGGCGGTGAACGACAGCGGCGCGGATCAGGCGGCGGTCGATCTCTATGACGGTCTCGCGGTGCGCAATGTCGAGGTCACGGTGCTGGATAACGATCAGGCCGATGTGATCCTGTCGCACGAGGGCACCGACACCCGCGTGCTGGAAGGCCCCGAGGGCTTCACTGACCGGGTGGGGGTGACTCTGAGCCGGGCGCCCGACGCCGGAGAGACGGTGACGGTTTCGCTGGCCGAGCTGCTGGCGCCGGATACCGATGCGCAGCTGTCCTTCGACCTGCCGGTGCTGACCTTCGATGCCTCCGACTGGGATACCGTCAAATACGTGACCCTGACGGCCATCGACGACAGCACGCCGGAGGATCCGCGTGGTCTGCAGATCGAGGCGACGGTCACCTCGACCGGCGGCGCCTTCGCAGGGGCGTCGAGCCAGCTGCTGCCGGTCAAGGTGCTGGACAACGACACCCCCGGCGTGGTCCTGACCGAGAGCGCCGGCGATACTCTTGTCACGCCGCTCTCGACCGACGATTACACCATCCGCCTGACCTCTGCCCCCGACGCGGGCGAGGTGGTGACGATCCCGCTGCTGACCGATGGGCAGGCCTCCATCGTCAGCGCCATCGACACCTCCGACAACAGCGACCGGCTGGTCGAGAATGTCGACGTCGGCACCTTCGAGGTGGCTTCCTTCTTCGAGGGGCCGGTCACCTTCGCCGGCAACACCATCACCCGCACCGATCTGGGCTCCTTCCTCGATGCCAATGTCTATGTCGGCGACCGGATCGCGATCTCGGGCAGCGGTGCGAACGACACCGGGACCGAGGAATATTACGAGGTCACCGGCGTCACCGACAGTTCGATCACCCTTGCCGGTGCCAGCTTCGCCGCCGGGTCCGATGCCACCGTCTCGCTCGGCCAGGTGTCGATCGATGCGCTCTTCAACGGGCAGGTGATCTTCGGCGATGACACCATTGTCGAGGACGGCGTCACCATCGACGGCGATACCATCACTCGTACGGACGGTGGCAGCTGGCTGGCCGACGGCTTCCTGCCCGGCCACGAGATCCGCATCAGTGGCGGCCCGAATGCCGGGCTCTACCAGATCGCGCTGCTGGAGCTGGACGGGCTGAACCGCGAATTCCTGCGGCTGACCCCCTCGGCCTCGCTGACCGCCGCCACCGGCGATGTCCGCGTGGTCCGTGTCGCCGATGCGATCCGCTTCGACGGGACCAACTGGGCGACAGAGGTGCGCATCACCGTCGAGGCCAACGACGATTACGTTCTGCCGCCCGATCTGCAGAACAAGATGTCCTTCTCCTCGGTGCACCGGCTAACCAACATCCAGGGTCCGGTCTCGGTCGAGGGCGGCATGAGCGGCGCCGACCGCACCCTGATCCAGGCGATCATCCTGCCGGGCGAGACCCCGGGCGAAGCCGTTGGCATCGGGCCGCAACCCGATGAGGCGGCGCAGATCGACGTGCTGAACATCTATGATGATGCCTCGCAGGAAGACAAAAGCGGTGTGCTGACCGCGACCGGTCTGACCGGCTTCGGCATGGCGACCGATCTGGTCTTCCCGGATGCCGATTTCGGTGAACCCAGCATTGTGCCCGGGGGGATTTCCTTCGGCACGCAGCGGGTCGACAGCGACGGCAATTTCACCACCGATCCGCTGCTCTCCAGCATCGAGATCCTCAACATCATGATGGGCCGCGGCAACGATACGCTGCGCATCGACGGCACCTTGCAGCCCACCACATCCGGCCAGGACGGGGAGACCGCGATCTATGGCGGGCTTACCCTGATCCACGGCGGCGGCAACCGCACTGCGGAGGATGGCGACCTGATCATGGTCGATGGCGGCGGCGGCGCGGAATCGCTGCTGGCCATCTATGGCGATACCTCGCAGGATGGGGTGTTCTACTCCGGCTCCGGCGACGACGCCGTCGGCTACGACTTCGGCGAACGGCCGTTCCCGCCGTTCACCACTGCGGCGCTGGCCGATATCCGGTCGAAATTCGTGCTGCCGCTGGCCGATCCCTTCCTGATCGCGGGCAAGGACGAAATCCTGGTCTATGCCGAGCTGTCCGGCGACCTGACCTTCGACGCGGCGGCGCTGACCCTTGCCGCCACCACCAGCTGGACCGACGCCGGGTTCCGTGCCGGGCGCGCGATCGAGGTGGATCTGGCCGATGGCAGCACCGCAAGCTACCGCATCGCCTCGATTTCGGAGGACGGCCTGACGCTGACGCTGGAAGAGGGGGCGGTTCTGACCGATGGCACCTTTGCCGGCACGGTCACCGCCGGCGGCGCCGCGGGCCGGGTCACCGCCTATGGCGGGGCCAATGACGACCTGATCATGGGTAGTCTCGAAGGCGATCACCTGGCCGGTGGTGGCGGCGACGACCGGATCTTCGGCCAGGCCGGCATCGACCAGATCTGGGGCGACAGCGGCTTCAATATCGACATCTTCGGCGATCTGACCGTCTACAACGACGACACGCTGAGCCTGGCGCAGAAACGCCTGCTGGCGGGGCCGCGGCTGACGGTGCCGGTGGCCGGTGCGCTGTTGTCGGATGCGGGCGATGCGCTGATCGTGGGCGACGACACCATTCACGCCGGTCTGGGCGCCGATATCGTCTTCGGCGATCATGGCCGCATCGACGTGACCGAGCCGCCGCTGCGGATCCGGACCACCGAGTATGTCTATATCGTCGAGATCGCCAGTTCCGAGATCGACAAGGGCGGCGACGACGTGATCTTCGGCGATGCCGGCCAGGATATCCTGATCGGCGGTGCCAACCGGGTCGTTCAGGACACCCCCAACGGCGACCGGATCGACGGCGGCGCGGATCAGGATCTGATCTTCGGCGACAATGTCACCCTGGTGCAGCGTCCGGTGGGGCCGGATCAGGACCAGGACGCGCGGATCGTGCAGCTGACCGATCCGACGATCTACAATCGCGATGGCACCGCCAACGTCGATACCACGACGCTCTTCGTCGATCCGCGCCACGCGGGGGCGCCCTGGACCGCCTTCGAGATCACCGAACTCTATCACGACGTCACCTATCAGGCGCGCAACGATGGCCAGTTCGGCAATGACGACATCGCCGGCGGCGCCTCGCACGACAAGATCTTCGCCCAGCTCGGGGACGATACCATCCAGGGCGACGGCGCGATCCTGCCCGTGCCGGTTTCGGCGACCCGCGATGCGGCGGGCCGTTTGGTCCATGTGCCGTCTTTCGAGGCGGAGACCGACGGCGACGACTATGTCGAAGGTGGCGGCGGCAACGACGTGATCTTCGGCGGCCTCGGTCAGGACGACCTGATCGGCGGCAGCTCCTCGCTCTATACGCTGACCACGCCGGAGCAGCGTCCCGACGGCTCCGATATCATCTTCGGCGGTGCCGGGACCCAGATCGCCATGGATATCCTTGGCACCGATGCGGACAGCACGCTGGGCGCGCCGTCTGAACATGGTCGCGACGCGGATTTGATCCTGGGCGACAACGGCAATATCTTCGATCTGGTGGACAGCGCCAACGCCTGGCTCAGCTATGTCTATGACAGCTCGGCCGATATCGGCAACGATACCACCGATCCGTCGCTGCCGCATCCGCGCGGTGCCATCAGGCTGATCCCGCGCGCCACCGTGCTGCTGGATTACACGCCGGGCACCGACGTCGGCAGCCTGGGGGCCAGCGACCTTGTTTATGGCGAGGATGGCGACGATATCATCCATCTGATGACCGGCAACGACGTGGGCTATGGCAACGGCCATGACGACCAGATCATAGGCGGCACCGGCGACGACCGGATCTTCGGCGGCACCGGCGAGGATGGCCTGCTGGGCGACGATGGTGTGATCCGCGTCAGCCGCAACGGGCTGGCTGAACCGCTGAACGGCATCGCGGCCGAGGCACAGCAGACCATCTCGATCCCCGGACCGTGGATCGGGGCCGAGGTCGATCTGGAGGGCTTCCTGAAGATCACCGTCGACGCGATCCTGCCCGAGGAGGGCGGCAGCGACATCATCTACGGCGGACTGGGTGACGACTTCATCCACACTGGCGCCGGCGATGACGCGGCATCGGGCGCGGAGGCGCTGGCGATCTTCCACGACGACACCCGGGCGATCGCCAATACGCCGATGATCTACGATGCCGCCACCGGCATCCTCACCGACTTCTACGATCGCACCACCGGCACCTACCGGACCTTCTACGATCCCGACAATCCGCGTCAGATCATCGAGAACTACTATCTCAACTTCCTGACCTTCGATGCGAGCGGGGAGCTGATCGAGGACGGCAAGGATTCGATCTTCGGCGGCTATGGCAATGACGTGCTGTTCGGCGGCACCGGGCACGACCGGCTGTTCGGCGGCTGGGGCGACGATTACCACCAGCTGGACGACAACCTGGGCACCAACGGCGGCCTGAACGACACGTCGGACAACGCGGCAACCCCGGAAACCACCGGCGGCGCGGCCGACTTCGCCTTTGGCGGCGGCGGACGTGACGTGCTGATCGGCAACAGCGGCACCGACCGCATGTTCGACTGGACCGGCGAGTACAACAGCTTCATCGTGCCGTTCTCGCGCTTCGGGGCGCCCACGGTGAACCGGCTGCCGTCGCCGCATACGGTCGAGTTCCTGCTGGATCTGGCCGAAGCCACCGGTGCGGCCACCAGCCGGGTCGAGGCCTATGACGTGATCGCCATGGTCACGCCGCAGGACCCGGCCTGGAACGATCAGCACGGGGCGCCGCGCGACCCGCAGCCGGGCAACGGCCATGGCGCCTATGACAGCGCCGGCGGTCCCGAGGACGATACGCTGCGTGTGCCGCTGCAGACCAGCGCCGGCTCCACTCCCACGGGTCCGGCCGATCCCGGCCACGGCACCCCGGGCAGGGAGACTGCGGCGATCCGGGTCGAAAAGGCGATCAACGCCGCCGATCCGTGGAACCCGACGGCCTTCGAGGACGCCGATTCCGAGCTCGACGCCATTACCCTGGCGGTCGGCACGGATGTCACCTGGACCTATCTGGTCTTCAATCCCGGAGATGTGGCGCTCAGCCGTGTGTCGCTCAGCGATACGGGCTCTGACGGCAGCCGGTTCGCGCCGGTCTATGTCGAGGGTGATTACAACGGCAACGACCTGCTCGATCCGGGCGAGGTCTGGCTCTACACCTCCGAGGGGGTTGGGGAGCATACCGTCATCGCCGGCGCCTATTCCAACGTCGTCACCGCCAGCGGCCGCGGGTCGCGCGGCCCGGCGGTGAGCGATACCGACGAGAACTATCACATCGGCAGGGTGATCACCGATCCGGCCCCCTCTGTCACGGTCGAAAAGGCGATCAACGCCGCCGATCCGTTCACCCCCACGACGGCGGAGGACGCCGATACCGGACCGGGCCCGGTTCTGGAAACCGGCAGCGCGGTGCTCTGGACCTATCTGATCAGCAACGACGGCACCGTGTCCGTCACGCTTGACAGCATCGTCGACGACTGGGGCACCCCGGGCGACACCTCCGACGACCGCACGCCGGTCTATATCTCGGGGGACAATGGCAACGGGCTGCTGGATCCGGGTGAGACCTGGCTGGCGGCGCTGGGGGGCACTGCCGCCGATGGCGCCTATGTCAACGAGGTCACCGTGACTGTCAGCGACATCTATGGCCGCATCGCCACCGACAGCGACCTGAACCATCACAGCGGGTCGTCCATTCCCGGCGGCTCGTCGGTGACGCTGGTCAAGGCGGTCAACGCCGTCGATCCGCTGAACCCGACCACGGCCGAGGACGCCAACACGCCCGGAGGTCCGGAACTGACCGAAGGCGACACGGTGGTCTGGACCTATCTGGTCGACAATACCGGCGGCGGCGCGCTGTCGGTCTCCGGTCTGGTCGACGACGCCGGCACGCCGGCGGATGCCTCCGACGATTTCGCCCCGGTCTATGTTTCCGGCGACCGCAACGGCAATGGCCTGCTCGACACCGATGAGACCTGGCTGTTCCGGGCCACCGGCACCGCCGTCCTGGGCGGCTATGTCAACGCCGCGATCGTGACCGCGGTCGACAGCGAGGGGCAGCAGGTGACCGGCAGCGATGTCGCGCATTACACCGGCACGCCGCAACCCGGCACCCTGAGCGTGATGCTGGAGAAGGCGGTCAATGCCGCCGATCCGCTGGCCCCCACGGTGGCCGAGGATGCGGATGTGAACCCGGTTCTGGTGCGGTCGGGCGATACGGTGACCTGGACCTATCTGCTGACCAACACCGGAGGCGAGGCGGTCTCGGTGGCATTCCTGACCGATGACGCCGGCACCCCGGGCGATGCGAGCGACGACTTCGCCCCGATCTATGTGTCGGGTGACGATGGCAACGGGCTGCTCGACCCGGGCGAGACCTGGCTCTACGCCGCGACCGGCACCGCGCCGGAGGGCGATTACGAGAACATCGCCACCGCCACCGTCTTCGATGCGACGAACCGCCAGGCGTCTGCCAGCGACAATGCGCGGATGACCGGCGTTGCCGACGGGGTCACGCTGGTCAAGGCGGTCAATGCTGTCGACGTCTATGCGCCGACCGATCTGGAGGACGCCAATGACGCGCCGGGGCCGCTCTTTGTCGAGGGGACACCGCTGATCTGGACCTATCTGGTCACCAACGACGGTCTGGGTGAGGTCGCGCTCGACAAGGCCACCGGGGTGATCGACGACGCCGGCACTCCGGACGACACCAGCGACGATTTCGCCGCCATCTATGTGGAGGGCGACACGGACAACGATGGCATGCTCGATGTCGGCGAAACCTGGCTCTTCACCTCGGAAGGGGCTGTCGATGCCACGGTCACCCAGGGGGCTTATGGCAATGCCGCCGCGGTCTTCGCCGGTGCGGACCGGTCGATCACCGATACCGACCTTGCGCATCACCATGGGGTGGCGGCGGGTGAGGCCGCGGGTCTGACCCCGGGCTTCTGGAAGAACAACGCCATCCAGCATGAGGCCTCGGCCTGGCCGGCGACCTCGGATGGCGAGCTGATCTATGCGCCTGACCAGACGCTGGACACGGTGTTCGACATTCCCGCGGGCTATGGCGATCTGGCCGGGGTGACCCTGGTCGATGCGCTGGGGCTGCAGGGCGGTGGTGTGAACGCACTGATGCGCCACGCCGTCGCGGCGCTTCTGAACGCCACCAGCGCAGTGGTCGCCTATCCCGCTAGCGCGCCGCAGGTCATCGCCTGGACCAACACCGCGCTCGCGGATGGGGCGAAACCGGTTCTGAACGCCCAGAAGGATATCTTTGCCGGCTGGAACGAACTGGAGGCCGATCTGGATCAGCATGGCCGCAGCCAGAGCTATCTCGACATTGTCGCGAACTCCGAGATCTACGTGCCCTGGCTGCTGGATGATCCGTCGACCCCGGATGCGGGGGATTATCTGGTCTATGACGAGGTCAGCGGAAATTTCGTGGCACCGTCGGCCGCTCGGAATGATCACTTCGCACTCTGACCGGCGGAATGGTCCTGGCAGAGATCACCGGCCCCCCGCCTGTCGCGGGGGGCTTTCCAACGCCGGGGCCGGCGTGCTTGCCGCGCCCTCATGGTGGCGTCGTCCGGGAGGCGCTCACAAGTGGCGTGGCAGCGGTGACAAATGGCTTAAATTCATTGACGTGGCACGATAACGGCGGGATCGTTCCGGCAGGAGGCAGCATTGGATACACGCGCTAATCTGGAGGAGACGGCCGGCTCGGCAGAGGTCGCGGCGGAGCCTGCGCCGGGCGCTGCCATCGAGGCCGAGGAGCGGTCGGCGCTGACTGCCTGGGCGGATCAGTTGGTCAGGCGGCTCGGGGCAGACATGGTGGTGCTGGCGCTTGGTCCGCGCGACACCGGGCCCTACAGGCTCGCGGCGCGGGCGCCGGCGACCGCAGAGCCGGGCGAGGGGCTGGCCGCGGCTGTCGATCTCGCCATCGCGCAGCGCAAGCCCATCGTCAAAAGCGGCTATCAGGAACGCGGCGCCACCTGCTGCGCGGTGGGGGTGCCGGTGCTGCGCGACGGCGCGCTTTACGGCGTGGTGGCGGTGCAGCTGCCGGTGCGCGCCGATCTGGACCTGCGCCGGGTGGTGGATGAGGTGAAATGGGCGCTGCCGGCCATTGAGCTCCGGCTGGTGGTGCGCGAGCTGAGCGACGGTGCACTGAGCCAGGCCAGGGCCCGCGCCGCGGTCGAGCTTCTGGCCAACACGCTGGACGAGCCGCGCTGGTCGGTCGCCGTCGCCACCTGCGTCACCGATTTCTGCGACCGGCTGGCCTGCGACCGGGTGTCGATCGGGCGCCGGCGGCTGCGCCGGTCGAAGGTCGTGTCGCTGTCGCACAGCGGCGGCTTCTCGCGGTCGTCAGAACTGGTGCAGCGGATCGCCGATGCCATGGACGAGGCGATCGATCAGGGCGGCCGCATCCGCATGCCGGAGGATGACGACGACAGCCTGACGCTGACCGCCGCGCACCAGGAGCTGATCCACTCCGGGACGCCGCGTGCCGTGCTCACCGTGCCGCTGCGGCATAATGGCCGGGTGACCGGTGCCATGGTGCTGGAGCGCGGTGGCAACAACCCGTTTCGCGACGAGGAAGTCGATCTGGTCGAGGCGGTGACCGGCATCCTCGGGCCGGTTCTGGAGGAAAAACGGCTGAACGACCGGGCATTGCCGGTCAAGGCCGCCGCCGAAATCGGACGCCTCGGCGCCGCCGTTCTCGGCCCGCGCAAGGCCGGGCTCAAGGCGGTGATCCTGCTGGCGGGCGCGGCGCTCTGGTTCACCTGGCACACTGTTGCGCCCTTCCACATCACCGCCAATGCTCGGGTCGAGGGCGAGATCCGGCGTGTCGTCGCCTCGCCGCTCGATGGCTATGTTGCCTCCGCCGCGGCGATCCCCGGCGACATCGTGGCCGAGGGCGATATCCTCGCCACCCTTGACGACCGCGATCTGCGGCTGGAAATCGCCCGCTGGAACACGGTGCGGGCGCAGCGGCAGCGCGAATATGAAACCGCCCTGGCCGAGCGGGACCGCGCCGCCATCGGTATCGCCGCGACCCAGATCAGCCAGGCCGATGCCGAGATCGCGTTGCTGGACGAACGGCTGGCCCGGACCCGGCTGCGGGCGCCCTTCGACGGCGTGGTGCTGTCCGGCGATCTGGATCAGTCGGTCGGCGCCCCGGTGTCACGGGGCCAGGTGCTTTATGAAATTGCGCCGCTCGATGCCTACCGGATCGTGCTGTCGGTGGATGAACGCGACCTCGCGCTCGTCGAAGAGGGGCTTGAGGGCAGGGTGATCCTGACGGCGCTGCCGGGCCGGACCTTCGGAATGGAGACCGGCCGGGTCACCTCGGTCGCCGGGGTCGAGGATGGCCGCAACGTGTTCCGCGTCGACGCCGAGCTGACCGAACAGACCGATCTGCTGCGCCCGGGGATGGAGGGGATCGCCAAGATCACCGTGGACGAACGGCCGCTGCTGATGATCTGGACGCATGGGCTCAGGAACTGGGCGCGGATGGCGTTCTGGCGCTGGCTGCCGTGACCGGGTCCCTGCATAGCGCCACCTGGTATCGCGTCGCCGAGCTGACGCCGCGCCTGCGCAGCCATGCTGAGGCGCATCGCTCGGTGTTTCGCGGCGCGGTCTGGTATGTGATCGAGGATCACGCCAGCGGCGCCTATCTGCGTGTCTCAGAGGCGGCCTGGCGCATCATCGGTCTGATGAACGGTCGCCGCACGATGGAGGAGATCTGGCGTGCCGCCGCCGAGGCGCTGGGGGACGATCTGCCGACCCAGGACGAGGTGATCCAGCTGCTGATCCGGCTGCACCGGTCCGACGTGCTGCATGCCGCGATCCCGCCGGACATGGAACAGGTGGTGCAGCGCGGCCGTCAGGACGACCGCAAGAAACGTCTGGCCAGCCTGCGCAACCCGCTGGCGATCCGGGTGCCGGTGCTCGACCCCGACAATTTCGTGCGCGCCACCGGCTGGCTGGTGCGGCCGTTCTTCTCCTGGTTCGGGGTGCTGCTGTGGCTGGCGGTGGTCGGCGGCGGGCTTTTCGCCGGGCTGCAGAACATCGATGCGCTGCATGCCAATATCGCCGACCGGGCGCTGACCGCCGGCAACCTGTTGCTGGTTCTGGCGGTCTACCCGCTGGTCAAGGCAGTGCATGAGATGGGCCATGCCTATGCCGTGCGCCACTGGGGCGGCGAGGTGCATGAAATCGGGATCATGTTCCTGGTGTTCATGCCGGTGCCCTATGTCGATGCCTCCGCCTCCTCGGCCTTCCGGTCGAAATGGCAGCGCGCCGGCGTCGCGGCTGCGGGTATCGTGGTGGAGCTGTTCCTGGCCGGGGCCGCGGCGATGCTCTGGGGGTTGATGGAGCCGGGGCTGATGCGCGCCGCGGTGATGAACGTGATGCTGCTGGCCGGTATCTCGACGCTGTTCTTCAACGGCAACCCGCTGCTGCGCTTCGATGGCTATTACGTATTCGCCGATCTGATCGAGATCCCGAACCTGGGCACCCGGTCGACGCAGCACCTGCAGTATCTCGCCCAGCGGTATCTGTTCGGGATCAAGACCGCCGTTTCGCCGGCGATGGCGCCGGGAGAGGCGACATGGTTCACCGTCTACGGCACCCTGTCGCTGGTCTACCGTTACATGATCATGCTGACGATCATGCTGCTGGTGGCGGGCATGTTCTTCGAGGTCGGCCTGCTGCTGGCGTTCTGGGCCGGGATCCTGTTGCTGATCGTGCCGGCGGCGCGCGGCCTGCGGTTCGTACTGGCCAGTCCGAGGCTGGAAGGCCACCGTCTGCGCGCGCTCGTGGTCAGCGGCGGGCTGGCGGCCGTGGTGGCCTGGGCGCTGTTCGTGCAGCCAGTGCCTTCGGCCACCATCGTGCGCGGCGTGATCCGGGCGCCTGAGACCGCGCGCGCGGTCAGCGGCGCCGACGGTTTCGTCGAGGAGCTTCTGGCGCAGCCGGGGGAGACACTGGCGGCCGGCACCCCGATCCTGCGCGTTACCGACCCGCTGCTGGATTTCCGGGTGCGGCAGATGGATGCCCGGATCGAGGAGCTGCGCCTGCGCCGGTTCAACGCGCTGGCCAGCGACCGGGTGCAGGCCGATCTGGTCGCGCAGGAGCTGTCCCTGGCCGAGGAGGAGCGCGCGCTCGCCATCGAGCGGCGCGGGGAGCAGATCGTGACCGCCCCGGTCGCCGGCCGCCTGCTGTTGCCGGCGGGAGACGATCTGGTCGGCCGCTTCGTGCGCAAGGGCGAGGCGCTGGCCTGGGTCATCGGCTCCGAGCCGGGGGTGGTCCGCGTCGTCATCCCGGAGGCCAAGATCGATCTGGTCCGCCGCCATATCGACGCGGTGCAGATGCGCCTGGCCAGCACGCCGCTGGAGCCTGTTCCGGCGCGTCTGACCCGCGGCACGCCGGCCGCCGTGCCGGTGCTTCCCAGCGCCGCGCTGGCCACCGAGGCCGGCGGCCCGATCCCGGTCGATCCCACCGCCGAGACGCCGCTGACGCCGGTCGGCACCGTCTTTGTCATGGATGTCGCGCCTGCTGACGGCCGCCCGCTCACCGCGCTGGGAGAGCGGGTCTCGGTGCGGTTCGATCACGGGCCGACGCCGCTGGGGGCGCAGCTTCTGCGCGCGCTGCGCCAGATCTTCCTGCGTGATCTCAATGTCTGACAGCTTTCCCGCGCCGGCCGCCGGGTCCTTCTATCCACGCGCTCCGGCGGTGCCGAAGAAGTCGAAGCTGGATCATTGGGTGGAGCGGTTCACAACGCTGCCGCGCCGCCGGTTGCAGGCTCGTCCGACCCGGATGTTCGCCCGCCGCGTGCTGCGCCACGGGCGGCGGCTGACCGGGCTGTCAGACGCGGAACTCCAGGAGGAGGTGCGCGCCACCGCCCATGCGCTGCGCGCCGCAGACGGCCGTCCGCGTGAGGCGTTGCTGGTGCGCAGCTTTGCGGTGATCCGGGAATGCGCGGGCCGCGAGCTGGGGCTGCGCCATTATGCGACCCAGATCCTCGGCGCCCGCGCGGTCCTGAACGGCGCGGTGGCAGAGATGCAAACCGGCGAGGGCAAGACCCTGGCGATCACCCTGGCCGCCGGGGCCGCCGCGCTGGCCGGCCGCCGGGTGCATGTGATCACCGCCAACGATTACCTGGCCGGGCGCGACGCCGAAACCATGCGCGGGCTCTATGCCCGGCTGGGGCTGAGCTGCGCCGCGGTCGTGCCAGATTGTTCGCCGGAGGAGCGCCGCGCCGCCTTCGCCGCCGATATCGTCTACGCCTCCGGCAAGGAGGTCGCCTTCACCTTTCTGCGCGATCGTGTCGCCATGGGCGGTCGCGCCGGCGATATCGGCCTGCGCACCCGCGCCTATTTCGAAGGCAGCGCGCTGCTGTTGCCGGGGCTGCAATTCGCCATCGTCGACGAGATCGACAGCGTGATGATCGACGAGGCGCGGACGCCGCTGATCCTTTCGGTGCCGCCCGCCGATGCCGAGGTGGAGGCCGATGCCGCCCGCGCCGCCCATGCCATCGCCTCGGAGATGAAGGAGGGGCGCGATTACCGGCTGGACCGGCTGCGGCGGCAGGTCGATCTGACGGCGAAAGGCTGCGACCGGCTGGAGGAGCGCGCGGCGCAGCTGCCACCGGCCTGGCGGCCAGCGCCAATCCGCGAGGACGCGCTGCGCACCGCGATCAGCGCCATTCACCTGCACCGGCGTGACGAGCATTATATCTTGCGCGACGGCAAGGTTGAGATTGTTGATGAGTACACCGGGCGGGTGATGCCGGACCGGTCCTGGTCTGCGGGGTTGCATCAGGCGGTCGAGGCCAAGGAGGGGGTGGAGATCACCTCGCGTCGTATCACCCTGGCGCAGATCACGTTTCAGCGGTTCTTCCGGCGCTACATCCATCTGGGCGGCATGACCGGGACGGCGACCGAGGCGGCGGATGAATTCTGGTCGGTCTACGATCTGCCGGTCGTCCGCATCCCCACCCATAAGCCGCCCCGGCGCCGGACCTGGCGGCCCCGGGTGTCGGTTCGGGCGGCGGCTAAATGGGCGCGTGTCGCGGCGCGGGCCAGGGCGCTCTCGGCCCAGGGTCGGCCGGTGCTGATCGGTACGCGCACCGTCGCCGCCTCCGAGGCGGCGAGCGCCGCGCTGACCGCGTTGGGGGTGGCGCATCGGGTGCTGAGTGCGGCCCAGGACGCGGACGAGGCCGCCGTGATCGCCGCGGCGGGCCGGGCCGGGGCGGTGACCGTCGCCACCAATATGGCCGGGCGCGGCACCGATATCCTGCTGGACGAGGCGGCGCGCGCGGCGGGGGGGTTGCACGTGATCATGACCGAGCGCCACAGCGCCAGCCGCATCGACCGACAGCTGGCGGGCCGCGCCGGCCGTCAGGGCGACCCCGGCAGCACCGAGGCGATCCTGTCGGCCGAGGATTCCCTGCTGGCCGAATTCGGTGGTCGCTATGGCCGTTTCATGGCGCGGCTGGGCGGGCCGGCGACGCTGTCGGCGCTGTCGGATGCGCAGCGCCGGGCGGAACGGTCGCACATCCGCGCCCGCCGCCGCCTGCTGGAGCTGGATGAGCAGATGGCCGAGAACCTCGCTTTCACCGGAACGCCGGAATAGCTCTTCGACGCGCAGGGCGACTCTCGGGGTGCTTTCTCCTTTCGGACGCGTCCGACACTCCGTCCCTTGCCGGGGCGGGGCCTGCAGGTCTGCCGCTCTCAATCCCGTGAGGGCGGAATTTCCTCTGCTCTGCCCCCTTGACGTGCGATCGAATAATGTTACCTAGATAATCGTTATCAAGGTAATGAAATGTGTGGCGCGATGGAACCTGTCTACAATGTCTTTCTGCGAGAGGTGATCGGACTGGTGCGGGGCATCCGCAAACGGTTCGATGCGGGCGCCGCTGTGATGGGGCTGACCTATGCCCGCGCGCAGGCGTTGCTGCATATCGCCGAGAACGAAGGTCTGACCCAGGCCGAGCTGGCGGAGATGCTGGACATCCGCACGCCACCGATGAACCGGACGCTGGACCAGCTGGAGCAATCCGGCCTGATCGAGCGCCGCAGCGATCCGACGGACAAGCGCGTCCGGAGGCTGTTCCTGACGCCGGAGGCGCGGGCGCAGGCAGCCGAGCTGCTTGGCTTTATCGGTGATCTGCGGCGCGATGCCTATCAGGACATTCCGCCGGAAGAGCTGGCCCAGGCGCTGGCGACACTGCGGCGGATTCAGCAGAACATCGACCGGAGGGACGGCGATGTCTGAGCCCGCTGCGGCGCCGTCGCGGCCGCCCTTCGTGCCGAAGCCACCGCATCTGGCGGCCGCTTATATGTTCGCCTCGGTGTTTATCGCGCTATCGCAATCGCTGGGGCAGGGGTTTCTCTCGGCCAATCTCACCACTTTGGGCGGAGAGATCGGTGCGACCCAGTCCGAGACCCTGTGGCTGATGGTGGCCTTCATGGCGCCGCGCGCGGTTCTGCCGCTGATGCTGATCAAGATCCGGGTGCAGTTCGGCCTGCGCCGCTTCGCCGAGATCTCCATCCTGGTCTATGTCGCGGTGGCGCTGCTGAGCCTGCTGGCCAGCGATCTGCGCTCTGCCCTGGTGACCGAGCTGCTGTCGGGCATCTCTGCGGCGCCGCTCTCGACGCTGGCCTTTCTCTATATGCTGGAACCGTTGCCGCCGGAGCGGAAGCTGACCGTCGGCCTGCCGCTGGCGCTGACGATGATCTCGCTCGGGCCGCCGCTGGCGCGGGCGATCAACCCGCTGCTGCAGACCGATGGCAGCTGGACCAATGTGCTGATGCTGAAACTGGGCATGTCGATGATCTGCCTGTTTCTGGTCTACCGTCTGCCCCTGGTCAGCGCCCCGACGATGAAGGTGATCCGCAGCCTAGATCTGACGAGCTTCGCACTGATCGCCGCGGCCTTCGGCGGGCTGGTCGCCTGTTTCACCACCGGTGCCACCTATTGGTGGCTGCAGGCCCCGTGGCTGGGCGGTCTGCTGGCCGCCAGCATCGCCGCGCTGGTGCTGGCGCTGGTGATCGAGCTGCACCGCAAGGCACCGCTGCTGGACGTGCGCTGGCTGACCTCGCCCGCGATGCTGCATCTGACCGCGGCGCTACTGATCTTCCGGATCATCCTGTCGGAACAGAGCGCCGGGGCGCCGGGGCTGTTTCGCACCCTGGGGTTCGCGCAGGAGCAGACCGCGCCGCTCTACTGGGCGATCACGCTGGCGACCTTCGCCGGTGGCGTGGCCTGTGCGCTGGTGCTGCGGTTGGACCGGGTGCCCTATATCCATATCGGGGCGCTGCTGCTGATCGCGGCGGGGGCGGGGATGGATGCCCATGCCAACAGCCAGGTGGCGCCGCGCGACATGATGCTGAGCCAGAGCCTGATCGGCTTCGCCTCGCTTTTGTTCCTGCCCTCGGCGATGGCGACGGGGCTGGCGGCGGCGATGCGCAAGGGGCCGCAGTATCTGCTGAGCTTCATCATCGTCTTTCTGTCCAGCCAGGTGCTGGGCGGCACCATCGGATCGGGGCTGTTCCAGACCTTCACCGCCGCGCGGGCCACGGCGCACGCGGGCTGGATCAAGGCGCAGCTGGCCGCCGGCGATCCGCTGGTGACGGCGCAGATCGCCGCGACCATGCGGCAGCTGTCGGCACGGCTGACTGACGCGGGCACCCTGAAGGCCCAGGCCGCCGCCCAGCTTGCCGCCACCGTCACGCGGGAGGCCACCGTGGCCGCCTATAACGACGTCTTCACGCTGATCTCCGCCCTGGCGCTGGCCGCGCTGGCGGCGCTGCTCGGCCATCTTCTTCTGAACACGCTGCGCGCGCGGATGACGGCTGCGGCCGCCGTGGCGCAATAGGGCCACCGCCGCCCTGAGGGTTAAGTCATGAACGTCCTGAAACATCATATCCCCACCGTCCTGATCGCGCTGATCGGTGTGCTGGGCATTGGCCTCGTGCTCTGGGCCTGGCACCTGCCGCCGTTCGACGGCGGCGAAATCCGCACCTCCAACGCCTATGTCCGGGGCAGTGTCACCACGATTTCCGCCCAGGCCGCCGGCGAGGTGACCGAGGTGCCGATGCAGGATTTTGCCACCGTGAAACGCGGCGACGTTCTGGTCCGGCTGGATGACCGCAGCGCGCGCGAGGCGCTGGCCCAGGCGACCGCGCAGCTCGATGCCGCACAGTCGGCGCTGAAGGCGAATACCCAGGCGATCCGCTCGGCCCAGGCGACGCTGGCCGCGCGTCAGGCGACGGCGCAGGCGGCGCAGGCGGCGCTCGACACCTCGCGCGCGTCCTGGACCCGGCTGCACAAGCTGCAGGACAAGGGCGTCGTTACCACCAGCAATGTCGAAGAGGCCGACCTGGCGCTGCGCCAGGCCGAGGCGGCGCTGACCCAGGCGCAGAGCAATGTCGATGTGGCGCGCGAATCCGTGGTCTCCGCCAAGGTGCAGACCGAGACGCTGAACGCCCAGATCGCCAGTGCCCAGGCGGCGGTGGCGCTGGCCGGTATCGATCTGGACCGCCGGGTGATCCGGGCGCCGGTGGACGGGCGGCTGGGTCAGATCGGGGTGCGGCCCGGGCAATATGTCAGCGCCGGCACCGCGCTGGTGTCGCTGGTGCCGCCGCAGGTCTGGGTGATCGCCAATGTGAAGGAGACCGAACTGGCCGATCTGCATCCGGGCCAGCCGGTGACCTTCACCGTCGACGCGCGGCACGACCGGGCCTTTGCCGGCCATATCGCCGAGTTTTCGCCGGCGACGGCCTCGGAATTCAGTGTGCTGGGCAATTCCACCGCCACCGGCAATTTCACCAAGATCGCGCAGCGCCTGCCTGTGCGGATCGAGATCGACCCGGATCAGCCGGGCGCCGGCGATCTGGCGCCGGGGATGTCGGTGGTGCTCTACGCGCCGCGCACGGCCTCCTGAGCTGGGGTCGCGGCAGCGTCGGAACGAGAAACGCGCACCGCTGTGAAGCGATGCGCGGGAATGGCCGGGCCGCCTGCGGCCCGGTCGTGACGGGTCAGTTGGTGATATGGACCTGCGGTTTGCGACCGTCGAACCAATCGCCGTTCAGCGAGCGTTCGACCTGGGCGGCCAGCTGCAGCAGCAACCCGTCGTTGCCCTGTTTGGTGGTCGCATGCATCCCCAGCGGCAGGCCGTTCGGCAGCCGGCCCATCGGCAGCGAGATGCCCGGCGTGCCGGCGAGGTTGCAGATCGGGGTGAAGGCGAAGAAGGCCCAGAGGTTTTCGAACCAGTCCATCACCGAGGGGTTGTCGGAGGAGGTCAGATATTCCTGGGTGTCCAGCCGCGGTGTCGGATGGGCGATGATCGGGGTCAGGATGATATCCCAGTCCTCGAAGAAGTTGCCCAACTGGCGCGACACGGTGTTGAAAGCCAGCTGCATGTTGGCGCGATCTGTGTAGCTGCCGTTGATGCCTGCTTCCCAGATCTTGATGTTGATCGGTTCGATCAGCCCCTCCGGCGGACGGTCGTAGCCGCGCGGGATCAGCAGGTTGTTCACGGTCTGCGCGAAGTTGGTGATATAGCAGGCGGTCTGCGCTTCGTAGGACAGCTGGAAATCGACCTCGGGCACCTTCCATTCCACATGGTGGCCGAGAGCGGCGAACTGCTGGGCGACGCGCTCGAGATCGGCGGCGATTTCCGGATCGGCCTTGTAGGGACCCCATTCGTGCGATACCGCGATCTTCAGCGGTTTCGGATCGCGTTTGATCAGCTCCAGATAGGGTTCGTCCGGGAACCAGTAGGGCATGAATTCGCCCGGGGCACCACCGCGGCAGGCATCGACGAAGGCGGCGCTGTCGCGCACCGTCCGGGTCAGCGCGCCCTGGGTCGAAACGACCGAGCTGAAGTCGGAGGCGAAGGGCGCCTGCGAGAACACCCCGCGCGACGTCTTGATCGAGATCGCGCCGTTCACCCCGGCCGGGATACGCAGCGAGCCGCCGCCGTCCGAACCGCTGGCCATCGGCACGGCGCCGGCGCCGACCATGACCGCCGAGCCGGCGGAGGAGCCGCAGCTGGTGAACTCGGTATCCCAGGGGTTCCTGGTGGTGTGCAGCGCCGGGTTTTCACAGGAGCTGCAGGTGGCGAATTCCGGCGCCGTGGTGCGGCCGATCAGGTTCAGCCCGGCCTTGCGGAACTGGGTGGTCAGAAACCCGTCTGCGGCGGCACGGTTGCCCTGCAGCATCATCGAGCCCATTTCCTGCAGCCGCCCCTTCATGGTGGTGCAGCCGGTGTCCTTCACCAGAAACGGCAGGCCGGCGAAGATGCCCTCGGGGTTGGTGCCTTCGGCGAAGGGGTCCTTCACCGTGTCCTCGAAGATCTCGAGAACACCGTCGATCTCGGGGTTGACCTTGGCGACGGCGGCGGTGGCCTGCTCGGCCAGCTCCGCGGCGGTCACCTTGCCGCTGCGGATCAGCTCGGCCAGGCCCAGGCCGTCGTGCGAATACCATTCATCCCAGCTCATTACTGTGGGCATCACGTGCTTCCTTTCGATTTCTCAGGTGGCAGCCGGCAGATCGCTGCCGCGGGTGCGGCTGCTGCTGTGCGTGCTGTGCCACCCGGCGCGGGGGGAGAAAAACCGAGAACGCGCCCGAGCGCAAACATTCGGTGGATTTTTTGCCTCAGGGCGTCCGGTTGCCCGATTATTGGGTGCGCCGATACAGATTGCCGGGCTGGCTGCGGGTCGGTTCCACCGCCCGGGGCCGGGAGCGGGCCGATTCTCGGCCGGTTCCGGCCGGATCCATCGGCTGGCCATGTCAGTATGCATTATCATGTATATTCACAGCCCCCTCGCGGCATACGGAAAGGACCGGTTTTCCCCGGGAGTCCTGGGCGATACTGCACGTAATAGTTGGATGCCCGATATTTGTGCATTGCCGGATGCGACATTCCGGAGCACCTGAAGCGACTCGGGGTTGGCCGTTTTGCGTGAAAAATCATGTTTTGACGCGCGGCGGTTTTGAGGCTCAGATGGCGTATCGCCCGGTGAATATGCCCTGTTTTTAAGCGAATTTGGTGATTTTCAGAAGGTCAGGGCAGGCCGTATCGGAAACCCATTGGAGTTCTGTGAAAATTCACTTTTCATGTAAGGCGGGACTGTCGGGGCTCGGAACGACCCCGGCACAGCCTTGAGCCAAAGGGCGCAGCGAGCCCGCGGCGAATTTTGTTTTACATGCGAAATATTGCCATGATAGCCTCGCTGCAACGACAAAACGAACAAGATACCAACACAGACGGAGGTAACTCATGTTTTCCAAAGCATCCGCATTCGCAGCGGCCCTGGCGCTGTCGGCGGCGACGCTCGCACCGGTTGCTGCCAGCGCCGAAAAGACCATGCGCATGGCCATCTGGCTGCCGACCCAGCTGGTCTTCGCCGAACCCACGGTGATGTTTGTCGACCATGTCAACGAGGTCGGCAAGGGCGTGCTGCAGATCAATCTGGTGGGGCCGGATGCGATCCCCGGGCCGGAGCAGTCGAACGCGCTGCGCACCGGGTTGCTGGACATGGCAACGCTGCCGCCGGGGCTCTATAAGCAGCAGGTGCCGCTGGGCAACGCGCAGGATATCTCGGACATGACCGTGGCCGAGCAGAAGGCAAATGGCGCTTACGACTATATGCGCGAGATGACCAAGGAACAGCTGGGCGCCTATATCCTGACGACCTATGGCGACGGTGTGCCGTTCCACATCTACGCCGACAAGGAAATCAGCTCGCTCGAGGATCTGAAGGGCCTGCGCCTGCGCGGCTCGCCGATCTACAACGCCTTCTTCAGCTCGCTCGGCATCAGCTCGACCAGCACCTCCGCCTCGGAAACCTACACCGCGCTGGAACGGGGCGTGGTCAACGGTGTCGGCTGGCCGCTCTGGGGGGTGCATGACCTCGGCTGGGAGAAATTCATCAAGACCCGCGTCGATCCGGGCTTCTACAACGTGACCATCAACATCCTGGTCAACGAGAAGGTCTGGGAAGGCCTGACCGACGAGGAGCGCAAGGTTCTGGAAGACGCGGCCGCCTGGCTCGACGCCGAGATGCCGGCCTTCAACGCCGACAAGAACGAGATGAACCTGAAGATCCAGGCCGACGCCGGGATCGTCTCCTTCGATGCGGGTCCGGATCTGCCGAAGCAGGCCGCCGACATCTATTGGGGCGAGATGGCCAAGATCGACGCGGAAGGCACCGCCAAACTGCGCGCGCTGTTCCAGAAGTGACCGGAGCAGCCCCCTTGCGGGTGGGACTTTCGAAATGAAGCAAGTGCTGAAATTGTGTGAGACCGGCTATGTCGGTCTCATCAACCTCCTGGCGATGTTCTCGATCGGATTGTTCATGATCATCACCGGGTGGATCACCTACGAGGTCTTCTCGCGCAGCCTCGGCTTTGGCTCGACCCTCGGGATCGTCGATTTCGCCGAGAATGCGCTCTATGCGATGACCCTGCTGTCGGCGCCGTGGGTGCTGTACAAGAAGGCGCATGTGCGGGTTCTGGTGCTGCCCGAGCGGCTGCCGCCGGTGGCCCATTACATGCTGGAACTGCTCACGCTGGCGATCTGCGTCGCCGTCTGTCTGGTTCTGTCCTACTACGCCTGGATCAACTTCACCACGTCGCTGCAACGCAACGAGCTGATCTTCGGCGAACTGATTTTCCCGGAATGGTACGTGCAGTGGCAGGCGCCCCTGGCGCTGTTCCTGCTGGCGGTCGGTTTCATCCGGGAGATGTTCCTGGCCCGT
The DNA here is from genome assembly GCF_030164425.1 of Pseudodonghicola flavimaris. Classification (GTDB taxonomy): domain Bacteria; phylum Pseudomonadota; class Alphaproteobacteria; order Rhodobacterales; family Rhodobacteraceae; genus Pseudodonghicola; species Pseudodonghicola flavimaris. The sequence continues at coordinate 118,148 of NZ_JASNJD010000006.1, read as the reverse complement.
GAAACGATCTTCTCCGCCCCCCCGATTGTGAAGGAGTGAGCCGATGGAATGGGTTCAGGCACTGGCTGTCATGCTGGGCGGGGTGATCGTGCTGATCATGCTGGGGCTCCCGGTGGTGATGGCCTTCATGACGGCGAACCTGATTGGGGCGCTGCTCTACTTCGGGGGCGAGATCGGCATCATGCAGATGATCCGCAACCTGCGGCCCTCGGTTGCGAATTACAACATGGCGCCGATCCCGCTGTTCGTGCTGATGGGCGAGATCATGCTGCAGACAGGTATGGCGAAACGGTCGATCGAGGCGATCGACAAGCTGATCGCGCGGGTGCCGGGGCGTCTGTCGATCGTGGCGGTGCTGGGCGGCACCAGCTTTGCCGCGCTCTCCGGCTCCTCGGTGGCGAATGCCGCCATCGTCGGCCGCACGCTGCTACCGGAAATGAAATCGCTGGGCTATGCCAACACCATGTCGATCGGTCCGGCCACGGCGGTCGGCGGTATCGCGGTGCTGATCCCGCCCTCGGCGCTGGCGGTGATCCTGGGTAGCCTCGCACATATCTCGATCAACGAGCTGCTGCTGTCGGGCATCATTCCCGGGGTGATGATGATGGTGGCCTTCCTGGCCTACATCATGATCCGCTGTACCCTTAACCCGGCGCTGGCACCGATGGAGACCGAGCGGGAAGAGCTGAGCTTTGGCGAGCGGGTGATGCCGGTGGTCAAGAACGTGCTGCCGCTGATGCTGATCTTCGTCGCGGTGGTGGGGGCGATCCTGGGTGGCTTCGCCACGCCGACCGAATCCGCTGCAATCGGGGCCGTTGCCTCCTTCATCGCGGGTCTCGTCTATCGCCGACTGACGGTGACGAACTTCCTGGCCGCGTTCCGCGAGTCGCTGAAGTTCTCGGCGATGATCCTCTTCATCATCTGCTGCTCGGGCACCTTCTCTCAGATCCTCGCCTTTACCGGCGCGACCGAGAAGCTGACCCGCGCGGTGATCGAGGGGTCCAACCTGACGCCCTTCGTCATCGTGGTGCTGATGCTGGCGCTCTTGATCGTGCTGGGGTTCTTCATGGAATCGGCCTCGATCATCATGCTGACCGTGCCGATCTTCTTCCCGATCCTCAGCGCGGTTCAGGTCGACCTGCTGTGGTTCGGTCTGATGATGATGGTGGCGCTGGAGATCGGCCTGTGTACGCCGCCCTTCGGGATCCTGCTCTTTGTGGTGCAGGGGGTGTTGAACGGGCGCGTCTCGATGGGGGCGATCTATCACGCGGTGTTCCCCTTCATCACCTTGCAGCTTCTGGTGCTGGCGATCATCCTGCTGTTCCCGGGCACGATCTCCTGGTTGCCGGCGTTGTTGCAGCAATGATCTGACATCCGCTCTGTCCTGGGGCAGCGGCACTGAGACGGGCCCGGCGATCCTGCGCCGGGCCCTTTTTCGTGCGCTGGCCGGCAGGGCGGTGCGGGTCGGCAGGGCCATGGCTGCCTGCCGATGCGCATCGCTGCCCCTGTGGTCGGGCTCCCTGCCAAAAAAGATGCGACTTGCACAAATATTTTCTCAAGAGCCAATACCGAAGCATATTCGATATTGACCGATGTCGGGTTTGCGGTACTGTTTTATCCATAAAGTAAGTCGGCCCGGGCGCGCCCGGCCTCATCCAAGACCGCCCCGCCATGAGAAGGAGAGAGCCATGGGAAAGATCAGACATATCGCCATTCAGGTGCCGGACCTGGAAAAGGCTGCGGCATTTTATGAGAACGTCTTCGACCTGAAACGGGTCGGTGAGGCGCAAAGCCCGATCGGCAATGCCATCTCGCTGTCCGACGGGCTGGTGAACCTGACTCTGCTGCACTTCCCCGAAGGCACCAAGGGTGGCAAGGGCGGCCCGGACTGGGCCGGGTTGCACCACATCGGCTTTGTCGTCGACGACGAGGCGGAGGCCGACGCGCGCATCAAGAAATACGGCGGCGAATTCTTCATGCAGCTCGAAGCCCATCCGGGCGTGGATGCCGAGAAGAAATACAAGGACGTCAACGGTATCGTCTTCGACATGGCGGCCCACAACTGGGTGCAGGCCGTGGACGAGTAATGCGCATCACCGCCATCCACGAGGCGACGGTGCCGCTGTCGGTCGCGGCCCGAAGCGCCAATATCAGCTTCGACGCCATGACCGCCAGCGCCGTGGCGCTGGTCACCGATGTGATGCACGACGGCCGCCCGGTGATCGGGCTCGCCTTCGACACCATCGGACGCTACGGCCACGGCGGGTTGCTGCGGGAACGGTTCATGCCGCGTCTGCTCGCGGCGGATCCGGACAGCTACGCGGCGGGCAGCAGCATCGATCCGCAGGCGGTCTGGGACATCGTCATGCGTAACGAGAAATTCGGCGGCCATGGCGAACGCTCCGGCGCGGTGGGGCTGATCGACGCGGCTGTCTGGGACCTGGCGGCGAAGCTGGAGGGGGTGCCGCTCTGGCGTTTCCTGGCCGCGTGGGAAGACCGGGAGACGGCGTCCGGTCAGGTCGCGGTCTATGCCAGCGGTGGCCACTATGCGGCCCGGGACGATCTGGCGGTGCTGCGAGCGGAGCTGCAACGTGGCCGCGACGCGGGCCATACCCGGATGAAGATCAAGATCGGAGGGGCGCCGCTGGCCGAGGATATCGCCCGGATCGAGGTCGCGCTGGACACGATCGGGGCAGGCGGCAGCCTGGCGCTCGACGCCAACGGTACGTTCGATCTCGACACCGCCGCTGCCTATCTCCGGGCGCTGGAGGGCTATCCGATCGCCTGGCTGGAAGAGCCGGGCACCGCGCTCGATTACCAGTTGAACGCGCAGATCGCAGATATCGCGACGTTGCCCCTGGCGGTGGGGGAGAACCTGTTCTCCTTCGACGATACCCGCAACCTGCTGCGCTATGGCGGGCTGCGCCCCGAACGCGATCTGCTGCAGATGGATATCTCTGCAAGCTACGGGCTGGTGGAATATGGCCGCATCCTGCGCCTGGCCGAGGCCGATGGCTGGGCGCGCGACCGGTTCGCGCCGCATGCCGGCCAGCTCTTCGCGATGCAATGCGCCGCCGGGCTGGGGCTCGGGCTGGCGGAGGTGGCGATCTCGACCGCCTCGCTGTTCGGCCGGATCACGGCGGAGGTGCCGGTGGCCGATGGCATCGCGACCCTGCCCGAGACGCCCGGCGTCGGTTTCGAACGGCTGGCGGTCTTCAATCAACTCTTCGGGGACGTGCTGCCGCACTGACCCCGGACTTCGAGAAACAGGAACAGAGGTGATCCAGCGATGGAACAGCAAGAGGCTATCACTGTCGACGACATCCGCGATCTGGTGCGGCCGCATCAGGTGCACCGGCGCGCCTATGCCGACCCGGAGGTCTTCCAGCTTGAGATGGAGCGGATTTTCGGCCGGATGTGGATTTATCTCGCCCATGAAAGCCAGCTGAGGAAACCCGGGGCCTTCTTCCGCACCCGCTTGGCCGGAACGGAGGTGCTGGTCACCCGCCACACCGATGGCGAGGTCTATGTGCTGCACAACCGCTGCCCGCATCGCGGCGCCCGCATGTGCATGGTCGATCGCGGTAACAGCCGGCTGCTGAACTGCCCTTACCACGCCTGGTCGTTCCGCCCCGACGGCACGCTGTCGACGGTGCCGCACAAGCAGAGCTATCCGGAAAGCTTCGACATGGAGGCGCCGGAGAACCAGATGCAGCGGGTTCGCAACGTAGAGAGCTATCGCGGCTTCATCTTCGCCACGCTGAACGAGACCCCCGTGCCGCTGACCGAGCAGCTGGGCGAGATGACCGACATCATCGACAACCTGCTGGCCCGTGCGCCGGAGGGAGAGGTTGAGATCTCCGAGTCCTATTTCACCCTGGAATATAAGGGAAACTGGAAGCTGCATCTGGAAAACGCGGCGGATATCTTCCATCCGACCTTCGTGCACAGCTCTTCGGTCGGGGCGGCGAAACGGGCGCCGCAGAACGCCTCTCGGCTGGACAGCGACCAGACCCGCACCATGCTGGAGGCCAATGGCTTCGGCATCGACCAGTGGGAAGGCATCCGGCTGAACGGCCTGCCGAATGGGCATTCCTACATGTCGAATTTCTACAGCAAGGGGGTGCTGGTCGATCAGACCGAAGATCCGGTGATGACCGAATACAAGAAACGGATGGTCGCCGCCTATGGCGAGGAGAAGGCCGCCGACATCCTCAGCGTCGACCGGTTCAACAACATCATTTACCCCAACATGATCCTGAACGCACAGCATCAGCAGATGCGGATCACCATCCCGCTGGCGCATGACCGCACCCTGATCCGAGTGCAGTGTTTCCGGCTGAAGGGCGCCCCGGACGAGATGTTCGAACGCGCCATCCGCTTCCTGTCGACGCTGGCCTCTCCGGCCTCGATGATCTTTTCCGACGATGTGGAGATGCTGGAGCGCTGCCAGGCGGGGCTCGACCGCGACGACACGCCCTGGCTGGATTTCTCCCGCGGGCTGGATATCGATCGCACCGACGAGACCGGCAGCGTCTCGGGCGTGGCCAGCGAAATGCCGATGCGGGTCCAGTTCAAGGCCTGGGTCGAGATGATGACGCAGGAGGTCGCGTGATGGACGACGCCACTCTTCAGAACAAGGTCGAGAAATTCCTGTTCACCGAGGCCCGCCTGCTCGACAGCGGCGATTTCTCCGCCTGGCTGGAGCTCTATGCCCCTGATGGCATCTACTGGATGCCGAGCCAGCCGGGCCAGACCGATGCCAAGACGGTCGCCTCGATCATCTATGAGGATCACCCGATCCTGTCGATCCGGGTGCAGCGGCTGTTCGAGGCCCGGGCGCTGGTGCTGACGCCGATGCCCGAGACGGTTCATATGCTCAGCAATATCGAGGTCGAGGATGCGGGCGAGGACGGGCTGGTTCGGGCCGAGGCGACCTTCATCTGCATCCAGTATCAGGCCAATGAGCAGAAGATCTTCTCCGGCCGGCAGAGGTTCGACCTGCTGCCCGAGGGCGACAGTTTTCGCATCCGGCTGAAGCGGGTTGACCTGCTCAATGCCGGCGGAACGCTGCCGCTGATCACCATCCCGTTCTGAGCCTGCGGCGGGGAGATCGTTTGTACACAAATTATTTTAGTCATAAAATTATCTTGTGCCCGCGATCCTCTCCTGCAAGGTTGTAACCCGGGGCGATGCGCTGCGGTGCTCTTCCCAAGACAAAGGACCTGAAACCGATGCGATTTGCCTATTTCCTCTCTTTCTTCGACCGCGAGGACCCCACGCGGGAGCTCGGCGCGGCCGAACTGGAGGGGGTCGCAGACATCATCGCCACCACGCCCGGGCTCAGCCGCGGGCTGCTGTTTGCCGGGGTGCAGGAGGTGGCGAAATACTACCCCAACGACGATACGCCGCCGCAGCTGGGTATGGAGCTCTATTTCGATACCATCGAGGCGCTGGAGGCGGCGCTGGCCCGCGACGGCCATCTGCAGGCGCTGGTCGGCTGCGAGGCTGTCCGGGCGCTGGCGGGCGCGGAGGCGCAGCAGCAGGCGATGGTGGTACGCAGGTTCAAGGACACGCCGCCCCGAAGCGCGGAAGATCGCAGCTTCTGCAGCTATCTGGTGCATTATCCCGGCACCGCCGAGGATCTGAACGAATGGCTGGATTACTACGTGCGCAATCACCCGCAGGTGATGCAGCTCTTTCCCGGCATTCGCGAGATCGAGGTCTGTTCACGGCTCGACTGGTGCGGCTTCCTGCCCTGGCCACGGGTGAATTACATGCAGCGCAACAAGATCGCCTTCGCCGACGTGGCGGGGCTGGTGGCGGCCATCAATTCCCCGGTCCGGGCCGAGATGACTGCCGATTTCAACAAGTTCCCGCCGTTCGAAGGCGGTAACTGCCACTATGCCCTGCAGACCCGCGAGCTTGAGCTGCGCCGGGACGGCTGATCTGCGGGCCCGATCCGATTCCGGGCGGTGCCTCCGCCCGGCCGAAACACTCCCCACTCCCCGCAGGTGACGCCACCTGCGGGGCTTTTTGTTGATCGAAAAGGAACCGTTCGATTTTATCGATCATAAGGAGATATATAATACGTTGGATTGATTGATTGTGCGGGTCTATCCGGAGGTCTCAGACGACAGCAAAGGACAGACAGATGGCACGCGCGGAAACGGATATGCAGACAGGGCCCCTTGAAACTGGCGGCTGGCTCGGGTCTCCGGTCGGGCGGGTGCTGCCGGGGCTGGGGCTGGCGATGCTGATCGCGGTGGCGGCCTTCGCGCTTAGGCAGCTGCCGGGCGTCGGGATGCTGAGCCCGCTGATTTTGGCGATCCTGATCGGCATGGGGTTTCACAATCTGGTCGGCACCCCGGCGATCGCCCGACCGGGGGTGGCCTTCAGCCTGCGCCGGGTGCTGCGGGCGGGGATCGTCCTGCTGGGTCTGCAGCTGACGGTGCAGCAGGTACTGGCGGTGGGCGGGATCGGCGTGGCGCTGATCGTGGTGACGCTGATTGCCACCTTCCTCTTTACCAGCTGGCTGGGCCGGGTGCTGGGGGTCGATGCCGGGCTGACCCAGCTGATCGCCGCCGGCAGTTCGATCTGCGGTGCCTCGGCGGTGATCGCCACCAATACGGTGACCCGGGCGCGTGACGAGGATGTCGCCTATGCGGTGGCCTGCGTGACCATCTTCGGGTCGCTCTCCATGGTACTGATGCCGTTGGCGGGCGGTCTGTTGCAGATGGGGCCGCAAAGCTTCGGCTTGTGGGCCGGATCGTCGATTCATGAGGTTGCCCAGGTGGTTGCCGCCGCCTATGCCCGCGGTCAGGAGGCCGGCGAATTCGGCACCATTGCCAAGCTGACGCGGGTGATGATGCTGGCCCCCGTGGTGCTGACGCTAGGGGCGCTGGCGACCCGCCGGCTGCGCCGCGACGGTGGCGAGGCCAGCCGCGCCGCGCCGCCGGTGCCCTGGTTCGTGTTCGGTTTCATCGCAATGGTGGGCGTCGCCAGCACCGGCTGGCTCCCCTCAGGGCTGTTGTCGGGGAGCGCCACGCTGACCAGCTTCCTGCTGGCCACCGCGCTGGCGGCAATGGGGCTGGAGACCGATATCCGCAAACTGGCGGCGGAGGGGCTGCGCCCGGCGCTTCTCGGCGCAGGGGCCTGGGTTTTCATTTCTCTTTTCAGCCTGGGTCTGGTTCTGATGGCGGCATGACCTTCGAACAGCTTCGTATCTTCGTCGCCGTCGCCGAGCGGGAGCATGTCACCCGCGCGGCGGCGGCGCTGCATCTGACCCAGAGCGCCGTCAGCGCCGCCATCGCCGCGCTGGAAGAACGCCACGCCGTCTGCCTGTTCGATCGGGTCGGGCGGCGCATCGTCCTGACCGATGCGGGGCGGCTGTTTCTGGGCGAAGCGCAGGCGGTGCTGGCACGGGTCGACCAGGCAGAGCGGGTGCTGGGCGATCTGGCCGGGCTGCGCCGCGGCACCTTGCGGCTGGGCGCCAGTCAGACGGTGGCGAATTACTGGCTGCCGCCGCTGATGCAGCGGTTTCACGCGGCGCATCCGGGATTCGCGCTGGAGCTGATCACCGGCAACACGACCGAGATCGTCCGGATGGTCGAGGCGGCGACGGTGGATCTGGGCTTTGTCGAAGGTGCGGCGGAGGCGCCGCGGCTGGCGGTGGAGACCCTGCCGGGGGATGAGCTGGCGCTGGTGGTGGCGCCGGCCGGGCCCTGGGCGGCGACACCGGGGACGGTGGCGTCGGGGGAGGCGGAGACGAGGGCGGCGGCGCTGGCGGCGATGCCCTGGGTCCTGCGCGAGCCCGGCTCCGGCACCCGCGCGGTCTGCGAGACGGCGCTGGCGGGCTATGGGCTGGGGTTCGGCGATATCGAGGTGGCGCTGGAGCTGCCCTCCAACGAGGCGGTGCGCGCCGCCGTCGTCGCCGGGGCCGGGGCGACGATCCTGTCGACGCTGGTGGTCGGCCCGTCGATCCGCGCCGGGGAGCTGATCCGGTTGCCCTTCGATCTGCCGCCGCGCCCCTTCCACGTGCTGCGCCACCGCGACCGCCATGTCTCCCGTGCGGAGGCGCGGTTTCTGGACCTGGCGCAGGCGGGTGGCGCCCTGTGATGCGGCGGCCGCGAACGCCGGCCGGAGGGCGCGTCGACGGGGGAGGGGCCTGTTTGCCCCCTCTTTCCCTTGCTGGGCAACTCACCCCCGAGGATATTTCCGGCCAGAAAAAGACCGGGGGGAGATCGGGCGGGGCGCGGTGATTGTGTCCAGGCTTTCAGTCTTCGATTGACCGATAGGGGGTAAGCTATCAGTCTGGGGCCATGGCCATCACCTTTCGTCAGCTCGAGCATTTTCTGGCCCTGTCGGAGGAGCTGCATTTCGGCAATGCGGCGCGGAAGCTGAATATTTCGCAGCCGCCGCTCTCCGCCAGCCTGAAGCAGCTGGAGGAACATCTGGGCTTTGCGCTGATGATCCGCACCAACCGGTCGGTGCGGCTGACCGAGGCGGGGGTGGTCTTCGCCCGTCATGCGGCGCGGCTGCTGAGCCAGCTGACGCAGGCGGAGGTGATCGCGGCGCAGACCGCCAAGGGCAGCACCGGCCGGCTGAGCGTGGCCTTCGCCCCGTCGATGCTGTTTCGCAATCTGCCCTCGACCCTGCGGCGGTTTCAGGAGGCCTACCCCAGGGTGGAGCTGATGCTGCACGAGATGAACACCGCCGATCAGATCGACTGGCTGACCCGGCATGAGTTGGACGTCGGTTTCATCCATGGCATCCCGCTGCCGGAGACGGTGGAAGAACATCTGCTGGAGACCGAGCGGCTGGTCTGTTGTCTGCCGCGCGGTCACCGGCTGGCTGGGCGCAGCCAGATTTCGCTGGATCAGCTGGCGGGGGAGCGGTTCCTGGTCTTCGCCCGCGAATACGCCGAGGCCAATTACGACCGGATCGCGGCGCTGCTGGCACAGCACGGGCTGGAGCTCTACAGCCCCTACAAGCTGCGCAACTGGTTCACGGTGGTGGCGCTGGTCAGTCAGGAGCTGGGGGTGGCGATTGTGCCGGCGTCGCTGGCGCGGATGGCCTTCGGCGATGTCACCTATGTCGAGATCCAGCGGCAGGAGGCGGAGCACCGGATCTCGATGATCTGCCACCGCGAGAGTGGCAATGAGGTGGTGCGGGAGTTCATCCGATTCGTGAAGGCCTCAGACATGGGGCATGCCAGCCCCGCGGGGTGGGATGGAAACGAGGGTTGAGGCGCGGGGGACGCCGCGGCGCCTGCGCCGGTGATCCCGTCTCGCCGCTCAACCTGTCGAGGCGCGCGATCGGGGCGCATGGCCGATCCGGCGCACGACGGGCGGGAAAGGCGCGTGCCGCTCCGCCAGAGCGGCGAAAGTCGGGGCCGAAACGGAAAGCCCCTTGCGGGACCTGGAGATATCCGCCGAAGCTGATCCGATTTTTGAGGCGCTTTGAGGGAATTTCAGCGGGGTGGATGGTGGGCGACCTTGGAATCGAACCAAGCGTGCGTCTCCGCGAGGGAGTTACAGTCCCCTGCCACACCTTGCGGCCTGTCGCCCATCCACGTGCGCTGTTGCGCCCGCTGTGCCGGCGTGATTACTAGCGTGGCCGAAGGGCGTCAACAGGAAAAACCGCATTTATTCAGCCTTTGCGGAGAGAGCCGGGGAAGACCATGAAAAAGCCGAAGTGGGTCATCGAGAAAGAGCAGTCGCGCAAGGCCGCCGCCGCCGAAACTGTGTGGCTGTTCGGGCTGCATGCGGTGCGCGATGCGCTGCTCAACCCACGGCGCGAAAAACTGCGGCTGATGGTGACGCTGAATGCCCAGGCCAAGCTGGCCGATGCCATCGCCGAGGCGGGGCTGGAGCCGGAGGTGGTCGATCCGCGCAAGTTCAACGCACCGATCGATCCCGGCTCGGTGCATCAAGGGGCGGCGCTGGAGGTCAAGCCGCTGGCCTGGGGCAGCCTGGCGGAGGCCTGTATCGGCCGCGACGTGCCGCGGGTGATTCTGCTCGACCGGGTGACGGACCCGCATAACGTGGGGGCAATTCTGCGCAGCGCCGAGGTGCTGGGTGCCTCAGCGGTGATCGGGACCCGACATCACTCCGCCCCGGAAACAGGGGCGCTGGCCAAGACGGCGAGCGGCGCGCTGGAGCGCCAGCCCTATCTCAGGATGCGCAATCTGGCGGAGACCATCGAAGAATTGCAGGGCATGGGCTTCTACGTCCTCGGCCTGGATGGCGAGGCGGAGGAGACCATCGAAACCGCGATGGCCGGCCGCTATGATCAGCCGGTGGCGCTGGTGCTGGGGGCGGAGGGGCCGGGGCTGCGGCCCAAGACCAAGGAAACCGTCGACAAGCTGGTCAAAATCGACGCAGCCGGCGGTTTCGGCTCGCTCAATGTCTCCAATGCCGCGGCGATCGCCCTATATGCCTCTCTGACGCATTGAAGGGCACAGCAAACGGCGCAGGGAGCGGACCTGCCGGCATGGCCTGCGCGGGAGGAGGCGACCATTCCCAGGACGACCAAGATTGCGACCTGCTGCTATTGCGGCACCCGCGCCGCGCTGGTGCTGAGCGGTGAGACCCGGCATGAGCTGAGCTGTTCGGCCTGCGGCGCGCCGCTGCACCGGATGAAGATGCTGCCGCAGGACCCGGCAGCCAAAGCCGCGGCTCCCCGGCCGGAAAAATCCTCCAGGCCGAAAAAGCGGAAGAAGGCGAAGATGCGCAAGGGGCTCTGGGCCCGGGCGCTGGAAGAGGCCTTCGACCTGGTGGAGGACGTGTTCGACTGACCGCCACGATGGCAGCGCCGGCTCCGGTGCTGTCATGAAGTTTCACAAGCCCGTCATTTCGCCGCTGTAGGGCTGTGCCGGCGGCGCATTCTCGCTACATCTTGGATATCGCGTTTCAATCCGGATGCCCGCCTGACCGTCATGATGCTTCGCCTGTTCCTGTCTTCCTGCTTCTTTGCCGTGATGCTGACCGGCCTGGCACGGGCCGGCGATCACCGCAGCCTGTTCTTCAACCGCGATGGCGTGGCGCTGTCGGGTTATGACACGGTGGCCTATTTCGTCGACGGGGCGGCGGTGCGGGGGCGGCAGGATATCGCGGTGATGTGGCGCGGCGTGGTCTGGCAATTCGCCAACCTCTTCCATCGTGAGCTGTTCGAGGCCAACCCGCGCGCCTACGCGCCGCAATACGGCGGCTATTGCGCCCATGGCATGGCCTTTGGCCGGGCTTCCTCCACCGATCCGCAGGCCTGGGCGATCCGGGAGGGCAAGCTCTATCTCATCCACTCCAAGGCGCAGCGCGACCTGTGGCTGCTGGCGCCGTCGGACTTCGTGGCCCGGGCCAATGCGCATTGGCCCAAGGCCCTGCATCGCTGATCGTGTTTCACGAAAATGCGAGGGGGTCTTTTTTTCCGAAATCTGCTGCTTAAATCACACAGTGACCGCGGACCGGAACTCCCGCGGGTCATTTCACTGTCCCTCGTTCCACACCTGTCGCCCGGAGCTTTTCAGCTTCGGGCGCTTTTTTCTGTCCCGCGCGACCCTTAAGGTGAGGCCATGCCCGAGTATTCCGACGACCTGCTGAAAGACATCCTGACCCGGACCCGGACCATCGCGCTGGTCGGGGCTTCCGCCAATCCGGAGCGGCCGAGCTTCCGGGTCGGCCAGTTCCTGGCGGCGCGGGGCTATCGGGTGATCCCGGTCAATCCCGGGCTGGCGGGTCAGGAGCTCTGGGGGCAGACCGTCGCCGCGTCGCTGGCGGAGATCGATGAGCCGGTGGATATGGTCGATATCTTTCGCCGCTCCGAGGCGGTCGGGCCGATCGTGACGGCAGCGCTTGCGGCCTTTCCGGGTCTGCAGACGGTGTGGATGCAGCTGGGCGTGGAGAATGCCGCCGCCGCGGCCCAGGCCGAGGAACGGGGCGTTCTGGTGATCCAGAACCGCTGCCCGAAAATCGAATACGACCGGTTGATGAGCTGAGGCGCGGGCGCAGGGCGGCTATGCGCCTCGCTTTGAGTTTTTAATTTGAATTGCAAATCAAATGATATTACCCGGGCGAGGAGTCTCCTGCCAATGAGCGCCGATATGTCTTCCCCCCGCACCCGTTTCGGTATCCGCTTTGCCCTGTTGTCGCGTCTCTGGCGGCGGGTGCTCGACATCCATCTGACCGAGGCCGGGCTGACCGATGCCACCTGGGTGCCACTGATCCATCTGAAGGAGACCGGCGGCGGGCTGACGCAGAAGGATCTGGCCGGGCTGGTGGGCGTCGAGGGATCGAGCCTGGTGCGGGTGATCGACATCCTGTCGCGGCAGGGGCTGGTCGAACGCCGCCCCGATGCCACGGACGGGCGGGCCAGGCTGATCTTTCTCACCGCAGAGGGCGACCGACGGGTGAGCGAGATCCGCGCCATGCTCTATGCCGCGGAGAAGGAGATGCTGATGGACCTGTCCGACAGCGAAATCGCCGCGACGCTGGAAACCTTCACGCGGATCGAGCGCCGCCTGAAACAGCTGCAAGCGCGGCCGGAGGAGGGCGGGAGCGATGCGCGGGCGTGATTCCACGAGAAACCGGCCCGGGGCGGGGAGCGCCGAAGGATCCCCAAGGCGGGCGGACAGCCTGCGGCAACTGCTGCACCGGCGCCAGTTGCTCGACGCGGTGACGCTGGCGCGGCAACCTTCGCTGCGCAATGCGGCGCTGGCCGGGCTGCAGGCGGCGCTGGCGATGGTGATCGCGCTGCCGCTGTTCCATTTCTCGCCCTGGCCGCAGCTGACCGGCTTTGCCTCGCTCGGGGCGATGGTGGCGCTGTTCGGTCGGTTCGCGCCGGAGCGCGGGCGCAGCCGGATCCTGCTCATGGCTGCGCTGTCACAGAGCTTCGCGGTGTTCGCCATGTCGCTGGCTGTCTGGCTGGGCGCCCCGACGGCGCTGCAGCTGGGCCTGCTGGCGCTGGCCTGCGGCGGGTTCTTCTTTCTCACCGTCAGTGCCGGCTTCGGCCCGCCGGGGGCGCTGATCTTCGTCTTTGCCGCCGGCGCTGCGATGGGACATGTCGATAGCTTCACCGTGGTGTTGGGCCGGACGCTGGCCACGGCGGGGGTGGCGGCGCTGGCTTGCGCGATCTGCTGGGGGATGGAAACGCTGCGCCAGCCGGCCGCGGCGGCCCAGCGTGCGCCGGACGATGCCGCCCGCCCGCTGGGGCACCGGCTGTTCGCGTCGGGACGGATCGTCATCGGCGCCGGGCTGGCGGCGGCGATCAGCCATGCGCTCGGTGGGCACTATCCGGCCTGGGCGGCGATGGGGGCGCTCGCGGTGATGCAGGGCGGGCACCTGCATGTGAGCATGAACCGCGCCCTGCAGCGGATGGCGGGGACGGTGGTCGGCGCGCTGATCGCCTGGGCGATTCTGATCCAGGACCCGGGTTTTCTGACTGTGGCGGTGGCACTTGCGATTCTGCAGTTCACCACCGAGCTGATCATCGGCACCAACTATGCCTTCGGTCAGGTGCTGGTGACGCCGATGGCGCTGTTGATGAGCCATCTCGCGGCCCCGGCCACCGCCGGTCCGGCAATGGCGCCGGAGAGGGTGATAGACACCCTGCTGGGGGCGAGCCTGGGGATCCTGGTGGCGGTGATCTTCTCCAGCCTCGATGACCGCCGGCACCTGGCCGAGCACCATCGCGCCCGGCTGGACGGCTGAACAGGGCGGGGGCGTCCCGCGTGACAGGCGCCGCCGGGGCCTCAGCCCTTGCGGGCGGCCTTTTCGGCGATGCCGCTGATGCCCTGACGGCGGGCCAGCTCATCAAGCACGGCCTGCAGCGGCACGTCGCGGGCCTGCAGCATGACCAGCAGGTGATAGAGCGTGTCGGCAGCCTCGGAGGTCAGCCGCTCCCGGTCGCCCTTCACCGCCTCGATGATCGCTTCCACCGCTTCTTCGCCGAATTTCTCGGCGCATTTCTCCGGTCCCTTGGACAAGAGCTTGGCAGTCCAGCTCGACTCGGGGTCGGCCGAGGCGCGCTCGGCAATGGTCTGGGCCAGGTGATCGAGGATATGCATCAGGCGAACTCCATCCGCATGGGGAGACCGGCGGCGGCCATGTATTCCTTGGCCTCGCGGATGGTGTAATCCCCGAAGTGAAAGATCGAGGCCGCCAGCACTGCGCTGGCATGCCCCTCGGTGACGCCGTCGACCAGGTGCTGCAGCGTGCCGACTCCGCCGCTGGCGATCACCGGCACATCGACGGCATCGGCAATGGCGCGGGTGAGGGGCAGGTTGAAGCCGGCGCGGGTGCCGTCGCGGTCCATCGAGGTGAGCAGGATTTCCCCGGCGCCCTTCGCCACCACCTTGCGGGCGAAGTCCACCGCGTCGATCGGATTGCCATTGGTATCGAGCGCGGGTTTGCGCCCGCCATGGGTGAAGATCCCCCAGCGGGTGCCGACGCCGTTGTCATCCGTTTCGATGGTCTTGGCGTCGATGGCGACGACGATGCACTGGCTGCCGAAATGATCAGAGGCTTCGGCCACCACATCCGGATTGGCGACGGCGGCGGAGTTGAAGCTGACCTTGTCGGCACCGGCCAGCAGCAGGGAACGGACATCGTCGCGGGTGCGGACCCCGCCGCCCACGGTCAGCGGGATATAGCATTGCTCCGCCGTGCGCCGCACCAGATCGTACATCGTGCCGCGGTTCTCATGGGTGGCGTGGATGTCGAGAAAGCAGAGCTCGTCGGCGCCGGCGGCATCATAGGCCTTGGCGGCCTCGACCGGGTCGCCGGCGTCAACCAGATCGACGAAATTGACGCCCTTGACCACGCGGCCGTCGGCAACGTCGAGGCAGGGGATGATGCGGGTTTTCAGCATGGGCCGCTCTCCTTTGCCGCTTTCATAGCGTCGGGGATGCAGAGGGGAAAGGGGGGATGGGCGGCCCGGAGGCCGGCGCCGGGGGCGGGACCCCCGGCGGGGATGTCGCGCCCCCGGCGCGCGGCCTCCCGCGGGGAAATTTGCGGCCAGAAAAAGACCGGGGCGATCTGCTTTGGCGGGAGCCGCTCAACCCTGCGCGGCGATGCGGCGCAGCGCGGATTTCAGGATCAGCACGTGGAAGGGTTTGATCAGCGCCAGATAGAAGTGACCCAGCGCGTTGTTGCGATGCACCCAGGTGGAGAGATGGACGAGGCCGCCGGCCTTCAGCACGGTGATGCGGAAGTCGAGATGCCGGTCGTCCATGCCGACGATGATTTCGTCCTCATCCTCGTATTCCACCGGAAAGCCGGCGTGCTCGTCGCTGGCGGCGGTCCTCAGGCCCAGCGGCGCGACCAGCGTATCGCGCAGGCGCAAGAGCGCCCTGGCCCAGCCGGGCGAGCGCAGGGCCAGTTCCAGCGCCTGCCGCGCGCTGAGCGGGGTGGCAACGCTGTAGGTGTCGAGGAAATCGCCGGGGCGGACGCGGGCCCAGATGCGGGCGTGGCGGGGCAGCGGGACGGTCTGGGCGGGCATCGTGGCTCTCCTCCGGCTGGATGACGCGAGGGAAGAGAACCACGCCGGCCCGGGCCGTGGCATGTGACCGACTGTCTCAGCCCCGCAGGGTGGCCAGCGCCTGTTGCAGGTCGATGGCACCGTCATAGAGGGCGCGGCCGGAGATGGCACCGTTGAGCGGGGCGCCGCAGTCGCGCAGCGCGATCAGGTCGTCGATCGAGCTGACGCCGCCGGAGGCGATCACCGGGATCGACACCGCCCGGGCGAGCGCCGCCGTCGCCTCGACATTCGGGCCCTGCATGGCGCCGTCGCGGTTGATGTCGGTATAGATGATGGCGGCGACCCCGGCGTCCTCGAAGGAGCGCGCCAGATCGGTGGCGTCGACGTCGGTTTCCTCGGCCCAGCCCTTGGTGGCGACCTTGCCGCCGCGGGCGTCGATGCCGACAGCGACCTGTCCGGGGAAGGCGCGGGCGGCCTCGCGCACCAGATCGGGGTTTTCCACCGCCACTGTGCCGAGGATGACGCGGGCCAGCCCCTTGTCGAGCCAGGTCTCGATCGTCTTCATGTCGCGGATGCCGCCGCCGAGCTGGGCGGGGACGTCGCAGGCTTCCAGAATGGCCTCCACTGCGGCGGCATTGACCGGCTGACCGGCAAAGGCGCCGTTCAGATCGACCAGATGCAGCCAGTCGCAGCCGGCGGCGACGAAGGCGCGGGCCTGGGCGGCGGGATCGTCGTTGAAGACGGTGGCCTTCTCCATCTCGCCGCGCAGCAGGCGCACGGCCTGACCGTCCTTGAGGTCGATAGCGGGGTAGAGGATCATCTGCGGGCCCTTTCGTTGCGCTGTTGGCGGCCTTTTGCACCGGGTTCGGGGGAAATGCAACGAAACCCGGATCCGGGCTTGCCGGTCCGGGGGCGGGCGCGTCAGTCTCGGGGCGGCAAGCGGGAGGATTCGCGATGAGATACAGGATTTCAGCAGCGCTGGCAGCGCTGGCGCTGGGGCTGGCGAGCGGGGCTGCGGCCGATCCGGCAGAGGGGATGTGGAAGACCCAGCCGGATGACGGCGCCTATGCCCATGTGCGGCTCGGCCCCTGCGGCGCCGCCGTCTGCGGCGTGATCGAACGCACTTTCAACGCCGGCGGCGAATATGCCTCGCCCAATATCGGCAAGACATTGGTGATCGACATGATGCCGCAGGGCGACGGGTCTTACGAAGGTCGTGTCTGGCGCCCGTCGAACGACAAGATCTACATCGGCAAAATGGAGCTGTCCGGCGACAGCCTGGCGCTGAAGGGCTGTATCGCCGGAGGGCTGATTTGTTCGAAACAGACCTGGCAGCGGTTGCCCTAGGCCGGTCACGCCGCGAGGGGCGGCGGACCCGCGGCCTCAGGGTCTCCAGCGCAGGAAGTTGCCGATCAGGGTCAGGCCGGTCTTCTGGCTTTTCTCCGGGTGGAACTGCATGCCCAGCATGGTGCCCCGGCCGACGATCGCGGTGACGTCGCCGCCGTAATCGACATGGGCGATCCGATCCGCCGCATCCGCGACGCGGAAGTGGTAGGAGTGGACGAAATAGGCGTGATCGCCGGTCTTGATCCCTTCCAGCACCGGGTGGGGATGGTCGATCACCAGGTCGTTCCAGCCCATGTGCGGCACCTTCAGCGCTGGGTCGGAGGGGGTGATCTTCACCACCTCGCCGCCGATCCAGTCGAGCCCCTTGGTATCCTCGTATTCGCGGCCCCAGCTGGCCATCAGCTGCATGCCGACGCAGATTCCGAGGAAGGGGCGGCCCTTGACCTCCACCGCCTCGACCAGTGCGTCGAACAGGCCGGACTGGCCGCGCAGCGCAGAGGCGCAGGCCGGAAAGGCGCCGTCGCCGGGCAGCACGACGCGATCGGCGCGGGCGACGACATCGGCGTCGCCGGTCACAACCACGGTGCCGCCGCCGACCTCATGCGCCATGCGCTGAAAGGCCTTTTCGGCGGAATGGAGGTTGCCGCTTTCGTAGTCGATGATGGCGGTCAGCATTTGGGCCTCCGAATATCATGCGCGTATCCCCGGGACGCGGGACCAGGCGCTGGTTAAGAGCTGGCTTCCGGGGCGCTGTGCGTCCCGGATCGCGCCTCCCTCGGGGCGGACGCGATCCTGTGTTCACCCTGGTGCCTGAACGGGGCCAGGAGGTGGTTCAAAGCGCCCCTTTGGTCGAGGGGATCGCATCGGCCTTGCGCGGGTCGGTCTCCACCGCCATGCGCAGGGCGCGGGCCACCGCCTTGAAGGCGGCCTCGGCGATATGGTGGCTGTTGAAGCCATGGAGCTGGTCGACATGCAGGGTGATGCCGCCATGGGTGCTGAGCGCCTGGAAGAATTCGCGCACCAGCTCGGTATCGAAGGTGCCGATCTTCGGCGTCGGCAGGGTGACGTTCCAGACCAGGAACGGCCGACCGGAGAGATCGAGCGCGCAGCGCACCTGGGCATCGTCCATCGGCAGGTGACATTCGCCATAGCGGCGGATGCCCTTCTTGTCGTCAAGCGCCTGTGCCAGCGCCTGACCCAGCGCGATGCCCACATCCTCGACCGTGTGGTGATCGTCGATGTGGTAATCGCCCTTGGCGCGCACCGTCATGTCGATCAGCGAATGCCGCGACAGCTGGTCCAGCATGTGGTCGAAGAAGCCCACGCCGGTCTTGTTGTCGTAGGTCCCGCTGCCGTCGAGATCGATGTCGACGGTGATGTCGGTTTCCGCCGTCTGGCGGCTGATCCGGGCCTGTCGCATGACGCCTGTCCTTTGCTGCCGCGCCGGGGCGCGTTCAGATGAAGTCGCGCCCCTTATAGGCGGGCGGCGGCGCGGCGCCAAGATGCCGATGCGCCGGTTTCGCGCTTCCCCCGCGGGCGGGGATGGGAAACAATGCGCCATGAAATATCTGGCCGATACCGAAGAGCTGATCCGGGACGGGATCCTGTCCGAGCCCCAGGCGGCAGAGATCGCCCGCCGCTCGCGCGAGGCGATGATCGCGCTGGCGATCAATATTGTGCTGTTCTGCGGCCTCCTCGCGGTGATCGCCGGCATGGCGGCCTATCTCGACGATGCCGCGCAGCTGACGCTGCTGGGGGCGGCGGTGACGCTGGCCGGGGGGATCGCGCTGCTGCTGGCCGGGGAGGCCTATCGGCTGCTGGCCAATGCCACCGCGGTGATCGGGGCGGCGATGCTGGTGGGCGGCGGTGCCTTCTGGCTGGTGCAGGCGCGCGGCACGCCGGATGCGGCGGCGGTGCTGGGGGTGCCGGTGGCGCTGCTGGGCTATCTCTGCTGGCGGGTGGGGCCGTCGCGGCTGCGGTTTCTGACCGGCTGGCTCTGTTTCCTGGGGGTGGCAGTGCATTTGGCCGGGCTGCTGGCGCAGCCGGCGCTGATCGCGCCGCAATGGCTGGTCTATCATTACGCCGGCGTGGCGCTGGTGCTGTGCGGTCTGGCGCTGGACATCCGGCTGATCACGGCGCTGTCGATGCTGGCCTTCGCCGCGGCGTTGTCGTCGCGCAGCTTCTACGCGACCGGTGCCTATGCGGTGGCGATCTACGAATGCACGCTGACGATCCTGCAGATGGGTGTGCTGGGCGGGCTCTGCCTCTGGGCGATGCGGCGGTGTCCCGATCGGCGCGCGCGGCACGCGGAGATCCTCGGCCGGCTCGCCTTCATCTGGCTGAACATGGCGTTCTGGATCGGGTCGATTTGGGGCGATACGGTCGGGGCGACCCTCTGGGGGCCGCGTTGGGCCCGGTTCAGCGAGATACCCTACTGGCAGGCGGATGCGGCGCTGCAGGCGGAGTTCCGCACCGCGCGGGAGGCCTTCGTGGCCTCGGCGCTGCATATCCCGGAGACCGTCTATGCCATCGCCTGGGCGGTGCTGTTGGCGGGTACGGTGATCTGGGCGGCGATGGGCGCGCGCCGGGCGCTGTTCAACACCGCCGTCACCTTCGGGGCGATCCACCTCTATACCCAGTATTTCGAGCGGATCGACACCACCCCGGGCAGCATCGTCATCGCCGGGCTGATCGCCATCGCCCTGGCCTATGCTACCTGGCGGCTGAACGCGCATCTGAAGGCGCGCGCCGGGGAGGGCGCCAGGGCGCGGGGATGATGATGGGGGTGGTCATGGCGGAGATCGCGGGGGATTGAACCCGATGGGCGGAGATGCGAGCTTGGCGGCGGAATAATTCAGAGGCCTCTCATGTCCACCTGCGTCTTCATCCAGCTGCGCTGCAAACCCGGCACCACCTATCGGGTGGCCGAAAAGATCGCCCTGCGGGAAATCCATTCGGAGCTCTATTCGACCAGCGGCGAATACGATCTGTTGATGAAGGTCTATATTCCCGAGGGCGAGGATGTCGGTAAATACATCAACGACAACCTGCTGGACATCGAGGGGATCGAGCGGTCGATGACGACGATGACCTACAAGGTCTTCTGAGCGGCGCGTCTTTGTCGGGGCGTGGGGGGCCGTCTGCTCCCTCCTGCCCCTGCGCGGCAATTCACCCCCGAGGATATTTTTCGCCCGAAAAAGACGGACGCGCGCCGGAGCCGTGCGTCGCAGTAGCGAGCGTCAGTCCTTCTTGCCCTTCATCAGCCGGTCGGCCTTCTTGCGGACCAGCACGGTGCGCAGGTCGTGCATCGCCATCAGCAGGCTGTCGGTGATGGCGTCGAGCTGGGCGTCGGTGGCGCGCGACTGCACCCATTGGGCGGTGAGATTCAGGTGATCGACCGCGCGCAGGATGTCGTCGACTTCGCGCCGGGCCAGAACCTGGGCGCGATCCTTCATCCAGGCGCGGATCTGGCGCAGATCCTCTGCGGTCAGCTCGCGGTTGGCATGGGGCTTGATCTCGCCGTTGCGCATGTTGATGACGGCGATCTGGTCCATCTCGATCCGCCGGTCCCGCGCCGCCTGGTCGAGGCGAAAGACGAGGGCGCCGTTGTCGCGGACGCGAAAGTAGTATTCGGGCAGATCGCTGGTCATCGGCAGGCTCCTCTCGCCCCGGGGGCTGCGGCGGGCGGCACCCGCCACAGCGGCCGGATCAGGTCAGGCTGGCGCAGAAATCGGCGATGCGGGCGCAGGCCTCTTTCAGGTTGTCGTCCGAGGTGGCGTAGCTGACCCGGAAGTTGGGGCTGAGGCCGAAGGCGGCGCCGAAGACCACGGCGACGCCCTTTTCCTCCAGCAGCGCCTTGGCGAAGGTCTCGTCATTCTCGATGGCGACGCCGGCCGGCGTGGTCTTGCCGATCAGCCCGGAGATCGATGGGTAGACGTAGAAGGCGCCTTCGGGCACCGGGCAGGTGATGCCGTCGATCGCGTTCAGCGCGTCGACCACCATGTCGCGGCGGCGTTTGAAGATGGCGTTGTTGGGCGCAAGGAAGTCCTGGGTGCCATTCAGCGCCTCGATCGCCGCCCACTGGCTGATGGTGCAGGGGTTCGAGGTCGATTGCGACTGGATCTTGCGCATCGCCGCGATCAGCTGCTCCGGGCCACCGGCATAGCCGATGCGCCAGCCGGTCATCGCATAGGCCTTGGAGACGCCGTTGCAGGTGAGCGTGCGGTCATAGAGCGCCGGTTCGATCTGCGCCGGCGAGAAGAATTCGAAATCGTCGTAGACCAGATGTTCGTACATGTCGTCAGACATGATCCAGACATGCGGGTGTTTCACCAGAACGTCGGTCAGCGCCTTCAGCTCAGCCTTGCTGTAGCCGGCGCCGGTCGGGTTCGAGGGGGAGTTGAAGATGAACCACTTGGTCTTGGGCGTGATCGCCGCCTCCAGCTGATCGGGGGTCAGCTTGAAGGCGTTTTCCAGCGTGGTTTCCACGGCGACAGGGGTGCCGCCGGCCAGCAGCACCATATCGGGGTAGCTTACCCAGTAGGGCGCGGGAATGATCACTTCGTCACCCGGGTTCAGCGTCGCCATCAGCGCGTTGTAGAGGATCTGCTTGCCGCCGGTGCCGACGCTGATCTGCTTGGGCGTATAGCTCAGGCCGTTTTCACGTTCGAACTTGGCGCAGATCGCCTGTTTCAGTTCCATCAGCCCGTCGGGGGCGGTGTATTTGGTCTTGCCGGCTTCGATCGCCGCGATGGCGGCGGCCTTGATGTTGTCGGGGGTGTCGAAATCGGGCTCCCCGGCGCCGAGGCCGATCACGTCGCGGCCGGCGGCCTTGAGCTCTGCCGCGAGGGTAGTGACCGCCACCGTGGGGGACGGTTTGACGCGGGAGAGGGTCGTGGAGAGGAAACTCATGGCAGGCCTCGATTTGAATGTTTGACGCGTCTGTCATAGGGTGAGGCCGGAAAGCGATCAAGCCGCCCTGGCGTCGTCGCGAGACTGGCGCATGGCGGCTATGACCTGAGGGAGAGTGACATGACGGAGACAGAGACAGACTGGTTCGGGCCGGACGCGGCGACCTTCGGCGACCGGGTGGCCGGTGCGCGCGAGGCGGCGGGAATGACGCAGTCGCAGCTGGCCCGGCGCCTGGGAGTGAAGCGCACCACGGTGCGGGCCTGGGAAGAGGATCTGTCGGAACCGCGTGCCAACAAGCTGTCGATGATGGCGGGGCTGCTGAATGTCTCGATCATGTGGTTGCTGACCGGAGAAGGCGATGGCATGACGGCGCCGGTGGACGAGGACGACGAGGATGGCCGTGACCTGCGCCAGCTTCTGGGCGAGCTCAGAAGCCTGCAGTCAGACATGCGCGCCCTCGCCGAACGCGCTGCGCGCACCGAGAAGAAGCTGCGCGCCCTTGTGGAACGGAAACAGGAATGAACGAGACACGCGAAATCCGCATCAAGCGGCTGAAGATGCGCTCCATGCGGCGCGGCATCAAGGAGATGGATCTGATCCTTCAGGCCTATGCCGGGCGCCATCTGGAACAGATGGATGCCGCGCAGCTCGATCTCTACGAGGCGCTGCTCGATGAAAACGATCAGGACCTCTATCAGTGGGTGACCGGCCAGGCGCCAGCCCCGGCGGCGCTGGCGCCGCTGATCGGTGACATCGCCCAGACCTTTCAGGTCTGAGGCCGGGCGGATCCTGCGTCCCGTGCGGGCGTGGGACGCAACGATCCGGCGGACCGGCGCCGGTCTGCCGAAGTGATTAAAAACTCTTCACGAGATTTAACCGAATTTTCGGGATTTCCGCTCAGGCTGGTCGCAAGCAGTTTGAGATGGAGACACCTATGAGTATGGAAATGCAGATGAGCCTGGCATCGCGCAAGGGCTTCATGACGGGGTATCTCGAATCGCTCGCCCTGGTCGAACGGCTGCACCGTCTGCTTCTGGACGTTATCAAGGATGAGTTCGAACGGGTTGGCGTTCTGGAAATCAACGCGGTGCAGGGGCTGTTGCTGTTCAACATCGGCGACAACGAAGTGACCGCTGGGGAACTGAAGTCGCGCGGATATTATCAGGGCAGCAATGTCAGTTATAACCTGAAGAAGCTGGTCGACATGGGCTATATGCATCACCAGCGCTGCGAGATCGACCGCCGGTCGGTGCGGGTGCGGCTGACCCAGCAGGGCCGCGATATCCGCGATATCGTTTCCGGCCTCTTTGCGCGCCACGCCGAGGGGCTGGAGGAGAAAGGTGTGATCACCGCCGCCGGGATCGAGGATATCACCAGCGCGCTGAAGCGGATGGAACGCTACTGGAGCGATCAGATTCGCTATATCTACTGAATATCTGCTAGCGGGCTGAGGCGCTGATCCTGCCCCTCAGGGGCGGGGTCGGCCGCTGCGGGTCAGCCGGGTCCTGGCGGCAACCGCCCGGGCAGGGCGCCGATGGCGCGGGGCTGCAATTCCCGGATCAGCTTGCGCCGCATGGCGCGTTCGTAGTCGCCGAAGCCGCGGGCGATTTCCAGGAAGGCGCCGGGACCATGCAGGACGTGTTCGCGGTAGTAGCGCACGATATCGACCTGATCGGGGCCGTCGGTCGCCGCCACCACCAGGCCGTTGACCACCACCTCGCCAAACGGAAACTCCGCATAGGCGCTGGCCGGGGGGAAGCCTTCGTTGTTCTGGCCGTCGCCGGCCATGTCGAGGGTCTGGAACAGGCAGCGCGGGCCACGGGATAGCAGACCGGCGCCATAGCCGAGCGCATAGCCCATTGCGGTGGGAAATTCGGTTTCGCCGCGGCTGGAGCGGCCGATGGTCTCCGCCAGCGCCAGCAGATCGGCGCGGTTGCGGATCAGCTGCCAGTCGGCCAGCAGCTTCTGCTTGTGCCTTCCGCTCCACTCATAGGCGGCGATGGCGACGGGCAGGGGGCTGGCGAACAGCGCGCGGTCGACCTCGGGGGCGAGGAGGGCGGCCGCCAGCCCGCGCCGCTGCAGCTGGTCTTCGCGGGCATCGACCGAACTGGACACATCCATCGCCAGAACCAGTGCCAGCCGACAGCCGTCACCGGAGCTCTGCGCGGTTGCGGCCCCGGCGCTCAGCGCCAGGGCCGCAGCTGCGATCCATGCGGTCAGCTTACCAATGGCCGGTGTTCTCCATCGTGTCCCAGGGGGCCTGCGGCGGCAGCGCCTCGCCATTCTGCAGCAGCTCGATCGAGATATTGTCGGGCGAGCGGACAAAGGCCATATGGCCGTCGCGCGGCGGCCGGTTGATGGTGACGCCGGCGTCCATCAGCTTCTGGCAGGTCTCGTAGATGTTATCGACGCCATAGGCGAGATGGCCGAAATGGCGGCTGTCGCTGGGCAGCCCGTCGTCGCCGTCCCAGTTGTAGGTCAGTTCGATCGGGCAGTCCTCCTGCCCGGGAGGGGCGAGGAAGATCAGCGAAAACCGCCCTGCCTCGCTGTCGTACTGGCGGGTTTTGACCAGGCCGAGCAATTCATAGAAGGCCATCGAGGCCTCGAGATCCTTCACGCGGACCATGGTGTGGAGATATTTCAGCGCCATTGTCGGGATATCGCCTTTGTTCATAGTGGGACTTCGCACCAGATTAGCGTGCCTGCGCCGCATGTCGAGCCACAGGCCGGGGGCGAGCGGTCAGAAGGCGGATTGGATGCCGAAATTCACCCCGACCTGCTCGACATCGTAGAGCGAGATATTGCTGTCGGTGCGCGAAGCGGTGATCTGCATCGTCGGGTTGAACCCGTAATAGTCGATCTGACGGAAGATCATTGTCACATCCGCCTGCAGCCGGTCGTCGTTGCGCCCGTCGCGGCTGTGGGGAGAGACATCATAGCTGCGGTTGCGCGCCCAGACCCCGAATTGCAGTGTGGCGCCGGCGATGGGTTTGGCCAGCGTCAGCTCTGCCCTGAGACCGATTTCATCGTATTCGTCGGAGGCATAAGTCGAGGAGGCGGTGGCCAGCGTCGCCCCGGTCCAGAGCGTCGCGGCGCCGAAGATGCGCTGCGAATAGAACAGATCGGCGCGCAGGGTGTCGCTGTCGCTGGTGGCGATTCCCAACTGGCGTTCGCCGGTCAGCCGCAGGTCGATCTTGCGGCCCCGGGGCAGCCGGTAGGACTGCGCCCCGCTCAGTCGCAGGAAGCGGGCGTATTCGTTGCCGCCGTACCAGCTCTGCCCCATGTCGGCGAGCAGCCGGTATTCGCCGCGCCGGTTCAGGTTCAGGCCGCGCTGACTGTAGCCCAGGGAAAACGTGTCGAAGGCGAAATCACTGCCCTTGGCATTGGGGGCGATTTCCTTCGCTTCGTTCGACAGGGTGTAATGGCGCAGATCGGTGGAGAAGGTCAGATCGTGGGCGCGAGTCTCGGTCTCGACGAAGCGATAGCGGCCGCGCAGCCCCAGCGCATATTCGACACCGGAAAGCGCCCGGGCCGTACCGCCGAGTTCATATTCCACCGGCTCGTCAAAGATCAGCTCGCTCAGCGCGTAGTTCAGATAGGAGGACCGCTTGGAGGAGCCGTTGTTGACGTTGGATGTTGGCGTGACCGAGAACGACAGTTGCATCGCCCAGGGATTGCGCATCCGGACATAGCGGAAATCCTCGGCCGCGCGTTGCGACAGCCGTTCGTCCGGGGCGAACTGGATCGCCCGGCGCAGCCACCATTGCGCCTGTGTGCGCTGGCCGTTCGACGACAGCGCCTGCGCCATCACCAGCGAACTGGCGTATTTCTCCGCATCGGTGGTGGCGCTGCGCCAGGCGGCGCGGGCGGCGTCTTTGGCCTGATCGTAGCGGCCGAGGTCGCGGGCGGCGCGGGCGTTGATCAGCAGCGCGGTGCGGTCGGTCGGATCGCGCTGCAGCAGCGCCTCGGAAAAGCGGAGGGCGCGCCGGGCATCGCCGCCGCGCAGCGCCATCCAGGCGGCGCCGCGCATCTGGTCCGGCGCCAGCTCCAGCCCGTCGGACTGTGCCATCGCCGGCCCGCCGCAGAGAGCGAGCCCGAACAGTACTGCCGCCCCCCAGCCCCGGGAGGCGCGCGGAAGGATGCGCCGCCACATGGTCGGCCCTATCGGTATACGACGAAGCCGCTGGTGTCGCGCACCGTCTCCGCGATCGGGTCGACACTGTTTTCCAGCACCACGATGCCGACGATCTGATTGGCCTTCTTGCCGGAGACGATGGCATAGTAGTTGCCGGTCTCGAACACCGCGGTATCGCCGCTGCTGTTGGTGTAATAGCTCTGCACCGTGCCGAGGATCTCGCCGTTGTCGTCCATCACGCCGGGGCCGACGTTGAAGGTCGCCACCGGATAGCTGCGCAGGGTGATATCCTCGGCTGTCTCGATCCGGTTCAGCACCGTGCGGGTGATATCGTTGCCGTTGATGTCGAAGATCTTGCGGTTGCTGATCGTACCGGTGACGGCATCGCCGCGCCCGCCGGTGGTGGCGTTGAAATCGTCGAAGTCGATGGCGATCTCGATATCGGCGGTGGAATATTCCAGCCCGCCCGCGCCCCGGAAATCGCGCATCCCCGCCATCACCCCGTTATAGAGCGCCTGGCCGGTCGAGGGCAGCACCACATCGTTGTTGCGCTGGTAGATGAAGCCGCCGAAGCCGTAACCGGCATAGGCGCCGGTGCGCACGATGGCGAATTCGGTGTTGCCGTTGCGGCTGACCCCGTAGATCGCCCGGTGGGTGAATTGGTTCACCGGCTTGTCGTTCTCGGGGTCGGTATATTGGGTGTCGGCCTCGTAGACCGCGTATTTCCCGGCCAGGGAGCCGACCTTGTCACCGCGGGCATATTCGTTGTCGCCGTCGAAGGCGAGGTTGTCGACGGTGAAAGTGTCGGTCTTGGAGTTGTAGCTGATATCGGAGGCGTAGCCGTTGCCCTCGTACCCGCTTTCGTCCGAGGTCGGCTCGGAGCGGTAGATCGCCGTCGCCGCGCTGGGGGAGGGGGTGCCCGGCGGCATCTCGCGGTCGCTGTCGATGCCCGACCCGCCGTCATCCTCGGTGGTGGTGTCCTCGGTGAAGGGGTTGCTGCCACCGCCACATGCGCAAAGCGCCAGGGCCGTCGCGGCCGCGACGATAAACCTGCTCATACTGCCTGCCTCTGTTCTCTGTAAAGCCGGAACAATTTTGCCACGAAGGAACCGGGAAAACGCAGCAAAGTCAATCTGCAAAGGTCCTGTCTTCAGGCTTTTGGCGGCGGGGATGGCGGAAATGCCATACCTGATCTAGCGGTTTTATCGCAATCTTCGGCAATATATAGTGGCGTTCGACTCATCTTGTGAAAGGATCCCGCCATGCCGCTGTCGCCCGAGCAACAGGCCGAAATCGACGATCTGCGCGCCCGGCCGCAGCCCACGCTGCGCAGCACCGCGCCGGGGATGGAGGGTCACCTCTACACCGCCTATCCGGTGCTGGACCATGGCTTCGTGCGGGTGGTCGACTACATGGGCGACGATGCGGCGATCTGCCAGGCGGCGCGGGTCTCCTACGGCAAGGGCACCAAGTCGGTGTCGAATGACGAAGGGCTGATCCGCTATCTGATGCGGCACTGGCATTCGACCCCCTTCGAGATGTGCGAGATCAAGCTGCACGTCAAACTGCCGGTCTTCGTGGCGCGCCAGTGGATTCGCCACCGCACCGCCAACGTCAACGAATATTCGGCGCGCTATTCGATCCTGGACCGCGAATTCTATATCCCGGCGCCGGAACATGTGGCGGCGCAATCGACGGTGAACAACCAGGGCCGGGGCGAGCTGCTGGAGGGGGCAGAGGCCGCCCGTGTCCTGGAAATCCTGAAAGCCGACAGCGCGCGGGCCTATGACAATTACGAGGCGATGATTTCCCAGGACGGCCAGCAGGGGCTGGCCCGCGAATTGGCGCGGATGAACCTGCCCGCCAATATCTATACCCAATGGTATTGGAAGGTCGATCTGCACAACCTGTTCCATTTCCTGCGCCTGCGGGCAGACGCCCACGCCCAATACGAAATCCGGGTTTATGCCGAGGAGATCTGCAAACTGGTCGCCGATTGGGTCCCCTTCGCCTATCGCGCCTTCGAGGATTACCGCATGGGGGGCGCAACGCTCTCCGCCACAGCCCTTGATTGCATTCGCCGGATGGTGAAGGGTGAAGAGGTGACGCAGGAGACCTCCGGCATGTCCAAGGGGGAATGGCGGGAGTTTATGCAAGTGGTGGGGTGAGAGGGCTATGAAGAAAGCGGAATCGGCGATCGAGCAGATCCTGAGTGATGACTACGAGGTTGTGGAGGGGAAGGAGCAGAATCAGCCGATCTTTGATTTTGATACAGACTATGCTGGAATTAAGCAAAAGCACGACGATACTGTTGAGGCTTGGAAATCTCTTGCCGACGAAGATCGAGCGAAGTATGGGAGGGGGCTCCCGGATTATTTGATTGAGGCGGGAGCTGAGAACCCGAAAGATCAAAAATTTTCTCGCGCGCGAAATGCATATTTGGTTTCTAACGAGATTTCCGCGCGAGTTGGAAATGCGTCGCCTTTCAAGGTTCTGCCTCTTGATGCAATTAATTATCAGAGCTCGTTGACGGAGCTTGTAGAGAGTATCGAGAATACGGAGTAAATTAGACATATATATCGGATGAGGAAGCAGACGTCAGGGGATTCGAAGAAATCGGGTATTCCTGAGGCGGAGGCTGCAAAGCTAAAGAACTGTTTCGGTCAGGGGCGGGAATTGTATTTGGCTGGTTGCCGAGGTTCGTTGATGGTCAAGCCTCTAAACCACTTTTATTCTGTGACTGCTTATTCATATGGCATGATTGTGTTGAACAGTCCCGTTCGATACAGTAAAGATAATTTGCCCAGCTCTCACGGGATGGTCTACCTACCAGATGCAGTACAGTGTCAATTTGGCGGCGATAGTCCAACAGGGACTTTCAGTGAACTGTTTAGCTCATTCCCTACTGACTTGATTAACTTGAAGGGTATTGAATTTCATCAGGATTTTAGGGAGAGTATCAAGGCATTTTACTCCCATAGAGTTAAGGCAAGTATCGGGACGCTTTTAAGTATGCTGCCTGAAATGGCGGAGTATTATGCGTTAATGACTGGGCGTCGATCGAGGGTATTTCCTCTTGATGTGGTGAATGCCAATAATCCCAGAATGTTGACTTGGGAATTTCAGATTGGCGACGGGACGTCGCTTCCGACGCGTGAGGTTGTAGAGCGATCTTTTCCTGGCTTTGAGATAACGGAGAGATTCGGAAAGTACATTGTGTCAGTTCCGGCCACTAAAGCCTCCGAAATTGATGCTCTAATATATTCGGATGTGCGTGGTCGATTGTATTTTGTTGAGAATCCATTTTATCCTATTTTGCTTCCTGAGATTTGTATTCACTTTCTTTTGAATCATATATATTCTTGTATTATGAGGTATCGTCCGGATGAGTGGGGTAACGTTATTTTGAATGAGGTGTCGTCGGATACATCTCTATTGACGCGCCATTATTTTTCAAATTATGAAAGAAAAATTCTTCTTCTCGTTTTGCGGAATCTGTCAAAGTATATGCCGATCGTTGAGTTGGGCGATACGAAATAGCGCTGGGGGAGGGGGGCTGTTCGGCGCGCCGCAGGCGCGCCCGCGCCCGACCCTCCCCGTCACGCCGTAGGCGTGCCTCCGGCACGACGAGGGCGCGTTCCGCACCCACCCTCGGGTCGGGCGCGTGGGCTTGAATGTCGAGGGAGGGGCAGGCGCATCCCCTCGCAAAACACCCTGGAACAGACCGCGAACGGATCTTTAACTGCGCCGAGATCCGCGCTAAGTTCCCCCTATGAGCAGTTACGACGATCTTGATGCCTTCGAGGGTGCCGCCCTGTCGGCCCGGGCCATGGCGGCGCGGCCGGCGCCTTATCTCGACGATCTGAACCCCGCCCAGCGGGAGGCGGTCGAATGTCTCGACGGCCCCGTTTTGATGCTGGCCGGCGCCGGCACCGGCAAGACCAAGGCGCTGACCGCCCGCATCGTGCATCTGCTGAACACTGGCAGGGCCCGGCCGAACGAAATCCTCTCGGTCACCTTCACCAACAAGGCGGCGCGCGAGATGAAGGAACGGGTCGGTCGCCTGCTGGGCCAGGCGATCGAGGGCATGCCCTGGCTGGGCACCTTCCATTCGATCTGCGTCAAGCTGCTGCGCCGTCACGCCGAACTGGTGGGGCTGAAATCGAACTTCACCATCCTCGACACTGACGACCAGATTCGCCTGCTGAAACAGCTGGTTCAGGCCGCCGGCATCGACGACAAACGTTGGCCCGCCCGGCAATTGGCCGGGGTGATCGATGGCTGGAAGAACCGCGCGCTGACGCCCGACAAGATTCCCACCGCCGATGCCGGTGCCTATAACCACCGGGGGGTGGAGCTTTATGCGCAGTATCAGGAGCGTCTGCGCCAGCTGAATGCCGTCGATTTCGGCGATCTGCTGCTGCATATGGTGGTGATCTTTCAGACCCATCCGGACGTTCTGGCGCAATATCAGCGCTGGTTCCGCTATATCCTGGTCGACGAATATCAGGATACCAACGTGGCCCAATACCTGTGGCTGCGGCTGTTGGCCGGGGGGCACAAGAACATCTGCTGCGTCGGCGACGACGACCAGTCGATCTACGGCTGGCGCGGCGCCGAGGTGGGCAATATCCTGCGGTTCGAAAAGGATTTTCCCGGCGCCCATGTGGTGCGGCTGGAACAGAACTACCGCTCGACCCCGCATATCCTCGCCGCCGCTTCGAACGTCATCCGGGGCAATCAGGGGCGTCTGGGAAAGGAGCTCTGGACCCAGGCGGAAGAGGGCGAAAAGCTGCGCCTGATCGGCCATTGGGACGGGGAAGAGGAAGCGCGCTGGATCGGCGAGGAGATCGAGGCGATGCAGCGCGGCACCCGCGGTCTGCGTGCCTTCAACCTGGACGAAATCGCGATTCTGGTCCGCGCCAGCCATCAGATGCGCGCCTTCGAGGATCGGTTTCTGACCATCGGTCTGCCGTATCGGGTGATCGGCGGCCCCCGCTTTTACGAGCGGATGGAGATCCGCGATGCCATGGCCTATTTCCGGCTGGTGGTCAGCCCGGAGGACGATCTGGCGTTTGAGCGCATCGTCAACACGCCGAAACGGGGGCTGGGCGACAAGGCGCAGCAGACCATCCAGACCACGGCGCGCGCCAATGGCGTCAGCCTGCTGGAAGGCGCCCGGATCGCGGTGGAGGATGGGCTGATCAAGGGCAAGGGCGGTGCCGCGCTGCGCACCCTGGTCGAGGATCTGCGCCGCTGGGGCCGGATGGCTGGCGACAAGGACATGACCCATATGGAGCTGGCCGAAATCGTCCTGGACGAGAGCGGTTACACCACCATGTGGCAGAACGACAAGACGCCGGAGGCGCCGGGCCGGCTGGAAAACCTCAAGGAACTGGTCAAGGCGCTGGAGAAC
Source organism: Pseudodonghicola flavimaris (assembly GCF_030164425.1). GTDB lineage: Bacteria > Pseudomonadota > Alphaproteobacteria > Rhodobacterales > Rhodobacteraceae > Pseudodonghicola > Pseudodonghicola flavimaris. Next base: position 86,865 of record NZ_JASNJD010000006.1, on the reverse strand, counting down.
TTCGAGAATCTGCAGGGGTTCCTGGAGCATGTCAGCCTGATCATGGACAACGAACAGGCCGATTCCGAACAGAAGGTGTCGATCATGACGCTGCATGCCGCCAAGGGGTTGGAGTTCCCGGCGGTCTTCCTGCCCGGTTGGGAAGACGGGCTGTTCCCGTCGCAGCGCAGCATGGACGAAAGCGGCGTCAAGGGGTTGGAGGAGGAACGCCGCCTCGCCTATGTCGGCATCACCCGGGCCGAGGAGGTCTGCACCATCTCCTTCGCCGCCAACCGGCGGGTGTTCGGCCAGTGGCAATCGGCGCTACCGTCGCGCTTCGTCGATGAATTGCCTGAGGATCACGTGGATGTGCTGACACCGCCGGGGCTCTATGGTGGCGGCTATGGTGCCGCCGCGGCACCGGTGCGCGGCACCATCGAAACCCGGGTGGCAGAGGCGAATGTCTACAACTCCCCGGGGTGGAAACGCATGCAGGCCCGTGCCGGCGAACGCGGTGTGTCGCAGCCGAAGGAAAGCCGCAACACGGTGATCGACCTGACTGCCGTTTCCAGCTTCACCATCGGGGAGCGGGTGTTTCACCAGAAGTTCGGCTATGGCAGCGTCACGGGGATCGAGGGCGACAAGCTCGAGGTCGATTTCGAAAAGGCTGGTCCGAAGAAGGTGGTGGCGCGGTTCATCAGCGCCAGCGACGATATCCCGTTCTGACCTCTGCGCGGTGCCGGCTTGATGCCGGCCCCCGCCCCGGGGCTTCGGGCAAATGGTTGCAGCGGGTCGATTTGCCATGGACCTCGCGGTGAAACCTGTCATCCTCCCGGCCGTGAGGTGCCCCCTTCGGGGGGAGAATTGGGAAGCCGGTGAAAATCCGGCACTGCCCCCGCAACGGTAAGGATCGCGAACGTCCGGCGAAACCACTGAAGGCCTGCGCCTTTGGGAAGGGTCGGATCAGCCCCATCGTCCAAGTCCGGAAACCAGCCTTGCAGCAATGCCAGATCGCGGGCGGCGGTCGGGGCGCTGCGGGCCGGTCTTTTTTCCCCGCATGTGTCATCCTTCGCTGCCCCCACAGACCATTCGGCGCGGGGCGCGGCGGAGAAAGGATGACGATGACCAGAATGAATTTCCCAAGGACGGGTTCGGGGGCGCAGCCATGATGCTGGCCGGAATTCTGCAGGCGCTGCGCGACCTGCCCGAAGAGGTCGACCCGGAGGTCGCCGCGCGCATGGGCTATCTGGAATGGGTGATGACCCTGCCGGAGGGGTGCCCGGAAGCGGCCGCGGCCGAAGTGGCGGAACAGCGCGCTGCGCCGCTGGCGCGCAATTCACGGCCTGTGGCGCTGTTCTGTGGCTATCTGCGCCAGACCCGGGAGCTTTCCGTGCCGGCTTCTGCGCCGACCCGGCGCGGTGGCGGGGGACGGCGCCGGCACTGAGTGACAGGGCCGGCGGGCCGGGAGGCCAGAAAGGGTTTGGGCAAAAGAAAACGGCGGCACCAGGGAGGAGGAGAGGTGCCGCCGTTCTCATGCAACACCAAGCGCAGGGAGGAGGAGAGCGCCGGTGTATCCGGTTATGTCGTTTCCCCTTTCGGGGGTGGAGTGGCCGGTGACGCAGGGAGGAGGAGAGCGTCACCGGCCGATCCAACACCGAGCGCAGGGAGGAGGAGAGCGCCCGGTGTATCCGGTTATGTCGTTTCCCCTTTCGGGGGTTGGAGTGGCCGGTGACGCAGGGAGGAGGAGAGCGTCACCGGCCGATCCAACACCGAGCGCAGGGAGGAGGAGAGCGCCCGGTGTATCCGGTTATGTCGTTTCCCTCTTTCGAGGGTTGGAGTGGCCGGTGACGCAGGGAGGAGGAGAGCGTCACCGGCCGATCCAACACCGAACGCAGGGAGGAGGAGAGCGTCCGGTGTATTCTGTCCGGCTCAGGCCGGTATCTGGTGCGGCGGCATCAGGGAGGAGGAGAGATGCCGCCGCTTAGAACAGACCCTCAAGGGAGGAGGAGATGAAGGTCTGAACCCGTTGTGTCTTCGTTGCCCCGTCAGCAGACTTCGCGGGAGGCTTGGTAGGCCACGCGGCGCAGTTCGGAGCGGTGCAGGCCGAGATCGGCCAGTTCCTTGTTGTTCAGCGCGCCCATTTCACTCAGGGTCTGGCGGAACACCCGAAAGCGCTCAACGCGCAACCGGACATCCGCGGCCCAGGCATTCATCCGGCCCAGAAGGCTGGCATCCCGGTTTTCGCTATGTGTCAGAGCGGCCATTGTATCGTTACCTTGCTTCGTCAGCGTCGTCTGTGCAGCACCATGTTGCGGCGCCGTGTTGAGACTGAAAATAGGCAAATGCTGCGTTTGCACAATAGCCTGGTGCTTCAATGCTGCCATGCAGCAAGTGCATAGATTGCCTGCATAATAAATGGGCAGCACTTCTGACGTAAGGTTATGATCGCAGGGTTTGGCGTGTAAATTGTCAATGCGGCGGAGCGTCCCGGCGGGGCCGTGCGGCGCGGCCGTCGTGCGATCAGATGGTTAACGATATAACTGCCTAAGATAACGATAAAAATCTTGCTGACTGCCGGTTTCGACCGCTTCGAACCGTCAGACGTTTTGGGTGACATGAGTTTTGCTCGGTTCGGCGGGGAGAATTTGCTGTCCTAACGTCACCCTTCGAGCGGGCGCAAAATGGCCCGTGGTAAAACTGCAACAGCAGGCTGGAGACCGGGCGAATTTCTCGCCGGATCGGCGGGAAGCCCTTGGTGAGGCGCTCGTCCGGCAGCGGGCGGGCCAGGCCGGTGACTCGGTTTTCGGCTGGTCGTGTCTGGCGACACTATTGGAGACGTCTCTATTGGAAGGGGCGGTCTCGCGGTCTGGCTGGCGCCGGTTTGCGTCGTGCCGGGACTGAACGGGAAATGATGGTCATCACTTATGGGAAATCACGGGAGTGAGCTGGAAACCGGGTTCACCGGCAGGTGATTCGGCGTGAAAATGAGAACAAAAAAGAAACATTTACTCGCTCATCCGGGGGCGGTGAAAAAATTACGGGAAGTACTGGGATTTGTTGGGACAGTGCTCGAAAAGCTACATCTTGTGTCCCGATTCTTCCATTCTGCTAGGGAGGCTATGCTGATTCTCTGCCGGTCGCGTGAGTCTTGCGCTTCACTGCGGCGTGAGGCGGGAAGAGTCCAGGTTGTCCCGCAAATTCCAGTTGCTTTCCATGAATTCCCGTGGCATCCCTTGTTCATCGGATGAAAACGAGACAAGGCGGGCGCCAACACAGCCCTCCGACCAAAATAAAAAAGCAGGTTTCATACAGGCACTTCGCTTTCATCAGACCAGAGAGATCCGGCGCGCGAGCGAGCAGACATCCCCCCAGGTGGCGCGCGCAGTCGGACACCCCGCTCAGCGGGATCAGAGCGGCGGGTTGATCAGTGGCAGCAGATCAACCCGCCGTTTTTCCATCCGGGGGGAGGCAAACAGAGACCCGGGAGCACGGGCAAAGGGACAGATGGCGTGAGCCGGCGGTTCAGAGGCGAATACACCTTTAAGGTGGATAGCAAGGGCAGGGTGTCGATCCCGGCCCTGTTTCGCCGTGTGCTCGAAGCCGGGGACCCCGACTATACCGAAGGCCTCCGCCCGCAGCTCGTCCTGGTCTACGGCGACGCGGATCAGGACTACCTCGAGGCCTATACGATCGACGAGATCGACAAGCTCGAAGCCAAGATCGACCGGCTGCCCAGCTCCAAGCTGAAACGCAAGCTTACCCGCAACATCACAACCCGCTCGCATCATACCGAGGTCGACCCGGATGGCCGGCTGGTGCTACCGGCGCGCTATCGCGACAAGATCGGCCTGGACAAGGAGGCGCTCTTCGTCGGCACCTCCGGTACCTTCCAGATCTGGAACCCGGACACTTACGAGGACTATCTGGCCGAGGAGGACGAAGAGGATCTGGGCTTCGACCTGCCGGAAGGCACCAGTGCGCTCGATGCGCTGGACATGGTGCTCGCGGAACGGGACGGGGGCTGACCGATGACGGCAGATGCGCCCGCCCCGAGGTCCGACCGTCCCCATGTTCCGGTTCTTCTGCGTGCGCTGCTCAAGGCGGTGGCGCCGGTCGAAGGTGTCTGGCTGGACGGAACCTTTGGCGCCGGCGGCTACAGTCGCGGGCTGCTTGAGGCCGGGGCCGACAAGGTGATCGGTGTCGACCGCGATCCGCTGGCCTTCGAGATGGCGGCGGAGTGGGCCGGGGACTATGGCGACAGGCTGGTGCTGCAGCAGGGCGTGTTTTCCCGCATGGACGAGTATGCGAAGGACCTCGATGGCGTGGTGCTCGATCTCGGGGTTTCCTCCATGCAGCTCGATCAGGCGGAGCGTGGCTTCTCCTTCATGAAGGATGGCCCCCTCGACATGCGCATGTCGCAGCAGGGTCCCTCGGCCGCCGATCTGGTCAATACCGCCGACGAATCCGATCTGGCTGACATTCTCTTTCTCTATGGCGAGGAACGCGCCAGCCGCCGCATCGCCCGCGCCATCGTCCGGGAACGCGAGAAGGCGCCGTTCGAGACCACGCTGCAGCTGGCGCATGTGATCGAATCCTGCCTGCCGCGGTCCAAGCCGGGGCAATCGCATCCCGCCACCCGCAGTTTCCAGGCGCTGCGCATCGCAGTGAACGACGAATTCGGTGAGCTGTTTCGCGGGTTGATGGCGGCGGAACGGGCGCTGAAGCCCGGCGGGCAACTTGCGGTGGTCACCTTCCATTCGATCGAGGATCGGATGGTGAAACGCTTTTTCCAGGATCGCGCCGGCACCGGCGGGCGGGCCAACCGCTATGCCCCCGAGCAGGAGATGCCCGATCCGCAGTTCATCCTGAAATCCCGCAAGGCGATCGCGCCGGACGAAGAGGAGCTGGCCGAGAACCCGCGCGCCCGCTCTGCCCGGCTCAGGGTCGCGGTGCGGACTGAGGCCGCTGCCGGCAGTGTCGATCCCCGGCGGATCGGCATGCCGCTGTTGAAGGAGAAGGGACGATGAAGGGCATTGCCTATGTTCTGGCCGCGCTTGTGGTCTTCGGCCTGGCCTTCTGGGCGTATCGTGAGAATTACGCCACCCAGCAGGTCCTGAAGGAAACCCGCGGGCTGCAGCGCCAGATCGGCGATGCGCAGCTGCGGCTCGGGGTGCTGAGGGCCGAATGGGCCTATCTCAACCGGCCCGAACGGCTGTCGGAACTGTCGCAGATCAATTTCGACCGTCTGGGGCTGTTGCCGCTGCGGCCGGATCAGTTCGGCCGCATTGATGAGGTCAGTTTCCCGCCGGCGCAGGACCCGCTGCTGCCGATCACCAATTCGGTCGATGTCTCGACCATGGCCGCCGACGGGGAGGGCAACCCGTGATCCGTACCCCGCTGCGCCCGCTGGCCCGTATCCTGCCCGCCCGCGAGAAGGGTGAAAACCCCGACGCCATCGAACGCGAGAACATCCGCCGCCGCCATGCCGAGATGCAGGACCGCGCTCGGGTACGGGCCGAGGGCCGTCTGCTGGTACTGGGGCTGTTCTTTCTCTGCGCCTTCGTCGTGGTCGGTGGCCGCATGGCGTTGATGTCGACGTCGGAGCCGGCGGAGCCGGTGGCGAGCGCCCCGGGCGCGGCCATCGCGATGCAGCGCGCCGATATCGTCGATCGCGAAGGCCGCATCCTGGCGACCAACTTCGAAACCCACTCGCTTTATGCGCAGCCGCCGCAGATGGTCGATCCGATCGCCGCGGCCCAGGGCTTGAAACAGATCTTCCCCGATCTGGACGAGGCCCGGATGATCAAGGATTTCACCGGCAAGCGCAAATTCGTCTGGATCAAGAAGCGGATCAGCCCGGAACAGCAACAGGCGGTGCACGATCTGGGCGATCCCGGCCTGCTGTTCGGGCCGCGCGAGATGCGGCTTTATCCCAATGGCCGGCTGGCGGCCCATGTTCTGGGCGGCGCCGGATTCGGCAAGGAAGGCGTGAATGCCGCCGAGGTGATCGGCGTCGCGGGCATCGAAAAGCAGTTCGACGACTACCTGCGCGATCCCGCCAACGGCTCCACCCCGCTGACCCTGTCGCTCGACCTGACAGTGCAGGCGGCATCGGAGCAGGTGCTGGCCGGCGGAATGCGGCTGATGAATGCCAAGGGCGCCTCCTCGATCCTGATGGATGTCCATACGGGCGAGGTGCTCTCGGTCGTCAGCCTGCCGGATTTCGATCCCAACGACCGGCCGCGGCCGCTGCTGACCGGCGATCCCAGCGATAGCCCGCTGTTCAATCGCGCGGTGCAGGGGGTCTATGAACTCGGCTCCACCTTCAAGATCTTCGCCGCCGCCCAGGCGCTCGACCTCGGGCTGGTGTCGCCGGAGACGATCATCGACACCTCCGGACCGATGAAGGTCGGCGGCTATCCGATCGGTGAATTTCACGGCAAGAACTATGGCAAGCTCAGCGTCAAGGACGTGATCGTCCACAGTTCCAACCGGGGCACCGGGCGGATCGCGCTGGAAATCGGTTCCGAGCGGCAAAAGGCTTTTCTCGGGGCGCTCGGCATGTTCGATCCCACCCCATTCGAGATCGTCGAGGCGCGCGGCGCCCAGCCGCTGATCCCGAAACGCTGGACCGATCTCAGCACGGTGACGATCTCCTATGGCCATGGGCTGTCCGCCAGTCCGATGCACCTGGCTGCCGCCTATGCCACCATCGCCAACGGCGGGCATTACGTCAGCCCCACGGTGCTGAAGCGCAAGGGGCCGCAGTATGGGCCGCGGGTGATGTCGGCCGAAGCCGCCAAGGAAGCCCGCCAGATGCTGCGCGCGGTGGTGACCGAGGGCACCGCCAGCTTCGGCGATGTCGAGGGCTATTCGGTGGGCGGCAAGACCGGCACAGCGGACAAGCCGAAACCGCAGGGCGGCTACTATGATAATAAGGTGATCGCCACCTTCGCCTCCATGTTCCCGACAAATGATCCGAAATACGTGCTGATCCTCACTCTGGACGAGCCGCAGATCCATGCGCTGAAGGAAGATCGCCGCACCGCCGGCTGGACCGCCGTGCCGGTGGCGGCCGAGATGATCCGCCGGGTGGCGCCGCTGCTGGGGCTCCGGCCCGACGTTGATCCGCAGAGGCGCGCTGCTATAACCCTGACGTCGTCGAATTGAGTCTAGGAAAACTGGGTGAGGGGCATCATGGGCACACCGGAAAAACCGCTCAGCCAGCTGGCTCTGACCGCGCGCGGCGGCCGCGATCCGATGATCGCGGGGCTCGCCGTGGACAGCCGCGAGGTCAAGCCCGGCTATCTCTTCGCCGCGCTTCCGGGCACTCGTGTCCATGGGGGGGAGTTCATTCCCTACGCCCTGCGCATGGGTGCGGCGGCGATCCTGACCGACAGCACCGGTGCCGCGCTGGCTGAAACGGAGCTGGCTGGGTTCGAGGGTGCGCTGGTGGTGGTCGAGGACCCGCGCCAGGCGCTGGCCTGTGCCGCCGCGCTCTGGTTCGGTGCCCAGCCGCGGGTGATGGCGGCGGTGACCGGCACCAATGGCAAGACCTCCGTCGCCACCTTCCTGCGCCAGATCTGGACCGCGCTGGGGCATCCGGCGATCAACCTCGGCACCACCGGGGTCGAAGGCGCCTGGACCGCGCCGCTGCATCACACCACGCCGGAACCCATCACCCTGCACCGGGTGCTGGCGGAGGCCGCCGCCCATGGGGTGACCCATGCGGCGATGGAGGCCTCCTCGCACGGGCTGGAGCAGCGTCGGCTCGATGGCGTCGACCTGATGGCGGCGGGTTTCACCAATTTCACCCAGGACCACCTGGATTATCATGAGAGCTTCGAGGCCTATTTCGCGGCCAAGGCCGGGCTCTTTCGTCGGGTGCTGCCGCCCGAGGGAACCGCGGTAATCAATCTCGACGATCCGCGCGGCCCGGAGATGCGCGCCATCGCCGCCGCGCGCGGCCAGGCGGTGCTGACCGTGGGGCAGGAGGATGGCGATCTGCAACTCCTGAGCCAGCGCTTCGACGCCAGCGGTCAGGACCTGCGCTTCGCCTGGCGCGGCCGGACGCATCAGACCCGGCTCGATCTGATCGGCGGGTTCCAGGCGCAGAACGTTTTGGTTGCCGCCGGTCTGGCGATCGCCTGCGGGGCGGAGCCGGAACAGGTGTTCCGCAGCCTGCCGGAGCTGATCACGGTGCGCGGCCGCATGCAACTGGTCGCCACCCGTGCCTCCGGCGCGACGGTCTTTGTCGATTTCGCCCATACCCCCGATGCGATCGCCACTGCGCTGAAGGCGCTGCGGCCGCATGTGATGGGGCGGCTGATCGCCATCGTCGGCGCCGGCGGCGACCGCGACCGTGGCAAGCGGCCGCTGATGGGGCGGGCGGCGACGGAACATGCCGATGTGGTCTTCGTCACCGACGACAATCCGCGCAGCGAGGAACCGGCGCTGATCCGCGCCGCCGTGCTGGAGGGCGCCCCGGGGGCGATCGAGGTCGGCGACCGGGCCGAGGCGATCCTGCGCGGCGTCGATGCGCTGGAGCCGGGCGACGCGCTGCTGATCGCCGGCAAGGGGCATGAAACAGGCCAGATCGTGGGGGATGACATCTTGCATTTCGATGATGCCGAACAGGCCAGCGTAGCGGTCGCCGCGCTGGACGGGCGCCGGGTATGACGCTCTGGACCGGGGCAGAGGCAGCCGCCGCCACCGGCGGGCGGCTTCAGGGCGACTGGTCGGTCACCGGGGTGTCCATCGACACCCGCACGCTGGAGGCCGGCGATCTCTTCGTGGCGCTGAAGGCGGCCCGCGACGGCCATGACTTCGTCGCCCAGGCGCTGGCCGCCGGGGCGGCGGCGGCGCTGGTCAGCCGGCTGCCCGATGATGTCGCCGCCGATGCGCCGCTGCTGATCGTGCCCGATGTGCTGGAGGCGCTTGAGGCGCTGGGAGCGGCGGCCCGGGCCCGGACCGGGGCGCGGGTGGCGGCGATCACCGGCAGTGCCGGCAAGACCTCGACCAAGGAAATGCTGTTGCGGGTGCTCTCCGATCAGGGGCCGACCCATGCCAGCGTCGCCAGCTACAACAATCACTGGGGCGTGCCGCTGACGCTGGCGCGGATGCCGCGTGAGACCCGCTTCGCGGTGATCGAGATCGGCATGAACCACCCCGGAGAGATAGCGCCGCTGGCCCGGCTGGCGCGGCCGCATGTGGCGATGATCACCACCGTCGCCGCCGCGCATCTGGAGGCTTTCGACAGCGTCGAGGATATCGCCCGCGAGAAATCGGCGATCCTCGACGGGCTGGAGCCGTGCGGCATCGCGGTGCTGAACACCGACCTGGCCGAATCCGGTATCCTCTTCGATCACGCGCGCGAACTGGGGGCAACAGCCTTCGGGTTCGGGGTCGAGGCGGAGGATTATCATCTGCTGGCGGCGGAGGTCACCGGCGACACCACCCGGGTGCGGGCCCGTACCCCGCGGGGCGAGGTGGCTTTCACCCTGGCGACGCCGGGGCGCCATTTCGCGATGAACGCGCTGGGGGCGCTGGCGGTGGCGGATGCGCTCGGCGCCGATCCGGCCGGTGTCGTGGCCAGCCTGCCGCGCTGGTCGCCCTATCGCGGCCGCGGCGCCCGCGAGCTCCTGGGGCTTCCCGACGGGACGCTGACGCTGCTCGACGATTCCTATAATGCCAATCCGGTGTCGATGGCGGCGGCGCTGGCGGTGCTGGCCAGCGTTGCGCCCGAGGGCCGGGGCCGCCGCATCGCCTGTCTCGGCGACATGAAGGAACTGGGGCCGCAAGGCCCGTCGCTGCATGCCGGGCTGGCCTCGTTGCCGGCGATGGCGCAGATCGACACGGTCCATTGCATCGGCCCGCTGATGCGGGCGCTGCATCAGGCCCTGCCGGCGCATCAGCGCGGCCTGTGGTGCGAAACCAGTGCCGAGCTGGCCGTGAAACTGCCCGGGCTGGTGGGCAAGGGCGACGTGGTCCTGGCCAAGGGATCGCTCAGCATGGGGTTGGCGAAACTCGTTGACGCCTTGCGGGGAATCGGTCAAGGGGGCGCGTTTCCGGGTGACAAGACGTAAGGATAGGAACGGCTAAGATGCTTTATTGGCTGACCGCGCTGTCGGATGGCGGGGATTTCTTCAATCTCTTCCGCTATATTACCTTTCGGGCCGGCGGCGCCTTCCTGACCGCGCTGGTCTTCGGTTTCGTCTTTGGCCGGCCGCTGATCAACGTGCTCCGGCGCAAGCAGGGCAAGGGCCAGCCGATCCGCGACGACGGCCCCGAGGCGCATCTGTCCAAGGCCGGCACGCCGACCATGGGGGGGCTGCTGATCGTCGGGGCGCTGCTGACGACGACACTGCTCTGGGCGCGGCTCGACAATTCCTTCGTCTGGCTGGTGCTCTTCGTCACCCTGTCCTTCGCCTTGATCGGCTTTGCGGACGACTACGCCAAAGTGTCGAAACAGAACACCAAGGGGGTGCCGGGCAAGCTGCGGCTGGCGCTGGGGATCGCCATCGCGGTGATCGCCGCCTTCTGGGCGGAGTGGAGCCATCCGGTCGATCTGCAGAACCAGCTGGCGCTGCCGGTGTTCAAGAACGCGCTGATCAACCTGGGATATTTCTACGTGCCCTTCGTCGTCGTCGTCATCGTCGGCGCCGCCAATGCGGTGAACCTGACCGACGGGCTCGACGGGCTGGCGATCATGCCGGTGATGATCGCTGCCACCACGCTGGGCATCATCGCCTATGCGGTGGGGCGGATCGACTTCACCGAATACCTCGACGTGCATTACGTGCCCGGCACCGGGGAGCTGTTGATCTTCACCGCCGCGCTGTTCGGCGCGGGGCTGGGGTTCTTGTGGTACAATGCGCCGCCGGCGGCGGTCTTCATGGGCGATACCGGCAGCCTGGCCCTGGGCGGTGCGCTGGGGGCGATCGCGGTGGCGACCAAGCACGAGCTGGTGCTGGCCGTGGTCGGCGGGCTCTTCGTGGTCGAGGCGCTGAGCGTGATCATCCAGGTGCTTTATTTCAAGCGCACCGGCCGGCGGGTGTTCCTGATGGCGCCGATCCATCATCATTACGAGAAGAAGGGCTGGGCCGAGCCCACCATCGTGATCCGGTTCTGGATCATCTCGCTGATCCTGGCGATGATCGGCCTGGCGACGCTGAAGGTGCGCTGAGGCGGGGCCGGACGGTCCCGGTCCTGTGAGGCGTGCGCGAAGCGTGAGCTGCGGGAGCCTCCGGCGGGGATATTTCAGGCCAGAAAAAGAGCCGGAAAAAGAGCTGGGCGCGCGCCCGGTTTACGGGCTGCGGTGAAGGTCCCCGGCGGGGAGGAGGGGCGCGGGCGGTTGCCGGCGCTTTCCATCCCGGGGCGGCTGCGCTAGCCAGTGGCCAGGGGCCGGGCATCCGGTCGGGCAATCGAAAGGACAGGCGATGATCCCGGTGCGTGGGTATGAGGGGGCGAAGCTCGCTATTTTGGGGCTGGGCCGGTCGGGGCTGTCGGCGGCCCGGGCGCTGCGCGCCGGCGGCGTCGAGCCGGTCTGCTGGGACGATAACCCCGAGGCGCGGGGTCGGGCCGAGGCCGAGGGCTTTGCCTGTGCCGATCTGTCCCGGCCGGGCGCCTTCGAGGGGCTGGCGGCGCTGATCGTATCGCCGGGCATCCCGCATCTTTACCCGCGGCCCAATCCGGTGGTGCATGCGGCGCTGCAGGCGGGGGTGCCGGTGGACAACGACATCGGGCTGTTCTTCCGCTCGCTGGCGACGCCGGCGTGGCATCGCTATGACAGCCCGCCGCGGGTGGTGGCGGTGACCGGATCGAACGGGAAGTCCACCACCTCCGCCCTGATCCATCACATCCTGACCGAGGCGGGCCGGCCGTCGCAACTGGCCGGCAACATCGGCCGCGGGGTTCTGGATCTCGACCCGCCGGGAGAGGGCGGCGTGGTGGTGCTGGAGCTGTCCAGCTATCAGACCGATCTGGCGCGGGCGCTGACGCCGGATGTGGCGGTCTTCACCAACCTGTCGCCCGACCATCTGGACCGGCATGCCGGCCTGGGGGGGTATTTCGCCGCCAAGCGACGGCTGTTCGCCGAGGGCGGTCCTGATCGGGCGGTGATCGGCGTGGATGAGGACGAGGGGCTGTTCCTGGCCGGTCAACTGGCCGAGGGGCCGGCGGACGACCGGGTCATCCGCGTCTCGGTGGCGCAGAAGCTGACCGGGCCGGGCTGGCAGGTTTTCGCCCGCAAGGGGTACCTGTCGGAATACCGCAAGGGCCGGCAGGTGGGCTCGATCGACCTGCGCGCCGTCAAGGGGCTGCCGGGGGCGCATAATCACCAGAACGCCTGTGCCGCCTATGCGGTGGCACGCAGCCTGGGGCTGGCGCCGAGGGTCATCGAAGAGGCGCTGCACTCCTATCCCGGCCTGCCGCACCGCAGCCAGGTGATCGCCGAGGCCGGCGGGGTGACCTACGTGAACGATTCCAAGGCCACCAATGTCGACAGCGCCGCCAAGGCGCTGGGGGCCTTCGCCCGCATCCGCTGGATCTGCGGCGGGCTGGAGAAGGAAGGCGGCCTCGCCCCACTGCTGCCCGCGACCGGATCGGTGGCCAAGGCCTATGTCATCGGCCGGGAGGCGGCGAATTTCGCCATGCAGCTGAATGTGGAGGCGGAGATCTGCACCACCATGGCCCGCGCGGTCGAGCGCGCGATGGCAGAGGCCGAGGCGGGCGACACCGTCCTTCTGGCCCCGGCGGCGGCAAGCTTCGACCAATACGACAGCTTCGAGCGCCGCGGCGAGGATTTCGTCGCCGAGGTCACGGCGCGGCTGGCGGGGTAAAGGGGAGCGGGCGGAGAGCTGGCGCTCGCCGTGCTGAGCCCGAAGGTCTGCTATGCGGACGAAGCTGCCGCTCACCGAAGGAGATTTGCAGCGATGCTCGCTTGAATGATGAGCATCGCACCAGTCAGAGCATGGAGAAAAAAGAACCCGCTTCCGCTCGTTAGATAATACATGAGTGCGAACTCCAAGCCAAAACCGATGCACCCCGGCAACATTGCGAGGATACGCGATTTGACCGAGCCCGCGACCATGGAGCGCCGTAGCAGGAGAGGCCCCTCTAATGGTTTGTGTATCAATTGCTCAGGCGCGCCTGAATAGGCCCTCTCCCGGGCGAGGGTAGCGGCGTTGAGCCTTAGCGAAGCATAGAAAATCAAGGGAATGGCAGTCAGCGCGGAAATAGTGATCACACTGACAAAGAGTCCAATCAGATTCACATCGCCGCCCTGCAGATAGAAGTAGACACCAGCCAGGCTGACCATCGGTAGCGACAGCGACAGCAAAGCGGCCAAGAGCACTTCGCGCAGAAAGGCGTTGCGACCCAGCGTGATGGCCAAGGCCTCTGCTGACGCGGGATTGAGTATTGGGCCCAGAGTTCGCGACATCAAGCTGCATTCCGAATTCACAAGTTCGGCCGATACCTTAGATTATTCGCGACCGGCAGCAATGGGCTCGCAGCAGACGTACGCCGCGCAAATCACGAGTGACTGCTGTGGGCCAATGCCGCCCGTTCCCCTTGCGCCAACATCACTGCGCTCTCTCACCCCCGCGCCACAATCGCCTGTCCTGCCGCCACCGCCGATGACCAGGCCCATTGGAAGTTATACCCGCCAAGCCAGCCGGTCACATCCACCGCCTCGCCGATCGCATAAAGACCGGGGAGCGTTTTCGCCTCCATCGTCTTCGACGACAGCCCGTCGGTGTCGATGCCGCCCAGCGTGACCTCGGCGGTGCGATAACCTTCGGTGCCGGCGGGCGTCAGGCGCCAGTCGGACAATTGCGCGCATAGGGTGGCGAGCGCGGCGTCGGATTGATCGGCGAGATTGCCGGTGATCCCCAGCATGAGGCCCAGGTGATCGACCAGCTTGGCCGGCAGGTGGCGCGCCAGTTCCGTGCTCAGCGCCTTGCGGCCCGAGCTTTGGCGTTGCGCGCGCAGGAGGTCGTAGAGCGGCAGCTCGGGGATCAGGTTGACCGCAATCTCCTCGCCCTCGCGCCAATAGGAGGAGAGCTGCAGCACCGCCGGACCCGACAATCCGCGGTGGGTGAACAAAAGCGCCTCGTCGAAGCTGGCGCGCGCGTTCGACAGCCGGGCGGGCAGGGCGGTGCCCGAGAGCGGCGCAAAGCGGCCGTCGGTAAAGGTGAGGGGCACCAGGGCGGGGCGCGTCTCGGTCACTGCCAGCCCGAACTGGCGCGCGATGTCATAGGCAAGGCCCGTGGCCCCCATCTTGGGGATCGACTTGCCCCCGGTCGCCAGCACCAGATTGCGGCAGGTGACGGCGATCCGCGTGCCCTCCCGCTCCAGCTCCAGCGAAAAGCCGCTCTCCCCATGGGAGAGCGCGATGAGCTGCGTCGACAGCCAGAGCGTGGCGCTGGCGCGGGTCATCTCGGCCCGCAGCATCTCGACGATCTGGGTGGCCTTGTCGTCGCAGAAAAGCTGCCCCAGCGTCTTTTCGTGCCAGGCGATGCCATGGCGGCCGATCAGGTCGATGAAATCCCATTGGGTATAACGGGCGAGCGCCGATTTGCAGAAATGCGGGTTCTGCGACAGGTAGTTGCCGGGCTCAGCGTAGAGGTTGGTGAAATTGCACCGCCCGCCGCCGGAGATGCGGATTTTCTCGCCCGGCGCGCGGGCATGGTCGATGACCAGCGTGTCCGGCCCGGCATGGGCCGCGCACATCATGCCGGCGGCGCCGGCGCCCAGAATGATCGTCCGATACTCCATCCCCGCCGCTTGGCGTGGATCCGCTGCTTTGGCAAGAGGATCGCACTGGCGCGAAGGCGGTTTTCCGGCTAGAGTTGGGGCGCAGATCCGGAAAACCGGGCGCGACAGGCAGATTAGAGCAGTAGCATAGGGCAGGATTTCCATGACCGAGATGGTCTATGGCGCGGTTCCCGCGCAACGGGGTGAGCCTATTCTCCCGAAATGGTGGCGGACGGTCGACAAATGGTCGCTGTCCTGTGTGCTGATCCTGTCGGTGATCGGGTTGCTGCTGGGGCTGGCCGCCTCGCCACCCCTGGCTGCGCGCAACGGGTTCCAGCCGTTTCACTATGTCGAGCGTCAGGCGGCCTTCGGGGCGATGGCGATGCTGGCGATGCTGCTGACCTCGATGATGTCGCCCACGCTGGTGCGGCGGCTGTCGGTCCTGGGCTTCATCGGCGCCTTCGTGGCGCTGGCGCTGCTGCCGTTTCTGGGCACCGATTTCGGCAAGGGCGCGGTGCGCTGGTATTCGCTGGGCTTCGCCAGCCTGCAGCCGTCGGAATTCATGAAGCCGGTCTTCATCGTCGTGTCCGCCTGGCTCCTGGCCTCCAGTCAGGAGATCAACGGCCCGCCGGGAAAACTCTGGTCGATGGGGCTGTGCACCGTGATCGTCGGCATGCTGGTGATGCAGCCGGATTTCGGTCAGGCCAGCCTGGTGCTGTTCGGCTGGGGGGTGATGTATTTCGTCGCCGGCGCACCGCTTCTGCTGCTGATGGGCATGGCCGGCGTCGTGGTGCTGGGCGGCACCATCGCCTATTCCAGCTCTGAACACTTCGCGCGGCGGATCGACGGGTTCCTGAACCCCGAGCTCGATCCGACCACGCAGCTGGGCTATGCCACCAACGCCATCCGCGAAGGCGGTCTGTTCGGCGTTGGTGTCGGCGAGGGGCAGGTGAAATGGTCGCTGCCCGACGCCCATACCGATTTCATCATCGCCGTGGCGGCCGAGGAATACGGGCTGATCCTGGTGATGATCATCATCGCGCTCTATGCGTCGGTGGTGGTGCGCTCGCTGCTGCGGCTGATGCGGGAACGCGATCCCTTCATCCGGCTGGCGGGCACCGGGCTGGCCTGTATCTTCGGGGTACAGGCGCTGATCAACATGGGGGTGGCGGTGCGGCTGCTGCCGGCCAAGGGCATGACACTGCCCTTCGTCAGCTATGGCGGCTCGTCGCTGATCGCGGCGGGGGTGTCGCTGGGCATGCTGCTGGCGCTGACCCGGACCCGGCCGCAGGGTGAAATCGGCGACATCCTGCGCGGACGCGGCTGATGGGCTGGCGGCGCCGGACGATTTGCGCCATTGCGCTGCGCACCAGACGGAATTTTCAGGGATAGGCCCATGTCACAAAAGCTGCTGATGATCGCCGCCGGCGGCACCGGTGGCCATATGTTCCCGGCCCAGGCGCTGGCAGAGGCGATGCTGCGCCGCGGCTGGCGGGTCAAGCTGTCGACCGATGCGCGCGGCGCCCGCTATACCGGCGGCTTCCCGCATACGACCGAGATCACCCAGGTCTCCAGCGCCACCTTTGCCCGCGGCGGGATTCTGGCCAAGGCGCTGGTGGCGCCGAAGATCGCGGCCGGGGTTCTCAGCATGGCGATGCAGATGCGGCGCGACCGGCCCGATGCGGTGGTGGGGTTCGGCGGCTATCCGTCGATCCCGGCGCTGGGGGCGGCGACGCTGCTGAAGCTGCCGCGGATGATCCACGAACAAAACGGCGTGCTGGGGCGGGTCAACCAGGTCTTTGCCAAGCGCGTCGCGGGCGTCGCCTGCGGCACCTGGCCCACCGATCTGCCCGAGGGGGTGCCGGCCGAACACGTCGGCAATCCGGTGCGCCGGGCCATCGCCGAACGCGCCGGTGCGGCCTATATCCCGCCGGGCGATTACCCGATGTCGATCCTGGTCCTGGGCGGCAGCCAGGGCGCGCGCATCCTGTCGGATGCGGTGCCGGGCGCCGTGGCGGCGCTGCCTGAGGGGCTGCGCCGACATATCCGCGTCAGTCATCAGGCCCGCGCCGAGGATATGGAGCGCGTCACCGCCTTTTATGCCGAGGCCGGGATCGCGGCGGAGGTGAAGACCTTCTTCAACGACGTGCCCGCCCGGATGAGCGAGGCGCAGCTGGTGATCAGCCGCGCCGGCGCCTCGACCATCGCCGATCTGACGGTGATTGGTCGGCCGGCGATCCTGATCCCCTTTGCCGCCGCCGCCGGCGATCATCAGACCGCCAACGCGCGCGGGCTGGTCGATGCCGGCGCCGCCATCCTGATCCCGGAAAGCCGGCTGGACGAGGTCGTGCTCGCCACCCAGATCGCGACCGTGCTGGGCCATTCCGATGGCGCCGTGCAAATGGCCCACGCGGCGCTGGCCGTGGGCATTCCGGATGCCACCGACCGTCTGGTCGGCCTGGTCGAACATCTTGCCGAAGAAGGATAATTCATGACCCCCGCCACCAAACTGCCCGGAGATGTCGGCCCGATCCATTTCGTCGGCATCGGCGGTATCGGCATGTCCGGCATTGCCGAGGTGCTGCTGAACCACGGCTACCGGGTGCAGGGGTCGGACCTGAAGACCTCGAAGATCACCGACCGCCTGGCCGGGCTGGGTGCCGAGATCTTCGAAGGCCAGCGGGCCGAGAATCTCGAAGGCGCGGCGGTGGTGGTGATCTCCTCGGCGATCAAGCCCGGCAACCCGGAGCTGGACGAGGCGCGCCGGCGCGGCCTGCCGGTGGTGCGCCGGGCCGAGATGCTGGCTGAGCTGATGCGGCTGAAATCCAACGTCGCCATCGCCGGCACCCATGGCAAGACCACCACCACCACCCTGATGGCGGAGATGATGGTCGCCGGCGGCTTCGATCCCACCGTGGTCAACGGCGGTATCATCCATGCCTATGGTTCCAACGCGCGGATGGGGCAGGGCGAATGGATGGTGGTCGAGGCCGACGAGAGTGACGGCACCTTCAACCGGCTGCCCGCCACCATCGCCGTGGTCACCAATATCGACCCCGAGCATATGGAGCATTGGGGCGATTTCGACCGGCTGCGCGACGGCTTCTTCCAGTTCGTCTCGAACATCCCCTTCTACGGGCTGGCGGTCTGCTGCACCGATCATCCCGAGGTGCAGGCGCTGGTCGGGCGCATCACCGACCGGCGGGTCAGCACCTATGGTTTCAACGCCCAGGCCGATGTCCGCGCGGTGAACCTGCATTATCAGGGCGGCGTGGCGCATTTCGACATCCTGCTGCAGGCCGAGGGTGGCCGGATCGAGGGCTGCACCCTGCCGATGCCGGGCGATCACAATGTCTCCAACGCGCTGGCGGCGGTCTCGGTGGCACGGCACCTGGGCATGAAGCTTGAGGAAATCCGCGCCGCGCTGGCCAAGTTCGGCGGCGTCAACCGCCGCTTCACCAAGGTGGGCGAGGTCGACGGGGTCACCATCATCGACGATTACGGCCATCACCCGGTTGAGATTGCCGCCGTGCTCAAGGCGGCGCGTCAGGCCACGTCGGGCCGTGTCATCGCGGTGCATCAGCCGCACCGCTACACCCGGCTGCATTCGCTGTTCGACGATTTCTGCGGCTGCTTCAACGAGGCCGATGTGGTCGGCATCTCCGAAGTCTATGCCGCCGGCGAAGACCCGATCCCCGGTGCCAGCCGCGACGATCTGGTCGCCGGTCTGATCCGCCACGGCCACCGCCACGCGCTTGCCGTCACCTCGGAGGAGGCGCTGACCGAACTGGTGCGCGCCGAGGCCCGGCCCGGCGATATGGTCGTCTGCCTCGGCGCCGGTACCATCAGCGCCTGGGCCAACCGCCTGCCGGAGCGTCTGAAAGGGTAACCGATGTCAGAGCCCCTCAAACGCCGGATCGGGCTGGGCCTGCTGACGGCCTATGGCGTGGGGGTGATGATCGGCGCCGGCATCTATGTGCTGGTCGGCGCGGTGGCGGCCGAGGCCGGGATCTGGGCGCCGCTCTCCTTCCTGCTGGCCGGGCTGATCGCCGCGCCCACCGCGCTGAGCTATGCCGAATTCTCCACCCGCCTGCCGGAAGCGGCGGGGGAGGCCGCCTATGTCGGGCAGGGGTTGCGCAGTCAGCTGCTGGCGGTGCTGGTGGGGCTGGCCATCGTCGCCGCCGGCACCGTCTCGGCCGGGGCGGTGCTGCGTGGCGGCGTCGGGTATCTGACCCAGGTGCTGCCGGTCGGCGCGGTGCCGGCGATCATCGGGTTGGGCCTGGCGCTGACTGCGGTGGCGGTCTTCGGCGTGCTGGAAAGCCTGGCGCTGGCGGCGATCTTCACGGTGATCGAGGTCGCCGGGCTGGTGGCGGTGATCTGGGCCGGCAGCGTCGCCCCGGCCAGCGCCGATTTCCTCGACCCCGCCCCCATCGCGCTGGCCGGTGTCGGTGGCGCCGCGGTGCTCGCCTTCTTCGCCTTCATCGGTTTCGAGGATATCGTCAACATGGCCGAGGAAGTCGAGCGGCCTGAGCGCACCCTGCCGCGGGCCATCCTGATCTCCCTGGCGATCACCTCGGTCCTCTATGCGGCGGTGACGCTCGCTGCCCTGCGGGCGGTGCCGGTGGCGGATCTGGCCGGCAGCGGCAGCCCGCTGGTGCTGGTCTGGCGTGCGGCGGGGCATGGCGACGGTCACTTCCTGGCGGCGATCGCGGTCTTCGCGGCGCTGAACGGGGTGCTGGCGCAGATCGTGATGGCCAGCCGGGTGCTGTTCGGGCTGGGCCGGCGCACCGCCGCGCTGGCGGTGTTCCATCGGGCCCATCCGCGGCTGGGCACGCCGGTGCGGGCGACGCTGCTGATCGGTGCGGCGGTGACGCTGTCGTCGGTCTTCGTTCCCTTCACCACGCTGGCCGGTCTCACCTCCTCGATCCTGCTGGCGGTCTTCGTGCTGGTGAACCTGGCGCTGATCCTGCAGCAACGCCGGGTGCCGCAGGCGCCGTTCCGGGTGCCGCGGTGGGTGCCGGTTCTGGGGCTTCTGGCCTCGGCGGTGGCGCTGGCCAGTTCGCTGGCCGACGCGTTCGCGGGGGCGCAGTGAGTCCGGCGGTGGTCCTGGCCGCGCTCTGGGCGGTGGCGGCCAGCGCGGTGGCGATGCTGCCGATGCGGCTGCAGATGTTGCCCGGGCTGGCGCTGCTGATGTCGGCGCCCGTCGTGATCGGCTATCTGGGGCTGCGTCATGGCTGGATCGCGGCGGCGCTGGCGATACTGGCGCTGCTGTCGATGTTCCGCCGCCCGCTCGGCTATCTGCTGCGGCGGTTGCGAGGGCCGCGCCGATGAGCCTGTCGCTGATCCTTGTCTGTCTCTGGGCGGTGCTGGCCAACCTGCTGGCAATGCGGCCGTCGCGCGACAACCACTGGCGGCTGGCCTATGGGCTGATCGCCACCGGCATCCCGCTGCTGGGCTATGTGACCTGGCAGATGGGGCCCTGGGTCGGGCTGGTGCTGCTGCTGGCCGGCATCTCGGTGCTGCGCTGGCCGGTCTATTTCCTGATCCGGCGGCTGCGCCGGGGTCGTCGGCGCCGGCTTTGAGCCGGGCGGACCTGCGCGGGGACGGGCGCCGAAAAACCGCCGGCCCGCGGGCTGACGGCTTGTTCCCCGGCGGGAGGGGCGCTAGCAGAGGGGCATGACATTCGATGATTTGCCTCAGGTGCGTGGCCGGCTGAGCCACGAGAAACCGCTGTCCGAACTGACCTGGCTGCGGGTCGGCGGCCCGGCGGCGGTGCTGTTCCAGCCCGCCGATCCGGAGGATCTGGCAGAGTTTCTGCGGGCGCTGGATCCTGCCGTTCCGGTGATGCCGATCGGCGTCGGCTCCAATCTGATCGTGCGCGATGGCGGGCTGCAGGCGGTGGTGATCCGGCTGGGCCGCGGGTTCAACGGCATTTCGGTCGAGGGTGCCCGGGTCACGGCGGGGGCGGCGGCGCTCGATGCGCATGTGGCGAAACGGGCGGCGCAGGCGGGCGTCGACCTGGGGTTCCTGCGCACCATTCCGGGCAGCATCGGCGGTGCGCTGCGGATGAACGCGGGTTGCTATGGCTCCTATGTGGCCGATGTCTTCGTCTCCGCCCGGGCGGTGACGCGGGCGGGCGAGCTGGTCGAGCTCGGGCCCGAAGATATGGGCTTCGCCTACCGGCAGAGCGCGTTGCCCGAAGGGATGGTGCTGATCGAGGCGACGTTGCAGGGGGGGGTGGGCGATCCGGCCATGTTGACCGCCCGGATGGAAGATCAGCTGCGCCGGCGCAACGAAACCCAGCCGACGCGGGAGCGCAGCGCCGGGTCGACCTTCCGCAACCCGGCGGGGTTTTCCAGCACCGGGCGGGCCGACGATGTCCACGATCTCAAGGCCTGGAAGCTGATCGAGGACGCCGGCATGCGCGGGGCGCGGCTGGGTGGCGCGCAGATGAGCGAGAAACACGCCAATTTCCTGATCAACGCGGGTGGCGCGAGTGCCACGGATCTGGAAGCCCTGGGTGAGCTGGTGCGAAAAAAGGTTTACGAAACCAGCGGCATAAAGCTAGAATGGGAAATCAAGCGGATCGGTGACCCGGAGCGGGACCCGGCCGCGCAATAAGATCATCAAATGACCCCGACACGCGCAACCGACAGGCAATAAAACGGGCGCGAAGACGGGGAAGCAACACGGATCGCCAAAGGTCCGGATACATTGAGGCACAGTGTGGGTCAGTCGAGCGGAAAGACTCCCCTTGTGGCGGTATTGATGGGCGGCGCCTCGGCCGAACGCGAGGTGTCTTTGTCCAGCGGGCATGAATGTGCCGCCGCCCTGCGGGCAGAAGGCTATGAGGTAGTGGAGCTGGACGCCGGCCCCGACCTCGCCGTGAAATTGCGCGACATCGCTCCCGATGTGGTCTTCAATGCCCTGCATGGGCGCTGGGGCGAGGACGGCTGTGTTCAGGGGCTGCTGGAGTGGCTGCGCATCCCCTATACCCATTCCGGGGTTCTGGCCTCGGCGCTGGCGATGGACAAGGAACGCAGCAAGGAGGCCTATCGCGCCGCCGGGCTTCCGGTGGTCGACAGCCTGCTTTGCGACAAGGCAGAGGCCTGCCAGCGCCACATGATGGCGCCGCCCTATGTCATCAAGCCCAATCGCGAAGGCTCCTCGGTCGGGGTCTATCTGGTGCAGGAGGGGGCCAACGGTCCGCCGGCGCTGTCTGCGGAGATGCCCGATCAGGTGATGGTCGAGACCTATGTGCCGGGGCGCGAGCTGACCACTACGGTGCTGGGCGACCGGGCGCTGACCGTGACCGATATCCTGACCGACGGCTGGTACGACTACGACGCCAAGTATCGCCCCGGCGGATCGCGCCATGTGGTGCCGGCGGAGCTGCCGGAGGAGATCTTCGATGCCTGCCTCGATTATGCCCTGCGTGCCCATCAGGTGCTGGGCTGCCGCGGCATGAGCCGAACCGATTTCCGCTGGGACGAGGCGCGGGGCCGCGACGGGCTCTACCTTCTGGAAACCAACACGCAACCGGGGATGACGCCGACCTCGCTCAGCCCCGAGCAGGCGGAAAAGGGGATCGGCATGAGCTTCGGAGCACTGTGCCGCTGGCTGGTGGAGGACGCCTCATGCGATCGGTAAACGGCCGGACCCAGCGTTCCGACCCGGCGCCGTCGCGCCTGAATTACCGCCTGCAGCGCTGGATGCTGACGCCGGGTATCCGGCTGGCGCTGCGCGTGGGGGTGCCGTTCTGCGTCTGTTTCGCGCTGGGGTCGGCCTTTCTGGCCGATCAGCAGCGCCGCGACGCGCTCAATATGTTCATCGTGCAGCTCAGGGCCTCGATCCAGGAACGGCCGGAATTCATGGTCGGGCTGATGGCGATCGACGGCGCCGGCAGCAGCCTGTCCGAGGATATCCGCGAGGTTGTCGGCCTGGATTTCCCGGTCAGCTCCTTCGATCTGGATCTGGAGGAGCTGCGCCAGACAATCATCGGGCTCGACCCGGTGAAGTCGGCGGCGGTGCGGATCCGGCCCGGCGGCATTCTTCAGGTCGATGTCGAGGAACGGCAGCCGGCGGTGGTGTGGCGCAGCCGGTCCGGGCTGGCGCTGCTGGATGCCGGCGGCACCCATGTCAACGATCTGGCCGAGCGGGGGCTGCGGCCGGAACTGCCACTGATCGCCGGCAAGGGCGCGGATAAACATGTGCCCGAGGCGCTGGCGCTGATCGCCGCGGCGCAGCCGCTGACCGACCGTCTGCGCGGGCTGGTGCGCATCGGCGAACGGCGCTGGGACCTGGTGCTGGACCGCGGTCAGCGGGTGCTGTTGCCGGAAGAGGCGCCGGTGCGGGCGCTGGAGCGGGTGCTGGCGCTGAACGAGGTGCAGGATCTTCTCGACCGCGACGTCAGCGTGGTGGACATGCGGCTGGGGCCGCGGCCGACCATCCGCATGACAGAAGCGGCGGTCGAGGACTGGTGGAAAATAAGAAAAATAAACGGGTACGGGCAGTAGACGATGACGGATCTCTATCATTCCCAACGGGCGATGCGGCAGATGCGCCGCCAGGCATTGCAGCGCGGCGTGATCGCCATCCTGGATGTCGGCAGTTCCAAGATCGCCTGCCTGGTGCTGCGGTTCGATGGGACCGGCAAGCTGAGCGAGGACAACTCCATCGGCTCGCTGGCCGGGCAGAGCGGTTTCCGCGTGATCGGTGCCGCCACCACCCGGTCGCGCGGGGTGCAGTTCGGCGAGGTCACCGCGATGCAGGAGACCGAGCGCGCCATCCGCACCGCGTTGCAGGCGGCGCAGAAGATGGCCGAAATCCGCGTCGACCATGTGATCGCCTGTTTCTCCGGCGCCAATCCGCGGTCCTACGGGCTGGATGCCACCGTCGAGCTGGAAGGCCAGGTGGTGACCGAGGCCGAGATCGCCCGGGTGCTGGCGGCCTGCGACGTGCCCGATTACGGGGCGGGGCGCGAGGTACTGCATGCCCAGCCGGTGAACTTCGCGCTCGACAACCGGTCGGGGCTGATCGATCCGCGCGGTCAGCTGGGCCATAATCTGGCGGTCGACATGCATATGCTGACGGTCGACGACCTGGCAGTGCAGAACCTGGTGCATTGCATCAAGCGCTGCGATCTGGAACTGGCGGGGATCGCCTCTTCTGCCTATGTCTCCGGCATCTCGGCGCTGGTCGAGGACGAACAGGAGCTGGGGGCGGCCTGTATCGACATGGGCGGCGGCACCACCAGCATCTCGATCTTCCTGAAGAAACACATGATCTATGCCGATTGCGTGCGGATGGGCGGCGATCACATCACCGGCGACATCTCCATGGGGCTGGGGGTGCCGATGGCCAATGCCGAGCGGATTAAGACCTTCTGCGGTGGCGTGCATGCCACCGGTGCCGACGATCGCGACATGATCGACATCGGCGGCGATACCGGCGATTGGGAGCATGACCGCCGCACTGTCAGCCGGGCCGAACTGATCGGCATCATGCGGCCGCGGGTCGAGGAAATCCTGGAAGAGGTGCGCGCGCGGCTCGATGCCGCCGGGTTCGAGCATCTGCCGAGCCAGCAGATCGTGCTGACCGGCGGGTCGAGCCAGATCATGGGGCTGGACGGGCTGGCGAGCCGCATTCTCGGCCAGCAGGTGCGGCTGGGCCGGCCGCTGCGGGTGCATGGGCTGCCGCAGTCGGCGACCGGGCCGGGGTTCGCCGGGGCGGTGGGGCTGAGCCTGTTCGCCGCCAACCCGCAGGACGAATGGTGGGATTTCGAAATCCCGGTCGACCGCTATCCGGCACGCTCGCTGCGCCGGGCGGTGAAGTGGTTCCGCGACAACTGGTGAGCGGTGGCGTCGTCTGTGGCCGGGCGGTGGAAAACCTTGTGGATAACCTGTGGTTTTCGGGTGACCGCGCGCGGCGGAGCGGGTAGAGTGACAGCAAGCCCCCCGGCAGCGGGGGCGATCAGATAGAGGCCGGGCAGGGCTCTCTGAATCGGAAAAACGCGCGCATCGCGGATGGGATTCCATCGGCGCTGTCAAGTATGTTGTGTTCGCGGACGTCTGACCGCCCAGATATGTGGATTCCGGCAAGATGCCGCGCAAATTGGCCCCTTTCGGGGCTATATTTCGTGGTTCCACAGCAGTTTTTTCGTGACGTTTCCGACACAGTTGATTAATTATTGGAGCTGATAGGCAGAATAAGGCCGTGACTCGGCCCGGATCAGCACAGGCGGACAGTACCAATGACATTGAATCTCTCGATGCCCGGCCAGGAAGAACTGAAGCCTCGGATCACCGTTTTCGGGGTCGGTGGCGCAGGCGGCAACGCCGTCAACAATATGATCGAAAAGGCGCTGGAAGGTGTCGAGTTCGTCGTGGCCAACACCGATGCACAGGCCCTGCAACAAAGCCACGCACCCAACCGCGTGCAGCTGGGGATCAAGGTGACCGAAGGGCTGGGCGCCGGCGCCCGCGCCACGGTTGGCGCCGCTGCTGCGGAAGAGAGCATCGAACAGATCGTCGACCATCTGGCCGGCTCGCACATGTGCTTCATAACCGCCGGCATGGGCGGCGGCACCGGCACCGGCGCCGCGCCGATCATCGCGCAGGCCGCGCGGGAGCTGGGCGTGCTGACGGTCGGCGTGGTGACCAAGCCGTTCCAGTTCGAGGGCGCCAAGCGGATGCGCCAGGCCGAAGACGGGGTCGAGGCCCTGCAGAAGGTCGTCGATACGCTGATCATCATCCCGAACCAGAACCTGTTCCGGCTCGCCAACGAAAAGACCACCTTCACCGAAGCCTTCTCGATGGCGGACAATGTCCTCTATCAGGGCGTGAAGGGGATCTCGGACTTGATGGTGCGCCCGGGCCTGATCAACCTCGACTTCGCCGATGTCCGCTCGGTGATGGACGAGATGGGCAAGGCGATGATGGGCACCGGCGAGGCCGAGGGCGAGGATCGCGCCATCCAGGCCGCCGAGAAGGCGATTGCCAACCCGCTGTTGGACGAAATCAGCCTGCGCGGCGCCAAGGGTGTGCTGATCAACATCACCGGCAGCCATGACCTGACCCTGTTCGAACTGGACGAGGCCGCCAACCGCATCCGCGAGGAAGTGGACCCGGAGGCCAATATCATTGTCGGCTCGACGCTCGATACCGCGATGGAAGGGGTGATGCGCGTCTCCGTCGTCGCCACCGGCATCGACGCCTCCGACGTGCAGAGCGATATCCCGGTGCCGCGCCGTCCGCTGTCGCAGCCGCTGAAGCAGAAGGTGTCGGTCGAGGAAACCCGCGCGCCGCTGGAACTGGAAACCCCGGTTGCCGCCACCGCGCCGGTGGCAGAGCCGGCTCCGGCCCCGGAGGCCGCCGCGCCGGTGGCTGGGGCTCAGGTTGCCGCCACTGCCCCGACCGCCCCGGAGATGGAAGAACCGAGCCTGTTCGCCGATCTCGAGGATCCGGCCCCGCGCCATGATCACGCCGACTACGCCGCCCCGGTGATCGACGAGGACGACGGCCTGCCGCCGCCCGCCTATCGCCCGGCGGAACCGGTATTCCAGCCGCGCAGCGAGTACGAGGAGGTCGAGGCCGAAAGCTTCGTCGCGCCGAAGGCGCCGGCTCCCGGCACGCCCTCGCCCGAGGCGCTGGCCCGTCTGCACGCCGCTGCCCGCAATGTGCCGCGCGCGCCGCAGCAGGCGGCTCCGAAACCGGCTGCTCCGGCGCCGCAGGAAAAAAGCCGTTTCGGCTTCAACCGGCTGATCGACCGGATGACCGGCCATGCTCCCGACACGCCCAGCCAGGCGGCTCCGGCCCAGCCGCGCCCGCAGCCGCAGATGCGCCGCGAGGCCACCGCGCCGCAACCGGCGGCCGAGCCGGATCAGGAACAGGATCGGATCGAAATCCCGGCCTTCCTGCGCCGTCAGGCAAATTAATCCAGTCAAATCCTATCGCGAAAGGCCGCCGGAAGGCGGCCTTTTTCATTGTTAATACAGTGTGTTAGGTGGGTGTGAGCAGGGTTTTGCCGAATTGTTTCATTGATGTTTCATTCGGTTACAAAGATTGAGTTGAGGCTTGCCGGCCCCCGCCTTACTTCGGGGTCAACAGCCGGTCCCGCGACCGTCTGGACACCACGGTAAGAGGCCGCACTTGCAACATACGCTCAGAACTTCGGTGACCTTCAAAGGGGTCGGGCTGCATTCCGGTGCCCCGGCGACCATGGTGATCTGCCCTGCAGCGGCGGGTTACGGCATCTGGTTCAAGCGGACCGATATCGCGCTTGGCGACGCGATGATCCCGGCGCTCTACGACGTGGCGGAGCATACGCCGCTCTGCACCCGGCTGGTGAATACCGCCGGCGTGTCGGTGTCCACGGTCGAACATATCATGGCGGCGCTCGCGGGCTGCGGTATTCACAATGCGCTGATCGAGATCGACGGGCCGGAAGTGCCGATCATGGATGGCTCTGCCGCCCCCTTCGTACGTGGGATCATGGCGCGCGGCGTGCGGCGGCAGTTGTCGCCAGTGCTGGCCTATGAGGTGCTGAAGACCGTCAGCGTCGAGAACGCGCAGGGCGCCCGCGCCACGCTGTCGCCCTCCGACCGGCTGAGCATCGAGTTTCACATCGATTTCGCCGATGCCGCCATCGGCCGCCAGAGCAAGACGCTGGATATGGGCAACGGCACCTTCGCACGTGAGCTCTGCGACAGCCGCACGTTCTGCCGTCAGGCCGATGTCGACGCGATGCACGAACACGGTCTGGCCCTGGGCGGCACGCTGGATAACGCGGTGGTGGTCGATGGCGACCGCATCCTCAGCCCCGGTGGTTTGCGCCATTCGGATGAGGCGGTGCGCCACAAGATGCTGGACGCGCTCGGCGATCTGGCGCTGGCCGGTGGCGCGATCCTCGGCCATTACCGCGGCGAACGCGCCGGCCACACGCTGACCAACATGCTGCTGCGCAAGCTGTTCGCGACCCCCGGCGCAGTGCGCCCGGTGCTCTGCGATGAAGAGACCGCCGCCCGTCTGCCGGGCACTGGCCTGGTCTGGGACGAGATTCCGCAAGTCGCCTGAACCGGCGGATCCGCCGCTCTGGCAGGAACCGGCCATGCCACTGCGGCGTGGTGCGTTTAAGACGTTTTGCCCCGGAAATTATTGTGCTAGACCGAGGCGCAAACAGGCGGCGCGCCTGACAAGACGATGAGGATTGGCAAGCATGATCGGCGGCAGGTCGGGGGTGAAAACCATCGGGGCATTCATTCTGATGGCTGCATTGGCTGCCTGCGGAAATGCGCCGGTCGACCGTTCTCAGAAGCTCGACGGCTATACGCCCGAGCAGATCTATGAACGGGGTGAATTTGAGCTGACGCGCGGTCGCGCCGGCGATGCGGCATGGTATTTCTCGGAAATCGAGCGGCTTTACCCCTATTCCAGCTGGGCCAAACGGGCGCTGATCATGCAGGCCTTCTCCTATCACAAGGGGCAGGACTACCCGGAAAGCCGGGCGGCGGCGCAGCGATATATAGATTTCTACCCGACTGACGAGGATGCCGCCTATGCGCAGTATCTCCTTGCCCTCAGCTATTACGACCAGATCGACGAGGTCGGTCGCGATCAGGGGCTGACCTTCCAGGCGCTGCAGGCGCTGCGCACGGTGATCGAGGTCTATCCCGACAGCGAATATGCCACCTCGGCGATGCTGAAGTTCGACCTCGCCTTCGACCACCTGGCGGCGAAGGAGATGGAGGTGGGGCGCTACTACCTGCGGCACAAGCAATACGCCGCTGCGATCAACCGCTTCCGCGTGGTGGTGGAGGATTTCCAGACCACCACGCATACCGCCGAGGCGCTGCACCGTCTGGTGGAGGCCTATCTGTCGCTGGGTCTCGTCAACGAGGCGCAGACCGCCGGTGCCATCCTCGGCTATAACTACCAGTCGTCCGAGTGGTATCAGGACAGCTACAAGCTGCTGACCGCGCGCGGCCTGAAGATGCGCGACATGGGTAACAACTGGCTCAGCCAGATTTATCGCCAGTCGGTGCAGGGGAAATGGCTCTGACCCGGGCGCGCTCCGGCGGGGTTTCGGGCAGGCAAGATGCTGCGGTCGCTTGATATCCACGACATGCTGATCATCGACCGGCTGGAACTGAACTTCCAGCCGGGTCTGAATGTGCTGACCGGTGAAACCGGCGCCGGCAAATCCATCCTGCTCGATTCGCTGGGCTTCGTGCTCGGCTGGCGTGGCCGGGCCGAGCTGGTCCGCCAGGGCGCCGATCAGGGCGAGGTGGTCGCCGTCTTCGATCTGCCCGAAGGTCATGCCGCGCATGGGGTGCTGGAAGAGGCCGGGCTGCCCGGCGGGGCGGAGCTGATCCTGCGCCGGGTCAACACCCGCGAGGGTCGCAAAACCGCCTGGATCAACGACCGGCGCTGTTCCGGCGAGGTGCTGCGGGCGCTGTCGGAAACGCTGGTCGAGCTGCACGGCCAGCAGGACGATCGCGGGCTGCTGAACCCGCGGGCACACCGGCAGTTGCTGGATGAATTCGCCGGTCTCGACGGGGCCGGTCTGCGTGCCGCCTGGCGCGGCCTGCAGACCGCGCGCAAGGCGCTGGCAGAGACCGAGGCGGCGCTGGACGCGGTGCGCGAGGAAGAGGAATTCCTGCGCCATTCCGTGGCGGAGCTGGACAAGCTCGATCCGCAACCGGGCGAGGATGGCGAGCTGGATGCGCGTCGTCGCCAGATGCAGGGTGCGGAGCGGATCCGCGACGATATCGCCCGTGCCTCCGCCCTGCTGGGTGGGGAGGGGGCCGAGGCCGCCATGGGCGAGGCGCTGCGCTGGCTCGAAGGGGTGGCGGGGGATGCCGGCCCGACGCTGGACGCGCCGCTGGCGGCGCTGGGGCGGGCGATGATCGAACTGTCCGAGGCGCAGGACGGCGTCGAACGGCTGCTGGAGGCGCTGGAGTTCAATCCGGCGGAACTGGAAGAGACCGAGGAGCGGCTGTTCGCGATCCGGGCGCAGGCGCGCAAGCACGGGGTGCAGCCCGACGATCTGGGCGATTTCGCCGAGACGCTGCGCGGCCGTCTGGCGCGGCTCGATGCCGGCGAACACGATCTCGAGGACCGGCGCGCCGCTGTCCGGGCGGCTGAGGTGGCCTATGATGCCGCCGCCACTGCCATGCGCGCGGCCCGGGCCGAGGCCGCCGGGCGACTGGACGCGGCGATGATGGCCGAGCTGGCACCGCTGAAGATGGAGCGCGCGGTGTTCGAGACCCGCCTGGCGCCCGCCGATCCGGGCCCCGAGGGGATCGATACCGTCGCCTTTACCGTCGCCACCAACCCGGGGGCGCCGGCCGGGCCGCTGAACAAGATCGCCTCGGGCGGGGAGCTCAGCCGTTTCCTACTGGCGCTCAAGGTTTGCCTGCATGGCGCAGATGGTGGCGTCACCATGATCTTCGACGAGATCGACCGCGGCGTCGGTGGCGCCACCGCCGATGCGGTGGGGCGCCGACTGGAGGCGCTGGCCGAGGGCAGTCAGGTGCTGGTGGTGACCCATTCGCCGCAGGTGGCGGCGCGCGGGTCGCATCACTGGCAGGTGTCGAAACGGGTGGAGGACGGCGTGACGCTGTCGACGGTGGCACCGCTGCCGGAACCCGCCCGCATAGATGAGATCGCCCGGATGATTTCCGGCGACAGCATCACCGACGAGGCACGCGCCGCCGCCCGGGCCCTGCTGGCAGGGTAACCCCCCAGGGCCTCGCTCAGGCCGATGGTTCTGGCGTCGGGGTGGGCAGACGCGCGACCGCTACGATCACAAACACGCGAGCACGCGGCAATGAGCCCAGGAACCGGGCAGGGGCGGCGCCGATCCGGTGCCTGGCGCCGTCACTTGTCTTAGAATTGCGTGATCCCCGTCGGCCCGATCAGCGGGCGCATTCGTAGGCGTAGGCCTTTTCCGTCGATCCCGGAGGGGTGAATTCGAGGTGATCGAGACGGGCGCCATAGCTGATCAGGTCGATCGGGAAGGTGCCGATCCCGGCCTCTTTCACCATCACCTGCTGACCTTCGATGCTGTAGGAGACGCGCAGCGCCTCGCCTCCCGACTCGAGCATCAGCAGAATGCCATAATCGAAGGTGACCGGATCGCTGCAGTGGGTCGGGGCGGTGCCGGGGTTCAGGCGCAGCGGCTCGGATTGCAGCGTCCAGCGGCCGACCAGAAAGCTGGGGGCGGCGGGCTTGAAGCTGTCATAGCCCTGCATGGTTCTGTATTCGTCGAGATAGGCCTGAAAACTGCGGCTTTCCCGGAGCTGCGTCAGATAGAGCTCGGGATCCGAGTCGCGCAGATCCTTGAAGTAATCCGCCGCTCGACCGTCCATATCGTGCAGAACCGCGAAGTAGAGTCCGATCGCCGCGAGCGACACTCCGAAGACCAGAACCTCCCCCCGGCCGGGCCGGTAGTTCCGCCAATGTCTCGAGGTCGCCATTTTCAAGTCCTTTCCGCAAAAAAAGCGTTGTCGCTGGTGTTTTTTTCCCCGGAACCGCTTTGCAATATCCGTCGCAGAGGCGTAGCTGAGGGGTATCCGAGCCGTCCCGGGACCGGGTGGCTGCGCCGACTCTATAGTCCCCGCCGCCGGACTCCACAATTGCCGCACATCAAAGATGACAGATACAACACCCAGCGACCTCGCAGAACCGCCCGCAGACAACCGCAACGTCTCGATCATCGCCCTGAGCATGATTGCAATTGGCATAGGCATCGTCACCGGACTTGGTGCGATCGCGCTGCGCTATCTGATCTCCATCATCCACAACTTCTTTTTCCTCGGCATCCTGTCTTTTGACTATGATGCCAACATCCCGACGCCGCCGGCGCCCTATGGGCCGCTGGTCATCCTGGCGCCGGTGGTGGGCGGGGCCATCGTGCTCTGGCTGGTGCGCAGCTTCGCGCCCGAGGCCAAGGGGCATGGCGTGCCAGAGGTGATGAACGCGATCTATTACCGGGGCGGACATATCCGGCCGCAGGTGGTGCTGGTCAAATCTCTCGCCTCCGCCTTGTCGATCGGCTCGGGCGCCTCTGTCGGACGCGAAGGGCCGATCATCCAGATCGGGTCGGGCATCGGCTCGGTGCTGGGGCGGATGTTCCGGCTGCGCAGCTGGCAGGTGATCACCATGGTCGCCGCCGGGGCAGGGGCCGGGATCGCCGCCACCTTCAACACGCCTCTGGGGGCGGTTCTCTTTGCGGTGGAACTGATGCTGCCGGAATTCAGCGCGCGGACACTGCTGCCGGTGGTGCTGGCGACCGGAACCGCGACTTATGTCGGCCGGCTGGCCTTCGGGATCGAGCCCGCCTTCCTCGTCGCCGCGCACAATCGCCCCGACCTGTTCGTGCCGCTCTCCGTCGACATGCTGCCGCTCTATGTCATCTTCGGGCTGCTCGCCGGCGTCGCCTCGTGGCTTTTCGTCAAGGTTCTCTACCGGACCGAGGACCTGTTCGACGCCTGGAAGATCAATCCCTATCTGAAGAATGCCATCGGGATGCTGTCGCTGGGCGTCCTGTTCTACGTGCTGCTGCTGACCACCGGCCAGTACCACACCGAGAGCGTCGGCTATGCCACCATCGAGGCGGTGCTGACCGGCACGCTGGCGGCACCGGGCTTCCTGCTGCTGTTGTTCGTGCTGAAAATGATCGCCACGTCGGTGTCGCTGGGCGCCGGCGCCTCGGGCGGCGTGTTCTCGCCATCGCTGTTTCTCGGCGCCATGCTGGGCGGGGCCTTCGGGGCGCTTCTCGACATGATGTTCCCGCATCTCGGGTTCCATTCGGTCACTTTCGCGCTGATCGGCATGGCCGGCATCGTCGGGGCCTCCACCGGCGCCGCGATCACCTCGATCATGATGCTGTTCGAGATGACCGGCGATTACACCATCACCGTCGCCGCCATTGTCGCTGTGGTCTGCGCCGTCGGGGTCCGTCGCCGTCTGTCCGAGGACGATATCTATACCACCAAGCTCAGCCGCCGCGGCCACCACATCCCGCGGGAGAGCCGCTCGCACAGCTTCTCGATCCGGCGGATCCGCGATCTGATGGCACCGGCCGTCGGCATCCTGGAGAAATCCGAACTGGGCACCAGCGGCGTCGTCGACACCGAACTCGGCGAAGAGCGGGTCTATGCCGTGGTGACCGAGGGGCGCCATGTGGTCGGCATCGTCCGGGTCCACCCCGAGGACCCGACCAAGCGTCACGGCCCGATCATCGGCCCGGTGGGCTACGCCCAGGAAACCAACTTCCTGCGGAGTGCGATGACACAGATGGCGGATCGCAATCACGCCGCGCTGCTGGTGCTGCCCGAAAAGGCCATTCCGCGGGCGGAGAACGTGATCGGTGTCCTGACACGCGACGCGATCGCGACCTCCGTGTTGCGCGATTATCGGAGCTGATCCTCACCGTCCTGCGCGGTGCCATGCGATTTGGGTGGACAAGGCGCCTGCCGTAGATTGTATCCTGTTTCAACGTCAAGGACGCCGAGCCAGGGAGACATGATGCGGCAGGTGACAGCCCGGATCAGCGGTGGCGGGCAAACCGGAATTGCGGTTGCCGCCTGCCGGGGGCGACCGGCGTGACCGGTCCCGGCAACAGGCCCCATCGCCCCTCTTGGGCGGCCCTGCGCCAATCGTGTGGCGAGATCCTCAAGAGCGACCGGGTACGCCTGCGCTTCTGGCTGGTCGCCTTGCTGATCGGAACCTGCGCCGGCGCGGCCGCCATGGGCTTCCGGATGGCGATCGACCATCTGCAGACGATGCTCTACGGCACCGACGACCTGCAACACCTGCACAGCTTCGCCCAGACGATGCCCTGGTATCTGCTGTTGCTGATTCCGGTCACCGGCGGGCTGGTGGTCGGGTTGATCCTGAACCGGTTCACCGATGACGGCCGGGTCTGCTCGGTTGCCGATGTGATCGAGGGGGCGGCGCTCAACGACGGGCGGGTCGGCCTGCGCGCCGGCATCGCCTCGGCCATCGCCTCGATGATCACGCTCAGCTCCGGCGGATCGTCGGGCCGGGAGGGGCCGGTGGTCCACCTGGCGGCGGTGATCGCCAGCAAGGTCTCCGACTGGCTGAAATACGATGGGGTGACGGCGCGCGATCTGCTCGGCTGTGCCGTGGCGGCGGCGGTTTCGGCGTCGTTCAATGCGCCGATTGCCGGTTCGCTGTTCGCGATGGAGGTGATCCTTCGGCATTTCGCCATCGCCACCTATGCGCCGATCGTGATCGCGGCGGTGGCGGGAACCGTCGTCAACCGGCTCGCCTTCGGCAATATCGCCGAATTCACGCTGCCCCAGGCCAGCGTTCTGGATTTCTACGAGGAGCTTCCCGCCTATCTGTTGCTGGGGCTGGTCTGCGGGCTGGTCGCGGTGGTGCTGATGCGGTCGATCTTCTGGGCCGAAAGCGTGGCGGACCGGCTGCAGCAGCGGACCGGCCTGCCGGCGGCACTGCGTCCGGCGGTGGCGGGGTTGCTGCTGGGCGTACTTGCCATCGGCTTCCCCCATGTCATCGGCGTCGGCTATGAGACGACCGCGGCGGCGCTGACCGGGCAGCTGCTGCTGTTCGAGGCCCTGGGCTTTGCCTTCGTGAAGGCGGCGGCGGTTTCGATCACCATCGGTGGGCGCATGGGCGGCGGGGTGTTCTCGCCGTCGCTGATGATGGGGGCGCTGACCGGGCTGGTCTTCGGTATCCTCGCCACCGCAGTCTTTCCCGAGGTCTCCGGCTCCGAGACGCTCTATGCGCTGGCGGGTATGGGGGCGGTGGCGGCGGCGGTGCTGGGCGCACCCATTTCCACCACACTGATCGTCTTTGAGTTGACGGGGGACTGGCAGACCGGGATCGCCGTGACCACCTCTGTCAGCCTGTCGACGGCGCTGGCTTCTCGGTTGGTCGACCGCAGCTTTTTCCTCACCCAGCTGGAGCGGCGCGGTATCCATCTGGCGGCCGGGCCGCAGGCCTATCTGCTGGCGATGCTGCGCGCCGGGGCGGTGATGCGGCCGGCCGCGGATCCCAAATGCGCGGCCGAGTCCGCTTGCCGCGACATGGTCGCCCAGGGGCTGTGTGTCGAGGCCAGCGCGACGCTGGAGGCGGCGATGCCGATCTTCGACCGGGCAGGGGTCGATTACGTGCCGGTGATCCTGCGTCGGCCTGACAAGGACGGTGAGGCGGAGATTCTCGGGGCGCTGTTCCAGGTTGATGCGCTCAAGGCCTATAACCGGGCGCTGGCGGCGACGGCGGCGGAAGAACACTCCTGAACCGGAAACAATAAAAGAGTGGAATTGAAACTGTTCCCTGAATTTTGATAAAAATGTCTTTTTTCCGCCAACCCCTTGCCTCCGATCCGCCATTGGTTTCTGAATAAAGATAAATCGACAAAAATCTTCTCAGCATTGGGTGGTATTTCGCCCGTTTCCGGAAAGTGGAGGACGCCATGGCGACCGTTAATGATGACAGCGATCTGGTCACCGCCAGCGCAGAAGCCGCGCTGCGCAAGTTTGTCGGCACGGATGAGGATGATCTGATCATCGGCACCGGCGACGACGATCAGATGAATGCGCGTGATGGCGATGATGAGCTGCGCGGCTATGGCGGCAACGACATCATGCGCGGCGGTTCCGGAGACGATTACATCAACGGTGCCGGCGGCGACGACATCCTGATCGGGCATCTGGGCGACGATACCCTGTCAGCCGGCCCGGGCGACGACTATGCCGAAGGCGGCTATGGCGACGACATCATCTGGGGCCACGACGGCAACGACGAGCTCGACGGTGGCGGCGGTGCGGATGAGATCTGGGGCCACGATGGCGACGATCTGATCCTGGGCGGCGACGGTAACGACCGTCTGGCCGGTGGCGATGGTAACGATATCGTCAAAGGCAATGCCGGTAACGATCGGATGTTCGGCGGTGAAGGTGACGACACCCTGCTGGGGCAGGCCGGCAACGACATCATCGACGGCAACGACGGCAATGATACCATCGACGGTGGCGCCGGGGTCGACATCATCGACGGCGGCGCCGGCGATGACGTGATCTATGGCGGCAAAGGGATCGATACGCTGATCGGCGGTGCCGGCGACGATATCATCTATGGCGGTGCCCGGGGCGACACCATGCAGGGCGGCACCGGTGACGACAAGCTCTATGGCAATGGCGGCGACGACGCGCTGCACGGTGGCGACGGCTCCGATGTGCTGCGCGGCGGTCTGGGCGATGACCTGATCAACGCCGAGGACAGCACCGCGGGCAGCGTCGACATGGCCTATGGCGGCGCCGGCGACGATACCCTGATCGGCGATTATTCCGATATCCTGAGCGGCGGCACCGGCACCGATGAGTTCTTCGTGTTCAACTCCTCGACGACGGATATGGTGGAGATCACCGATTTCGATCTCGCCGCCGGCGAGACGCTGAAGCTGCTGCGGGCCGATGGCAGCGGTTACACCGCCTCCGATCTGGCCGATCATGTGACGCTGGCCGCCAGTGCCGATGGCACCGCGGTCGTGCTGTCCTATGGCGGCGCGGCGGTGGTCTCGCTTGACGGGCTGAGCGTGAGCGATCTCGACAGCAGCTCCGACTGGCTGATCGCCACCGCCTGACCGGGCGGCCGCAGACTGATGGCAAAACGCCCCGGACCTCAGGTCCGGGGCGTTCGCATGTCTGGGGCAGGGCGCCGTCGCGGGCTCAGATCTGCTCCACCGTCACCCCTTCGACCGGGTAGAAGGCGATATAGTCTTTGACCGCCGCCACCGCCTCGATCGGCGTCTCATAGCTCCAGGCGGCATCTTCCAGTACCACCGATTTGGTGATGATCGAATAATGCGTCGCATCGCCCTTTTTCGGGCAATGCGTCACCTTTTCGCTGCGGTCGAGAAAGGCCATGGCGATATCGTCGCGCGGGAAATAGATGACCGGCGCCAGATCGCCTTCGCTCAGTTCCAGGGCGTTGCTGCTTTCGCCCAGCACCGCACCGCCCGACCGCACCGACCACAGGCCTGGCGCTCGGCGAATTCTGATTTGGTCTGTCATCTCTCGTCCTTCCCGTAATCTCTCGTTCCATGCTTCCTTGGCGGCGCAGTGTAACAATCCGGTGTCAGCACCGGAGAGCCGCGGCGTCAGCCCTGCGCCGTTGTCAAGGGACCTGAACCGGTCGGCCCGCCTAGATCGGGGCCGTCGCCTGTTCCAGCCAGCGGCGGGCCGTGTCGCTGACCCGGGGGCCGATCAACTCGGCCACCTGTGCATGATATGCGTTCAGCCATGCACGCTCCGCATGGGTCAACATATCCACGACGATCAGTCGCCGGTCAATCGGAACATAGGTCAGGGTGCGCCAGTCGAACATGTGACGTTCCGGATCGCCGCCGGCCATCGGCGCCGCCTCCTGCACCGCCAGCAGGTTTTCGATGCGGATGCCGAAGGCCCCCTCGCGGTAGTAGCCAGGCTCGTTCGACAGGATCATGCCCGGCTCCAGAGGGATTTCACTCAGCCGGCTCAGCCGCTGTGGTCCCTCGTGGACGCTGAGATATGCGCCGACGCCATGGCCCAGCCCGTGGTTGAAATCCTTGTTCTCCAGCCAGAGCGGCAGCCGCCCGAAGGCCTCGATATCGCGGCCGGCAAGGCCGCGCGGCCAGCGCAGCCGCGACACCGCGATCATCGCCTGCAGCACCAGGGTGAAACAGTGCCGCTCTTCCTCGCCGACGGCGCCGATGCCGACGGTGCGGGTGATGTCCGTTGTCCCGTCCAGATACTGGCCGCCGCTGTCGATGACGATCATATGGCCGTCCTGCAGCCGGCTGTCGGTTTCTTCCGTGACGCGGTAATGCATGATGGCGCCATTGGGGCCGGTGCCGGCGATAGTCTCGAAAGAGATATCCTGCAGCGCGTTGTCCCGGCGCCGACAGGCCTCCAGATAGGTGACCACATCGGTCTCCATCAGGCTGCCGGCAGGCTGGTCATCCAGCCAGCACAGCATCTCGACCATGGCGGCGCCGTCGCGCAGATGGGCGGTGGCGGCGCCGGCGATCTCGGCGGCGTTCTTGCGGGCCTTGGGCAGGGCGCAGGGCTCTTCGCCATAGACCGCCTTGTCGCCCAGCACATCGGCGAGGATCTGCGGCGCAGTGATCCGGTCCAGCCGCACCGGCCCCTCCTGCGCCGCCAGCGTCTCAAGGAAGTCTTCGGGCGCATGGAGGGTGACACCGGCACCCAGATGATCGCCGATCCCGGTCAGCTTCTCAGCCGCCATGAACAGATCGACCCGACCATCGTCGTGCAGGATGGCGAAACCATGCGCCACCGGGTTGCGCGGGATATCGGCGCCGCGAATGTTTAGCAGCCACATGATCGAATCCGGCAGGGTGATGGCGGCGGCACGATGGCCGGCCGCCTTCAGGCCCGTCGCCAGCCGGGTGCATTTCGCCTCTGCCGTCTCGCCGGCGAAGTCCAGCGGATGCGGCTTGACCGGCAGCATCGGCGGCGCCGGCTGATCGTCCCAGATGCGGTCCACCAGATTGGCGCTGCGGGTCAGCACGATGCCCGTCCCCTCCAGCGCCGCCATGGTCCGCTCGATCTCGGCCACCGAATGCAGCCAGGGGTCGAAACCGACCTTGCCGCCTTGCGGTAGCTGTTCCCTCAGCCAGTCGGAGAGCTGGATATCGGGCCAGGGCACCGGGGTGAAATCGCTGAGCGCCACCTGCGCCTTGACCTGGGTGCGATAGCGCCCGTCGATGAACACCCCGGCACAGTCGCGGAGCGCCGCACAGAAGCCGGCGGAGCCGGTAAAGCCGGTCAGCCAGGCCAGCCGTTCGTCATGGGCGGCGACATATTCACCCTGATGGGCATCCGCGCGGGGCACCAGGAACCCCGCCAGCCCCTCGGCCTCCAGCTCGGCGCGCAGCAAGGCCAGGCGCGGGGGTCCCTGTTCCGGGCGTGCGGTCACGTTGAAGGTCTGGAACATGTTGATTTCCCCTGAAGTTGTCTGCCGCGGTCCGTGGCGGCCCGCGCGCCGCGCGAGCAGACCCGATACCGGCCCGAGGTTCAACCGTGATTTTCCGGCCGTTTCGGCGCAGGATGTGCGCCGTTTCAGCCAGGTATCACGCCGAATTCAGGGATTTGATCCGATGACCGAGACCTTTGCCGATCTGGAACTCAGGGAATGGTCGACGGCGGCGGTGGCGGCAGCCCATGCGTGGGATTTCGGCACCGCGTCTGAGCACTGCGTCCCGGTTCTGGCACGGGGAACGGCGTCGGGGCAGGCGGTTCTGGATCTTTGCTGCGGGCATGGCATCGTCGCGGCGGCACTCTGCGCGGCGGGGGCCGAGGTGACGGCGGTCGATTTCTCGGCCACGATGCTGGAACTTGCGGCGGAACGGGCGCCGGCGGCGCGGTTCCTGCGGGCCGATGCGATGGCATTGCCCTTCGGGGCGGCGGAATTCGACGCGGTGACGATCGGCTTCGGCATCCCGCATGTGCCGGATCCGGGCCGGGTCTTTGCCGAATGCGCCCGGGTGCTGCGGCCCGGCGGGCGGCTGGCCTATTCGGTCTGGCACGGGGCAGAGAGGGTGACGGTGCTGGCCTCTGTCTTCGACGCGATCCGCCGTCATGGAGATCCCGCCGTCGTGCTGCCGCCGGGGCCGGGGGCCAATGATTATGCCCAACCGGAGATCGCCTTTGCGGCGCTGGAGGCCGCCGGCTTCGCCGATTGCGCGCTGACCACTGTCGACTGCCACAGGATCAGCAGCGACGCCGGCGCACCGGTGCGGTTCTTCCTGGAGGGGACGGCGCGCGGCGGCTATCTGCTGCGCGCGCAGACCGAGGCTGTGGTGAAGGCGATCAGCGCCGATGTGGCCGATTGGGTCCGCGCCACCTGGGCGCGACCCCGCCCTGGACAATCCCGATCCCGGCTGCCGTGATCACCGCCCGCCGGGACTGAGGCCGCTTCAGCTCGCCCGCAGGATGCCCATCACCCGGGCGCGGGCGCGCGGGTCGGGATCGAACAGGCTGGCCAGCTGCTCGGTCATGGCACCGGCCAGCTGATCGACGTCGGTGATGGTCACCGCCCGATCGTAATAGCGGGTCACATCGTGGCCGATGCCGATGGCCAGCAGCTCGACCTGCTTGCGTTTCTCCACCATGGCGATCACGTCGCGCAGGTGTTTCTCCAGATAGTTCGCGGGGTTCACGCTGAGGGTCGAATCGTCGACCGGGGCGCCATCGGAGATCACCATCAGGATCTTGCGCTGCTCGCGCCGCGCCACCATCCGGCGGTGCGCCCATTCCAGCGCCTCACCGTCGATATTCTCCTTCAGCAGGCCCTCTTTCATCATCAGCCCGAGGTTGTCGCGCACCCGCCGCCAGGGGGCATCTGCGGATTTATAGATGATGTGGCGCAGATCGTTCAGCCGTCCGGGCTGTTGCGGCCGGCCATCGTTCAGCCAGGCCTCGCGCGCCTGACCGCCTTTCCACGCCCGGGTGGTGAAGCCCAGGATCTCGACCTTGACGTCGCAGCGTTCCAGCGTGCGCGCCAGCACATCGGCGCAGATCGCGGCGATGGAGATCGGCCGCCCGCGCATCGAGCCGGAGTTGTCCAGAAGCAGCGTCACCACGGTGTCGCGGAACTCGGTATCCTTCTCGCGCTTGAAGCTCAGCGGTGTGGTCGGGTTGGCGACCACGCGGGCCAGGCGGCCGGCGTCGAGCACGCCTTCCTCCAGATCGAACTCCCAGCTGCGGTTCTGCTGCGCCTGCAGCCGGCGCTGCAGCTTGTTGGCCAGCCGCGACACGGCGCCCTTCAGCGGGTCCAGCTGCTGGTCCAGATAGGCGCGCAGCCGTTCCAGCTCCTGCGGTTCGGCCAAATCCTCGGCGCGGATCTCCTCGTCGTGCTGGGTCAGGTAGACCTTGTAATTCGGGTCTGCCTCTGACGCAGGCGGCGGCGCGGGGGGCTCCAGCGGTGCCTCGCCATCGGGCATCTCGGTCTCTTCGCCCATTTCCTCATCGGCCAGCTCGTCCATGCTGACCTGCGCCTCGGAGGAGTCCTGCTGCTCGTCCTGCGACTGTTCCGGATCGGCCTCGGCGGTCTGGTCGTCCTGATCCTCCTCGCCGCTGCTGTCGGGGTCGGGCTGTTCCTCGGCGTCGTCCTCGGCCTGGTCTTCCTGATCCTCGTCGACATTGTCGGGATCTTCGCCCAGCTGATCGCCATAGCCCAGATCCTCGATCATCTGGCGGGCGAATTTGGCGAATTCGGTCTGGTTGGAGAGTTTCTCCTGCAGGTCGTCCAGCGTGCCGCCGGCCTGCTCCTCGATGAAGCCGCGCCACAGCTCCATCACGTTCTGCGCACCCTTGGGCATCGGTCGGCCGGTGGCGAGGTGGCGGATCAGATAGCCGGCGGCCACTGCCAGCGGCGCCTCCGAGGCATCGGTCATGCTCTCATAGCCGCGCCGCATGGCGTCATTCTCGATCTTTACGTCGATGTTGCTGGCGGTGCCAGGCATGTCGCGGGCGCCCATCGCCTCGCAGCGGGCGGTTTCCATCGCCTCGTAGAGATCGCGGGCCATATCGCCCGGCGGGGCATAGCGCGAATGCACCGAGGCATCGTGATACCGCCGGTGCAGCGCCAGCGCATCCGCCGTTCCGCGTGCCAGCAGAACCTCCTGGCGGGTCATCCGCCGCGACACCTGCGGCAGCCGCATGCTTTCGCCGGACAGACCCGAGGGGTCGACCGAATAGCTCACCGTCAGTTCGGAGTCATGGGCCATCACCTTGGTGGCTTCGGCCAGCGCCTTCTTGAACGGGTCGGCGGGGTTGTCGGTGGGTTTGCTCATCGCGGGTCACGTCCGGTCATCTGTCTTGCGGCCAGCCTAGAGGCATTCCCCCGGCTTGACCATAGGGGGGCGGCGCATTCCGGCGCCGTCGGTGGGGGCCGGACCTAGGCAGGCTGCATGGCCAGCGCGACCAGATGGTCGACATGAACATCCAGCGCGTCGATCACCGGGAAGCCGGGCGCGTGGCCGTAAAAGGCCAGCCCCAGATCGGTGCCGGCCAGCACGATGGCCTCGGCGCCACGGGCGATCATCTCCTGCCCGGCGGCGAAGATCAGCGCCCGCGTCTCGGCGTCGCAGTGCCCGGCGAGGGCGCTGGCGAGATAGGCCTCATGCACCGCGTCGGGATCGGCCGGGGCCAGTGTCCGGGTGCACGGCATCTGGCCGTAGACACCGCTGGTGGTGACCTGCCGGGTGCCGAGGAGCCCGACCGCTCCCAGCCCGCGCGCGACGCAATAGCTGTCGAGCGGGGTCACGGCACTGACCAGCGGCAGCGGCGTGATCGCCTCGGTTTCGGCGTAGCAGAAATGTCCGCCCAGAGAGGTTATGCTGCCGACATCCGCCCCCGCGCCCTTCAGCTGGGCCAGGTGGCGGGCATAGATCTGCGCCTGCGTGTCACGGGCATCGGCGGCGGCATTGGTCGTCAGCGTGGTGACGTCGGCATGGACGATGGTCAGCTCCAGGGGCCGCTCCAGCCTGCGAAAGGCGCCGACCAGTCGGGTGTAATATTCCACCGTCGCCGCCGGTCCGATGCCGCCGATCAATCCGATATGCATCTGCGTCCCTCCTGTCGTCAGGTCCCTGACCGAACCAGAAAGGCGCGGGCCAGTCAGCCCGCGCCCTGTGTTCTTCTCTGCCGAAATACTCCGGGGGAGGGGCCGCAGGCACCGGGGGCGGAGCCCCCTGATGTGCTGGGTAGGCGGAGCCCCCGGAACGATCCGGCGGACGGGGCTCCGTCCCTTCCGGTTGGCCGCGGACCTTATACCAAGCTGGCGCTGGCGGCGCTTTCGGGCAGTTCCTCGTCGAAGCAGCGCTGGTAGAACTCGGCCACGGTCTGGCGCTCCAGCTCGTCGCATTTGTTCAGGAAGGACAGCCGGAAGGCATAGCCTATGTCGCGGAAGATCTCGGCGTTCTGCGCCCAGTTGATCACCGTGCGCGGCGACATGACGGTGGACAGTTCGCCGCTCATGAAGGCGGTGCGGGTCATGTCCGCCACGGTCACCATCTGGCCCACCTTCTTGCGGCCGGCCTCGGTGTTGTAATGCGGCGCCTTCGACAGCACGATCATGGTCTCTGCGTCATGGCTGAGATAGTTCAGCGTCGCGACCAGCGACCAGCGGTCCATCTGGGCCTGGTTGATCTGCTGGGTGCCGTGATAGAGCCCGGTGGTATCGCCGAGACCGACGGTGTTCGCCGTGGCGAAGAGCCGGAAGTAGGGGTTGGGGGTGATGATCTCGTTCTGGTCGAGCAGGGTCAGCTTGCCGTCCGATTCCAGCACCCGCTGGATCACGAACATCACGTCGGCGCGGCCGGCGTCATATTCGTCAAAGACGATGGCGGTGGGGTTGCGCAGCGCCCAGGGCAGGATGCCTTCGTGGAACACGGTAACCTGCTTGCCGTCGACCAGCTTGATCGCGTCCTTGCCGATCAGGTCGATCCGGCTGACGTGGCTGTCGAGGTTGACGCGCACGCAGGGCCAGTTCAGGCGGCTGGCCACCTGTTCGATATGGGTCGATTTACCGGTGCCGTGATAGCCTTGGATCATCACCCGGCGGTTATGGGCAAAGCCGGCCAGGATCGCCAGGGTGGTGTCCGGATCGAACTTATAGGTCGGG
Source organism: Pseudodonghicola flavimaris (assembly GCF_030164425.1). Taxonomy (GTDB): domain Bacteria; phylum Pseudomonadota; class Alphaproteobacteria; order Rhodobacterales; family Rhodobacteraceae; genus Pseudodonghicola; species Pseudodonghicola flavimaris. The sequence goes on along the minus strand of NZ_JASNJD010000006.1, from coordinate 43,450 downwards.
TCGGCGGCGGGGACGCGATCGCTGCCTTCGGCAAACCCCTTCACCTTCATATCCGTGTCGATGCCGAATACGTCGCGCACCGAAATTTCTTCGCTGGGTTTTGCGTTGATGTCGAGCGCGCCGTCAGCCATGCATATCGTCCCTTAAATTCAAGTCTGCCGGCCGTATTGCCGGACAGCACCGTGGTGCAACATATCGCGGGCGGTGGCAAGGGGAAGGCGTTCGCTGCGGAACCCTGCGTCACCTTGGCCCCCTCGACACGGTCGCGCCTTGGGCAGCGGGGCCGGGTCGCGGCGGCACCGCAGTTCTCGGGGCAGGGATCGTTCGGCGCGCAGCGCGCCCTCCGGTGACGACAGGTCAGGCCGATCCTTGCCGGAACGCGTCGGCCGGGACAGCCGGTCGGCGCGACATCCGGTCCGCTCATCCGGCCGGGGGGAGAGCGACCGCCGACGGCATGCCGCCTTTTGCCCACCGGACATCGGAGCGGCCGGATCAAGAGCGAAGACGACCGAATCGTTGACCGCGCCGACGGGGCCTTTGTCGAGGCGTCTCCGTTCCGGTCACGGCACCGCATGATCCCGGGCGGTCAGCGACCGCCGGCGGCGGAAACAAGACCGGTCGAAGACAAACAACCAAAGAAAAACGGCCCGGGCCGGGGGGCCGGGGCCGCTGTTGCGACAGATCCCGCCGCGGATCAGTCCTTGAAGTTGCGGCTTTCCTTGATCTGCTCCCAGGCCCAGACGACTTCCTGCAGCTGTTCTTCCTGGCTGCGGTCGCCGCCGTTCATGTCGGGGTGCAGCACCTTGATCAGCTTCTTGTAGGCGCGGCGCACCTCGGCCTTGGTCCAGGTGTCCTTGGCTTCCAGGATTTCGACCGCGCGGCGCTCGGTCGGGGGCAGGCGGCGGCCGCTGCCGCTGCCGGCGTTGCGCCCGGGGTTCTTGGTGGCGTTGGAGCCCAGGACCTGATGCGGGTCCTCGATGCCCAGCCGGGCCCAGGCCCGCGCTTCGGGGTCACCCAGCGGCCGGGTGGTGCGTTCCCAGACCTTGTCTTTGGACTGCTGCGCATTCAGCTCGGCCTCGGTGGTGCCTTCGAAGAAGTTCCACTGCTGGTTGTATTCGCGGACGTGCTGCTGGCAGAACCAGTAGAAATCGTCCAGCACATCGGGGGCCTTCGGGGCGCGGAATTTCCCTGCCTCCTTGCAGCCAGGGTGATCGCAGACTCGGGTCGAGGTCTCAGACGCCCCCGACATGCCGCGGCGGCCGCGCGGGTTGCGTTTCTTGGCCGACGACACCGACATATCGAAGCCGAAAGGATCCGGTTTTGACATCGCGCTGTTCCTTTTCGAGGGAGCATTCTGGACTCGGACGCCAGAGTTTAATCTAAGTGGCGCCAGATTGAAGAGGGGGCGGCGAATTTTTTGCCGCATGAGCGAAATATGGGCAAGACAGGCAAGAAGGACGAGATCGAGCGGCGGCTCTCGGAGGCATTCGCGCCCGAGCTGCTGGAGGTCGTCGACGAGAGCGAACAGCACCGTGGCCACGCCGGTTACGCCGAGGGCGGTGAAAGCCATTTCCGGGTCCGGATCCGGGCGGCACCGCTGTCGGCGATGGGGCGGCTGGCCCGGCACCGGGCTGTGCACGCGGCGCTCGGGGCCGATCTGCTGGGGCGGATTCACGCCCTGGCGCTGGAGATCGGAGACTGAGCCGGTCGGCGGATCAGTCCCCCTTCGGTTTCTGCGCCCCGTCGTCGCGGCGGACCCCGGCCAGACGGGCCCGGGCCTTCAGCGCGGCGCCGATGCCGCCGGGCTCTTCGGCGGTGTCGGTTTCCTCCGCCTCATCCTCCGTATCCGCGGGCTCGGCGACATGCAGCGGCGGATCGGCGATTGGGGCCGAGGTCGGCGCCGGCGCGGCGGGGCCCCGGATCTCGCTGGTTTCGGCGGGCAGGTCGAGCACGCGCGGCGCGAAGTCCTCGGCGCCGGCCTCAACCGCGCGGCGGAACACCAGGACGTTGCGCCAGTTGACGGTGGAGCCGGTCAGCCCGCTGCGCTCGTCGCTGGGCAGCAGCTCGGCCCGGAGATATTCCCAGCCCTCCGCGCCCATCTGGTTCAGAGTGGTTTCGATCGACAGCGCGAAACGCGATTCCGGCGTTTTCACACCCTTGGCCTTGGTGCCTTTGGAGGGGGCGGGGACGACCTTGTATTCGTAGCGGGGCATTGACCTACCTTCGGTAACCGCGGGCAATGTATCAGCTTGCGGCGCGGGGAAAAGGGGCGGCGGGCGGCTCAGCGGCAGCCTGCCGGAAAACTGCGACGGGAAGATGAATCGCTGAACATGAAAACGCCCGGACCGATGTCCGGGCGCAATCACTTCGCGGGGATGGCGGGGTCAGTCCCAGCAGCCGACCAGGACGGTCATCCCCAGGGCCAGACGGCTCAGGTCGTCGGGCGGCAGCGGCGCGCCGGCGATGGCGTTCTGGCGCATCTCGACCCCGGCCTCGGTCAGAACCGATGCGACGGTGCCGGCATTGGCGGCGAAGCTCACCCCGTCGGGCAGGCGCTGAGCGCCGTCGGTGGCCGGCAGCAGCACCCCCAGTACCGCACCGGTCTGATCCAGCAGCGGGCCGCCGGCGTCGCCGGCAAGGGGGGAGAGCGCCAGCCGGGTCAGTCCGGCCTCGCCGTTCAGCCCCTTGAGGTCGGCGACGGTGCCGAAGGTCAGCGTCGCCGCGCCCAGTACGCCGCCATAGGAATAGCCGGAAACCGCCACCTCATCGCCGAGGCGGGGAGCGCCGGGGCGCAGCTGGGCGACGGTCATCGGCGCCAGCATCTGCGTCGGGCGCAGCAGGGCCAGCCCAGTGGCGCTGTCGGTGGTCATCACCTGCGCCTCGTAATCGTGGTCCAGGGTGATACGCCCGCAGCCGGCGACATTCGCCGCCGCCGTCAGCACCGTGCCCCTGGCATCGACATAGAAGCCCGAGCGCGACAGCCGCGGTTTGCGCACCGCCAGCCCGGAGACCAGATCGACATCCTGCGGCGCATCGGCGCCGGCGGCGGGGTCGAGCACACCGTCGAGCCGTTCGAAGCTCTGGCGCATGGCGGTCAGCACCCGGTCGCGGCGGGCCTCGTCGCCCTCCGGCCAGACCAGGGTGAAGCCCTTGATCTCGCCGCCCTGCAAGCTGGCCTGGGTGTAGGAGACGATGCCCTGGCCGCGGCCCTCGATGGTGAAGCTGTCGCGGTCCTTGGCGCGCGGCCCGGTGGTCGGCACGATCTCCAGCGTCTGCAGGATATCGTAAAGACCGAACAGCGTGGCCTGATCGCCCGGCTGGCTGATCAGCAGCAGCCGGATACCGTCGGGGGTGGTGGCGTCGTAATGGGCGAAGGGCGATTCATAGCGGGAGAATTTCACCGCACCCAGCGGCATCTGCATGGCGATGCCGGCGCTGTCGTCGCGGTGATAGCGCATGCCGACACTGATCAGCGGGGCATTGTATTCGTCCATCAGTGCGCGGCGCTGCAGGGTGGTCAACACCCCCGTCGCCTCATAGCCGCGGGCGGCCTGCCAGTCGGCCATGGAGGCGCGGGTGCCGCGCCCGAAGGCGCCGTCGATGGCGGCGTTGTAAAAGCCTGCCGCGGCCAGCGCGGTCTGCAGGTCGCGGCGGTCCTGCGCGGTCAGCAGCTGTTCGCTGCGCCGGGCCTGAGCCGGGGTCTCGTCCGCCGGTGCCTGCGTCCGGGCGGGGGCGGCGGGTTCCGCAACGGCGGTGTTGGTCTCGGGGGTGGGGGCCGGCGCCGCCAGCGTGCCCTGGCGCAGCACATCGGCGTCCGGCGGCCAGAACTGCTGGCTGTAGCTGTCGCTGCCGACGATATAGCTGTCGCGGGGGATATCGCCCCGCAGCCGGTAGACCCGCAGCACCTGCTCGGCATCGGCGGGGGCATAGGGGCCGAGCGCGATCCCGTACCAGCCACCGCCGAGCGCGAAGCCGTTGACGTCCTCCAGCCGGGCGGCAAAGGCCTCGGCGCGGTCGCGGGCGACGCTCAGGCTCGGGTGGGCTTCGATCTGGACCCAGGCGACCTCGGGGACCGCCTGCTGCGCCGCCGCGGGCCGGATCAGGCTGAACAAAACAAGCAGGATGGCGGCAAACACTCTGGGCATCAGGACTCTCGTGCTGGATCAAATGTACAGTTTTGCCGCACATAATCAGGAAACGGACGCAAAGACCATGGGCTAAAGGGTCCCGGTTTCCCCCTGTTGCGCGTTGACCCTGCCGGGCAGGGGGCATAGGAAAGGCGCGCCTTCACCCAGGTTCAGGACAGAGCGGCAGATGACCGAAAAACCCACGCCCCCACGTTCCTTCCAGGAAATCATCCTGCGGCTGCAGAGCTATTGGGCCGCGCGCGGCTGCGCGGTGCTGCAGCCCTACGACATGGAGGTCGGTGCCGGCACCTTCCATCCGGGCACGACGCTGCGCTCGCTCGGCTCGCGGCCTTGGGCGGCGGCCTATGTGCAGCCCTCGCGCCGTCCCACCGATGGCCGCTATGGCGAGAATCCCAACCGGTTGCAGCATTATTACCAGTATCAGGTGCTGATCAAACCCAGCCCGCCGGATCTGCAGGAGCTGTATCTGGGCAGTCTCGAAGCCATCGGCATCGACATGGAACTGCATGACATCCGCTTCGTCGAAGACGACTGGGAAAGCCCGACGCTCGGCGCCTGGGGGCTGGGCTGGGAGGTCTGGTGCGATGGCATGGAAGTCAGCCAGTTCACCTATTTCCAGCAGGTCGGCGGCCATGACTGTCACCCGGTCTCGGGCGAGCTGACCTACGGGCTGGAGCGTCTGGCGATGTATGTTCTGGGCATCGACCATGTGATGGACATGCCGTTCAACGATCCGCAGGCGCCGATCGCGCTGAAATACGGCGATGTCTTCCGCCAGACCGAGCAGGAATACAGCCGCTGGAACTTCGACGTGGCCGATACCGCGATGCTGCTGAAGCATTTCGAGGAAGCCGAGGCGGAATGCGAGGCGATCCTGTCGCAGCCAGCGATGGATCCGAAGACCGGCAAGCGCATCGTCATGGCACATCCCGCCTATGACCAGTGCATCAAGGCCAGCCATCTGTTCAACCTGCTCGACGCTCGCGGGGTGATCTCGGTCACCGAACGCCAGGCTTATATCGGCCGGGTGCGGGCGCTGGCGAAGAAATGCGCCGATGCCTTCGTGCAGACCGAGGCCGGAGGGTACGAGGCGGCATGACCCCGGCCCGCGCCGCCCTATGCCAGACCCGGCAGCAACGTCCTGAGCCCGCCCGCGATCATGTCGACCGCGATGGCGGCCAGGATCATGCCCATCAGCCGGATCATCACCGTGCGCAGGGTCTGGGACATCAGATGGCCGATATTGGCGGCGAAGTAGAACACGATGGCCAGCGCCAGCAGCGCGCCGGTCAGCACCAGGCCGATGGCGAGGTAATCGCCGCTGCCCTTGGCCTGGCCGGTGAACATGATGATCGTGGCGATGGTGCCAGGGCCCACCAGCATCGGGAAGGCCATCGGGTAGAAGGCGACGGTTTCGCGATCCTCGTTGGCGGCTTTCTCCGCCTCCGTCCCGTGATGCGCGGCGCCGGCGCGGCCGTTCAGCATGCCGAGCGCGATCATCAGCAGCACGACGCCACCGGCGGTTCGGAAATCCGCCACGCTGATGCCGAAGAAGGTCAGGATCTCGGTGCCGGCCAGCGCCACCACGGCGCAGAGGACGGCGCTGTAGCCCACAGTCATCAGCGCCGCGCGGCGTTGCGGCCCCGGCGCCATGTCGGAGGTGAGGCCGAGGAACATCGGCAGGTTCACGAAGGGGTTCATGATCGCGAAGATCGCCCCTGCGAATTTGATGAGAAATGCGCTGTCCACGCTCGGGTCCTCCGCCTGGATGTGCCGTGCCTAGCATCTGCCGCCGGCGGCGCCAAGCGGCAGCCCGGATCGGAGGTGTGGGCATGAACGGCAAGTTCGTGGCGTCGCTGATCGTTCTCTGCGCGCTGGTGGCGGGCGGGGCGATCTACTATCTGCAGGTCTACGGCTATTACTACCGGGTGGAGCCGCAGCCGGGCCGCGACGTGCAGCTGGTGGTGGCCGCCGACGGGCATGCAGAGGTCATTCCCTACGCCGATTTCCAGGCGATCGACGCCGACAGCTCGCCGATCCGCTATCGCGCCTGTTTCACCACGCCGCTCCGCGATGCCGATCTGGCCGCCCGCTATGCCCCGGTCGCCGGGGGCGAGCCGCTGGTCGCGCCGGGCTGGTTCGATTGCTTCGATGCCGAGGAGATCGGCGCGGGGCTCGAAGCCGGCCGCATCCATATCTACCTCTCGGCCAAGAACATCGCCTATGGCGTCGACCGGGTCGTCGCCGTCGCCCCCGACGGGCGGGGCTGGGCCTGGCACGAGCTGAACCATTGCGGTCGCAAGGCCTATGACGGCACCCCGGTGGGCGAGGATTGCCCGCCGCCGCCGAAAGAGGGCGGATCATGACACCGCCGGGCCGCGACCGCCGCAAGACCGATTTGACTGCAACACCCCACGGGCGCCGCCGCCCGAACCGCCCCGAGGACATCCGATGCCCGACCTTCTGATCGAACTCTTCTCCGAAGAAATCCCGGCCCGCATGCAGGCGCGCGCCGCCGAGGATCTGAAAAAGCGCGTCACCGACGGTCTGGTCGAGGCCGGTCTGACCTATGCCGGGGCGGCTGCCTTTCACACCCCGCGCCGGCTGACGCTGGCGCTGGAGGGGCTGCTGGCGCATTCGCCGACCCTGACCGAAGAGCGCAAGGGCCCCAAGGTCGGTGCGCCGGAGAAGGCGATCGAAGGCTTTCTGCGCGGCGCCGGGCTGACCCGCGATCAGCTGGAGGAGCGCGACACGCCGAAGGGCGCGGTCTATTTCGCCACGCTGACCAAGCCCGGCCGCCCGGCGGCCGAGATCGTGGCCGAGGTGCTGGAAGACACCATCCGCACCTTCCCCTGGCCGAAGTCGATGCGCTGGGGCGCGGGATCGCTGCGCTGGGTGCGGCCGCTGCATTCGATCCTCTGCATCCTGTCGGATGAGGCGGGGGCCAGCGTGGTACCGATGGAGGTGGACGGCATCGTCGCCGGCAACATCACCCGCGGTCACCGCTTCATGGCGCCGGCTGCCTTTACCGTCAGCGGGTTCGAGGATTACGCCGCCAAGCTGAAACGCGCCTGTGTGCTGCTGTCGGCCGAGGAGCGCGCCGAGCATATCTGGCAGGAAGCCACCAACATGGCCTTTGCCGCCGGGCTGGAGGTAGTCGAGGACAAGGGGCTGCTGGCCGAGGTCGCCGGCCTGGTGGAATGGCCGGTGGTGCTGATGGGCGAGATCGGCGCCGATTTCCTGGCGCTGCCGCCCGAGGTGCTGCAGACCTCGATGAAAGAGCATCAGAAGTTCTTCTCGGTCCGCGATCCCAAGACCGGCCGCATCGTGCGCTTCGTCACCGTCGCCAACCGCGAGACCGCCGATAACGGCAAGACCGTGCTGGCGGGCAATCAGAAGGTGCTGTCGGCGCGGCTGTCCGATGCCAAGTTCTTCTGGGAAAACGACCTGCGGGTGGCGCAGCATCAGGGGCTCACCGCCTGGACCGACCGGCTGGAAAACGTGACCTTCCACAACCAGCTGGGCAGCCAGAAGGCGCGGATCGCGCGGATTGCCCTGCTGGCGCGGGAACTGGCCCCGGTGGTCGGCACGGATGCGGATATGGCCGCCCAGGCGGCCGAGGTCGCCAAGGCCGATCTGTCGTCCGAGATGGTCTATGAATTCCCCGAACTGCAGGGGCTGATGGGGCGCTATTACGCCGAGGCTGCCGGCCTGCCGGCCGCGGTCGCCGCCGCCTGCGAAGAGCATTATTCGCCGCTCGGCCCCTCGGACGCGGTGCCGACCGCGCCGGTCTCAGTCACCGTGGCGCTGGCAGACAAGCTCGACACGCTGACCGGCTTCTGGGCCATCGACGAGAAACCCACGGGGTCGAAGGACCCCTTCGCGCTGCGCCGTGCCGCGCTGGGGGTGATCCGGCTGATCCTCGACAACGGGCTGCGGCTGCCGCTGACCGGGCTGTTCGAGGCCGGCATGGTCAATCAGACGGTCGATCCGCAGGCCACCGATTACCCGGAGATCGCCGCCGATCTGCTGGCCTTCTTCCACGACCGGCTGAAGGTGCACCTGCGTAAGGAAGGCATCCGTCACGATGTGATCGACGCCTGCCTGGCGATGCCGGGCAACGACGATCTGCTGCTGCTGGTGACCCGGGCCCGGGCGCTGTCGGAGGTGCTGGCCACTGACGAGGGCGAGAACCTGCTTCAGGGCTTCAAGCGGGCCAACAACATCCTCAGCCAGGCAGAGGAAAAGGACGGGGTCGAATATGCCTTCGGCGCCGATCCGAAATTCGCCGAGGACGACAGCGAACGCGCGCTCTTCGCGGCGCTCGATGCGGCCGAGGCGAAGATCGCGCCGGCGATGGCGGCCGAGGATTTCCCGGCGGCGATGGCGGCGATGGCGGCCCTGCGTGGCCCGATCGACGCTTTCTTCGAGGCGGTGCAGATCAACGCCGAGAACGAGATCCTGCGGCGCAACCGGCTGAATCTGCTGAACCAGATCCGCCGGGTCTGCGCCCAGGTGGCCGATCTGACCCGCGTTGGCGGCTGATCCGGCCCGGTCTTTGCCGATCCCTCCCCGGTGCGATGCGTGGGGGAGGGCGCCGCTGCCCGCCCGTGCCCGTCAGTACAGTGCCGGGAGGGGGCCGGGGTGGGGCTTTGACCGGGGCAGATCGGCTCAGAGACCCCTTGCGCCTGCGCATACCGGGTCTATGCTGCCTGCATAGCGATAGGTGCTGCAGTGCAGAATAATCCCGACATCCTTCTCATCACCTCCGATGCGGCGCTCGCGGCCAACCGGCATGGCGGGCGGGCGAAATGCCTGCAGCGTCTGGTCCGGCTGGATCTGCCGGTGCCGCGCACGGTGGCGCTGTCCTTTCAGGCGGTCAAACGGATCGCGGCGGGGCAGATGCCGGATATCGCCCAGGTGGATGCGCAGTTCGGCGAGGAGGCGCTGCTCTGTGTGCGGCCGTCGTCGGAGGATCCCGACTGGGGCGGGCCGGGGGCGGTTCTGAACATCGGCATGAACGACGCGCAATACCGTTGCCTGTCGGAGCGTCTGGGGCCGGGGGCGGCGGCGGCGCTCTATTCCCGCTTCGTGCAGGCCTACGCCACCCATGTGGCGCGGCTCGATCCGGATGTCTTCGACGGCGACCCGGTAGAAAGCCCCAAGGGGCTGCAGCGGATGCTGCGGGCCTATGAGGACGAGGCCGACGAACCCTTTCCGCAGTCGCGCAGCGACCAGCTGCGCGGTGTATTGCGGTCGATGGCGCGGGCCTGGGAGGGAACTTCGGCCCGGTTGCTGCGTCAGGCCAAGGGGGCGCCGGCGGATGCCGGCCTGGGGCTGGTGGTGCAGGAGATGATCCCGGGGCTCGGCCAGGGCGAATGCGGCTCCGGCGTGTTGCAGCTGGCCGATCCGGTCACCGGGCTGCCGCAGATCACCGGCCGTTACCTGAGCCAGAGCCAGGGCCGCGAGGCGCTGGGGGCCGGGGCGGCGGCGATCTATCTGGAGAAGGACCCGCGCGGCCCTTCGCTGGAGGAGCTGGCGCCGGAGGCCTTTGAGGCGCTCAAACGCGACGCGGCGCTGATGCGGCGCCGGCTGCGCGAAGAGATGCAGGTGGAATTCGTCATCCAGAACGGCGAGGTGCATATCCTCGACGGGGTGCGGGTGCCGCGCAGCCCGCGGGCGGCTGTGCGGATCGCCGTGCGGCTGGCCGAGGACGGCATCATCCCGCCGGAGGAGGCGGTGATGCGGGTCGACGCCCATTCGGTGAGCGAGCTGCTGCACCGTCAGGTGGCGCCGGACGCCGCGCGAGAGGTGCTGGCAACCGGCATCGGCGCCAGCCCGGGGGCGGCGACCGGCCGTATCGTCTTTTCCGCCGCCGCCGCACAGGCCAGCGCCGCGCGGGGCGAGGCCTGCATCCTGGTGCGCCGGGAAACCGCGCCGGAGGATGTGCGCGGCATGCATGCCGCCGCCGGGGTGCTGACCGAAAAGGGCGGCATGACCAGCCATGCGGCGGTGATCGGTCGCGGTCTGGGCCTGCCCTGCATCGTCGGCGCATCGGAGCTGACCTTCAACACCCGCGACAAGATGCTGCGCACCCCGGCGGGGCGGATCCTGCGCGAAAGCGACGTGATCACTATCGACGGCAGCACCGGGGAAATCCTCGCCGGAGAGCCGGAGATGCTGGAGGCGGCGCTGGACGATGCGTTCCAGACCCTGATGGGCTGGGCCGATACCTGCCGCGACATCGGGGTGCGGGCCAATGCCGATACCCCGGCCGATGCGCGCACCGCCCACAACTTCGACGCTGAGGGGATCGGGCTCTGCCGGACCGAACATATGTTCTTCGAACCCGGTCGGCTGACGGTGATGCGCGAGATGATCTTCGCCGACAGCAGCTCCGGCCGGGCCGAGGTGCTGGCTCGGCTACTGCCGATGCAGCGCGACGATTTCATTCAGCTTTTCAAGATCATGGAAGGCCGTCCGGTCTGTATCCGCCTGTTCGACCCGCCGCTGCACGAATTCCTGCCGGCGACCCGCTCGGGCCAGAGGGAACTGGCCGAGGCGCTGGACCTGCCGGTGTCGGACGTGACCCGGCGGATCGAGGCGATGGCCGAATACAACCCCATGCTGGGCCTGCGCGGCGTGCGGCTGGGGGTGACTGTGCCCGAGATCTACGAGATGCAGGCGCGCGCCATTTTCGAAGCGACGCTGGAAAGCGGCGCCGCCGGCGCTCCGATCGTGCCGGAGATCATGATCCCGCTGGTCAGCGCCAAGCGCGAGGTGGAGCTGATCAAGGGGCGGATCGATTCCGTCGCCGCGACGGTTCGGGCGCAGCGCGGCCGGGACTTTACCTATCGCCTGGGAGTGATGGTGGAGACGCCGCGCGCCGCTCTGCGCGCCGCCGAGATCGCGCCGAACGTGGCCTTTCTCAGCTTCGGCACCAACGACCTGACCCAGATGACCTACGGGCTGTCGCGCGACGACGCCGGCCGCTTCATGTCGGATTATGTCAACAAGGGCGTCTTCGCCGAAGACCCGTTCCATGTGCTCGATATCGACGGGGTGGGGGAGCTTCTGAAACTTGGCGCGGAACGGGGGCGGGCGGCACATCCGGGCTTGACTGTGTCGATCTGCGGTGAACACGGCGGTAACCCCGAATCAATCGCTTTTTGCCGCGAGGCTGGCTTCGATTACGTCTCCTGCTCGCCGTTCCGGGTTCCGGTCGCTCGGCTGGCTGCCGCTCAGTTGGCGATTGCCGAGAAAATTGGGGTGGGTCCGGCGAAAATCCCCTGAAATAAGGGGGTTACAGCCCCTCGCTTGAGAGGGGATAGGCACCGGAACGGGCGTTGTGACGTTCGTAAACTGCCCGTGATTTGGGCAGAACTGGACCTTTTGATCAATCTGGTCTAAGGGACCCCCTGCGCTTACCTGGGGAGGTTTGGCGCCAAACCAGTGTAGTGGGGTTTAAGATGAAAACTGTTTTGGCTGCTGCCGCAGTGTTTTGTACGGTGCTCCTGCCGTGTACCGTGTCCGCCGATACCGGCCTGAAGAACCTCTTCAAGCGCGAGCAGTCCGCTCTGGGCGCGATGCCCGATCAGCATCTGAAGTCGTTGCTGACCGCCGCGCATCCGAAACGCTCCAAGGGCAAGACGCCGGACTTCAGCTTCTCCAAGGCCTGGCTCGATGCCCAGCCGGAGGCCGAGGGCGGTGACAACTGGCGCTGCCTGTCCGAGGCGCTCTACTTCGAGGCCCGCGGCGAAACCGTGAAGGGCCAGTTCGCCGTCGCCGAAGTGATCATGAACCGGGTCCGCAGCGCGCGCTATCCCGATACGCTCTGTGGTGTGATCCGCCAGGGTACCGGCAAACGGTATCAGTGCCAGTTCACCTATACCTGCGACGGCCGGGCCGAGGTGATCCGCGAACCCCAGGCGTTTGAGCGCGTCTCGAAAGTGGCCCGTGCCATCATGGACGGCTTCGCCGGCAATCTGACCGACGGGGCCACCCACTACCACACGCTGGCGGTGAAACCGCGTTGGGCCAATGTCTATACCCGGACCGCGAAGATCGGTGACCACCTGTTCTATCGCCACAATTACCGGACCGCGTCCAGCAACTGAGCCAGGGCGCCGTTTTCCGGCGCTGGTGCGCCGCCCTTGGGCCTGTTAGAAGGGCGGCGACAGCGTAATCCTCCGCTGATCCAAGACCGACCAGAGGCCCCAGCCCATGAGCACCGAAACCCGTCTCGCCTTCGCCCATCCCATCGAACGGGCGCAGGCCACTGCGCCGCGTGGTCCGCTGGACCGGATTTCCCTGCGCGATCATGTGGTCGAGGTCGAGATCGGCGCTTTTCAGGCCGAGCGCGGCACCACCCAGCGGGTCGCCTTCAACGTGGTGGTCGAGGTGCAGCCGCTGACCGGCCCGATCGACGACGATGTCGACCGCATCCTCTCCTATGACAAGGTGACCGAGGCGATCCAGCATGAGCTGGCGGCCGAGCGGCTCAATCTTCTGGAAACCCTGGCGGAGCGGATCGCGGAACGCATCCTGCTTGAACCTCAGGCGGTAAGGGTTTTCGTTCGTATCGAAAAACTGGATCGCGGCCCCGGCGCGCTGGGGGTGGAGATCGTCCGTGCCCGCGACCAGGTCGCGCATGGGGCGCTGCAGCCGGCGGATGACGACCGGCCGCATCCGCGTCTGGTGTTCCTGTCGAACGCGGCGATCGCCTCGGACAATCTCTCCGGCTGGCTCGATCAGCTGGGCGCAGGGGGACGTCCGCCGATCCTCTGTGTCGGGGCGCCTTCGGTGCCGGCGCCGCAGACCCATCATCGCATGACCCAGCGCCGGATCGATCTGCTGGCGATTGAGCAGAACGCCTGGGTGCTGGCCGCCCGCGATCCGCGCTGTGTGGTGGTGGCCACCCGGACCGAGCTCGACTGGGCGATGCGGCACGGGCAGATCTGCGTCTGGGCGCCGTCGAAAATCGTGCTCGACGCGGTGGACGGGCCATCGGACCCGCATGATCCGGTGGCGCTGGCGGCCTGGTTCGCCACCACCTTCGCGGCCGAGGAGCTTCTGGTGATCGGCGCGGCACTGCCGGCGGATACCGGCGTCACCCTGCGCGCCCTGCCGGTGACGGAGGCACGGCTGTGACCTTCTACTACCGGCCGCTGGTGCAGCATGGTGCCGCCCGTCCCGAAGACGCCGTGCCGCTGGCCGGTGGGCCGCTCTGGTTCACCCATGTCGAGGCGCTGGCCCGGGGGCAGGCGCCCAGCGTCATTCCCGTCTGGGAGGTCCCGGAGCATGAGCTGGAGCCGCTGACCGCGCCGCGGGCGCCGGTGGCGGGGCTGGCGATGGATCGGCCGCAGATCATGGGCATTCTCAACACCACGCCGGACAGTTTTTCCGATGGCGGCCGCCACAACGCGCCGGAGGCGGCGCTGATCCATGCCCGCGCGATGATCGCGGCGGGGGCGTCGATCCTCGATATTGGCGGCGAATCCACCCGGCCCGGCGCCGCCGAAGTGCCGGTGGAGGAGGAAATCGCCCGCACCGCGCCGGTGATCGCGGCGCTGCGGGTGGAAAGCGATATCCCGATCTCGGTCGACACCCGCAAGGCGGCAGTGGCCCGGGCGGCGCTGGAGGCCGGGGGCGATCTGATCAACGATGTGTCCGGCTTCACCTTCGATCCGGAGCTGGTGCCGCTCTGCGCCGCGCAACAGGCGCCGGTCTGCGTGATGCATTCGCAGGGCGATCCGGAGACGATGCAGCAGGACCCGCAGTATGACGACGTTCTGCTCGACGTTTACGATTTCCTGGCGGCGCAGATCGCCCGGGCCGAGGCCGCAGGTATCCCGCGCGCGCGCATCGTCACCGATCCGGGCATCGGCTTTGGCAAGACCCGGGCGCATAACCTGACGCTGCTGCAGGGGATGGCGCTGTTTCACGGGCTGGGATGCCCGATCCTGCTGGGGGTGTCGCGCAAGGGGTTCATCGGCCATATCGGTCAGGCGCCCGATCCGGCGGCGCGGGCGCCGGGATCCATCGCGGTCGGGCTTGCGGGATTCGCCCAGGGCGTGCAAATTCTGCGTGTGCACGATGTGGCGGATACAACTCAGGCGGTGCGCCTGTGGCAGGCGGCACGCGGCTAGCACGAAGCTCTTTGGGGGATCGTATGCGGAAACTTTTCGGAACCGACGGTGTACGGGGCAGGGCCAATACCGCCCCGATGACGGCGGATATGGCGCTCAGGATCGGGGCGGCGGCGGGTCGGTATTTCCGCCGTGATCGTGGCAGCGCCCATCGGGTGGTGATCGGCAAGGACACGCGCCTGTCGGGCTACATGTTCGAAAACGCGCTGACCGCCGGGCTGACCTCGACCGGCATGAACGTGCTGTTGCTGGGGCCGGTGCCGACGCCCTGCGTCGGGCTGATGACCCGCTCGATGCGCGCCGATCTGGGGGTGATGATCTCCGCCAGCCACAACCCGGCCGAGGATAACGGCATCAAGTTCTTCGGCCCCGACGGATTCAAGCTGTCGGATCAGGCGGAGATCGAGATCGAGGCGCTGATCGAGGCCGGGGTGGAGCCGGCGCAGGCCGGCAATATCGGCCGCGCCAAGCGGATCGACGATGCGCGGTTCCGCTATGGCGAGCGGGTCAAATCCTCGCTGCCGCGCGATCTCAGGCTCGACGGGCTGAAGGTGGTGGTGGATTGCGCCAACGGGGCCGCCTATCGCGCCGCGCCGGAGATCCTGTGGGAACTGGGCGCCGATGTGGTGCCGGTGGGGGTCAGCCCGGACGGTCACAATATCAACGCCGGCTGCGGATCGACCCAGCCGCGCATCGCGGCCGAAACCGTGGTGGCCCATGGCGCCGATGTGGGTATCTGCCTGGACGGCGATGCCGACCGGGTGATCCTGATCGACGAAACCGGCCGGGTTGCCGATGGCGACCAGCTGATGGCGCTGCTGGCGGCCCGCTGGGCCGAGGACGGCGTGCTGTCCGGCGGCGCCCTGGTGGCGACGGTGATGTCGAACCTGGGGCTGGAAAGGTTCCTGGCCGGTCGTGGCATCGGACTGGAGCGCACCGGGGTCGGCGACCGCTATGTGGTGGAACGGATGCGCGCCGGCGGCTTCAACCTCGGCGGCGAACAGTCGGGCCATATCGTGATGACCGATCATGCCACCACCGGCGACGGGCTGATGGCCGGGCTGCATTTCCTGGCGGAGATGCTGCGCTCAGGCCAGAAGGCCAGCGTGCTGGCGCAGCAGTTCGAGCCGGTGCCGCAGCTGCTGAAGAACGTGCGCTTCGGCGCGGGGCAGGCCCCGCTGGAGCTTGGCAGCGTTCAGGCCGCGATCTCCGCCGCCGAACAGGCGCTGGAGGGGCAGGGGCGTCTGCTGATCCGCAAATCGGGAACCGAGCCGCTGATCCGGGTCATGGCGGAATGCGAGAATGAGGCGCTGCTGACGCAGACCGTTGACAGCGTGGTCGATGCGGTGAGCGAGGCGGTCTCGGCCTGAGCGCGGGTATCGCCAACAGTTTTACTAAAATCAATGTGGCCCCCGGGATTTTGCGTGAATCCCGGGGGTTGTGCTGTGGATTATATGTGGATGGTTTGCGTGGCGCTTAGCCGCGCAGCCGGTGATGCAGCAGGATCGGCACCGCCAGATCCTCCTCATCCGCCAGGTGGCGGTCGAGGAACCGGCGGATGGTCCGCGCCTCGCCCAGCACCTTGCCAGCCTCGTCACGCAGCTGCGTGGGGTCGAGCACCTCCAGCTGGATCATCCGGTTGCCGGCACGGGTGAAGCTGTCCAGCACCCCGTCGAGGCCCAGGTGATCGCCTTCCAGCATCTCCAGCCCGGCGGTGAACCGGGGATCGGCGGCCTCCAGTTCGGGAAAGAACTTGCGGTCTTCCCAGGTGTGGTGACCGTGCAGGCTGTGGACCAGCGCGTTGCCGTGCCGGCCGATGCGATGCAGATACAGATCCTGCTCCATCTCTTTCTCCAGAAAGCGCTCCGTATCCTCGACGATCACCTCGCCGAGGGCGCGGAAGGTTGCATGGGCCCCCATCCACTTGGCGATGGAGGCGGCGAAATTCGGGTGATCCGGCCATGTATCGCGCGGATACTCCCGAAGGAGGGCCGTCATGTCCTGCGGCAGGCCCCCTCTGGTGTCGATGCTCTGGGTCATCATGGGCGAGGAGATGGGGGAGGTGTTATGATATTGCAATGTGCGGCGCCGCAGTCCCGTCTGTGCGATGGGCAAACAAAAGGGGCGCCCGCCGGGGCGCCCCTCGATCCATCGGACAAGAGAGGGATCAGACCTTTTCACGCCCCATGGCCAGGATGCAGAACAGCGTGATCGCCGCGGCCGCCAGCAGGTAGTAGCCGACATAGGCCATGCCGTAGTTGGTCTGCAGCCAGGTCGCCGCATAGGGCGCCAGCGAGGCGCCGAAGATGCCGGCGAAGTTGAAGGTCAGCGACGAGCCGGTATAGCGCACCCGGGTCGGGAAGGGGGCGGCCAGTGCCGCGCCGATCACGCCATAGGTCAGCCCCATCAGGAACATGCCGATGGTGACGAAGCCATAGATCCCGCCCTCGCCGCCGGTCGACATCAGCGGCGCCAGGGTGAAGGAGAACAGGCCGATCAGCAGGGTGACCACGATCAGGAACTTGAACCGGCCGGTCATGTCGGCGACCTTGCCGGCCACCACGATCGAAATCCCGAAGATGACCGAGCCGTAGATCTGGATCTTCAGCGCGTCGAGGAAGGGGATCTTGATGACCTTGACGTTATAGGACAGCAGCCATGCCGAGCAGATGTAGAACAGCACGAAGGTCACCAGCGCCACGAAGGTCCCCAGCGCCAGGCTGCGCTTGTGCGACCGGAACACCTCGGCCACCGGCACCGAAACGCGCTCTTCCTTCTCTATGGCCTTGGCGAATTCCGGCGTTTCCGAAATCGTCAGCCGCACCCAGAGACCCAGCGCGATCAGCAGGATCGAGGCGATGAACGGCAGCCGCCAGCCCCAGGTGAGGAAATCGTCCTCGCTGATCACATGCAGCATGATCCAGTAGAAGCCCGACGAGATGAACAGCCCGACCGGCGCGCCCAGTTGCGGGAACATGCCGTACCAGCTGCGCTTGCCCTCCGGCGCGTTCTCGGTCGCCATCAGCACGGCGCCGCCCCATTCGCCACCGAGGCCGAAGCCCTGGCCGAACCGGCAGAGCGCCAGCAGCAGCGGCGCATAGACACCGATCTGGGCATAGGTCGGCAGGATGCCGATGATCACGGTGGAAATGCCCATGGTCAGAAGCGCCGCGACCAGCGTTGCCTTGCGGCCGATGCGGTCGCCGAAATGGCCGAAGATCACGGCACCGAAGGGGCGCGCGAAGAAGGCGATGGAGAAGGTCGCGAAGGAGGCCAGCAGCGCGGTCATCGGGTCCTGTCCGGGGAAGAACAGGGCCGGGAACACCAGCACGGCGGCGATGGCATAGGAGTAGAAGTCGAAGAATTCGATCGTGGTGCCGATCAGGCTGGCCAGCAGCACCTTGTGGGGGGCATTCGGCGGGACGCTCACGACCGAAGTATCGGCGGAGGCGAGAGAGGTGTCAGACATGGTTCCGATTTTGTAATTTTGTTTCGTTTTTTGGCGCGTTCCTCGGGCCAATCTTGCGTTTGAGCGCGTTACGCCTTTGGCAAGGGGGAGAAAACCCCGTCACCTCATGTGGTTAGCGGCAATGCGAATTCTGCATGCCTTGGCGCGCCGCCTGCCGGAGCGGTTGCTGAGGCCGCGGAACCGATCCGGGCCGGGTATCTGGGGGAGGCGATAAGAATTGATCCATGCGCGCGGCTGTGTATCGCTTGAGATCTTGGTGATCATTGCATGTTCAGAAAGGTTTATTGATGAAATGGATTCTGTCCGCAGCTCTCGCGCTGCTTTTGTCGACGCCGGCGATGGCCGGCGATTTTACCGCCGGGCTGGCGGCGCCCTGGAACGGCAAGACAATTCCGAAAGGCGCGCAATGTGGTCAGCAGGGCGGGTCTGGCCTGACGCCGCCGATCGTGTTGAGTGGTCTGCCAAAGGGCACGGTGGCGGTTCTGGTCGAATATGACGATCGGGATTACCGCCCGCTGAGCAGCGGCGGCGGGCACGGTATTCTGCTCTACCCGGTCAAGGGCAGCAGCGCCACCCTGCCGCAGGTGCCGGAGATGACCGCGAAATTGCCGCATGGCGTCCGCGTCTACAAACCCAGCCGCGCCTCCGGCAAGTTCAAGACGCCCGGGTTTATCGGCCCCTGCTCTGGCGGGCGCCACAATATGTATACTGCGACGATCAAACCGATCGATGGCCAGGGGCAGGTTCTGGGCAAGGTGAAGATCAAGCTGGGTCGGTACTGACCGATCCGGGCTTGCCGATCTAAGAGGCCCCCGATGGCGTGTCGGGGGCCGTCTGATGCTCCGGTCCGCGCGATCTCAGGGCGTCAGAACGATTTTCCCCACCGGGCGGGCGGCAAGCGCGGCATGCGCTTCCGCAGCCGCCCGCAGAGGGAAGCTCGCGGCGACATGGACGGTGAGCTTGCCGGCTTCGGCGAGACCGGCAAGCGCCTGCAGGCCGGCGGGATCGGGCCGGACCGTGATTCGGCTTGCGGTCTTGCCTTCGGCCTGCGCCCGGGCTTCGGTCGCGGGCTCCAGCGGCATCAGTGAGATCAGCCGCCCGCCCTCTGCCAGCGCGTTGAGCGAGGCGTCGGCATGGGCGCCGCCGATGGGATCGAGGATCACGTCGAACGGACCGGCCGCAGCGGCGTCTTCGCTGTTATAGTCGATGGCGCGATCCGCGCCGAACTGCCGAAGCGCCGCGCTCTTGCCGGCGCTGGAGGTCGCGACGACCTCGGCGCCGCATGCGTGCGCGATCTGCACGGCCAGATGGCCGACTCCGCCGGCGCCGCCATGGATCAGAATGCGCTCCCCCGCCTGGAGCGCCGCATGGTCGGTCAGCGCCTGCCAAGCGGTGAGCCCGGCCAGCGGCAGCGCACCGGCCTGAAGATCGCTCAGCGCGGCCGGGGTCCTGACCAGCTCGGCCGCCGGGGCGATCACCTTGTCGGCATAGGCGCCGGCCTCTGCCGGGAACCGGATCAGCCCCATCACCCGGTCGCCCGCGGCGAGGTCGGAGACCTCAGACCCCAGGGCATCGACCCGCCCGGCGATATCCCAGCCCAGGCGGAACGGCGGCTGCCCCAACAGTGGCAGCGCCCCGGCACGGATGAAACTGTCGACCGGGTTGATCCCGGCCGCTGCCATGGCGATGCGCAGTTCTCCCGGGCCCGGGACGGGGTCGGGGGCGGTGCTCAGGCGCAGCACGTCAGGCCCGCCGAAAGCGGTTTGCGAAATCAGGTTCATGATGTGGTCTCCTGTCGGATGTCCGGTTGCGGACCTCTGGAACCCGGACCTGTCCGGGCCCGACACTATACATGAGATAGTGGCTATGGATTGTGAAGAACGCACTTTGAGGGTATAGACTTACCGCATGGAAAGCAGAGATTTCGTCACCTACGATGTGTTCCGTCGGAGCTGCCCCTCGCACACGGTGCTGGAGGTCCTGAGCAACAAGTGGCTCTACCTGGCGATGATGGCGCTGCGCAGCGGGCGGCATCGCTTCACCGACCTGCAGCGGCGGCTTGAGGGGGTTTCTCCCAAGATGCTGACCCAGACGCTACGGGGGCTGGAGCGCGACGGGCTGATCGTGCGAGAGGTTTTTCCGGTGGTGCCGCCGCGGGTGGAATACGAGCTGACACCGCTGGGCCGGGAATTCGCGCGGCTTCTGGGGCAGATCTGCGACTGGGCGATCGCCAATGTGCCGGAGATTCTGGAGGCGCGCGAACGCTATGCCGGGCGCGAGAAATAGCGGCAAACAAAAAGGGGCCCGCAAGGGCCCCTTTCGCGATCCGGGATGCCGGACCGATCAGTTCTTGGCTTTGTCGACCAGCTTGCCAGCGGTGATCCAGGGCATCATCTCGCGCAGCTTGCTGCCAACCTGCTCGACCAGGTGCTCGTCGTTGATCCGGCGGGTCGCCTTGAAGAACGGCTGGTTGACCGAGTTTTCCAGCATGAAGTCGCGCACGAACTTGCCGTTCTGGATGTCGGTCAGAACGCCCTTCATGCGGGCCTTGGTTTCCTCGTAGGGCAGAACCCGCGGGCCGGACACGTATTCGCCGTATTCGGCGGTGTTCGAGATCGAGTAGTTCATGTTGGCGATGCCGCCTTCATAGATCAGGTCGACGATCAGCTTCATCTCGTGCAGGCACTCGAAATAGGCCATTTCCGGTGCGTAGCCGGCTTCGACCAGGGTTTCGAAGCCCATGCGCATCAGTTCGACCACACCGCCGCACAGAACCGCCTGTTCGCCGAAGAGGTCGGTTTCGCATTCTTCGCGGAAGTTGGTTTCGATGATGCCCGAGCGGCCGCCACCGATGGCGGAGCAATAGGACAGGCCGATTTCCAGCGCGCGGCCGGAGGCGTCGTTGGCCACGGCGACCAGGCAGGGCACGCCGCCGCCCTTGACGTATTCGCCACGCACGGTGTGGCCCGGGCCTTTGGGGGCCATCATGATCACGTCGACGCCGGCTTTCGGCTCGATCAGGCCGAAGTGCACGTTCAGACCGTGGGCGAAGGCGATCGCGGCACCTTCCTTCAGGTTGTCGTGGACGTATTTCTTGTAGGTGTCGGCCTGCAGTTCATCGGGCATGGTGAACATGATCAGGTCGCACCAGGCGGCGGCCTCGGCGATGCCCATCACGGTCAGGCCTTCGGCTTCGGCCTTCTTGGCGCTGGCGGAGCCTTCGCGCAGGGCGACGACCAGGTTCTTGGCTCCCGAATCGCGCAGGTTCAGCGCGTGGGCATGGCCTTGGCTGCCATAGCCGAGGATGGCCACTTTCATGTCCTTGATCAGGTTGATGTCGCAATCGCGATCGTAATAAACGCGCATGGATTTGCTCCGGTTCTTGGGTTGACCAGCGCAAGATGCGCCTGTCGGTTGCGATAATCAGCATGGAAATTGGAATATTCCCGACAGTCTGTTAGAGGATCATTCTAGAACTGGCTTTAGTTTGGAAAAATCATGCTCGACGATACCGATCGGCGCCTGTTGCGCCATCTGCAGGCGGACCCGCGGCAATCGGTGGCCGATCTGGCGCGCAGCTCGGGGGTGGCGGCCTCCAAGGCCTATAAGCGGCTGGAACGGATGGAGGCCTTGGGGGTGCTCAAGGGCCAGCGCGCGGTGATCGACTGGCATGCCCTGGGCTACGCGGTGGAGGTGTCGCTGCGCGTCAGCCTCGACAAGACAGAACCGCAGGCCTTCGACCGCTTCATCGCTGCCGCCCGCGAGGTGCCGGAAGTGTCCGAAATCCAGACCTTTCTGGGCCGCGTCGATGTGCGGTTGACCGTCCTGGCCCGCGACATGCCGCATTACCAGGAGCTATATCGCAGCCGCATCCTGACCCTGCCGCATATCACCGAGATCGAAGCGCTGATGCATGTGGCGACGATCAAGGATGTGGAGACATTGCCGATATGATCGATCTCGACGATATCGACCGGGCGCTGCTGCGGGCGCTGCAGGAGGATGCGACGCTGAACGCCGCCGAACTGGGGCGGCGGCAGGGCATCAGCCAGCCGGTGGCCTGGCGCCGGGTGAAGCGGCTGGAAGACGCCGGGGTGATCCGCGGGCGCCGGCTGGATCTGGACCGCGAGGCGCTCGGCTTCGGTGTGACGGTGTTTCTCGGCATCAAGCTGGCCAATCACGGCCGGGTCAGCCTGGCCGATTTCGAACGCGCGGTCACCGCCATCCCGGAGGTTCTGACGGTCCAGCACGTGCTGGGACGCTACGATTACCGGTTGCGGGTGGTGGCGCGCGATCTGGCCGATTTCGAACGGGTGCTGCGGCGCCGGATCATGACCCTGCCGGGGGCCGGAGAGGTCGAGGCCAATGTGGTGCTGAGCGAGGAACGCCGGCCCGGGCCGATCGGCTAGGCGCGCGGCGTCAGCGCACGCCCAGCCCCATCTGCATCAGCGTCCGCCGCACCGGCGGCAGCGAATAGAGCGTGTTGAGCCCGGCGGCGCGCAGGTCGCGCAGCGGCTGCGCCTCGGCCATGGAGGCGCGGTTCAGCAGGTCGATGCCGCGCACCCGCACCATCATCTCGGTATGGCGGGCCTTGTGATAGGCGTCCAGCATCTGGGCATCGCCCAGCCCGTCGCGGCGGGCCAGCGCCAGATCGTAGAGCGCCCGCAGATCGCCGAGCGAGGTGTTCAGCCCCTGGGCGCCGATCGGCGGCACCACATGGGCGGCCTCGGCCATCAGCGCCACGCGCTCGCCCGCCATCCGTTCGGCCCATTGGCTGATGATCGGCCAGACCGTGCGGCGGGAGGCGAGCTTGAGCGGCCCGTAGAGCCCGCAGGAGCGTTCGGTCATCGCCGCCTCGAACGTGGCGGGGGCCATCTCCAGCAGCTCCTGAATGCGCGGCCCGCGCTCCATCCAGACCAGCGCGGAGGAGGGACTGCCCTGATAATCCGGCAGTGGCACCAGGGTGAAGGGCCCGCCGGAGCGGTGGATCTCGGTCGATACGTTGTCATGCGGTATCGGATGGGTGGTCGCCAGCGCCAGCGCCTTCTGCCCGTAACGGCTGGTGTGCACCCGGATGCCGGCGGCCTCCCGCATCGGAGAGTTGCGGCCATCTGCCGCCACCACCAGACGGGCGCTGACCCGGCTGCCGTCGCTGAGGCCGACGCGTGCCTCTGCCGTGCGGGTGAACAGGCTGGTGGTGCCGGTGCCGGGGCGGTAATCGACATTGGCGAGCCCGGCCAGATGGGCCGAGAGCTCACGCCGGAGCAGCCAGTTCGGCAGGTTCCAGCCAAACGGCTGGTCCGAGATATCGGCGGCGTTGAAATCGCGCACGACGCGCGGGGTCGGCGTTTCGCCTCCGGCATCGACGATGCGCATGATCTGCAGCGCCGCCGCCTCGGGGGCGAGGCGATCCCACAGGCCGGCCTCGGCCATCAGCGCCTGACCGGGTTGCAGGATGGCCGTGGTCCTGAGGTCTGAGCCCTCGGCGTCGCGGTCGGTGATCGGTGGCGCCGGATCAACGCAGATCACGTCGAACCCGGCATGGCCGAAGACCGCCGCGGCGGTCAGCCCGGCGATGCCGCCACCGGAAATCAGGATATCGCAGCTGTCGGTCATGGTCTTTCTCCGGCCGGGATCGGGGGCAGGTTAATCCGCCCCCGCGGCAGAGACCAGATGCCAATCTGTCCGGGGAGGCGGACAGCGGGCGCTGGTTGCGCCGGCTAGCCGCGCGAGATCAGCACCAGGATGATATACATCACCGGCACCAGCGCCAGCGCCGGGATATAGAGCCCGGGCACGCCGAACAGGAAGATCGAGGTCCCCCAGAGGGCCAGAAAGATCGCCACGGCGACGAAGATCCAGACCGTAACCTTGGTGCTGGGAAGATCGGAGGCGTGATGGTCGGAAGTGGTCATGAGTTGCCTATGCGGTTTGAGCTATCGCGCCTAGGTAGGACATGCTGACGCAGATTGAAGGCGCGAATTGTCGCACTTGCCGTTTCCGCCGCCGGACCCGCGCCGGGTCAGATCAACCGGGACAGGAATTCTGCCAGATCGTCGGTGTGATGATGGATGTGATCGGCTTCGTGCCGCTCGGGCGCGACATGAACGGTGCGCATCCCCATCTCATGCGGGGCGGCCAGGTTGCGCGGATCGTCCTCGAACATCGCCGCGCGGTCCGGCACCACCCCGTCGCGGGCGAAGATCGTCTCGAAGGCGGCGCGTTCCGGTTTCGGGACATAGTCCGCATGCTCGACGCCATAGATCGCGTCGAACAGGCCCGACAGCCCGCGCGCTTCAAGGACCCGCTCGGCATAGGGGGCGGAGCCGTTGGTATAGACGATCCGCCGCCCCGGCAGGGCGCGGATGCCCTCGGCCAGCGCCGCGTCGCGGTCCAGGTGATCGAGAGAGATGTCGTGCACCGCTTCCAGATAGGGGATCGGGTCCAGATCGTGTTCGCGCATCAGCCCGGCCAGCGTGGTGCCGTATTGCTGCCAGTAGGTGCGGCGCAGCCGGTCGGCTTCTGCCCGCTCCACTCGCAGGGTCTCCATGACGAATTGCGTCATCCGCACCTCGATCTGATCGAACAGCCGCGCCTGCGGCGGATAGAGCGTGTTGTCGAGGTCGAAGACCCAGTGGCTGATGTGAGAGAATGCGTGTTTGACCATGTCCCAGCTCTATGCCTCTCGCGGGGCGGAGGCAATGCGCCGCTCGGGGCTTGTGACAAGGCTGCGCTTGATTGCGGCGGCGCCCAGCCTGTATGCACGAGGGCGAAGCAATCGGAACCGAGCCCGCATGAGCCTGATCAAACCCGCCCAGAAAGACGCCTATTCGATGATTCTCGACGCGATCGATATCGGCATCTACAAGCCGGGCGACCGGCTGGTCGAAAGCGAGCTGGCGGAACGTTTCGGCATGTCGCGCACCCCGATCCGCGAGGCGTTGCAACGGCTTGAGACGCAATCGCTGCTGGAACGCGATGGCCGGTCGCTGATCGTCGCCTCGCTCGATCACAACCAGATGGCGGAGCTTTACGTGGTGCGGCGCGAGCTGGAGGGGCTGGCGGCACGGCTGGCGGCCCGCCACGCGACGGAGGAGGAAATCCGCGTGCTGCGCGAGATGGTGCGTGCCGACGATGCGCTGGTCGGCGACCCGGCGGCGCTGTCGCGGGCGAACCGGCGGTTCCACGAACAGATCCACCTGGCCTCGCACAACCGCTATCTGGTGCAGCAACTCGATCTGGTGCACCGGACCATGGCGCTGATGGCCAACACCTCTCTGGCGGCGGAGGGGCGGGGCGAGATTGCCCAGAACGAACATTCCGGCATCGTCGATGCGATCGAGGCGCGGGACGAGGATGCGGCGGAAAAGGCGCTGAAAGATCACATCTCCATCGCCTTCATGACCCGCCTGCAGCAGGACGCCGGCGCGCGCGAGCGGTCGCGGAACCGCTGATCTCCGCTTCCTGCTCCAGCGCCGCCTGCGGGTCGTCGGGGCGGGATTGGCCGTGGCGGGTCTTGTCCCAGTAGAAGGGATTGAGCCCGAGTTCCCAAAGCGCCTTGTAGGCGGCGAGGATACCGAGCGGGAAATAGAGCGGCATCGCCAGTGCCCAGGGCGACAGCGCGGCGCGGCCGCTGCGTGCCGCCGCGATCATGGCGAGGAGGATGCCCGTCGCCTCGGTTCCCAGCATCAGACCGATCAGCAACCGGGTGGTCTCCGGCGTCAGCAGGGGCGCCAGCGGATGCGGCAGCCGCAGCGCCAGGGCCCACATCCACCACAGCAGCGGCGCCAGCAGGAACTGCCCCAGCGTGCCGAGAAAGAACGCCTGCACCCCCAGAAACCGGCGCGGCCCCAGATCGGACCACAGCCGTCGCGGCGCCCGCATATGGACCAGATAGGTCACCATGAAGCCCTTCAGCCAGCGGGAGCGTTGCTTGACCCAGGACCAGGGGCGGCAGGTGGCCTCCTCATAGGTGGTGGTGCCGACCATCTCCGCCCGGTAACCGGCGCGGTAGAGCCGCACCCCCAGGTCGGCGTCCTCGGTGACGTTATGGGCGTCCCAGCCGCCCAGGGCCTCCAGCGCGGCGCGGCGGAAGTAATGGGTGGTGCCCCCCAGCGGCAGAACCAGGTTCAGCCGCGCCAGCCCGGGCAGGACGATGCGGAACCAGCTGGCATATTCCAGGGTGAAGCAGCGCGCCCGCCAATTGGTGCGTGGGTTGTAGAAATCCAGTGCGCCCTGCAGGCAGATCACCCGCGCCGGTGCGCGGGCGAAGCGGGTCGCGATCCGTTCGATCTGATCGGGCTGCGGCGCGTCCTCGGCATCCCAGACGCCGACGATCTCGCCGCGGCAGAAATCCAGCGCGTAGTTCAGCGCCCGCGGCTTGGTGGTCAGCCCGCCATGGGCCGGCACCTCGACGATCCGGATCCAGGGTGGCAGCCGGGTGCGGGTCAGGGCGGCGCGGGTGGTATCGTCGTGTTCCTCCAGCACCAGCAGCACCTCCAGCAGCGCCTTGGGATAGGTCAGCTGCGACAGCCGGTGCAGCAGCGCGCCGGCGATCTCGGTCTCGCGGAAGAGCGCGACCATGACCGACACCTTCGGCCGGGTGTCTCCCCAGGCGGGCAGGCGCGGCGTCGGCGGGCGGTGCAGCAGATGCGCCAGTGCTGCCGTGCTGCGCAGGATCAGAAACAGGCCGAGGCTGACGAAGGCCGCGCCATAGGCCAGCAGCAGCGCCGCCCGGGGCGCCAGCAGCAGCAGGGCGAGGGCGATCAGCAGCAGCAGCCCGACGGTGCTGCGGCGCATCGGTGCCCAGTTGCGGCAGGAGTGATCGGCGGCGACCCGTTGACTGGCGCGCGCCGCCAGCGGTCCGGCGAAGCGGCGGGCGATGGCGCGTTCCAGCAGCGCGGCATCGGCCAGTGCCGGGCGCACCGATCCCAGGGCGGCCTCCAGCCGGGGACGGTGGCGGGCGAAGACCTCCGGATCGCTGCAGGCGATCAGCGTTTCCGTCCCGATCCGACGCCAGGGCAGCAGGTTGGCGCGCAGCCAGAATGGCGGCGGCAGTGGGCTGGGCAGGCGCGGGTCGGGCGGCTGGCGCAGCAGATCGGCCTGCGGCATCCCCAGTTGCTGGGCCAGGGCGGCGCGGATATCGGCCGGCCGCGCCCAGCCTTCGGCGATCAGCACGTCGCCCAGCCGCAGCCGGTGCCGGCGCTGCAGGTGCAGGGCGGCGGCCAGATGGCCGGGGGTGATGATGCCGAGGTCGATCAGAAACCGGCCGAGCGGCCGGCGCGGCCCCCGCGCGGGCCAGGGCCCGAAGAGGAAGGGATCGGAAAACTCCTGTCTGCTCACAACCGCCTGCCGCATCTGCTGGGATGGCAACAGGCTGCCCTGCGACGGTTAACGCTAGGTTAATGGGGGCGGGCGCCCTCTGGCACGTGCCGGGAGGAGGAGCAGATTTTTGATGAGGGGGCATCCAAGCCCCCTGCACGTCGTCGGGTCAGGCGGTTTCCTTGCGCGCCGCCATGGCGGTTGCGAAGCGTTCGAACAGATAGAAGCTGTCCTGCGGGCCGGGGCTGGCCTCGGGGTGGTATTGCACCGAATAGACCGGCCGATCAGCCATGCGGATGCCGCAGTTCGACCCGTCGAACAGCGACCGGTGGGTTTCGATCACCCCGGCGGGCAGCGACTGCGCATCGACGGCGAAACCGTGGTTCATCGAGGTGATCTCGACCTTGCCGGTTTCCAGGTCCTTCACCGGGTGGTTGGCGCCATGGTGACCGTGGTTCATCTTCACGGTCTTCGCCCCCAGCGCCAGCGCCAGCATCTGGTGGCCGAGGCAGATGCCGAAGACCGGCAGATCGGTGCTGTCGAGGATTTCCTTGATCATCGGCACCGCATAGCCGCCGGTTGCGGCCGGATCGCCCGGGCCGTTCGACAGGAAGACGCCATCGGGATTATGCGCCAGAACCTCCGCCGCGGTGGCGGTGGCGGGCAGCACGGTGACATCGCAGCCGGCGCTGGCCAGGCAGCGCAGGATATTGCGCTTGGCGCCGTAGTCGATCGCCACGACCTTATGCTCCGGCGCGGTCTGCGGCGCATAGCCTTCGGGCCAGGCCCACCGCATTTCGTCCCAGCGATAGGATTGGGCGCAGGTGACGTCCTTGGCCAGGTCCAGCCCCTCAAGGCCGCAGAATCCACGGGCGGCGGCGACCAGGGCGGCGATGTCGAAATTGCCCTCGGGATCATGGGCCAAGGCGACATGCGGCGCTCCCTGCTGGCGGATCGCCCGGGTCAGCCGGCGGGTATCGATGCCGCCGATGGCGATGCGGCCGCGCCGCGCCAGCCAGTCGGTCAGCCGTTCGGCGCTGCGCCAGCTGCTGGGCTCGGTCGGGTCCCATTTCACCACCATGCCGGCAGCGACCGGATCGGCGGTTTCGTCATCCTCGGGGTTCACGCCGACGTTGCCGATATGGGGGAAGGTGAAGGTCACCACCTGCCCGGCATAAGAGGGGTCGGTCATGATTTCCTGATAGCCGGTCATCGCGGTGTTGAAGCAGAGCTCTGCCACGGTCTGGCCGGTGGCGCCGAAGCCGGTGCCGTAGAAAATCGTTCCATCGGCAAGAACCAGGCAGGCGGTGGGCTTGGTCTGGGCGGTCTGGGCCATGGCACGACTCTCCTTCGGGGGGCTGGCGACAAATTGCACGATAGGTAAGGGGCGGCGCGCTTGGGGTCAAGTCCGCCCGAATTTTAGGAGATTAATATAAATCAACATGTTAGCTGATTTTCCCCGGGTTGTCGCGCGCTTTTTACTTCTGTAATGTCGGT
Source organism: Pseudodonghicola flavimaris (assembly GCF_030164425.1). Lineage (GTDB taxonomy): Bacteria > Pseudomonadota > Alphaproteobacteria > Rhodobacterales > Rhodobacteraceae > Pseudodonghicola > Pseudodonghicola flavimaris. Next base: position 14,867 of record NZ_JASNJD010000006.1, on the reverse strand, counting down.
GGTTCGATTCCATGGGGATGGACGGAACATGATGGATATGCGTACCCAGGTAAACACCGCGCTGAAGCAGGCGATGAAGGACAAGGCCGCGTCGCGGCTGTCCACGCTGCGCCTGATCAATGCGGCGATCAAGGACAAGGATATCGCGGCCCGCGGCTCCGGCGACGGAGAAGAGGGCGGCGTCAGCGATGCCGATGTCCTCGATATCCTTGGGCGGATGACCAAGCAGCGCAAGGAAAGCGCCCGGGCCTACGAAGAGGGCGGCCGGTTGGATCTGGCGGAGCGGGAGCGCGAGGAAATCGCGGTGATCGAGGAATTCCTGCCGCGCCAGCTGAACGAATCTGAAGTCGAGGTCGCCATCGGCAAGGCGATCAATGAGACTGGCGCCAGCTCGATTCGCGACATGGGCAAGGTGATGGGGGCGCTGAAGGCGCGTTACACCGGCCAGATCGATTTCGGCAAGGTCGGCCCCAAGGTCAAGGACCGGCTCTGCACCTCTGGCAACTGCTGAGGGCAGCTACCACGGCTGGGGCGCCCATGGCGGCGGCCCGGCTCAGCGCCGGAAGGCGGCCAGCAGTTCCAGATACAGCGCTTCGCGTTCTTCCTCGGATAGGAAGGCGCCGATCTCCACTTCGCGGCCCGCGCCCTTGAGGGTGACGTAATGCTCCACCGGGCCACCGTGGGGATGCATCTCCACCGTGGCCCAGTAACGATTGCATTCCCAGGCCAGTTCCTGCCCGTCGGGATTGCGCCGGGTCAGCCGCGCCATGGTCTCGTCCAGCGTCAGGGTTTCCAGGATGCGGCGGTCGCGATAGCTGCGGCCGAGCGCATACCAGACGCCGCCCACCGCCAGCAGGATGAAGGGCAGCAGCCCCCAGAGCAGCACCGACCCCAGCACCGACAGCAGTGGCACCATCAGCAGCGCGAAGGTCGCCAGCACGAAGATCGCCAGCCCGCGCGGGGGCAGCGAGTTGTGCGGCCAGAGCTGGAGCTGCCGCCTGTCGGGGTCCGGATCGGTCCAGTGATAGGGCATGGTGCAGCCCTTCTAGCACAGCCAGCCCCCCGGCAGGGAGCCCCGGCCGCACGGGCCAGGGCGGAAAAAACGACAGCCGCGGCAGGACCCGCGGCTGTCCGGTCGAAACCCTGCGGTCCCGGTTGTCGTTCGATCAGAACAGGAAGTCGTCGGCGTCCAGAACGGTGTTGCCGGCGTTCAGCGTCAGGCTGATCACATCGCCCTCGTCGCCATAGGCAACGGTGTAATCGTTGCCGCCGGTCGCGGTGATGGTCAGATCGGCGAAGTCCAGCCCGGTGGCGCTCAGGTCGATGACGTCGCGCTTGCCGAGGCTGACGATGGTGTCTTCGCCATCGCCCAGATCGAAGACGAAGGTATCGGCGCCGGCGCCGCCCTTCATCACGTCGTTGCCGGTGCCGCCGATCAGCGTGTCGGTGCCCTTCTGGCCCTTCAGCAGATCGTCGCCGGCGCCGCCGTCCAGCACATCGGCGCCCCTGTGACCGACCAGGGTGTCGTCGCCGACGGTGCCAGTGATTTCATCGGCGTCGTTGGTGCCGTTGAACCGGTGACCGAAGGCCAGATCATAGAGCGCCGTGGTGCCCGAGATCTCGTAGCTGACGGCGATCTGCGCCACGCCGGTTTCGCTGTCTTCGGCGGCGATGAACTTGATCACCTCGGGGCTGGCGTCGCCGGTGACGGAGCTGTCGATGTAATCGACGAAGCTGGCCTTTTTCGGGTTCGAGATGTCATAGATCATGACCCCGCCGTCCCGCTCCAGCCCGATGAAGGCCAGCATCTTGCCGTCGACTTCGCCCACGGCGATGGCCTCGGGCTCCGGCCCTTTGTTGTCGGAGCGGTTCTCGTCCACCACATCGGGATCGTCCGAGGGGTAATCGTCGTTGTTGAAGGCGTTGGCCGGGCGCAGCTCGGCGATCAGGGTTTCGAAGTCGTCGCCGGAGTCGAAGACCACGTTGCCGTCGGTGTCGTAGATGGTGAAGGAGCGCGAGCCGTAGGAATGCAGCACGTCGATGTCGCCGTCGCCATCGGTGTCCCCATCGATGATGGAGACGGTCAGACGCGCCAGATCTTCCAGTTCCGCCGCGGTATAGGCATCGGGGTCGATCGAGACACCGGGCACGTCGCCGGCCAGGATATCCTCGACCCGCGCTGCATCGCCGCCCTCGTCGAAGTCGCCGCGATCGTCGCCTTCATTGGCGGTGAGGAAATAGGTCTTGCCGCCGATCTCGGCGGTGGCGATGGCATCGGGCATGCGCAGCCCTTCGACATCGACGGTGTGGATATTGATCGCATCGTCCTTGTCGTTGGGGTCGATGCCATGGCCCTTCTCGCTGTGATCGGCGGTGCCCAGCGGCAGGATTTCGGTGAAGCTCATGGTCTCCAGATCGAAGACGGCGACCGCATTGGCTTCCTGCAGCGTGACATAGAGCGTGCCGTCGGGCCCCTCGGCGATGTACTCGGGCTCGAAATCGGTGGAGGGCAGAACGCCGGGGAAGATCCGGACGCCGGCGGCCTCCAGCGTGGCGATCTGGCTGTCGAAGGCTTCAAAACCGACGGTAGTGGCGGTCATCGTCGCCACCTCGATCACCGAGATCGAGCCGGCGGGATCGCCGTCCGCCTTCGGCTCGCCTTCGTTGGCCACGAAGATATAGGCGCCGTCCTTGGAGAAGGTGACCATGTCGGGCAGGTTGCCGACCTCGATGGTGGCGGCGGGCAGGTCGCCGGAGACCGCGTCGAGCGGATAGACCGCGACGACGCCGGTCATGGTCTCGCCACCTGCGCCTTCGCGCTCGACCGCGACGGCAACCCCGGCGGCGGAAACGGCGACCGAGTTCACGCCCGCGTAATCCGCGATCAGCGTCAGGTCGAGCGAGGTGATCAGCGACTGGCTCTCGGCGTCGAACAGGTCGATCCGGTCCTCGGCGCCATTGGTGACATAGAGCGTCCCGTCGAGATAGGCGACGACTTCCGAGCCGCCTTCACCGGCGCCGCTGTCGAAGCTGCCGGTCTTGTCGTAGCCCAGGGAATTTTTCAGAAGTTTGCTGGTGATCTCGGTCATGTTGCCCCCCGATAAATCAAATCGAACTGTCTCAATTCATGGCCTGGCGCTGTGCCGGAGGCCGGTGCCGGCCCGCGATAGAGGCGGAAGATCACGCCCGTGTGACAGGCCGGGGGGCGGGGTGGAAAAACCTGCGGATTGTGCGGGGGAGGCGCGGGCCCCAAATGAAAAAAGGCCCCGGCGCGATGCCGGGGCCTTTCTGTTTCGGGATGGCAGCCTGCGCTTAATGCGCGTGGCCCTTGTCCCAGTCCTCGCGCTTGGGCAGTTGCTCGAACGTATGTTCGGGCGGCGGCGACGGCAGGGTCCATTCCAGCGTGTCGGCATATTCGTTCCAGTAGTTCTTCTCTGTCACGCGGGCGCCGCGGAACAGGGAATAGAACATGATGCCGAAGAACAGCAGGAAGGAGGCGAAGGAGATCAGCGCGCCGGTCGACGAGATCTTGTTCCAGAAGGCGAAGGCCTCCGGATAGTCGATATAGCGGCGCGGCATCCCCTGACGGCCCAGGAAGTGCTGCGGGAAGAAGGTCAGGTTGACGCCGATGAAGAACAGCCAGAAGTGCAGCTTGGCCAGCCCTTCGGGGTATTGCCGCCCGGTCATCTTGCCGAAGTAGAAGTACACCCCGGCGAAGATGCAGAAGGCCGCGCCCATCGACATCGTGTAGTGGAAATGCGCCACCACGTAATAGGTGTCGTGATAGGCCCGGTCGACGCCGGCCTGGCTGAGCACGATGCCGGTGACGCCGCCGATGGTGAAGAGCACCAGGAAGCCGAAGGCGAAGAGCATCGGCGCCTTGAACTCGATCGAGCCGCCCCACATCGTCGCGATCCAGGAGAAGATCTTCACCCCCGTCGGCACCGCGATCACCATTGTGGCCATCATGAAATAGGCCTGCTGGTTGAGGCTGAGGCCGACGGTGTACATGTGGTGGGCCCAGACGACGAAGCCCAGCACGCCGATGGCGATCAGCGCCCAGACCATCGGCAGATAGCCGAAGACCGGTTTGCGCGAGAAGGTGGCGATCACGTGGCTGATCAGGCCGAAGCCCGGCAGGATCACGATGTAGACCTCGGGATGGCCGAAGAACCACAGGATATGCTGATAGAGCACCGGATCGCCGCCACCGGCGGGATCGAAGAAGGTGAAGCCGAAGTTACGGTCCATCAGCAGCATGGTGATCGCGCCCGCCAGCACCGGCAGCGACAGCAGGATCAGCCAGGAGGTGACGAAGATCGACCAGGCGAAGAGCGGCACCTTGAACAACGTCATGCCCGGGGCGCGCATGTTCAGGAAGGTGGTGATCATGTTGATCGCGCCGAGGATCGAGGAGGCGCCGGAGACGTGGACCGCGAAGATCGCGAGATCCATCGACATGCCGCCCTCTTTCACCGACAGCGGCGGATAGAGCACCCAGCCGACGCCGGAGCCGAGTTGATCGTTGCCCCCCGGGGTCAGCATCGAGGCGACGCCGAGCGAGGTGCCGGCGACATAGAGCCAGAAGCTGAGGTTGTTCATCCGCGGGAAGGCCATATCCGGCGCGCCGATCTGCAGCGGCATGAAATAGTTGCCGAACCCGCCGAACAGCGCCGGGATCACCACGAAGAACATCATCAGGACGCCGTGGTAGGTGATCAGCACGTTCCAGAGGTGACCGTTGGGCGTGCATTCTCCTCCGCCGCCGAACAGCCGGAACCCTTCCAGACACATGTATTGAACGCCGGGCTCCATCAGCTCCAGGCGCATGAAAACGGTAAAGGTCACGGAGATCAGGCCGGTAAAGGCGGCGAAGATCAGATAGAGGATGCCGATGTCCTTGTGGTTCGTCGACATGAACCAGCGCGTGAAAAAGCCACGCTGGTCCTCGTGTTCGTGGCCGTGAATGGCTGCGTCCGCCATTTAGTCCCTCCCTGTTGCGTGTGACAGTGTGCCGCGCTTGCAGGCACATGCCCTTGTGCAGGTTTTAGAATGCCTCGGTGAGTGCATCAATGAAAGACTTTGATCTGGATCAAGATAAATTGCCTTCGCGGCAGCCGCGCTTGCGGTCTGGCCGGCGCCGCGCGGGACAGGGCCGGGGCAGAACCGGGGGCGATCGATCCGCACCCTGGCCCCGGGGGAGCCGGCCGCGGTCGGTGGGCGGCAGCGGATCGGCTTGGGGAAACGGATCAGGGGGCGCGTCGGGAGGGAATGCCCGCCCCGCGAACAACGGGGTCTAGGACGGTCGCTGGGCCATAATGTGGCGGCGGGGCGGGAAATGAAATCAGATTTGTTTCAAAATACACTCACTCGGAACAGGATCTTCTATGCGCGTGCCGCAGCCCGGCCGCATGATCCAAATGGAGTAGAGATGCATTTTTCCCGTCGAAAGCTGCCGGGCGCCCTCCGGTCCGGCGCGGTGATCGGGGCAGGGGGCGGGGTTGACGGCCACGGCCGGCCCCCGCATGACTGCGGGCGCAGAACCGGTCTGCACCACAACAACGGGATTTCAGGGCGATGACTTACGATCCGGAGAATATCTTTGCGAAGATCCTGCGCGGCGACCTGCCGTGTCACAAGGTCTATGAGGATGAGGCGACCTTCGTCTTCATGGATATCATGCCCCGGGCCGATGGTCATTGCCTGGTGATTCCCAAGACCCCCTGCCGCAACCTGCTGGACGCCAGCGCCGATCAGCTGGCGGCAGTGATCGCGACGACGCAGAAGATGGCCCAGGCGGTGATGGCGGCCTTCGGCGCCGGCGGCGTCACCGTGCAGCAGTTCAACGAGGCGGTGGGCGGCCAGGAAGTGTTTCACCTGCATTTTCACGTGTTGCCGCGGCACGAGGGCGACCGGCTGCGTCCGCCGGGGCAGATGGCCGATCAGGCTGTTCTGGCCGAGCAGGCGGAGAAGATCCGCGCTGCCCTGGCGGCGGTGTAAGTTGGCGGCAACCTGAGGGGAGGGGGCTGTCCGCCCCCTCTTGGCCTGCGGCCAATTCACCCCCGAGGATATTTGAGCCAGATCGAAGGGGGCCGGTCAGTGCGGGCCGGCGCAGGGGCCGTGATCGCTGAAGGCATGCAGGACGGCGCAGCTCTGATCGTGCTGGCCGTCGCAGGCCCCGGCGATGCGGTCGAGTTCGCGTTCCAGCCGTTCCAGCCGGGCGATCCGGTCGCGCAGCCGGGCCTGCTGGCGCCGGGCGATGTCATGGGCGCGGTCGAGGGCGGTGCCCTCGGCGCGCTCCAGCGAAATCAGCGCCGCGATATCCTCGAGCGGCAGGCCGAGATCGCGGGCGTGACGGATGAAGCTGAGCCGGGTCAGGGCGGCCTGATCGTAGCGGCGCTGATTGCCCTCGGTGCGGGCGGCGGGGCTGAGCAGCCCCTTGCCTTCGTAAAAGCGGATGGTCGGCACCTTGACCCCGGTACGCCGCGACATTTCGCCGATCGACAGCATGATTTGCCCTCTTGAAGCTCTAGTCGCTAGAGAGATTAGGGTCGCAGGCGACTCAGGACAAGGACGATCGCGATGCCGCAGGACCATGCGTCTCACCACCATCATCATCACCATCACCACCTCTCGGCCGGGGCGGGGGATGCCCGGGTGGCCTGGGCGGTAGCGGTCAACATGGCGCTGACGCTGGCGCAGATCGTCGGTGGCATCCTGTCGGGGTCGCTGGCGCTGATCGCCGATGCGCTGCACAATTTCTCAGACGCGATCGCGCTGATCATCGCCTTCGGCGCCCGCAGGATCGCCCGGCGGCCGGCGACCGCGCAGATGAGCTTCGGCTATGGCCGGGCGGAGGCGGTGGCCGCGCTCGTCAATTACACCACGCTGGTGGTTCTGGCGATCTACCTGATCTACGAGGGGGTGATGCGGGTTCTGGAGCCGGAGCCGGTGAACGGTTGGCTGGTGGTCTGGATCGCGATCCTGGCGCTGGTGGTGGATCTGGCCACCGCGGCGCTGACCTATGCGCTGTCCAAGGACAGCATGAACATCCGGGCGGCGTTTCTGCACAATGTCGCCGATGCCATGGGCTCGGTCGCGGTGATCGTGGCGGGGACGGCGGTGATCCTGTGGGACTGGACCTGGGTCGATCCGCTGGTGACGCTGATGATCGCCGCCTATATCCTGTGGCATGTCTGGTCCGATGTCGGCGAGGTCTTCGGCGTGCTGATGCTGGCCGGTCCCGCCGATCTGCGCGCCGAGAGTGTGGCCGATGCGGTGGAGGCGGTGGAGGGCGTCGCAGAGGTGCATCACGTGCATCTGTGGATCATGCAGGAACATCAGCCCTCGCTCGAGGCGCATCTGGTCATTGCCGAGGCCGACTGGTCGCGGGCGGACGCGGTGAAGGCGGCGGTCAAGCAGCGGCTGCATGCGGATTTCGGTATCGGCCACAGCACGCTGGAGCTGGAATGCGCCCCCTTCGCCTGTGCCGGCGCCGCCAGGTTCGGCCATGGCTAGGCCCGGGGGGTCAGCCCAGGTGGATGGTGCCGGCGGGGTAGCGGACCCGCGGCGTTGTCCGGGTGGCGAGGAAGAAGCCCAGCGTCAGCGGGCCGACCCGGCCCAGGAACATCACCACGATGATCACCGCCCGGCCGAAGCCGGACAGATCGCCGGTGAAGCCGCGCGACAGGCCGGCGGTACCGAAGGCGCTGGCGACCTCGAAGCTGATGTCGAGGAAATGCCCTTCATGCGTCATCGTCAGCAGGAAGACGGCGATGAAGATCAGCATCACCGAGATCGCCGTCAGCGCCATGACCTTCAGCACCTCTTCCAGGGCGATGCTGCGGCCAAAGGCGTGAATCTGGCTCTGTCGGCGGAAGAAGGCACCGGTGGCCAGCAGCATCACCACGAAGGTGGTGACCTTGATGCCGCCGGCGGTGGAGGTGGGGCCGCCGCCGATCAGCATCAGCGAGATGAAGAGCATCGCGGTGCTGTCGTGCAGGGCGCCGATATCGGTGGTGTTGAACCCGGCGGTGCGGGGCGTCACCCCCTGAAACCAGCTGACGATCAGCCGGGCAGTGACGCTGTCGAACTGGCCAAGCGTGCCGGGATTGTGCCATTCCAGCAGTGCGAACAGGCCCACCGACCAGGGCACCAGGATGGCGGTGCCCAGCAGCATGATCTTGCTGTGCATCGACCATAGCCGCGGGCTCTTGCCGCTGAAGATATCGTGCAGCACCACATAGCCGATGCCGCCGATCATGAAGAGCGCCGGGATCACGAGGTTGACCAGCGGATCGGTCGCGAAGGGCACGAGCCCGTCGGGAAAGGTGGAGAAGCCGGCGTTGTTGAAGGCGGATATGGCGTGAAACAGCGCCTCCCACAGGCCGCGCAGCACCCCGGAATGCGGAATGAAACTGGCCGAGAGCAGCAGGGCACCGGCCAGCTCGCAGACCAGCACAACCTTGAGGATGGTCTTCACCAGTTTCATCAGCTGGTGCATCGAATTCTGGTTCAGCTCCTCGCGCAGATAGATTTGCCCGGTCAGCCCCACCGGCAGTCCCAGCGCGCCGAGGATCAACACCGCGAAGGTCATCAGCCCCAGGCCGCCCAGCTGGATCAGCAGGGCCAGGACGATTTCACCGAACAGCGTCAGACCCGAGCCGATGTCGAAGACCACCAGCCCGGTGACGGTGACGGCGGAGGTGGCGGTGAAGATCGCATCCGACCAGCTGAGCGGGATGGTCCGCGACACCGGCAGCATCAGCAGCAGGGCACCGGCCAGGATCAGCGCCGCATAGAGCGCGGCGAGAAACAGCGGCGGCGGCGTCCGGGCGATCCGGCGGGAGAATGTGGAGAGCAGGGGCTGCATCGGCGCGCCGGATCAGAGCGAATCGCCGAACCGGCGCAGCTCGGGGCGTTTGCCCAGCAGGATCAGCTTGTCCTCGCAGGCGAGAGCGAAATCGGCCGTCTCCGCCGCCCGGAACTCGGTGCCGCGCATCAGCCCCAGCAACCGGACGTCATGCGGATCGCCGATCCCAAGGGCGGAGAGCGGTGTGCCCTCCAGCCGCTCCGGCATCACGATGGTGACGACGTTGTAGCCGTTGCCGAGGCTGACATAATCCTGCACCACGGGGTTATTCAGCATCTGGGCGATGTGTCGGCCCATCTCCTGTTCCGGCAGAATCACCCGATCGATGCCCAGCTTCGACAGGATCCGGTGATGGGTCCTGCTGGAGGCCTTGGCCCAGATCGTCTCGATCCCCAGCATCTTGAGGTTCATGGTGGTCAGGATGCTGGCCTCGATATCGCGGCCGATGGCGGTGAGCGCGACGTCATAGCGGTCGATGCCGGCCTCGCGCAGTGCCAGCTCGTCGGTGGTGTCGAGGATGACGGCGGCATCGAGGATCGGGGCCACCTGCGCCACCCGGCGATCGTCGAGATCGATGCCGATCACCTTGTTGCCGAAGCGCGCCAGTTCCGAGGCCACGGCCTGACCGAAGGAGCCGAGCCCGATGACGGCAAATGTGCGGATTTCTTTCGCCATGACGACCCTCCCCGGCAGGCGCGGCGATCCTTGGGCGAGGCCGTCGGAATGTCAACCGCCGCGCCGCCGGGCGGCCCGTGCCGCGGCCTGCGTCAGGGGACTGTCCTTGGTCTTTTTCTGGCCCAAAATATCCCCGCCGGAGGCAGGCCGCAAAGCGGCCTTGGCAGCGTCGGGGCCGGGTGGGACGTTGGGCGGTCCGTTTCGGGCTCAGAGCGGGCCGAACACCTCGGCGAAGCTGCGTTGCAGCACCACGTCGAGATCGTCCATCGTCACCAGCAGGCCCAGATCGACCAGGCTGGTCACCCCGTATTCGGTGATGCCGCAGGGCACGATGCCGGTGAAATGCTCCAGATCGGGATCGACGTTGATCGAGATACCGTGGAAGCTGACCCATTTGCGCAGCCGGATGCCGATGGCGGCGATCTTGTCCTCGGCCATCTTGCCGGTGATCGTTCTCGGCTTCTCCGGCCGCTCGACCCAGACGCCGACGCGTCCGTCGCGGATATGTCCGCTGATGTTGAAGTCGGCCAGGGCGGCGATCACCCAGGTTTCCAGCTGCTGGACGAAGGCGCGCACGTCGCGGCCGCGCCTGTTGAGGTCGAGCATCACATAGACCACCCGCTGGCCGGGTCCGTGATAGGTATATTGCCCGCCGCGCCGGGCCTCGTAGACCGGGAAGCGATCGGGATCGGTCAGATCCTCGGGCCGGGCGCTGGTGCCGGCGGTGTAGAGCGGCGGATGCTCCAGCAGCCAGATGCATTCCTCCGCCTCGCCGGCGGCGATCTGCGCCACGCGGGCCTCCATGAAGTCCAGCGCGTCCTGATACGCGGTGAGCCCGTCGGTGATTTTCCATTCGACCATGCGGCGGACCTAGCGCGGAACGCGGCCGGGGGGAAGAGGGGCGGGGCGCAAATCCGCGTTCCCAGTCGGCGCGGTGGCCGCCTTCGCGGCGGCCGCATCGTCCTTCCCAGTCCCGGCCGGATCCTGCGCCGTTTGCCGACCGCGATGCCCGGACAGCCTCCTCCTGAATGATGCGCTCTGGCGGAGGCCACGCCATCCGACGGGGCGGCGGCAAGGCTCCGGTGCAGAGCGGAGCCGCACCGCAACGGGATATTTTGCGCGGCAGGCTTATTTCCTCTTCACATCCTCCTGCGCGTTCGCTAAGAGGCCGCCTACCAAGCTAAGACAGTGCGGTCGTGGCGGAATTGGTAGACGCGCAGCGTTGAGGTCGCTGTTCCTTAACCGGAGTGGAAGTTCGAGTCTTCTCGACCGCACCATACTCTCCAAGAAAACTGTTTGTTGTCCGAGTGTTATTCAAAGCTTGGAGCTTCAGATGGTATACAAATTGCGTCACACGGTTCGACGTGGGGAGACATACTACTACAATCGCCGGGTGCCTAAGGGGGTGGCGGAAGCCTTCGGGTGCACTCTAGTTCGAGTGAACTTAGGGCGGGACGAAGACAAGGCAGAAAAGACAGCCAGTGCTCTAAGTTCCAAACTGGATGCGCTGTGGGCTGCTGACAATGTTCTCCCTGTTGATGTGCAGAGGCTTGCCCATAGCCTGTCACCTAAGTCGATGGACCTTGCCGCTTGTCTCGAACAGTATCTTGCCCTCAGGGATATCTGTGAACGTCCTGTCCGCCTTGCTGTGGCGGCGCTTCTGGATATCTGCGGGAACAAAGATATCGCCCAGTATACGCGGGCGGAGGCAAGACAACTGGTGCAGGCCCTTCTTGAAAAAGGCAACAAGAGTGCAACAGTTAGGCGTAGAATCCAGTCCCTTCATGCCGTTTTCGAGTTCGGTTTCCATGAACAGGAAGAAGACAAGCGAAACCCCTTCGCCCGGTTGAACATCCCGCACGAAGGCAAAGACGCCAGCAGCAGAGCGGTATTCTCAAGTGAGCAATTGGCCGCCTTGTACATCGAGGCTCTGGCGTCTGGGAAAGACACAAGATTGGTTCTGCCGATCCTCGGTGAGACAGGTGCGCGGCTGGCTGAGGTCGTTGGCTTGCGGTGGGAGGACGTTTGTTTGGGTGAAGCGGTAATGCGTATCACTCCCCACCCGCTGAGGAGACTCAAGACACGAAACTCTGAGCGGGAGGTTCCGCTAATCGGGGCTGCCCTTGAGGCGATGCACATGCTTCAAGAGAGGGCTGGAAAAGAGGCTTATGTCTTCCCCCGGTGGAAGAAGGAGACCGGCTTCGTCGCTACTCATGCGAGCAACACGCTTAACAAGTACCTCTCAAAAACCTACGGTGACCTGACCTGCCATTGTTTCCGACATACAATGAGGGACCGCCTGAGGGACGTTGGTGCCCCGTTGGAGCTTATCGACAACATCGGTGGGTGGAGCAGCGTTGGTGGCGTTGGAACACGCTACGGACGTGGCTTTAACTTGGAGCGCAAGAGAGAATACTTGGAGCAAGTGAAGATTTGCCAACCGACCCCTATAGGAATGTAAGAATTCTGCCGATCAACGTCATTGCGCAAGAATGGCATCGGGAGCGCACAGTGGGGCTTCCCCAGAAGGTGATTGAGGCAGAACTACAAAGAGCTCATGTTAATTTAGCACTGGGGAGAGACTGGCGGGCTGAGGGTCTGGTTCCCGTCGAAGACGTCTGTGACTTGGAATCCCTCCCTTCGCCTGAAACGGGGGTTACAAAAGATTGGGTTGAGGAGTTTGCGATTAAGCAGGGCTGGCCCTTGCCGCGCTTCTGGTTCCCTGATCAGGCACCGCCAGTAAGACCGAGGGGCCGACCTTCAAACAAGGAGGCTATCGTTGAGGAGTTGCGTTCAAGGGCGGGGCGCGGTGAACTTGCCGCTACGGTTTCCGAGCAGGCCAGACAGCTCAGGGAATGGATGTTAGAAAACGGGTTGGAAATGATCCAAGTGAAATCAATCGAGAAAATTATCAGGGTGGAGTACAGGCAACTGAGGCGTTCTGGGGAAGAATGAATGATAGTATGTATTGAGCCTGTGTGAGCTTATGTTGGAACTAATCCTTTCCATCCTGATGTGTGAGGAGCCGCCAGATTTTCAGTCGGTTGTGGAAGTTGGAATGCGAGAGCATGTCTTTATGAATGACAGTGCTACCTTGCATTTGGGTGGAAGCGATGGGTGTTTTGTCATACCCGAAGACAAGAGCATTAAGGCCGTTGGGGTGGAGGTTGTCGGAGTATGCGGTTGGGATAATGAGCCAAGGGTCGATCTCTATGTGGCCACCAGCATCAAGGATGCGCAGGCAAAGCTTGAAGGCTACCCCAATGTTGAGATCAAGTCGCTCAACAAAATTCGGGTAAGGGTATCATGCCGCCCAAACAGTATGAATGGATATTTCCTGAATCTCGATAAGGGATGAGTGATGGTAAAAGACGTTTTGAAGAGTGAGTGAGACTGGTTTACAGGTTATTGGGGGCTTGCCAAACTGCGCTTGGGTTGGTCTGCATTTACGGTTGCATCTATTCTAGTTTTATCCAGGTAAGGAGGCGCGTAGTTTGAGTAAGCGAGAGAGTATTGTCTTAGCCGCTATTTCTATCACTGGAGCCTTCGTCTGGCTCTTTGACGAACTTCTGTTCACTGGGGGCTTCTTACTTCCTGGACGTACAGCTCTCGGTTTCTTTCGGGCTGATTGCCCGTTGCCCGCTGGGACGGAACAAGAACAGTTACACCATGCGTTCAATAATTTCGGCAATCTCTGCCAGTGGAAGGCATCCCTTGTCTTCGACGTCGGGGCAGTAGGGGCAATTGTCGCCATTGCGTCGGCTTGGCTTTGGCTTAGACTAAGAAATGGCCGATGGACATGATCCGGAAAAGGAATGAGGACGACGGCAGAGAGGAAGGACTTTGGGCGTCTATCGTAACAGAGGCGAGAAAATCGGAGCAAAATATGCAGGGCAAGGATGAAAGAAATCAGCAGCTTATATTTTTTCCCAGTTTAACCCTCCTGATTGCCATAATAACTGTTATCGTGCCCCCTGAATTCAGTCATGCCCAAGATAACTGGGCGCTAAATGGAGAGCCATGGAGTCGATACGAGCAAGGCGAAGGTATTGGGTTTCTTGATCTAATCTTCGGCTTCATCTTTTTTGCGGCGCTGGCCTACGCATACGATAAATGGAAATTTGCTGGGCTGGCAGTATTCTTCGTTGGTATATTCTCAATCGCTGCACTAGCTGGCGTCGCCTATCGCGCATTGTTCTGAACTGATCTGGGTACCTAGTGCTTCCAGATTGTGCGCACACTTGTGCGACCAAAGACGGATTAAAGGATAAATCCTTCATCATTTCATCTCCGTTTTTGTCTCCTCTGTTTCATGGGATCATTAATGTAGGGGTTGCGATCCTGCTTCCCTTAACATCTTGAATATTGGAGATAAAATTGATTGACGAACTTGAAGAAAGCCTGCGGAAGCATGGCTATATAGGCGATACCAAGCTGCCAGTTCTGGCCTACTTGTCCCTTCTGTCCGCGCTACAAGATAAGCCGGTTTCCCTGTTGATCATGGGGCCAGCCAGTAGCGGTAAATCATATGGTCTCGCATGTGCGCAACGGTATGTCCCGACGGAAGCCTACGAGCAATTCGAGGGTATGTCGGAACGAGCACTGGCCTACATGGGGGGGCAGCTTGATCTTCGGCATAAGACCTTGATCATTCAAGAAGCGGCTGGAATGTCTAATGGGGTTGGACGGGCTTTCCTAAGGCAACTCTTGACCGAAGGGCAGATCAGATACGCCACAGTGCAGAGCACCCGAGACGGGTTACAGGGGATTGAGTTGCCAGTCGTCGAAGGGCCTTGCGGTCTGATCATGACAACCACAGCGACGAGAATCCACCATGAGGATCAGTCTCGGATGCTGACCTACAATATCGAGGAAGGCTCGGAGCAGATCAGAGCGGTGTTGTTGGCCCAGGCATCAGGGGCAGGGACAACGGAGCCAACGCCTGAAGAGTTGGAGCCCTTCCATGACAAGTACCGGGAGATGAGAGAGAACCCCTGTGAAGTGTCCATCCCATTCCTAAGCGAAATTGCGGAGGCGCTTCCCGCATCGCATCCAAGAATCCTGAGGGATTTCCCGAAGGTAATCACCTTGGTCAAAACTGTTGCACTGTTGCACGCAGATTCAAGGGAGAGGGATGAAAGCGGAGCAGTGGTCGCGACTGTTGAGGACTACGAACAGGTAAGGCAGCTGGTCGAAGATACGTAAGCGGTGTCTGAGCGGCACGTTGTCTGCGCCGGCGCGGACTGCGAGGTGATACCCATCTCAAGATGGGAGTGCGTTTCGCAATGGATGCTCAGACTGCGTTTCTCAGATCGCTGGG
>NZ_JASNJD010000060.1 GCF_030164425.1 Pseudodonghicola flavimaris | reverse complement strand
ATGACCCGCAAAGCACTCATCACCGGCATCACAGGGCAGGATGGCTCTTATCTGGCTGAGTTTCTCCTGGAAAAAGGCTATGAGGTTCACGGCATCAAGCGCCGTGCCTCGCTGTTCAACACCCAGCGTGTCGATCACATCTATCAGGATCCGCATGTGGATCACGCCAATTTCCGGCTGCATTACGGCGATCTGACCGATACCTCGAACCTGACCCGCATCCTGCAGGAGGTGCAGCCCGACGAGGTCTATAACCTCGGGGCGCAGAGCCATGTGGCGGTCTCCTTCGAGGCGCCGGAATATACCGCCGACGTCGACGCCATCGGCACCCTGCGGCTGCTGGAGGCGATCCGCTTCCTCGGGCTGGAGAAGAAGACCCGCTTCTACCAGGCCTCGACCTCTGAGCTCTACGGCCTGGTGCAAGAGATCCCGCAGAAGGAAACCACCCCCTTCTACCCGCGCTCGCCCTATGCGGTGGCCAAGATGTATGCCTATTGGATCACGGTGAACTACCGCGAGGCCTATGGGATGTATGCCTGCAACGGCATCCTCTTCAACCACGAGAGCCCGCGCCGCGGCGAAACCTTCGTGACCCGCAAGATCACCCGCGGTCTGGCCAATATCGCCCAGGGGCTGGAGCCCTGCCTCTACATGGGCAACATCGATTCCCTGCGCGACTGGGGCCATGCCAAGGACTACGTGCGGATGCAGTGGATGATGCTGCAGCAGGACGTGCCCGACGATTTCGTCATCGCCACCGGGGTGCAATATACCGT
The DNA here is from genome assembly GCF_030164425.1 of Pseudodonghicola flavimaris. Classification (GTDB taxonomy): domain Bacteria; phylum Pseudomonadota; class Alphaproteobacteria; order Rhodobacterales; family Rhodobacteraceae; genus Pseudodonghicola; species Pseudodonghicola flavimaris. The sequence continues at coordinate 304 of NZ_JASNJD010000060.1, read as the reverse complement.
GCGCCAGTTCATCGCCTGGTCGGCGGCGGAGCTGGGCATCAGCCTGGAATTCTCCGGCGAGGGGGTCGAGGAGATCGCCACCATCACCGCGATCGAGGGCGACGCCGCCCCGGCGCTGAAGGTCGGCGATGTGATCATGCGGATCGATCCGCGCTATTTCCGTCCCGCCGAGGTGGACACGCTGCTCGGCGATCCGGCCAAGGCAAAAGAGAAGCTCGGCTGGGTGCCGGAAATCACCGTGCAGGAAATGTGCGCTGAAATGGTGGCCGAAGACCTCAAGGTCGCACAGCGCCATGCCCTGCTG
>NZ_JASNJD010000005.1 GCF_030164425.1 Pseudodonghicola flavimaris | reverse complement strand
GACGGTCGACCAGCGTCATGATCTCCTTCGGCACGGACTTCGTCGCCGGCAAAAACCGCGTCCCCATCCCCGCAACCGGAAATATCGCCTTCGTCACTTTCTTGCGCATCAAATCCTCAACTTTCTTCGCCACAGCCGTGCGATCGAGGGAAATCTTACCGCGAAACGGGACGATGAAACATGTCCCTTGCCCGGATTTTTTCCCCTTACACAGCTTTCCGGCGATTTTATGACGCTTAGGTTACAGAAGCGTCGAAACCCCGCGTCTTCTGACATCTTTCTGCCTCTGCCCGGACCCTGCGCCCGAACCGCCAGAGCCGGATCAGCGGCTGATCGCGCCGGCTGCGGCCGAAAAGCCCGCCGGTCTGCTCCCAAATCCCCGCCTCGGTGAAGCGCACCCGGTGATAGAGCGCGGTCGGAGAAAACCGCATCACCGTCACCGCATTGCCCGCCGCCACCGCCTCGCGCGCGGCGGCCTGCAGCCGGCGGCGGGTCCAGCTGCGACCGGCGATCAGCAGGCTGCGGCCGGCGGGGCGCGCCGAAAACGGATGGAAACCGGCCGCCGGCGCCGGCAGCGGCATCGGCTGCGACGGCCGTGCCAGCCCCTCGGCATAGCCGGCCTCAAGCTCCGCCAGCAGGCGACGCACATCGCGGGGCTCCAGCCGACCCGCGACCATATGATCGATCACCCGCCGCCGTTCCGCCGCGCGGATCGCCCGCCAGCGGGCGGCGATCGCCCCGGGCGGCGCATGGCGGGCCAGGAACACCGCCCAGCTGGCGCCGATCTCGGTCAGATCGCGCGGTGCCCGGTCCGGCCGCCGCCGGGCGCTGGCGGCAAAGCCGTGATGCACCTGGGCCAGCGGCACCAACGCGGTCGCCGCGCCCGCCTCTGCCAACCGCAGATTGAGGTCGGTCTCATCGAGAAAGAAGCGATAACGGGGGTCGAACCCGCCGAGCCGGACCAGCATCGACCGCCGCACCGCCATATTGGTGCCCTCGGTCTTGATCGCCCGCCCGGGCTGCGCCGTCATCACCGTGATCCGACCGGGATCGACGCTGAGCGGCCGTTCGACCCCCAGGGCATCGACCTCGGCGCTTTCCGACTGATAGGAAATCCCGTTACGCCCCCGCACCCAGCCGCCGGCGGCGGCGACCGCCGGATCGGCGAAAGCGGCGGCGAGACAATTCAGCCAGGTCGGCTCAGGCACCGAATCGTCGTCGATGAAGGCGATCACTTCTCCCGCCGCCTCGGCGATCCCGAGATTGCGCGCGACGGAGATATTCGGTTGGTCATAGACGATCTGCCGGACCCGGGCCGCCTGCGGCAACGCCCTCAGCCCGGCCAGCGCCTCCGGGTCGGCGACCACGATCACCTCAAACGCCGGATAGCGCAGCTGCGACAGCCCCAGCAAGCAGCGCCTCAACGCCCGGGGCCGATGACGGCTGACGATCACCACGGAGACCGTCAGCGCCCCGGTCATTCCAGCCCCATACCGGCCATCATCTCTTCGATCCGGGCGACGTCCTCGGGGTTGTTCAGCTCCCAGAACTGGCGGCCGCGCGCCTCCACCTCGACACAGAGAATACGGTGACCGCGTTCCAGGAAGCGGAGCTGTTCCAACCCTTCGAGCTGCTCCAGCGGCCCCGCCGCCCAGCGCGGATAGGCGCCCAGCGCCGAGGGGCGATAGGCGTAGACCCCGACATGGTGGAACACCGGCGTCGGATCGTGATCGCCATAATGATCGGAGGTGAAGGGAATCACCTCCTTGGAGAAATAGAGCGCGTGGTTCTCGGCGGTGAAGACCGCCGTGGTGCCGCCGACCCGACCCGCCCTGCGATCGGCCAGAAACCCGTTCAGCGCCATGCCGTCGCAGCGCAGCACCGGGGTGGCGACCTCTGCCATCGGGTCGGCGCGCAGACCGGCGATCAGCTCTTCGACGAACCAGGCCGGGGTCAGCGGCGCGTCGCCCTGCAGGTTGACGACGATATCATAGCCGCCGCCCAAGGTGTCGAGCACCTCGGCACAACGTTCGGTGCCGTTGGCGCAGGTGGTGGAGGTCATCACCACCTCTGCGCCGAAGGCTTCGGCGGCGGTGCGAATCCGATCGTCATCGGTGGCGACGACGACCCGGTCCACACCCTGTACCGCCCTGGCCGCCTCCCAGCTGCGCCGGATCAGGCTCTTCGCCTGCCCCATGGCCCCCCTGAGCTCAACCAGCGGCTTGCCCGGATAACGGGTGGAGGCATAGCGCGCCGGGATGGCGACCAGAACCGACATCACGCCTCCTTCAGCTCAACGCCCGGGGCGTAGGCGATGAAGAAGGGGTTGGCATAGCCGTCCTTGCCATAGGTCAGCGGCGTGTGATCGTCGAAACGCACCACCTTGCCGCCAGCGCCCAGCAGCACCGCGTGACCGGCGGCGGTATCCCATTCCATGGTGCGGCCAACGCGCGGGTAGAGATCGGCCTCGCCGGTGGCGACCAGGCAGAATTTCAGCGAGGAGCCCGCGCTCTTGCTGTCCTTCACCTTGTATTTGTTGATGTAATCGTCGGTGGCCTGATCGCGGTGCGATTTCGAGGCCACCACCAGCAGCGCGTCGTTGTCGCTGTCGGCGACGCGGATCGGCGTCACTTCGCCCAGGGTTTCGGGATCGAAGGAGCCGGTTTCCTCAACCGAAGACCCGTCCGCGAGGGTAAAGAACATCCGGTTCTTGGCCGGCGCATAGACCACGCCGCGGGTCGGCACGCCACCCTCCACCAGAGCGATATTGACGGTGAAATCGCCGCGCCGGTTGATGAATTCCTTGGTGCCGTCCAGCGGATCGACGATCAGGAAGGTATCGCCCTTCTCCTTGTGAGAAGCGGCCTGCTCCTCGGTGACCAGCATCATGCCGGGGAAAGCCGCGCGGAGCCCCGCGGAAATCAGCGCATCGGCGGCTTCGTCGGCTTCGGTCACTGGACTGTCATCCGATTTGACCTTCACGTCGAAGTCGTCGGCGTTATAAATCTCCATGATCTTGGTCCCGGCCTCGATGGCCAGCTTGCGGATCACGGGAATTAAGGCATCATATTCCACAAAAAAGCTCCATTTTTGCGCTTGGTTGGTAATACAGCTAAGCACACTTATGCTGCGGGTGCACCGGAACGGCAAGCACCGCGTGGCGCATCGGTGTCACGCCGCAGAGCAACGGGTACAACGGGTCAATGTTTCAATTCAGATCGAACAGCTCGAAGTTTTCCAGCGCCCTGACGATTCTGGAGCTGATCTTTCACTCCGTCGTGCGCCATGTGCGCTCCGCCCACAGCAATGCCTTCATCGCCATCGGCAAGAACATGCTGCAGGTGGTAGTATTCGTGCTGGCCTTCTACCTGATGTTCTCGGTTCTCGGGCTGCGCCGCTCTGCCGTACGGGGGGATTTCCTGCTCTATATGATGTCGGGGATTTTCCTGTTCATGTGCCACACCAAGGCGGTGGGCGCGGTGGTCAAATCCGAGGGTCCGAACCATCCGATGATGCAGCATGCGCCGATGAATACGGTGATCTCGATCTCCGCCGCGGCGATCGGATCGCTCTATATCCAGGTGCTGACGATGTTCGTGCTGCTGTTCGGCTATCACGTCGCGATCAAGCCGATCACCATCGAGGACCCGGCGGGCGCCTTCGGCATGCTGATGCTGGCCTGGTTCAGCGGCTGCGCCGTGGGGCTGGTGCTGCTGGCGCTGCGGCCGTGGTTTCCCACCGCAGTCAACCTGATCTCGACGATCTATCAGCGCGCCAACATGATCGCCTCTGGCAAGATGTTCCTGGCCAACAACCTGCCCGCCTATATGCTGCCGATCTTCACCTGGAATCCGCTGTTTCACACCATCGACCAGGCGCGTGGCTACGTGTTCATCAACTACAACCCGATGAACACCAACTGGCACTATACGCTCGGGGTCGGGATCGTTCTGACGATGATCGGGCTGATGGGCGAATTCTACACCCGCCGCCATGCCTCGCTGAGCTGGAGCGCGCGGCGCTGATCGCCCCGCGCCGCAGCAACAGCGCCCCGTCCGGCCTCAGCCGCGCTTCACGCTGGCGGTGACGTAATTCACGCTCAGGTCGCGGGCGGAAATCGACCAGCTCCAGCTCAGCGGATTGAAGACGAAGCCCTTGCGGTCGACCGGCTCCACCCCGGAGCGCTGCAGAAGATCGATCAGCTCCTCCGGCGTGATGAACTTCGACCATTCATGCGTGCCGCGCGGCAGCCAGCGCATGATCACCTCCGCCCCGAGGATCGTCATCGCATAGGATTTCGGATTTCGGTTGATGGTCGAACAGATGTGCAGCCCGCCGGGTTTCAGCAGCTCGCGGCAGGCGGTCAGATAGGACAGCGGATCGGCCACATGTTCGACCACTTCCATGTTCAGGACCACGTCGAACTGTTCGCCGGCGGCGGCCAGCGCCTCGGCCGTGGTGTGACGGTAATCGATGGTCAGGCCGGACTGTTCTGCATGAATCCGCGCCACCGGCAGATTTTTTTCGGCGGCATCGGCGCCCACCACTTCGGCCCCGAGCCGCGCCATCGGCTCCGACAGCAACCCGCCACCGCAACCGATATCCAGAATCCGCAACCCGGCGAAGGGCGCCGCCGTCCCGCGATCACGGCCGAATTCCCCTGCAATCTGGCCGGTGATATAGTCGAGCCGACAGGGGTTGAGCATGTGCAGCGGCTTGAACTTGCCGGACGGATCCCACCATTCCGCCGCCATCGCCTCGAATTTGGCGATTTCCGAAGGGTCGACCGTGGATTCAGACGCTTGCATTCCAGTCATCGTTCGCTCTTTTATCCTGTGAAGGTATATAGGTCAGTAATGGACAAATTCCCGGATCAAAAGCGCGTCGTTCAGTATCTCTACCCGCCGGTCGACCCCTTCGACCAGCGGATGCTCGATGTTGGCCAGGGCCATAGCATCTATGTCGAGCAATGCGGCAATCCCGACGGCATCCCGGTGCTGGTGCTGCATGGCGGCCCCGGCGGCGGCTGCAGCCCGGCCATGCGGCGGTATTTCGATCCGCAGCTCTATCGGGTGATTCTGTTCGACCAGCGCGGCTGCGGCCGGTCGCGACCGCATGCCTCGGTCAAGGACAACACCACCTGGCATCTTGTCGCCGATATCGAACGCATCCGCACCGTGCTGGGGATCGAGGGCTGGGCCGTCTTCGGCGGCAGCTGGGGCGCGACCCTGTCGCTGATCTACGCCCAGGCGCATCCCGACCGGGTCACCCACCTGATCCTGCGCGGCGTCTTCCTGATGACCAAGACCGAGCTGGACTGGTTCTATGGCGGCGGCGCCGGCCGGTTCTGGCCCGAACCCTGGGCCCGGTTCATCGCCCCCATTCCCGAAAGCGAACGCGACGATCTGATCGGCGCCTATCACAAACGGCTGTTTTCCGGGAATATCTCCGAGGAAACCACCTATGCCCATGCCTGGTCGTCCTGGGAAAACGCGCTTGCCTCGATCCATTCGCACGGCCATCCCGGCGACACCCCCGGCGACTACGCCCGCGCCTTCGCCCGGCTCGAGAACCACTATTTCTTCAACGGCGGTTTCCTTGAGGTCGACGGCCAGATCCTGGCCAACATGGGCCGGATTTCGCATATCCCCGGCGTCATCGTGCAGGGCCGTTACGACATGATCTGCCCGCCGGCCGCCGCCTGGCGGCTGAGCGAGCTCTGGCCCGCCTCCGATCTGATCATGGTGCGCCACGCCGGACATGCGCTGTCCGAACCGGGGATCAGCGCCGAACTGGTGCGCACGATGGATCGGATCGCCGAGGAGCTGCAATGACCCGGATCGACCGCCGCGCACTGTTTACCTCGGGTGCTGCCGCCGCGCTGCTGGCGGCCTCCGGCGTGTCGCTTGACGCGGCGCCGAAACCCGGCGGTCACCTGCGCCTGGCGGTGCCTCGCGACGGCAGCCTGGACCGGGTCGCCCGCGGCGCGCTGTTCGACGGGCTGACCGAAATCGGTCCCGACGGGGTGCTGCGCCCGGAACTCGCGGTCGGCTGGACCGGCAGCGCCGATGCGCGCCGCTGGCGCTTCGACCTGCGTGAGGGGGTGCGGTTCCACGATGGCCGTCCGCTGCGGATCGAGGATGCGCTGGCCGCCTTCCGCGCATGGGACGTGCCCGGGGTCCGGCATCTTGAGGCCGAACGGCCGCGCACCCTGCTGGTCGAACTGGCCGAGGGCGATCCCGATCTGCCCTATCGCCTGGCCGCGCCCGAGCGGGTCATCGGCCCGGACGGGGCGCTCGACCAGCCGCTGGGCGAGGCGGTCGGCACCGGCGCATTCCGCGTCGCGCAGGCCCGGACCGCGCGGCACTTTCGCGCCACCCGGGTTGCGGACCATTACAAGCAGGGCCAGGCCGGATGGGTCGACAGCCTTGAAATCATCGTGATTCCCGATGCCGCCGTCCGGGCCGAGGCGCTGCGCGACGGCTATGTCGATATCGCCGCGCTGCCGGCGCCCGACGGGCTGCTGGAGCGGGGCGAATTCCGCTATCACCCCTCTGCCGACGACATGGCGCTGGCCGCCCGTGCCGGGGTCGGCATGCCGCGCCGGATCGGCACCCGCCAGCCGCTGGACGACGGGCGCATCGCCGAACGCTGGTGGCTGACCTGAGCCTCGGCACAGGGCCGGTCCGACTTCGGGCTTGAAGATTCGCTTTCACAGGCGTATATGCCCCTCAACAGCGGCGCGTCGGGCTCTCTGGGCTCGGGGCACCACCGGATAATTCTGACGGGCCGCGCGCCCGTTTTTTTGTGTTTGGATGACATGAGCAACGATCTGATAGCAAAGGCCGCGATCGACCGGCGGCTGGCCGAGATCATCGGACCCGTGATCGAGGATCTCGGGTTCGAACTGGTGCGAGTCCGGTTGATGTCCGGCAAGAGCACCATTCTGCAGATCATGGCCGACCGCCCCGATGGGGGCATCGAGGTGGACGACTGCGCCGCCATTTCCAATGCCGTGAGCGCGGTTCTGGATGTCGAGGATCCGATCCTCGACGCCTATACCCTGGAGGTCTCCAGCCCCGGCATCGACCGGCCGCTGACCCGGCTGAAGGACTTCGACATGTTCGAGGGCTACGAGGCCAAGCTGGAAACCTCGGAGCTGATCGACGGCCGGCGCCGGTTCAAGGGCGTGCTTGCCGGGATCGAGGGCAACGAGGTTCTGATCAACCTCGAACAGGACGGCGAAGAGGTCACCATCGGGCTCGACTTCGACTGGCTGAGCGATGCCAAGCTGGTGCTGACCGACGAGCTGATCAAGGAAATGCTGCGCCAGCGCAAGGCCGCCGGCGCCCTGGACGAAGACAAGTTTGACGACATCGAGACCGAAGGGTCCGCTCAGGAGGACATGTGATGGCAATCACTTCTGCAAACCAGCTGGAGCTGCTGCAAACCGCCGAAGCGGTGGCCCGGGAAAAGATGATCGACCCCGGTCTCGTGGTCGAGGCGATGGAGGAATCCCTCGCCCGCGCCGCCAAGAGCCGCTACGGCTCGGAGATGGACATCCGCGTCCACATCGACCGCAAGACCGGCAAGGCGACCTTCACCCGCGTCCGCACCGTCGTCGAGGATGACGAGCTGGAGAACTACCAGGCGGAGATGACCGTCCAGCAGGCCAAGCAATACATGGCCGATCCGCAGGTGGGCCAGCAGTACATCGAGGAAGTGCCGCCGGTCGAAATGGGCCGGATCGCGGCCCAGAGCGCCAAGCAGGTGATCCTGCAGAAGGTGCGCGAAGCCGAGCGGGATCGCCAGTACGAGGAATTCAAGGACCGCGCCGGCACCATCATCAACGGTGTCGTCAAGCGCGAGGAATACGGCAACGTCATCGTCGACGTGGGCGCCGGCGAGGCGATCCTGCGCCGCAACGAGAAGATCGGTCGCGAAAGCTATCGCCCGAACGACCGTATCCGCTGCTACATCAAGGACGTGCGCCGCGAACCCCGTGGTCCGCAGATCTTCCTGTCGCGCACCGCGCCGGAGTTCATGGCTGAGCTCTTCAAGATGGAAGTGCCGGAAATCTACGACGGCATCATCGAGATCAAGGCCGTGGCCCGCGATCCCGGGTCGCGCGCCAAGATCGCCGTGGTGTCCTACGACAACTCGATCGACCCGGTCGGCGCCTGTGTCGGTATGCGCGGCTCGCGCGTGCAGGCCGTGGTGAACGAGCTGCAGGGCGAAAAGATCGACATCATTCCGTGGTCGGACGACATGCCGACCTTCCTAGTCAACGCGCTGCAGCCGGCCGAAGTGTCGAAAGTGGTTCTGGACGAGGAAGCCGGCAAGATCGAGGTCGTGGTGCCCGAGGAGCAGCTGAGCCTCGCCATCGGCCGTCGCGGTCAGAACGTGCGTCTGGCCAGCCAGTTGACCGGCCTCGACATCGACATCATGACCGAGGAAGAGGAAAGCGCGCGTCGCCAGAAGGAATTCGAGGCACGCACCCAGCTGTTCATGGACACGCTGGACCTGGACGAATTCTTTGCCCAGCTGCTGGTCTCCGAAGGCTTCACCAACCTTGAGGAAGTCGCCTATGTCGACCTCGACGAGCTGCTGGTGATCGACGGCGTCGACGAAAGCACCGCCGAGGAACTGCAGGCCCGCGCCCGCGATTACCTGGAGGCCCAGGCCAAGGCCGCGCTCGACAACGCCCGCGAACTGGGGGTCGAGGACAGCCTGGTTGAATTCGACGGCCTGACGCCCCAGATGATTGAGGCGCTCGCCAAGGACGGCATCAAGACGCTGGAAGATTTCGCCACCTGCGCCGACTGGGAGCTGGCCGGCGGCTGGACCTCGGTCGACGGGGAGCGCGTCAAGGACGACGGTATTCTCGAACCCTTCGACGTCTCGCTGGAAGAGGCTCAGAACATGGTGATGACCGCCCGTATCCTGCTGGGCTGGGTCGATCCGGCCGAGCTGGAGACCGAAGAGGACGAGGAAGGTACAGAGCCGTCCGACGAGGATGCCACCGACGCGGAGGCCGGGGCCTGAGTTTTCAGGTCCCGTGAGGCCCGACATGAGCCGCGGTGGCGTCTCGAAAGACCGGCAGGACGGTCCTGAACGCAAATGCATTGCCACGGGCGAGGTGCAGCCGAAATACGGGCTGATCCGCTTCGTCGCAGGACCCGATGGCCAGCTGGTCCCGGATGTGGCCGGCAAACTGCCCGGGCGCGGCGTCTATGTCGCCGCCACCCGGGAGGCATTGGAAAAGGCCGCCGCGAAGAACCTGTTCTCGCGCGGTCTGAAACAGAAGGTCGACCTGCCCGAGGATTTACCCGGGCTGGTCGAAGAGCTTTTGATCCGTCGTGTGGTCGACCTGATCAGCCTGGCGCGCAAGTCGGGGGATGCGGTCGCCGGGTACGAGAAGGTCAAGACCTGGCTCGACAAGGAAGAAGCCGAAGTCCTGATCCAGGCCGTCGACGGTTCTGGCCGGGGCAAATCGAAACTCAGCACGCCGCACCACGGGCGCTACATCGGCTGGCTCACTGCGGACGAACTGGGCATGGCCTTTGGTCGTGAAACTGTGATACATGCAGCGCTGGCCTCTGGTGGACTCGGCAAACGTGTTGTAGAGGAAGCGCAACGCTTGCGTGGATTGCGCGAAACGAACGACGGCAGGGGCCGTCGGGAAGGATAAGTAGCTTTATGAGCGATAGTGACGGCAAAAAGACCCTGGGTCTGCGTGGCGGCTCCCGTTCGGGGAACGTGAAACAGAGCTTCAGCCACGGACGGACCAAGAATGTCGTGGTGGAAACCAAGCGCAAACGCGTGGTCGTGCCCAAGCCGGGTGCAGGCAAGTCGTCCGGTGGCGGCTCGGCCAAACTCGGGGATCCGTCGCGCCGTCCTGCCGGCATTTCCGATGCGGAGATGGAACGCCGCCTGAAGGCGCTTCAGGCCGCCAAGGCCCGTGAGGTCGAGGAGGCGCGCGAACGCGAGGAAGAGGAACGCCGCCGCGCCGAAGAGCGTGAGCGCCGCCGTGCCGAACAGGAGGCCAAGGAGCGCGAACAGCGCGAGGCCGAGGAACGCGCCCGCGCCAAGGCCGAAGAAGAAGAACGCAAACGCGCCGAGGAAGAAGCGGCCGCCAAGCGTGCCGCAGCCCAGGCGGCTGCTGCAGCGGCTGAACAGCCGGCCGAGCGCAAGGCCGATGGCGCCCGTGGCGGTGTCAAACAGCCTGCCGCCGCCCCCGACGCCCCGCGCAAGGCGGAACGCGAACGCGAACAGCAGGCCCGCGCGCCGCGCGGCAAGGGCCGCGACGAAGGTCGCCGGTCCGGCAAACTGACCCTGAACCAGGCGCTTTCGGGCGGCGAAGGCGGGCGTCAGCGCTCGATGGCCGCGATGAAGCGCAAGCAGGAGCGTGCCCGGCAGAAAGCCATGGGGGCGCAGGAACGCGAAAAGGTCATCCGCGAAGTACAGCTGCCGGAAACCATCGTGGTCTCCGAACTGGCGAACCGCATGGCCGAACGCGTGGCCGATGTTGTGAAGTCGCTGATGCAGATGGGCATGATGGTTACGCAGAACCAGTCCATCGACGCCGATACCGCAGAGCTGATCATCGAGGAATTCGGCCACAAGGTGGTGCGCGTCTCCGATGCCGACGTCGAAGACGTCATTCAGCACGAAGAGGACAAGCCCGAAGATCTGCAGCCGCGTCCGCCGGTTATCACCATCATGGGCCACGTCGACCACGGCAAGACCTCGCTGCTCGACGCGATCCGCAATGCCAACGTGACCGCGGGCGAGGCCGGCGGGATCACCCAGCATATCGGTGCCTATCAGGTGAAAACCGAAAGCGGGGCGGTGCTGACCTTCCTCGACACCCCGGGCCACGCGGCCTTCACCTCGATGCGCTCCCGCGGCGCGCAGGTGACGGATATCGTGGTTCTGGTGGTCGCGGCCGATGACTCGGTCATGCCGCAGACCATCGAGGCGATCAATCACGCCAAGGCCGCCGGTGTTCCGATGATCGTGGCGATCAACAAGATCGACAAGCCCGCCGCCAATGCCGACAAGGTCCGGACTGAGCTGCTGCAGCACGAAGTCGTGGTCGAGAAGATGTCCGGCGACGTGCAGGATGTCGAGGTTTCGGCCGTCACCGGTCAGGGCCTGGACAACCTGCTGGAAGCCATCGCACTGCAGGCCGAAATTCTGGAACTGCAGGCCAACCCCGACCGCGCCGCAGAGGGCGCCGTGATCGAGGCGCAGCTGGATGTCGGCCGCGGTCCGGTTGCCACGGTTCTGGTCCAGAACGGTACGCTGCGTCAGGGCGATATCTTCGTCGTCGGCGAGCAATACGGTAAGGTCCGGGCGCTGGTGAACGACAAGGGCGACCGCGTCACTGAAGCCGGCCCCTCGGTTCCGGTCGAGGTTCTGGGTCTGCACGGCACGCCTGAGGCCGGCGACGTTCTCAACGTGGTCGAAACCGAAGCCCAGGCCCGCGAGATCGCCGAATACCGCGAGAACGTGGCCAAGGAAAAACGCGCTGCCGCCGGCGCCGCCACCACGCTGGAACAGCTGATGGCCAAGGCAAAGGCGGACGAAAGCGTTTCCGAACTGCCGATCGTCGTCAAGGCGGACGTTCAGGGCTCTGCCGAAGCCATCGTTCAGGCGATGGAAAAGATCGGCAACGACGAGGTTCGCGTGCGCGTGCTGCACTATGGCGTCGGCGCTATCACAGAAACCGACATCGGCCTGGCGGAAGCCTCGGGCGCGCCGGTTATCGGCTTCAACGTCCGGGCCAACGCTCCGGCCCGCAACGCCGCCAACCAGAAGGGCGTGGAGATCCGCTACTACTCGGTGATCTACGATCTGGTGGATGACGTCAAAGCCGCCGCCTCCGGCCTGCTGTCGAACGAGATCCGCGAAAACTTCATCGGCTATGCCGAGATCAAGGAAGTCTTCAAGGTCTCCAACGTCGGCAAGGTTGCCGGCTGTCTGGTCACCGAGGGCGTTGCCCGCCGCTCCGCCGGTGTGCGCCTGCTGCGCGACAACGTGGTGATCCACGAAGGCACGCTGAAGACGCTGAAACGCTTCAAGGACGAAGTCGCCGAAGTGCAGTCCGGTCAGGAATGCGGGATGGCCTTCGAGAACTACGACGATATCCGCCCCGGCGATGTCATCGAGATCTTCGAGCGCGAGGAGGTCGAGCGCAAGCTCGACTGATCCCGGGCGACCCACTCTTAAAATACAGAAAAAGGGGCAGCGAGTGCGCTGCCCCTTTTCGGTTTCCCATCTGTTCCGGTGCTTATCCGGGCGTTTGCACAGGCCGCCCTTCGTACACGGTCCGTCCGACCCGAACGGCGATACGGCCATCCGGAAGCGATCGGACAAAAAGACCCTGAACGGAAACGCAACTGCTCACAGTGATTGTCCGAAGCACGTCAGCTCCTCCCTCAAAGATGTGACGCTGACAGATTACACCAAGCTTTGCGAAGTTACCTATACATAAAATGGCGACAAAACCGCCAAAAATTTGTCACATTACACAAAATATAGGCGTTTACGACTTCTTAACCACCTATATGAACCCAACCCTTGCAGCCAGCTCAGCCTGTGGATAAGTGGCGCGCCGCTACAGCCAGTCGCGCAGAATCGGGATCAGCGGCACATCGGCCGGGGGCATCGGGTAATCGCGCAAATCGGCGGCCTGCACCCACTTCAGCACCTGCCCCTCACGCGCCTGCGGGATGCCGTCCCACTTGCGGCAGGCGAACAGCGGCATCAGCAGGTGGAACTCGTCATAGGAATGGCTGGCGAAGGTCAACGGCGCCAGGCAGGAGGCCCAGGTGTCGATCCCCAGCTCTTCCTGCAATTCGCGAATCAGCGCCACCTCGGGCGATTCGCCGGCCTCGACCTTGCCACCGGGAAATTCCCACAGCCCGGCCATGGATTTCCCCTCGGGGCGCTGTGCCAGCAGCACCCGCCCCTCGGGATCGATCAGCGCAACCGCAGAAACCAGAACGATCTTCACGACCGGTAATCCGCGTTGATCTCGATATAGCCGTGGGTCAGATCGCAGGTCCAGATCGTGGCGGCCCCGCTGCCAAGCCCCAGATCCACCGCGATCACCAGTTCCTGGCCCTTCATATAGGCTGCCGCATCCGCTTCCTTGTAGTCGGGAGAGACCCAGCCCTTCTCCGCCACCAGGATATCACCGAAGGAGATCGACAGCTTGTCGCGATCCGCCGCAGCACCGGATTTGCCGATCGCCATCACGACACGTCCCCAATTCGGATCCTCGCCGGCGATGGCGGTCTTGACCAGCGGCGAATTGGCGATCGCCAGCCCGTGCACCTTGGCCTCGGCATCGCTCAGCGCGCCGGTGACGCGGACCTCGACGAATTTCGTCGCCCCCTCGCCATCGCGGACCACCTGTTGCGCGATATCCAACATCACCGCCTTCAGCGCCGCCTCGAACCCGGCATCGCCGGTTGCATCGACACCCGCCGCCCCGGTGGCCGCCAGCAGCAGGCTGTCGGAGGTCGAGGTATCGCTGTCCACGGTGATGCAGTTGAACGTGGTTTCGGTCAGCTTCGACAGCAGCGCCTGCAGCGCCGCCTGATCGTATCCCGCATCGGTGAAGATATAGACCAGCATCGTCGCCATATCCGGCGCGATCATCCCCGATCCCTTGCCGATCCCGGCGATGCGGACGGTCTTGCCATCCACCTCGACCTCGGCCACAGCGCCCTTGGGGAAGGTATCCGTGGTCATGATCGCCCGCGCCGCATCCTCGATTGCGGTGTCGGACAGCGCCCCGGTCAGCTCATCCAGCTTGGCCACGATCCGCTCGTGCGGCAGCGGCTCGCCGATCACCCCGGTCGAAGCGGTGAAGACCCGCCCCTGCGGCACATCGGCAACGCGCGCCACGGCAGCGGTGATTTCCGCCACCGAGCTCTGGCCATAATGCCCGGTGAAGGCATTGGCATTACCGGAGTTGACCAGGATCGCCGCCGCGCCAGCGGAATCGCCCCCCAGCTTGGCCTGACAATCCAGCACCGGCGCCGCGCGGGTCGCCGATTTGGTAAAGACCCCGGCCACCGCAGTGCCCGGGTCCAGCACCGCCAGCATCACATCCGTTCGCCCCTGATATCGCACCCCGGCCGCTGCAGAGGCGAAACGCACACCACCGATGACCGGCAGCGAGGGGAAGTGTTCGGGCGCCAGAGGCGACACATGGGTGATCTTGGCCACAGCCTTATTTCCTTACCAGATCCAGATCAGAGATCATCGCCGGATTCAGCCCTTCGACTTCAGGCCGGTCGACTTCGGCCTTGTCTACCAGAGCCTTGATGTGGTCGGCTACGGCCTTTTGCTGCAATTCGCCCAGCAATTCGTCATGCGCCTCGTCCAGCGTCGGCGGGGTCTTTTCGCGGCTGTCGTTCAGCTTGACCACATGCCAGCCGAACTGGGTCTGCACCGGCTGAGAGATCTCGCCCGGTTTCAGGTCCATCACCGCCGCCTCGAAGGCCGGAACCATCATGCCGGCGCTGAACCAGCCCAGCTCCCCGCCATTGGGGCCGGAGGGGCCGGTGGATTTCTCTTTCGCCAGTTCGGCGAAATCGGCGCCCTTCTCAAGCTCGTCGCGCACCGCCTTGGCCTCGTCCTCGGTCTCCAGCAGAATGTGCGAGGCGTTGTATTCCATCTCGTGATAGCTCTCGCCGTATTTGGCGTCATAGGCGGCCTTGATCGCCTCGTCGCTGACACCTTCGGCCATGACCTTCTCGATCTCGTCGGCGGCCAGCAGCTGGCGGGTTTCGTTCTCCAGCGACAGTTTCGCCGACAGCGGCAGCTCCGGCCCGTGCTCCTGCTGCAGCGCGGTCTGCTGGATCAGCTGTTCCAGGATCGCGTCATAGAGCACCTCCGGCGGCAGCTGCTGATACTGTTGCGGCAAGGTGGTGCGGGCGACGATCAGATGCCCCAGGGTGATCTCCTGACCGTTGACGCGGGCCACCACGGTTTCCGCAGTGGGCTGTTCCGCCATCGCCGGCAGCGCCAGCAGACCGGCAAGCGCCAGAGCGGGCAGGGCTGTGAGACCTTTGAGCATTGAATCTTCCTATCCTGTGTGGCGCAGCGGGCCGCGCCGTTGACACTGTTTCCACCGCCCCTTACATCGCCTTAGGGCCGACGTCAGGACCGTTTCCCCCTGTATCTATGGGTTGCGTGCAGGGCGAGCAAGCCTGACGAAAACACGATAAAGTCAGAGCCGCTGGAGACAACATGCTGGGTATCGGAACTCTCGCCAAGAAGGTGTTCGGCACGCCGAACGACCGCAAGATCAAGGCGGTGCGGCCACTGGTCGAAAAGATCAACGCCCTGGAGCCGGAGTTCGAGAAGCTCAGCGATGAGGGGCTTCAGCAGAAGACCGAGGAGCTGCGCAAGCGCGCGCAAGACGGCGAGAGCCTGGACAATCTTCTGCCCGAAGCCTTTGCAAACGTTCGAGAAGGTGCCCGCCGGGCGCTGGGGCTGCGAGCCTTCGACACCCAGCTGATGGGCGGCATCTTCCTGCATCAGGGCAATATCGCCGAGATGAAGACCGGCGAAGGTAAAACCCTGGTCGCCACCTTCCCGGCCTATCTGAATGCGCTGATGGGCAAGGGTGTCCATGTCGTCACGGTGAACGACTATCTCGCCAAACGCGACAGCGAATGGATGGGCAAGGTCTTCGCCGCGCTCGGCATGCGGGCGGCGGTGATCGCCTCCGGGATGACCCAGGACGCCAAGATCGAGGCCTATACCGCCGACGTCACCTACGGCACCAACAACGAGTTCGGCTTCGATTATCTGCGCGACAACATGAAGTCCGAGCTGGATCAGCTGTTTCAGAAACATCACTATTACGCGATCGTGGATGAGGTCGACAGCATCCTGATCGACGAAGCCCGGACGCCGCTGATCATTTCCGGCCCCGCCGATGACCGGTCTGAGCTCTATACCCTGATCGACCAGGTGATCCCGCTGCTAGACGACAGCCATTTCGAGATCGACGAAAAGGCGCGCACCGTCACCTTCACCGAGGAGGGCAACGAGTTCCTCGAGGAACAGCTGCACGCCCGGGCGCTGCTGGCGGAGGGGCAGACGCTCTACGATCCAGAAAGCACGACCATCGTGCACCACGTCAACCAGGGCCTGCGCGCCCACAAGCTGTTCCAGAAGGACAAGGATTACATCGTCCGCAACGGCGAAGTGGTGCTGATCGACGAATTCACCGGCCGGATGATGCCGGGCCGCCGGCTGTCCGAAGGCCTGCACCAGGCGATCGAGGCCAAGGAAGCGGTCCAGATCCAGCCCGAGAACATGACGCTGGCCAGCGTGACCTTCCAGAACTTCTTCCGTCTCTACGACAAGCTGGGCGGCATGACCGGCACCGCCACCACAGAGGCCGAGGAATTCGCCGAGATCTACAGCCTCGGCGTGGTCGAGGTGCCCACCAACAAGCCGATCGCCCGGAAGGACGAGGACGACCAGGTGTTCCGCACCGGCGCCGAGAAATACCGCGCCATCATCGAGGAAACCAAGGCCGCGCATGAAAAGGGCCAGCCGGTTCTGGTCGGCACCACCTCGATCGAGAAATCCGAGATGCTCAGCCAGATGCTGACCCAGGCCGGGGTGCCGCATAACGTGCTGAACGCCCGGCACCACGAACATGAGGCCGAGATCGTCGCCGATGCCGGCCGCCTGGGCGCGGTGACCATCGCCACCAACATGGCCGGCCGCGGCACCGACATCCAGCTGGGCGGCAACGTCGAGATGAAGGTGATGGCGGCGCTGGAACAGAACCCCGACGCCGACCCCGCCGAAATCCGCGCCGAGGAAGAAGCCAAGCACGCCGCCGAAAAGCAGAAAGTGCTCGACGCAGGCGGTCTCTTCGTCATCGGCTCCGAGCGCCACGAAAGCCGCCGGATCGACAACCAGCTGCGCGGCCGCTCCGGCCGTCAGGGCGATCCGGGCCGCACCGTCTTCTTCCTCAGCCTGGAAGACGACCTGATGCGCATCTTCGGGTCGGAACGGCTGGACCGGGTGCTGAAGACGCTGGGCCTGAAGGAAGGCGAGGCGATCGTTCACCCCTGGGTCAACAAATCGCTGGAACGCGCCCAGGCCAAGGTCGAGGGCCGCAACTTCGACATTCGCAAGAACATCCTCAAGTTCGACGACGTGATGAACGATCAGCGCAAGGTGATCTTCGGCCAGCGGCGGGAGATCATGGCGGCCAAGGACCTTTCTGACGTCGCCGCCGACATGCGCCATCAGGTGATTGACGATCTGGTCGATGCCTTCATGCCGCCGAAGTCCTACGCCGACCAGTGGGACACCCAGGGGCTCTATGCCCAATGCATCGAAAAGCTCGGCATCGACGTGCCGGTGATGGAATGGGCCGCCGAAGAGGGCGTCGACGACGAGGACATCCGCGAACGTCTGATCAAGGCCAGCGACGAATCCATGGCCAAGAAGGCAATCGATTTCGGCTCCGACAACATGCGCCAGATCGAGAAACAGGTGCTGCTGGAGACAATCGACACCAAGTGGCGCGAACATCTGGTGACCCTGGAGCACCTGCGCTCGGTCATCGGCTTCCGCGGCTATGCGCAGCGCGATCCGCTCAACGAATACAAGACCGAGAGCTTCCAGCTGTTCGAGTCGATGCTGGACGGCCTGCGTGAGGCGGTGACCCAGAAACTGGCCCGCGTCCGGCCGCTGACCGAAGAGGAACAGCGCGAGATGCTGGCCCAATTCGCGGCCCAGCAGGCGACGCTGCAGCAGCAGGCCGACAGTGCCGAGGCCGCCGCCGAAGAGGCGCAGATCATCGTCGATCAGGGCGACGGCCCGCTGCCCGGCTTCGACGAAAACGACCCCGACACCTGGGGCAACCCCGGGCGCAACGACAAATGCCCCTGCGGCAGCGGCAAGAAGTTCAAGCACTGCCACGGCCGGCTGGCCTGATCCGGCCCTGACATCGGGGGCGGTTCCGCTCCCGATACCTGGCCCGGGTTGCCTGGGCCGCCGGGTCACGAAACTGCCTGAATGACTCCCCCCGGCGGCCACATGTTGGCCGTCTTTGGCGGCGAAAACACCTCCGACCCCCAATGGTGGTGGAGGATTGTCATGTCCAAGATTCGCCTGATCGCCCTGGCCTGTGGAACCGCAGCCTGTGCGCTGACCATCGGCTATGTGATGCAGAACACCGTGGCCCCGCGCCCGGTCAGGACTGCCGCACCGGTGCAGACGCCGGCCTCGGAAAAGTCGACGCCAGAGAATTCGCAACGGCCCCAAACCCCCGCCGATCCCGCCACCCCTGCCCCCGCCAAGGCCCCGGTGCGGCTGGCACAGCCGGAACCGCTCGATCTGGACAAGCTCGCGCTGACCTCCGCCCCGACGGAGCCCGATCTGCCTGCCGCGTCCGGTCCCGCCGCTGCCGCCGACCTGCTCGCCCCGCGCAGCGCGCAACCGGCAACGGCTGCCGCACTGCCCGACACCCCGGCCGATCCGGGCGCACCGGCGCTCGGATGTGACATCAGCGCCACCGCCACCGCCCAACCGGGCGGCATGGTCGATCTGCTGGTCATCGCCCCCTGCCAGCCGAACGCCCGGGTGGTGATCCACCACCACGGCATGCTATTCGCCACCGCAACCGACGATATGGGGCTGCTCAGCCTCGGAGTGCCAGCACTGTCCGAACAGGCGATCTTCATTGCCGCCTTCGACGATGGCGAGGGCGCGGTGGCAAGTACCCGGGTGCCCGATCTGGCCGAGATCGACCGCATCGTGTTGCAATGGTCCGGCCCCGGCGGGTTCCAGTTGCACGCCCGCGAATTCGGCGCCGCCTATGACAGCGAAGGACACATCTGGTCGGGTCAGGACCCGGCCCTGGACGCCACCCAGCCCCATGGCGCGGTTCTGCGGCTCGGCGGCGACAGCCCGCTCAACCCCCTGACCGCCGAGGTCTATTCTTTCCCCGCCGCCACGACAGAGCGGAGCGGCACCATCGAACTGAGCATCGAGGCCGAGATCACCGCGCAGAACTGTGGCCGCGACATTTCCGCCCAGCTGCTGGAGCGTCAGGGCGCCGCCCCGCTGAAGACCCGCGAACTCGACCTCTCGGTGCCGGCCTGCAATGCCGTGGGCGATTTTCTGGTGTTGAATAATCTGCTCGATGACCTGAAGATCGCCGCGAAATGATCCGCGTCTAACTTTCAGGTCCGATATGCTCTGGTTTCGTGCGGCGGTCTTCGCCGCACTCTGTCTTTTTGTCTCTGCCCGGCCCTCGCTGGCGCAGGATGTTACCCTGACCTCTCCCGACGGCGCGGTGGAGGTCACCGGCACGCTGCTGGGCTTCGATGGCGAATTCTACCGGCTCGATACCAAATACGGCGAACTCACCGTCGATGGATCGGGCGTCAGCTGCGACGGCCCCGGCTGTCCCAACCTCACCGACTACGTCGCCGAAATCGCCCTCTCCGGTTCCTCCACCATGGCCGAGGTGCTGCTGCCGGCGCTGATCGAAGGCTTTGCCCTGCGCAACGGCTGGCGGGCGGATCGCGAGACCGAAGACAGCCAGCATTTCACCTATACCCTGGCCCGTGGCGACACCGGCCGCACCCTGGCACGGTTCTATTTCCGCGTCACCAATACCGACGAGGGCTTTGCCGATCTGCTCGCCAACGAGGCCGATATCGTCATGGCGCTGCGGGAAATCCGCCCCGACGAACGCAAACGCGCCTTCAACGCCGGCATGGGCGACATGACCGATCGCAACCGCAGCCGGGTACTGGCGCTGGACGCCATGGTGCCGGTGGTGGCGCCGGGCAACCCGATCCGCCGCATCTCCACCCCCGATCTGGCGCGCATCTTCGCGGGAGAGATCCTCAGTTGGGCCGAGCTGGGCGGGCCCGACGCCCCGATCGCCCTGCATCTGCCGGCCAAGGGCTCCGGCCTCGCCCAGGCGGTGGAGGATCGCCTGCTGCACCCCGCCGGTCTGACGCTGGCCGAGGGGATCGCCCGCCATGGCCGCAGCAGCGCTCTGGCCCGCGCCGTCAGCGCCGATCCCTTCGCCATCGGCATCGCCAGCTTCGCCGAAACCGGCACCGCGCGCACCCTGACGCTGACCGGCAGCTGCGGCTTTTCGTTGGCCGCCAACCGCCGCAGTATCAAGACCGAGGATTACCCGCTGACTGCGCCGATGTTCCTCTATCTTCCGGCCCGGCGGCTGCCCAAGGTGGCACGTGAATTCCTGCTCTATGTGCAAAGCGCCGCGGCGCAGATCGTCATCCGCCGCGCCGGCTTCGTCGATCAGGTGCCTGAGCGGATCGCCATCAACGCCCAGGGCGATCGGCTGGCCAATGCCATCGCCAAGGCCGGGTCCGAAGTCTCGCTGCAGGAGCTTCAGCGCCTGGTCGCGACCCTCGGGCCCCTGACCCGGCTGTCGACCTCTTTCCGGTTCGAGGCCGGCTCCGTCCGCCCCGATGCGCAGTCCCGCGCCAATATCGACCAGATCGTGCGATCGATCGAGATCGGCGCCTTCGATGCCCAGACCCTGCTCCTCGTCGGCTTCAGCGATGGCGACGGGCCGGCAGAGACCAATCGCCGGATCGCGCAGGAGCGAGCCGATGCCGTCCGCGACCTGATCCGTGCCGCCACCAAATCCACCCAGCCGCTGCGGGTGGAGCTGGCGACCGATGCCTTTGGCGAGGCCCTGCCGATGGCCTGCGACGACAGCGACTGGGGCCGCCAGGTGAACCGCCGAGTCGAGGTCTGGGTGCGCTAGAGATAGCCCTCGGAACGAAAGCTCATCTCCCGCGATTTACCGACGATCAGATGGTCGTGCAGCGTGATCCCCAGGGTCGCGCAGGCATCCTGAACCCGTTCGGTCATGCGAATATCGGATTCCGACGGGCTGGGATCGCCCGAGGGGTGGTTGTGCACCAGGATCAGGGCGGAGGCATTCAGTTCCAGCGCCCGTTTCGCCACCTCGCGCGGGTAGACCGGGACATGATCCACCGTACCGCGCGCCTGCTCCTCATCCGCGATCAGCGTGTTCTTGGTATCGAGGTAGAGCACCCGAAACTGCTCGGTGTCGCGATGCGACATGGTGGTATGGCAATAGTCCAGCACCGCGTCCCAGCTGGAGATCACATGCCGCCGCATCACCCGCGCCCGGGCCATGCGATGGGCCACCGCCTCGACGATCTTCAGCTCGGCGATCACCGCCGGCCCGATCCCCTCCACCGTCGCCAGCCGCGCCGGTGGCGCCGCCAACACCCGGTTGAGATCGCCGAACTGATCCAGCAGCGCCCGCGCCAGCGGCTTCACATCGCGCCGCGGGATGGCCCGGAACAGCAGAAGCTCCAGCAGCTCGTAATCCGGCATCGCCGCGGCGCCGCCGATCGTGAACCGCTCCCGCAGCCGTTTGCGATGATCCCGGATGTAAGAGGGCAGCTGCCTCGCCGACACCGGTGCCTCCGGCATTTCCTCGGGCGGAAACAGCGACGCCGGTACGTCGTCGGAGGCGGAAGGCGGGTTCATGCGAAAATCATGCGCCCGCTCGGTAAACGCGACGTTAACACCACCTCGACCGCGGCACACCGGGCGCGCCGGGCCTCTTCTCTTCTGAAAAAATACTCCCGCCGGAGGCGTCCGGCGGGAGCGGTCAGATCGTCGGAAAAAGGTCAGGGACAGAGACCAGAGGCGATGCCGCCTCCTCTGCCCTTACCCCTTCATGCTGTCCCAGAAGGACTTCACAGAGGAGAAGAAACTCTTGCTCTCCGGGTTGTTATCCTCGCCCAGCTCTTCGAACTCGCGCAGCAGCTCTTTCTGCCGGCTGGTCAGGTTGACCGGGGTTTCCACCGCCAGTTCGATGAACATGTCGCCGGTGCCGCCGCCACGCAGTGCCGGCATGCCCTTGCCACGCAGGCGCATCTGCCGGCCCGACTGGCTGCCGCCCGGGATCTGCACCCGCGACCGGCCACCGTCGATGGTCGGCACCTCGATCGCCCCGCCCAGCGCCGCCTTGGACATGCTGACCGGCACCCGGCAATAGAGGTTCACGCCGTCGCGCTCGAACAACTTGTGCGGAGCCACCTCCACGAAGATATAGAGATCGCCCGCCGGCCCGCCGCGCATCCCGGCCTCGCCCTCGCCGGCAAGGCGGATCCGCGTCCCAGTCTCCACCCCGGCGGGGATGTTGACGCTCAGCGCGCGGTCCTTCTCGATCCGGCCGGCGCCGCCGCAGACCTTGCAGGGGTTCTTGATGATCTGCCCAGTGCCCGAACAGGTCGGACAGGTCCGCTCCACGGTGAAGAAGCCCTGCTGCGCGCGCACCTTGCCCATGCCCGAACAGGTCGGACAGGTGGTCGGCTCGCCGCCGCCCTCTGCACCGGTGCCATCGCAGGCCGAACAGGCCACCGAGCCCGGCACGTTGATGGTCTTCTGGATACCGGCATAGGCCTCTTCCAGCGTCACCCGCAGGTTATAACGCAGATCCGAGCCGCGCGTCGCCCGCTGGCGACCGCGCTGGCCGCCCATGAAATCGCCGAACAGATCGTCGAAGACGTCCGAGAAGGCGCTGGAGAAATCGCCACCGCCGAAACCGGCCCCCGGCCGCGGACCGCCACCGCCGCCCATGCCACCCTCGAAGGCGGCATGACCGAAGCGGTCATAGGCGGCTTTCTTCTCCGCGTCCTTCAGAACGTCATAGGCTTCGTTGACTTCCTTGAACTGCGCTTCCGCGTCCGGGTTGTCCTTGTTCCGGTCGGGGTGCAGCTCTTTCGCCTTCTTGCGATAGGCTTTCTTGAGCTCGTCAGCCGATGCGCCTTTGGAGACCCCGAGAACGTCGTAATAGTCACGTTTTGACATCGGTCATTATTCCTCTTTCCGAACGAAAGCGGGCCGGCCCGGAGTCCGGACCGGCCCGTCTTGGCCCGGTGTTACGCCTCAGGACCGCTTGTTGTCTTCGCCCAGGTCCTCGAATTCCGCATCGACGATATCGTCATCCGCGGGGCCGGCGTCAGCCGCCTGCGGTTCGTCGGCGGCCTCTTCCTGGCTGGCCTTGTAGATGGCTTCGCCCAGGCGCATCGCCACTTCGGTCACGTTCTGGATGCCCGACTTGATCTTGTCGGCGGTGACGTTGTCTTTTTCCAGATCGTCCTTCAGTGCGGCAACGGCCAGTTCGATCGCCTCGATGGTCGAGGGGTCGACCTTGTCGCCATGTTCCTCGATCGATTTCTCGGTCGAATGAACAAGGCTTTCGGCCTGGTTCTTCGCCTCGACCAGCTCCTTGCGGGCCTTGTCGGCTTCGGCGTTCTCTTCGGCGTCCTTGACCATCTTCTCGATATCGTCATCCGACAGACCGCCAGAGGCCTGGATGGTGATCTGCTGCTCCTTGCCGGTGCCCTTGTCCTTGGCGCCGACCGACACGATGCCGTTGGCGTCGATGTCGAAGGTCACCTCGATCTGCGGCATGCCACGCGGTGCCGGCGGGATGTTCTCAAGGTTGAACTGGCCCAGCATCTTGTTGTCTGCGGCCATTTCGCGTTCGCCCTGGAACACCCGGATGGTCACGGCCGACTGGTTGTCCTCAGCGGTCGAGAAGACCTGGGACTTCTTGGTCGGGATCGTGGTGTTGCGGTCGATCAGCCGGGTGAAGACGCCACCCAGGGTTTCGATCCCCAGGCTCAGCGGGGTCACGTCCAGCAGAACCACGTCCTTGACGTCGCCCTGCAGCACGCCGGCCTGAATGGCGGCGCCCATGGCCACCACTTCGTCCGGGTTCACACCCTTGTGCGGCTCCTTGCCGAAGAATTTGGTCACTTCTTCGACGACTTTCGGCATCCGGGTCATACCACCGACCAGAACCACCTCATCGACGTCAGAGGCCGAGATGCCGGCATCTTTCAGCGCCGCCTTGCAGGGGTCCATCGACCGTTTGATCAGGTCGCCGACCAGCGATTCCAGTTTGGCGCGGGTCAGTTTCATGACCATGTGCAGCGGCGTGCCGGTCTTGGCATCCATCGAGATGAACGGCTGGTTGATCTCGGTCTGCTGGCTGGAGGACAGCTCGATCTTGGCCTTTTCGGCAGCTTCCTTCAGACGCTGCAGCGCCATCTTGTCCTTGGTCAGGTCGACGCCGTGCTCTTTCTTGAACTCGTCGGCCAGGTAGCTGACGATCCGCATGTCGAAGTCTTCCCCGCCGAGGAAGGTATCCCCGTTGGTGGATTTCACTTCGAACAGGCCGTCGTCGATTTCCAGGATGGTCACGTCGAAGGTACCGCCGCCGAGGTCATAGACCGCGATGGTGTGGCTTTCTTCCTTGTCCAGACCATAGGCCAGCGCGGCAGCGGTCGGTTCGTTGATGATCCGCAGCACTTCCAGACCGGCGATCTTGCCGGCGTCCTTGGTGGCCTGACGCTGCGCGTCGTTGAAATAGGCCGGCACGGTGATGACGGCTTGCGTCACTTCCTCGCCCAGATAGCTCTCGGCGGTTTCCTTCATCTTGCCGAGGATGAAGGCGGAGATTTGCGACGGCGAATATTTATCGCCCTTGGCCTCAACCCAAGCATCGCCATTGCCGCCATCGACAATCGCATAGGGGAGGTGGTTCTTGTCGCTGGCGACAGCCGCGTCGTCGGCCCGGCGGCCGATCAGGCGTTTGACGCCGAAAACGGTGTTGGAGGCGTTGGTCACGGCCTGACGTTTCGCGGCCTGACCAACCAGGCGTTCGTCGTCGGTGAACGCAACGATCGAGGGGGTGGTCCGTGCCCCTTCGGAGTTTTCGATGACCTTCGGTTGCGAGCCGTCCATGATGGCGACACAGCTGTTGGTGGTGCCGAGGTCGATCCCGATAACTTTGCTCATAAGCTTCGATCCCTTTTTAAGTTCAAGGCGATTACCCGAGACCCGAACCCGTTATGGCATCCTGGTCCCGATTCAGCGGCGCGCTGGCCCTTTATGCTCCACTCCGGTCCGGAGAAGACCGGGACAGGATTGCACCGTGCCATCGCGCGTCTCGGCGTATATAGGAAGCGGGAAATGCCCCTGCAACCGTCCATCCCACATGGATTTCACGAAATCGTGATGGTTTCGGTCGGTTTCCCCGGCAACCGGCGGCAGGCCTGCAAAAAGAAAGGTTTGGACGATGACGCGGTTGGTGATCCGCGGGTTCGTGGTGCTGAAATCCCATCTGAGCCCGGAGGCCCAGTCTGAGCTGATCGAGGCACTGCGCCCGGTGCTGAAGGCGGCACCGCCGTTCTTTCCCACTACCCCATCTGGCAAACCGATGTCGGTGCGGATGACATCGGCCGGCCGGCTGGGCTGGCTGTCGGACAAATCCGGCTATCGCTACGGTCCGCAGCACCCCAAGGGCATCGACTGGCCAGCCATCCCCGCGCCGATCCTGCGCCTGTGGGACGAGGTCACCGGGCTCGACCGCCGGCCGGACAGCTGCCTGATCAACTATTACGGTGAAGGCGCCCGCATGGGGCTGCATCAGGACAAGGACGAGGCCGATTTCTCCTGGCCGGTGGTCTCTGTCTCACTGGGCGACGACGGGCTGCTGCGCATCGGCAACCCGACCCGGGGCGGCAAGACGGAATCGATCTGGCTCAGTTCCGGCGACGTGGTGGTGATGGGCGGGCCGGCACGGCTCAGCTACCACGGAGTCGACCGCATCCGCTTCAAATCCTCGCGACTGCTGCCCAAGGGCGGCCGGCTGAACCTGACGCTGCGGGTGGTGGAGTAGGCCGGCCCCAAGGGCTCAGTCGTCGTTCTCCAGCCGCGCCCGCAGATCCCGCAGCACCGGCAGCGCCGCGCGCACCTTGCCGGCGCCGAGCTCTCCGACCACCTGGCTGATCATCGGCGTGATGGCCGAGATCGCCTGATCCCGCGCCTGCTTCCCGGCCGGGCTGATCGCCACCTTCTTGCGCCGGGCATCGTCCCAGTCGGGGCGGATATGGACATAGCCGGCCCACTCCAGCTTGCTCAGCGTATTGGTCATGGCGCCGCGGGTGACATGAAACGTATCGGCCAGCTGCGCCGGGGTGCGCTCGTCCTGCACGAAGGCCAGATGATTGAGGACGGAGAAATGCGAAATCTCCATCCCCTTGGGCAGCACCCGGCCCAGCCGGTTGCGCAACAACTGGTCTGCGGTCAGCAATTCGCTGAACAGCGCCACCGCAAGCGGCGTATTGGGGTCTTCACTCATGCGCTCTCGCGGATTGGACGGCGTTGGTTACGGCCCGTCGAACGCCCGGATATGGCTGAGCGACGGAACCTTGCGGCGCGCATCCTCCACCAGAGACAGGTCCATGTCAAAAACATGCAGCCCGGGTTCGGTGCCGGCATCCACCAGGACCTCGCCCCAGGGCGAAACCACCATGCTGTGCCCATGGGTGCGGCGGGTCTTGCCCTCGGTCGTCGGATGGGTGCCGGTCTGCCCCGGGGCCAGCACGAAACAGCCGGTCTCGATCGCCCGGGCGCGCAGCAGCGGTTCCCAATGCGCCGCCCCGGTCACCGGCGAGAAGGCCGCCGGAATCGTCAGGATCTGCGCCCCGGCCAGCGCCAGCTTCTGATAGAGATGCGGGAAGCGGATATCGTAACAGACGCTCATCCCGATCCGGGCGAAGTCGGTCTCGGCCAGAACCGCGCGGGCACCGGGCCGGTAGCCCGCCGATTCGCGATAGGTTTCCTCCGCCGAGACCTGCACGTCGAACATGTGGATCTTGTCATAGCGCGCGCGGATGCCGCCATCCGGTCCGATCAGGAACGACCGGTTGGCAAACCGCCCGTCCGCATCATGCGTCTTCAGCCCCAACGAGCCGATCAGCAGCCAGATCCCCAGCTCCTCCGCCTGCTGGCGCAGGGCGGCGAGCGTCGGATCGTCTTCCTCGTGATGCAGGACCCGTTCCTGCAGCGCCCGGCTGGCAGACACGCAGTTGGTCACCTCCGGCGTGAGGGCGAAGCGCACCCCCTCTGCCGCGGCCTCGGCCAGCATCCATTGCACCTGGCGCAGGTTGTCGTCCGGATTGTCTCCCGAACAGAGCTGAAGCAGCGCCGTCTTCATTGGTCGGCCAACAGCGCGTCGAGCTTGCCGCCGTTCTCCAGCGCGTAGAGATCGTCGCAGCCGCCCACATGGGTGTCACCGATGAAGATCTGCGGCACCGTGCGCCGGCCGTTGGCCCGCTGGATCATCTCCGGCTTGCGGCCCGGCTCGGCCCAGACGTCGATTTCGGAAAAGGCGACGCCCTTCTGATTGAGCAGCCGCTTGGCCGCGTGGCAGTATCCGCAAAGCGGGGAAGTGTAGATTTCGACCTGTTTCATGCGCGTTGATCCCTGATATCCCCCCATTACTCGGGGATTTAGTCATCCAATGCAACGCGTGCCAGTGTCAGCACATCGACGACGGCGGCACCGGCGGCCCGGCAGGCCTTGGCACAGGCGGAGAGTGTGGCGCCGGAGGTCATCACATCGTCGATCAGCAGAACCGGGCGGCCCGGCAGCAGATGCGCCCGCCGCGGATGCACCCGGATCGCGCTGCGCAGGGTGGCGAAACGGTCATCGGCGGTGGCATGCTCCAGCATCGGGGTGCGGCGGAACCGGTGCAGCAGATCGGCGCAATGGTCCATCCCGGCCTGCGCCGCCACGCCGCGCGCCAGCAGCGCCGCCTGGTTGTAGCGCCGCCGGAGCAGCCGGGTCCAATGCAGCGGCACCGGCACCACCAGCGCCCCCGGGCGCAGGATCGGCCGCGCCGCCTGGCCCATCCAGCGCGCGGCGGATCGCGCCACATCCGGTCGGTCGCCATGCTTCAGCGCCAGTACCAGCGCCCGCGCCCGGTCGGCATAAAGCAGCGCCGCCCGCCCCTGCGCCCAGGGCCTTGGCCGGGTCATGCAGTGATCGCATTCGATGCGGTGGCCGTCGCCCGCCCCCTGCAGCGGCAGACCGCAACTGTCGCAGACCAGCCCGCCGATGAAGGGCGTCTCGCGCCAGCAACTGCTACACAGGCCGAAGTCGCTGTCGACCAGCGCGCCGCAGCCCAGGCAACGGGGCGGGTAGATGGTGGAAACTGCCGTTTGAAACGCCGCTCTGAACGGCTTACTTACCGCACATGACACCCGCATCCGCTCCCCCCCTGTTCGACCGCGACGCGCTGAGGGCGCGGCGCGCCCGCCTCTGCGACGACAGCCTGTTCCTGCACCGCACCGCGGTGGAGGAGGTTCAGGATCGCCTCTCAATGGTTAAGAGAACCTTTACCGATCCGCTCATCGTCACTCCCGTCCCTGAAATCTGGCGCAATGCCTTTCCCAACGCCCGCATCATCGCCGACGACGACACCCTGGATGTGACCCCCGGCCAGCACGATCTGGCGATTCACGCCATGTGCCTGCATGCCGCCAACGACCCGGTCGGCCAGATCATCCAATGCCGCCGGGCGCTGAAGCCCGATGGTTTTCTGCTGGTACTGCTGCTGGGCGGCGAAACGCTGAGCGAATTGCGCGCCGTCCTGGGACAGGCGGAATCGGAGGTGACCGGCGGGCTGTCGCCGCGAATCTCACCGATGGGAGAAATCCGCGATCTGGGCGCACTGCTGCAACGCGGCGGGCTGGCTCTGCCGGTGGCCGATAGTCTAACCCTGACCGCGGAATACCGAGACCTGCGGCATCTGATGCACGACCTGCGCGGCATGGCGGAAACCAACGTGCTGACCAACCGGCTGCATCGCCCGACGCGGCGCGCCGTTTTCGACCGCGCCGGAGAGCTTTACGCAACGCATTTCACCGCCGCCTCCGGCCGGCTGAAGGCGACCTTCGAACTGGTCTGCCTCACCGGCTGGGCCCCGGACGAAAGCCAGCCGAAACCGCTGCGGCCCGGATCGGCGCAGGCCCGGCTGGCCGATGCCCTGCAGGCGATGGAGTTCAAATTGCCGGATTGACCGGCGCGTCAATCCATCTATCTGCCTGACCCGACCCGTTCGCGACCGACCCAAAGGATCCCAGACATGACCGACGCCGCCCGCCCCGCGCATGCCCCCGCCGATCATCCCAGCCTGCCGGTGCCGAAGACCGGCGTGCTTCTGGCCAACCTCGGCACGCCGGATCACTATTCCTACTGGCCGATGCGGCGTTATCTGTCGGAATTCCTCTCCGACAAACGGGTGATCGATTATCCCGCCTGGAAATGGCAACCGCTGCTGCAGCTGATCATCCTGTCGAAACGGCCGTTTTCCAGCGGTGCGGCCTATAAGTCGATCTGGAACGAGGCGCAGAACGAAAGCCCGCTGATGACGATCACCAAGGCGCAGACCGCCGGTATCGCCGACAGTCTGCGGGCGCAGTTCGGCGATCAGGTGATGGTCGATTTCTGCATGCGCTACGGCAACCCCTCCACCCCCGACAAGGTGCGGAAGATGGTGCAGGCCGGCTGTCAGCGCATCCTGTTCTTCCCGCTCTACCCGCAATACGCCGGGGCAACGACGGCAACGGCGAACGACCAGTTCTTCCGCGCGCTGATGGCCGAGGCCTGGCAACCCGCCAGCCGCACGGTGCCCGCCTATTTCGATCATCCCGCCTATATCGAGGCGCTGGCCCAATCGGTCGAACGCACCTATGCCCGGGCCGAGGTGCGGCCCGATATCCTGGTCTGCTCCTATCACGGCATGCCGGAGCGGTATCTGAAAGAGCTCGGCGATCCCTATCACTGCCAGTGCCAGAAGACGACGCGGTTGCTGAAGGAACGGCTGGGCTGGTCCGACACCGATCTGGTCACCACCTTCCAGTCGAGATTCGGCCCCGAGGAATGGCTCAAACCCTATACGGTCGAGCATGTGGCCGAGCTGGCCCGCCAGGGAAAGAAGAACATCGCGGTGATCGCCCCGGCGTTTTCCGCCGATTGCATCGAGACGCTGGAAGAGATCAACGAGGAGATCAAGGACAGCTTTACCGAGGCCGGGGGCGAGCGGTTCACCTATGTGCCCTGCCTGAACGACGACGCAGCACATATCGCCGCGCTGAGCCAGATCATCGGGGAAAATCTGCGCGGCTGGATCGGCTGATCGCCGCGGCGCCGTCCGGCGCCATCCTTGCCGCCCGCAAAAGAATCACTTTTGATCAGTTGTCCAGTCTGACCAGACCGGTTGCAGACCATCGGCCCGGGGCCTCGGGCCGGCTGAAAGGGGTCGCCCGGAACTCAGCAGCGGACACAAAAAAGGCGGTGGGAAACCCACCGCCTTTTTCAAATTCTTGGAAACAGCGATTAGCTGCTTGCAACAGCCGCGCCGACCAGAACCAGGATCAGCAGGGGCAGCAGGATGCCGCTCGAGGAGCTGGTGGTTTCTTCGACAACCACGGGAGCTTCCACGACGGGCTCGGCCAGGCTACCAGCCGAAGCGGTCGAAGCAGCAGCAGCCAGAGCAGCGGCGAGAACGAGTTTCTTCATGTTAACCTCCAGAGTTTGCGCGGCCGGGATCTTCCGGGTACGCGCACCAAAGACTTTACCTCGTGCGTTTTTCTAAGCAGCTATCCGGCTGAATTGCAAACGCTTGTTGGGCAAACCTCCGCTCTCGGCGCCGTGATGTCGTCAAATAAGCAACACCTGCGTACCGACTTTGGCCAGCCCGAACAGCACCGCGATATGCTCGTTGTAAAGGCCGATACATCCGTTCGACGATCTGCGGCCGATCTTGCGCGTGTCGTGGGTGCCGTGAATCCGATAGTACTTCCATCCCAGATAAAGCGCATGGGTTCCCAGCGGGTTGTCGGGCCCCGGACCGATGTAGTCGGGCCATTCCGGATTGCGCTTCTTCATCGAGGGCGTCGGTGCCCAGCTCGGCCCGACGACCTTCTGCACCACCGAGGTACGGCCGCGACGGGTCATCTCCTCGGACAGCGGCACGCTGGAGGGGAACAGCTTGTAGGTCTGATGATCCTCGCCCCAGAAATGCAGCGCCCGCGACCGGGTGTCGACCAGAATGGCGCCATTGCGCAGCGTGCTGAAGTAAGGCTCCCAATGCAGGCCGCGGAAGCTGGAGATATTGTGGCGGACCGGCGCCTCCGGCTCCGGCGGCGGCCGCAGCGGA
This sequence comes from Pseudodonghicola flavimaris, assembly GCF_030164425.1. Taxonomy (GTDB): domain Bacteria; phylum Pseudomonadota; class Alphaproteobacteria; order Rhodobacterales; family Rhodobacteraceae; genus Pseudodonghicola; species Pseudodonghicola flavimaris. Next base: position 285,465 of record NZ_JASNJD010000005.1, on the reverse strand, counting down.
TCGTATCCGGTCGGATCTGCCGCCTGCGTCGCCAGCGCCGGCGTCCCGATCAGGGCCGCGCCCGCAGCGAGAAACCCCCGGCGAGTCGGTTTCAGGAGAGAGGAATTCGACATAACGCTGTACCCTTTGCTCAAAAATCCTCGACATCGCGCATGATATGGCCTGAAAGCCTCAGTCGCAAATCAAACCACGGCCGCAAATCGCCGTTCACCGGAAGGGGATTTGCCAGTCGCGTGGCGGCGCGCTAATTGCAGGGCGTCAACACTCAAGCAACCAGGTGGATTACCGTGCGCTTTCTTTCGCTTATGTTCGTCGGCCTCATGACTTTGGCTGCCTGTGACTCAGGCTATGACTCGTCAGGCACCGGCACCAGCGCGCATGGGCTGTCCACCACGGTCTATCGCATCCGCAAGGGCGATACCTCGCGCATCCAGTACCGCATGCTCGATTCGGTCAACGCGCTGCGCCAGGCCGCCGGTGCGGTTCCGGTAACGCTGAACGCCCAGCTGACCGCCGCCGCCGCGACCCATTCGCGCGACATGTCGATCCAGAACCGGCCCTGGCACTTCGGCTCTGACGGGTCGTCGCCGATCGACCGGGTCCGGCGCGCCGGTTACGAGGGCGAGATGCTGGGAGAGAACATCTCCGAGACCTATGAGACCGAGCTGGAAACGCTGGCGGCCTGGATGGAACAGGACGGCACCCGCGCGGTCCTGCTGGACAAGGACGCGCAGGATATGGGCTTTGCCTGGTTCCAGGAAAGCAACGGCAAGATCTGGTGGACGCTGGTGATGGGCAGCGGCCGGCCGCCGGTTCTGTAACCGGCGCCCTGCCCGCGCAGCGCCTCCGGGCTGTCGGTCACGCCCGCAGCGTGATCAGCGTCCCGTCGCGCACCATCGCGTAGATTTCTTCGATTTCCGTATCCTGAACGGCGATGCAGCCGGCGGTCCAGTCACGGCCGTTGGGCCGGTAACCGACCGGCTGGCCGTGGATGAAGATATCGCCGCCCGGGCTCTTGCCCATGGCCCGCGCCCGCGCCCGGTCGGTCGAGTTGGGATAGGAAATCCCCAGCGACAGATGGAAATCGCTGTTCGGGTTGCGCCGGTCGATCAGATAGCTGCCCTCGGGCGTGCGGCCATCGCCTTCGATCTGCTTGTGGCCGACCGGGGCGAAGCCCAGGTCGACCTTGTAGTGACGCAGGACATCGTTGTGGTTCAGCAGATAGAGGCTGCGCGCCCCCTTGTTGACCACGACCGAAGTGACCTCCGGCCCGTCATAGCGCAGGAATCGCCCCCGCGTGGCACAGCCCGCAAGGGCCATCGTGGCGATTGCGCCGGTTGTGAAAAGACGCCGTTTCATCTGGTATGTCTCTGCCTGTGAGATCTTGTTTGACTGCTCTGGCAGAAAATACCGCTGCGCACCCGGTCTTGAAAATCACTTTTTGCCGTCGGCCTCAGCGACCGCCGGCAACCGGGCCTCGATCGCCTGCAAACGGGCCAGAACCTCGTCCCGATAGGCATCGGTGCGCAGATTGTCCTCTTCCTGGTGGGCATCCTGCATCGAATTCACGATCAGGCCGACCAGCAGGTTCACCACCGCAAAGGTGGTGACCATGATGAAGGGCACGAAGAAGGCCCAGGCGTGGGGGTGAACCTCCATCACCGGGCGGACAATTCCCATCGACCAGCTTTCCAGCGTCATGATCTGAAACAGCGAATAGGCGCTGAGCCCGAGCGATCCGAACCATTCGGGGAAATCTGAAGCGAAGAGTTTCGTCGCGATCACCGAACCGATGTAGAAGATGATCCCCATCAGCAGGAACACGCTGCCCATCCCCGGCAGCGCGGTGATGAAGCCCTCGACCACCCGACGCAGCCGCGGCGCCACCGAGATCACCCGCAGCACCCTGAGCACCCGCAGCGCGCGCAGCACCGACAGCCCCTGGGCACCGGGCACCAGCGAAATGCCGACGATGAAGAAATCGAACAGGTTCCAGCCCTGGGTGAAGAACCGCCAGCCATGGGCGCCGATCTTCAGCGCGATCTCGATCACGAAGATCGCCAGGCAGATCATGTCGAGAAAGACGATGAGCGTGCCGGCCCGTTCCATCAGGCTGGAGGAGGTCTCCATCCCCAGAAGCACCGCGTTGATCATGATCACACCGGTGATGAAACGGCCAAAGGCCGGCCGATCCAGAAAACGCTCCAGATGCGCCCTAAGACTCATGCAAAAACTCCCTGACTTACCCGTGATCTGTATCCGCAAGCGTGAAGCCTGCGGCAAGCTCCACATGGGGAGACCAGCGGAACTGATCCACCACCTGCACCCAATTCAGGCGATATCCCGCCGCGATCAGCCGGGCGGCATCACGCGCGAAACTCACCGGGTTGCACGAGACATAGGCGATCACCGGCAGCTGCGCCTGCGCCAGTTCCTCCACCTGCGCCTCGGCGCCCGCGCGCGGCGGATCCAGCACGGCTGCATCGAAGCGGGCCAGCTCATCCGGCATCAGCGGCCGGCGGAACAGGTCGCGCGCCTCGGACGTCACCCGTTTCAGTCCCTGCGCCCGCCGCCAGCCGGTATCCAGCGCCTCGGTCATCTCGCGCGCGCCTTCGACCGCATGCACCTCTGCCCGCTCTGCCAGCGGCAGCGAAAACGTGCCGCAGCCGGCGAACAGATCGACCACCCGGCGGGCCTCGCCGACGATCTCCCGCGCGGCAGACAAGAGCGCCGCCTCGCCGTCCTCCGTCGCCTGCAGGAAGGCACCCGGCGGCGGCACCACCTGCGCCGCACCAAAGCGTTGCACTGGCGGATGGCGCATGGCGATCACCTCGCCCTCCCAGGTCAGCCGCGCCAGCCCCTGCGCCTCGGTCAGCTGCGCCAGCGCAAGCTGCAGCGGGCCATCGAGCGGTTTGCCCCCCGTCACCGCGATGTCCAGCCCGGCGGCGGAAACCGTTGCCGTCACCGCCAGCGCGCCCTTGCGGCTGGCGCCTTCCAGCGCCAGCGCCTCGGCCACCGGCAGCGCCGCCATCAGTTCGGGGCGCAGCAACTGGCAATCGGGAATTTCGACGATGGTGCCGGAAGCGCGGCCGTGAAAGCCGACCAGCGCCCCCTTCTTGGTCCGCCGGGCGGCGAAGGTGGCGCGCCGGCGCGACCGGGGCGGAGATGTTTCGATCGGCCGAAACGCGGCGTCGATCCCCTGCGCGGCCAACGCCTTGCGCACCACATCCACCTTCCAGCCGGCAACGAAATCGTCGCTGGCATGCTGAAGCGCGCAGCCGCCGCAGGATTTGGCGTGGCGACAAGGCGGCTTCACCCGCGTCTCCGACGGCGTCACGATCTTCGGTGCGGCCATCATCCCGCCCGAGATCTCGCCTTCCACCACCTCACCGGGGAGGGTTCCGGGCACGAAAACAGGGCCCGGCGCGATGCCGTCCCCCTGATGCCCCAGCCGTTCAATCGTGACCTGTTCCATATCGCGCCTTCTGCCCCGATTTGCGCCCCGCGTCGAGTGTCGAGAGAAACCGCCGCACCGCGCCAGGTCCGGTCAGGTGATGCACCGCGACCCCCGGCCCCGCCTGGCCGATCAGCGCCCGGTTCTCCGCCGCCGCCGTCTGCCGGGTGTCCCAGATCCAGCGCCAGAAGTCGGCATCTAAGCGTTCGGGGCAATCGGCGGGCAGATCCGGGCGGGTCCGGCCGTAATGGCGCAGCGTCCGCCGCAGCACCCGCCAGGCCCGCAGCCAGAGCGGCAGGTCGAGCACGATCAGCGTGTCGGCGCGGAACAGGCGGTGACCGTAAGTCTCCGACAAGCCCCCTTCGAAAATCCACTCCGGCCCGCCTTCTATCGCCAACGCCATCTCGACCCGCTCAGCGCGCGGGCGTTCGACCCAGCCGGGTTGCCAGTGGATATGGTCCACGTGGGTGACGGGCAGGCCAGTCCGCGCGCCTAGGTCACGGGCGAGCGTGGACTTGCCCGATCCGGGCTGGCCCACGATCATCACCCGTTTCATTCCGCCGCCTCGGCCCCCAGGAACCCGCCCGATTGCCGTGCCCAGAACCCGGCATAGAGCCCGTCCCGCGCCAGGAGTTCCTCATGCGTGCCGGCTTCGGCGATGCGGCCCTGATCCAGTACGATGATCCGGTCCATTTCCGACAGGGTCGACAGCCGGTGGGCGATGGCCAGCACGGTCTTGCCCTGCATCACCCGCTCCAGCGCCACCTGGATCGCGGCTTCCACCTCGGAATCCAGCGCCGAGGTCGCCTCGTCCAGCACCAGGATCGGCGCGTCCTTGAGGATCGCACGGGCCAGCGCGATCCGCTGCCGCTGCCCACCCGACAGCTTCACGCCGCGTTCGCCCAGATGCGCCTGATACCCCTCGCGCCCCATATGGTCGCGCAGCGTGAGGATGAAGTCATGCGCCTCCGCCTGCTCGGCGGCGCGCTGCACCTCTTCATCCGTCGCATCGGGCCGGCCATAGCGGATGTTGTCCATGGCAGAGCGGTTGAACATCGCGGTTTCCTGCGTGACCATGCCGATCTGGCGCCGCAGGCTTTCCTGCGTCACCCCCTCGATCGGCTGACCATCGATCCGGATCTGGCCCTTTTCCGGTTGATAGAGCCTGAGCAACAGCGACACGAGCGTCGATTTTCCCGCCCCCGATGCGCCGACGATGCCCAGTTTTTCTCCCGCACCGATGGTCAGCCCGATCCCGGAAATACCGCCGGTTTCGCGGCCATAGGCAAAGCTGACGTTGTCGAATTCGATCTGCCCGTCCGGCACCTGCAGGGCGCGGGCGCCGGGGGCATCCGCCAGACGCACCCGCGGCGTCAGCGTCCGCATGCCGTCCTCGACCTCGCCCACGTCGGAATAGATGCCCATCAGCGCGAAGCTGACCCAGCCGGTCATCTGCGACAGCCGGATCGCCACCGCGCCGGCGGCGACGATGTTGCCCTCGGTCGCCAGCCCCTGCTGCCACATCAGCAGGGTGGTGCCGATCAACAGAACCGGCAGCAGCCCGGCCAGGCACATCAGCCAAAAGCGGAACAGCGCGGCGAGACGGCCAAAGCCCAGGGCACGATCGCGGAACCCCTGAAGCGCCCCCAGCGCCGCGCGATCCTCATGCTCCGCATGGGCGAAGAGTTTCACCGTCTTGATATTGGTGATGGTGTCGACGATCTGACCCGAGACCACCGCGCGTGCGCCCGCCCGACCCGCCGCGCGTTCGCGCACCCGGGGCAGGAACCAGCGCACCGTCAGCAGATAGGCGGCGAACCAGAACAGGAATACCAGCGTCACATGCCAACTGATCGCCGTCATCAGCACCAGCGAACCGACGATGGAGGCCAGCGCGAAGGCCACCACGTTGATCGATTCCACCGCCACGTTGGTGACGGCGCCCGCCGCCTGCATCTGTTTCTGGGCGATCCGACCGGCGAAATCGTCGTCGAAGAACTGCACCGACTGGCCCAGCGTCCAGCGATGCAGCCGCGCCAGCACCATCGGGTTGACGTTTGGCCCGACGGCGATGGAATTCGCCGCCGAACCGAGGCCGAAGAGGATCGGCCGAATGATCAGGAAAAACCCCACCGCCGCTCCGAGCTTGAGCAGATTGGCGGGATCGAAGAGGTTTTCCGGCCCGCTGCTCACCGCGGTATCCACCACCAGCCCGAGGATATAGGCGGTTCCGGCCTCCAGCCCACCGGCCAGGGAGGAGACCACGGTGGCGAAGATCAGCACCGGCCAGGCGCCCTTCAGACACCAGAAGATGAAGGCCATCAGGGTCTGCGGCGGCGGCCCGTCGGCGGGGCGAAAGGGATCGATCCAGTTTCCGATTTTCATGATCCGACCCCTTTCACCCTGCTCAATCCTCTGCTTCCGGGTTCAGGAACCCGCCCGACTGCCGCGCCCAGAACTGAGCGTAGAGCCCACCGCGCGCCAGCAGATCGGCATGCGGCCCATCCTCGACGATACGGCCCTGATCCATCACCAGAATGCGGTCCATCTCAGCAATGGTAGAAAGCCTGTGGGCGATGGCAATGACGGTCTTGCCCTGCATCATGCCATAGAGCGTTTCCTGAATCGCCGCCTCGACCTCGGAATCCAGCGCCGAGGTCGCCTCGTCCAGAAGCAGGATCGGCGCATCCTTCAGGATCACGCGGGCCAGCGTCACCCGCTGTCGCTGACCGCCCGACAGTTTGACCCCGCGTTCGCCGACATGGGCGTCATAGCCGCGCCGGCCCTGCGGATCCTCCAGCCCGAGGATAAAGTCATGCGCCTCCGCCTGTTTCGCGGCGGCGATCACCTCTGCCTCGGTCGCATCGGGGCGACCGTAAAGGATATTGTCGCGCACCGAACGGTGCAGCAGCGCGCTGTCCTGCTGCACCATGCCGATATGGCCGCGCAGGCTGTCCTGGGTAACATGGGCGATATCCTGCCCGTCGATCAGGATGCGGCCGGTTTCGGCGTCGTAGAACCTGAGCAGCAGCTTAACCAGAGACGATTTGCCCGCCCCGGAGCGACCGATCAAACCGATCTTTTCGCCCGGACGGATGGTCAGGTCGATATGATCCAGCCCGCCGGCGGCCCGGCCGTAGTGATGCGACAGGTCCTGGATCTCGATCCGGCCCTCGGTCAGCTTCAGGTCGGACGCATCCGGCGCATCCACCAGGTCGATGGGCTGGGCAATGGTCTCCATCCCCTCGGCCACCACGCCAAGCTGGCGGAAGAAGGTGGTCAGCGCCCACATGATCCAGCCGGTCATCGCGTTCAGCCGCAGGGTCAGCGCGGTGGCCGCGGCGACCACGCCGACGCTGGCCTCGCCCATCATCCACAGCCAGAAGGCCCAGCCGACCACGCCGATGATCAGCAGCCCGTTCAGGGTGACCAGCGCCGCGTCCATGGTGGTGAAGATCCGCATTTCGGCCTGAAAGGTCCGGCGCGATTCCTCGATCGCCTCCTTCGCATAGGTCAGTTCGAGATCGTGATGCGCGAACATCTTCACCGAATGGATGTTGGAATAGCTGTCGACCACCCGCCCGGTAATGGCGGACCGCGCGTCGGACGCCGCCTTGGAGGCCGGCTCCACCCGCGTGATGGTCCAGCGCACCAGCAGGCCATAGAGCACCAGCCAGCCCAGCAGCGGCAGCAGCAGACGCGGATCCGCCGCCATCAGCAGCACGCCGGCACCGATGAAATAGGCCAGCGAGAAGGAGATCGCGTCGAAGACCTGAAAGATCACCTCTCCCGCCGCCGGCGGCGTCTGCATGATCCGGTTGGCGATCCGGCCGGCGAAGTCGTTTTCGAACCAGCCCACCGACTGGCGCAGCACATGCTTATGCGCCCGCCAACGGATCAGCGTGCCGAAGTTCGGCAGGATCGCGTTGTTCAGAAGCAACACGTCCACCAGTTGGATCGCCGGCCGCAACAGCAGGATGAAGACCGCCACCGCGATCAGCTCGGTGCCGTGATCGGCCCAGACCTGCGCCGGGGAGCCCCCCAGCAGGTCGACCACACGGCCCATGTAATGGATCAGCCAGACCTCGATCCCGGCAACGATGACCGAAAGGATCGCGGTCCAGAAGAAGACCCGGCGAAACGGCCGCGCATAGACGCCCAGAAACGGCCACACGCGGGTGGGCGGGCGATCATCCTGCGAATAGGCGCAATAGGGATCGATGAGATTTTCGAAGAAACGAAACATGTCGGAGTGCTCCGGAAGGGGGCAAAAAAGATGCAGATACACGAAGGGCGGTGCCGATCACCGCGCACACGGGGGCCGGTGACTCAGCTGAGGCTGTTCCAGATCCCGTGATACATGTGCATCTCTCCAACAAGGTTGTGGAGGCTGCGTAGCGAATCGAATGGGGTTTGTCACCCCATTACATGTTCACAGCATGGATTGCGTCGCGTCACCTGTCGCCGGAAAGCAACGCCTCGCGGTCCAGTGCAAAGCCCGAGGCGATCCATGCAGTTTCAAGCTCCGCCAGGCGCGCCCCCAGCGCCGCCCCCTTGTAGGCGGGCATCAGATCGCCGGCGGTCAACGGGAACCGCGCCGCCGCACCCTGCTCCAGCGCCGCGCTGGCGCCCTCGGGCCAGGGCTGTTCACCCCAGGCACAGCGCAGCAGCAGCGCATCGCCGGCCGCCGGCTGCTTCAGCCGATAGCCGAGCTCGGCCGGAGAGGTCATCTGCGCCGCCGCCTCACGCATCTGATCGAAGCGCCGGGCTCTGGCCCGGCTCATCCGCAGACGCGCAGGCACATCGATGCCACCCAGGGCCGCCAGGCGCCGAAGCCCGTCCGGCGCGGCACCGATGGTCTGTTCCAGATGCACCAGAGGCGCCAGCGCCCGGTCATCCGCCCCCGGCAGCAACTGACCCAATGCCCCGGTAGAGCGCATCGCCGCCACCGACGGCGCCGGGTCGGGCGCGGCCAGCAGCCGCAAGAGCTCTGCCCCGACCCGTTCACGCGACAGGGTCGACAGCCCGTCGAGATTTTCCGCAATCGCCGAAAGCGCCTCGGGGTCGAAACCTTCGGCATCGTCGCCATACCAGGCGTGAAACCGGAAATACCGCAGGCTGCGCAGGTAATCCTCGCGAATCCGGTCGCGCGGCTCGCCGATGAACCGGACCCGCCGGGCGTAGAGATCGGGCAAACCGCCCAGCGGATCGATCACGGTACCGTCGGACCGGGCATAGATCGCGTTCATGGTGAAATCGCGCCGCGCCGCATCTTCCTCGATCCGCTCAGCGAAGGCGACGACGGCGCGCCGCCCGTCGGTGGAGACATCCCGGCGAAAGGTGGTGACCTCATGCGGGACACCGTGTTCGACCAGCGTGACGGTGCCATGATCGATCCCCGTCGGCACCGCCTTGATCCCCGCCGCCTCGGCCAGGGCGATCACCCGTTCCGGCCGCGCGTCGGTGGAGATATCGATGTCGCTGACCGGCACCCCCATCAGCGCGTTGCGCACACAGCCCCCGACGAAGAGCGCCTGCGCCCCCCCGGCCTCCAGCGCGGCGCAGACCGCCTGGGTGCCCGGATCGGTCAGCCAGTCTTCGGTGATCCGCGTCATGCCTGCATCCGCGCGGCCAGCTCCCGCAGCATCCGCGCCGTGGCCCCCCAGATGTAATAGGGTCCATAGGGCACGGTCAGGTAATGCCGCCGCAAACCGCGCCAGATCCGCGATTCCAGCAGGTAATTCGACGGCTGCATCAGATGCGCCAGTGGCACATCGAAGACCTCGGCCACCTCGTTGGGATCGGCGACCGGATCGAAGCCCTGTTCCAGCACCGCCAGAACCGGCGTCACCTGGAACCCGGTCACCGTCTCATGCGGCGGCAGGGTGCCCAGGACCCGCGGCAGATCGCGCGGCAGGCCGATCTCCTCTTCCGCCTCGCGCAGGGCGGTCGCCACCGCGTCGGCATCGCTTTCCTCGGTCTTGCCGCCGGGAAAGGCGATCTGGCCGGGGTGGTTCTTCAACGCCGAGGAGCGCTTGGTCAGGATCACCCGCGGCGCCGCGCCGATCAGGCTGACCGTCACCAGAACCCCGGCCGGGCGCAGCTTGCGCGGTTCTTTCAGGCGAAATTCCGGGTTCAGGTCGAAATCCGAACTGCCCTGCCCCGGCCGCGCCAGGGCGCCGGTCAGATGCGGCAGCGGATCGCGGATCAGATCATCCATCATCCTGTTGCTCCGCCTCGAACCCGAGGGTGGCGGGGTCGAGTTCGTAATGCGCGCCGCAGAACTGGCAATCGGCGGTCACGATGCCCTCTTCCGTGGTCATGGTCCGGATGTCCTTGGCCGAATAGATCGACAGGCTCTGGCGGACCCGGTCCTCCGAACAGGTGCAGCCGAAGCGCACCGGCTGGGCGTCGAAGACGCGCGGCTGTTCTTCGTGAAACAGCCGCACCAGAAGCTCGGTCGGCGACACCCGGGGCCCGATCAGCTCCAGCACATCGGCGGAATCGAGCAGGATGTTCACCCGGTTCCAGTCGTCGCTGTCCTCGTCCCGCAGCAGATCGCGCGGCCGCAGGATTTCACCGTGGCCCTCGCCCTGCGCCATCAGCGGCGAGGCTTCCGGCATGTGCTGGATCATCACGCCACCGGCGCGCCAGTGCTCGGTGCCGCCGGCTTCGGTGGATTTGCCGAAGCTCAGCTTGAAGGTGGTCGGCAGCTGTTCCGACTGGGCGAAATAGGCCTCGGCGCATTCGGCCAGAGAGCTGCCGTCCAGCGGCGTGATCCCCTGGTAGGGCGCCATGCCCTGGCCCTGGTCGATCAGGATCGCGAAATAGCCCGATCCGACCTGTTCGAAGGGCACCCGCCCCTGCAGCCGGTCGGCGTCAAAGCTGGCATAGGCCCGGATCTTGGCCGGGGCGCCCTCTTCCTGCGGGGCATAGTAATCGGTGGCGATCATCCGCACCGGCCCCTTGGACTGCACCTGGAGCGACAATTTCCAGCGCAGCTTGATGGTCTGGCCGATCAGCGCCGTCAACAGCGCCATTTCTGCCACCAGCGCCTCGACCTGCGGCGGGTAATCATGTTGTTTCAGAATGCCATCCAGCACCCCGTCCAGCCGGGCGACACGCCCGCGCATGTCCGAGACGTCAAGCTGGAAAGGCAGGACGGTATCGTCCCACGCGAGTTTCGATGCGATGGCCATGGGGTTTCCTTATGCGCCGGCGGTTGGCATATGCTGCGCATATATAGTCGTCTGCGCCTGCGATGAAAGGGGCCGTTATGAAAGGGGATCCGCGATGATCAGACGGTTCGGAGACAGCCCGCGGCCCGATCGCCGCTATCGCCGGCGGGTCGGGGCCTATGCGCTGCTGCCGCGGGACGGGTTTCTGCTGTTGACCGAACAGGCGGATCCGGGGCCGGATCTGCAATTGCCCGGCGGCGGCATCGACCCCGGCGAATCCCCGATCGCGGCGCTTCACCGCGAGGTCTACGAGGAAACCGGCTGGACCATCGCACCGCCGAAACGCGCCGGCGCCTTCCGCCGCTTTGCCTATATGCCGGAATACGATCTCTGGGCCGAGAAGATCTGCCTGATCTACATCGCCCGGCCGATCCGTCCGATGGGGCCACCGACGGAGCCCGGTCACCGGGCACTGTGGATGGCGGCGGAAGAGGCCGCCCTGCGGCTGGGCAATGCCGGCGACCGCCATTTCGCCAGCCGCCTGGCGACGGGCTTGCTGCAGGCCCGGTAAACCCGGTCAAAGCCCGTTATATTCGAAGAGCGTGGCGGAGACGTCGTCTTCCATGCCGCCGTTCGGCGCCATGATCTGACGCAGCCTCCAGAACAGATCCTCAAGAAACTCCTGCCCGGACTGCCCCGGTTCACTGCTCTGAACCAGTTGCAGCAGGCCTTCCTCCTGCAACATGCCACCGTTCGACAGCAGGCATTCGGTGAAACCGTCCGAATAGATCAGCAGCTTGTCCCCGGGGGTCATCTGAACCTCGAACTGATCGTATTCGATCCCCGGCAGGAGCCCGACCGGCACACCGCCGTGCCCGAGAAACTCCGCCGAGCCATCGCGGCGCAGAAGCAGCGGATGCGGATGCCCGGCTTGCACCATCTGAACCCGCCCGGTTTTCAGATCGGCGGTGCCATAGACCATGGTGAAATATTCCTCCACCCCGGTATCGGCGGTCACCCGTTCGTTCATGATATTGGCGACCATCTTCGGCGGGCGCAGAGCGTAGAAGCTTTCGTGGCGCTTCTCCATCGCGACGTTCTGGTCGAAATAGGTGCTTGAGAGATAGCCGCCGAGCTTTGCGGTCATCATCGCCGAGGTGATGCCATGCCCCGAGACATCGATACCGTAGAACCCCACCTGCCCCTCGAACGGAGAGAACATTCCGACCAGATCGCCGCCGATATGGCCGCAGGGTTTCAGCAGCAGGCTGACGCGCGAGGCGCCGAAATCCCGGGTCAGCTCCGGCACCAGGGATTCCTGGATCTTGCGGGCCTGGATCAGGTCCTTGTCGATCGCGTCATGCGCCTTGCGCAGCTGATCGAGGGTTTCGGTGATGACCTTGTTCTTCTTCGACAGTTCGCGCTGCATGCTGAGAATACGCGCGCCGGCCGAAATCCGCGCCCGCAGCTCGTGCGAATTAACCGGTTTGGTCAGGAAGTCATCCGCCCCGGCATCAAGCCCCTTTGCGATATCGTTCTTGTCGCTCTTCGAGGTCAGCAGGATGAAGTAACCATAACCGTCCGTGGGCATCTGCCGAAAGGCACGGCAGAAATCCAGCCCGCTCATCCCGGACATCATCCAGTCGCTCAGGATCAGATCGGGCGGATCGGTACGGCAGATCTCCATCGCCTGCTCACCGCTCTCGGCCTCGATCACCTCGGCAAAGCCCCACTTCTTCAGAGAGCTCAGCAGGATGTGGCGCTGAAGGCGGCTGTCGTCCACCACCAAAACGCGACGGATGGCAGCAAAAGCCGGATGGATATCAATGCTCACCGTCATGCTCTGATGCGCCGCCTTCCCATCGACATGCTACTGGAAATCGCCCGCCCCGGCAGGTTCCGATTACTATTCCCATAAGCTCTTAACATGGTATGAAACAGCGAAGCCTTGCCGGCCAGAGGAAATCGCACCCGGCTTAACCCGGTGTTTACTGCCACGACCCTAATCTCTTTCCCGGGTTTAGGGCGACTGAAGAGTGGGTTTATCATGATTCTATGGTCACGCGTGAACGAGCTGCGCGATGAAGTCGGGTCGGAAGACTTCCAGGAGGTCATCGACCTGTTTCTGGAGGAAGTCGAAGGCGTGATCGCCCGCCTGCGCGAAGACGGCGACCGCAGCCAGCTGGAACAGGACCTGCATTTCCTGAAAGGCAGCGCGTTGAATCTCGGGTTCGCCACCTTCTCCGACCTCTGCCAGGATGGCGAGCGGATGGCCGCCAGCGGCAATGCCGATGACGTCGATCTCTCTGCGGTGGTGGCGGGATATGAACAGTCCAAGGCAGCTTTCTTCGAAGGTCTGAGCACGCATCTCGCGGCCTGAACCGCGCGTCCCCCGGCTCAGATCACGAACTGGGCCAGGGTCTCGTCGGTGGTGATATCGGTATAAGTATAGCCCCCCGCATCCAGCCGGTCGAACAGCTGGCTGAAATTTTCCGGCCGTTGGGTTTCGATCCCGATCAGGACAGAGCCGAAGTTCCGCGCCGATTTCTTCATGTATTCGAACCGGCTGATGTCGTCCTCTGGGCCCAGAATCTCAAGGAAATCCTTCAGCGCGCCAGGCCGCTGCGGCAGCCTGAGGATGAAGTATTTCTTCACCCCGGCATAGCGCTGCGCGCGTTCCTTGACCTCGGGCAGACGCTCGAAGTCGAAATTCCCGCCCGAGGTGATGCAGACCACCGTCTTGCCACGGATCCGGTCCGCCACATCGACCAGCGCATCGACTGCCAGCGCCCCCGCCGGCTCCAGCACGATGCCTTCGAGGTTGAGCATCTCCACCATGGTGGTGCAGATGCGATCCTCCGGCGCTGACAGCACATCGGCGGGATCGACATCGCTCAATCTGGAAAACGGAAGCGCACCGATCCGTGCCACCGCGGCACCGTCGACGAACGTATCCACCCGGTCCAGCGTCACCGGCTCTCCGGCGGCCAGTGCCGCGGCCAGGCTGCGCCCGCCCGCCGGCTCGACAAAGGAATAACGGCAGCGCGGCCCGAAAAAGCCCCGCACCCCCGACGACAGACCGCCGCCGCCCACCGGCAGGATGATATGATCCGGCGTCCGGCCCAGCTGAACCGCGATCTCGGCGGCAACGCTGGCCTGACCTTCGATCACATCGGCATCGTCGAAGGGTGCCAGAAAATACCCGTTCTCGGCGACACAGAACCGCTGCGCTTCGGCCAGGGTATCGTCGAAGTAATCGCCGATCAGCTTTATATCGACGGCATCGCCGCCGAACACCTTGGTCTTCTGGATCTTCTGCTGCGGCGTGGTGACCGGCATGAAGATCACGCCCCTGACGCCGAAATGCTGGCACATATAGGCCACACCCTGGGCGTGGTTACCGGCAGAGGCGCAGACGAACAGCGATTGCTCCGGCGCTTCCTCCAGCACCTTGCGCATGGCATTGAAGGCCCCGCGCAGCTTGTAGCTGCGCACCGGGCTCAGATCCTCGCGCTTCAGCCAGATGTCGGCCTCGTATTTCTCCGACAGATGGGCATTGCGCAGCAACGGGGTTTCGGGAAAGACCTCGCGCATCGCGCGCTCGGCAATCCGCGCCATATCCTGAAAACTGGTCATTCCATTTCCCTGCCGCAACGGCGGGGCCAAGGCAAGAACTACATCAACATAGCCGCCCTGCCCGTCAGTCCAGTGCGCGGCCCTCGACAAAGACCCCGAACAGCGTCGTCATCGCGCTGAGCCACAGAAGCGTGAAAAACCACTGCACCACGATCAGACCGGCAAACGCCACAATCATCGGCGCCCCGCCCAGAACCAGCAGCACGGGCGCGCCCACCAGGGCTGAGACCAGAATGATCAGCAGCGCCAGCCCCAGCACCCCGAACGAGATCGGCCGCGTCGCCTGCCAGGCCTCCGCCACCGACAGCCGGCGCCCGACGGCCGCCGCCGGCAACAGCACCGACAGCCGCATCATCACCCAGATCGCGACCAGAACCATCACGATCACCGGCACCGCGATCACCCGTTCCGCCCCGCTGAGCGCCATTCCCAGGGCGAACACCGCCAGAAAGGGCAGCACGATGATCAGCATCAGCAACAGCGTCTTGCCGAAATAGGCGATCATCTCGCCGCCGCGGAATTCCGGCACCAGCCCCTCCGGGTATTGCGCCAGCAGAACATAGCGATGCCAGGCCACCGCCACCCAGAGCGAGGCAATCAGGTTGAGAATATCCAAGAGGATCTCCAGCCCTCGGGGCAGGCCCGCTGCCCCGCCCGACAGGACGAAGGCGATCCCCTGTGCCAGGAACATCGCCAGCAGGGGCGCGGAAATCCGCAGCGTGACCCCGATGTCGCTGAAGATCATTTTGAATGCGTGACGGAAAATCGCAATAACCATGGTCTCTCTCAGTATCGCTATGGTTGTAGCGCATAGAACGCCGCACCGGGGTGGTCAATGCACCCGGTCGATCGACGCATAGCCGCCCCGCCTTGCTCCTTTGATGAAAACCGGCTACGCCGCTTCCGTCATTCTATTAGAGGGAACCCCATGTCCGCCCCCAAGAAAGTCGTTCTGGCCTATTCCGGTGGCCTCGACACCTCGATCATCCTGAAATGGCTGCAAACCGAATATGGCTGCGAGGTGGTGACCTTCACCGCCGACCTCGGCCAGGGGGAGGAGCTGGAACCCGCCCGCAAGAAGGCCGAGCTGCTGGGGATCAAGCCCGAGAACATCTATATCGAAGACGTCCGCGAAGAATTCGTGAAGGATTTCGTCTTCCCGATGTTCCGCGCCAACGCGGTTTATGAAGGGCTCTATCTGCTGGGCACCTCGATCGCGCGGCCGCTGATCTCCAAGCGTCTGGTCGAGATCGCCGAGGAAACCGGCGCCGATGCCGTCGCCCATGGCGCCACCGGCAAGGGCAACGATCAGGTGCGTTTCGAACTTTGCGCCTATTCGCTGAACCCGGCCATCAAGGTGATCGCCCCCTGGCGCGAATGGGACCTGACCAGCCGGACCAGGCTGCTGGAATTCGCCGAGCAGAACCAGATCCCGATCGCCAAAGACAAACGCGGCGAGGCGCCCTTCTCGGTCGATGCCAACCTGCTGCACACCTCCTCTGAGGGCAAGGTGCTGGAGAACCCGGGCGAAATGGCGCCCGACTACGTCTATCAGCGCACCGACGATCCGGTGACCGCACCGGACACCCCGGAATATATCGAAGTGACCTTCGAAAAGGGCGACGCCGTCGCCATCAACGGGGTCGAGATGTCGCCCGCAACCATCCTGACCGAGCTGAACGCCTATGGCAAAAAGCACGGCATCGGCCGGCTGGATTTCGTCGAGAACCGCTTTGTCGGCATGAAGTCGCGCGGCATCTACGAAACCCCCGGCGGCACCATCCTGCTGGAGGCCCACCGCGGCATCGAACAGATCACGCTGGACAGCGGCTCGGGTCACCTGAAGGACTCGATCATGCCGCGCTATGCCGAGCTGATCTATAACGGCTTCTGGTTCAGCCCGGAGCGGGAGATGCTGCAGGCGCTGATCGACAAATCCCAGGAATATGTCAGCGGCACCGTGCGGCTGATGCTGTTCAAGGGCGCCGCCCGCACCGTGGCGCGCTGGTCGGATTATTCGCTTTATTCCGAAGCGCATGTGACCTTCGAGGAAGACGCCGGTGCCTACGATCAGAAGGATGCGGCGGGCTTCATCAACCTGAACGCGCTGCGGCTGAAACTGATCTCGGTCCGCAACAAGCGGGTGAAAGGCTGACGCCTTCCCTCAACGTCACCGTTGAAGCAATCCGGAATGCCCGTCTTTCTGAAGGCGGGCATTTTCTTTGGGGATATTGCCACGCACTCGGACGCGAACCTCTGTTTCCAGGATCAGAGACCTGACCGACAACGCCCCACAACCGGAGACCACAGATGCTGACCCAGATCGCCGAGGCCATCAACGCAGAGCTTGCCGGCAAAACATTCGACGGATCGCTGAAATTCGACTGCGGCGAAGATGGCGTTCTGGTGCTGGCGGACAACCGCGCCAGCACCGACGATCGCGATGCCGATTGCACCATCAAACTCAGCACCGAGAACCTGAAAAAGCTGCTCAAGGGCAAGCTGAACCCGATGACCGGGGTAATGATGGGCAAGCTCAAGGTCAGCGGCAACCCCGCAGTGGCAATGAAGCTGGGATCGCTGCTGAAATAGAGCCTGATACGGGGTTATCCGGGCAAAATCCGCTTGGCTGCCAGCTCCTCGTAGTAGGGCAGCGCCGCCTCGGCCAGGGCGGCGGCGGTGCCCTCCAGCTGCGGCAAGGGTCCCTCTGCCCCCGCGAAACCGGTGGAGCGATGCACCGCCCCGTACCAATGCGCCGCCCAGACACCATCCTCGGCCCGGGGCCCGGCCGGCCAGTGCAGCATCGCCGGATCGAACGCCAGCCCGATCTCGGCACAGAGTGCCCGCAGCATCCCCTCCGGGTCCGCCCGGATGTCGGCACTGTCGATCACCAGGCCCGGGAACCGCGCGAACAGCTCCACCTGCTGGCGAAAACCGATATCGTCCAGCGTCGGGTTTTCCCGCTTGGCCGCATAGCTGGCCACCACGCGCGCCGGATGGCGCAGCAGATGCACGTTGACGCAGTCCGCCGCCCAGTCCAGCGGGAAACCGTCGATCATGTGCAGCGGCATATGCTTCATGTAGAAATGCGGCTTTCCCCCCGGGATAGGGCCGATACAGCGCGCCGCCACCTTGTCTGGGTCGCTTTCATGCGCTGCCAGAATCTCCGCATACATCGGATGGTCGATGCCGGTGGCAGACAGATAGGGCGCATAGAACGGCTCGTCCCAGATGGCGAAATCCGCCCGGTTGCCGAAGGCATACATCATCGCGGTGGACAGATTCCGCGGCCCGGACCACATGGCAATCCGCATCAGGCGCACTCCTTCTCGATCAGCGCCTTGTAGAGCGCGCGAATGCGTTTGGTCATCGGCCCCATCTCTCCGCTGCCGATCTGGCGGCCGTCGATCTCTCCCACCGGCGTCTGGGCGCCGAAGGTGCCGGTCAGAAACGCCTCATCGGCGCCATAGGTGTCGACCAGCGAATAATTCCGTTCGAAAACCGGAATGCCATCGGACTTGCAGACATCGATCACCTTCTGCCGGGTGATGCCGTTCATGCAGTAATCCCCGGTCGAGGTCCAAACCTCCCCCTTCCGCACGATGAAGAAGTTGCAGGCATTGGTGGTATTCACGAAACCATGCACATCCAGCATCAGCGCCTCGTCCGCGCCGGCCTTTTCGGCGGCAATACAGGCGAGGATGCAGTTCAGCTTGGAATGGCTGTTCAGCTTGGGATCCTGGGTCATCGGCAGACCACGGATATGCGGCACCGTTGCCAGACGGATGGGCCGCGGGATCGAGGGCTGCGAATGCTCCATGATGATGGTCACCGTCGGCCCCTGCCGCGACAAGGCCGGATGCTGGAAGGGGCGCGTCTTGACCCCCCGGGTCACCATCAGCCGGGCATGGGCATCGGTGGTCATGCCATTGGCTTGTTGCGTCTCTAACAAAGCGTTTTTGACGCCATCCCGGTCCAGGCCGATATCCAGATCGATGGCTTTCGCCGCCTCGAACAGCCGGTCGAGGTGATCGTCGAGGAAGGCCCAGCAGCCATCGTACAGCCGCAGGCCCTCCCACACGCCGTCGCCCAGCATGAAACCGCTGTCGTAGACGCTGACGACGGCCTCCGCCTTGGGCACGATCCGACCGTTCAGATAGATCAGGATCTCCTCGTTTCTTGCGTCTTCCTCGGCCTGATGGGTGGTGATCTTATCGGTCATCGCGGGTCTCCTTTGGACCGAACGCTAGGCCCGGCGACCGGCGGCGCCAAGCGGTAAAATCCGCTCACCACCGCGTGAAGCTCTATGACAGCCCCTTGCCGCAGCCGCCGCGACGCGTCAGCCTGTTTTCACGACTTCGCTTGAGAAGGAGACGCGACATGCAACGGATCGAACTGCTGAAAACGCTCGCATTGATGGGCTTCATCGCTCTGGGCGCTGCGGCCAGCCATGCCGGGTTTGGCGATCACGCCCTGATCGCCCAGAACAATGGCGCAGTGGATCGGCCAAACGCCCCTGTCGTGATCTTCGTCGCCCATCCCGACGGCCAGCATCACTATATCCTGCCGCACGCCGATCTGGGCTGAGCCCTCGGGCCGGAGGGGTCTGGGCAAACCTTCAGCTGAAACGGGCGGCCAGCACGTCCTTGAGATCGGGGATCACATCTGCGGTGCCATGGCGAGTGACCATGATCGCCGCCGCGCGCATCGCCTGGGTGATCGCCTGTGGCATCGCCATGCCGCGATCCAGCCCTGCCAGCACATAGCCGGTGAATGTATCGCCGGCCCCGGTGGTATCGACGGGCGTGACCGGAACCGCCGGATAATCGCGGAATTCTCCAGAAACAGTGTCGAAATGCCGGGCGCCCTCTGCCCCCAGCGTCACGATCACGTCGCGCACCGGCAGTGCCGCCGGCGACAGCCCGGTCGCGGCCTCCAGCTGCGCCGCCTCCACCGCGTTCAGGATCAGCATGTCCAGATCGTCCAGAACCGCCTGAACCGCCGTCGCATCGAAGGGAGCAGCGGCATAGGCGGTGCGCAGCCCCAGATCGCGCCCGATCCGGGCGGCCAGTGCCTGACCGTTGGTTTCGTTCTGGATCAGCAGCGTGTCGCCGGCGCCGGCCTCGGCCAGGGCGGCCTGAATCGCCGTCTCCGGCACCGCACGATTGGCACCTGGAAAGATCACGATCTGATTTTCGCCGGCGGCGTCGACAAAGATCAGCGCATGGCCGCTCGCCCCGTCGAGACGCGCGATATGGCGGGTATCGACGCCGTATTCCAGCAGCCGCTGCACCATCCAGCCGCCATCTGCTCCCACCGCGCCGATATGGCGGACATGGGCGGCGGCACGGGCGGCGGCGACCGACATATTGGCCCCCTTGCCGCCCAGGAACCTGTCCATCGCCGTCGCCGCCAGGGTTTCCCCCGCTGTGGGCAGATGCGGTACGGCATAGATCAGATCGGCGTTGATCGACCCCAGGTTCCAGATCGCCATCGGATCAGCCGATCCCGCAGGCCGCCAGCACCGCCATGTTCAGGATGTCGTTGGCGGTCGACACGGTCGAACAGATCTGGATCGGCTTGTTCACCCCGGTCAGGATCGGCCCGATCACCGTGGCGCCGGCCATTTCCTGCATCAGCTTGACCGAAATGCTGGCCGAATGCCGGGCCGGCACGATCAGGATGTTCGCCGGCCCGGTCAGACGCGAGAAGGGATAGGATTTCTGCGCCTGCGCGTTCAGCGCCACATCCACGGTCATTTCGCCTTCGTATTCGAAATCGACCCCGCGGCGGTCCAGAACGTCAGAGGCAAGGTGCATCTTTTCCGCCCGTTCCGACACCGGATAGCCGAAGGTGGAGAACGACACGAAGGCCACCCGGGGGTCCAGCCCCATATGCCGCGCCACGCCGGCGGCGCGGGTGGCGATATCGGCCAGGTCCTCTTCGTCCGGCCATTCGTGCACCAACGTATCGCCGATCAGCACGATCCGGTTCTTGTGCAGCACGGCGGTGATGCCGGCGGCGCCATGGGCGGCATCGGCATCGAACACATGGTTGATCCGCTCCAGCACATGGGCCGATTTCCGCGTCGCGCCAGAGACCAGCGCATCGCCATGGCCATGCGCCAGCATCAGCGCGGCAAACACATGGCGATCGCGCGCCGCCAGACGGTGCACATCCTTCTGGTCGAAGCCCTTGCGCTGCAGCCGCTCGTAAAGGAAATCCTTATAAGCCGGCAGATGCGTGGTGTTGGCGGCATTGACCACCTCAAGCTCGCGCACCGCATCGCCCAGTCCGGCAGCTTCAAGCTTGGCCTTCACATCGTCGGACCGGCCCACCACCAGCGCCTTGCCGAAGCCGGAGCGCTGATAGGTCACCGCCGCCCGCAGCACGCGGGGATCGTCGCCCTCGGCAAAGATCATCCGCGACTGCGCCGAGCGCGCCCGCGTGTTCATGCTGCGCAGGATGCTGGCGGTCGGGTCCATCCGGCTCTTCAGCGTCAGCTCATAGGCGTCCATGTCGATGATCGGCCGCCGCGCCGCGCCGGTGTCCATCCCCGCCTTGGCCACCGCTGCCGGAATGCGGTGGATCAGCCGCGGATCGAAGGGGGTCGGGATGATGTAATCGCGTCCAAAGCTCAGCGCCTTGCCATAGGCCAGCGCCACCTCGTCCGGCACATCCTCCCGCGCCAGTTCGGCCAGGGCCCGGGCGCAGGCGATCTTCATCTCGTCGTTGATGGCGCGGGCGTGGATGTCCAGCGCGCCCCGGAACAGGTAGGGAAAGCCCAGGACGTTGTTCACTTGGTTCGGATAATCGCTGCGGCCGGTGGCGACGATGGCATCCATCCGCACCTCATGCGCCTCTTCCGGGGTGATTTCCGGATCGGGGTTGGCCATGGCGAAGATCACCGGGTTGTCGGCCATGGCGGCAACCATGTCCTGGGTCACCGCGCCCTTGACCGACACCCCCAGAAAGACATCGGCGCCAACCATCGCCTCTTCGAGACTGCGCAGCTCGGTCTTCACCGCATGGGCGGACTTCCACTGGTTCATCCCCTCGGTGCGGCCCTGATAGATCACACCCTTGGTATCGCAGACGATGCAGTTCTCGTGCCGCGCGCCCATCCGCTTGAGCAGTTCGATACAGGCGATCCCGGCGGCGCCGGCGCCATTCAGGACGATCTTCACATCCTCGATCTTCTTGCCCGACAGATGCAGCGCGTTGATCAGACCGGCGGCACAGATCACCGCGGTGCCATGCTGGTCGTCGTGGAAGACAGGGATATCCATCTCTTCCTTCAGGCGCTGCTCGATGATGAAACACTCGGGCGCCTTGATGTCTTCCAGGTTGATGCCGCCGAAAGTCGGCCCCATCAGCTTCACCGCCCGGCAGAATTCCTCAGGATCCTCGGTATCGAGCTCGATATCGATGGAATTCACATCGGCGAAGCGCTTGAACAGCACCGCCTTGCCTTCCATCACCGGTTTCGAACCGAGCGCGCCGAGATTGCCCAGCCCCAGCACCGCGGTGCCGTTCGAGATCACCGCCACCAGGTTGCCCTTGTTGGTGTAATCATAGGCGGTTTCGGGGTTTTCCGCGATCGCCTCACAGGGCACCGCCACGCCGGGAGAATAGGCCAGGCTCAGATCCCGCTGGGTGGTCATCGGCACGGTCGCGCGGATCTCGAACTTGCCCGGGGTGGGTTCGAGATGGAAGGCAAGTGCCTCTTCGTCGGTGATCTTAGACTTGGCCATGGTGACTGTCTCCTCACAGGGTCGCGGGCTGTCTTATCCCAGCGCCCCGGCCTTCTCAACGCTGCGTTTTCGCCTTTCGCCCCCCGGGAGGCATTTGTAAGGTCGCCGACGTCCGCCAGAGAGAGGAGCCAGACCTTGACCACCGTCACGCCGATGATGGCGCAATATCTCGAAATCAAGGACCAGCATTCCGACGCGCTGTTGTTCTATCGCATGGGCGATTTCTACGAGATGTTCTTCGATGATGCGGTGGCCGCCTCCGAGGCGCTGGATATCGCGCTGACCAAGCGCGGCAAACATGCGGGCGAAGATATCCCGATGTGCGGCGTGCCGGTTCATGCCGCCGAAAGCTATCTGCTGACGCTGATCCGCAAGGGCTTTCGGGTTGCCGTCTGCGAACAGATGGAAAGCCCGGCAGAGGCGAAGAAACGCGGCTCTAAATCGGTGGTTCGGCGCGATGTGGTCCGTCTGGTCACCCCCGGCACCCTGACCGAGGATTCGCTGCTGGAAGCACGGCGGCACAATTTCCTCGTCGCCTATTCCGAGATCCGCGATCAGGCAGCGCTGGCCTGGGCCGATATCTCGACCGGCGCCTTTCACGTGATGCCGATCACCCCGGTGCGGCTGTCGCCCGAGCTGGCCCGCCTGGCGCCGTCGGAACTGGTGCTGCCCGAAACGCTGGAACGCGAGAAACACGCCCTGGTCTCGGATCTCGGCATCGCGATGACCCCGCTGGCCCGCGCCAGTTTCGATAGCACCGCGGCGGAAAAGCGCATCTGCGCGCTGTTCAACGTGAACACGCCCGAAGCCTTCGGTACGTTTTCCCGGGTCGAGCTGTCGGCCATGGGCGCGCTGATCGATTATCTGGACATCACGCAAAAGGGCAAGCTGCCGTTGCTGCAGACACCGCAGCGCGAAGCGCAGGACCGCATCGTCCAGATCGACGCCGCCACAAGACGCAACCTGGAACTGACCCGCTCCCTCTCCGGCGGGCGGGCCGGATCGCTGCTGTCGGTGATGGACCGGACCGTCACCCCCGGCGGCGCCCGGCTGCTGGAACAGCGGCTGTCCAGCCCCAGCCGGGACCTGGCGGTGATCCACGCCCGTCAGGACGCCGTCACCACCTTTGTCGAGGACAGCAGCTTTGCCGCCGATCTGCGCGACCGGTTGAAGAAGACACCGGATATGGACCGGGCGCTGTCGCGGCTGTCGCTGGACCGGGGCGGCCCGCGCGATCTGGCCGCGATCCGCAACGCATTGGGTCAGGCCGCCGATATCGCCGCGCTCTGCACCACGCGCGACCTACCCGATCACCTGACCGGCGCCACCGCGGCCCTGGTCGGCTTCGACGACCTTTCTGCCTTGTTAGAGACTGCTCTGATCGCCGAACCGCCGCTTTTGGCCCGCGATGGCGGTTTCATCGCCGAAGGCTACGATCCCGATCTGGACGAGGCCCGCACCCTGCGCGACGAAGGCCGCTCGGTCATTGCCCGGTTGCAACAGAAATACGCCGAACACACCGGCGTCTCGTCGCTGAAGATCAAGCACAACAATGTGCTGGGCTATTTCATCGAAACCACCGCCACCCATGCGGCGAGGATGCAGGCGCCGCCGCTGTCGGAGACCTATATCCACCGCCAGACCACCGCCAACCAGATCCGCTTCACCACCGTGGAACTGTCGGATCTCGAAACCCGCATCCTCAACGCCGGCAATCGCGCGCTGGAAATCGAAAAGCGGCTCTATCAAAGCTTGTCAGAGGCGGTTTTGGCCTGCGCCCCCGACCTGAACGCCGCCGCCCGTGGCCTGGCGGAGCTCGATCTGGCCACCAGCCTGGCCGATCTGGCCCGGGCCGAGGGCTGGAGCCTGCCACGCATCGACAGCTCCCGCGCCTTCCGTATCGACGGCGGCCGCCACCCGGTGGTGGAACAGGCGCTGCGCCAGCAGGGCGATGGCAATTTCGTTGCCAACGACTGTGACCTCTCGGCCGAGGACCGCGCCGCGATCTGGCTGCTGACGGGCCCCAACATGGCCGGTAAATCCACCTTCCTGCGACAGAACGCGCTGATCGCACTGCTGGCCCAGATCGGCAGCTACGTGCCGGCCGATGCTGCCCATATCGGTCTGGTCAGCCAGATCTTCAGCCGTGTCGGTGCCTCCGACGATCTGGCGCGCGGCCGCTCCACCTTCATGGTCGAGATGGTCGAAACCGCCGCCATTCTCAACCAGGCCGATGACTGCGCGCTGGTGATCCTCGATGAAATCGGCCGCGGCACCGCCACCTATGACGGGCTGTCCATTGCCTGGGCGACGCTGGAACATCTGCACGACGTCAACCGCTGCCGCGCCCTCTTCGCCACCCATTATCACGAGATGACCCAACTGGCCGGAAAGCTCACCGGGGTGGAAAACGCCACCGTCGCCGTGCGCGAATGGGAGGGTGAGGTGATCTTCCTGCATGAGGTGAAAAAGGGCGCCGCCGACCGCTCCTACGGGGTGCAGGTAGCGCAGCTCGCTGGCCTGCCCGCCTCGGTCGTGGCCCGCGCCCGGGTGGTGCTCGACGCGCTGGAACAGGGCGACCGCGAAGGCCACGGCAAGGCGAAGGCGCTGATCGACGATCTGCCGCTCTTCGCCGCCGCGCCGCCGCCGCCGCCGGCGCCCGAACCGCAGACATCGGCGGTGGAGGCGCTGCTGGACCAGATCCACCCCGACGATCTCAGCCCGCGCGACGCACTCGATCTGATCTACCGGCTCAAGGAAGCCGGGCGCGGCTGACAACAAAAAGGCGCCCCCAGGGGCGCCTTCCTCATCCTCTCGCTCTGCCGGTCCGGGCCTGATACGGGGTCTTTTTCTGGCCCCAGATATCCCCGCCGGAGGCACGCGCCCCAGGGGGGGCGCGTTCCGATCACGACGCCGGGGTCGACGACACGCCCACCTGCGCCGGGCGCAGCAGCCGGTCGTGCAGCAGGAAACCTTCCGCCGCCACCTGGATGATATCGCCGGCCTTGGTACCGGGCACCGGGGCCTCGAACATCGCCTGATGCAGCTGCGGGTCGAATTTCTCACCCACGGCCGGGGACACCAGCTCGATCCCATGCTTGCCGAAGACGTTCAGCAGCTCGCGCATGGTCAGTTCGATCCCCTCGATCAGCGCGGCGGAAACCTCACGCTGTTCATCGCCCGCGGCCTCCAAGGCGCGTTTCATGTTGTCGTAGACCGGCAGCATGTCGCGGGCCAGTTTCGAGCCGCCGTATTGCTCCGCCTCGCGACGCTGCTTGTCGGCGCGTTTGCGGGAATTTTCCGCATCCGCCAGCGCCCGCATGAACTTGTCCTTGTAGTCGTCCCGCTCGGCCCGCAGGGCGTCGATCTCAGCGGCGTCGGCGTCAATTTCAGCCATTTCCTCAGAAAGCTCCTCCGCCTCGGCGGCTTCGATATCGTCCAGAAAATCGTCGTTCTTGGGCTCTGCCATATGTCACCTCTAACTCCGGTCGGAGATCAACTTGCCGACCAGTTGTGCCGTATAATCCACGATCGGAACGATACGGCCGTAGTTCAGGCGGGTGGGTCCAATCACCCCCACCGCGCCGATGATTTTTCGATCCGCGTTCATATAGGGAGAGACCACCAAAGAGGAACCCGAAAGTGAGAAAAGTTTGTTCTCCGAACCGATAAAAATCCGCACCCCCTCCCCCTCTTCGGTGAGGTCGAGGAACTGCTCGATATCGCGCTTGCGCTCCAGATCGTCGAACAGGGTCCGGATCCGCTCCAGCTCGTCGCCATAGCCCTCTTCGGCCAGCAGATTTGACCGGCCGCGCACGATCAGCCGGGCCGAATCGCCCTCGCTGTCGTCCCAGACCGCCAGGCCGCTCTCCACCATCGCGCGCGCCAGGCTGTCGATCTCCTGCCGCCGCGCCGCGATCTCGCGCTGGATCACCTCGCGCGCCTCGCTCAACGTGCGCCCCTCGATCAGCGTATTGAGGAAATTCGCCGCCTCGCGCATCGAACTGGGCGTCTGCCCCGGCGGTGGCGTGAACAGCCGGTTTTCGACATGGCCATCAGCCATCACCAGCACCACCAGCGCCCGGTCCGGCGCCAGAGACACGAATTCGATATGGCGCAGCTCGGCCTCATGTTTCGGCGACAGCACCAGAGAGGCGCCATGAGTCACCCCCGATAGCGCCGCGCCGACCCGGTCCAGGAGGCCGCCGACATCCTTGTCATTGCCCGATGACAGGGTCGCATCGATCATGTCTCGATCCGAGGGGTTTAGGTTGCGCACCTCGAGAAAGCCGTCGACGAACATCCGCAGCCCCATCTGGGTCGGCACCCGACCGGCGCTGACATGCGGGCTGTCCAGCAGGCCCAGGTATTCCAGGTCCTGCATCACGTTGCGGATCGTCGCCGCGCTGACCTTTTCGCTCAGCGATCGGGCCAGGGTGCGGCTGCCCACCGGGTCGCCGCTGTCCAGATAGGACTCAACGACCAGACGGAACACCTCGCGTGAACGGTCGTTCAGCTCTTCCAGAAGTTTCGTCGCTTCGTTCATCCGCTTTCCCATGGCGTCCTGCCATCACAGACCAATTGGCACGAAGGTCGTTCAGGGGTCAATCGGGGTTGCATACCGGGGCTGCCGGACGGTATCCCGACCCTGTGTAACAAAGGAATTCCCATGCGACCCTCTGGACGAGATTTAAGCGAACTTCGCCCGGTTTCAATCGAAACGGGTGTGACAAAACACGCCGAAGGCTCCTGTCTGATCCGGATGGGCGATACCCACGTGCTGTGCACCGCCACCATCGAGGAACGCGTGCCGCCCTTCATCAAGGGCTCCGGCCTCGGCTGGGTCACCGCCGAATACGGCATGCTGCCGCGGTCGACCAACACCCGGATGCGCCGCGAGGCCGCCAGCGGCAAACAGGGTGGCCGCACCGTGGAAATCCAGCGGCTGATCGGCCGCGCCCTGCGCGCCGGCGTCGATCGCGTCGCCCTGGGCGAACGCCAGATCACCATCGACTGCGACGTGATCCAGGCCGATGGCGGCACCCGCTGCGCCTCGATCACCGGTGGCTGGGTGGCCCTGAGGCTGGCCGTCAACAAGCTGATGAAGGCCGGTGACGTGCTCTCTGATCCGCTGATCGACCCGGTCGCTGCCGTCAGCTGCGGCATCTACGCCGGCCAGCCGGTGCTGGATCTCGACTACCTCGAAGACAGCGATGCCGGCGTCGACGGCAACTTTATCCTCACCGGCTCCGGCCGTCTGGTCGAGGTGCAGATGAGCGCCGAAGGCTCCACCTTCACCCGCGCCCAGATGGACGAATTGCTCGACCTCGCCGACAAGGGTGTGCAGGAACTGGTCGCGCTTCAGAAGGCCGCCACCGAATGACCCGCAAATTCACCGGCGACCGGCTGCTGATCGCCACCCACAACAAGGGCAAGCTGGAAGAGATGGAAAATCTTCTGGCGCCCTTCGGAGTGACAGTGGTCGGTGCTGCGGCGATGAACCTGCCGGAACCGGAGGAGACCGAGGATACCTTTGTCGGCAACGCCCGGATCAAGGCCCATGCCGCCGCCAAGGCCACCGGCCTGCCGGCGCTGTCGGACGATTCCGGCATTACCATCGACGCGCTGGACGGCGCCCCCGGGGTCTATACCGCCGATTGGGCCGAAACCCCCAACGGGCGCGATTTCATCATGGCGATGACTCGCACCCATGATGAGCTGGAGGCGCGAAATGCACCGCATCCCCGCACCGCGCAATTCCGCTGCACCCTGGTTCTGGCCTGGCCGGACGGTCACGACGAAGTGTTCGAAGGCGTGATGCCCGGGCAGGTGGTCTGGCCGATGCGAGGCAGCGAAGGTCACGGCTATGACCCGATCTTCGTGCCCCAGGGCTATGACATCACCTTCGGTGAAATGGACCGCTGGGAAAAGAACAAGATCAGCCATCGTGCCAAGGCCGTGGAGGCCTTCGTTGCCGGCTGTTTCGGCTGAGGACTGGCGCAACGGGGGCTTTGGCCTCTATGTGCATTGGCCGTTTTGTCAGGCCAAGTGCCCCTATTGCGATTTCAACAGCCATGTATCCCGTGAAATCGACCAGACCGCCTGGGTCAGGGACTATCTAAGCGAGCTTCGGCGCACCGCCGCCGAAACCCCGGGCCGGGTGCTGAACGCGATCTTCTTCGGCGGTGGCACCCCCAGCCTGATGGCGCCCGAGACCGTCGCCGCAGTGATCGACGCCGCCCGCAGCCACTGGCCCTTTGCCAATGACATCGAGATCACGCTGGAGGCCAACCCGGGATCGGTCGAGGCCGGACGCTTTGCCGGCTATCGCGATGCCGGGGTCAACCGGATTTCCATGGGGGTGCAGGCGCTGAACGATGCCGATCTGCGCCGTCTGGGTCGCATCCACACGGTGGCAGAGGCCCGCGCTGCCTTCGATATCGCCCGGGCCTGCTTTGACCGGGTCAGTTTCGATCTGATCTATGCCCGTCAGGAGCAGAACCTGGCCGACTGGCAGGCCGAACTGCGCCAAGCGCTGTCGATGGCGGTCGATCATCTGTCGCTCTATCAGCTGACCATCGAACAGGGCACCGCCTTCGGCGATCGCTACAATGCCGGCAAGCTGCGCGGCCTGCCCGACGACGACCTGGCTGCGGATATGTACTTTGCCACGCAGGAGATCTGCGAGGCTGCCGGCCTGCCCGCTTATGAGGTATCGAACCACGCCCGCCCCGGCGCGGAATCACGGCACAACCTGATCTACTGGCACTATGGAGATTACATCGGCATCGGACCCGGCGCCCATGGCCGGATCAGCATTGCGGGCCAACGCTTCGCCACCGAATGCCACCGCGCGCCCGGCCTGTGGACGCAGGCGGTTGCGGTGGGATCCGGCGAGTCGGTCAGGACCGTGCTGTCCCCGCAAGATCAGGCAAACGAATACCTGATGATGGGTATGCGCCTGAAAGAAGGTCTAGATATGGGGCGTTTCGCCGCGCTATACGGCGCCCCCTTGCCTGCCGAGAGAATGGACTATCTCTCAGATCTGGGCATGATCGAGGTGGATGGAAACCGGTTGATGGTGACCGAGGACGGCTGGCCGATCCTCAATGCTATCATTCGGGAGCTTTTGGCGGGGTAACCCATGCGCTTTCTCTGGGCGGGACTTGGACTGATCAGCGTCGGGCTGGGGATTGTGGGCATCTTTCTGCCCCTGCTTCCCACCGTGCCCTTCATGCTGCTGGCGGCCTTCCTGTTTTCCCGCTCGTCCCCGCGGCTGCACAACTGGATTTTGTCGCACAAGACCTTTGGGCCACTGATCGAGGATTGGAATCGCTCCGGCGCGATCCGGCCGCGGGCAAAGCGGCTGGCCACGCTGTCCATTGTCGCGGTTTTCCTGGTCTCGGTGGTGCTGGGCGTGCGGCCGCTGATCCTGCTAATCCAGGCCGCCGTCCTCGGCGCGGTTCTGATCTTCCTCTGGACCCGGCCTAGCTACTGAGGCGGGAGCAGATCTCGTCCAGTTGATCCAGCGTTTCGTATTTGATGCTGATCTGCCCGGCTTCGCCACCCGGCTTGTGATCAATCACCACCTTCATCCCCAACATCGCCGACAGATCGCCTTCCAACGCCTTGGTGTCGGCGTCCTTCTCGGCGGCAACCGGCTTCGGCCGCGCCGGGCTCGCCACATCGCCGCGCTGTTCCTTCTTGACCAAAGCCTCGGTCGCGCGCACCGACAGCGCGCCACGCACCACCTGTTTCGCCAATTCCGAGGCTTTGTCCGAGGTGATCAGCGCCCGGGCGTGACCCGCAGAAAGCTGACCGTCCTTGACCATTTCCTGCACGTCGCCGGGCAGCGACAGCAGTCGCAGCAGATTGGCGATATGGCTGCGGCTTTTCCCCAGCGCCTCGGCCAGCCGTTCCTGAGTGTGGCCGAACTTGTCCATCAGCTGGCGATATCCCGCCGCCTCCTCCACCGCGTTCAGATCGGCGCGCTGGATGTTTTCGATAATGGCGATTTCCAGCACTTCGGTATCGTCGAAGTCGCGCACCAGCACCGGCACCTCATGCAGCTGCGCCTTTTGCGCCGCCCGCCAGCGCCGTTCCCCGGCGACGATCTCGTAGTCCTCGCCCTTCTGACGCACGATCAGAGGCTGAATAACGCCCTTTTCCTTGATCGAGGCAGTCAGATCGTCGAGATCCTCGGGATTGAAGGTACGACGCGGCTGGTCGGGATTGGGCTTCAAGCGCTCGATCGGCAGCATCTGATCCGGGCGCCGCGGTCCCTGATCCGCAGTTGCCACGGGATCGGGAGTGACATCCGCCATCAGCGCCGACAGCCCGCGGCCGAGACCCCGGGGTTTGTTTCTTTTGTTCTCTGCCATCATGCCTCTCTCCCCACCGCTTAGGCGGCGATTTTTTCGTGTTTTCCGATCAATTCGCGCGCCAGAGCGCGATAGGCCACCGCCCCTTGCGAATTTGAATCGTAATTCAGCACCGGCATGGCGTAGGACGGCGCCTCGCTCACCCGGACGTTGCGGGGGATCATGGTCTTGAACACCAGATCGCCCAGATTATCGCGTGCGTCCTTTTCCACCTGCTGCGACAGGTTATTCCGCCGGTCGTACATCGTCAGGATCACACCTTCGATCCGCAGCTCGGGATTCGCGGTCTGGCGCACTTCCCGGATCGTCAGCATCAGCTGCGACAGCCCTTCCAACGCGAAAAATTCGCTTTGCAGCGGCACCAGAACCGAATGCGACGCCACCATGGCGTTGACCGTCAGCAGGTTCAGCGACGGCGGGCAATCAATCAGGATGTAATCCCAGGCGAATCCGTCCATGGCCGGCTGTCGCAGCGCGTCGTGCAAAAGAAAACTGCGCTTTTCGTTCGACATCAGCTCAATATCGGCGGAGGACAGATCAACCGTTGCCGGCACGATCGCCAGCCCGTCAATATCCGTGGCATGAATGACCTCAACCAGCGGTACATCTTCGACCAGCAGCTCATAGCTGGTCATGTCGCGGTCTTCGGCTTCGATTCCCAGCCCGGTCGAGGCATTGCCCTGCGGGTCCAGATCCACCAGAAGCACCCGCTTCCCGCATTCGACCAGCGCTGCGGCCAGGTTGATCGCCGTGGTGGTCTTGCCCACCCCACCCTTCTGGTTGGCGACGGCGATGATTTTCGGCCCCTCGGGGCGGGACAGATCAGCCACGCGACACTCCTTCGATTTTCAAAATCACCGCATCGGGTTCTGTCTTACTGGTAATCGGCTGAGCTGAGAAATTCCATCGCCGGCGCGCTTGTTCACATTCTTTTCCCCAGGAAATTCCTTTCGGGAACAATGCCGTGCCGGTTGACTTCAAATGCCGCTCCGCAAAGCCCAACAAAGCATCGAGATCGGCCAGCGCCCGCGCCGAGAGGATATCCGCCTGCTGTGGCGGAACCGATTCGATTCGGTCGGAGAGAACCTTGCAGGCCACGCCACATTCCCGCGCGGCGGTGCGCAAAAAGGCCGATTTGCGCTGATCGCTTTCGATCAAGGTCACCGCCAGCTCCGGCGCCTCTTCTGCGGCGAGGATGGCAACGATGACACCGGGAAATCCGCCACCGCTGCCCATATCCACCCATTGGCCCTGCGGCCTCACACAGCGGAAAACCTGCACCGAATCCACGATATGGCGGGTCCAGAGGTGCTCAAGGCTGGCACGGGAGACCAGATTGATCTTCGGGTTCCACTTTTTCAGAAGCTCGGCGAAGGTCTCCAACCGCGACAATGTTTCACGTGAAACATTGAGCTCTTCCAGCAGCGCCCCTGCCCCCCTCATGCCCGCCGGGCCTCTGGACCGCGCCGCAGACGAGACAGCAGCAGCGCCAGAGCCGCCGGCGTCATCCCATCGACCCGCGCGGCTTGCGCCAGGTTTTCGGGCCGGGCACGTCCAAGTTTCAGCTTCAGCTCATTCGACAGCCCGTCGATCTCGCCATAATCGAAATCCTGCGGGATGGTCCGCGCCTCGTCCCTCCTCAGGGCATCGATATCTTTCTGCTGCCGGGAAATGTAATTCGCATAGAGTGCTTCCCGCTCCAGCTGGCGCCGCGTGTCGCTGTCCACCGCCTCAAGCTCGGGGTCCAGCGGCAAAACATCCTCGAATCCGACATCCGGGAAGGCCAGAACATCCATCCCGCTGCGTCGCGTTCCGTCCTGATTGACCCGAATTCCGGCCTCTGCCACCTGTTTCGGCGTAAAGCTCTGCCCGATCAGCCGCGACCGCGCCTGATCCAGCCGCTCCATCTTGTCGATAAAGGCGGCTTCGCGCCCGACGCCGACACAGCCAAGCTCCATCCCCAGCGGAGTCAAACGCTGATCGGCGTTATCAGCGCGCAGCGACAGGCGGAATTCGGCACGGGAGGTGAACATCCGATAGGGTTCAGCGACACCACGGGTGGTGAGATCGTCGATCATCACCCCGATATAGCTGTCGGAGCGGCGGAAGACGACCGGTTCCCGTCCCTGCACCGCGAGCGCCGCATTCAGCCCAGCCACCAGGCCCTGCGCGGCAGCCTCCTCATATCCTGTGGTCCCGTTGATCTGCCCCGCAAGATATAGGCCGGGCACATCCTTGACTGAGAGTTGAAGGCTCAGCGCCCGCGGATCGACGTAATCGTATTCGATGGCATATCCCGGCTGCAGGATCACCGCATTCTCCAGCCCTGCGATAGAGCGGACATAAGCCTCCTGCACGTCTTCTGGCAGAGAGGTCGAGATACCGTTGGGATAGACCGTGTGATCATTGACCCCTTCCGGTTCCAGGAAGATCTGATGCGAGCTCTTGTCGGCGAAACGCACGATCTTGTCTTCGATCGAGGGGCAGTAGCGCGGCCCAACCCCTTCGATATGCCCGCCATACATCGCGGATCGGGACAGGTTCCGTTCGATGATCTCATGCGTACGCGGATTGGTATGGGTGATCCCGCAGGAAATTTGCGGTGCCTGAACCGTCTTGGACAGGAAGGAAAACAGCACCGGATCATCGTCCCCGGGCTGCGTTTCCAGACCGTCCCAGGCAATGGTGCGCCCATCTAATCGCGGCGGCGTACCGGTCTTCAGCCGACCCAACGGCAGATTGAACCCGTCCATCCGCTCCGCCAGCGGGACAGAGGGGCGGTCCCCCAAACGTCCCCCCGGGCGGCGGACATCACCGATATGGATAACACCGCGCAGGAAGGTGCCAGAGGTCAGAATCACCGCCTTGGCCGGAATCTCCGATCCATCCGCGAGAACCACGCCAGCGACGCGATCCCCCTGCATCAGGAAATCGACAGCTTCTCCCTCGACAATCTCCAGCCCCGAACGCGCCTCGGTCTCTGCCAGCATCGCCGCACGATAGAGCGCCCGATCGGCCTGGGCACGCGGCCCCTGCACCGCAGGGCCCTTGCGGCGGTTCAGCAGACGAAACTGAATACCAGCCTTGTCGGCGATTCGCCCCATCACCCCATCGAGCGCGTCGATTTCGCGGACCAGATGGCCTTTACCCAGCCCACCAATGGCCGGATTACAGGACATAACCCCCAGATCTGCCCGCCGCAGCGTGACCAGTGCGGTGCGAACACCCATCCGCGCCGCCGCATGGGCGGCTTCCGCCCCCGCGTGACCGCCCCCGATCACAACCACATCCATGTCCGAATGTTTCACGTGAAACACTCCTCACTTACCCAGGCAGAAACTGGCGAAGATTTCGTCCAGCAGATTTTCGACATCGACGCGGCCAACCAGAGATTCAAGCGCTCGAATCGCGTTCCGCAGTTCTTCTGCAGCGATATCATACATCTCAGGGCCGCGTTCAAGAATGCTCCGAGCCGCATCGAGACCGGCGCGCGCCCGCTCCATTGCCGCGCGATGACGGTCCCGCGTCGCAATCCCGGCAGAAGCAGATCGATCCGACAGTTCACGACCGATTTCCGCCACCAGCCAATCCAGCCCCTCTCCCGTCAGGCCAGAGATGGCGCCGGATTTCTCAGTCAACCTGTCCGCCTTGGGACGGGCCCGGATATCGCCGGCTCGCCAGGCAACCTCCAGCTCCTCTCCCGGCTCTGCCAGAAACACCCGCAGATCCGCCGCCTCTGCCCGCTTTCGCGCCAAAGCGATCCCCATCCCTTCCACTGCATCTTCGGTATCCCGCAGACCTGCGGTATCCAGAAGGGTCACGGGCAGCCCGGCCAAATCCATCCAGACTTCGATCACGTCGCGCGTGGTCCCGGCGTGTTCCGAGGTAATCGCCGCCTCTCGCCCGGCCAGCGCATTCAGCAGCGTCGACTTCCCGGCATTGGGTTTGCCGATGATCGCCACTTCGAAGCCTTCGCGAATCCGCTCGGCCATGCGAACACCGGCGGTTTCACGTGTCAGATCAGCATCGACCCGGTCCAACAGCTGTCGCACCTCCGGCGTGACATCCGTTGGCACCTCTTCATCGGCAAAATCGATCACGGCCTCGATCAGCGCGGCGGCGCGGATCAGATCACGGCGCCAGCCCTCAGCCAGATCTCCCAGCGCACCCTGCAGCAGGTGATGCGCCTGTTTGCGCTGTGCTTCGGTCTCTGCATCGATCAGATCGGCCAAGCCTTCGACCTGCGCCAGGTCGAGCTTGCCATTTTCCAGTGCGCGTCGGGTGAATTCACCCGGCTCCGCCAGCCTCAGCCCCGGAACCCGCCCCAGTGCAGAGAGGATTGCCGAAACCCCAGCCACACTGCCGTGCACCTGCAGCTCTGCCACATCTTCGCCGGTGAAACTGGCCGGCGCCGCAAAGGTCAGGACCAGCCCATCGTCCAGCGCCGCGCCGCTTTCATCGCGCAGCGACCTGAGCGTCATCCCCCGCGCGGACAGATCCCCCCCCCCCAGCCGCGCTGCAGCTGCATGGGCCAGCGGGCCGGAAATACGGATGACGGCGACGCCGGCCTTGCCCCGGGACGTGGCCAAAGCGAAGATCGTATCCATCGCCGGGCTCCACGCGGAAAATCCGCGCTCAGGTGTTCATGGAATCGAAGAATTCCGAATTCGACTTGGTCTGCTTCAGCTTCGACAGCAGGAATTCGATCGCGTCGGTGGTCCCCATCGGGTTGAGGATGCGGCGCAGAACAAAGGTTTTCTGCAGATCGACCTTGTCGACCAGAAGATCCTCTTTCCGGGTGCCGGACTTGAGGATGTCGATGGCCGGGAACACCCGCTTGTCGGCGATCTTGCGATCCAGCACGATTTCGCTGTTCCCGGTGCCTTTGAATTCCTCGAAGATCACCTCGTCCATGCGGCTGCCGGTATCGATCAGCGCGGTGGCAATGATGGTCAGCGACCCGCCCTCTTCGATATTCCGCGCCGCGCCGAAGAAGCGTTTCGGTCGCTGCAGCGCGTTGGCGTCGACACCACCGGTCAGAACCTTACCCGAAGAAGGCACCACGGTGTTGAACGCCCTACCAAGTCTGGTGATCGAGTCGAGAAGGATCACAACATCTCGTTTATGCTCGACCAAGCGCTTGGCTTTCTCGATCACCATCTCCGACACAGCGACGTGGCGGGTTGCCGGTTCGTCGAAGGTCGAGGACACCACCTCCCCCTTCACCGAACGCTGCATATCGGTCACCTCTTCGGGCCGTTCATCGATCAGCAGGACGATCAGATAGCACTCGGGGTGATTTTTCTCGATCGAATGGGCGATGTTCTGCAACAGAACCGTCTTACCGGTCCGCGGCGGCGCCACGATCAGCGACCGCTGGCCTTTCCCGATCGGGGCGACCAGGTCGATCACCCTGGCCGAACGGTCCTTGACCGTCGGATCCTCGATCTCCATCTTCAGCCGTTCGTCGGGATAAAGCGGCGTCAGGTTGTCGAAGGCAATCTTGTGACGGGCCTTTTCGGGCGGCTCGAAGTTGATCTTGGTGACATTGGTCAGCGCGAAATAGCGTTCGCTTTCGTTCGGCGCCTTGATCTGCCCTTCGACGGTGTCGCCGGTGCGCAGCGAATACTGCCGGATCATGTCCGGGCTGACATAGATGTCATCGGGGCCCGGCAGATAGTTCGCCTCAGGCGAGCGCAGAAAGCCGAATCCGTCCTGCAACACTTCCAGCACGCCATCGCCGCCGATTTCCCAGCCTTCATCGGCCAGTTCGCGCAGGATCTGGAACATCATCTCGCCCTTACGCATGGTCGAGGCGTTTTCGATCTCCAGATCCTCGGCCATCGCCAGAAGATCCTTCGGGCTCTTGGCCTTGAGGTCGGAGAGATTCAGGGATTCGGTGGTCATGATACTATGGTCCTTGAACCCCGCTGGACGCGGAGGCTGTGATCATCGACTTCTGGAAAATACGCCGCCCGGACGGGCGAGTTGCGCGACTACATAGTGAAGTCGCAGAGCTGAGTCAAATCTGGATCTGATCGGCGCATCGAAGCGACAATCAGAACTTCACGATCACCGACAGCACGATCACCACCATCAGCAGCGTCGGAACCTCGTTCATCATCCGATAGCGGCGCCCGGTCAGGGTATTCTCACCCGCCCGGAACCTCCGGCCCTGCTGTCCCAGCCAGAGGTGAAACAGCGTCATCGCGATCACGGAAATGCCTTTGGTCCAGGGCCAGACCCGGGTCCAGTCGACGATCCCCGGGGTGATCACAAGAAGCAGCCCGCAAACCCAGGTCACATACATCGCCGGATGCATGATGAAGCGATAGAGCTTCTCTTCCATGGTGAAGAAGATTTCAGGTGCCCCGTTCACCTTCTCAGCCTGTTCCACGTGATAGACGTAAAGCCGCGGCAGATAGAAGATCCCAGCCATCCAGGACAGCACTGCCATGACGTGCAGGGATTTAATCCAGGGATACAGGATGATCAGGAAATCGCTCATGGCTGCCTCGCGCCGCTCGGGTGGTGTCTTCCTAATAATAAGAAAGAAAAGAAGAAAGGATGATGATTAAGTAGGGGGTGCGACATCGGTGGATTATTCATCTGTCCGGCCAGTTATCCACCATGGGGACAGAAATCGTGCACCTGTCAGAGGTCCCCGGGAAAAATAACCTTTGTTCTTTTAAACTAGAGACTTACGATTTCATAAAATCGTTAACCTCTGGGGATAACTCCGGGATTATTCAGGACAACCCGAGTCGTCCCGCGGATCCCGGTTATCCTTATCCAGCCGGGATTGTTGCAGGGCGACTCAGCCGAAACTGCCGGGTTTTCCCCCGGGGCTTGCGTGCCCGGCCAGATTGCCTAGAACCATTCCGGTACTGTCCGCGGCTCTTTCACCGGGTTTTCCACATGTCTGTCCCCCTGATCCTGGCCTCCAGCTCCCAAATTCGCGCCCGCCTGCTGCAAAATGCCGGTGTCGCGGTCGAGATCCGGCCCGCCCGCGTGGATGAGGAGACGGTGAAAGCCGCCCTTCTGGCCGAGACCGCCCCGCCCCGCGACATCGCCGACACATTGGCAGAACTGAAGGCGCGCAAGGTCAGCGAAAAGCACCCCGGCGCGCTGGTGCTGGGCTGCGATCAGGTTCTGGAGTTCGACGGTCGTCTGTTGTCCAAACCCGAGAGCCCGGACCAGGCGCTGGATCAGCTGAAGGCGATGCGCGGCAAACAGCACAAGCTGCTGTCGGCTGCGGTGATCTGCCGCGACGGCCAGCCGGAATGGCGTCATATCGGACAGGTGCGGCTGAGCATGCGCCAGGCCTCTGACGGCTATCTCGCCGATTACGTGGCGCGCAACTGGGACAGCATTCGCCAGGCGGTTGGCGGCTACAAGCTCGAAGAAGAGGGTGTGTGCCTGTTCACCCGGATCGACGGCGACTATTTCAATGTCCTGGGCCTGCCGCTGCTGGAGCTTCTGAACTTTCTGATGCTGAGGGGAGAGATCGACTCGTGACTGCAACCCGAATTCCGCTGGCTGGGGTGATCGGCAGCCCCATCGCCCATTCGAAATCGCCGCTGCTGCATGGCCACTGGCTGAAGACCTACGGGATCGCCGGGCACTATATACCGATGGAAGTCGCCGCAGACGATCTAGAGGCGGTGCTGCGGATGATGCCGAAAATGGGCTTTGTCGGCTGCAATATCACCATTCCCCACAAGGAAAAGGTGTTGAGCATCGCCGATCAGGTCACCGATCGCGCCACCCTGATCGGCGCCGCAAACAC
The DNA here is from genome assembly GCF_030164425.1 of Pseudodonghicola flavimaris. Lineage (GTDB taxonomy): Bacteria > Pseudomonadota > Alphaproteobacteria > Rhodobacterales > Rhodobacteraceae > Pseudodonghicola > Pseudodonghicola flavimaris. The sequence goes on along the minus strand of NZ_JASNJD010000005.1, from coordinate 247,273 downwards.
CCTGACCTTCGCGGCGGAGGGCAAGATCATCGCCGATAACACCGATGGCTACGGCTTCATGGAGAACCTCCGCCGTGGCGCGCCCGGCTGGGATCCGACGGCCGCGCCTGCGGCAATCCTCGGCGCCGGGGGCGCGGCACGGGCAGTGATCTCTGCCCTGCTCGATGCCGGCGTGCCTGAAATCCTGCTGTCCAACCGTACCCGCACCCGCGCCGATCAGCTGCGCGAGGATTTCGGCCAGCGTCTGCATGTGGTTGATTGGGTACAGGCGGGCAATATCGTCGAAGAGGCCGGCTTGGTGGTGAACACCACCTCGCTCGGGATGCTGGGGAAACCCGAACTGCGGGTGCCACTGGATGGGATCGATGGTCGCACCGTGGTCACCGATCTGGTTTATAACCCTTTGAAAACGCACCTTCTTCAGGTAGCTGACGCGGCTGGCGCCACCACCGTCGACGGGCTGGGCATGTTGATCTGGCAGGCGGTGCCCGGGTTCGAACGCTGGTTCGGTCAGCGTCCTGAGGTCGACGAGGCCACCCGCCAGGCGGTGCTGGCATGAGTTTCTCTCTCGGCCTGACCGGCTCCATCGGTATGGGCAAGAGCACCACGGCGCAGATGTTCGTCGACGAGGGCTGCGCGCTCTGGGATGCGGATGCGGCGGTGCACCGTCTCTATGCCGCCGGTGGCGCCGCCGTTGCGCCGATGCAGGCCGCCTTCCCCGAGGCGGTGATCGACGGGGCGGTCAGCCGCGATGTGCTAAAACGCATCATTGCCGCAGAGCCCGGCGCGCTGAAGCGGATCGAGGCGATCGTTCACCCGCTGGTGGCAGAGGACCGCGCCCGGTTCCGGGAAACCGCGACGACCGATATCGTGGTCTTCGACATCCCGCTGCTCTTCGAGGGTGGCGGAGAGACGCAGATGGACGCCACCGTCACCGTCTCCGCCCCGCCCGAGGTGCAGGAGGCCCGGGTGATGGCGCGCGGCACCATGACCCGGGCGCAGTTCGAGCAGATCCGCAACAAACAGATGCCGGATGCGGACAAACGCGCCCGCGCCGACTATGTGGTGATCACCGATACGCCCGACCACGCCCGCGCCCAGGTGCGCGAGATCGTGGCTGCGATCCGAAGGAGCCTGCCGCATGCGTGAAATCGTACTCGACACCGAAACCACCGGCTTCGATCCGCATGCCGGCGACCGTATCGTGGAAATCGGCGCGGTGGAGCTGCACAACCACATGGTGACCGGCAACACCTATCACCAGTATATCAACCCGCAGCGCGACATGCCCGAAGACGCCTTCCGCGTGCATGGGCTGAGCGAGGAATTCCTCAGTGACAAACCGGTGTTTGCCCAGGTTGGCCAGGCCTTTCTGGATTTCATCGGCGATGCCAAACTGGTGATCCACAATGCCAGTTTCGACATGAAATTCCTCAATGCCGAGCTGAAATGGATGGGGCTGCCGGAGCTCCCCTGGGAGCAGGCGATCGATACGCTGGCCATCGCCCGCAAGAAGTTTCCCGGCGCCCAGGTCTCGCTAGATGCCCTGTGCCGGCGGTTTGGCATCGACAATTCCGCCCGGACGCTGCACGGCGCGCTGCTCGACTCTGAAATCCTTGCCGATGTCTACCTGGAACTGATCGGCGGCCGGCAGCCCGATTTCGCGCTGAATGTCGAACAAAGTCGCGGCCCGGCCGATACCGACAGCGACTGGCGCCCGAAACCGCGCCCGGTGTCGCTGCCGCCGCGGATCACCGCGGCCGAACAGGCCGCGCATGAGGCGTTTCTGGACAAGCTCGGCGACAGTCCACTGTGGCGCCGCGGCTGAGCCGGAAAAGCAAAAGGGCGCCCGGTTTCATCGGACGCCCTCTGTCTCTTCCGGCCGGGTCTTTTTCTGGTTGAAAATATCCCGGAGTGCGGGGGCAGCGCCCCCGCTGGCGACGGTTACGCGTCGGCCGGCTGTTGTGCCTGGGCGGCCGCCTGACGGCGGGCCAGCTCGTTGCGATAGATTGCGACGAAGTCGATGTTGTCGAGGTTCAGCGGCGGGTAACCGCCGTCGCGGGTCACGTCGCTGACGATGCGGCGCAGGAAGGGGAACAGCATCCGCGGGCATTCGATCAGCAGGAAGGGATGCAACTGGTCCTCCGGCACACCCTGGATCAGGAACAGGCCGACATATTCGATCTCCAGGATGAAGAGCACGTCATCCATGCCCTTGGCCTTGGATTCGATCTTCAGCTTGATGATCACTTCATACTGGTTGTCCGCCTGGCGCTTCTTGGCGTCCAGATTCACCTGCACGCTGACGTCGGGCTGAACCTCGCCCGAGGCGCCACGCTGCGCCATGACATTTTCAAACGACAGATCGCGGATGTACTGGCCCAGGATCTTCATCTGCACCTGAGGTTGCTGCGGGGCGTCGGCACCGTTTTCGGACATGGAGGTCTCCCTGATATCGGTTTGACCCTGCTTACCAGCTTGCCCGGTCCAGCTCAATCCTGCCTGCGGTCGGGGCCTTCGACCCAGCCGGAGGGCGGTCCGCGGCGGGGTTTGTCCGGTGTCACCTCGGTGAACTCGCCATCGATGATGTCATCGCCTCGGGCCGGATGCGGTGGCCGCGGCCCGGGGCCGGACTGGAACCCGGCCTGATACATCGTCGCGCCGCCCATCTGGAACCGCGCCACACTGACGCGGGACCGGGCGAACCGGAACACCCAGCGCCGCACTGGCGGGATCAGCAGGGCAAATCCCGTCGCATCGGTGAAAAACCCGGGCGTCAGCAACAATACACCGGCGATCAGGATCATCGCCCCATGCGCCAGCGGTTCGGTCGGGTCGTCGAGAGTGGAGAAGCTTTGCCGCAACTGCCCCATTGCCAGCCGTCCCTGGCTGCGCATCAGCCAGCTGCCCAGCACCGCGGTCAACACCACGATCGCCAGGGTCGGCCACAGTCCGATCAACCCGCCGACCTGGATAAACAGGGCGATTTCGATGATCGGAACGGCCAGAAAGGCCAGAAACAGGTACATTCAAGGGCTCCTTTCACTTGCGCGGAACAGTGGACTAAGCCCTGCCCCTCACCTACATAGGACCCAACGGGTCGCCTTACAAAGCCCCTCACCTGACAAGAGGACCAAATGAATTCACCTTTGATTCAGCTTCTGGTGCTGGCCGGCATTGCCATCTTCCTGATCCTGCGGCTGAAAAGCGTGCTGGGAACCCGCGAGGGATTTGAAAAACCCAAGGCGCCGCAGCAGCCCGAGAAACCGGCACGCCCCGACTTCGAAGTGATCGAAGGGGGCCCCGACCGCGACATTACCGATCATGTCAGCGAAGAGGGTCCGCAGGCCGAGGCGCTCACTGCGATGAAGCGGGTCGAGCCCGGGTTTTCGGTTTCGGAGTTCGTTCAGGGCGCTCGTGGCGCCTATGAGATGATCCTGATGGGCTATGAGCATGGCAATATCTCCGATATCCAGCCTTTCCTGGCGCCGGATGTCTACGAGAGCTTCGTCGATGGCATCGCTGCGCGCGAGGATCAGGGCCTGAAGATCGAGGCGGAGTTCATCGGGGTGCGGGAAACCGCGATTGCCGATGCAACCTTCGACACCGACAGCAACCGGGCGGAGATCACCATGCGTTTTGTTGGTGAGCTGACCTCGGTGGTGCGCAACAGCGCCGGTGAGATCGTCGAAGGCAGCCCCACGTCGGTCAAGCGCCAGAAGGATACCTGGACCTTCGCCCGCACCATGGGCAGCCCGGATCCGAACTGGCTGCTTGTCGCCACGGACGCATGAGCTTTGCGCTCCGGGCCGCGCTTCTGGCTGCTGCCGTGACGATGGCGCCCGGCAGCGGCGCATCGGCGGATCCGGAGCCGCGCCACGAGATCCTGCGGTTCGATCAGCTTGACGGCTGGGCAGAGGACGACCATGCCGCCGCGCTTGACGTGTTTCTGGAAACCTGCCCCGACATGCAGGATCCGGACTGGCACAGTCTCTGTGCCCTGGCGCAGCAGCAGAAACCCCAAAGCGCTCGGGCGTTCTTCGAACTGTTTTTCCGCCCGGTTCTGATCACCGACGATCAGCGACCGCTGTTCACTGGCTATTTCGAACCGGAGCTGGAAGGCTCCCGCTTTCCGACCGACCGGTTCCGCTACCCGCTCTACAGGATGCCGCCGGAAGCGCGGGCACAATCGCCCTGGCTGACCCGGCGCGAGATCCTGACCTCCGGTGTGATGGAGAACCGCGGGCTGGAGATTGCCTGGGTAGATGATCCGGTTGAGCTGTTTTTCCTGCAAATCCAAGGATCCGGCCGGATTCACCTGCAGGACGGCCATGCCCTCAGGGTGGGATATGGCGGCGCCAATGGCCAGCCCTATCGCTCGATCGGGGTGGAGATGGTGCGGCGCGGCATTTACGCAGCACATCAGGTCAGCGCCCAGGTCATCCGCAACTGGGTCCGGCGCAACCCGGTGGCAGGGCAGGAGCTGCTCTATCACAACCCATCCTACGTGTTTTTCCGCGAGATTCGCCATGTCGGCGACGAGCTGGGCCCGCTTGGTGCGATGAACCGGCCGATCACGCCGCTGCGCAGTGTGGCGGTGGATCCGGCCTTCGTGCCACTGGGGGCGCCGGTCTGGCTGGAAACCGATGGTGAGGCGCGGTTCCGCCGCCTGATGATCGCGCAGGACACCGGGTCCGCGATCAAGGGGGCGCAGCGCGCCGATGTCTTCTTCGGCACCGGCGACAGTGCCGGAGAGATCGCCGGGCGGATGCGCGATCCGGGTCGCCTGCTGGTGCTGATGCCGATCCAGCGTGCCTATGCGCTTTTGCCCGACGGGGGGGCGTGAGCAGTGGCACGGCGCAGGATTTCGGCTGAGGATCTGGAGCTTTGGCGGCGGGTCACCGCCAAGGCGGAGCGGATGCACCCGGCCGACCGGGCGGAGCATCCGAAACCGCCGGCGGCCAAGCCGAAGATCAAGTCCGTGCCTCAGACACCGGCGGTCGATCACCGGTTCGAACCCTTTCGTCTGGGCCAGACCAGCCTGGGCGGCGGGCTGCGTCATGATCTGAAACCGGCGCTGGCCGATCGCCTGGCCGGGCAGCCGGTGAAGATGGATCACAAGGCGTTCACCCGGATGAAGCGCGGCAAGCTCAGTCCCGAGGCCCGGATCGACCTGCATGGCATGCGGCTGGACCGGGCGCATCCGTCGCTGACCCGGTTCATCCTGTCGTCGCATGCCTCGGGCCGGCGGCTGGTTCTGGTGATCACCGGCAAGGGCAAGCGGGCGAAGGACGATGGCCCGATCCCGACACCGCGCGGCGTGCTGAAACACAATGTGCCGCAATGGCTGACGATGCCGCCGTTGTCGCAGGTGGTGCTGCAGGTGACACCGGCCCATATCAGCCACGGCGGCGAGGGCGCCTATTACGTCTATCTGCGTCGCAGCCGCTGAAATTCCCGGAGAAATCGTCCGATCCGTCGTCTCTCCTCAGGGGGCTTTCGGACCCTGAGTTGCGCATTGGCGGGCCCGATCCTTCGGGGTATCTCATCAGGCATGACCGTAAATCTCTCCCCCGATCCCTTTGGCGCGCTTGTCGAACGTTTTGATTTGCCGGCGGTGAAGCCCGGTCCGCTCAGCGGGCTGCGGTTCACCGTGAAGGATAACATCGATATTGCGGGGCACCGCACCTCCTATGGCAGCCCGGCCTGGCGTGAAAGCCACCCGGCGCCGGTGCAGAATGCGCTTTGCGTTGACCAGCTTCTGGCCGCGGGGGCGGAGTGTGTTGGCAAGGCAGTGGCGGATGAGCTGACCTACAGTCTCGATGGCGAAAGCCAGTTCTTCGGCACACCGCGCAACGCCCGCGCGCCTGACCGGATTCCCGGTGGGTCTTCAAGCGGATCGGCGGCCTCGGTCGCCAACGGCCTGGCCGATTTCTCGATCGGAACGGATTCCGGCGGCTCCGTGCGGGTTCCGGCGAGCCTGTGCGGGATTTGGGGGATGCGCCCGTCGCTTCACCGGATTTCCGAGGCCGGGGTGCTGCCCTTCATGCCCAGCGTCAGCACGGTGGGCATACTCGCATCCAGGCTTGGGCATCTGAACGCGATCGCGCGGGTATTGCTGCGCAGCGTGCCGAAACCGGCCGCGCCGCTGCGCCGTCTTTTGGTGCTGATCGACGGGGTCGAACGCGCCGATCAGGCGGTGCAGGCGCAGGTTCACATGGCGCTGGACAGGATTGCGCGGCGAACCGGGATCAGGGCTGAGCCGATCCGTTTCACGCAGATCGTCGGGGAAGATATCCCTCTGAGCGATTGTAACCTGAAGGCGCTGCGCGATTTGCAGACGGCGGAATTTCAAAGCACACTCGGTAACTGGATCGAAACTGCCCGACCTGAGCTGGGGGGCACCTTGTCCATGGCCTATGGCAATGTTCGGGATTTCGACCGGATCGCGGCGTTGGAGAGCCTGACGCGCTGTGAATGGTTGTTCGACCGGATCAATGCCGCGTTGCCCGAGGGAACGGTGATCTGTTTTCCCACCACCCCGTGCATCGCCCCGCTGAAAGGATCCCTCACCACGCTCGATGCGGTAAGGGGGTTTTACGAGCCGACGATGACCCTGACCGCATTTTCCGGGGTCGCCCGGTTGCCCGAGATCTCGGCTCCCTTGCTCACGGTCGAGGGGTGCCCGGTCGGGCTCTCCTTTGCCGCGGGGCATTATCGGGACGAATTTCTGCTGGCGGCCCTGCCAGCGTTGCTCGGAGCCGAGAGCGATTGATGACAATGCAAGCGGCCCGCAGGAATGGTGATGCTGGCCGCTGCGTCACAAGGTGGGCGCACGCAGCAGGTTGGGCGACAGGATCATCTGGGTGGTGTTTCTCACCGTCAGCACGGTCCCGGGCAGCAGCCCCGATCGGGCAGATCGGTCTGACTGAAAGGCGCTGTCCAGCAGCGCGGAGTTGTTGAGCAGCGAGATCAGCGCCGGCGAGGTGCCCACCGTGAAGTGATTGTTGCCGCGGGCGCCGAATTCGCTGACGTCGATCAGCAGCACCGGCAGATCCGCCAGCTCTTCGGGATCGGTCATATTGCCCAGCCGGGCGGCGGCGCCGTTGATCCGGGCCGACAGCGCCAGCGCCTTGTCCCGGTTCGAGGTGAAGATGGCAAAGGGCTGCGGCAGCGCCCGGAACCGCTGCGCCTGCATCCGGAATACCTCGATATCCAGATCGGGAGAGATCAGCACCACCCCGCCGAGCGTCGCTTTGCTCCAGCCCGGGCGGGCGATTTCGATCTGCCGCAGCGTCTCCATCAGCAGCATGGTTCCCAGCGAATGGGCGACCAGCAGGATACGGCGGGGATTGGCGGCCTTCAGATCGTAAAGCAGCTGTTCCAGCCCGTCGCGCGAGAACAGCACGCTGTCACGGTCATAGGTATAGCCCAGCGGATGGGTCGCACTGGGCCAAGCGTAATGTACCGTCACCGCCGGCAGGTTGAAATCATAGCCCATCTGCGCGGTGCGGAAGACGCCGTCAAAGAAGCTGTTGTTGTAACCATGGATGTAGAGAACGATTTCGCGGCTGTCGGCGGGCGATTGCTGCAGCGCCCGGGCCAGATCTCGGCGAAAGGCGTGGCGGTCGGCTAGATCGCGCCGGGTGGCGATGGCGAAATCGCGGTGGGGATCGGGACGATCGAAACCGTTGCGGATCTGGCCCCGCTGCCGGTCCGGCGGGATCGAGACGCCGAGATCCAGATAATGGGTTTGGTCCGAGCGCGCGGTGGTAAACCAGCCGCCCGGATCCGGGACCCGCTGGGTGGCGACAAAGACCTCCCGGATACTGCCGATACTGGCGGCCTCCGGTTGCAGCGGGGCATGAAACCTGTCGGTGCAGGCGCTGACGCCGCCCGCTCCCAGCATCAGCATCATCTGTCTGCGGTCCACGTCGTGCCCCTCGCCGCCTGTGGTGATCGGGCCTCGGCGGTGACGCGGCGGGGCCCTCTGGAGGGTCTATAGCACGTAGCGGCTGAGATCGGTGGATTTCGCCAGCGCCCCGAGGTTCTTGTCGACGAATTCCGCATCGACTGTGACCGTTTCGCCAGACCGGTCGGGGGCGGTGAAGGACAGCTCCTCGAACACCCGTTCCATCACGGTATAGAGCCGCCGCGCCCCGATATTCTCCACCGACTGGTTCACCTCGGCCGCGATCCGCGCCAGCGCGTGAATGCCGTCTTCGGTAAAGCTCACGGTGACCTCTTCCGTGCCCATCAGCGCGGTATATTGCCGGGTCAGCGCATTGTCGGTCTCGGTCAGGATGCGGACGAAATCCTCTTCGGTCAGCGGTTGCAGCTCGACCCGGATCGGCAGCCGGCCCTGCAGTTCCGGCAACAGATCCGAGGGTTTGGCGATATGGAAGGCGCCGGAGGCGATGAACAGGATGTGGTCGGTCTTCACCGGCCCGTGCTTGGTGCTGACGGTGGTGCCCTCGATCAGCGGCAGCAGGTCGCGCTGCACCCCCTCGCGGGAAACGTCGCCGCCACGGGTTTCGGCCCGGGCACAGACCTTGTCGATCTCGTCGAGAAAGACGATGCCGTTCTGCTCCACCGCCTCCAGCGCAGTGCGGGTGACGGTTTCATCGTCCAGAAGCTTGTCTGCCTCTTCGCCGATCAGCACCTCATAGCTGTCGGCGACGGTCATCTTCTTGCGGGTGGTGCGGCCACCGAAGGCCTTGCCGAAGATATCGCCCAGGTTCAGCATGCCCATCTGGCCGCCGGGCTGGCCGGGGATGTCGAACATCGGCATCGGGTTGGCGGTATCGGCCACGTCCAGCTCGATCTCGGTATCGTCGAGCTCGCCCGACTTCAGCTTCTTGCGGAACATCTCGCGGGTGCCTTCGCGTGCGTTCTCACCGGCGATCACCTCGATCACCCGATCCTCTGCAGCGGCCTGGGCCCGGGCCTTGACCTCGTCCCGCATCCATTCGCGGGTCTGCACGATGGCGCTGTCGATCAGATCGCGGACGATCTGTTCCACGTCTCGGCCGACATAGCCGACTTCGGTGAACTTGGTGGCCTCGACCTTGATGAAGGGCGCCCGGGCCAGTTTCGCCAGCCGCCGGCTGATCTCGGTCTTGCCGACACCGGTGGGCCCGATCATCAGGATGTTCTTGGGATAGACCTCGTCCTTGAGGTCGTCGGAAAGCTGCTTGCGCCGCCAGCGATTGCGCAGGGCCACCGCCACGGCGCGCTTTGCGTCCTTCTGGCCGATGATGAAGCGGTCCAGCTCGGACACGATTTCGCGGGGGGTCAGGTTGGTCATGTCTGTCCTCTTGGCCTCTGGGTCGGGGTCCAAAATTCTTCGAAGAATCTTGGGTAAGAAACTTCGAAGTTTCCTACCCGCTAATCGTCTCCACGATCACGTTGCCATTGGTGAAGACACAGATATCGGCGGCGATCGCCATCGCCTTGCGGGCGATCTCTTCGGCGGTCAGATCGCTGTCCATAAGCGCCCGGGCCGCCGCCAGCGCGTAGTTGCCGCCCGAGCCGATGGCGGTGACATCATGTTCGGGCTCCAGCACGTCGCCGGCGCCGGTGATGACGTAGAGATCGGTGCCATCGGTGACGATCAGCATCGCCTCCAGCTTTTGCAGATACTTGTCGGTGCGCCAGTCCTTGGCCAGTTCCACCGCGGCGCGGGCCAGCTGGCCGGGGGTCGCCTCCAGCTTGGCTTCCAGACGTTCCAGCAGGGTGAAGGCATCCGCCGTCGACCCGGCGAAACCGGCCACCACCTCATGGCCGCCGGGCCGCAGCCGGCGCACCTTGCGGGCGGTGCCCTTGATCACCGTATTGCCCAGCGACACCTGGCCGTCGCCGGCGACAACCACCTGGCCGCCCTTGCGGACCCCGATGATGGTGGTGCCGTGCCAGCCGGGAAAGCTCTCTTCGCTCATCTGCGCCTCCTGATCGTTGCGCTCTATATGGACGGCACACCGCCTTGGCACAAGGGCGGCCCCCGACACCCCGCCCCCGCTGTCCGCTTGTCGTGGCGCCCCGTGCCGATTAGCCTGCGCGACATGGGCGCGAAGACGGTGGCATTCTATCTGGAGGACGATCTGCGCCGCAGCGCGCAGGCGGGAGAGCATAATTTCCTGCGCCTGATCGCCGAGGTGGTGACCGAGGCCGGCCTGACCCCGGTCTATCGCCCCGATAGCGAGGCGGCCCGCCGCGCCTCTGGCACGCGGGACGATTTCGCGATCTTTCACATGGCAGAGCCGACGCATGACCGGGCGCTGACCATTCGCAGGGTCTATCACTACCCGTTCTGGGCCATCGAGCAGAGCGGCAAGCGCTGGGAATGGGCCGTGGCGCAGAGCCCGTTTGTCGCCACCGACGTGCCCCGCAAGGAGGTGGAGCGGTTCTTCGGTCATTGGCGCAAGCGGCTTTTCGGCACCGCGGCGACACAGGCGCGCCGCGACGGTTTCGTCTATGTGCCGCTGCAGGGCTGGCTGCTGCAGCATCGGTCGTTCCAGCTCTGCGCGCCGCTCGACATGCTGCGGCAAGTCTGCGCCAGCACCGATCGTCCGGTGATCGCGGCGCTGCACCCCAAGGAACGCTATTCCGAGGTGGAGCTGACGGAGCTGGTGCAGCTGGAACATCGCACACCGGGCCTGTCCGTCCGGCTGGGAGAGATGGAGACGCTGCTGCGGGGCTGCGACTACGTGGTGACGGAAAATTCCTCCGCCGCCTTCAACGGCTATTTCTTCGAAAAGCCCGTGGTGTTGTTTGCAGGGGCGGATTTCGGCCATATCGCCGCCGATGCGCGCCAGATGGGGGCCGAGGCGGCGCTGGCCGCCGGGCCGCTCCTCACGCCGGACTACGCCGGTTTCCTGCACTGGTTCTGGCAGCGGATGTCGATCAACGCCGGTCGGCCGGAGGCGAAAGCCAAGATCGCCGCGCGGCTGCGAGCTGCGGGCTGGCCGGTCTGAGGCAGCCCATCGCGGGGAAACCGGATCGGACAGCCGGCGCCGCGCCCCGATCGCCCCGGACCGCTTGACAGCGGGATCGACATTCGGCCAAACGCGGATATCCACATGCCTCGGAAAACGGGACGGCTTCGCCATGACGACCAACAAACGCATCGTTCTTTCCAGTGATCACGCCGCCATCGCGCTGCGTCAGGCCATCGCGGCGCATCTTGCGGCGCAGGACTGGGAGGTGGTCGACATCGGTCCGGTGACGGCGGAGAGCACGCATTACCCCAAGCACGGCGAGGCGGCGGCACGGCGTGTCGCCTCCGGCGATTGCGGGCTCGGCATCATCCTCTGCGGCACCGGTCAGGGCATCATGATGGCGGCGAACAAGGTCAAGGGCATCCGCTGCGGTGTCTGTTCCGACAGCTTCTCCGCCCGTATGATCCGGCAGCACAACGACGCCAACATGCTGTCGCTGGGGGCGCGGGTGGTGGGCGAAGGCCTGGCGCTGGATATCGTGGACGCCTTCCTCAACGCCGAATTCGAAGGCGGCCGGCATGCCACCCGGGTCGACATGATCACCGAGATCGAGGCGTAAGAACCGGCGCACCCCCCCCACGTCACACGGAAATAGCCAAAGAAAAAGGGGTGCCACCGGGCACCCCTTTGACATTCGCTATTCGGTCCGACTGGTCCGGCTCAGATCGACTCGTCGATCCAGCTTTGCAGCGAGGCCTTCGGCGCGGCGCCGGCGCGGTTCGACACGACCTGGCCATCCTTGAACAGGAACAGCGCCGGGATGCCGCGCACGCCCATGGCGGCGGCGGTGTTCGGGTTGCTGTCCACGTCGACTTTGGCGACCTTGATCTTGCCTTCGTATTCGGCCGCCAGCTCTTCCAGAGCGGGGGCGATCTGCCGGCAGGGACCGCACCAGGCGGCCCAGAAATCCACCACGACGGGGATATCGGATTGTTTCACTTCCTGATCGAAAGTGGCGTCGGTTACGGCGACGGTGGTCATTGCGTGACTCCTGAGTGAAAGCGGCTTGCCGAAAAGTTAGGAGCCGGCGGGGGCATCGTCAAGGTAACCTGATTGCGACAGGCTGGCCCGGACCAGATCCGCGGGCAGCGGCATCAGCACCGCAGTGCGGGTCCAGAGGATGGCGGTGTCGATCCTGCGATCGGGGTAGATCTGCGCCAGCGCCAGCGCATAGGCGCCCATCTGCCGCAAGAGCCCGTCGGGACAGGCACCGGGGCGGTCGGGCACCGTGGCGTTGGTCTTGAAGTCCACCGCCAACACCCTGTCGGGGGTGACGATCAGCCGGTCGATCACCCCGTGCAGCCGTCGCTCCGGCCCCAGGCGCGCGGTCACCGGCACCTCGGCCAGCGCCTCGGCGGCGAAGACCGGGGCGAGATCTGGGGCGGTCAGTACCGTCGTCACCTCGGCCAGCAGGGCGTTGCGGTCGGACGGCTCCAGATCGGGCAGCAGGCCGGCGGCCAGTGTGGCGCGATCGGCCTCCGGCCGCCCGGGCAGATGCTCCAGCAGCAGGTGCAGCGCGGTGCCGCGCGCCTTGGCGGTCGCCTCATCCAGCCCGTCATCGCCCGGCAAAGCCTTCGCCCCGCCCAGGTCGGAGGGGCTGAGGATCGCCAGCGGTTCGGCCCGGGGCGCGGCCGGGCGCTTCAGGAAATCGGGCGGCGGCGGCGGCAGCTCTGCCCCGGTTTCCGGGGCGACCGGATCCGCCGCGTCCCAATCGCCATGGGCAAAGCGCAGCCCGGGGCCGCCGGGCATCGGATGTTCCACCGCACCGGCGCGTTTCATTGCCGCCTCGGTGATCTGATACCAGCTGTCGCCGGCTTTGCCCAAATCGCCGGCCGCGGCGACGATCAGCCACTTTTCCGCCCGAGTCAGAGCCACATAGAGCAGTCGCAGGCGTTCGTTCAGCTGCCGCGACTGGGCGGCGTCGCGGGCGGCCTCCAGCACCGGTGGCATGCGGTCGGCGGCGGTGCGCCACAGCGGCGTCTCCTCCGCCATCATGATGTCATCCATCCGCGGCGGCTGCCGCTTGCCGGTGTCGGGCAGGATGACGATGGGCGCCTCCAGCCCCTTGGCGCCATGCACGGTCATCACCCGGATCATGTTGCCGGCGCTGCCCATCTGGCGCTTGATCTCCAGATCGTCGGTTTCCATCCAGGCGAGAAAGCCGGTGAGGCTGGGAATGGCGCTGCGTTCATAGGCCAGCGCCTGCGAGAGCAGCGCGTTGATGCCGTCCTCCGCCTCGGTTCCCAGGCGCGCCAGCAGGCGGCGGCGGCCGTCATGCCGGGTCAGGATCCGCTCGATCAGGTCATAGGGGCGCAGGAAATCGGTCTGGTTGCGCAGATCGTTGAGGACAGCCAGCGTTTCAGGAAACTCCTCCGCCCGGTCGCGCAGCGCCTGCCACAGATAGGGGCGCGTGCGTCGATGGGCCAGGTCGAACAGCTGTTGTTCGGTCCAGCCCAGCAGCGGCGATTTCAGCACCGTGGCCAGTGACAGGCTGTCCTCCGGCGTCGCCAGGAATCGCAGCAGCGCCGCCAGATCCTTCACCGCCAGCTCTGCCCCCACCTTCAGCCGGTCGGCGCCAGCGATCGGCAGACCGGCGGCCTTGCAGGCGCGGATGATCTCGGCAAAGAGCTCCGACCGTCGCTGTACCAGGATCAGCACGTCACCGGGCTGTACCGGCCGGCGGCGATAGGTTCCGGACTCCGGCCCGTCGACCGGCACCGTCTCGCCGCGCGCGATCATGTCGCCGATTTCCCGGGCGATACGGTCGGCCAGCACCACCGTGTGGTGCCGCGCGCCCGGGCGGTCGACCGGATCGGTCCAGTCGCGGTCGTCGTCGTCCTCGACCTTCTCCACCACCGGCCAGAGATCGACCCGGCCGGGCAGATCCACCTTGAACGCCCGGTGCAGCGATCCCTTGTGGAATCCGGCGGCCTCGCGCCCCTCGAACACCAGATCGACCAGATGCAGGATCGCCTGCGATGACCGGAAGGAAAATTCCAGCGTCAGATCCTGCAGCCCGTCGCCCCGCCCCTCCAGCCGGGCGGCGAAATCCGCCTGCATCCGGTCGAAGGCATCGGGATCGGCGCCCTGAAAGGAATAGATCGACTGTTTCTTGTCGCCGACGACGAAGATGGTGCGCTCCACATCCGCCCGGGCCCCCTGCCCGCTGGTGAACTCCTGTGCGAGCTTCTCGATCACGTCCCATTGTTCGGGGCTGGTGTCCTGCGCCTCGTCGACCAGAATATGGTCGATGCCGCCATCGAGACGATAGAGCACCCAGGCCGCCACCCCGGGATCGTTCAGAAGCTGCCGGGTCTTCAGGATCAGATCGTCGAAGTCGAGCCAGCCGCGCAGCTGTTTGCGGCGGTCGTATTCCGGCAGGAAGCGGGCGGCAAAGGCGTGGAGCGCTTCGGATTTCGCCACCGCTTCCAGCCCCAGGCGACGGGATCGCGCCGCCTCCACCCGCAGCATCAGCGGCTCCAGCCGATCCATCAGATCGGGGTGATCCTTTTGCAGCGCCTTGGTCGGAAAAGACCCTAACTTGGCGGTAAACGGCTCTTTCGCGCTGGCGCCGGTTAGGAAGATCCGCTCCAGCTCCGGCAGGATCGCCAGTCCCGGTGCCCCGAGGGCCGAGAGCGCGGCACCATTCTTCTGATCGGTCGCCTTGCCACCCATCAGCACGGCAGAGAGCTCGCGGATCAGCTCTGCCTCGCCGCCCAGAAACACCTCCGCCTCCAGCGCGGCGGCATCGTAGCCGGCGGGCAGGCCGAACAGCGCCAGCAGGCCGTTCCGCTGCAGCGGCTCGGCAAAGCCGGCGCGCTTGTCGGTGATCGCGGCGGTCAGCTTGTCGAAATCGGTATCGGTCAGATGATCCGCCAGATCGGCGATCAGCCCGGCCTGAGGCCCATCGGCGAAATCCTCGACGATCTCCGCACGCAGCAGGCTGGCGGCGCGATCCTCCATCTCGGTGAACTGCGGGCTCACCCCGGCCTCCAGCGGGAACCGCCGCAGGAGGGAGGCGCAGAAAGAGTGGATGGTCTGGATCTTCAGCCCGCCCGGGGTTTCGATCGCCCGGGCAAACAGCGTGCGGGCATGGGCCAGACGCTCTGCGGTGACGGCGCCTTCGGTCCCCAGCGCCGTCAGCTGGTCGCGCAGCGCGGAATCGGCCAGCATCGCCCACTCGCCCAGCCGTTTGAACAGCCGGTTCTGCATCTCGCTCGCCGCCGCCTTGGTATAGGTGAGGCAGAGGATATGCTGCGGTTCCACATCCGCCAGCAACAGCCGCGCCACCCGGTCGGTCAGCACCCGGGTCTTGCCCGATCCCGCATTCGCCGCCAGCCAGGTGGAGGCATCGGGCCGCGCCGCCTGGACCTGGCGTTCGGTGGCCTCGTCCCGCGCGCTCATGTCAGATCCTCCGGGTCAGGCTCTGTTGCGCGGTCCCATTCGCCGAACCGCGCGAGGTGGTCGTAATCGCCCTGATCGCTGTCCTTGAACAGCATCCGGCGTGAGGTATAGCCCTGATCGGGCTGGTGGTAGGCGATCAGCAGCTTGCGCAGCTCCTCCAGCACCTGCGCTGGCGGCTCCTCGTCCAGCGGCGCCGGCACCTCCTTGTAACTGGCACCGATGCCGACGAAGACCGCGCCGTTCACATGTGCCGGGGCCAGCGTGCCAAAGCCCACCTCCTCCGCCATCGCGGCCTCGATCAGCAGCTGCTTGTCGAACTTGGCCTGCTGGTCGCGTGTCGGTGGCGATCCGGTCTTGTAATCGTACAGCGTCAGCGCCCCGCGCGTATCCATGTCGATCCGGTCGGCGCGGCCCAGCAAGGTGACGCCGGGGGGCGAAATCGTCAGTTTAGAGCCTTGTTCGAAGGCGATGGAGACGGCGGCCTCCTGACGCGTCGCCTCGGCGGCGAGGAAGGCCTCCGCGATCCGGTTCAGCCGCGCCAGCCACAGGGTGCGGGCGGTGGGCCAGGGCACGTTTTCCTCCAGCACCTGCCGTGCCCGGGCCATCAGCGCCTCCCGGCTCAGGAGGGCGCCGGCCCCGAGATCGTCACGCAGGAATTTCTCGAACACCTCGTGCAGCACGGTGCCGCGCAGCAGCGCATCGGGTTCCTGCACCAGCGGGTCGAGCGGCGACAGCCGCAGCACCCGGCGGGCATAGATCGCATAGGGGTCGCGGATCAGCCGCTTGATCTCGGTCACGTTCAGCCGGTCGGGCCGGGCGGCGACCGGCGGCCGCGGCGAGGGGCGCGGTGCCGGCGCCACCGGGGTCACCGCCTCCAGCGCCCGGGCCCAGTGCAGCCAGACCCGACCGCGCGCCCGCATTTCCTTCAGCGCCGCCCGGCCACCCTGATCGGGCAGCCCGGCCAGAAGGTTCGCCAGCCGGTTCAGCCAGCGCGACGGCACGGTTTCGGCATCGTCGGAGCGTTGCGCCCGGGTCAGCCAGACCTCCGGTGCGGCGATCGCCTGCTGGAAGTCATGCGCCGACAGGCCGATCCGCCGTTCCGGCAACAGCAGGCCGGCGCGGTTGCGCATCTGCCGGTTCAGCCAGGGATCGGGGCTGGCGGGTTCCGGCCAGCTGCCTTCGTTCAGCCCGCCGAGGATCAGCAGGTCGGCGCCCATCACCCGGGCCTCCAGCGTGCCCCAGATCATGATGCCGCCAAAGGCCGCGTCGCGGTCGCGCACCTCTTCGCCCTGCAGCAGCGCGGTCAGAAGATCGGCGAAATCGCGTGGCCCCAGCGCGCCGCCGTGACCGGCCTCGCGGTCCAGCGCATCAATTACCGACAGCGCCTTGATGCCGGCGTTCTTCTGCCAGAGCTCACCGCTGTCTGCGGTCGGGCCGGCGGCAATGCTCTCGGCCAGGGCGCGCAGATCGGCGACCCAATCGGCCAGTGGCCGGGGGCCGGACCGCGGCCGGTCGCAAAAGGTGTCGCTCAGCCAGGCGATCCAGCCGGCCATCGCCTCGGGATCGTGGCGTGAGGCGAATTGGGCGAAGCCGGCGGCGTCGGGAAAGGCGGGTCCATGCTTGCGCAGGTCCAGTTCCAGATCGCGGGTGAACCGCAGGTGATCGCCACGGTCGATGCCAGTATGGGTCAGCGGGTGTTTCAGCAGCGTCAGCAGCGTCTCGCCGGTCAGCCGCTGGCAGAACAGGTCGGCGACATGGCGCAGGAACCGGCCCGGCGGCGACAGGTGCAGCGGCTGGCCAGCGCTGTCGTCGGGGATGATGTCCCAGCGTTCCAGCGCCGCGGTGACCTGACGGGTCAGCATCCGGTCCGGGGTGATCAGCGCCGCCGATTGCCCGGTCTCTGCCGCTTGCCGCAGGCGCAGGGCGATGGCCAGCGCCTCCTCTCTCGGGCTCGGCGCCTCGACCAGGGTCAGATCGGCGGTGGCGCGGTCCAGATCGGTCAGCCCGGGGCCTTCGGCCATCCAGGCATCGGTCACGGGTGCCGGCCGCAGCGCGAGAGAGATCAGCCGGTTGCGCGCCGGCGCGGGCGGATCCTCTCCGGTCCAGCGGCCGACCTGATCGGGGGCCATGTCCAGCACGTCCAGCAGCTTGCGGAACCGGTACTGCGGATGATCTTCCGAGGTCAGCGCCCGTTCCAGGCTGGCCCAGACCGCAGCGGGCTGGTCGAAATCATAGCCCGGCAGCACCAGCGCCCCCTGCGGCAGATGCGCCACCGCCTGCATCAGCATCATCGTGGTGCCGCGCGACCCGGTGGAGCCGGCCAGGATCACCGGGTGATCCGGCGGCGCGACCTGCCAGCGGGCGATCAGATCCTCCACCACCCGGCGCTGGCGCGCCTGCGGGTCGAGCGCGCCGTCCTCGCTGCCGACCATATCCTCGGCGATGCCGATAAAGGTCTGTGCCCGCGCCCAGTGACCGGAAAGATCGCTGACGTCGAGCGTGCGGATATCCTCTGGCGAGACGCCTTCGCCCTGCATTTCGTCGATCAGCCCGGCCAGGCTGTCGGCCAGATCGTAAAGCGAGGCGCGCGCCGCCAGGTCGGGCTGTTTGTCCAGCAGCGCCGAGATCAGCTGCGTCAGTTCCAGCCGCCGGCGCAGCGGCGGGATCGCCGGCGGCAACCGGTCGAGCGCTGCGCTTTCCCCCAGATCGGTCAGCAGCGATACCCGGGGCAAGAGCCGCGGCGGACCGGCGTCGAAGATATCGCGGATCCGCCGGGCCATGCGGCGGGTGTTCACCACCAGTTCGACCCGCGCCAGCGCCTCGGGCGGTTGCCCGGCCATCCGCGCCAGCAGCCCGTCGATCAGCGCGCGGGGGAAATCCACCCCGCAGGGCAGGGCGAAGACACGCGGGGTGTCGTCCGGATCAAACATAGGTCTCGGCAAGCAGGGATTCGGCCAGGGCGATGCCGCCGGGATGGCCGACGTCGCACCATTGTCCGGGATACTCCAGCACGAAGAGCCGCCCCCGCGCCTGCATCAGATCCCAGACCCTGTTCAGGGAAAACACCCGGTCCGGCACCTGGTCCAGCAGCGTTGGGGTCAGGATCTGCGCGCCGCCATAGATCAGCCCCGGGCCACGTGCCAGCACCCGACCCTCGGCATCGGCGGTGAAATCGCCGGCGCCCTTGTGCCCCAGCGCGCGCTCCGGCGCGATGCCGATCAGCAGCGCATCCATCCGGTTGCCGTCCCAGACCGCGCGCAACAGTTCCAGCGGATTGGGGCCGGACCAGATCGCATCGCTGTTCAGGGTGAACACCGGCCCGGGCCCCAGCAGCGGCAGCGCCTGCCGCAGTCCGCCGCCGGTATCGAGGATTTCGGGCGTTTCGACAGAGGTGCGCACGCCGAGCGGCGCCAGATGCGCCTCCAGCATCTCGGCCCGATAGTGCAGGTTGGCCACGATGCGGGCCAGACCCAGGGGCCGCACCAGATCCAGCGCGTGATCGATCAGCGGTCGGCCCGCCACCGGGATCAGCGGTTTCGGACGGTCCTGCGTCAGCGGCGCCATGCGGGTGCCGAAGCCGGCGGCGAACAGCATCGCGGCCTGCGGCGTGCGGTTGGGGGTGCGGCGGATCATGACGCGGATTTCAACCCGGCGATGACCTCGGGCGTCGGCGCTGGCAGCGCGTCGATCAGCATGTCGGCCAGTGGCGCCAGCGCCGGGTGTTCCAGATTGCGCTTCACATGGGCCCAGACCGCCGGGATCATGTCGGCATAATGTGGTTTGCCGTAGTCCGTCGTCAGCCGGGCGAAAACACCCAGGATGCGCAGGTTCCGCTGTGCCCCCAGCACCGCATAGGCGGTGCGGAAGGCGTGATCGTCGCAGCCGGTGGCGGCGATGTAGTGCTGCAGCATGGCGATCTCGACCGCCGGGGAGACCTGACGTCGGATATCCTGCAGCAGCGACACCAGATCATAGGCTGGATGCCCCAGCATCGCGTCCTGGAAATCCAGCAGCCCGACACGGGCCAGCCCGACGCGGTCGGGCAGCCAAAGCAGGTTTTCGGCGTGATAATCGCGCAGGCAGATCACCTGAGTGCCGCCGGTGCAATCGGTCAGGATGTTCTCGAACCGGTGCAGGAAGCGGCTCAGCACCTCGGGGGCCTCGTCGCCCAGCACCGCCTTGCGATATTTGCTGAAGGCCAGCCCGGACAGTTCCGCCATCTTCTCTGGCCCGTAGACCGGCAGCGCCGGCGGCGTCGTGTCGGCGAGCGCGATCAGAACGTTGGTGGCGTGACGGTAGAGCAGAAGCTCCGCCTCCGGGTCGCGCTCCAGCACCCGGGCATAGAGATCGTCGCCCAGATCCTCCAGCAGCAGAAAGCCATGTTCGACGTTTTCGGCGTAAATCTCGGGCGCGCTCAGTTCCTGATCGCGCAGGAACCTGTCGATGGCGATGAAGGGTCGGACATCCTCTCCCCGCTCGGGCGCGGCATCCATCAGCACCGCGGGCTGGCCGGTCTGCGGCTGGCGCAGCCGTTCATAGCGGCGGTTGGAGGCATCGCCGGCAAGCGGCGCGCGGGCGGCGCCGGCCCAGCGGGTGCCGGCGACAAAGGCGGTGGCGAGAGGGGCGCGATCGGTCATTGGAATGTCTCTTGCAGGGGCGCCAGCCGGGTGGCCCAGCCGGATCCGGTCCAGTCGAGCGTCAGCAGGCGGGCGTCTTCGCTATCCGCGACGGCGGCGAAGTGCAACCGCAGCGCGGTGGGCGGCGCCAGATCGCCCAGTCGGTCGGGCCATTCGATCAGGCAGATCGCCTCTTCCATCGCCTGGGTCAGGCCGAGCTCCTCGATCTCGCCGATATCGCTGAGACGGTAGAGGTCGGCATGCCAGATCTCGCCCGGCGCGCCCTCATAGGTCTGCACCAGGGTGAAAGTCGGAGAGGGCACGTCTTCTGGAACGGGCAGCAGCGACTGGATCAGCGCGCGGGCGAAATGGGTCTTTCCGGCGCCGATATCGCCCTCCAGCAGCAGGCTGTCGCCGGGGTGCAGCAGGGCGCCCAGCCGGCGGGCCAG
This sequence comes from Pseudodonghicola flavimaris, assembly GCF_030164425.1. Lineage (GTDB taxonomy): Bacteria > Pseudomonadota > Alphaproteobacteria > Rhodobacterales > Rhodobacteraceae > Pseudodonghicola > Pseudodonghicola flavimaris. The sequence continues at coordinate 226,807 of NZ_JASNJD010000005.1, read as the reverse complement.
ATCGGCGGTGGCCTCGGGGGAGGCAAGCGAAAGGGTCAGGGGCGGTGGCGTCATGGCGCCACAATGGCGACCGCTCCCCGGGGCTGCAAGCGCGATCAGCTTTCGGCGCTGGACCGGGTGTGTCCCGGCTGTTTGTCCCCGGTTTCGGCCAGCCTGTCGAAGCGGACCATGGTGGCGCCGTTCTGGATCGGCTGCACCTGACACCCGAGCCGGCCGCCGCCGCGCAACGGCACCTCGGTCTGCCAGGGGCTGCGGGCGCCGCCGACAGAGACGAAATCGCGCAGCTGGCCCCAGGCCGGGGTCGGCAGGCTGCGATCCTGCCAGTCTCGGGCTGCATCGACGACGGTATATTGTGCGAAGCTGCGGTCGGGATCGACGCCCCAGAGCTTGCGATAGGCGGCGTTGCAGAAGCTGAGCGTGCCATCCGGGGTGAAGACGGCGACCGCCTCGGGCAGCGCGTCGAGCACAGCCTGATTTTGCTCCAGCTCGGCGCGGAACCGGCGGGTCAGGGTGATCTCGGCGGTGATGTCTTCGATCAGGAAGGCGACGGCGCCATCGGGATGCGGCCGGCCGCTGACCGAATAGACCGAGCCGGAGGGCAGCGACCAGGTTTCCTGATAGGGACCGTTCGAGGCCGCCTCGACCAGATCGGCCAGCCGCTGGCGCCAGCCGGCGTAATCCTTCGGTTCCGGCATCATGGCGCTGTCGCGCAGCCGGTCGAAAAAGGTCAGCAGGCTGGGCCGGGACGACAGGAAATCGGCGGGCAGGTCGGTCAGGTCGATCAGGGCCGGGTTGAACAGCGCCAGCTGCCGGTTACGGTCGAAGATCGCCAGGCCGATCGACAGCTGGGCAAAGGTCTTGGCCAGGGTCTGGACGAAATTGCGTTGCGCCGCCTCGGCATCGACGACCGCGTTCACATCCACCGCATAGCACAGCGACCCGCGCTTCTGCGGGATCACCCAAAGATCGTACCACAGCTTGTGCACCGCATCCTCCAGCACGATCGGCTGGCGCAGCCGCCGTTTCTCGCTCAGCCCCTGGGGCAGATCGGGAAACAGCGGCTGGGCGGTATCGGCATCGCGGCCGCGCACCTTGCGCAACAACCGGGCATAGGCGGTGTTGCACCAGGTCACCTGCCCCTTGGCGTCGACCCGCCAGGCCGGATAGGGCGCCGCATTGGTGGCGCTGCGCAGGATGTCCAGCTCCTGCGCGATCAGCGGCAGATCGCCGGCGCTCAGCGGTGTGCCGGCGCGCAGATGTACCCGGGTGATGCCATCGATCCATTCGCAGAGCGCCTCTCCCTGCGGGTCGCCGTCGATGGCCGGAATTGTCAGCCGGCCGGCATCGCGCACCTGCGCCGGATCGACGGGAAAGGCGGGGAAATCGGGCAGCAGCTGCCGGCGCAGCCGGTCCCAGGTCAGCATGTCGCCGGCCTCGCCGACCAGCACCTGCGCGCTCGACGATGCCTCGATCAGCTCCTGACCGTCGAACAGGAACACCGGATCGTCGTTCAGCCCGCCGGGGGTGGCGCTGGCCTGGGCATCGGCCAGCTCGGCCAGTGTCGGGACGGGAGCGGCGGCGGAACGCCGCGGGCTGAGCCACTGGATCGCCAGTGCCGCGCTCGCCAGCGCAATCAGCGCCAGGGCGGCCAGATCGGTGAAGGGGATGTCGCTCATGCCAGGTGTCCGGGTCTGATGCCAATGCTCTCCATCTTTCTGCCAGCTTTGTGACAAAATGGTTAGTAAAACCTTAACCACAAAGTTAACGCGCCGGCGTGACAGGTCCCTCGCCCCCGTTGTCAGGGGGCGGCACAGCTGCGGCGGGGCGGTGTCAGACGTCTATCGGCGGATTGAGACCGGGGGTCAGGGCGAATTCACCGCTCTGCGCATCGATCTTGCCGCGCGGCCAGACCACGGTGACGATGGCGCCGCTTTGTTCCCGCCGGGTGCTGCTGCGCTGTTCGGGATCGGTGCCATTGGCAAAGCTCAGGCTGGCGCCGGAGCGTTCCAGCAGCGTCTTGGCGATGAAGAGACCGAGCCCCATGCCCTCGTACTCCGGGCGGCTGGTACTGTCGGCAGAGCCGCGCCGGTGCCGCATGAAAGGGTCGCCGATCCGGCCGATCACCTGCGGCGGATAGCCGCTGCCGTCATCCAGGATCCGGACCCAGATCCGGTCATCGTTCCAGCGGGTTTCGACCCAGACATTGGCGCCGGCGAAGTCCACCGCGTTCTGGATCAGATTGCGCAGCCCGTGGATCAGTTCCGGCAGCCGCAGGATCGCCGGCTGCTGGACGCTGCCGCCCTCGCCGGGGGCCTCGCTGAAATGTACCTCCTTGCCGCGATGCAGGTGCGGTTCGGCAGCCTCGTGGACCACCGCGCTCAGCGGGCCCTGGCGCATCTGCAGGTCGTCCTTGCCGGCGCGGCCCATGTTGCGCAGGATGTCGCGGCAGCGGTCGGCCTGATCGCGGATCAGCTCCGCGTCCTCGCGCAGTTCGGGCAGATCGTCGAGCTCTTCGATCAGCTCGGCGCTGGTCAGCTTGATCGTCGCCAACGGCGTTCCCAGCTCATGCGCGGCGGCGGCGACGACGCCGCCGAGATCGGTCAGCTTCTGTTCCCGGGTCAGCGCCATCTGTGTCGCGGCCAGCGCCGCGGACATGGATTCCATTTCAGAATTAATACGATAGGAGTAGGCGCCCATGAAAAGCGCTGCGATGATGATGGCAGTCCAGTTGCCGAAAACGAAGAGCTGCGGGATGCGCAGGATGAAGCCTTCCTCCATCCGCAGCGGCAGGTGAAACTCGGCCAGGAGGGTGACCAGGACGATGGCGGTGCCGCCGATGAACAGGGTCGACCGCAACCCCAGCACATTGGCGGAAATCGTCACCGGCGCCAGCATCAGCATGGCGAAGGGGTTGTTCAGACCGCCGGTGACGAACAGCAGAAAGGCCAGCTGCAGCAGGTCGAACAGCATCATCAGAAAGTTCTCGAACTCAGACAGCCGCTTGTTCTCGGGAAAGCCGAAGGTGAAGATCAGATTGCCCACCACCGCCACCCCGATGGCGAGGTAGCATAGCCCCAGTTCCAGCTGCAGATGATACATGTGCTGGGCGGCGGTGATGGCCGCGATCTGGCCGATGATGGCGACCCAGCGGACCAGGATCAGGGTGCGCAACCGGACCCAGCTGCTGCGTTCCTGGCCCCGCCAGATCTCTGCGTTGGCTTCCGGCATGATCGGCCTAAGTCTGTTGCATTGGCTGGGAATGGTGATAGGTCTCCCGGCCTTGAGGATCAACACATCTCAGACCAAAGGCCCGTCATGACCCGTCTCTATGCGATCATCGCCGCCGTTGTCGCCATCGTCGCGCTGGGTGCGATCTGGCTGATCAGCCGTCCCGTCGGTTCCCAGGACCGGTTCGCCGAATGCCGCAGCAGCCAGGTGGCCGGCGGCCCGTCGCAGATCGGCGGCCCCTTCACCTTGGTCAATTCCAAGGGCGAGACGGTGACCGATAAGGATGTGATCACCGGTCCGTCGCTGCTCTATTTCGGTTATACCTACTGCCCCGACGTCTGCCCGCTGGACAATGCCCGCAACGCCGAGACCATCGACGTGCTGGAAAGCCGCGGCCAGATGGTGACGCCGGTCTTCATCTCGATCGATCCGGAACGCGACACGCCGGAAGTGGTCGGCGATTTCGCCCACAACCTGCATGAGCGGATGATCGGCCTGACCGGCAGCCCGGAACAGGTGAAGGCCGCCAGCCTCGCCTATAAGACCTATTACAAGCGGCAGCCGGGCGATGATGATTATTATCTCATCGACCATTCCACATTTTCCTATCTGGTGCTGCCGGAGGACGGTTTCGTGGAATTCTTCCGCCGCGATGAAACGCCCGAGAAAATGGCCGATAAGATCGGCTGTTTTCTGGATAAGATGTGATCGGGATGTGACTTTGGGTCGCGATGGCCGCTGGCATGGCGATCCGTTTCGCTCTTTGATCTTTCTTTCCGCCTGAGTAATATTGATACTTAACAAGAAAAAGAGCACTGCTGAGGAGTAGCAATGGCCGCGCCTGTAGAGAGTGAGTTGGGAGCGGACAGATCTCTGCTTCTGGTCGATGATGACGAGCCGTTTCTGCGGCGGCTGGCCAAGGCGATGGAAAAGCGTGGGTTCGATGTCGAGACCGCCGGTTCCGTCGCGGCCGGCAAGGCGATTGCGACGGCGCGGCCGCCGGCCTATGCGGTGGTCGACCTGCGGCTTGAGGACGGTAACGGGCTCGATGTCGTCGAGGTGCTGCGCGAGAAACGCCCCGATTGCCGTACCGTGGTGCTGACCGGCTATGGCGCGATTGCCACCGCCGTGGCCGCGGTCAAGATCGGCGCCACCGATTACCTGTCGAAACCGGCCGATGCCACCGATATCACCAATGCGCTGCTCGCCACCGGGGACGAGATGCCGCCGCCGCCGGAAAACCCGATGAGCGCCGATCGCGTGCGCTGGGAACATATCCAGCGGGTTTACGAGCTCTGCGATCGCAACGTCTCGGAAACCGCGCGGCGGCTGAACATGCACCGCCGTACGCTGCAACGCATTCTGGCAAAGCGCAGCCCCCGCTGAAAGGAGGCCCCATGGCCGAGGAGGAGCAGTTCGGGCCGGAGGGCCAGCCTCTGCCTGAAGGCGGCTGGTCGGGAACCATCGTCACGCTGGAAAACGCCGTGGTGGTGCCGCCCGAGGAAAGCAGCTTTGTCCAGCCCGCCGGGGTTCTGGATGCCGCGGGCCGCTATTGTCCCGAAGGCGCGCTGTGGCGCAAATACCGGCCGCTGACCACCGAGCCGGCGCAGCCCGCCACCATTTCCGACACGCTGCCGGGGCGCTGGCTGTGGGGCGGGGTGCTCTGGGCGCATTTCGGCCATTTCCTGGTGGAAAGCTCGTCGCGGCTCTGGGCGCTGAACGAGATCGACCAACCGGTCGATGGCATTCTCTTCATCCCGAAACGGCCGGCAGTGGGCGATATGGTGCGCGGGTTCCAGCGCGATTTCATCGGCCAGATGGCGCCGGGCCTGCCGATCCGTGTCGCCACCGCCCCGATGCAGGTCGAAGAGCTGGTGGTGCCCGGTCAGGGCTTCGGTCTGGGCAAGATCACCGCCGGCACGCAGAAGTTCCGCGATGCGATCCACAGCCGGTTTGCGCTGGATGTGGCGCCGGAGGGTCCCGAGAAACTCTACATCTCCCGCTCCAAGCTCGGGCTCGGCAAGGGCGGGCTCCTGGGCGAGGAGCAGCTGGAAACCCTGCTGGAGGCGGAAGGTTATGAGATCTTCCATCCGCAGGAGCATGACATCGCCACCCAGCTGGCGCGCTACAAGGCGGCGAAGAAGGTGATTGCGGCGGATGGCTCGGCTCTGCATCTCTTCGCCATGGTGGGTCGTCCGGATCAGCCGGTTGCGATGATCCTGCGGCGCCAGTCCGGCGCCAACAATCTGCTGGCCGGCAATGTGGCGCATTTCTGCGGCTCCACCCCGCTGGTGATCAACGCGCTGCGCACCGAATGGGTGAAATCGACACAGAAGAAATCCAACCGCCTGTCGTTCGGAGAGATCGACCATGGCGTTCTGGCCCGGGTCTTGGGCGAAAAGGGCTTCGTGCGTCCGGGGCTGAGCTGGCCGACGCTGAGCGATGCGGAACGCGAACAGGTGCTGAAGGACAAGGGGCTGGGAGGCAACGACGATTTCGTGGAATCGCCGGAATACGTCCGCCGCCGGGTCCGGGCGATGCGGGAAGCCCGCCGGGCCCGCCGGGCCGAGCGTGAGGCCGGGGCCGAAACCGCAGCGGCGCAGGATTAACCCAGCGCCGCCAGCAGGGCGGCGTGGCGGGCGGTGAAATCCGTGCGCACCTCCACCGGCGGCCGCAGGCGGATGTTCAGCCCCTCGGTCAGCGCCGGATCGGGCCGGCCGAAGAAGCGGTTCGCCTCGGACTCGGAAAACCCGGCGATCCGCGTCGCCTCCATCCAGGCACTGATCCGGTCGGCCCGTTTGATCTGCCGCTTGACCGAGGCCGGCAGCGCCGCCGGCAGGCCGAAGCGGATATGGATCGCCGCCGTCAGCCGCGCGTCGAGCTCGCCATAGCTGGCGCCCACCGCGGCCTTCACCGGCGAGATCATGTCGCCGATGACATATTCCGGCGCATCGTGCAGCAGCGCCGCCAGCCGCCATTTCACCGGCGCATTGGGCGCGATCCGGCCAAAGATCGTTTCGACCAGCAGCGAATGTTCGGCCACCGAATAGGCGAAATCGCCCTGGGTCTGACCGTTCCACCGCGCCACGAAGGCCAGACCATGGGCGATGTCCTCGATCTCGATATCGACCGGGGTTGGGTCGAGCAGATCGAGTCTGCGGCCCGAAAGCATGCGTTGCCAGGCGCGGGGCTGTTTCATCGGGGGTCACCTTGAATCGGGAGGGTCGGACTCGGGTGCCGCTTATGTACCCAATGGCTGCCGCGACGCAACGGGGGCTGCGGCTTTGGGACCCGGACCATTGTCCACAGGCCCCGCGAATGCTATCTGGCCCTCAAAGCGCTGACATTCAGGGAATTCGCACACATGGCATCCGACTATATCGTCAAGGACATCGCATTGGCCGAATTCGGCCGCAAAGAGCTCGATATCGCTGAAACCGAAATGCCGGGCCTGATGGCGCTGCGTGAGGAATACGGCGCCGCACAGCCGCTGAAGGGCGCGCGGATTGCCGGCTCGCTGCACATGACGATCCAGACCGCCGTTCTGATCGAGACGCTGGTGGCCCTGGGCGCCGATGTCCGCTGGGCCTCGTGCAACATCTTCTCGACCCAGGATCATGCTGCGGCCGCGATTGCCGCGGGCGGCACCCCGGTCTTCGCCATCAAGGGTGAAACGCTGGAGGAATACTGGGACTATTGCGACCGCATCTTCCAGTTCGAAGAGGGCGGCGCCAACATGATCCTCGACGACGGCGGCGACGCCACGCTCTACGTCCTGATGGGCGCCCGGGTCGAGGAAGGCGAAACCGATCTGATCGCCACTCCCACCTCGGAAGAGGAAGTCGCGCTGTTCGCGCAGATCAAGAAGCGGCTGGAGGCCAGCCCGGGCTGGTTCACCAAGCAGCGCCATATGATTCAGGGCGTGTCGGAAGAAACCACCACCGGCGTGCATCGCCTGTATCAGATGATGGAGAAAGGCCACCTGCCCTTCCCCGCCATCAACGTCAACGATTCCGTCACCAAGTCGAAGTTCGACAACAAATACGGCTGTAAGGAATCGCTGGTCGACGGCATCCGCCGCGCCACCGACACCATGATGGCCGGCAAGGTCGCCGTGGTCTGCGGCTATGGCGATGTCGGCAAAGGCTCTGCCGCGTCGCTGGCCGGTGCCGGTGCCCGCGTCAAGGTGACCGAGGCCGATCCGATCTGCGCCCTGCAGGCCGCCATGGACGGTTTCGAGGTCGTGCTGCTGGAAGACGTCGTCTCCTCGGCCGATATCTTCGTCACCACCACCGGCAACAAGGATATCATCCGCATCGAGCATATGCGCGAGATGAAGGATATGGCCATCGTCGGCAACATCGGCCACTTCGACAACGAAATCCAGGTCGCGGCGCTGAAGAACCACAAGTGGACCAACATCAAGGACCAGGTGGATATGATCGAGATGCCGAGCGGCAACCGGATCATCCTGCTGTCCGAAGGCCGCCTGCTGAACCTCGGCAACGCCACCGGTCACCCGTCCTTCGTGATGTCGGCCAGCTTCACCAACCAGACGTTGGCGCAGATCGAGCTGTTCACCAAGGGCGACCAGTACAAGAACGAAGTCTACGTGCTGCCCAAGCATCTGGACGAAAAGGTCGCGGCCCTGCACCTGGCCAAGGTCGGCGCCAAGCTGACCCAGCTGACCCCGGAACAGGCCGCCTATATCGGCGTGAAGCCCGAGGGTCCGTTCAAGCCGGAACACTACCGCTACTGATCAATCGACCTCAGGTCGCTGGAAACGCCCCGCAATCGCGGGGCGTTTTTCTATGGGCGCCCGCCTGGCAGGCCGTCGATCCGGGGGGCGGTTTCCGCCGCCTCCTCCCATCCGGCGCGGTCGCTGAAACAGATATGCGCCTCGGGCCTCAGTATCGGCACCGTTTCCAGACTTCCGGCCGGCACCACGATCTGCCCGCCGTTCCGGCGCAGGTTCGGCACCGGCGATCCGCAGTGGCTGCAAAAGCTTTTCTGATAGCGGGTGCCGGGCAGCTGGAAGGTTCGGACCAGCTCCCGCCCCGACAGCCAATCCAGCCGCGCGGTATTGGAAAACAGCGTCGCCGCATGGGCGCTGCCGGTGGCCTTCCGGCAGCGGGAGCAATGGCAGAGAAAGAAGTGTTCGAAGGGGCCCGCGATGGTGAAGCGGATGGCGCCGCAAAGGCAGCCGCCGGTGGTGATGTCTTCCCTCATAGGCTGCGCCTTTCTTGATGTGGTGAGCCGATCAGCTTCGGGCCAGCTCTGGACAAAATCGACATTTCTACAAGATGTCAGATAGTTACATTGCACGTCAAAATATCATGCGGCGGGTGGCGAGATTACAGAACCGACATATCACAGCCATTCGCCTGTTACCTGCCCGGCGTAGCTGCACCGCATCACGACATCCAAAAGGATACTCAAGATGCGCCTTTCGTTCTCCGTTCTTGCGCTGGCCAGCGCCTTTGCCGCGCCGGCCCTGGCCGAAGACAGCTTTCCCGCCACGCTGGCCGGTCACGCCGCCATCCCGGCGCTGACGCTGATCACGCCGCCGGCCGACGCGCCGCAGGATGCCTGGGTCTCGGGCAAATTCACCGGCAAGGCCCGCAACGACGCGCCGATGACCGTCGAGGGCAATACCGGCAAGGCCTATGGCGCCCATGGCACCGGCCTCTATCTGCCGTTCATCGGCCAGCCGATGCAGGGCATGTCCGGTTTCGCCATGACCCCGGCGGAAGACGGCAGCATCTATACGCTGACCGACAACGGTTTCGGCAACAAGCGCAACAGCCCCGACGCGATGCTGTTCTTCCACAAGATGGCGCCCGATTTCGAAACTGGCACGGTCGAACGGCGCGACACCATCTTCCTGTCCGATCCCGATCACAAGGTGCCCTTCCGCATCGCCTATGAAGGCACCGACAGCCGCTATCTGACCGGCGCCGATTTCGACACGGAATCGATGCAGGTGCTGAACGGCGAGGTCTGGATCGGCGACGAATTCGGCCCCTATATCATCCGCGCCGGGCTGGATGGCGTGGTCAAGGCGGTCTATCCGACGGTGCTGGACGGCAAGGAACTGCACGGCCCCGACACCTACAGCGTCTATGTCCCCGCCACCGCCGGCAAGGATTTCCAGGTGCAACGTTCCGGCGGCTATGAAGGCATGGCGCTGCAGCCGAACACCGGTCTGCTCTGGGCGATGCTGGAAAAACCCATCCTGGGCGAGGATGGCAAGCCTGAGGGCAACTTCCTGCGGGTCATCCAATTCGACACCAACACGGCGGAATGGACCGGCAAGAGCGTGAAGTTCGCCCTGGCCGAAGGCGCCACCGCGATCGGCGATTTCAACTTCATCGACGACACCCGCGCGCTGGTGATCGAACGCGACAACGGCGAAGGCGATGCCGCCCGCGCCTGTGCCGATGGCGCCACCGATACCTCTGGCTGCTATCCGCGGCCGGCGAAGGTGAAGCATATCGTGCTGGTCGATACCGCCGATATCGATGCTGACGGCTTCATGCGCCGCATCGGTTATATCGACCTGCTGAACATCGCTGATCCGAACGGCCTGGCGCTGGACGGCATGAAGCCTGCCGAAGGCCCGTTCAGCTTCCCCTTCTTCACCATCGAGGATGTGATCGCGGTGGACGACACCCATATCCTGGTCGCCAACGACAACAACCTGCCGTTTTCCGGCGGGCGGGAACCGGGCGTCGCCGCCAACAACGAATTCATCCTGCTGTCGGTGCCGGAACTGCTGGCCGCGAAATAAGCGATTGGCCTGAAATGGGGTGGCGGAATGCTACCCCATTTTCTCTCTTGTGGCGCGGGGAAGAGTTTCGGCGGTCTTCGGATTTCGCAGTCGCCCCGACGTCATTTCAGAATTCAATTCGGAATTCATTTCGGTTCGGGGCGGAATACTGTCTTATGGCTGCGACGGTGGATCGGCGGCGCCGGACCTTCGCGGTGGCGCAGTCGCACCGCTGCGCGAGGGCAAAGACGCCTGAACTCTGGAGGACGCCTGATGGGAAAACGTGACGATCTGATCGCGCAATATGCCGACGATCTGAGAAAGAAATGCGGGATGGAGCCGGATATGGAGCTTCTGACCAAGGTCACCATCGGTTGCGGCCCGGCCATCTATGATGCCGATGCCTCCACCGTGGCCGCCACCCAGCCGGGTGAGGTCGAGACGGTGAAGAAGAACTTCCTGATCCGGAAACTGGGCCTGGAAGACGGGCCGGAACTGGACGATGCGATTGCCCAGGCGATCGAAACCTACGGGAAGTCCGAGCGGCATAAATATCGCGCGGTGATTTACTATATGCTGGCCAAGCATTTCGGCAAGGAAACGGTCTACGACTGATCCCGTGACCGGAACGGGCGCGGCCCGGGGCGCGCGCCCGTTGCCTCAGTCGGCGGAGACGCCGGCCATCTTGCAGATATGACGCCACTCCGCCTCGGTCACCGGCTGCACCGACAGGCGGGAGTTTCTGACCAGAACCATATCGGCCAGCTCCGGTTCCGCCTTGATCTGATCCAGGGTCACCGGATGCTGAACGGGCTCTAACGCACGGATATCGACGCAGTCCCAACGCGGATCATCGGCCTTGCTGTCGGGATGCGCCTCGGCGCAGATCTCGACCAGCCCGACGATCGCCTTTTCCTTCTGGGAATGATAGAAGAACCCCTTGTCGCCGACTTTCATCGCCCGCATGAAATTACGCGCCTGATAGTTGCGTACGCCGTCCCATTCCTCGCCCGCGGCCCCCTTGGAGACCTGATCGTCCCAGCCCCAGGTCGAAGGTTCGGATTTGAACAGCCAATAGGCCATTAGATCACCTTCTTCCATTCGATCAGCTCGACGCTGTCGAACAGGCCCGCCTTGGCATAGGGATCGTTCGCCGCCCAGTCCTCGGCTGCGGCCATGTCGGCGACGTCGAGGATCACCAGCGACCCGGCCATGTCGCCATCGACAATCAGCGGGCCCGCCTGCGATACCACGCCGGTCGATTGCAGATAGGCCAGGTGGGCCTCGCGGGTGTCCTTGCGGATCTGCAGCGCACCGGTCTTGTCGCGGGCGATCAGGGCGATCAGCATTGTCATTCCTCCTTGAGCGGTCGGGTGAGAAGCGCGGTCATTGCCGCATCCAGGGTCAGTTTTCCGTCCAACAGCCCGACCACGCAAGCGGTGATCGGCATTTCCAGCCCCATGGCGCGGGCCTTGGCATCGGTGGCACGGGCGGTGGCGGCGCCTTCGACGGTGACTGCTGGATCGAACCCCTCACCCCGCCCCAGCGCCAGCCCCAGCCGGTAATTGCGCGACAGGGTCGAGGTGCAGGTTAGCGTCAGATCGCCGAAGCCCGAAAGCCCCGCCAACGTTTCCGCCTGCGCCCCCAATGCCAGCGCCATGCGCTGCATCTCGGCATAGCCGCGGGTCATCAGCGCGGCGCGGGCGCTGTCGCCCAGCCCGGCGCCGATCACCGCACCGCAGGCGATGGCGATGACGTTCTTCAGCGCGCCGCCGATCTCCGCCCCCAGCGTGTCGGTGGTGCGATAGACCCGCAGCGTCGCGGTATTCAGGCTCTGTTGCAGGGATTTTCCCAGATCCGCATCGCTGCAGGCCAGCGTCAGCGCGGTCGGCAGCCCCTTGGCGATATCGGCGGCAAAGCTGGGGCCGGTCAGCAGCGCATGGTCGGCCTCCGGCAAGGCCTCGCGCATCACCTCGATGGGGCCTAGGCCGGTGGCAAGCTCGATCCCCTTGCAGCAGGCGATCAGTACCTTGCCGGTCAGCGCCGGGCGATGCTGCTCCAGCATGCCGCGCAGCTGTTGCATCGGCACCGCCAGTAACAGGATCGGGTTCAGCGCCGCCTGCCCCAGATCTGCGCTCAGCCGTAGATCGGCGGGAAAGCGCATGCCGGCCAGCCGCCGGGTGTTTTCACGCGCCGCCGACATCTCGGCCACATGATCGGCGGACCGCGACCAGAGCGTCACCGGCCCCTTGCCCGCCAGGGAGATCGCCAGCGCGGTGCCGAAGGCGCCGGCGCCCAGAACCGAAACGCTCATGCCTTGGCCCCCTTCTTGCCACCACCCAGCAGCGCCGGGCTCTGCCGGTCCAGCGGCCAGCGGGGCCGGGCCGCCAGCGTCAGATCGTCCTGTTCGCCGCGGGCGAAACGTTCGATGCCTGCATAGGCGATCATCGCTGCGTTATCGGTGCAAAGCTTGAGGGGCGGCGCGGTGAATTGCACACCCAGATCGGCGCAAACCGTCTCTAACCCGGTGCGAATGGCGCTGTTGGCGGCGACACCGCCGGCAACCGCCAGAACCGGCACCGCCGGCGCCTCCTGCAGGTAGATCCCCAGCGCCCGGCGGGTCTTGCTGGCCAGCACATCGACGATCGCCTGCTGGAACCCGGCGCAGAGATCGGCGCGGTCGGCGCGCGTCAGCCCGCCCTTTTCCGTCACGATCTGGTCGCGCGCCCGCAGCAGCGCGGTCTTCAGCCCGGAAAACGACAGGTTGCAATCGTCGCGGTCCAGCAGCGGCCGGGGCAACCGGAACCGCCTGGGATCGCCCTTCGCTGCCTCCGCCTCGACCGAGGGGCCGCCGGGCTGCGGCAGGCCAAGGATGCGGGCGGCCTTGTCGAAGGCCTCTCCCGGGGCGTCGTCGATGGTGCCGCCCAGGCGGGTGAACTCCTCCGGGCCACGGGCGATCAGATATTGGCAGTGGCCGCCGGACACCAGCAGCATCAGATAGGGAAAGCTGACCGCATCGGTTAGCCGCGGGGTCAGCGCATGGCCGGCCAGATGATTGACGCCGACCAGGGGCAGACCGGTGGCGGCGGCGATCCCCTTGGCGCACATCACCCCGGCCAGAACCCCGCCGATCAGACCGGGCCCGGCGGTCACCGCCACCGCGTCCAGATCGCCGAGTGTCAGGCCGGCGCGGTCCAGCGCCTCGGCGACGCAGAGGTCGATCTTCTCCGCATGCGCCCGCGCAGCCAGCTCCGGCACCACGCCGCCAAAGGCGCTGTGCAGCTCGGTTTGGCCATAAACGACGGAAGACAGGATCTCCGCCCCCTGCCCGCCCTGCCGCACCACGGCGGCGGCGGTGTCGTCACAGCTGCTTTCCAGCCCCAATACGGTAAGTTTCTGCGCCATCGGTCCGGGCCGTTGTCTCCATATGCTCTGGCAGGTAACACTCCGGATGCTGGCAAACAATCCCGGGGACCCGATGGCGACGCTCCTGATGACCCGCCCGCCTGATGCGGCGGACCGTTTCGTGGCTGCCCTGGACCCGGCGCTGCGGGCGCGGCTGGCGCTGATCCGGGCGCCGCTGATGCAGATCGTGCCATGCCAGGCGCGGATCGCGCTGGCCGGTGTCGCCGGTGTCATCTTCACCTCCGCAAATGGCGTGCGCTTCGCCGATCTGCCTGCCGCCACCATCCGGAGCCTGCCGGCCTATTGTGTCGGCCGCACCACGGCCGAGGCAGCGCAGGATGCCGGCTGGCAGGTGGTACTGACCTGTCCCGATGCCGACCATCTGGTCGCGGCGCTGACCGATGCGCGCCCGGTGGCACCACTTTTGCACCTGCGTGGCGCCCACGCGCGGGGCGAGATCGCCGGGCGACTGACCGCCGCAGGCATCGAGACCGGCGCGGCGGTGGTCTACGATCAGGTACTGTTGCCGCTGAGCCCGGCGGCTCAGGCCGCCCTCGCCGGCCCAGAGCCGGTGATCGTGCCGCTGTTTTCGCCGCGCACGGCGCGACATTTTGCCGATATCTGTGGCGATGCCGCCAGGCCCGCCGCGCCTCTGTTTCTGGGTGCGATCAGCCCGGCGGCAGCAGAACCCGTTGAAAATCTGGGGGCTGCGGCGCTTGAGGTGGCGAAAACCCCCGATGCCGCCGGAATGGCCGTCGTCGTCGAAAGATTGGCGGAGCGGTCCTGCCGGGTTGAGGGCCCGGGCGGCGCGCAGTAGGGTGCTTCGGCAGATTGCGCGGAATATTTGATTGTGAATCGGAGAGGATTTCAGGGTGGCCGATAAGACCGATCCGAACCCCGAGCTTGAGACCGACGGCAAGCCGAAGGTCGACCCGGAGACGGCAACCGAGACCGAGGCCGATCAGGCCGCTGAAAATCAGCCCGGTCAGGATGACGAGACGGCGGACAGCGTTGACGCCGAAGAGCTGAGCGCCGAGACGGCTTCCGAAGCCGAAGCCGAAGCCGAAGCCGAAGCCGAAGCCGAAGCCGAAGCCGAAGCCGAAGCCGAAGCCGAAGCCGAAGCCGAAGCCGAAGCCGAAGCCGAAGCCGAAGCCGCGTCGGTTGAGATGCAAGATGTCGAAACGACAGAGCCCCCCGCCGCTGAGCCCGACCCGGCCGACAGCCTGCTGGCGCCGGCGCCGGTGGAACGGATCATCGAAAAGCGCGGCGGTTTCCTGCCGGCGCTGATCGGCGGTGTCGTGGCCGCGATCCTCGGGTTCGCTGCCGCCCGGACCGAGGTGCTCGACCCCTATCTGCCCGCGGCACTGAAATCCGGCACTGCCACCGCCGCGCTGGAAAGCCGGCTGGCCGATCAGGCCAAGGCGATCGCCGCGCTGCAGGCCGATCTGGCCGCGGCCAAGCCCGATCTCGGCCCGCTTGAGACCCAGGTGAGCGCCGCAGCCGCGACGGCGGAGGCCGCCCGCACCGCCGTGGACGATCTGACGTCCGGCGTCTCGCCCCTGGGCGAGCGGCTGACCGCGTTGGAGAGCCGCCTGACCGAACTGGAGACGCGGCCGCTGTCCGAGGGCGCCGCGCCCGAGGCCGTCGCTGCCTATGAACGCGAGCTTGCCGCGCTGCAGGACTCGCTGGCGCAGCAACGGGCCGAGGTCGAAAAGATGGTCGAGGAGGCCCGCGCCACCGAGACCCGCGCCGCCGAGGCCGCCCAGCTGGCCGCCAACCGCACCGCGCTGGCGGAACTGCGTGCCGCCCTCGACAGCGGGGCCCCCTATGCCGGGCTGCTGACGGAACTGCGCAACGGTGGTGTCACCGTGCCCGATGCGCTCTCTGCCGCGGCGAATGACGGGGTGGTCACCATGGCCGCGCTGGGTGACGGTTTCGCGCCGGCCGCCCGTGACGCGCTGGCCGCCGCCCGGGCCGAAACCAGGGGCACCGACCGCAGCCTCACCGCCTTTCTGCAGCGCCAGCTGGGAGCCCGGTCCGTGGCCCCGCGGGAGGGCGACGATCCCGATGCGATCCTGTCCCGGGCCGAGGCGGCGCTGACCGCCGGTCATCTCGCCGGCGCGCTGGACGAGGTCGAGACCCTGCCCCAGTCCGCCCGTGCCGCCATGGCCGACTGGATTGCCCTGGCCCGCCTGCGGGTCAATGCCATTGCCGCCGCGGATACGCTGGCGCAAAGCCTGAACACGAACTGAGGGGCCTGACATGCTGTGGTCGCTGCTGAAAATCCTGATCTTCGTCACCGTGGTGGCCGCGCTCGCCTTCGGGGCCGGGCTGCTGCTGGAAATGAGCGGCGGGGTCCAGATCACCGTGGCCGGCACCGAATTCACCCTCGGGCCGCTGCAATCGGTGATCGGGCTGATCGTCCTGGTGGCGCTGGTCTGGCTGGGGCTGAAACTGGCCTCGCTACTGGTGGCGACGTGGAAATTCCTCAACGGCGATGAAACCGCGCTGTCGCGGTTCTTCGACAAGGGGCGCGAACGGCGCGGCTATCAGGCGCTGGCCGATGGCATGATGGCGCTGGCCTCGGGCGAGGGGCGGCTGGCCATGGCCAAGGCGGCCCGCGCCGCGCGCTATCTGGAAAAGCCCGAGCTGACCGATCTGCTGACCGCCCAGGCGGCCGAGATGGCCGGCGATACCCGCAAGGCCACCGAAACCTACAAACGGCTGATCGGCAACGATGCCACCCGTTTTGTCGGGGTGCGCGGTATCATGAAACAGAAGCTGGCCGAAGGCGATACCGAGACCGCCCGCAAGCTGGCCGAAAAGGCGCTGGCGCTGCGGCCGCGGCACGAGGAAACCCAGGACGTGCTGCTGGATCTGCAGGCCCGGGCCGAGGATTGGGCCGGCGCCCGCCGCACCCTGACCGCCAAGTTGAAGGCCGGCGCCCTGCCCCGCGACGTCTACAAGCGTCGCGATGCGGTTCTGGCCCTGTCGGAAGCGCGCGACGTCGCCCGCGAGGATATCTCGATCGAGGCCCGCGAACGTGCCATCGAGGCGAACAAGCTGTCCCCCGATCTGGTGCCCGCGGCCGCCCTGGCCGCGCGCGCCTATGTCGCTGAGAACAAGCCGAAGCTGGCGGTGCGGGTGTTGAAAAAGGCCTGGGAAGCGCAGCCGCACCCCGATCTGGCCGCCGCCTTTGCCGCCATCGCCCCGGAGGAGACACCGGCCGAGCGGGTCAAGCGGTTCCAGGCGCTGACCCGTATCCACCCGCATCACGCCGAAACCCGGCTGCTGCTGGCGGAGCTGAACATCGTGGCGGAAGATTTTCCCGAGGCCCGGCGCGCTCTGGGCGATCTGGTGGAGAATGCTCCCGACGCCCGGTCGCTGACCCTGATGGCGGCGATCGAACGCGGCGAGGGCGCCTCGGACGCGGTGGTCCAGGGCTGGCTGGCCCGGGCGCTGAATGCACCGCGCGGGCCGCAGTGGGTCTGCGACAACTGTGGTCAGCTCCATTCCGAATGGGCGCCCTTCTGCAGCAACTGCCATGCCTTCGATACGCTCAGCTGGAAATCGCCGCCGTCGCCGGAAATCACCGGCGCCACCGGTGCGACCCTGCTGCCGCTGATCACCGGCGCGCTGGCGGACAAGACCGCCGGGACGCCGGAAGAGGAGGCAGGGGTGGAAGAGGTCGCCGAAGCGGAGGTGATCCCGCCTGCGGGGGCCGCCGATCCGACTGAGGTCACAGACCCCGGCGCAGAAACCCCGGAGGCGCAGGAAGAGCGCAAATAACCCCTTTCCTGCCCGGCGTCGCAGTGCTAAAGCGCTGCGCACCAGGGCCGCTGTAGCTCAGCTGGTAGAGCACGTCATTCGTAATGATGGGGTCGGGGGTTCGAGTCCCTTCAGCGGCACCACTTTCCGGCCCTCGGGGCCGGTTTCCCGATCAGATCGATCTTCCGCACATTCCGTCGGCGGGCTTGCGCGTCCGGATGGGCCGGCGCTCAGGCGCTGCGGTTCTTCAGCCGCCGCAGCCAGCCGGTCAGCGGCAGCCGTTCGCGCCAGCCGGCGCCCGGGGTGATATCGGAGCGTGAGGCGCGCTGGGTGATCAGCTGCGGTGTCGCCACCACGGTGCGGAACTGCGGATAGGCAGCGCGGAACCAGTTATAGGCCCCGTCGACATGCATCGGTCCGCCTTCGGGCGAGCCGGCGGGTCGGGCCAGGATCGCTTCGAGATAGGGGATGGCGGCGGCGATGACCGGTTTGCGCAGCGCCATGGCATGCGAGGTCTGCAGCGGGAAATCGGCGGGAATCGCGGTGATGGGGCCGGTCGGGATCAGCTCGGCCAGCGGTGTGTAGCCGGCATAGAAGATATCCCAGTCGATCCCGTCCAGTGCCGTCATCGCGGATCTCTGTTGCCGCAGGAAGGTCCTGCCGAAATGGGCGTCGTCCTCCAGGATCAGCAGCAGGTCGAGATCGGCGTCCCGGGCCGCCCGCAGCACCCCCAAGTGGCTGAGAAAACAGCCGCGCGCCCCTATCGAGGGGAAATCGCCGGCGCTGTCGGGTTTGACCGCGCTGAAAAACGCGATCTTCTGGCCGTCGATGGTGACATCGGCCCGGTCCAGCTCGTCCCGCAGCTCCATCCGGCGGTCTTCGCGTTCGGGCAGGTTAATGATCTGCGCACGCTGAAATAGGTCGAAGAATTCGCTACTCATACATTCGCCAACATGACAGGGACCCGCCCGGGGAGGAGTGGGGCAGGCGCGTTTCGGGCATGGCTGGCGAGGGACCGCCGCCGGGGTAACTCAACCCTGAGACTAGCTCAGGCGCCCCGGCCGGAACAAGCGGCCTTTACGTCAATTGGATCGTTCAGAAGCCGCTGACATGCGGCAGCCAGGTGGAGAGCGCCGGGATGAAGGTCAGCAGCATCAGCACGATGAAGCTCATCAGGAAGAACGGCGGCATCTCGCGGATCAGCGCCCCGGGTTTCAGGTGCACGGTCGAGGAGACGACGAAGATCAGGCTGCCCACCGGCGGCGTCGCCAGACCCAGCGTCAGGTTGACGATGACGACGATGGCGAAATGCTCCGGCGCGATTCCCAGCGCGGCGCTGATCGGGGCCAGGATCGGCACCAGGATCATGACGCCGGGCAGTGGGTCCATGAACAGGCCGAAGGCCAGCAGCAGCAGGTTGACCGCGAGCAGGAACAGGATCGGCGACAGGTCCCAGGCGATGATGGTTTCGGCCAGGAACTGCGGGATGCCCTCGATCACCAGCACCCAGGCAAAGGCCCGGGCGGCGCCGAGGATCAGCAGAACCGCGGTGCTGACCAGGGCGGCGCGCAGGATGATGCCGGGCAGGTTGCGCAGGCTGAGCGACCGATAGACGAAGGCGCCGCAGAGCAGGGCATAGAACACCGCCATGACCGAGGCTTCGGTGGGCGTGAAGACGCCGCTGCGGATGCCGCCGATGATCAGGACGATCAGGAAGATTGCCGGCATCGCGTAGAAGCTGGTGCGCACCATTTCCGCCATCGGCGGGCGGGCCTCGTCGCTGCGGTAATCGCGCTTGCGGCTGACGTACCAGTTGCCGGCCAGCGTGCCGGCCGACAGCAGCAGCCCGGGAATGATCCCGGCCATGAACAGCGCGCCGACCGAGGTGTTTTCGTCCTGCATGGCGTAGATGATCATGGTGATCGACGGCGGGATGATCGGCCCGACCACCGCGCTGGAGATGGTCAGCGCCCCGGCATAGGATTTCTTGTAGCCGCCCTTTTCCATCATCCGGATCATCATCGCCCCGGGTCCGGCCGCGTCGGCCAGCGCCGATCCGGAGATGCCGGCAAAGAGGGTCGAGGAGATCACGTTGGCATAGCCGAGCCCGCCGCGCAGATGGCCGACGAACTGCGATACGAAGCGCAGCAGGGTCTGGGTGATGCCGCCGCCGGTCATCAGCTCGGCCGCCAGAACGAAGAAGGGCACCGCCAGAAGCGGAAAGCTGTCGAGCCCGGCGAACATTTCCTTCACCACCACCAGATGCGGATAGGTGCTGCCGAAGCTCAGCGCGACGAAGACTGAGATCGCCATGGCGAAGGCGACCGGAACCCCCAGCGCCAGCAGGACGAAAAGGGCGGGAAACAGGATTTCAGCCATTGGCGCCACCGGGCATCGCGTCGGTCTCGTGACCGTGGGATTTGTAATGTCCGGCACCGATGAAGGGCCGGGCGATCAGCAGCAGATGCAGGATCAACAGGCCGAAGCCGATCGGCATCGCCGCGTAGATGTACTTGAACGACAGCCGCAGCGCCGGCGTTTTCTGGTATTGCATCCGCTGCATGTATTGCCAGCTGACCCAGACCATGAAGCCGAAGAAGACCAGCAGCAGCAGCACGATCAGCCCACGCAGCAGCCGTTGTGCCGGCTTCGGCAGGGAATCCTGCAGGTTGGTGATGGCGACATGCATGCCGCCGCGCAACGCCAGCCCGGCGCCGACGAAGGTCATCCAGATCATCATGTAGCGCGCCGCCTCATCCGCCCAGGGCAGGGAGTTGTTGGTGAGATAGCGCAGCGCCACATTGGTGCCGACAACCCCGGCCATGCCTGCCAGCAGCAGGATCACGGCGGCGCCGTTCAGCGTGACGAAGAGACGTTCGAGATGGCGCATGATTTCGCATCTACCTGAATAGAGAAGGAGCGGCGCGTTGCTGCGCGCCGCTCCGGAGCCTGAAAGACCGCCGATTACTCGGTCGCGATGATGCTGTCGATCAGCGCCTTGTCGTAGGTCTTGTAATAGGTCTCATAGGCCGGGGCGACGGCCTTGAGGAAACCGGCTTTTTCTTCCGGGGTCAGTTCGTTGATCTCCATGCCGCGTTCGCGCAGGGTCTCGACACCGCTGGCCTCGACATCGTCGACATAGCCGCGCATGGCGATCACGGCCTCGGCCGCGCCTTTTTCAAAGGCGGCCTTGTCCTCGTCCGACAGACCTTCCCAGAACGGTTTGGACACCAGCAGCATCGCCGGCGAATAGACGTGGCCCGACAGGGTCAGGTATTTCTGCACTTCGTCGAGCTTGACCGAGACGATCACCGACAGCGGGTTTTCCTGCCCGTCGATCACGCCCTGCTGCAGCGAGCTGATGACTTCCGGCCAGGCCATCGGGGTGGGCGCGGCGCCCAGCACGGTGAAGGCCTCCAGATGGACCGGGTTTTCCATCGTGCGCAGCTTCATCCCGGCCATGTCGGCGGGGGTGTGGATGGCGTTGCGGTTGTTGGTGATGTGGCGGAAGCCCTGTTCGCCCCAGCCCAGTGCGTGCAGGCCGACATCGTCGAATTTGGCCAGGATCTCCGACCCGATCGGGCCGTCCAGCACACGGCGGGCATGGCCCAGGTCGCGGAACATGAAGGGGATGTCGAAGACGCCGGTTTCAGGCACGAAGTTGGCCAGCGTACCGGAGGAGACGATGGTCGCCTCGACGGTGCCGATCTGCAGCCCCTCGATCACTTCGCGTTCGCCGCCCAGACCGGAGGAGGGGAAGTGCTTGAACACGAATTTACCGTCGGTTTCGGCCTCGACGACTTCCTGCCATTTCTTCGCGGCAACCCCGTAATGCGAGGTCGGCGACAGCGCATAGCCGATCTTCACCTCGGTTTGCGCGCTGGCGGCGGTGCCGCCGATTTGCAGTGCTGCGGCCAGGGCCAGCATGGCGCCGCCACGAATGAGCATACTCATGACACTCTCCTCCAGATTTCGAACAGCAGGGTGGTAGCCTTTGCATTCCTGAGGAGCAAGCCGTGCACATACGACATATCGCAAAAAATTCCGGGAATTTAGGGCAACATTATTGCCATAAATGGCTGTCGCGATCCAGCGCCCCGAGATTTTCAGGATTTTCCGACCGGTCTTTCAGCCATTGCCGATAGGGAAAGCGGTTGGATTGCCCCGGCGATCCGCCTTTGATGCGGGGGACGTCTCCAGGAGAGGGCCCGCCCGATGACCGATCCGCGCTACTACGCTCCCAGCGGCGGGCTGCCGCCGCAGACCCAGATTCTGACCGACCGCGCCATGTTCACCGAGGCCTATGCGGTGATCCCCAAGGGGTGTTTCAGCGATATCGTCACCAGCTTCCTGCCGTTCTGGGAGGGCGCGCGGTTCTGGGTGATGGCGCGGCCGCTCTCCGGCTTTGCCGAGACGTTTTCCCAGTACATCGCCGAGCTTCAGCCCGGTGGGGGCAGCGACCGGCCAGAGACCGATCCGCGCGCCCAGGCGGTTCTGTTCGTGGTCCAGGGGACGCTGCGCCTGACGGTGGCCGGCACCGCGCATGATCTGCGGCCGGGCAGCTATGCCTATCTGCCCGCCGGGGCCGACTGGGCAGTCAGGGCAACAGGGCAGGGGCCGGCACGGTTCCATTGGGTGCGCAAGGCCTATCAACCGGTAGAGGGGCTGGCCTGGCCGGAGGCCTTCGTCACGCATGAGGCGGATCACGCGCCCATTGCCATGCCGGGCACCGGGGGGACATGGGCGACCACCCGTTTCGTCGATCCTGTCGATCTGCGCCATGACATGCATGTCAATATCGTCACCCTGCAGCCGGGCGCGGTGATCCCCTTCGCGGAAACCCATGTGATGGAACACGGGCTCTATGTGCTGGAGGGCAAGGCGGTCTATCGGCTCAATCAGGATTGGGTCGAGGTCGAGGCCGGCGATTTCATGTGGCTGCGCGCATTTTGCCCGCAGGCCTGCTATGCTGGCGGGCCCGGGCCGTTCCGCTATCTGCTTTACAAGGATGTGAACCGGCATATGCCGTTGTGACGGCGCCGCCCGACAGGCGCTGCGACGACCGCCTGCAGCGAAAACGACGCCCGCCATCTTCCCGGATGGCGGGCGTCGCTGTGTCCGACTGAGGCGCGGCGGCTCACTCCCCGGCGAGCGACCCCTTGCCATGACCGGCCAGCCCGCCGGAGACTTCTTCGGTGGCCTCCTCGGGCAGATCCTCGGGCAGGATCAGGTTCAGCACGATGGCGATCAGCGCGGCCGGCAGGATGCCGGAGGCGCCGAGGATGCGCAGCGTATCGGGCAGGTGCTGCAGCGCGTTGGGCGCGCCGGCGGGCAGGTTCATCACCTCCAGCTGCAGGCCCAGGCCGAAGGACAGCGCCACGGCGAAGATCACCATGTTGCGGCGATTCCACACGACATCCGACAGCATCGAGATACCGGAGGCCACCACCATGCCGAACATCACGATGACACCACCGCCCAGCACCTCGATCGGGACGGTGCGGATGACGCCGCCGACCTTGGGGATCAGGCCGCAGACGATCAGGAAGATCGCGCCGAAGGTCACCACGTGGCGGCTCATCAGCCCGGTCATGGCGATCAGCCCGACGTTTTGCGAAAACGACGTATTGGGTAGCGCGCCGAAGACGCCGGCGATCGCGGTGCCCAGACCGTCGGCATAGGTGGCGCCCGCGATCTCCTTGTCGGTGGCCTCGCGCCCGGCGCCGCCCTTGGTGATGCCGGAGACATCGCCCACCGTCTCCACCGCCGAGACGAAGGCCATCAGGCAGAAGCCGATGATGGCGGCGGCGGAGAATTCGAACCCGTATTTGAACGGCTGCGGCAGCGCGAAGACGGCGGCGTTGTTCCAGCTGCCGGCGATCTTGGCCACCGGCAGCATGCCGACCAGGATGCAATAGACATAGCCGACGATGATGCCGATCAGCACTGCCGAGATCGACAGCATGCCGCGGGTGAAGAATTTCACCGCCAGCGTCACGAAGATCACCACCAGCGCCGCGGACCAGCTGAGCAGACCGCCATAGCTGGCGTTGCCGCTGGCCTTGGCCGGCACCCCGCCGGCGGCGTATTCGATACCGACCTTGACCAGGGCCAGACCGATCATCGTCACCACCAGCCCGGTGACCAGCGGCGGCAGGGCAAAGCGGATCTTGCCGATCACCATCCCCAGGCAGGCATGGAACAGACCGCCGATCAGCACCCCGCCGAACAGCGCCGCCAGCCCGTCCACGCCCTTGCCGGCGACCAGCGGGATCATGATCGGGATAAAGGCGAAGGAGGTGCCCTGAACCACCGGCAGCCGGGCGCCGACCGGGCCCATGCCGATGGTCTGGAACAGTGTCGCGATGCCGGCGAACAGCATCGCCATCTGGATCATGTAGAGCAGCTCCGGGAAATCCGGGCTGTTCGATCCGAAGCCGAAGCCGGCCGCCCCGGCGACGATGATCGCCGGCGTCACGTTGGAAACGAACATCGCCAGCACATGCTGGATCCCCAGGGGAATCGCCACCGCGAGCGGCGGCGTGTAATTCGGATCGCGCATTTCTGCGCTGCTGCCGATATCGGCCATTTCTTCCCTCCTTGTCGGGCGCCGGGGTGTACCCGGTCGGTTTATTGCGTTTGGGTCGCGGTCTTCTGTCTTGGTCTTAGGGGCCGGTCTCGACGCGGTAGGGCGTGTCGAACCAGTATTCTTCCAGGTTGTCGCCGGGGCCGATGCGATCGATCACCGCGAAGAGCCCCGGGCGGCTGAGCGGGGTCAGAACCCCGTGCCAGACGTTTCTGAGCAGGTTGATCCCCTGTCCCGGAGCGGTCAAGAAAGCACGCGGCGTAGCGGGCCGTCCGCCCGCATCTGCCGCGACAATGACCAGAAAAGAGGTTGGCGACAGCGGCAGGAATGCCTGGGATCCCAGCGGGTGCCGCTCCATCATCTCCAGTCGATAGGGCAGGGCGCGCGGTTCGGCGTCGAACAGGCTGATGCCTGTGCGTCCCTCGGCATCGGTCTCGACCCGAGCCAGATCGTGGTGCCGGCCGCAAAGCCCCTGGTTGATGATCCTGTCGGGGGTGTTCTTCAGCGCGATCACGTCGCCGAAGGGGGCAAAGGCGGTGGCGGTCAGCGGTTCGGTCCGGATTACGGTCATCGCCGGGCGTCCCCGCGGCGATGTTTCACGGGAAACGCGCCACCCCTCATGGCAG
Organism: Pseudodonghicola flavimaris; assembly: GCF_030164425.1. Lineage (GTDB taxonomy): Bacteria > Pseudomonadota > Alphaproteobacteria > Rhodobacterales > Rhodobacteraceae > Pseudodonghicola > Pseudodonghicola flavimaris. The sequence goes on along the minus strand of NZ_JASNJD010000005.1, from coordinate 202,425 downwards.
CAGATCCTTCAGCCGCAGCCCGGCGATCCGTTCCACCTGGCGGCAGGCCTCGGCGAATTCGCCGGCGCTGTCCTGGGCAATGCGACGGTTGAACGCGTCGAGGATCCCCGCCTTGTCGTGATCGCGCACCGCGATGATGAAGGGAAAGCCGTGTTTCGCCACATAGTCGGCGTTCAGCCGGGTGAACTGCTCCCGCTCCGCATCGGTCAGCGCATCGAGCCCGGCGCTGGCCTGCTCTGCGGTGCTTTCCGCCGTCAGCCGCCTGGCTGCCGCCAGCTTGCCCGCCAGATCGGGGTGGGCCCGCAAGACGCCCAGGCGTTCCTCCGCACTGGCGGAGCGGAAGGCGCGGGCCAGCGCATTGGCCAGCCCTACCGCGCTGTCATGTGCCGGTCCCAGCTCAAGGTCAAAGGCCCGCTCGGCGATCCAGGGGGAATGTTCGTAGATGCCACCGAATGTGGCGACGAAACTGTCGCGTCCCATCCGGCTCGGCCGGTCCCAGCGCCTGTGCGGGTGATGCGCGGCCCAATGGCGGGCGACGTCGATGCGCCGTGGCGTCCAGACGTCCGCGAACTCGGAAATATAGTCGATGAAGCGCTTCAGCCCGGCCAGCTTGCCCGGCCGCCCGATCAGCCGGCAATGCAGGCCGATGTTCATCATTTTCGGCGCGCCGGCCTGACCCTCGGCATAGAGCACGTCGAAGGCATCGCGCAGATAGGTGAAGAACTGCTCCCCGGTGATATAGCCCGGCGCGGTGGCGAAGCGCATGTCGTTGGCTTCCAGCGTATAGGGGATGATCAGCTGATCGCGGTCGCCGACCTCCAGCCAATAGGGCAGATCGTCGTCATAGGTATCTGAAATATAGTCGAACTGCCCGGTCTCGGCGGTGAGCCGCACGGTATTGGCCGAACAGCGCCCGGTGTACCAGCCGCGTGGCGGCTCCCCCACTACCTCGGTGTGCAGGCGGATCGCCTCGGCGATCGCGGCGCGCTCCTCCGCCTCGGGCATGTCCTTGTGTTCGACCCATTTCAGCCCGTGGGAGGCGATCTCCCAGCCCGCGTCCTGCATCGCGGCAACCTGTTCGGGGCTGCGCGCCAGGGCGGTGGCGACGCCATAGATCGTCACCGGGATGCCGGCGCCGGTGAACAGCCGGTGCAGCCGCCAGAACCCGGCGCGGGCGCCGTATTCATAGATCGATTCCATGTTCCAGTGCCGCTGCCCGGGCCACTGGGCGGCGCCGGCGATATCGGACAGGAAGGCCTCTGACGCGGCATCGCCGTGCAGGATGCAGTTTTCGCCGCCTTCCTCGTAGTTCAGCACGAATTGCACCGCAACCTTGGCACCGCCGGGCCAGTTCGCATCGGGGGCCTGCGCCCCATAGCCGCGCATGTCACGGGGGTAGCGTGTCATCTGGTCGTCTCCTGCTGTGCACCCGGCCTTGGTACACCAGAATGGCGGGCTTGAGTTTTCAGGAAATCCTGAAGGAGTTGTAGCCAATTTGAGGGTGCGGCAGGACGGCAACTTGCGTAAAAACAAGGCAAAGACACCGGATCGGAAAAGGGATGCGACATGGCCGGCTATCTGACGACGCATGTTCTGGACACCGCCCGTGGCGTCCCGGCCGAAGGGCTGATGATCGAGCTCTACCGCATCGACGGGGCGGCGCGGGTCCTGCTGAAAACGCTGATCACCAATGCCGACGGCCGCACGGATGAGCAGATCCTGCCGGCGGCGGAGTTCGAGCCGGGCACCTATGAGCTGCTGTTCCACGTCGGCGCCTATCTGGACGGCACCGGCCCGGCGGGGGAGCCGCCCCGGTTTCTCGACCTGATCCCGATCCGCTTCGGCCTGTCGGAGGCCAGCCATTACCACGTGCCGCTGCTGCTCTCGCCCTTCGGCTATTCCACCTATCGCGGCAGCTGATCCGCCCGGGTCGCGGCGCGCGCGCCGGCGTCGATGTCGGTGAAGTGAGTATTTGAACAGAGAAGAAGCAGGCAAACGCCCGGATCTCCGGGCCGTGCGCCCGTGCCTTCTTCTCTGCAAAAATACTCAAATTCCGTGGGCGGGTCCGGGTGCTGCCGCGGTTATTTCAGCGCTGCCTGAATGTGATCGGCCATGAAATCGATCAGCAGCCGGGTCTTGGGGTCCTGCCGCCGGCGGTGCATGTAGAGGCAGGCCAGCTGGATCGGCACCGGCGGTTCGGCCGTGGCCACCGGCACCAGTGCGCCGGATTTCAGGTGTTCGGCCACTTCGAAGACCGGTTTCAGGATGATGCCGTGCCCGTCCAGCGCCCAGCCGGTCAGCACATCGCCATCGTCGCTCTCGAACGGACCCTGGACCGAGACCCGCTTGATCCCCTCCGCGGTCTGCAGCGGCCACTGGAATTCCGGCGCGCCGGGATAGCGCAGGTTGAGGCAGTCGTGCTTGTCGCGAACCAGCGCCGCCCCGTCCGCCGGGCTGCCGCGTCGGGCGATATAGGCGGGCGCGGCGCAGAGCACCCGGGGACAATCGGCGATCTTGCGCATCCTGAGCGCGGAATCTTCCGGGATGCCGAGGAAGAAAGCCATGTCGAGCCCTTCCGCCGCCAGATCGAGCTTGCGGTCCGACAGCCGCAGCCGGATGTCGATCAGCGGATATTTCTCTTTGAACGCCGGCAGTTTCGGCGCGATGAGCCGGCGTCCCAGCCCCAGCGGCGCGGCGACGAACAGCGATCCGCGCGGGGTCATGGTGACATTGGAGATCTCGGCTTCGGCCGCATCCACCGCCTCGAGGATCTTGCAGGCGCCGCGATAGAACATATGGCCCTGTTCGGTGGGGTGCAGGGTGCGGGTGGTGCGCTGGAACAGCCGGACGTTCAGGTGATCCTCGAGCTGGGACACCCGGGCCGAGGCCACAGCAGCCGAGATGCGCTGATCGCGGGCGGCGGCGGACATATTGCCCAATTCATAGACTCTGACGAAGGTCTGGATGTTGTCCAGGTAGGCCATCGGGCATCATTGTTCGTTTTTATTTGAAGCATCTTGGCGCTTTCCGCGGATACTTGACAATACGCAACCGGAGTAGGCTGCGGAAAAACAACGGTGCCGGAGGGACGCGATGCTGGATGTGGCTATCATTTGGGATTGGCTGGGATTTGCCATCCGCTGGTTGCATGTGGTCACCGCAATCGCCTGGATCGGATCGTCGTTCTATTTCATCGCATTGGATCTGGGTCTGCGGCAGGCGCCGCATCTGCCGAAGGGCGCCTATGGCGAGGAATGGCAGGTCCATGGCGGCGGTTTCTATCACATCCAGAAATATCTGGTCGCCCCCGAGCATATGCCGGAGCATCTGACCTGGTTCAAATGGGAGAGCTACATGACATGGCTCTCCGGCGCGGCGCTGCTGATGGTGGTCTATTGGGCGGGAGCGGAGCTCTATCTGATCGATGCCCACAAGCTGGAGTTGAGCCAGTGGCAGGGTATCCTGATCTCCGCCGCCTCGCTGACCGTCGGTTGGATCGTCTATGACCTGCTGTGCAAATCCGGGCTGGCGGAAAAGCCCACCGTGCTGATGATCCTGCTGTTCCTGCTGCTGGTGGCGATGGGCTGGGGGTACAACCAGATCTTCACCGGGCGGGCGGTGATGCTGCATCTGGGGGCCTTCACTGCGACGATCATGACCGCGAATGTCGCCATGATCATCATCCCCAATCAGAAGATCGTGGTGGCCGACCTGAAAGCGGGCCGCACGCCGGATGCGAAATACGGCCGGATCGCTAAGCTGCGCTCGACCCACAACAATTATCTGACGTTGCCGGTGATCTTCCTGATGCTGTCGAACCACTATCCGCTCGCCTTCGCCTCTGCGTACAACTGGGTGATCGCGGCGCTGGTCTTCCTGATGGGGGTGACGATCCGGCATTATTTCAACACCCGCCACGCGCGCAAAGGCAGCCCGGTCTGGACCTGGGGGGTGACGGCGCTGCTGTTCATCGCGATCATGGCGCTGTCTCTGGCGCCGCTGGAGCAGGACAACTACGAGGAGAGCGAGGCGCGCGATCTGACCCGGATCGAAACCGTCTTCGCCGAAGCGGAGGGGTTCGAGGACGTCACCGATATCGTGATGGGCCGCTGTTCGATGTGCCACGCGCGCGAGCCGGGCTGGGATGGAATCCACCACGCGCCCAAGAACGTGCTGCTGGAGACGCCGGCGGATATCGCCCATCACGCGCGGCAGATCTTTCTGCAGGCCGGGGCAAGCCAGGCGATGCCGCCGGCGAACCTGACCTGGATGGAGCCGGCGGAGCGTGCCCGGATCGTCGCCTGGTATCGCGCGGGGGCGGCGGAACTGCCGCTGCTGATGGCGGCGGCGAACTGATCCGGCGCAACGCGGCGTCACAACATCGTGCGATTTTGAACGGGATGGCCGCGTCTGTCCTGGCGCTGGCGTCCCGGGGATTCTGCCGGTTTTTCGGTTTTATCCCGGGGAATTACCGGATGCGGCGGTGGTCTGCCGCGACGTGGTCGGCCGCCGGGCCGAGCCGCGGGCCGGCACTGGGCAGAGGGCCCGGGGCAAGGAAAGACTGGATCTGAACCCCTCTGACCGGCACTCTGCCGGCGAGGGAGGAACCTTGCATGACAGATTTGCCCAAGCCCGGCCAACGGCCGTGGCATGCCTATTATTCTGCGGGCGTGGTGCCCGATTTCGTGCCGCCGGTGACCACGTTGACCCGGATGCTGGACCAGGGCTTTGCCATTCACAGCGACCGGGTGCTGATCGAATACGCCGGGGAGGAGATCACCTATGGCGGAATGCGGGCGCAGGCGGCGCAGGCGGCGGCGGCGCTCAGGGCGCGGGGGCTGCGGCCGGGCGACCGTATCGCGCTGCATCTGCCGAACTGCCCCTGGCATCCGGTGTTTTTCTTCGGCGCCATGGCGGCGGGGCTGGTGGTGACCCACCTCAGCCCGCTGGATGCCGCCGCCGAGATCGCCCACAAGCTGGCCGACAGCGGCGCCAAGCTGGTGATTTCGCTGACCGCGCCGGAGTTCTCCGGTCCGCTGGTGGCGGCGGCCGGATATGGTGCGCTGCCGCCGGTGGTGCAATGCCCCGATGTGCTGATCCGGGGCGAGGGGGTGTCGCATGGTGCCACGCCGCTCGCCGCCTTCTGGGCCGGGCATGAGGGCGCCGCCTGGGAGCCGGACTGGCCCGCCCCCGAGGATGTGGCGTTGCTGCAATATACCGGTGGCACCACCGGCCGGCCCAAGGCCGCGGTGCTGAGCCACGCCAATATCGCCGCCTCGGTCAATATCTATCGCGAATTCCTCAAGGGCGAACCGGCACGCGAAGCTGGCAAGCATTCGCTGCTCTATTCGCCGGTGTTTCACATCCTGGGGCTGTCGACGCAGTTGCTGCGCGGGCTTTGCGACGGGCTGACCCTGCATCTGCGGCCGCGTTTCGATGCCGCCCAGGCGCTGGACGATATCGAACGGTTCGGCATCAATATCCTGACCGGGGTGCCGACCATGTGGATCGCGATCCTGCGTCAGCCGGGGGTGGAGACGCGCGATCTCTCCTCGCTGGATTTCATCGGTTCGGGCGGGGCGCCGCTGCCGGTCGAGGTGTTCGAGAAGATCCGCCAATTGACCGGGCTGAAGCTGCGCGGCGGCTGGGGCATGACGGAAACCGCGCCGGCGGGGACCAACATGCCGCCCGATGTGCCCGGGGACAAACGCGGCACCATCGGTATTCCGCTGCCGGGTCTGGACATCCGCATCGTCGATCCGGCCGATCCCGGTCGCGACCTGCCGGTGGGTGAGGATGGAGAGATGGCGATCCGTGGGCCGAATGTGACCCGGGGCTACTGGAACCGGCCGGAGGAGACGGCGGCCGCCTTTCACGATGGCTGGTTCCTGACCGGCGATATCGCCCATATGGACAGCGACGGGTTCTTCTATCTGGTCGACCGCAAGAAGGACATGATCCTGTCGGGTGGCTTCAACGTCTATCCGGTGGTGATCGAGGATGCGGTGCACCGTCACCCGTCGGTGTCTGAGGCGATGGCGATCGGTGTGCCGGATTCCTATCGCGGTGAAAGCGCCCGGGTGCTGGTGGTGCTGAATCCCGGCGCCCCTCCCTTCACGCTGGAAGAGCTGCAGGCCTTTCTGGCCGACAAGCTGGGCCGGCATGAAATCCCGCGTGGGTTGGAGTTCCGCGAGGCGCTGCCGAAGACTCCGGTGGGCAAGCTGGACCGCAAGGCGCTGCGGGCCGAGATCGCGGCAGAGCTGGAACCGGCCTGAACCGGATGGCCCAACGCAAGGCGCCCGCCGAACAGGCGGGCGCTGTGATCGGTTATGCCCGGGTCCAGCCCAGCGTATGGGCCAGCCGGTCCTGTGCGGTGAGGTATTCGCGTTCCAGCCGTGCCACCAGATCGGCGGCAGGCACCACATCGTGAACCGCGCCGATGCCCTGGCCGGAGCCCCAGATTTCCTTCCAGCTTTTCGGCTTTTCGCGGGTTTCGCCGAAATCCATGTTGGAGGGGTCGGAGCGTTCCAGATTGTCCGGATCCATTCCCGCGGCGGTGATCGAGGGTTTGAGGTAATTGCCCCAGACACCGGTGAAGAGGTCGGAATAGACGATATCGTCCGCCGCGTAGTCGACGATCATCCGCTTGTAGCCTTCGACCGCGTTGGCCTCTTCGGTGGCGATGAAGGCGGAACCGGCATAGCCGCCGTCCGCACCCATGGCCTGGGCGGCGAGGATGCTGTCGCCACGGGCAATGGCGCCGGACAGGAACAGCGGCCCGTCGAACCAGTCGCGGATTTCCTGCACCAGCGCGAAGGGCGACAGCGCGCCGGCATGGCCGCCGGCACCGGCGGCGACGGCGATCAGCCCGTCGGCGCCTTTTTCCACCGCCTTCCGGGCGAATTTGTTGTTGATCACATCGTGGAAGGTCAGCGCCCCCACCGAATGGGCGGCATCGTTCACCCAGGTCTGCGCGCCGAGCGAGGTGATCCAGACCGGCACCTTGTATTTGACGCAGAGCTCCACATCCCGCTCCAGCCGGCTGTTCGAGCGGTGCACGATCTGGTTGACGGCGAAGGGGGCGGCGGGCCGATCCGGGTTGTCCTGGTTATGGCGGTCCAGTTCTTCGGTGATCCGCTGCAGCCAGCGCTCCAGCTCGATCGGCTCGCCCTCCTTTTCACGCGCGTTCAGCGCCGGAAACGATCCGACGACGCCCGCCTTGCACTGGGCGATCACGAGATCCGGGTTCGAGATGATGAACAGCGGGCTGCCGATCAGCGGCAGGCGCAGGTGCTTGAAAGCCAGGGGCATCGTCACGGGGGAAATCCTTTCGTTCCTCACTGCGCCGGTTGCGGAACGGGGTTCCGCACGGCGCCTCCCTGAGGCGGTTGTCAGTCATCACCCGGTATCCGGCAAGCCCGACGTTGCGTGAAACTCTGGGATGAGCGTGTGGTTATTCCCTGAGCGGCGACCAGACGGAAGGTGGCGAAGCCGGGGACGGGGGCGCGACTTTTCTTTCCCGGATCAGGGGATATCCTATGTTGAAAGTCATCTCTGCGGGTTCTGCCCGCCGCTCAGCACGGGTTCTCGCACCGCATGGCCACGCCGCTTTCCATCGTTGTCGTCGAAACAGACCGCGACCGCGCCTCCTTGCTGGTCGACAGCCTGCGCGCCGCCGGCAACTACGACATCCACGTGATTGCCGATCAGCGCGGGCTGGCGCGGCAGATCCAGGCGCGCAATCCCGATGTGGTGCTGCTGGATATCGAAAACCCCTCCCGCGACATGATGGAGGAGCTGGCGCTGGCCTCCGGGCCGCTGGACCGGCCGGTGGCGATGTTCGTCGACCGCTCGGACGACGGCCTGTCGGCGGCGGCGATCGAGGCCGGGGTGTCGGCTTATGTGGTCGACGGGCTGAAGCCGCAGCGGGTGAAACCGATCATGGATGCCGCCATTGCCCGGTTCCAGATGTTCCAGCGGATGCGCACCGAACTGGCCGAGACCAAACGCGCGCTGGAAGAGCGCAAGGTGATCGACCGGGCCAAGGGGATGCTGATGCGGATGAAAGGCATCGGCGAGGACGAGGCCTATGCGTTGCTGCGCAAGACCGCGATGGATCAGAACAAGCGCGTGGCCGATGTCGCCCAGGCGCTGGTGACGGCGGCGGGGCTGCTGTCATGAAGGGGGTCAAGCTTGCCATCGGGTTCATCCCGCTGGTCGATGCCGCGCCGCTGGTGGTGGCACAGGAGATGGGGTTTGCCGCCGAAGAGGGGCTGACGCTGGATCTCAGGCGCGCGCCCAGCTGGTCGTCGCTGCGCGATATGCTGTCCTTCGGCCAGGTGGATGCGGCACACATGCTGTCGCCGGTGCCGGTGGCCACCGCGCTGGGGCTGGGCGGCGCCCATGGCCAGATGGCGGCAGTGTCGGTGCTGTCGGTCAATGGCAATGTGATCGGCGTGTCGAACGGGCTGGCGCGGCGGCTGCGGGATGCGGGCCATGGCTTTGGCTTCGACGATGCGCGCGCGGCGGGCAGCGCGCTGATCGGTCTGGGTGACCGGCTGCGCATCGGCGTGCCCTTTCCCTTCTCGATGCATGCGGAGCTGCTCTATTACTGGCTCTCGGCGCTGGGCCTGCCGGCGCCGCAGGCGGTCGATATCCGGACCGTGCCGCCGCCGCTGATGGCCGATGCCATCGAGGCGGGAGAGATCGATGCCTTCTGCGTCGGCGAGCCCTGGGGCTCGCAAGCGGTGGAAAACGGGGTGGGAGAGTTGTTGCTGCCCGGTTCGGCGATCTGGTCCTTCGCCCCGGAGAAAGTGCTGGCGGTGCGCGCCGACTGGGCCGAAACGGAAACCGCGCTGATGGGTCGGCTGATCCGCGCCGTCTGGCGGGCAGGGCGGTGGCTGGGCAATCCCGACAGCCGCATGCTGGCCGCCGAACTGCTGAGCCGGCCGGAATATCTGGATCTGCCGGCGGAGTGGCTGGACCGGTCGCTGACCGGGCGGATGGTGATCTCTCAGGTCGGCGAAGAGCGCAGCGTTCCGGGGTTTGTCGAATTCTTCGCCGGCGCCGCCACCTTCCCCTGGCTGTCGCAGGCGGAATGGATCGGCGGTCAACTGGCGGCCCGCACCGGCATCGACCGGCAGACCGCCATCGCGACGGCCCGGGGCACCTTCCGCGCCGATCTGCACCGCCGGGCGCTGGAGAAAACCAGCGCGAATCTGCCGCTGCCCGATGCCAAGCCGGAGGGGGGATTCGCCGCGGCGACTGCCCTGGCCGCCGGGTCCGGCACCCTGCCGATGTCGCCAAATCTGTTCTTCGACGGCTCTGTTTTTGAGCCTTCGGGTATCTGACGCCCAAAAAAGGCGCAGTTTTCTGCACTGCACGAAAAACATCGTGCTGCATATGCAAAGCGGCTTTGCGCTTGCCGCATGCTCTGGCACAAGATCAACCCGTCGCTTGGTAATGGCGCCGCGACATACATACGTTTCCCTTCGACAGGGATATCTGAGCAAAGCCGCTCGACCGACTACCCCAACCTCCCGGGTAGTACGTGTCAGCGGCTTTTTTCGTGTTTGTCGCCCCGCATCGGGGCAGAAAATTAAGGGACAGGACAGATGAAACGACTCATTCTCGGTCTCGTTACCAGCACAGCCCTCGTCAGCCCCGCCCTGGCCGAGATGCTGGATCTGGAAAAGGACGAACTGACCTTCGGCTTTATCAAGCTGACCGACATGGCCCCGCTGGCAGTGGCCTACGAGCAGGGGTTCTTCGATGACGAAGGCCTGTTCGTGACGCTGGAAGCGCAGGCCAACTGGAAGGTGTTGCTGGACGGTGTCATCGACGGCACGCTTGACGGCGCCCATATGCTGGCCGGCCAGCCGTTGGCCGCGACCATCGGCTTTGGCACCGAGGCGCATATCATCACCCCCTTCTCGATGGACCTGAACGGCAACGGCATCACCGTGTCGAACGAGGTGTGGGCCGAGATGAAACCGAACATTCCCGTGGGCGATGACGGCAAGCCGGTGCATCCGATCTCGGCCGCGGCGCTGAAACCGGTGGTCGAAAAATACAAGGGTGAGGGCAAGCCCTTCAACATGGGCATGGTCTTCCCGGTTTCGACCCATAACTACGAGCTGCGTTACTGGCTGGCCGCCGGCGGGCTGCACCCGGGCTATTACAGCCCCGACAACATCACCGGCCAGATCGGCGCGGATGTCTTCCTCTCGGTCACGCCGCCGCCGCAGATGCCCGCCACCCTGGAGGCCGGCACTATCTATGGCTATTGCGTCGGTGAGCCGTGGAACCAGCAGGCCGTGTTCAAGGGTATCGGCGTGCCGGTGATCACCGATTACGAGCTGTGGAAGAACAACCCGGAGAAGGTGTTCGGCATCACCGCCGACTTCGCCGAGCAGTATCCCAACACCACGCTCGCCGTGGTCAAGGCGCTGATCCGCGCGGCGCAGTGGCTGGACGAGAACGACAATGCCAACCGGGCCGAGGCGGTCGAGATCCTGTCGCGCCCCGACTACGTCGGCGCCGATCCCGAGGTGATCGCCAACTCGATGACCGGGACCTTCGAATACGAGAAGGGCGACAAGCGTGACGTGCCCGATTTCAACGTCTTCTTCCGCTATAACGCGACCTATCCCTATTACTCCGACGCGGTCTGGTATCTGACCCAGATGCGCCGCTGGGGCCAGATCGCCGAAGCCAAGCCGGACAGCTGGTACGACGAAGTCGCCAAATCGGTCTACAAGCCGGACATCTACTTGAAGGCCGCGCGCCTGCTGGTGGACGAGGGCCTGGCCAACGAGGCGGATTTCGACTGGAGCAGCGACGGCTACAAGGCGCCGACACCCGCGGGCGATATCATCGACGGCATCGCCTATGACGGCAAGTCGCCCAACGCCTATCTCGACAGCCTGCCGATCGGTTTGAAGGCCGATCAGAAAGTCATCGGAAACGAGGTTCAGGGCTAAGCCCGCCTCCCCTCCTCCCCCGACCGGGGGAGGTGCGATCCGGCGGACTTCTCCTTCCGCATCGGACCCGCCGGATCCCTAACGCGACCTTCGCGCCTCTCTCCTCCCACCTCCCGGGGAGGAGAGAGGGGGAGGACGACCAGCAACGCTCAGAAACGGAGCCAGAGAATGACGACCGTCGATCCCGATTACGCCCGTACCGCCGAAAGAGAGGCTCGCCGGGCACGTCGTTTCACCCGCATCAACAAGGCCGACGCCTGGTTCCAGGTTCTGGGCCTGGCCTGGATCACCCCGATCCTGCGCGCCGTTGCCGGTGACAATCCCCGCGCCCAGGGCAAGGAAATCTGGCGCCTGCTGGGGGTGCCGCTGCTGGCGATCTGCGGCTTCCTGCTGCTGTGGGGCACGCTGGCACCGCGGGTCCAGACCTCGCTCGGGGCGATCCCCGGCCCGTCCCAGGTCTGGGAAGAGGCGGTGAACCTGCATCATGACGCCATCGCCAAGGCCGAGAAGGAGCGCGACCATTACCAGCGCGTCGAGGCGCGCAACCAGCGCTTTATCGACAAGGGCCAGCCCGAGAAGGTCAAGGACATCCCGTTCACCGGTGCGCCGTCCTATTACGATCAGATCTGGACCTCGATCAAAACCGTCTTCTTCGGGTTCCTGATCGGCTCTGCCATCGCCATCCCGCTGGGCATCCTGGCTGGGCTGTCGCCCTATGCCAATGCCGCGATCAACCCGCTGGTGCAGATTTTCAAACCGGTCTCGCCGCTGGCCTGGCTGCCGATCGTCACCATGGTGGTCTCGGCGCTCTATACCAACAACGACGGGCTGTTTGCGAAATCCTTCCTGGTTTCGGCGATCACCGTGACGCTTTGTTCGCTGTGGCCGACGCTGATCAACACCGCGCTGGGCGTCGCCTCGATCGACAAGGATCTGGTTTCGGTCTCCAAGGTGCTGAAGATGTCGACCTGGAGCAAGATCACCAAGCTGGTGCTGCCCTCGGCGCTGCCGCTGATCTTCACTGGCCTGCGTCTGTCCCTGGGGGTGGGCTGGATGGTGCTGATCGCCGCCGAGATGCTGGCGCAGAACCCTGGCCTGGGCAAATTCGTCTGGGATGAGTTCCAGAACGGGTCCTCCAGCTCGCTTGCCAAGATCATGGTCGCGGTTCTGACCATCGGCATCATCGGCTTTCTGCTGGATCGGGTGATGTACGCGCTGCAGTCCCTCTTCACCTTCTCGAACAACCGGTGATCGCCATGGCCATCCTGACATTCGAAAACGTGTTCAAGGGGTTCGGCGCCGGTCTGTCGCGCAGCGAAGTTCTCAAGGACGTCAGCCTGACGGTGGAGGAGGGCGAATTCATCGCCATCCTCGGCTTCTCCGGCACCGGAAAATCGACCCTGATGAACCTGATTGCGGGTCTGGAGACCCCCGATCGCGGCCGCGTCAGCTTTCGTGGGCAACCGATCGTGGGCCCCGGTCCCGAACGCGGCCTGGTGTTCCAATCCTATTCGCTGATGCCCTGGCTTACGGTGAAGGGGAATATCCTGCTGGCGATCGACAGCGTATTTCCCAAGCTGTCCCGGGCGGAAAAGGACGCCAAGGCGGATCACTATATCAAGATGGTGGGCCTGTCGCACGCCGCCGGCCGCCGCCCGGCGGAGCTGTCCGGCGGCATGCGCCAGCGCGTCTCGGTCGCCCGGGCGCTGGCGATGGATCCGGAGGTCCTGCTGCTGGACGAACCGCTGTCGGCGCTCGACGCGCTGACCCGCGCCAATCTGGCCGATGAGATCCTGGATATCTGGGAACAGGACAAGAAGACCTGCATCCTGATCACCAACGATGTCGACGAGGCGATCCTGCTGGCCGACCGTATCGTGCCGCTGAACCCCGATGGCACCCTGGGTGCGCCGGTGTCGGTGCACCTGCCGCGGCCGCGCGACCGCTCCGCCATGAACCATGACGAGGCATTCAAGGCGCTCCGGGCTCAGGTGACCTCCTACCTGATGGATGTGGGGATCGCGGCGAAGACCGAAGGCAGCCGTAGCCTGCCCGACGTGACCCCGATCCACCGGGTGCCGGCGGCGGTGAAAAAGGCCCAGAGCGGCCTGATCGACGATCGCTTCCTGACCTTCGATCACCTGCACAAGATCTATCCCACCCCCAAGGGGCCGCTGACCGTGGTGGAGGATTTCAACCTCAAGCTCAACCGCGGCGAATTCATCTCGCTGATCGGGCATTCGGGCTGCGGCAAATCCACCGTGCTGACGATGACCGCCGGGCTGAACGAGATCTCCAAGGGCGTCATCAAGCTGGACGGCTACGAGGTGCGCGGCGCCGATCCGGAACGTGCCGTGGTGTTCCAGTCGCCGAACCTGTTTCCCTGGCTGACCGCCAAGGAGAACGTCGCCATCGGTGTCGACAAGGTCTATCCGCGCGCCTCGCAGGCGGAGCGTGAGGATGTGGTGGAATACTATCTGGAGCGTGTCGGCCTAGCCGATGCGATGGACAAGCCCGCCCATTCGATGTCGAACGGGATGAAACAGCGGGTCGGCATCGCCCGCGCCTTCGCACTCAGCCCCAAGCTTCTGCTGCTGGACGAACCCTTCGGCATGCTCGACAGCCTGACCCGCTGGGAGCTGCAGGAAGTGCTGATGGAGGTCTGGGAACGGACCAAGGTCACCGCCATCTGCGTCACCCATGATGTCGACGAGGCGATCCTGCTGGCCGACCGCGTGGTGATGATGACCAACGGGCCGCAGGCCACCATCGGCAAGATCACCGATGTGGATCTGCCGCGTCCGCGCAGCCGCAAGGCGCTGCTGGAGCATCCGGACTACTACCGCTACCGGCAGGAGGTTCTGGATTTCCTCGAAGAATACGAACACGGCAACCGCCCCGCGCGCGCGAGCGCGCCGGCGAAACCGGCCGCCAAGGCCCTCGCAGCGGAGTGACAGTGATGAACGAGACCCAGATAGACCTGGTTCGGGACAGTTTCGCCAAGGTGATCCCGATCCGCGAAACGGCGGCAGAGATTTTCTATGCCGATCTGTTCGAAACCGCGCCTGAGGTGAAACCCTATTTCGCCGGGGCAGACATGCGCGACCAGGGGGCCAAGCTGATGGCGACCCTGGGGGTGGTGGTCAACGGGCTGCGCGATCTCGACCGGATCGCTCCGGTGGCCCGCGATCTGGCGGTGCGCCATGTCGATTACGGTGTTCAGCCTGAGGATTACGCCAAGGTCGGCGCCTCGCTGCTCAGGACCCTGGAAAAGGGTCTGGGCGATGACTTCACCGCAGAGACCGAAGCCGCCTGGACCGCGGCCTATGATCTGCTGTCCGGCGTGATGATCGCCGCGGCCTATACCGAAGGGGAGGCGCTGCAATGACCCGCAAACTGGTCGTGATCGGGGCCGGCATGGCCTCTGGCCGGATGTTGGAGCATCTGTTCGAGGCAGAGCCCGGCGCCTATGAGGTGACGCTGTTCAACGCCGAACCGCGCGGCAACTATAACCGGCTGATGCTGTCGCCGGTGCTGTCGGGCGAAAAGACCTATGAGGACATCGTCACCCATGACGACGACTGGTACGCCGCCCATGGGGTGACCTGCCGGTTCGGCGAACGGGTGGTCGGCATCGACCGTGCCGCCCGGCAGGTGATCGGTGAGGCCGGCGCCGTGGCCTATGACAAGCTGGTGATTGCGACTGGCTCCGACCCTTTCATCATTCCGATCCCGGGGCACGATCTGCCCGGGGTGATCGCCTATCGCGATCTGGAAGACACCGAGGCGATGATCGCGCTGGGAGAGCAGCCCGGAGCACGCGCCGTGGTGATCGGCGGCGGCCTTCTGGGGCTTGAGGCCGCCGCCGGTATGGCCGCGCGCGGGGTCGAGGTGACGGTGGTGCATCTGATGGGCCACCTGATGGAGCGTCAGCTGGACGAGGCCGCCGGCTATCTGCTGCGCAAGTCGCTGATGGACAAGGGCATCAAGGTGCTCTGCCAGGCGGTGTCCAAGGAGATCGTCGCCGGTCCCGATGGCCGTGCCCGGGCGCTGCTGCTGGATGACGGCACCGAGCTGCCCTTCGACCTGCTGGTGATGGCGGTGGGCATTCGCCCCTCGGTCGCGCTGGCGAAGGAGGCCGGTCTGGCGGTCGGTCGCGGGCTGCAGGTGGACGATCAGATGGTCACCTCCGATCCGGATGTGCTGGCCCTGGGCGAATGCGTCGAACATGACGGCGCGCTCTTCGGGCTGGTGGCGCCGCTCTACGATCAGGCCAAGGTGCTGGCGCATACGCTGACCGGCCGGGCCGACCGTTTCGTCAACAAGGAGGTTTCGACCAAGCTGAAGGTCACCGGCTGCGATCTGTTCAGCGCCGGTGACTTCGCCGAGGCCGAGGGACGCGAGGATATCGTCTTCCGCGATCCGGCGCGCGGCGTCTACAAGCGGCTGGTGCTGGAGGGCAACCGCCTGGTGGGGGCGGTGATGTATGGCGATACCGGCGATGGCGCCTGGTTCTACAGCCATATCAAGGACGCCACCGACGTGTCGGAGATGCGCGAGACGCTGATTTTCGGCCCGGCCTATCAGGGGGGCGGCTCTGCGGACCCTCTCGCAGCCGTTGCAGCCTTGCCGGATGATGCAGAAATCTGCGGCTGCAACGGCGTATGCAAAAGCACCATCGTCGGGGCGATCCAGGGCGGGGCGGGCGATCTGGGGGCGGTGCGCGCCTGCACCAAGGCCAGCGCCTCCTGCGGCACCTGCACCGGGTTGGTCGAACAGCTGCTGGAGCTGACGCTGGGCGACGCCTATGCCGCCCCGGCGGCGCAGCCGGTCTGCGGCTGTACCGATCTGACGCATGAGGATCTGCGCCGCCTGATCAAGGCGCAGGAGCTGAAATCCCAGCCGGCGGTCTGGCAGGAACTGGGCTGGACCACGCCCAATGGCTGCCATGTCTGCCGCCCGGCGGTGAATTACTACCTGCTGGCAGACTGGCCGCTGGACTATCGCGACGATCCGCAGAGCCGCTTCGTCAACGAGCGTCGCCACGCCAATATCCAGAAGGACGGCACGTTCTCGGTGGTGCCGCGCATGTGGGGCGGGATCACCACCCCGGACGAGCTGCGTGCCATCGCCGATGCCGCCGACAAATACGGCGTACCCACCGTCAAGGTCACCGGCGGCCAGCGGATCGATCTGCTGGGGGTGCGGGGCGAGGATCTGCCGGGGATCTGGGCCGATCTGAACCGCGCCGGGCTGGTGTCGGGCCACGCCTATTCCAAGGGGCTGAGGACGGTAAAGACCTGTGTCGGGTCTGAACATTGCCGCTTCGGCACGCAGGACAGCACCGGTCTCGGGGTCAAGCTGGAGCAGATCCTCTGGGGCTCGTGGACGCCGCACAAGGTCAAGCTCGGCGTCTCCGGTTGTCCGCGCAACTGCGCCGAGGCCACCTGCAAGGACGTCGGCATTGTCTGTGTCGACAGCGGCTATCAGGTCAGCGTTGCCGGTGCCGCCGGGATGGAGGTGAAAGAGACCGAGCGTCTGGCCGATGTTGCGACCGAACAGGAGGCGATCGACCTGACCGTCGCCTTCGTCCAGCTGTATCGCGAACAGGCAAAATACCTTGATAGACCCTATAAGTGGGTCGCCAAGGTCGGGCTCGACTGGGTCAAGGCGCAGATCGTCGACGATCTCGACACCCGTCAGGCGCTGATCGATCGCTTCGAGATCTCGCAATCCGTCTATCGCAAGGATCCCTGGGCCAGCGAGGCCGGGGAAACCGCCCTGCGGGCGCGCTATGCCCCGCTTGCCACCCTGAGCCTGGAGGCCGCGGAATGAACTGGATCGACATTGGTTCCATCGAAGAGGTGCCACTGCGGGGCGCCCGGGTTCTGAAGACGCCGGCCGGCTGCGTCGCCGTCTTCCGCACGGCAGAGGCTGAGGTCTTTGCCACTGCCGACCGCTGCCCGCACAAGGGCGGGCCGCTGTCCGAAGGCATCGTGCACGACCGCAAGATCACCTGCCCGCTGCACAACTGGGTGTTCTCGCTGGAGACCGGGATGGCGCTCGGCGCGGATCAGGGACAGATCGCGACCTATCCGATCAGGGTCGAAAACGGCCGGATGCTGTTCGACGCCTCGGCCGTCGCGCTGGCGGGGGCGCTCTGATGGAGCGGGTCGGTGCAGGGACGATCCGCACCACATGCCCCTACTGCGGGGTGGGCTGCGGCGTGCTGATGGAGCCCGACGGCAAGGGCGGCGCCCGGGTCAAGGGCGACCCGGAGCATCCGGCGAATTACGGCCGGCTCTGTTCCAAGGGCTCCGCCCTGGCCGAGACGCTGGGGCTGCAGGGTCGCCTGCTCAGCCCGCAGGTCGACGGGCAGGACACCGACTGGGACAGCGCGCTCGACCTGGTGGCCTCCCGGTTTGCCCGCACCGTTGCCGAACACGGCCCCGACAGCGTGGCCTTCTATGTCTCCGGCCAGCTGCTGACCGAGGATTACTATGTCGCCAACAAGCTGATGAAGGGCTTCATCGGCTCGGCCAATATCGACACCAACTCGCGGCTCTGCATGGCCTCGACCGTGGCCGGGCACAAGCGCGCCTTCGGCACCGATACCGTGCCCGGCACCTTCGAGGATCTGGAAGAGGCCGACCTGATCGTCCTCGTCGGCTCCAACCTCGCCTGGTGCCACCCGGTGCTGTATCAACGGATCCTGGCAGCGCGGAAGAAACGCGGCCCCCGGCTGGTGGTGATCGATCCGCGCCGCACCGCCAGCTGCGACGGGGCCGATCTGCATCTGCCAGTGAAGCCGGGCAGCGATGTGGCTCTGTTCAACCGGCTTTTTGTCGAAATCTACGAAGGTGGGGCGCTGGATCAGGCGTTTCTCAGCCACACCACCGGCTTCGACGCCACCCTCGCGGCCGCCTATGCCGACGATGTCACCCAGACCGGTCTGGACGAGGCGACGATCCGCGCCTTCTGCGGGCTCTGGCTCGGCACTGAGAAGGTGGTGACGATCTTCAGCCAGGGGGTGAACCAGTCGTCCTCGGGCAGCGACAAGGTCAATGCGATCCTGAACTGCCATCTGGCCACCGGCCGCATCGGCAAGCCGGGCTGCGGGCCGTTCTCCGTCACCGGCCAGCCCAATGCCATGGGCGGTCGCGAGGTGGGCGGGCTGGCCAATATGCTGGCCTGTCACCTGGATCTGGAGGATGCTGCGCATCGCGCGGCGGTGCGGGATTTCTGGCAGGCGCCGGTGATCGCCGATCAGGCCGGGCTGAAGGCGGTCGACATGTTCCGCGCCGTCGGTGACGGGCGGATCCGGGCGCTGTGGATCATTCACACCAACCCGGCGGTCTCGATGCCCGATGCCGATCGGGTGCGCGCCGCCATCGCCGGCTGCGACTTCGTCGTGGTCAGCGATATCACCGGCGCCACCGATACCGCACGGCTGGCCGATGTGCTGCTGCCTGCCGCCGCCTGGGCGGAGAAAGAGGGCACCGTCACCAATTCCGACCGTATCATCAGCCGCCAGCGCGCGGTCCTGCCGATCCCCGGGCAGGCGCGCCCCGATTGGGATATCCTGGCCGAGGTCGGCCGGCGCATGGGCTGGGGGGCGGCCTTCGACTATGCCAATGCGGCGGAGATCTTCCGTGAATATGCCGCCCTCTCCGGGATTGCTGGCGGCTTCGGGCGCGATTTCGATATCTCCGGGCTGAAGGATCTGAGCGACAGCGGCTATGCGGCGCTGCAACCGACCCGCTGGCCGGTGACCGACGGGCGCGCCGGCGGCCGGTTCTTTGCCGACGGGCGGTTCTTCACCCCGGACGGCAAGGGGCGGATGCTGCCGGTGTCCTGGAAACCGCCGGCGGCGAAGACTGGCAAACGCTATCCCTACCGGCTCAATACCGGGCGGATCCGCGACCAGTGGCACACGATGACGCGCACCGCGCTGTCGCCGCGGCTGTCGGCGCATCTGGCCGAACCCTTCGTTGAAATCCACCCCGCCGACGCGCTGCAGCTGGGCGTTCGGCCTGCCGATCTGGTGGCGCTGGACAGCCCCGCCGGGCAGGCGATCCTGCGGGCGCGGATCACCGATACCGTGCAGCCGGGAGAGTTGTTCGCGCCGATGCACTGGACCGGGGAAAACGCCCCCTCCGCCCGCATCGATGCGCTGGTTTCCCCGGTAACAGACCCTGTTTCGGGCCAACCGGAGAGCAAGGCCGCCGTGGTCGCGGCGCGCCGGTTCGCCGCCGGTTGGTACGGTTTCGCGATCTCGCTGCAGCCGATGCGGCCCACGGGCGATTACTGGGCGCTGGCGCGGACCCGCGCCGGCTATCGGGCCGAGCTGGCCGGCAGTGGGCCAGTGCCGGACTGGGAGGCGGAGGCGCGCCGGATTTTCAACCTGCCGCAGGCCGAGGTGCAGATGGTGGAGGATCGCGGTCGCGGCATCGCCCGGCTGGCCTTTCACCACAAGGGCCGGCTTCTCGCCGCGCTCTTCATCGCGGCGGAGCCGGTGGCGGTGATGCGCGATTATCTCGCCACCTTGCCGGGAGAGGACGCGCCGGGGGTTCTGTCGGGCGCCTCGCCCGCCGATCTGCCCGATCCGGGGCCGACGCTCTGCTCCTGCTTTGGGGTCGGGGTGAATACGATCCTCGCCGCGATCGAGGGCGATGGCCTGATGACGGTGGAGGCGGTGGGCGCGGCGCTGCAGGCCGGCACCAACTGCGGTTCCTGCCGGGCGGAGATCGGCGCGCTGATCGACCGTGCCCGCCCGCGCGAGGCGGCGGAATGAGCCTGGCGGAACATGTCCGCATCCTGGGCCGTGGCCCGGGACGGTCCCGGTCGCTGACCCGGGGCGAGGCCGCCGAGGCTATGACGCTGATGCTGTCGGGCGGGGCTGCCCCCGAGGCGGTGGGCGCACTGCTGATGCTGCTGAGGATGAAGGGCGAAACCGCCGCTGAGATCGCCGGCTTTGCCGAGGCCGCGGCGGTGGCGCTGCCAGCGTTGCCGCAGCCGGATCTGGACTGGCCCTGCTATGCCGCCGGGCGGACCCGCGGGCTGCCCTGGTTCCTGTTGTCGGCGCGGCTGGTGGCACGGGCCGGGCACCGGGTGCTGCTGCATGGCTGGAACGGCGCCGACACGGCGATCCGCCAAGGGCTGGCGCAGCTGGCGATCCCGCAGGTCGGCCCCGATGCGGTCGCCAAGGCGCTGGCGGATCAGCGGCTGGCCTATCTACCGCTGGAACGGCTGAGCCCGCAGCTGCTGGATCTGCTGACCCTGCGGGAGGTTCTGGGGCTGCGGTCCTGCGTCAACACTGTCTGCCGGGTGCTGAATCCCGGTCGCGCCCGGGCCAGCGTGCAGGGCGTGTTCCATCCGCCCTACCGGCTGTTGCAGGCCGATGCCGGCGCCCTGCTGCGGCTGCCTGCGCTGACCGTGATCAAGGGCGGTGGCGGCGAATTCGAACGCCATCCGGCCAAGGCCGTCACCGGCTTCGGCCTGCGCGGCGGGCATCCCTGGGAACAGGTCTTCGACGGGCTTCTGCCGGAGGAAACCCGCCGGCTGGACGATGGCGAAGCCGATCCCGTGCGTCTGAGCGCGCTTTGGGAGGGCACGCTGCGCGATCCGTTTTCCGAGGCGGTGGTGCTGGGCACCGCCGCGCTCGCCCTTGAAACCCTGGGTGCGGAGGACGGGCTGAGCCAGGCCCGCGCGCTCTGGGCCGATCGTCACCTGCCCTGTGCGGCCTGAAGGAGTTTGCCGATGACCCGCGTTTCTCTGCCCTTCTCGACCCTGAGCGGCGAGCTCTCCGGTTTCGACCGTATCCTGAAGTTCCTGCGCCTGGGCGGAGGACCGGGGGCAGGGCGCCGGCCGAGCGGCCGGCCTGCGGGGTTCTCCCGGGGGCATATCGCGCTGGTGGGCGCCGGGCCGGGCGCCCGCGATCTGCTGACCCTGCGCGCGGTGGACCGGTTGCAGCAGGCCGATGTCGTCTTCTACGACCGGCTGGTCGATCCCGAGGTGCTGGAGCTGATCCCGCGGGGGGCAGAGCGGGTCTATGTCGGCAAGGTGGTGGGCGCCCATGCCTGGCCGCAGCCCCGGATCAACAATGCCATCGTCGCCGCGGCGCTGCGCGGGCAACGGGTGGTGCGGCTGAAATCCGGCGATCCCGGGGTCTTCGGGCGGGCCGCCGAAGAGATCGCAGCTGCCCATGCCGCCGGCATCGCGGTGGAGCTGGTGCCGGGCGTCACCGCCGCCTTCGCCACCGCCGCCCATGCCGGGATGTCGCTGACCGAACGCGGGGTGTCCGACACGCTGGTGCTGACCACCGGGATGAGCCGCGCCGGCGATCCGCTGCCCGACAGCCTGCGCCATGCCGGGCCCGGCACCACGCTCGCGCTCTATATGGCGGTGGGGCAGGCTGCGCGGCTGCGCGACGGGCTGATCGCCGCCGGCCTGCCGGCCGATGCGCCGGTGCGGATCGGGGTGGAGGTATCGAAGCCGACAGAGCGGCAGCTGACCTGCCCGCTCGGCGTACTGCCGGAGACCCTGGCGCAGGACGGGGTCAGGGGGATCGCGACCATTCTGGTGGTCTGGCCCAAGTCCGGCACCGGGCCGGTGCCGCAAACCGCGCTGGGGGGCGCGGCAGAGCGGCAGCCGGCCTGAGCGCCGCGGCAGGTCCGGCCCCCGTGGGGAGGGGACTGGCCTGCCGGGGTGCCGATACGGGGTCCCGGGCGCACTCGCCGGGACCCCGTGTCTGTTTCGGGTCGGCGCTGCCGTGAAACCGGGCAGCTTTGCATTCGCGCAACAGCCTCGCATCGAATTGATCCCGTCGCGGGCCTGTTGCGTATGGCCCGGACTGGTTTGCCTGTATGACCGGCGGCAACGGGTGGGGACGCCGGGCCGCCGGCCGGCAACACCGCAGGGCAGACGACATAAGGGCGACAGGCATATGGTAAGCGATCTGGGAGACTCCTACAGTTCCGCAATGGTTCTGGAGGTGGGCACCACCTATTCGGTGTCGTCTCTGGGGGAGGATCTGGGCGGCTGGTTCACCTTCTGGGCCGATTACAACTCGCTCTATACGATTGTCGTCACCACCACGGATGACACGCTGAAGACGGCGCTGGGGGTGCTCGACGTCGAATCCACCGCCTTCGCGCCCATCGGTGTCAGCTGGCCGGCGGGGGCGGTGACCTATCCCGGTGAAGGTGCTGTGCAGATCGCGGGGTATGACAGCGTCAATTCCGATTATTACACCCGCGTCACGCTCGAAACCGTGCAGGCGGACAGCCCGCTCACCCTGTTCTACGATCCGGCCGATCTGTCCGGCTGGTTCACCGGGATCGTCTGGGCGTTCGAGCCGTACTATGGCGCCAGGACCATCGATCCGGGTCAGACCTACAGCTATCAGCTGACGGTGGTCAAAGGCGACGGAACCGATTTCATCGTCGACGACTGGGGCGATACCGCCGCGACCGGCGGGCATTTCGACAAGGCGCCGACCGCGTCGCTGACCTCGCCCGATCAGGTGCTTTCCGGGGTGATCGAGACGCCGGACGACAAGGATGTCTTCAACATCACCCTGCGCGCCGGTTTCGTCTATGACATTCGTGTCGCCACTGCGGCGGGGGCGGATCCGCTCGATTACATCGACGTGGATGTGAATCTGGCCGATGGCATCTGGCTCAGCTCCGGGCATTACGAGCCGCTCGGCAGTTCCACCGGCGGCGGGGTCGCCACCGCGGGGCTGTCGCTGTCCTGGCAGGACAGCTGGACCCCGGGCGAAGAGGTCGATGTCACCATCACCGTGCAGGGCGCGGTGATCACCCCGATGACCGATGATCGCGATACCGGTGCCTATACCGTCTGGGTCGGCCCGGCGGACGATCATGGCGGCAACCGGCTGACCCCCGATGTGATCGAACGGCCCGGCAAGGCCAGCGGCTCTATCGACGATGCCGGAGAGGACGCCTCTGCCAACATCTTCGGAGAGGAGGACTGGTTCCGCATCGAGGGCGGCATCGTCGAGGGCTACACCTATGTCGCCACCGTCACCTCCCGGTCCGAGGGGCTGAGTTCGCTGCAGGTCTCGCTCTATAACGACGTGGGTGGTCTGGTGGTCACGCCGCATCGGGATTTCCTGATCTACAAGGCACCGGCGACCGAGATCGCCTTTCTGGCGGTGGAGGCGACCTTCGGCGGTCAGACCGGGGAGTACGATCTGGAGCTGGGCCAATACGCCGGCAAGGTGAAGATCTTCGACGGCGCGGCCGACAACACGGTGAGGGGAAGCGCCAAGGCGGATCTGCTGCTGCTGGGCGGCGGCGATGACGTGGCCAACGGTCGCGGCGGCGCCGATGAGATCGAAGGCGGCGCCGGCAGGGACCGCATCCTGGGCGGCGCCGGAAATGACGACCTGTCCGGCGATGGCGGCAACGACACGCTGAAGGGCGGTGCCGGTAACGACCGGCTGCTGGGCGGCGGCGGCCGCGACAAGCTAGTCGGGAATGCCGGCAAGGATGTGCTGTCTGGGGGTGCGGGGAACGACAAGCTCGACGGCGGCGGCAAGGCCGATATCCTGTCGGGTGGCGCCGGCGCGGACGAGCTGGCCGGCGGCAAGGGCGCGGATCGGCTGGACGGGGACGCCGGCAACGATCTGCTCGACGGTGGCGCCGGAGCCGATACGCTGTCGGGCGGGGCCGGGCGTGACAGGCTGCTGGGCGGCGCCGGCAACGACATCCTCGCCGGCGGTGCCGGAGCGGATGTGCTGCGCGGCGATGGCGGCGACGATCTCTTCATCTGGACCTCGGCCGAGGATGCGGGCAGCAGCGATTTGTTCCGTGGCGGCGCCGGTCAGGACACGCTGCGGCTGATCCTTGATGCCGGGATGGCGACGGACAGCCTGTTTCAGACCGAATTGGCCAGCTACCGGGCGCTTCTGGCCGAAGGCGGCGGCGATTTCACCTTCACCTCGCTGGGGCTGACGGTGAAGGAGATGGAGGCGATCCAGGTCCTGACCGGCAGCGGCCGGCTGGTGGCGACGCCGGATCAGGCCAGCATCGGCGAGAACGCCGACAGCCTGCGGCTGGCGGGCAACGTGCTGGACAATGACAGCGGCGCCGATCCACTCGCGGCGCTGAGGGTCACGGCGGTGGCCGGGGTCGCGGCGCAGGTCGGGGAAAGCGTGGCGGGCAGCTACGGCAGCTTTCTGATCCGCGCCGATGGCAGTTATCGCTATATCCTCGATCCCGAGGCGGCGGCGGTGCAGGCGCTGATCGACGGGCGCAGCCTGACCGATCGCATCAGCTACAGCGTGACCGATGGCGAGAGTTCGGCCACCACCACGCTTGCGGTGGAGATCGCAGGCGCCAACGATGCCCCGATCATCACGGCGACGACCCTGGCGGTCTCAGAGGCGGAGGGATCGGCGCGGGTGTTTCTGTCCACCCTGGCGCAGGATCCCGACAGCGACGATGATGGCAACAGCTTGAGCTATGTGCTGACCACGGTGCCGGAGGTGGGCAGCGTCGATCTGAGCTATGGCGCGCTGCGGTTCTATCCGGGCCGCGATTTCATCGATCTGGCCGAGGGCGAGACTCGCGATGTCAGCATCGGCATCGCCGCCACCGACCGCCATGGCGCCACTGGCGAAGGGGTGCTGACCGTGGAAGTGACCGGCCGCAACGATGCGCCGACGCTGACCACCGGGAGGCTGGCCGTGACCGAGGATGGCGCGCCGGTCACGCTGGATCTGAAGGCGCTGGGCGGCGACCCGGACAGCGACGACGATGGCAGCACGCTGAGCTATGCTCTGCGCTATGGCCCCTTCGGCAGCAGTTTCAGCATCACCGATGGGGTGCTGCGGCTCGATCCCGGGACCGCGTTCCAGTCCTATGCTGCCGGCGAGACCCGCAGCCTCAGCCTAGCGGTGGTGGTGACCGACAGCCACGGGGCGGAGACGACCGGCTCGGTGGAACTGGTGGTCAGCGGCAGCAACGACGCGCCGGAGTTCACCGATACCGTCATGGCCTTCCCCGGCCGCAGTGGCCGCACCAGCAAGATCGATCTGGCGGAACTGGCGCATGACATCGACAATGGCGATGCTGCCGGGCTGAGTTTTGCCGTTACCACGGCGCCGGGGACCGGCACCGCCTGGGTGGATGGCGATCAGCTCTACTACGACGCGACGGGCGATTTCACAGCCCTGACCGCGACGGAGACCCGCGACATCGTCATCGGGGTGACGGTCACCGACAGCTCCGGCGCCAGCGACAGCGGCACGGTGACGATCCCGATCTACGGCGTCAACGACGCGCCGGTGCTGGCCGATGGGGCGCTGACGGCGGTGGAGGACGGGGCAGAGGTGACGCTGGATCTCAGCACGCTGGCGAACGATCCGGACAGCGACGACGATGCCGGCAGCCTGATCTACGCGCTGAAGTGGTCGCCAGAGGGCACGGCCTGGGTCGACAGCGACGGCATCCTGCATTTCGACCCCGGCACCGGGTTCCAGGATCTGGCCGCCGGCGACAGCCGTGATGTCAGCCTCACGATCTCCGCGACCGACAGCCATGGCGCCCGCAGCGAAAGCACGGTGACGGTGACGGTGGCGGGGGCAGATGCCCCCTCTGCCTACGGGTTCGTGCTGAGAGGCGATGTGGCGGGTGGCTATGTCGGCGCCGCGGTCGCCGCCGCCGGCGACATCAACGGCGACGGGATCGACGATATCGCGCTCTACTCTCTGCGGCAGAGCGGCACCAATACGGCCAAGACCTTCGTTGTCTACGGCACAGGCGAGAATTCGGATACGGTCTATCTGGGAAATCTCAACAATGGCGTGTTCGGCGATATCAACGGGTTCGTTGTCGGCCGGATCGGCGTGTCGACCAATGTCGGCGCCGCCGTCTCCTCCATCGGCGATCTCAACGGCGACGGGATCGACGATCTGCTGATCGGGTCGCGGATGGCCGATACCGCCGGCGGCGACGATGCGGGCAAGGCCTATGTGATCTTCGGTTCTGCCGCGGGCTTTGCGCTCCCGCCCTCCGGCACCTCGCTCACCGGCGGCAACGGCTTTGTGATCGAGGGGCTGTCGGCGCGCGATCACCTGGGTGTTTCCGTTTCGGGTGGCGGCGATGTGAACGGCGACGGCATCGATGACCTGATCGTGGGTACCACCCCGGCCGAGGGGCTGGGATCGGCTGGCGAAAGCTATGTCATCTACGGCAGCACCGGCGGCTTCGATGCCACCTTCGATCCGGGTACGCTCGACGGGGTCAGCGGCACCCGGATCTTCGGGATCGACAATGACGATGTGGCGGGCCGGTCGGTGGCGATGGCCGGCGATGTCAACGGCGACGGCATCGACGATCTGTTGATCGGGGCGCCGCAGGCCGATCCCGCCACCGGCATCGACGCGGGCGAGGCCTATCTGGTCTATGGCGCTGCCGGCGGGCTGGGGGCGACACTGTCTCTCGCCACGCTGGACGGCAGCAACGGGGTGGTGTTCCGGGGGCTCGGCGCCGGCGATCACGCCGGCCTGTCGGTGGCTGCGGCGGGGGATGTGAACGGCGACGGCATCAATGATATCCTGATCGGCGCCCCGGATGCGACCGAGGGGTCCTATTACACCGGCGAAAACGCCTATGTGATCTTCGGTCGTGCCGGCGGGATCGACCCAGGTATCGCGCTCGACGCGCTGGACGGCAGCAACGGGGTCCTCCTCCGCGGCTCGGGCCTGGGGGATTACGCCGGCTTTGCCATCGCCTCCGCCGGGGATGTGAACGGCGATGGGATCGACGATCTGCTGATCGGGGCGGGACGGGCCAATCCGGACGGGCGCTATCGCGCCGGCGAGAGCTATGTCGTCTTCGGGTCGGACAGTGGATTCGGCCCCGAGATCGACTTGACCGCCCTGGACGGGAGCGACGGGTTCATCTTCCGTGGCGTCATGGCAGGCGATTCCAGCGGGTCCTCGGTCTCGACCGCGGGCGACCTGAACGGCGACGGCATCGCCGACCTTCTGATCGGCGCCAGCGGGGCCCGGCCGGAGGGGCTGTCGAACGCCGGAGAAAGCTATGTCGTCTACGGCGGCGCGGCGTCGCTGGCCGGTTTCGACGCGGCTGACGGCCTTGCGGATGGGGTGATCGAACTGTCGCTGCTGGGCTGATCCGGCGCCAGGCGGGCGATTCGACAGGAAGCCGGCCCCGCCTGAAGCCTGGCCCACCCCTCCCGCACCGTCTGAGAGCCTCTGGCGCGGCTTCTGGTCGCGCTCAGCGCCTGTTGCCTGCCCGCGACGCGGGCGCCATCCCCGGGCCGCTCAGGGCGCTCTGGTACGTGGTGGGGGCGGTGGCGTTTTCGCGGTCGCGACAGCGATGGCGGCAGCTTGGCACTGTGGTGGGCCGGAAAAGCAAAAGCCCTTGGAACCGAATGATTCCAAGGGCTTTTGAGCTAAGACATTGGTGCCCAGGAGAGGACTCGAACCTCCACGTCCATACGGACACTAGCACCTGAAGCTAGCGCGTCTACCAATTCCGCCACCTGGGCAGGTGTCGTGAGGCGGGTCTCTAAGGCTCTTCTCGGAGGGTGTCAAACGGAAAAAACACCGAAGCCCGAAAATTTCTGATTTTCTTTTTGGCAGCGAGGGCGAGAACCGGGCAGAACCGCGTGCCTGGCGGCGCTGTTGCGTTTTTCCGCCTTGTTCCTATGGGCTTGCAGAGGTAGACCCGGGGCCGAACCGATGAGCAGGAGCATTGCCATGTCGAAACTGGTCACCATCTACGGCGGATCGGGCTTTGTCGGACGTTACATCACGCAGCGCATGGCAAGAGCCGGTTGGCGCGTGCGGGTTGCTGTGCGCCGCCCGAATGAAGCGTTGTTCACCAAACCCTATGGCACCGTCGGCCAGGTCGAGCCGGTGCTCTGCAACGTGCGCGACGATGCCTCGGTCGCGGCGGCGATGCAGGGGGCCGATGCGGTGATCAACTGCGTCGGCATTCTGGCCAAGGCCGGAAAGAACACCTTCGATGCCATTCATGCCGAAGGGGCAGAGCGAATCGCGCGTCTGGCGGCGCAGTCCGGCATCGCCCGGATGGTGCATGTGTCGGCCATCGGCGCCGATCCGCAGTCCGACAGCGATTACGCCCGCACCAAGGGTGAAGGCGAAGCCGCAGTGCTGAAGCATATGCCGGACGCGGTGATCCTGCGCCCCTCGGTGATCTTCGGGCCGGAAGACGATTTCTTCAACCGCTTCGCCGGCATGACCCGGATGGGGCCGTTCCTGCCGATTGCCGGCGCCGCAACCCGGTTCCAGCCGGTCTTCGTCGACGATGTGGCCGCGGCTGCGCAACTGGGTGCGACCGGTCAGGCCGTCCCTGGGATCTACGAGCTGGGCGGGCCGCGTGTCGCCACCCTGCGTGAGCTGATGCAGACCATGCTGGACGTGACCTTCCGCCGCCGCATCGTGCTGGGGCTGCCGTTCTGGGCCGCCGGCCTGATCGCGCTGGGGCTGGACATCGTGCAGGGCGTCAGCCTGGGGCTGGTCAGCAACACCGTGGTGACCCGCGATCAGCTGCGCAACCTGCGCAAGGACAATGTCGTTTCCGAAGGTGCCAAGAGCTTTGCCGATCTGGGCATTTCGCCGATGACCATGGAAACCGTGCTGCCGGAATACCTCTGGCGCTTCCGCCCGAACGGTCAGTACGACGAAATGACCCGCTCGGCCGGCAAGCTCCGCTCCTGAGCCTTTTGCCTTCTGTCGTCGCCTGCGTCTGACTTCAGCTGTAGGCGACGACCAGCAGCACCACCCCCAGGATCACCCGGTAGATCACATAGGGGGTGAAGCTGACGCTGCGCAGCAACCGCATCATCAGAACCAGAGCGATCAGCGCCGAGACAAAGGCGAAGCCTGCGGCAATCGCACCGTCGCGGGCGGCGGCCATATCGGCATCGGCGGCGACCTCCGCCCCCAGCAGTACACCGGAGGCCGCAATCGTGGGGATCGACATCAGCATGGAGAGCCGCGCCGCCTCGGCCCGGGTATAGCCCAGCTTTCGGCCCGCGGTGATGGTGATCCCCGATCGCGAGGTTCCTGGAACCAGCGCCACCGCCTGCCACAGTCCCATGATCAGCGCGTCCTTGACGGTCCAGTCGTCGGTGCCCTTGAGGCTGGGGCCGGTCTGGTCGGCCCAATAGAGCACGATGCCGAAGATCAGCATGGTCCAGCCGATCACCGTGACCGAGCGCATCGCGTCGCTGAGACCGGTGAGGTTCAGGATCAGCCCGACGATCACCACCGGGATGGTGGCGATGATCAGGCCCAGCGACAGCCGCGCGCCCGGGGTATCGGCCTTGCCGCGCAGCAGCCGGGGCAGCCCGGCAAGACCTTCGGTGACATCGCGCCAGAAATAGACGGCCACCGCGCCCAGCGTGCCGACATGAACCGCGACATCGATGACCTGACCCTGATCCTGCAGGCCGGTCAGCCCCGGCAGGAGAATCAGGTGACCGGAGGAGGAGATCGGCAGGAACTCTGTAATCCCCTGAATCACGGCAATGAGGACGAGTTGGAGAATTGGCATGGGCAGAAGGTCCCGAGTCGCAAGGGAAGCGCAGGTTAAGGTATAAGTATTTGCCGGAAAAAGGAAAGTTCGCAATTAGGTCCGATTTGATACCTAATTTTACGACTTTGGCTGCGGCGTTCTGGTGGCTGCGGTCCAGAAAAATGAAAGTATGTCAGTATTGCTGACTTTTAATCCTGAACGGCTTCTCATATACGGGCGCAGCTAAGCTATCATGGAGTCCGAGCCGTGGCCAAACAACCGATGCTGAAATTCGTCCAGATCGACCGCGACATGCCGGAGAAGCGGGCCGCCGAGGACCGCAGGAAGGACTTCCACGAGATCTATGCCGAATTCGCCGCGGCCAAGGCGGAAGAGCAGGCCAGCCGCTGCAGCCAGTGCGGCGTGCCTTACTGCCAGGCGCATTGCCCGCTGTCGAACAACATCCCCGACTGGCTGCGCCTGACCGCGACCGGCCGGCTGGAAGAGGCCTATGGCATTTCGCAGGCCACCAATACCTTCCCCGAAATCTGCGGCCGCATCTGTCCGCAGGATCGTTTGTGCGAAGGTAATTGCGTGATCGAACAGTCCGGCCATGGCACCGTCACCATCGGCGCGGTGGAGAAATACATCACCGATACCGCCTGGGAAGAGGGCTGGGTCAAACCGATCTCCCCGGCAGAGGAGCGAAGCGAGAGCGTTGGCATCATCGGCGCCGGCCCCGGCGGGCTGGCAGCGGCCGACATGCTGCGCCGGGCCGGTATCCAGGTCACCGTCTACGACCGGTATGACCGCGCCGGCGGGTTGCTGACCTACGGCATTCCCGGCTTCAAGCTGGAAAAAGACGTGGTCATGCGCCGCAATGAGCTGCTGGCGGCCGGCGGTGTCAACTTCGTGATGAACTGCAATGTCGGCGAGGATATCTCCTTTGCCGAGCTGCGCGAGAAGCACGATGCGGTGATCATCGCCACTGGCGTTTACAAGTCCCGCGATCTGGAGCTGCCGAACGGCAGCGCCGGCGGCATCGTTCGTGCGCTGGACTTCCTCACCGCCTCTAACCGCAAGAGCTTCGGCGATGCGGTCGACGCCTATGACAACGGCACGCTCAACGCCGAAGGCAAGCGCGTGGTGGTGATCGGCGGCGGCGATACCGCGATGGATTGCCTGCGTACCTCGATCCGCGAAGGCGCGGTCAGCGTCAAATGTCTCTATCGCCGCGACAAGGCCAACATGCCCGGCTCGCAGCGCGAGGTGCAGAACGCCGAGGAAGAAGGCGTGATCTTCGAATGGCTGAGCGCGCCCAAAGGGTTCACCGAGACCGGCGGCAAGGTCGCGGGCGTCATGGTGCAGAAGATGCGTCTGGGCGCCCCGGATGCCAGCGGCCGTCAGTCGCCCGAGGTGATCGAAGGCGCCGATTACGTCGAAGAGGCCGATCTGGTGATCAAGGCGCTGGGGTTCGAGCCCGAGGACCTGCCCAAGCTCTGGGATACCGAGGGGCTGGAAGTGACCCGCTGGGGCACCGTGAAGGCTGAGTTCACCACCGGCGCCACCGCGCTGGACGGTGTCTATGCCGTCGGCGACATCGTCCGCGGGGCCTCTCTGGTGGTCTGGGCGATCCGCGATGGCCGCGATTGCGCCCAGGCGATCCTGGACCGGTTCGCCGCCCCGGCGGCGGTTGCGGCCGAATAAAAGCGAAGACCCCCGGGGGGCGCCCCCTCCCGGAGCGGGGACCGGACCCCGCCCAGTGCAGAGACGAAGGGTGCTGCGGCGATCCGGTCAGGTAAGCTGACCTAATCTTGGGACACCGGGAATGACGGATCGAAACGGACAATGCCTGTGCGGTGCGGTGAAAATCGCCGTGCGCGACGTGCCGCGCGATTTCGGCGCCTGCCATTGCAACATGTGCCGCCGCTGGACCGGATCGGCGCTGCTGGCGGTGACAGTGCCGGAGGCCACGGTGCGGTGGCAGGGCGAAGAGCATATCCGCCGCATCCAGTCCTCGCCCTGGGCCGAACGTGCCTGGTGCGACTGCTGCGGCACCGGTCTTTGGTACCGGGTCACCGCCGAGGGCCCGCACAAGGGGAATTACGAACTGCCGATCGGCCTGTTCGACGATGCCAACGGGATGCAGATGACCAGCGAAATCTACATCGACCTGAAGTCCGACGCCTTCGCCTATGCCGGCGAGCGCAAGCGGTATACCGAGGCCGAGACGCTGGCCCTGTTCGGGATCGAGGAGGGCGCCGAATGACCGTGACCGCGCTTGAAACCCGCCCCGATCCAGTGCTGCGGCAGCAGGAGGCCTTCCGGCAGGAGATGTCGCGGCTGGCCGGCTGGTTTCCCGCCCCCGACACCTGGCAGCAGGAACATCAATGCCTGCGGGTGCCGGTGGCGGCCGATCTGATCGCCCCGGGCCCGGAGACCGAAGCGTTTCGCCGCGAGGTGGTGCAGCGGCTGATCGACACCGCCGCCGCCATCGCAGCCGCCAAGCCCGAAGGCGCCGCCCATGGCCGGGTTGCCGCCGTGGTGGACTGGCCGATGCTGACCGGGTCCGAGCTCTGCGTCTTCTTCGATCGTGGCTATGAACGCAGTTTTGCCCCGGAGACAGACCGCAAGCATGGCCGCACCTACTGGCCCGGTGGCTGGGTCAGTTCGCAAGAGCCGGAGGCCAATCTCTTCGACCAGCTGGGCGTCACGCTGCCGGAGGGCTTCGCCCCCGCCGGCATCGCGCTCACCGAATACAGCAAAGATACCGATCACACCTACCGCTACGAACGCTGGGTGGCGATGGAAACCCTGGAAAGGATCGCCTGATGACCAAATATGATGAAAACTGGGTCCGCGCCGAGGAAGCCAAGCGCAAGTGGATGGCGGAAAACGGGCTCTATTCCGAGGAAGAGGAGCATTCCTCTTGTGGTGTGGGTCTCGTCGTTTCCATCGACGGGCAGAAAAGCCGCAAGGTGGTCGAGGCCGGGATCCAGGCGCTGAAGGCGATCTGGCACCGCGGCGCGGTCGATGCCGATGGCAAGACCGGCGACGGTGCCGGCATCCACGTGCAGATCCCGGTGCCCTTCTTCTACGACCAAATTCGTCGCACCGGTCACGAACCCCACGCCGGCCAGCTGATGGCAGTGGGCCAGGTGTTCCTGCCGCGGACCGATTTCGGCGCTCAGGAAACCTGCCGGACCATCGTGGAAACCGAAGTCCTGCGCATGGGCTACTACATCTACGGCTGGCGCCATGTGCCGGTGAACATCGGCGTGCTGGGCGAGAAGGCCAATGCCACCCGTCCGGAGATCGAGCAGATCATCCTGTCGAACTCCAAGGGCGTGGACGAGGAAACCTTCGAGCGTGAGCTCTATGTCATCCGCCGCCGGATCGAAAAGGCCGCCGCGGCGCAGGGCATCAGCGGGCTCTATATCGCATCGCTGTCCTGCCGCTCGGTGATCTACAAGGGCATGATGCTGGCCGAGCAGGTCGCGGAATTCTATCCCGACCTCAAGGACGAGCGGTTCGAGAGCGCCTTTGCGATCTATCACCAGCGGTATTCCACCAACACCTTCCCGCAGTGGTGGCTGGCGCAGCCGTTCCGCATGCTGGCGCATAACGGTGAAATCAACACGCTGAAGGGCAACATCAACTGGATGAAGAGCCATGAGATCCGCATGGCGTCTTCGACCTTTGGCGACATGGCCGACGACATCAAGCCGATCATCCCCGGCGGGTCCTCCGACTCCGCCGCGCTGGACGCGGTGTTCGAGGTCCTGGTGCGCGCCGGCCGCAAGGCGCCGATGGCCAAGACCATGCTGGTGCCGGAAAGCTGGTCGCAGCAGGCGGTGGAACTGCCCGAAGCCTGGCGCGACATGTATTCCTACTGCAACTCGGTCATGGAACCCTGGGACGGTCCCGCCGCCCTGGCGATGACCGATGGCCGCTGGGTCTGCGGCGGGCTCGACCGCAACGGTCTGCGCCCGATGCGCTATGTCGTGACCGGCGACGGTCTGCTGATCGCCGGCTCCGAGGCGGGCATGGTGCCCAGCGACGAAAAAACCGTGGTGGAAAAGGGCGCGCTCGGCCCCGGCCAGATGATCGCCGTCGACATGGAAGAGGGCCGTCTGTTCCACGACACCGAGATCAAGGACAAGCTGGCCGCCTCGCAGCCGTTCGGCGACTGGGTCAGCAAGATCAACGATCTGGATGCGGAGCTGGCGCGGGTCAGTGAAAAGCCGCTGTTCTCCGGGGCGGAGCTGCGTCAGCGGCAGATCGCCGCCGGCTATACCATCGAGGAGCTGGAGCAGATCCTGTCGCCGATGGCGGAGGACGGCAAGGAAGCGCTGGCCTCGATGGGCGATGACACGCCCTCTGCGGTGCTGTCGAAACAGTATCGCCCGCTCAGCCATTTCTTCCGGCAGAACTTCTCTCAGGTGACCAACCCGCCGATCGACAGCCTGCGCGAATATCGGGTGATGTCGCTGAAGACCCGGTTCGGCAACCTGAAGAACGTGCTGGACGAGGACAGCTCCCAGACCGAGATCATCGTTCTGGAAAGCCCCTTTGTCGGCAACACCCAATGGGCCGAGGTGGTGCGCCACTTCAACGCGCCGCTGGTGGAGATCGACTGTACCTTCACCCCGGGCCAGGAGGGCACGCTGCGCGATGAGCTGAAGCGGATCCGCGCCGAGGCCGAGGATGCGGTGCGCTCCGGTGCCGGCCACCTGGTGCTGACCGATCAGTATTCCGGTCCCGGCAAGGTCGGCATGCCGATGATCCTGGCCACCAGCGCGGTGCACAGCCATCTGATCCGCAAGGGTCTGCGGACCTTCTGTTCGCTGAACGTGCGATCCGCCGAATGTATCGACCCGCATTATTTCGCGGTGCTGATCGGCTGTGGCGCGACGGTGGTGAACCCCTATCTGGCCGAGGATTCGATTGCCGACCGCATCGACCGCGGCCTGCTGGACGGCACCCTGACCGAGAATATCGCGCGCTACCGCGCGGCGATCGATCAGGGCATGCTGAAGATCATGGCGAAGATGGGGATTTCGGTGATCTCCTCCTATCGCGGCGGTCTGAACTTCGAGGCGGTGGGCCTGAGCCGGGCCATGTGCGCGGAATATTTCCCGGGCATGACCAGCCGGATTTCCGGCATCGGCGTCAGCGGTATCCAGCACAAGGTGGAAGAGGTGCATGCCAAGGGCTGGGGCTCGAATTCCCAGGTGCTGCCGATCGGCGGCTTCTACAAGGCGCGCAAGTCGGGCGAGACCCACGCCTGGGATGCGCAGGGCATGCACATGCTGCAGATGGCCTGCAACCGGTCGTCCTATGAGATGTGGAAGCAGTATTCGGCCAAGATGCAGTCGAACCCGCCGATCCATCTGCGCGATCTGCTGGACATCAAGCCGCTGGGCAATGCGATCCCGCTGGAAGAGGTGGAGAGCATCACCGCCATCCGCAAGCGGTTCGTCACCCCGGGCATGTCGCTGGGCGCGCTGAGCCCGGAGGCACACAAGACGCTGAACGTCGCCATGAACCGGATCGGCGCCAAGTCGGATTCGGGCGAGGGTGGTGAGGATCCGGCGCATTTCGTGCCGGAGCCGAACGGCGACAACCCCTCGGCCAAGATCAAGCAGGTGGCGTCCGGGCGCTTCGGCGTCACCGCCGAGTATCTCAACCACTGCGAAGAGCTTGAGATCAAGGTGGCCCAGGGCGCGAAACCCGGCGAGGGCGGCCAGCTGCCCGGCATGAAGGTGACCGACCTGATCGCGCGTCTGCGGCATTCGACCAAGGGGGTGACGCTGATTTCGCCGCCGCCGCACCACGATATCTATTCGATCGAGGACCTGGCGCAGCTGATCTACGACCTCAAGCAGATCAACCCGCGCGCCAAGGTGACGGTGAAACTGGTGGCCTCCTCCGGCGTCGGCACCATCGCCGCCGGCGTGGCCAAGGCGAAGGCGGATATCATCCTGATCTCGGGCCACAACGGCGGCACCGGGGCCTCGCCCGCGACCTCGATCAAATATGCGGGTCTGCCGTGGGAGATGGGCCTGACCGAGGCGCATCAGGTGCTGGCGATGAACCACCTGCGCGACCGCGTCACGCTGCGCACCGACGGCGGGCTGCGCACCGGCCGTGATATCGTCATGGCGGCGATGATGGGGGCCGAGGAATTCGGCATCGGCACCGCCGCGCTGATCGCGATGGGCTGTATCATGGTGCGTCAGTGCCAGTCGAATACCTGCCCGGTGGGCGTCTGTACCCAGGATCCGCAGCTGCGCGACAAGTTCACCGGCTCCGCCGACAAGGTGGTCAACCTGATCACCTTCTACGCCCAGGAAGTGCGCGAGATCCTCGCCTCTATCGGGGCGCGGTCGCTGGACGAGGTGATCGGTCGCGCCGATTTGCTGACCCAGGTCAGCCGCGGCTCCGCGCATCTGGACGATCTCGACCTGAACCCGCTGCTGATCGCGGTCGATGGTGCGCATGAGATCGTCTACAACCGCGACAAGCCGCGCAACCTGGTGCCTGACACGCTGGACGCCGAGATCGTGCGCGATGCCGCCCGCTTCCTGAAGGACGGGGAAAAGATGCAGCTGTCCTATGCGGTGCAGAACACCCACCGGACCGTCGGCACCCGCACCTCCAGCCTGATCGTGCAGAACTTCGGCATGCGCAACGCGTTCCAGCCGGACCACCTGCATGTGAAGCTGCAGGGCTCTGCCGGTCAGTCGCTGGGTGCCTTCGCTGCCCCGGGGCTGAAGATCGAGGTCTCCGGCGATGCCAACGACTATGTCGGCAAGGGTCTGTCGGGCGGGACCATCGTGGTGCGTCCGCCGATGATGTCGCCGCTCAAGGCCGAGGAGAACACCATCATCGGCAACACCGTGCTCTATGGGGCGACCGATGGCTATCTCTTTGCCGCTGGCCGGGCCGGTGAGCGTTTTGGCGTGCGCAACTCCGGCGCCAAGGTGGTGATCGAGGGCTGCGGCTCCAACGGCTGTGAATACATGACCGGCGGTGTCGCGGTGATCCTCGGCGATATCGGCGCCAACTTCGGGGCCGGGATGACCGGTGGCATGGCCTATCTCTACGATCCGGAAGGCAAGGCCGAAACGCTGATGAACATGGAGACCCTGGTGACCTGCCCGGTGACCATGGATCACTGGGAGCATGAGCTGAAAGGGCTGATCGAACGCCACGCGGCTGAAACCTACAGCCGGCGCGCCGCCGACATCCTGCAGCACTGGGAACTGGAGAAAGCCAATTTCGTCCAGGTCTGCCCGAAAGAGATGCTGCAGCACCTGCCGGTGCCGCTGAGCCGCGAGGTCGAGGCGGTGCCGGCGGAATAAGCCGCGCCCTCTTGTCGGAAACGAAGAAGGCCCCGCCGATCCGGCGGGGCCTTTTGCAACTGGGGTCAGTCTGCCGCGGCGGACAGCGGCTGCCGTGCCGCCTCCGGGATGATCGGCGGTTTCGCGTTCAGCGCTTCGACCGAGAATCCGGCGATGGATTTGAACCGTGCCGCATGGGCGGCGAGGTCTTCCATCGGGATTACGTCTTCGATCCGTTCGAAATCGCCACCGCATCGATCCTCGATCCATTGCAACACCGCATCCGGCCCGCCGCCGGCCCGGTTGGCCAGACCCACTGCGGTGGTCAGCGGTCTCATCTCGGCCTCATAGGCCTGCAAGGCGGCGACACTAGGCCCGTGCTCCAGCAGCTTGGCGCCGATCACCCGCGCGTCGATGATCGCCTGGCTGGCACCGTTGGAGCCGACCGGATAGGTCGGATGCGCGGCATCCCCCATCAGGGTGACGCGGCCCTCGGTCCAGCGCGGCAGCGGGTCGCGGTCCACCATCGGGTATTCGAAGACCTCCGCCGCGCCGGTGATCAGCGCCGGCAGGTCGATCCAGCCGAACCGCCAGTCTTCGAAATCCGGCAGGAATTCGGCGATGCGGGCGGCCCGGTTCCAATCCTCGCGCCGCCAGTCGCCGCTGGGGTCGAAGCGTTTTTCGGCGATCCAGTTCATCGTCACCAGCCCGGTTTCGGGATCGGCGGCGCTGATCGGATAGGCCACCGCCCGCAGGCTGTCGTGGCCGATCATCACCATGGCGCCGCCGCCCTTGAAATTCGGTGCCTGGGTGGTGGCGCGCCACAGGATACGGCCATCCCAGATCGGCGCACCCTCGGCGGGATACATCTGCGCGCGCAGAGCCGAATGGATGCCATCGGCGGCAATGATCAGATCGCCCGCGACCCGGCTGCCATCGGCGAGGATCAGCACGGCGCCATCCTCGCCGGTCTCGAACCCGGTGGCACGGGCACCGGTGACCACCGCCTCTGACCCGGCGCGGGCAATCACGGCGTGATAGAGCATCATCTGCAGGGCGCCGCGATGGACCGAAAACTGCGGCCAGGCATAGCCGGCGCGCTGGCCCCGGGGTTCCTCCCAGATGGTATGGCCCAGCTTGGAATAGAAGCCCAGCTGCCGCGTGCGCACCCCGATGGCGTCCAGCTCCGCCTCCAGCCCCAGATCGAACAGCTCGCGCACCGCATTGGGCTGCAGGTTGATCCCCACCCCCAGCGGCCGGATTTGCGCTGCGGATTCATAGATGCGGAACGGCAGGCCGATCTGGTGCAGGGTCAGCCCCAGAGAGAGCCCGGCGATACCGGCCCCGGCGATCAGAATGGTCATGCAAACTCCTCCCGTAGCTGGCGGGAAGAAAGCAGGCCGGGCGGCCGGGCGCAAGGCTCAGCGTTGCATCGACCGGCCCAGTCCGGGGCCGAAGATGCGATCGGCATGGTTGTTGAGATAGATGCGCAGCCAGGGGGTGAACCGCTGCGGATGGCGGGTCAGCTCCGCCCGCAGGTCGTGATAGTCGATCCAGCGGGTCGCCATCACCTCCTCCGGGTCGGGGGTGATGCGGATGTCGCGATGCACCGGGGCGACGAAGACATCGACCTCTTCATGTTCGACCATGCCGTTGCCGACCTCGGCGCGGTATTCCAGGTGGTGGCGGAACTCCGGGTAGATGCCGGTCAGCCCCAGTTCCTCCTGCAGACGGCGCACGGCGCAATGGCTCGGCTCCTCGTCCCAGAAGGGATGGGTGCAGCAGGTGTTCGTCCACAGTCCCGGGGTGTGATATTTCCCCAGCGCGCGCCGCTGCAGCAGGATGTCCGACTCGCGCAGCACGAAGACCGACACCGCCTTGTGCCGCAGCCCCTGCCGATGCACGGCGAGCTTGTCGGCCGGTTGCAGCCGGCCATCGATCCAGGCGGGGATCTGCGGCGTCATCCGCGGCGCTCCTGCATCAGGCAGATGGGCCGGAGCGGCGGGCGCATCGGGCGGTGTGAGGTCATCTCGGCCTCAGGGTATCTGGGAAAACGATCGGGTGCAGGCATCTTTCGAAGGTAGGCGGCAGGCTGCGGGCGGACAACCATGCGAATGGCCGCAGCCGGAAAGGCCACGGCCCGCAGCGCTGCGGGGCAGGCTTATTCGCTGGCCTTTTCCTCATCGGCGCCCTCATCGCCGGCCGCGTCTTCGGCGGGGGCCGCAGAGAAGGTGGCGAGATAGGCGTAGATGTCTTCGGCGCCCTTCGGCAGCTTGAAGCTCATGTTCGACTTGGCCTTCTTGTCCTCCAGGTGGTGCTGCAGGAACTTGCGCGGGTCCTTCAGGTATTCCTGAAGCGCCTCTTCGTCCCAGACCAGACCGGCTTCGCCGGCGGCGATCAGGTCCTTACCATAGCGGAAGTCGGGATAGGTCCCGGCCTGGCGTCCGACCACGCCGAAAAGGTTCGGGCCGGTACGGCCGCCCTTGACGATGGTTTCGCCGCTGTCCGAGACGATCGAATGGCAGGCCTTGCACTTGTTGAATAGCTTCTCGCCCTTGGCGGCGTCTTCGGCCAGGGCGGGGGCGGCGATCATGGCGAGTGCGGCGGCAGCGATCAGGGGTTTCATGGCGTCCTCCTCTTGGGTTTGGCTGGACCCAAATAGGTAGATCGCGGCACGCGAAGTCAATTGCTAGATTGTCTCAGCGGCAGGGGGGAGGATGGGGGTGAGGCCCTGCGGCCTCAGCCCCCGGGGCAGGGTCAGGCGTCGGCGCCGGCGGTTTCCGACCAGCAGGGCAGCAGATCGCCGGAGGCCGGGGTGGCGGCATGGGCCGCCCGCGCGATGGCCCGCGACAGGCAGATCGCGGCGGCATGGCCGATCACCATCATGTCGCGTTCGGGCTGCGCCAGGGCCCGGTCGCCGGTTGTCATGGCAAAGACCAGATCGCCGTCGCCGGGGGCATGGGCCGGCACGCAGGCCCGGCCGATGCCGTCATGGGCGGCTGTCGCCATGCGCTGGCATTGCGCCTTGGTCAGGGCGGCGTCGGTGGCGACGATGGCGATGGTGGTATTGGCGCGGTCCTGACGCAGCGGCCGGCCCTCGTTGGCGGCCATCATCGCGTCGAACTTGCGGCTGCCCAGATCGCGGCCCAGCCCGGCTGCGGGGTCCGGGCCCAGGCCGCCGAATTCGCCGTCGATCTCATAGGGGGCGGCCCAGAAATGCCGGTCGCCCGGGGTGGTGACCGACCCCATCGGATTGGCCGCGACCAGCGCGCCGACGGTGGTGCCGTCGTCCAGCACCAGCGAGGCGGAGCCGAGCCCGCCCTTGATATTGGCAGTCAGCGCCCCGGTGCCGGCGCCTTCGCTGCCGAGCGCGAAATCCTCGGAGAGATTGGCGAAAGCCGCCCGCCCCAGCGCGCGATACGGGTTGTCCTGCCAGTCCTTGGCGCCGCCGTTCAGCAGATCGAAGATGATCGCCCCGGGCACCAGCGGGATCAGCGCGGTGCCCAGCCTGAGCCCGCGGCCGGCCTCGCGCAGCGCATCCATCACCCCCGAACAGGCGTCGAGCCCATAGGCCGATCCGCCCGAGAGCACCAGCGCATGTACTTCGGTATTGGTCTTGTCGGGGGCGAGTAGGTCGGTTTCCCGGGTGCCGGGGGCGCCGCCCATCACGTTGACCGAGGCGGTGAAGGGCCGGTCCGCACTGAGCACGGTGGTGCCGGATTTCACCCGGTCGTCGCGGGCGTTGCCGACCTGCAGGCCGGGAACATCGGTGATCAGGTTGCGGGGGCCTGGGATCATGGGAAACTCCGGGGTCAGATCGGTCGCCGCCCCCTGGTGGGGGCGAGGGCATGGGCGCGCGCGCCGGGTGCGCGCGGAGCCGATTTGCGCGCCTTCGGCGCATTGTCATCATTTGCGCGCCAAAGGCGCGCGGGGCGCCTCCGGCGGGAGTATTTCGGCAGAGAAGAAGCCGGTGGCCTCTGGGACCCTGCCTCAGATGCAGCGGCCGCCGTCGACTTCCATGGCGACGCCGGTGATCATGCTGGCTTCCTCCGAGCAGAGGAAAGCGGCGGCGTTGCCCATGTCCTCGGGGGTGGAGAAGCGGCCGATCGGGATGGTTGAGAGGAACTTGCTGCGCATTTCGGGGGTGTCCTCGCCCATGAAGGAGGAGAGCAGCGGGGTTTCGCCGGCCACCGGGTTGATGGCGTTGACGCGGATGCCCTTGGGTGCCAGCTCCACCGCCATCGAGCGGGTCGCGGTGATCATCCAGCCCTTGGAGCTGTTGTACCAGCTGAGGTTGGGGCGCGGCGACACGCCGGCGGTGGAGGCGACGTTGAGGATTGCCCCGGTGCCGCGGGATTTCATATGCGGCACCAGCGCCCGGGCGGTCAGGTAGACCGACTTCATGTTGACGTTGAAGACGCGGTCGAAATCGGCTTCGGAGATCTCGTCGAGCGGGGTCGGCAGATGGGTGACCCCGGCGTTGTTGACCAGGATGTCGACCTGACCGAAGGCGGCCAGCGCGGCCTCGGCCATGGCATTGACCGACTGGGCGTCGGAAACATCGACGGTCTGGGCGACGGTGGCGGCGCCGATCTCGGTGGCCATCGCCTCAGCGGCGGCGCCGTTGATGTCGGCGATCATTACCCGGGCGCCTTCGGCAACGAATTTCCGCACGATGCCGGCGCCGAATCCCGATGCGCCACCGGTGACGATGGCGGTTTTTCCCTCAAGTCTCATGGCTGTAGTTCCTTCAGTCCGGAGTTTGCGCGGACATTAGGGCGCGTCGCGAGGGGGTACAAGGTGGCGGCCCCGCTATTCCTCGTCGACGCGGCCGCGCAGCGCCTTGACGGTGCCGCGCGCCTTCTTCGCGTCGAGCCGCCGGCGCACCGATCCCTTGGTGGGGCGGGTGGCGATCCGGCGCTTCGGGGCGACCAGCGCCTTGCGGATCAGCTCGGCCAGCCGCTCGCGGGCGATCTCGCGGTTGCGGGCCTGGCTGCGGGTTTCGTCGCATTGCAGCACGATGGCGCCCTCGGTGGTCCAGCGCCGGCCGGCCAGCCGTTTCAGCCGTGCCTTGACCGCCGGGGAGAGAGCGGGAGACCGGGCGGCCTCGAACCGCAGCTCCACCGCGGTGGCGACCTTGTTCACATTTTGCCCGCCGGGCCCGGAGGCACGGATGAACTGTTCGGTCAGCTCCCAGTCGGCAAGGGCGATATCGTCGGTGATGCGCAGCATGGTGGCAGCGTAGCGGGTTCTGCGGCCACGAAAAAGGGCCGCCCGTGCGGGAGGCCCTTTCGAAAGCTCTCGGAGGTGGGGCCGGTTAGATCATCGGCCGATCCACGCAGGCGGACTGTCCGTCCAGGGTTGCCTTAACGGGCAGCCTCCTGCGTTGTCCCGACACCTCGCTCCAATACCTTTCTCGACACTGGATCACCTCCTTTGCATAGCTGTTACCGTTATCATCAGCGTGGCACGGAGGCCGTATTTCGCCAAATAAAATCGTCACGCGGCGCCGCGGCGGGCGAGCATTTGCGCAACGATCAGGCGGAACGGCAGCAGCGCCACCAGCGCGAGACCCAGTTTGACCAGCCAGTCGGCGGTCCCGAGCGACACCCAGAGCGGCACCATCGGCCCGGCGCCCAGGAGCGGCAGCGTTTCATTGGCCCAGCCGACATCGTTGGCGGGGTCGATCCAGATCAGCTGCGCCGAGAAGGCGATGGAGAAGAACAGCACCGTATCGGCGGCGGAGCCAACCAGGGTGGAGGCGAGCGGCGCGCGCCACCATTTGCCGGCGCGCAGGGCGGAGAAGATCGCCACGTCCAGCATCTGCGCCACCAGGAAGGCGGTGCCGGAGGCCAGCGCCACCCGCAGCGTGACCAGCGGGCCGAAGTCGCCGGCAATCTGGGTGCCGATCAGCGAGCAGATCACGCCGACGACGAAGCCGGCGAAGACCACCCGGCGGGCAGAGGCGGCGCCGTAGACGCGGTTCATCACATCGGTGACCAGGAAGGCGAAGGGATAGGTGAAGGCGCCCCAGGTTAGCCATTGGCCGAACAGGAACTGCACCAGGATGTTGGAGGCCACCACGATGGCGGCCATGGCAAGAATGCCGGGAATATGGGATCGGTTCATGTCTGATGCCCGTTTTGACAAGGTTGCGGCGACTTGTCCCGCCGTGGTTGCGGCGGGCAGGGGTGCTTAGCCGGTTGCAGCGGCCGGCGCAAGCCTGCGCGGTCGCGTGGGCTGGGAGAGGCCGCTGCCCGGCCTGCCTCCGCGGGGATACTTGCGGCCAGAAAAATCCCTGGGTGCGCGGGCTTGGTTGGGCGGTCAGTCGGGCAGCAGGTAATCGACCAGTTCGGTGCGTTGCAGCCGCAGGAAATTGTCGTCCGACACCAGCGTGGCGCGCAGCCGCCCGGCGTTGTCGCGCCAGATCGCGACGCCTTCGAGGTTGTCGTGGCGGCCGGCGGCGGTGGTGAGCAGGGTTTCCTCTCGCACCGGCTGGTCGTTTTCCAGGGTCCAGCGCCGCAGCCGGCTGCGGAAGCCCAGCAGCGTCACCGCCCGTTCCAGTACGTAGAGCCGCCCCTCGGGGTCGAAATCGGCCCCCACCGGCAGGAAGCGGCCCCGCGGCGGCAGGGTGAAGGCGATGTGCCAGTCTTGTCCGTCGCGGCGGTAGACCGGGATTTGCCCCCGGGCGTCGGGGGCGTTTTCCGGCAGGGTGTAGAGCCGTCCTGCGCCGTCCATCGCCAGCGCCTCGAGCGAGCGGTTGCGGGGCGGGTCGCCGAAGGTGCGGGGATCGTTCAGCACCCGCGCCGGGGCGCCGGGGCGGGCATAGCGGGCGACGCGGTCGATATCCTCGAAGGAGATATAGATCTGCCCGTCCGGCCCGGTGGCCAGTCCTTCGGAATCGGCGGCCTGCCCCTTCAGCCGCTGGCCGGTGCTGGCGCGCAGTGGCCACTGCCCGGTGAGCTCGGCGCCTACCACCCGACCGTCGGCGTCGCGGGTCAGGTCGGCGGTGATCAGCCGGGCCCGGTCGCTCAACAGCGTGGCGCGGTGCCCGTCGGCGGAGAGTTCGATTCCCGACAGGCCGCCGAACCAGGGCGCGTCCTCCTGCCAGGTGTAGCTGGAGAGGTATTCCGCCGCGCCGCTGCCGGTGCCGTCGCCGGCATCGCAGCCGGCGCAGAGCAGCAGGGTTATCGCGATTGCAGGACCGAGACGCATTGCTTGGGCAGATTGGCCAGAACGTATTCGCGCCGTTTCTTCGGCGGTGGCGCATTGGGGTCGGGCGGCGGCGGGTTGAGGATGTTGTTCACCCATTGTTGCGCATCGGCGCAGCCGTCCCCGGGCGGCGGCGGGGTCTGGTCGACGCAACCGCGGGCGCCGCGGGGGCAGTTCAGCCGGACATGGAAATGGTAGTGATGTCCCCACCACGGCCGGATCTTGCGCAGCCAGCGGCGATCGCCGGTTTCATCCTTGCACATCTGCACCTTGGCGCCGGGAAAGACGAAAATCCGCGCCACGCGGGGGTCCTCGGCGGCGGCGCGCAGCAGCGCATGGTGCTGCGGTGTCCAGTTGCTGTTGACATAGGCGCCGTTGGCCCGCCGCATCGAGATCGAGGAGATCTTTTCCCGGGCAGACCGGCTCAGGTTCAGCCGGTCGGGTGGCAGCATCCAGATATCGGCGTCGAGGCCGATCTGGTGGCTGGCATGGCCGGAGGTCATCGGGCCGCCGCGCGGTTGGCTCAGATCACCGACATAGAGCCCCTTCCAGCCGGGCAGGGTGGCGGCGAAGCGGCTCAGATCCTCGATGAAGGCAACGGTTTCG
Organism: Pseudodonghicola flavimaris; assembly: GCF_030164425.1. Lineage (GTDB taxonomy): Bacteria > Pseudomonadota > Alphaproteobacteria > Rhodobacterales > Rhodobacteraceae > Pseudodonghicola > Pseudodonghicola flavimaris. The sequence continues at coordinate 157,743 of NZ_JASNJD010000005.1, read as the reverse complement.
GGCTGCGCCCAGTTGCGGTTCCGGCTCAGCCGCATGGCCTGCCATGTCGGGCCCGTTTCCGGCAATTGCGCGCCGCCGGCCATGCAGCCCTTGGCATAGCTGCCATAGGGCGCCGGGCGTTGCTGCGATGGCGCGGATTTGGCCCCGAACAGCTGTTTCGCCAGCGGTTCCGCCATCGCCCGGGGGGCTGCCACAAACGCAAGGGTGCACAGGCCCAGCAGCAGGCAGATCCAGGCGAGAGGGCGGGTCATGGGGCGGCGTCTCCTTCGGATTTGACCCAGCGTAGCAGGATCAGGCCCAGCAGGAAAAGCACGATGAGCGGGGAAACGCCGGTCTGCTGGCTGCCGCTGATCAGGGTGACCGTTCCGATGGCGAGGGGCGCGATGAAGGAGGTCGCCTTGCCGGCCAGGGCATAGAGACCGAAGGATTCCGTCATCCGCTCGGGGTCGGCCTGGCGGACCATCATGGTGCGGCTGGCCGACTGGATCACCCCGCCGGCGGCGCCGATCACCGCGCCGAAGACATAGAAGACGATATCGGGCAGGGCGGAGCCCGCGGGCACCGACAGGCCCAGCACCCGGGTCGGGCCGACGAAGACGATGCCCACCGCCACCGCCCCCAGCAGCAGGATGCAGGCGGTGATCACCGGTTTCGGGCCGAACCGCTGATCGGCACGGCCGCCGATCCAGGCGAAGAGTGCGCCGGAGATGATCGCCAGGATGCCGAAGATACCGGTATCGACCACGGTCCAGTCCAGCACCCCGGCGGCGTAGATGCCGCCGAAGACATACATCCCGTTCAGCGCGTCGCGGTAGAACATCGAGGAGGCGAGATAGGCGAAGAGCGACGGGCGCGCCGGCAGGGTGCGCAGCGTCTGACCGACATCGCGCAGCGCCTGTCCGACCGACCCGCGGCGGCCGGCGGCCGGCACCGGATCGCGCACCCAGAGAAAGAAGGGGATCATGAAGACCGCGTACCAGATCGCGGTGAGCGGCCCGACGAAGCGGGTGCCCTCACGCAGCTCGGGGTTCAGCCCGAGCGCCGGGTCCAGCCCGAAGAAGGTCTTTCCGGTGGTGGCGCTTTCGGCGAAGAACCCCAGCATGATGACCAGCGACAACAGGCCGCCGACATAGCCGAAGGCCCAGCCGTTGCCGGAGATGCGGCCGATCTCCTCGCGGCTGCCCAGATCCGGCAGCATTGAATTGGTGAAGATGGTGGCGAATTCCATGCCGATCATGCCGACGGCGAAGAACAGCAGCGTCAGGATCAGGTTGAAATCGCCCGGCGCCGCCTGCCACAGCCCGGCCGCCCCGACCACGTAGAGCGCCGAAAACCCCCAGATCCAGCGCAGCCGGTTGCCGGAGAGATCGGCCATCGCCCCCAGCACCGGGGCAAGGATGGCGATGACGATCCCCGCCGCGCCGATGCCGAAGCCCCAGGCCGATTGCGCCCGACTGCCGTCGCCGATCAGCTCCTTGACGTAGGGTGCGAAGATGAAGGTGATCAGCAGCGTGTTATAGGGCTGGCTGGCCCAGTCGAAGAAGAACCAGCCCCAGATGCGCCGCTTGGTGGAAATGCCTGCCATCTCTGTCCCCGCCATTTTGCTCCGGTATGACCGGGGAACGGGGCCGCTGGCAAGCGCGGTTGCGCGTGGGGGCGGCTTTTGTCATGGGATTGTCGTGCTTTGTCCGCAGCAGGGCGCAGCGGGCCTTGCCCTTTTGCGGCCCGGCCCTTACCTCAGGGGTCGGTTGAAAAGGGAAGAGCCGATGCAGTCGCTGTTTCAAATCCTGATGCTGATCCTGAGTATCGCGCAGTTCTTCGTCATCGCGCATGTGATCATGAGCTGGCTGATCAACTTTCAGGTGCTGAATCCCCGGCAGCAGTTGGTGTCGCAGATCTGGTATGGGCTGAACCGCGTTCTCGAACCGATCTATGGCCCGATCCGCCGTCTGCTGCCGCCGATGGGCGGGCTCGATCTGGCGCCGCTGGTGGCGCTGCTGGGGATCTATGTGATCGAGATCGTCCTGCGCAACAACATGGCCGTCTTCTACTGAGCCTGCCGCATCACCCTGACTGACGGCGAGCTGTCGTCCTGAGCCTGCGCCCGTGGCGGGCTGCGGGCGCCTCCGGCGGGAGTATTTGGGCAGAGAAGAAGGGGCGCGGCGGCGCAGTGTCACGGCCGCGCGGCCGGGCGCGCGCCTGCCCTTGTCCCGTGAGTCGCGCTGTGGGACAGTAGGGGTCCTGAGCAGATCTTCCCCAGAGGCCCCAAATGACCGCCCCCCTCACGCTGTTGCGCGATGTCTTCGGATTCGATGCCTTCCGTCCCGGTCAGGAAGAGATCGTCGAAGCCGTCACCAGCGGGGAGAACGTTCTGGCGATCATGCCGACGGGGGGGGGCAAATCGCTGTGTTTCCAGTTGCCGGCGCTGTTGCGGGACGGGGTCACGGTGGTGATCTCGCCGCTGATTGCGCTGATGCGGGATCAGGTGCGCGGGCTGCAGGAGGCGGGCGTCGAGGCCGGGGCGCTGACCTCCGGCAACACCCAGGAGGAGACCGATGCGGTCTGGGCGGCGCTGGAGGCGGGGCGGCTGAAGCTTCTCTACATGGCGCCGGAGCGGCTGGCCTCGGGTGGGACGCTGGGCATGCTGCAGCGCGCCGGTGTCGGGCTGATCGCGGTGGACGAGGCGCATTGCGTCAGCCAGTGGGGTCACGATTTCCGCCCCGATTACCTGCGGATCGGCGATCTGCGCCGGACGCTCGGCGTGCCACTGGCGGCCTTTACCGCCACGGCGGATGCGGAAACCCAGGACGAGATTGTTCAGAAGCTGTTCGACGGCGGCGATCCGCGCCGGTTTCTGCGCGGCTTCGATCGGCCGAACATCCACCTGGCCTTTGCTGCCAAGGACGGGCCGCGACGCCAGATCCTGGAGTTCGCGGCGGCGCGGCGGGGCCGCTCCGGCATCGTCTATTGCGGCACGCGGGCCAAGACCGAGGCTCTGGCGCAGGCTTTGGCGGAGGATGGTCACAGCGCCTGTTTCTATCACGGCGGCATGGAGGCCGAGGATCGCCGCGCGGTCGAGACGCGTTTCGCCCGCGAGGACGGGCTGATCGTGGTGGCCACCGTCGCCTTCGGCATGGGGATCGACAAGCCCGACATCCGCTGGGTGGCGCATGCCGACCTGCCGAAGAGCATCGAGGCCTATTATCAGGAGATCGGCCGCGCCGGCCGCGACGGCGCGCCGGCGGAGACGATGACGCTCTATGGCCCCGACGACATCCGCCTGCGGCGGGCGCAGATCGACGAAGGCCTGGCGCCGCCGGAGCGCCGCGCCGCCGATCATGCCCGGCTGAACGCCCTTCTGGGGCTGGCGGAGGCGCTGGGCTGCCGGCGGCAGGCCTTGCTGGCCTATTTCGGCGAGCAGTCCGAACCCTGCGGCAATTGCGATCTCTGCGAGACGCCGCCGGAGCTGTTCGACGCCACCACGCCGGTGCGCATGGCACTGTCGGCGATCCTGCGGACCGAGGAATGGTTCGGCACCGGCCATCTGACCGACATCCTGATCGGCAATATGACCGACCGCATCCGCGACCGCGGCCATGACCGGCTGCCGACCTACGGGGTCGGCAAGGAGTGGGACAAGCGGCAATGGGGGGCGATCTTCCGGCAGATGATGGGTCGCGATCTGGTTCGGCCGGATCCGGAACGGCACGGCGCGCTGAGGATGACTGACGCGGCGTTGCCGATCCTGCGCGGCGAGGCCGGCATTACGCTGCGCCGCGACGTGCTGCGCCGCGCCGCCGATCGGCGCCCGGCGGTCAAGGCGCTGGTGTCGGAGGAGGACGCGCCGCTGCTGTCGGCGCTGAAGGCCAAGCGGCGGGCGCTGGCCGAGGCGGCCAAGGTGCCGGCCTATGTGATTTTTCCCGACCGCACCCTGATCGAGATGGCGGAACGCCGACCCGCCGATCTGGACCAGATGGCGCGGGTCAGCGGTGTCGGCGCCAAGAAGCTGGAGCGCTATGGCGCCGACTTCCTCGCGGTGATCAACGGCGGGGTGGAGGATACCCATCCGGCGCGACGCAAGCTGGCGGGGCGCGGCGCCGGCAGCCTCTATGACCGGTTGCTGGAGGTTCAGGCGGGCCTGACCCGCGGCAGCGAGGGCACCGACAAGCCGATGAGCTGCTCGGCCTCGGAACTGGCGAAGCTGGCGCAGCTGCGACCCAGCGATCAGGGCGCCCTGGTGCGACTTCTTGGCGAGCGGCGGGCGGATCGTTTCGGCGCCGCCTTTCTGGACGTTCTGCGAGAGGCGCCCTAGATCGGGGGAGACACGAGGATAGTGGGGGACTGATAGCATGATGGTGGTGATTTCTCCGGCCAAGAAGCTGGACTGGAGCGCGCGCGGGATCGACACGACAGAGCCGGTCTTTCGCGACGAGGCGGCCGAGCTGGCGGAGGTGGCCCGCGACCTGAGCGCGGAAGATCTGCAGAAGCTGATGAAGATCAGCCCGGAGCTGGCGAAGCTGAACCGCGACCGGTTCCGCGCTTTCGATCCGACGCCCGCCGCCGACCTCACCCGCCCCGCCGCGCTGGCCTTTGCCGGCGACACCTATCAGGGGCTCGAGGCCGCGTCTCTCGATCCCGAGGAAATGGATTGGGCGCAGGATCATCTGCGCATCCTGTCAGGGCTCTACGGGGTGCTGCGGCCGCGCGACGCGATCCAGGCCTATCGGCTGGAGATGGGCAGCCGGCTGAAGACGCCGCGCGGAAAATCGCTCTACGACTGGTGGGGCGACAGGATTTCAGAGGCATTGAATGCGCAGGCCGCGACGCTGGGCACCGATGTTCTGGTCAATTGCGCCAGCCAGGAATATTTCGGCGCGGTCGATCCGGCGGCGCTGAAGCTCAGGGTGATCACCCCGGTCTTCATGGAGGACAAGCCGGGCGGGCCGAAAATCGTCAGCTTCTACGCCAAGCGGGCGCGCGGCGCGATGGCGCGGTTCATCGTCCAGCGCCGGTTGACCGATCCGGCCGCGCTGACGGATTTCGACACCGGTGGCTATGCCTATCAGCCGAAGCTGTCGGCGCCGGACAAGCCGGTCTTCTTGCGCAGCGCAGAGGCCTCTGCCGCCGCCTGATCCTGGGCTGGGCCCGGCTCTGTCGGGGGGCCGCGACACGGGGAATCCTTGCAAAGCAGTCTGCGTCCTGCGACCCTGTCGCCATAGGACGGAGAGATTTCATGTACCCCAGTTTGCGCGCGGCCCTCGCCCTGATTTTCATGTTCATGATCGGGGGGGCCGCGCTGGCGCAGCCGGCCGACGGGCCGATCCCGGGCTTCCGCTATGTCGGGTCGAGCGATACGGATTTCTACGGCTCCGACCTGCAGGCGCTGTTCGACACCGACCTGCCCAGCTGTCTGCGCGCCTGTTCGGCCAGCGACCGCTGTACCGCCTTCACCTTCAACACCCGGTCGCGCGCCTGTTTCCCCAAGAGCGGGGTGAGCGAGCGGGTGCCCTATCAGGGGGCGCTGTCGGCGGAAAAGGTCACGACCTCGGCACAGGTGTTGCGCCAGGGAGCCGCGCGGGCAGCCGATCTGGGGTTTCTGACGGCTGAGGACATGTCCGCCGCGCGCGACCAGGCGCGCGATCTGGGGCTGCGCCATCGCGCCGGCGGTTCCGATCTCAAGGCGGTGACCGAGGCGGCCCGCGACCGGCTGAGCGCCGGCGATACGCTGGGCGCGGCGAACTGGATCGGGCTGGCCGTGGTTCTGGGCGACAAGGCCGCCGCCTGGACCGAATACGCCCGCCTGCTGCTGGCGGTGAGCACCGACAACGATAACCGGCGACGGGACTATGACACCCGGGCCGGGCTGGCGGCGATCAACGGCTATCTGCGCAGCGGAGGCGATCCGGCGCGGGTGGCGGCGTTGAGCCAGCTGGGCGAGGCGCTGGAGCGGCAGGGTCGCGGCCGGGTGATGCTGAGCGCGCTGCGACTGGCCAGCGAGATTCAGCCGCGCGCCGATATTCTCGCCGCCCTGGACGAGGCGATCGGCAAATACGGTTTTCGGGTGACCGACAGCACGGTGGAAAGCGATGCCGCCGCGCCGCGCATCTGCGCCCAGTTCTCTGAGCCGCTGGCGCGCGCCGGGGTCGATTACGCGCCTTTCGTCAAGCTGCCCGACCCGGGGCTGGTGGTGCAGGTGACGGACAGCCAGCTCTGCATCGACGGGGTGGCGCATGGCACCCGCTATGCCGTGACCTTCCGCAAGGGGCTGCCGGCGGCGAGCGGTGAGCTGCTGTCGAAGGACGTGACCGTCACCCATTACGTGCGCGATCGCAAACCCGCCGTCCGGTTCCCGGGGCGCGCCTATGTGCTGCCGAAGGCCGCCGATGCCGCCCTGCCGGTGGAGACGGTGAATGTCACGGGGCTGGACCTGACGCTCTATCGGATCAGCGACCGCAACCTGATCGCGGCGATGCGGGAAGAGCTTTTTGCCCGGCCGCTGTCGCATTGGCAGCAACAGCAGCTGTCGGAGGGGATGGCGGTTGAAATCTGGTCGGGCAGCGCCGAGGTGCAGACGCGTCTGAACCAGGACATGACGACACGGCTGCCGCTGGCCCAGGCCATCGCCGGGCAGCCGGCCGGGATCTATGCGCTGGTGGCGAAGGTGCCGGGCGCCGATCCCTATGACGATCCGGGCGCGACGCAGTGGTTCGTCCTCTCCGATCTGGGGCTGATGACGCAGTCGGGGATCGACGGGCTGGGTGTGCAGGTGCTGGGCCTGTCGGACGCCCGCCCGCGTAACGGGATCGAGCTGACGCTGATTTCCCGCGCCAATGCGGTGCTGGGCACCGCCGTCACCGATGCCGATGGTCTGGCACGGTTCGCGCCGGGGTTGACGCGAGGTCAGGGTGCGGCGGCGCCGGGGCTGCTGCTGGCCCGTCAGGGGGAGGCGGATCTGGCCTTCCTGTCGCTGAGCGATCCGGCCTTCGACCTGTCCGACCGCGGGGTGGAGGGGCGGATGCCGGCGGGGCCGGTCGATGTTTTCCTGACCACCGACCGCGGCGCCTATCGCGCCGGAGAGGTGATCCATGTCACCGCCCTGGCGCGGGACGACCGGGCGCGGGCGATCGACGGGCTGCCGCTGATCGCCGTATTGTCGCGCCCCGACGGGGTGGAATACAGTCGCCAGATCTCGGACGGCGGTGTCGCCGGTGGCCATGTTTTCGCCTTTCCGGTGGGGGCGAGCGCACCGCGCGGCAGCTGGCGGCTGGAACTGCGGGCCGATCCCGATGCCCCGGCGCTGGCCAGCCGCAGCCTGCTGGTGGAGGATTTCCTGCCCGAGCGGATCGATTTCGACCTGAGCCTGCCGACCGGTGCGCTGCACCCCGGCGACAGCCCGCCGCTGCGGATCGAGGCGCGCTATCTCTTCGGGGCGCCCGGCGCGGATCTGAGCATCGAGGGTCAGGTGATCCTGCGCCCGGCCGACAGTGTGGCGGGCTGGCCCGGCTATCGCTTCGGCCGTCACGATGCCGACAGCCGGCCGCAAAGCAGCTTCTTCGGCGGCGCCCGGACCGATGCGCGCGGTCTTGCCGATGTGGCGGTGGAGATCCCCAGCCCCGAGGCCGAGGGCCAGCCGCTGGAGGTGGAGGTGATCGCCCGGCTCGCCGATGGTTCCGCCCGGCCGGTCGAACGCCGGCTGACCGCGCCGGTGCGGCCCGTTGGGGCAGTGATCGGCATCAAGCCGCTGTTTGACGATGTGGTCGCCGAGGGCACCGAGGCGGGGTTCGAGGTGATCGGCCTGTCGCCCGATCTGCAGGTGGCGCCGATGGCGGTGCGCTGGACGTTGAACCGGGTGGAAACCCGCTATCAGTGGTATCAGCTCTATGGCAACTGGGACTGGGAACCGGTCACCCGCCGCAGCCGTATCGCCACCGGCACCGCCGATCTGGGCGCCGCGCCGCTGACGATTTCCCGGCCGGTCGACTGGGGCGAATACGAACTGGTGGTGGAACGCACCGACGGAACCTATGCTGCCAGCTCGGTGGATTTCTACGCCGGCTGGTATGGCGGTGGCGACAGCACGGCGACGCCGGACCGGCTGGACCTGTCGCTCGACCGGGACAGCTATCGCGTCGGCGATGTGGCGAAGCTGCGCATCGTGCCGCGGATGGCGGGCACCGCGCTGGTGACGGTGATGGCCGACCGGGTGATCTCGCGACAGGCGGTGCAGGTCGCCGCCGGAGAGAGCGTGATCCCGCTGGAGGTGACGGCGGATTGGGGCACCGGTGCCTATGTCGAGGCGACGGTGGTGCGGCCGATGGATGTGGCCGCCGGTCAGAACCCGGCCCGCGCCATCGGTCTGGCCCATGCGGCGATCGACCCGGGCGAAAAGGCCCTGAAGGTCTCGATCGCCGCGCCGGAGCTGGCCCGGCCGCGCGGCAGCCAGCGGATCCGCGTCGATGTCGCCGGCGGCACCCCGGGCGAGCCGGCCTGGATCACCCTGGCGGCGGTGGATCTGGGCATCCTCAATCTCACCGGGTTCCAGAGCCCGGATCCGCAGGGCTATTACTTCGGCCAACGCCGTCTGGGGGTGGAGCTGCGCGATGTCTACGGTCGTCTGATCGATGGGATGAACGGCGCGCTCGGCACCGTTCGTTCGGGAGGCGACGCCGGGCTGGGTGCCCAGCTGCAATCGCCGCCGCCGACCCAGGATCTGATGGCGGTCTACTCCGGCCCGGTGGCGGTGGGCGAGGATGGCGCGGCCTATGTCAACGTGCCGCTGCCCGATTTCAACGGCACCGTGCGGTTGATGGCCGTGGCCTGGAGCCGGGACGCGGTGGGCCAGGCGGCCTTCGATATGACGGTGCGCGATCCGGTGGTGGTGTCCGCCAGCCTGCCACGGTTCCTCGCCCCGGGGGACGAGGCGCGCGTCAGGCTCGACATCACCCATGCCGATGGTCCGGTGGGTGCGGCCTCGGTGGCGCTGACCGCGCGGGGTGGTGGCCTCACGCTCGGCGCCCAGCCGGCGGCCTTTACCCTGACCGAGGGCGGCAAGGTGCTGCTGGAGGTGCCGGTCAGCGCTACGGCGGTCGGCGATCCGGTGATCGATCTGGCGCTGACCACGCCGGATGGCACCGTGCTGGACCAGAGCCTGCGGCTGCCGGTGCGCGCCAACGACCCGGAGGTGGCCGAAACCCGGCGCTTCACCCTCGCCGGGGGGAAGACTTTCCGGTTCTCCGACGATGTCTTTGCTGGGCTGCGGCCGGGCACCGGCACCGCCCTCCTGTCGGCCGGCCCGCTGGCGCGGTTCGATGTGCCGGGGCTGTTGGCGACGCTGGATCGCTACCCCTATGGCTGCACCGAACAGGTGACCAGCCAGGCGATGCCGCTTCTCTACCTCTCCTCGGTGGCGCAGGCGGCGGGGATCGGCACCGGCCCGGCGGTGGCGGAGAAGATCGACGCCGCGATCACCCGGGTGCTGACCCGGCAGGCGCCGAACGGGGCCTTTGGCCTGTGGCGGGCGGAGTCGGGGGATTTCTGGCTCGACGCCTATGTCACCGATTTCCTGTCGCGGGCCCGGGCCGAGGGCCATGACGTGGCCGACCGTCCCTTTGCCCAGGCGCTGGACAACCTGCGCAACCGGGTGAATTACGCGCCCGATTTCGACGCCGGCGACAGCACCGGCAACGATGTCGCCTATGCGCTGATGGTGTTGGCGCGCGAGGGGGCGGCGGCGATGGGCGATCTGCGCTATTACGCCGATGTGAAGGCCGCCGATTTCGGCACGCCGCTGGCGGCGGCGCAGCTCGGGGCGGCCCTGGCCAGCTATGGCGATCAGATCCGCGCCGATGCGATGTTCGCCCGCGCTGCCCGTATGATCGCGGAGGATCGCACCCCCGACCGGCTGTGGCAGGCCGACTACGGCAGCCCGCTGCGCGACACCGCCGCGGTTCTGGCGCTGGCGACCGAGGCGGGCAGCACGGCCGTCGACACCGGGGCGCTGATCGCCCGGGTGATCAGCGCCAGCGACCGCCGGTCCACCCAGGAGGCGGCCTGGACCCTGCTGGCGGCCCGGGCGCTGGTCCGCGCCCCGGCGGAGTCGGGCCTGCGGGTCAACGGCGCGGCGGTGTCCGGGCCCTTCGTCCGGCTGCGGCAGGACGATGGCAGCAGCGGCCCCGATCTGGCGGTGACCGGCGCCGATGGCAGCGATACCGCGATCACCCTGACCACGCTGGGCGTGCCAGAGGTGGCGCCGGAGGCCGGCGGCACCGGTTATGCCATCACCCGCCGCTATGTCAGCATGGAGGGCGAGCCGATCGAGGGCAGAGATTTCGCGGTGGGCGACCGCTTCGTCGCTATCCTGGAGGTGACGCCTTTCGAGGATCTGGGCGCCCGGCTGATGATCTCCGACCCGCTACCGGCGGGTTTCGAGATCGACAACCCGAGCCTGCTACGCTCTGGCGATATTGGCGCGCTGGACTGGCTGAAACCGGATGAGGCGACTCATGCGGAGTTCCGCAGCGACCGGTTCCTGGCGGCGGTGGATCTGCGCGAGGCGCGCAAGCTGACCCTGGCCTATGTGCTGCGGGCGGTGAGCCTGGGGGCGTTCCATCAGCCGGCGGCCTCGGTCGAGGATATGTATCGCCCGGCCTATCGCGCCCGCACCGCCACCGGCCGGATCCGGGTGACGGAGTAACCCGTGGCGTGGCGCCGGTCCCGGGGCTGGAGCGCGATCCTTGTCGCGCTGGCGGGGGCGCTCTTTGCCGGGGCGCTGGCGCGCGACGGGGTCGATGCCTGGGTGGCGGCGACCGACCTGCCGCCGGTGCTGGCCGAAACCGGGGTGGAGCTGCGCGACCGCGACGGGGCGCTGATGCGCGCCTATCCGGTGGCGGACGGGCTGATGCGGTTGCAGCCGCCGCCGCCCGCCGCCGTCGATGGCCGGTATCTGGCGATGTTGCAGGCCTATGAGGACAAGCGGTTCGCCCGCCATGCGGGTGTCGATCCGCTGGCGATGGGGCGGGCGGTGGTGCAGGCGCTCTGGCACCGACGGGCGGTGTCCGGCGGCTCCACCCTGACGATGCAGGTGGCCCGGCTGCTGGAGGATGGCGGCACCGGTCGCTGGGCCGGCAAGTTGCGGCAAATCCGGGTGGCGCTGGCGCTGGAACGGCGGCTGGACAAGCCGGCGATCCTGTCGCTCTACCTCACCCACGCGCCCTATGGCGGTACGCTGGAGGGCATCCGCGCCGCCACCCTGGCCTGGTTCGGCAAGGAACCGGCGCGGCTGACCCCGGCGGAGGCGGCGCTGCTGGTCGCCCTGCCGCAATCGCCGGAGGCACGCCGCCCCGATCGCCACGCGGAGGCCGCCCGCGCCGCCCGTGCCCGGGTGCTGGAACGGATGCGACGCGCCGGAGTGCTGAGCGCGGAGGCGGCGGAGAGCGCGGCACGGGAACCGCTGCCGCGCGCGATGCGGCCGTTTCCGATGCTGGCGCCGCATCTGGCCGACCGGTTGCGCGCCGCCGATCCGCTGGCGCGGCGCCATGACGTGACCCTCTCGGCCGGGTTGCAGGCGCGGATGCAGGCGCTGGTAGCCGAGGCCGCGCGTCGGGCCGGGCCGCAGATTTCTGCCGCACTGATGGTGGCCGATCACCGCAGCGGCGAGATCCTCGCTACCGTCGGCTCCCCCGGCTATGGTGCCGGCGACGGTCGGCAGGGCTTCGTCGACATGACCGTGGCGCTGCGCTCTCCCGGATCGACGCTGAAGCCGCTGGTCTACGGGTTGGCCTTCGATCAGGGGTTGGCGCATCCGGAGACGCTGATCCACGACGGGCCGGTGATGTTCGGCCGCTATGCGCCGCGCAATTTCGACGGGCAGTTTCGCGGCGATGTCTCGGTGCGGCAGGCGCTGCAGTTGTCGCTGAACATTCCTGTGGTCCGGCTGACCCGCGATCTGGGGCCGGCGCGGGTGATGGCGGCGTTGCGGCGGGCGGGCACCGATCCGCAGCTGCCGGGCGGGGTGCCGGGGCTGGCCATCGCTCTGGGCGGGGTCGGCGTGACGCTGCGCGATCTGGTCCAGCTCTATACCGCGCTGGCCGAGGGTGGGGCGGGGCCGGTGCTGCGGCTGGAGGCCACCGCGGCGCGGCAGATGGGCGACAGGGTGATCTCGGACACCGCCGCCTGGCAGATCGGCGATATCCTGCGCGGGCTGAGCCCGCCGCATGGCGCCCCGGCGGGGGTCCTGGCCTATAAGACCGGCACCTCCTATGGCCATCGCGATGCCTGGGCGGTGGGCTATGACGGGGCGCATGTGATCGGCGTCTGGATGGGGCGGGCCGATGGCACCCCGGTGCCCGGCGCCTTTGGCGGCGATCTGGCCGCGCCGGTGCTGTTCGAGGCGTTCGGTTTGCTGAAACCGGACTTCGCGCCGCTGCCGCCACCACCGCCGGCGACGCTGATCGTCGGCGCCTCGGACCTGCCGCAACCGCTGCGTCGCTATCGCCCGCGCGGCGCCGTGCTGCGGCCTGCCGGCGGGCCGGAAGTGACCTTTCCACCGGATGGCGCCCGGCTGGCGGCCGGCGACGGGCGGCTGACGCTGAAACTGCACGGCGGTGCCGCGCCCTTTACCGTGATGGCCAATGGCCGGCCGGTCGGGGGTGCCTTTCACGGCCGTGAAATCGATATTCCCAGCCCCGGACGCGGGTTTTCGACGCTGGTGGTGGTCGATCGCGCCGGTCGCGCCGCCCGGGTCTCGGTTGAGCTGGAGTAGGCCGGCGGCGGGAAAACCCTTTGGTGACGCGGCCGATCCTGCCTAGGATGAGATCGGGGCTGAGGAGACCGGAGGAAGGATATCCATGCGACTGACAGGCTGGCTGGCGGCGGCGGCGATCATGCTGGGGGCGACGGGCGCCCGGGCCGATTGCGCCACACAGGAGGAAATCGACGCCTTTATCGAGGCGTATATCACCAAGGCCCCGGCCAAGGCGCTGTCGGTCGGCGGCAGCATGGCGGATGCCGCCTGCACCCAGGCCAAGCTGGGGCTGGCGATGGCGGATGTGATGGGGCCGGTGGTGGGCTACAAGGCCGGGCTGACCAGTAAGCCGGCGCAGGACCGTTTCGGTGTCAGCGAACCGGTGATGGGGGTGCTCTATCACGACACCCTGCTGCGCGACGGGGCGGAGGTGGCGCTGCCCTGGGGCTCGGTCCCGGTGTTCGAGGCCGACCTGATCGTGGAGATCGCCGATGCCGGGATCAACGCCGCCTCGACCGGAGAGGAGGCGATGGCCCATATCGCCAGCCTGCATCCCTTTATCGAACTGCCCGACCTGATGCTGGCGAAGGGGGAGCCGATTACCGGCGTCACCCTGACCGCCATGGGGGTCGGTGCCCGCTCCGGCGTGGTGGGCGAGGGGCTGCCGGTGACCGATCCGGCGGCGGCCTATGCGGCGCTGGGGGCGATGCGGGTGGTGCTGCGCGCCGCCGATGGCGAGGTGCTGGCCGATGTGCCCGGCACTGCGGTGCTGGGACATCCGATCAACGCGGTGCTCTGGCTGCGCGACAAGGGCGTGGTGTTCAAGGCCGGCGATCTGGTCTCGGTCGGTTCCTTCGGGCCGCTGTTCCCGCCGGCAAAGGGCAAGGGCGGCGCCAGCGTTACCTATGTCGGGCTGCCGGGCGATCCGGTGGTCAGCGTGTCGTTCAAAGCGGCGGACGACTAAGCCATCTGACCGGAGCGGCAGAGCCGGCGCGGGCGCGCCGCCCGGGAGGGGCGGGGCCCTGGCCTGCCTGTGTCTCCGCGGTGGCAAACCCGGCCTGGGGGTGCGACCGCGATGCCTCCACAGAAATAGTTTGTGTACTTACTTGTTGTGGTCTATATGATGTGTATGGATACTATATGCCCTCATATCGTTTTGAGCGGCTGCGGTTGGGAGGAGAAACCATGCAATTCTACCTGAACGGTTTTCGGGGCGGCGACCCGGATCTGAAGGATGCGGCCCCGGGCCGCCGCGACCGGACGCGCTTTGCGCCGCTGCCGGAAAAGGTGGACGTGCTGATCGCCGGTTGCGGCCCGGCCGGCCTGTGTCTGGCGGCGCAGCTGTCGCAGTTCCCCGAAATCGACACCATGATCGTCGACCCGAAACCCGGCCCGATCGAAAAGGGCCAGGCCGACGGGGTGAACACCCGCACCATGGAGATGTTTCAGGCCTTCGGCTTCGGAGAAACGGTCAAGCGCGAGAGCTACTGGGTGAACCAGACCGCCTTCTGGTCGCCCGATCCGCAGACGCCGGGGCATATCCGCCGCATCGGCCGGGTGCAGGACGTGCCAGAGGATTCCTCGGAAATGCCGCACACGCTGCTGAACCAGGCCCGGGTACATGAGCTGTTTCTGGATGCGATGAAGGCGTCGCCGTCGCGGCTGGAGCCGGACTACGGCTGGGCCGTGCGCGACCTGAGCGTCGATCCCGCAGCCGCGGACCATCCGGTGACCGTGACGCTGGAAAACACCGGGGTGAACGCTGGCAGCACCGTCGCGGTGCGGGCGAATTACGTCGTCGGCTGCGACGGGGCGCGGTCGAACGTGCGCAAGGCGATCGGCGGCCAGTTGCATGGCGATGCGGCACATCAGGCCTGGGGGGTGATGGATATCCTCGCCAATACCGATTTCCCGGATGTGCGCCAGAAATGCCTGATCACCTCTGCCGGAGAGGGCAACGTGCTGATCCTGCCGCGCGAGGGCGGCTATCTGTTCCGCATGTATGTCGAGCTCGACAAGCTGAACCCGGACGAACGGGTGGCACAGCGCGGCTTTACCGCCGATGACATGATCGCCGCGGCGAACCGGATCATGGCGCCCTATACCATCGACGTGAAAGAGGTGGTCTGGTGGTCGATCTATGAGATCGGGCATCGGATGACCGATACCTTCGACGATGCGGGGGACGATCCGGACCGGCTGCCGCGCGTCTTCACCGCGGGCGACGCCTGCCACACCCACAGCCCGAAGGCGGGGCAGGGCATGAACGTCTCGATGCAGGATACCTTCAACCTCGGCTGGAAGCTGGCACATGTGTTCCAGGGGCGCGCCGATGCCGGGCTGCTGCGCTCTTATTCCGCCGAACGCTGGGCCGAGGCGAAGCGTCTGGTCGATACCGACCACGAATGGGCCCGCATCATGTCTGCGCCGCCGGGGGAATCGGAACTGGACGGGTCGGACATGCCGCGGTTCCAGAAGCAGTTCATCGAGAACCTCGAATTCACCGGGGGCCTCGCCGTGCAATACGCCGAATCGGCGCTGATCGCCGCGCCCACCCATCAGGCCCTGGCCACGGGGGAGGAGATCGGCCGCCGGTTCCATTCCGCTCCGGTGGTGCGGCTGGCGGATGCGATGCAGATGCAGCTGGGGCATGCGGCAGAGGCCGACGGGCGCTGGCGCATCTATGCCTTCGCCGGCCGGGAGGACAGCTCTGCCCCCGGCTCGGCGATCCACAGGCTGGCCGACTGGCTGGAGACGGACGCTGCCTCTCCGGTGGTGAAATACACAAGGCTGCAGGAGGATATCGACGGGCTGATCGACCTGCGGGCGGTGTTCCAGCAGACCTTCGACCAGCTCGCCTATGACGACATGCCGTCGCTGCTGAAGCCGAAGAAGGGCAAGCTGGGCCTCATCGATCACGAGAAGGTCTTTTGCACCGACCACAAGGGCGCCGGCGATTTCTATGCCATGCGCGGGATCGACAGGGAACGCGGCTGCATGATCGTGGTGCGCCCGGATCAGTATATCGCCAATGTCCTGCCGCTCGACGGCTACGCGGCGCTGGCGGCTTTCTTCGACGGCATCTACCGCCCGGTGGCGCAGGGCTGAGGCCGGGGCGCGCCATTCCCCCGGGGCGGATTGTCCGGCCCGGGGGAGATGCGGCGCGGTGCCCGGGGGTTGGGCTCAGCGCCGGCCTTCCCGCAGCCAGCCGGCCAGCACCAGGGCCGAGATCATCAGCAGCACCAGCCAGGCCGGCATCAGCGGTATCTGTCGCACGTCGCGGGTTTCATAGGCGCCGCGCGGGGTCAGGCCGATCCAGCCGCGCCCGGCGGCGGGCCGGCCCTCGCGCACGTCGCGCAGTCGTGGCACCCCGTCTTCCAGCGCCAGGATACCGCCGCGCAGCGGGTCGATCACCGGCTCCATCACCGTGCCGGTGGCGATGGTCTGCTCGAATTCCTTGGGCGCGGCCGGGCCAAGGCCGATGACCGCGCTCTGATCGCCTTCGCTGAGCCGATAGAGGCCGATCTCCGGGCCGCGATAGGTCGCCTCGAAGCGGCCGGGCGAGACCTCGCGCAGGGGGATCTCCTCGGTGCCGCCGTCCGGCCGGGTCACGGTGACCGGGCCGACCGTCTCCGCCAGGCTGCGGCGGATGATCCGCATGGTCTGGCCGCTGGCCTCGGCCCAGAGTGCCTCTTCCTCCAGCTCGGGTTCCTTCATCATCCAGTGGGCCAGCCGCCGCAGCAGCTCCAGCTGCGGCCCGCCGCCCTCGTAGCCACGGCTCCACAGCCAGGCGTGATCCGAGGCCAGCAGCGCCACCCGCCCCTCGCCCACCCGGTCAAGGATGAGGAGCGGCCGGTCCTCGTAGCCGGACATCAGCACCTCGCCCGAGGTCGGCTCAACCTCGATCTGCCGCAGCCAGGAGCCCCAGCCGGTGCCGTCGCCCAGATCGGCGGTGACCGGATGGCGCCTTCCCAGATCGGTGACCATCGGGCGATAGCGTTCCTCGATCACCCGGGCGCTGGGGCGCGCCGGCAGCACCGGCGCCAGCGGCGAGCGATAGATGCTCGAGGCGGTGGCGAAATCCGGACCCGCCGCCACCAGAACTGCGCCGCCCTGGCGGACGTAATCGGCGACATTGTCCAGATAGATCGCCGGCAGGATGCCGCGGCGTTTGTATCGGTCGAAGATGATCAGGTCGAAATCGTGGATCTTCTCCAGAAACAGCTCTCTGGTCGGGAAGGCGATCAGCGACAGCTCATCCACCGGTACGCCGTCCTGCTTCTCCGGCGGCCGCAGGATGGTGAAATGCACCAGATCGACCGAGCTGTCGGATTTCAGCAGGTTGCGCCAGGTGCGCCCGCCGGCGTGCGGCTCGCCCGAAACCAGCAGCACCCGCAGCCGGTCGCGCACCCCGTTCATCTGGATCAGCGCGGAGTTGTTGCGATCGGTCAGCTCTCCCGCCGCCTCGGGAACGGAGAAGCGGATCACGTTGCGGCCACCATGCGGCAGGGTCACCGGCAGGTCGATATCCTGACCGATCGGCACCTGGAACCGTTCAGGGTCACTGCCGTCGATGGAGATGTCGAGCGGCGCCAACCCGTCCCGCGCCGGCGTCGCGCCGCTGTCCTCGATCCGCAGGGTCAGGGTCACGGATTCGCCGATGATGGCGAAGGCCGGGGCGTTGCGGACGATCAGCCGGCGGTCCCAGTCGGTGTCGTGCCCGGTCATCAGCAGATGCAGCGGCGCCGGCAGATCGGGGGTGCGGTCAAGATCGTGGATGCGCCCGTCCGACAGGGCGACGATGCCGGCGACCCGGGCGCGGGGTTCCTCCGCCAGCGCCGAGGACAGCGCCGTCATCAGCTGCGTACCGGCATCGCCGGGGGCGTCGGCGACGCGGATGCGGCGCAGTTCGGTATTGTCGCGGGCGGTGATGGCGCGGGCCAGCTCCTCCGCCGCGCGCTGCATCTGTTCGGGGCGGTCCGACAGAGACTGGCTGGCGCTGTGGTCCTCGACCATCAGCACGATATCGCTGAGCGGGCTGCGATCCTCCTGCTGCAGCGACGGGCCGGTCAGCGCCGCCAGGATCACCGCCGCCGACAGCAACCGCAGCGGCCAGCCCGACAGCCCGCGCCAGAGCGCCAGAGCGACGGCAAGAACCGCCAGAACGGTCAGCCCGGCCAGCACCGGCCAGGGCAGAAGCGGGTCGAAGACGATGCTGCCGGTCATTGGCCCAACCTGTCCAGAAGCGCAGGCACATGCACCTGATCGGATTTGTAATTGCCGGTCAGCACATGCATCACCAGATTGACACCGAACCGAAGCGACAGTTCGCGCTGGCGTTCGCCGGTCAGCCCGCGACCCACCGGCAGCAGCGGATTGCCGTTGCGGTCAATCGCCCAGGCGCCGGCCCAGTCGTTGCCGCCGATCACCACCGGCGTCACCCCGTCATTGAGATTGCGAAACGGCATGCCCTCGATCTGTTCGGCATCGGGCGGCGCCGCCTCGACCCAGACCTGGCCGTTGGCGTGGCGGCCGGGGAACACCTGCAGCAGATAGAAGGTGCGGGTCAGCACGTGATCGGCCGGCACCGGCTCCAGCGGCGGGATGTCGAGCGGCGCGGCCAACTCCTGCAGCTTGCGGCCGTTGGGGCTGGCGGCGCCGAATCCGGCGATATCGGCATCGCGGGTATCGAAGAGGATCATCCCGCCGGAGCGCAGGTAATCGTTCAGCTTGACATAGGCGGCATCGGAGGGGCGCGGCTGATCCGGTGTCACCGGCCAGTAGAGCAACGGAAAGAAGGCCAGTTCGTCGCGTTCCAGGTCGACACCGATCGGATCGGTGGGTTCGATCGAGGTGCGGAAGAACAGCGTATCGGACAGGCCGACCATGCCGGCCTGGGCGATATCGTCCACCTGGGTGTTGCCGGTCAGCACATGGGCCAGCATCAGCTCCCGGGTGGCGTCGATGGCGAATTCGGTGGCGGCGGCATCCGGGGGCGCCGGCGTCTCCTGCGCGCGCAGCTCCGGCGCCGGCAGGCCGGCGGCCAGCGCCAGCACGGCGATCAGCGCCGCGGTTCGCCGGCGGGGCGGCATCAGCCGGCCGCCGAGCGCCAGAGAGGCGATCACATCCAGCGCCAGCAAGATCAGCGCGGTGGCCAGCAGCAGCCCGCCCAGCGGTTGTTCCGGTGTCCGGCTCAGGGTCTCGACGGGTACATCGGTGGGCCAGCTTGCCGGTGTCAGCACCGCATCGGCGGGCAGCACGTTGCGCGCCAGCCGGCGGTCACCGCCGTCATAAAGACCGGGGCGCAGATCGGGGCCCAGCGGCGCTTCGGCCAGCGCGGCGCCATCCACCCCGGGCAGGGTTCCGGCATCATGCAGGGTGCCGAAGCCATCCATCACCTGCACCGGGCGCCAGGTGGTGCCCTCCAGCTCGCGCGCCTCGGGCGGCTTCGCCGAGGAGGTGACCGCCAGCCGCTCCAGCATCTGCACGAAGAGACCGGAGAGCGGCAGCGTCGACCATTCCGCATTGGCGGTGACATGGAACAGCACCACTTGCCCCTGGCCCAGCGATTTGCGGGTCACCAGCGGGGTGCCGTCCGACAGCGCCGCGATCACCCGGTCGGCCAGCGTCGGGTCGGGCTGCGCCATCACCTGGGCGCTGACGGTGACATCGGCGGGGATCGGCAGCCCGGCGAAGGGCGAGGAGTCGGGGAAGGGGGCCAGCGTCTTGGGCTCCCCCCAGCTCATCGCGCCGCCCACCGTGCGGCCGCCGCTGCGCAGCCGCACCGGCATCAGCGGGTCTTCCTCGCGCCGGCTGACGTCGCTGGCGGCCAGCCGCGGCCCGGCGAAGCGCAGCAGCATGCCGCCACCGTCGACCCAGTCGGTCAGCGCCGATTTCTCGGCCGGCGACAGGGTGGCGATATCGGCCAGCACGATGACATCGGGATTGGCCGGCAGCAGATCGTCCAGCGCGCCATGCAGCAGATCGGCCGAGGGTTTCAGTGCCTGTTGCAGGTAATGCAGCGGTGCCAGCAGCTCCAGCCCCTCGCGGTCCTCGCGGCCGGCGATCAGCGCCACCTCGCGCCGTTTCAGCCCATCGTCGGTCAGGCTGACCGCCCCGGCGGAGCGATGCGCCTGCAGTTCGAACCGGGTCACCCGGGCGCGCAGCTCCGCTGGCAGGGCGAGCGCGGTATCGGTTTCGGTGGTGCCGGCCTCGAAGCGGGCGGGGACGCTGGCCAGGACCCGGGGCGTGCCGGCGGGATCGCGGCCCTGGGTCAGCACAGTCACCTCGCGCGCCGGCCCGGGCTGCGACCGGTGCAGCGTGATGTGGATCGCTCCGTCCTCGAACCGGGCCGGCCCCAGGCCCAGCACCGGCTGGCCGGTTTCATAGACCCGCAGCGCGCCCTTGGCCCGCAGCGCGGCGATCAGCCCGTCGCGCCCGGGATAGTCGAGCCCGTCGCTCAGCCAGTGGGTATCGAAGTCTTCGGCGGCGGCGGCGGCATCGCGGGCGGCGGCGGCCAGCTGATCCCCGGTCGGCAACCAGGCGGCGGGCGCCAACCCGGGCAGCCGGCTGCGCCAGACATCGGCGGACTGGAACTGCAGCGGCTCCGGCGCGGTCAGCGACAGCAGCGCCACCGGCCGGCCGGCGCGCCCGGCCTCGGCCAGTTGCCCGTCAAGCAGCGCGATGCGATCGGCCCAGCGGGGGGCGCCGGGCCAGCCGGCATCCAGCACGATCAGCAGTGGCCCCTGTCCGGTCTGGTCCCGCTGCGGGTTCAGCACCGGCCCGGCCAGCCCCAGGATCACCGCCGCCACCGCCGCCATCCGCAGCAGCATCAGCCACCAGGGGGTCCGGTCGGAAATGCTGTCGTCATCGCTCAGCCCCAGCAGCAGCGCCACGCCGGGAAACCGCCGCCGCACCGGCGCCGGCGGGATCGCCCGCAGCAGCAGCCACAGCAGCGGCAACGCCAGAAGACCCAGCAGCAGCCAGGGAGAGGTGAAGCCGATGCCCGCGAGAATCGTCATGCCGTGCCCCTGTCCAGCGCGCGATAGAGCCACAGCAGCTCCGATTGCGCGCTGTCGCCGGTGTGATGGGTGCTGAACTGCCAGCCGGTGGCCCGGCAGAGCCCCTGTAGACGGTCGCGCCGGGCCGCCAGCCGGTCCAGATAGCGGCTGCGCAGATCGCCGGCCTTCAGCGTCTCATGGCGGAGCGTGCCGCCAATACTCTCGAAGATGGTGCGGCCCTGGAACGGAAAGCTCTCCTCCTCGGGGTCGAGCACCTGCAGCAGCACGCCGCGCACGCCGCGATCGGCCGCCTTGGTCAGCGCCAGCTCGACCTCGGCCAGCTCGCCGAGGAAATCGGACAAGAACACCGCGCGGGCATGGGGGATCATCGCCCGGTGCTCCGGCGGGGTGTAATCGGTTTCGGCATCCTCGGCGAAGGCCTCGGCCAGCCGCAGGATCTGGGTCTGGCCGCGCCGGGGCGGCAGGGCGGTGCCGGTCAGCCCGACCCGTTCGCCGCCGCGCACCAGCAGGATCGCCAGCGCCAGCCCCAGCAGCCGGGCGCGGTCGATCTTCTCGGCCAGCCGGTCGGAGGAGGCGAAGCGCATCGAGGCGCCGCGATCGACCCAGAGCATCACCGATTGCGCGATCTGCCATTCGCGTTCGCGCACGAATTGCTGATCGCCGCGGGCAGAGCGGCGGTGATCGATCATCCGCCGGCTGTCGCCGGGCTGGGCCGGGCGGTATTGCCAGAAATCGTCCCCCATGCCGGCGCGTCGCCGGCCGTGTTCGCCCAGCAGCACGGTGCCGGCCAGATGGTCGGCCCGCGCCAGCAGCGGCGGCAGCCGGGCGGCCTCGGCCTCGGCCCGGGCGCGCAGCCCGGCGACCGGAGCGACCACAGGGGGGACGGCAGATGTCACGCGGCGGCCTCGCTGCGCGCCAGACCGGTGGCGGTTTCGTCGATCAGGGCGGCAAGGCTGTCGCCACGGGCCCGGGCGGCGAAGTTCAGCGCCATCCGGTGGCTGAGCACCGGCCGCGCCATGTCGAGCACGTCTTCGGCGCTGGGGGCCAGCCGGCCCTGCAGCAGGGCGCGGGCGCGCACCGTCAGCATCAGCGCCTGCGCCGCGCGCGGCCCCGGCCCCCAGGCGACGGTTTCCGCCACGCGGGACGAGACGCCGGGTTCCTCGGGTCGGAAGGCGCGCACCAGGTCCAGGATCATCTCGACCACCGAATCGCCCACCGGCATTCGCCGCAGCAGGGTCTGCGCCGCCAGGAGATCGGCGGCGGAGAATACTTCGGTCGCGGCCTCTTCGTTCACCCCGGTGGTGGCCAGCAGGATGTCGCGTTCGGTCTTGCGGTCGGGGTAGGGCACGTCGATCTGCACCAGGAACCGGTCCAGCTGTGCCTCGGGCAGGGGATAGGTGCCCTCCTGCTCGATCGGGTTCTGGGTCGCCAGAACGTGGAACGGGGTGCCCAGCGGCCGGTCCTGCCCGGCCACCGTCACCATGCGTTCCTGCATCGCCTGCAGCAGCGCCGACTGGGTGCGCGGGCTGGCCCGGTTGATCTCATCGGCCATCAGCAATTGGCAGAAGATCGGCCCCGGCACGAAGCGGAAAGCGCGGCTGCCGTCGGCAGCGGTATCGAGAACCTCGGAGCCGAGGATATCGGCGGGCATCAGGTCGGGGGTGAACTGGATGCGGTTGCCGTCCAGGCCCATCACCGTCGACAGGGTTTCCACCAGCCGGGTCTTGCCCAGCCCGGGCAGGCCGATCAGCAGGGCGTGACCGCCGCACAGAAGCGCGGTCAGCGTCAGCTCCACCACCCGCTCCTGGCCGATGAATCGCCGGGTGATCGAGGATTTGGCGCGGGCCAGCTTGTCTTCGAGCGCCTCAATCTCGGCGACCAGATCGTCAGGATCGGACATTGGCATTCCTCTCGTGAGCCTTACATCGAATGTATATGGTGATAGTCTAACTCGCGTGAAGGAAATGGCAAAACCGATGAGCGGACAAAAACCTGTGACACCCTCGGCAGATGGCATCGCAAACGCGGTGCGTGCCGCGAAAACGCGCGGGCTGCCGCCGGTGCATCTGTGGAACCCCGACTTTTGCGGCGATCTCGACATGCGGATCGCCCGGGATGGCACCTGGTTCTATCTTGGCACGCCGATCGGCCGGCCGGAACTGGTCAGGCTGTTCTCTTCGATTCTGAAGAAGGAAGGCGACAAGTATTTCCTGGTCACCCCGGTGGAGAAAGTCGGCATCACGGTGGACGATGCGCCCTTTCTGGCAGTGGATTTCGAGGTTTCGGGGCAGGGGGAGGATCAGGTTCTGACCTTCACCACCAAGACCGAGGACGTCGCCATCGCCGGGCCCGATCACCCGATTCGCGTCACCCGCGACCCCGAGACCGGGGAGCCCTCGCCCTATGTGCTGATCCGCGCCAACCTGGAGGCGCTGATCGACCGCAAGAGCTTTTACCGGTTGGTCGATCTGGGGGCGCATCACGATGGCTGGTTCGGCCTGTGGTCCTCGGGTCAGTTTTTCCCGATCATCCCCTCGGCAGAGCTGGAGACGGCCTGAGGTCGCGGCCCGGTCCCCGGTCCGGCCTGCGGGCAACCTGCGCCTGCCGCCTGCCGCGGGGCGGTGGCCCCGGGCCCGATGCCGATGTGACGCAGGCCGCCGGGCAAGCGGCTTGACCGTCCGGATGCGGGCAGGCAAGCAGGGGGCATGGCGAAAAAGGCGACAGCGAAGAAAAAGCCCGGCGACCGGGCCCCGATCAAACCGCTGCGCTGGCTGCGCCGCTGGGTGCTGCGCATTCTGCTGGTGCCGGTGGCGCTGATCGGGATGCTGGTGCTGCTCTATACCGTGGTGAACCCGCCCTTCACCTATACGATGTGGGTCGAACACGGCAAATACGGCCGGATCGAACGGCAATGGGCCGATCTGGAGGACATCGCCCCGGTGATGGCCCGCGCCGTGGTGGCGGCGGAGGACGCCAATTTCTGCCTGCACTGGGGCTTCGATCTGAAGGCGATCCAGGCGGCGATCGAAGGCGGTGGCAGCCGAGGCGCCTCGACCATCAGCCAGCAGGTGGTGAAGAACGTCTTTCTCTGGCAGGGGCGCAGCTGGATCCGCAAGGCGCTGGAAACCGTCATCACCCCGGTGGTGGAGGCGGTCTGGACCAAGCGCCGGATCCTCGAAGTCTATCTGAACGTGGCCGAGACCGGCGAGGGGGTCTTTGGCGTCGCCGCCGCGGCACGGGAGAATTTCGGTGTCAGTGCCGCCGAACTCAGCCCGCGGCAGGCGGCGCTGATCGCTGCGGTGTTACCGGCGCCGCGGGCGCGTTCGGCGGCCCGGCCGTCGGATCGCACCCGCAAACGGGCGCTGGCGATCCAGGACGGCGCGGCCACGATTCGCGCAGATGGCCGCGCCACCTGTTTCGAGGATTGAAAAAACCTTGCCGGGGGCGCTATCTGGGGTCCACTGTCTCCGAAGCGAAATCCGATGCAACCGATGACCACGGCCCGCCTGTTCCATGTTCCCCTGTCCCCGTTCTGCCGCAAGGTCCGTCTGGTCCTGGCGGAAAAGCGGATCGAGGTGGAGCTGGTCGAGGAGCGCTATTGGGAGGCCAGCCCGGACTTCCTGCGCCGCAACCCGGCCGCGAAGGTGCCGGTGCTGAAGCTGGATGGCCGGACCATGGCCGAAAGCGCCGCGATCTGCGAATATCTGGACGAAACCCGCCCCGACCCGGCGCTGATGCCGCGCGAGGCGGCGCAGCGGCTGGAGGTGCGGCGGCTGATCGGCTGGTTCGACGACAAGTTCCATAACGAGGTGACCTCGAAACTGCTGTACGAGCGGGTCAACAAGAAGGTCAGTGGCCAGGGGTATCCCGACAGCGGCAACGTCAAGGCCGGGTCGCGGGCGATCAAGTACCACCTGGATTACATGCACTGGCTGCTGGATCATCGCCGCTGGCTGGCCGGCGACGTGATGACGCTGGCCGATTTCGCCGCCGCGGCGCATCTTTCCTCGCTCGATTATATCTCGGACGTGGACTGGAACCGCTCTGCCGTGGTCAAGGACTGGTATGCCAAGATCAAGTCGCGCCCGGCCTTCCGGTCGATCCTGGCCGATCAGGTGCCAGGGTTCCGGCCGCCGCCGCATTACACCGATCTGGATTTCTGACGGGGCGGTTGGGCGGCATCCTTCGCAAGGAGGCTGTCTGCCCCCTGTTGCCCGTGACCGGGCAGGGGCTCCGCTCCCCCCCCTCGCAGGCGAAACGCTCCGCCGGAGCGTTTCAAGGAAGCCTGCTCAGCCCCCGAGGATATTTTGAGCCAGAAAGAACCCGATCCCCTGAAACAGAGAGTGCTGGCGCAGGCCCGGGCCGAGGGATTCGTTGCCGCGCGGGTGTGCCGGCCCTGGGATGTGCCGGAGGTGCCGGCGCGGCTGGAGGCGTTTCTGCAGGCGGGGTATCACGGTCAGATGGGCTGGATGGAGGAGCGGCGCAGCTGGCGCGGCGATCCCCATGCACTCTGGCCCGAGGCGCGGTCGGTGATCATGCTGGCCGAAAGCTATACCCCCGACCACGATCCGCGCAGCATTCTGGCGCGACCGGGGCGGGGGGCGATCTCGGTCTATGCGCAGAACAAGGATTACCACGATCTGGTCAAGAAACGGCTGAAGCGGCTGGCGCGCTGGCTGATCGCCGAGGCCGGAGGCGAGGTGAAGGTCTTTGTCGATACCGCGCCGGTGCCGGAAAAACCGCTGGCGCAGGCGGCGGGGCTGGGCTGGCAGGGCAAGCACACCAACCTGGTCAGCCGGGCGTTCGGCAACTGGGTGTTCCTGGGCTCTGTCTTTACCACGCTGGAGCTGCCCGCGGATCCGCCCGAGCGCGACCATTGCGGCAGCTGTACCGCCTGTCAGACCGTCTGCCCGACCGATGCCTTTCCCGCCCCCTACCAGCTGGATGCGCGGCGCTGCATTTCCTACCTGACCATCGAACACAAGGGCCCGGTGCCCGAGCCGCTGCGCGAAAAGCTGGGCAACCGTATCTATGGCTGCGACGATTGCCTGGCCGCCTGCCCCTGGAACAAATTCGCGGTGGCGGCCAGCGACATCCGCTATGCCGCGCGGGAGGTGCTGAAGGCGCCGGCGCTGGCCGATCTGGCGGCGCTGGACGATGCCGGCTTCCGCGCGCTGTTTTCGGGCTCCCCGATCAAGCGGATCGGGCGTGATCGCTTTGTGCGCAACGTGCTCTATGCCATCGGCAATTCCGGCGATCCCGGGCTGCGGCCGGCGGCGCAGGCGCTGACCGGCGATCCCGATCCCACCGTGGCCGAGGCGGCGCATTGGGCGCTGACCCGGCTGGCCGGCTGATGCCGGTGCTTTTCTTCTGCACCGGGGCTGGCTAGGCTCGGGCCGGTGTGGTGGATGTAACGGGTGAAAGGGTTTTCATGCCTCTTGGTCCCTGGCTGAGACGGCTGCGTGGTGGTCGCGATCCCGGGCCGGTGACGCAGATGCCGCCGGTTTCGCCGGACCGGCCGTTCTATGCGGTCGGCGACATTCATGGCCGCAGCGATCTGCTGGAGCGGTTGCTGGAGCGGCTGGATCCCCGCCTTCCCCTGGTGTTTCTGGGCGATTACGTCGATCGGGGCGAGGACAGCGCCACCGTGCTGCGCCGCCTGCAGGCGCTGAGCGCGGACCCCGACAGGACCGTGATCTGCCTGATGGGCAACCATGAGGATATGCTGCTGCAGTTTCTCGATACGCCGGAGGAGCGCGCCCGCAGCTGGCTGCGTAACGGCGGATTGCAGACGCTGGCGGCTTTCGGCGTGGCGGGGGTGACGGAACGCAGCAGCGGCGCGCGGGCGGCCCGTGCCGCCGAAGAGCTGGCGACCGCCATGGGGGGGCCGTTGGTGGACTGGCTGCGGCAGCGGCCTGTGCTGTGGCAATCCGGCAATGTGGTGGCGGTGCATGCCGGGGCGGATCCGCAACGCGCGATGACCGCGCAGACCCGCCGGGCGCTGTTGTGGGGGCATCCTGAGATGGGGGCGATCGCGCGCAGCGACGGGCTGTGGCTGGTGCATGGCCATCGGATCGTCTCCGATCCGGTCGCGGCGCATGGGGTCGTTTCGGTCGATACCGGCGCCTATGCCACCGGCCGGCTGACAGCTGCGCATATCGCGCCGGGACAGGTCAGTTTTCTGACTGCCGTTTGAAACGGACTGCGGTTTGGAAGAAGACTGCGCTGCAAATCGATTTAAATTCAATTACTCGCGGCGCTGAGGTGATTCGATTTCGTGGCGCTGATTCCTTTTTTTGATTTGATTTGTATCCTTACCGAGGCGATGGGTCTGATATAGATTTTCTCTGTGTGGGCTGAGAGCTCGTCCCGCCGTGCTCTGAATTTTCGCGTGAGGACGGCGGATGGATCTTTTGTCAGGGGCGCTGGCGTCGCGGCGGCGGATGTCTAAATTTTTTATCCTGTTGATTTTGTCTGGAAATATCGTGATTTGATTTATTATTAATTACGCACCTTGCGGTGAATTATTTTCGTTATCATGTTGCTCGTTTTTGTTTCTGTCATTTTTCTGGACGCAGATGTTCTGGCTTTTTGTCATGGAGATTTGCGTGTTCGATATAAATTCAACAGATCTGAATCTGCCGTTTTCGCAGTCCCGGCCCGGGGACGTGCCAGCCGCCCGCTCGTCGGGGGTTTTCCGTCGTTGCAAACGGGCGTTCGATATCTGTTTCAGCCTGCTTCTATTGCCGGTTCTCGGGCTGGCGGCGCTGTCGCTGGTTGTTCTTAACCCTCTGGCCAACCCGGGAAATATTATCTTTTCCCAGATCAGGATGGGGCGGGGATGCAAGCCTTTCGTGGCGTATAAGTTCCGCTCGATGACAGCGGTGACGAGGATGCGTCGCGGCGCCGACGATCCGCTGGAAACCGACCGTATCACCCGGCTGGGTCGTGTGATCCGGAAGTTCAGAATCGATGAGCTTCCGCAAATAATCAATGTTCTGAAAGGGGATATGAGTTTGATCGGACCCCGGCCGGATTACATCCATCACGCGCGGAAATACCTGCGCGACGTACCGGGTTACCGGCATCGCCATGCGGTGCGCCCTGGGATCAGCGGGTTGGCGCAGACCGAGGTCGGATATATCCATGGAATCGAGGCTCTGGCGAAGAAAGTACGTGCTGATATATATTACATCAATAATTCCGGGTTTTCCCTTGAATTATGGATATTCTGGAGAACTTTGATCACTGTTTTCGGTCGGCAAGGCGAATAATTCATCAAATTTTGGGAGATCGTCTTGCTGCACAGAGTGAAAACTGAAAGAAATAAATCCAGTCGGGCCACAGGTGGTTATGAAATGCTGGATAAAAATACCGGTGCAAAATCTATCAATCAAAGCGCGCAGGCAGCTTTCGATGATGGCGATGACGTCGATCTCATTCAGGTGCTGGCGACGCTCTGGCGCGGAAAATGGACGATCCTGCTCTGCGCCTTTGCACTGACGGTTGCCGGGGCCATCTATGCCTTCGGTCTGGCGGTGCCGAAATACGCCGCCAGCACCACGCTTGCGCTGCAGGCGCGGAACCAGCCAGTGGTGGACCTGGAAAGCGTGCTGTCGGGGGTTTCGACCGATGACGCGGCGCTGAAGACCGAATTGGAAGTGATCAAGTCGCGCAGCCTGCTGGAGAAGCTTGTGGCCGAACTCGACCTGCTGGCGGATCCGGAGTTCAACGCGACGCTGCGGCCAGAGCCGGCATTTTCCCCGCGTGACAGTCTGTTCTGGCTTCTCGGCCTGGTGGGGCTTGCGCCTGAACCGGATGCACCGCCGACTGCGGCCGATATCCTGAACCAGACCGTCGCGGAGCTGGGAGAGGCGATCACCGCCACCAACCTGCATGACACCTATGTGTTCGAAATCGGCGCGCGGACGGAAACACCGGCGAAATCTGCGGCCCTGACCAACACGCTGGCGCGGCTCTATATCGAGGATCAGATCGCGTTGAAATTCGATGCGACGGAGAATGCGGTCAGCTGGCTCTCCGATCGGTCCATCGCGCTGGAGCAGGAGCTGAGAGAGAAGGAAAACGCCGTGAAGGAGGCGCGCTCGGCTTCTGGCGTGATCAGTCCGGAGGCTCTGCAGGCGCTCAATATCCAGGCCAAGGACGTGCGGGATCGAATGGCGGATATGTCGCTGACCCAGGCCGCGCTGGAGGTGCGGGCAGAGCGGTTGTTGGCGCTCCTGGCCGATGGCACGCCGGCAGAGATCGCGGCAGAGGTCGATGACACTGTGATCACGCGCCTGTGGCAGGATCAGACGATGGAGGCCGGACCGCTGCTGGAGCGGATGCGAGACCGTTTGCGACAGATCGCGGCGCGCCTGCAAACCGATGTGGAGCGTAACCGACAGCAACTGGCGGCGCTGGAGCTGTCGCATCAACGGCTGCAGGAACGGTTCGACGCGCAATCCGCCGAAATGGTGCAGCTGCAGCAGCTCGAACGCGATGCCGAGGCGACGCGGGTGCTCTACGAAACGGTGCTGACGCGCCTGAAGGAAACCGCGGTGCAGCGCGGGTTGCAGCAGGC
Organism: Pseudodonghicola flavimaris; assembly: GCF_030164425.1. Taxonomy (GTDB): domain Bacteria; phylum Pseudomonadota; class Alphaproteobacteria; order Rhodobacterales; family Rhodobacteraceae; genus Pseudodonghicola; species Pseudodonghicola flavimaris. The sequence goes on along the minus strand of NZ_JASNJD010000005.1, from coordinate 128,396 downwards.
GGACAGCCGGGTGCTGTCGGCGGCGACCCCCGGGATGCAGGTGGCGCCGCGGCGGTCGGTGATCCTGGGGCTGTCCTTCTTCCTCGGCGCGCTGCTGGGGGCCGGGGCGATCCTGCTGCGGCAGATGATGCACAATGGCTATCGCAGCGCCGAAGATCTGGAAATCGGCACCGGGCTGCCGGTTTTGGGGGAAATTCCCCGGTTGCCGATCCGCGCGCGACCGATGCTGCTGTCCTATCTGAAGGATAAGCCGACCTCGGCGGCGGCGGAGGCGATCCGCAATCTGCGAACCTCGGTCCTGCTGTCCAACATCGATTCCCCGCCGCAGGTGATCATGTCGACATCCTCTCTGCCGGGGGAGGGCAAGACCACGCAGGCCATCGCGCTGGCGATGAATCTGTCGGGTCTTGGCAAGAAGGTCCTGCTGATCGAGGGCGATATCCGACGCCGCACCTTCTCGAAATATTTCGATGCCCGATCCGAGGGGGGGCTGCTGACCGCCCTCTCTGGAGAGGCTCCGTTGAAGGAACTGGTCTCTCATGATGCACGGGTCGGCGCTGATGTGCTGATGGGCGAGAAGAGCAGCGCCAATGCCGCCGATGTGTTTTCGTCCGAAAAATTCCACAGTTTCATCAGCATGGCGCGGCAGGCCTATGACTTCATCGTGCTGGATACGCCGCCGGTTCTGGTGGTGCCGGATGCGCGGGTGATCGGTCAGTCCGCCGATGCGATCATTTTCAGCGTGCATTGGGACAAGACCAGCAAGGCCCAGGTGCAGGAGGCGCTGCGACAGTTTTCCAGCGTCAACCTTCGGGTCACGGGGGTGGTTCTGGCGCAGGTCGATCCGAAGCGGATGGCGCGGTACTACGGCTATGGCAGCCGCTATGGGACCTATTCGCGCTATGGACGTGGCTATTACGAGGCCTAGCGCGCCGGCGTCGCGACCGTCGGCAGATGCCAACCGGGAGGGAGCCTCCGGTGCCAAGACGACGCATGATTAAGAACGATCTGGACGCGATCGCCCGGCTGCCGGAGATCTATACCAGCGTCCTGCTGGGCCAATCCTGGATGGCGGCGCTGGACACGGTGGCGGAGATCGTCGGGGCGCGCGGGGTGATCCTGTTCGACGTGGCCGAGGGGGAGCTGCAGTTTCGCGCCAGACGGGGCAGCAGTCTCTATGACGGCCAGCAGGCCCAGGCCCGGCGCTATGTGCAGCAGTTCGGCCCGTTCGACCGGCAGGCTGCGGCGGTGATCGAGCGCAGCACTCCGCTGACGCCCATCTTCGATGTGGATGTCTGGCCGGATTTCATCGCGCAGGGCAGGCGCGCCGATGTGCAGTTCCTGCGGGAGCACTTCCGGATCTTCCGCCGCTTCGCCTTCAACCTCGGATCCTCGGCCGAGTCCATCGCGGCGATGACCCTGATGATGGATGCGGAGATGCGGGAAATTCCGCCGACCACCATCCGCCGGGCCAAGCTGGTGGCGCCGCACGTCGCCAAGGTGGTGGAATTGCACCGGACCTTCGCACCGTTGCAGAGCGGTACCGATGCGCTGGCCGGGGTGATCGACAGGCTGTCGGTCGGCATCTGCCTGGTGGACCGCAGCGGCCAGCTGACGTTGGCGAACCGAATGGCGCAACGTATTCTGGCAGAGAGCGGTGCGATCTGGCGGACGGAGGAGGGGCGGCTGGCCTGTCGCGACCTGCAGCTCTCCGCCGCGTTGCAGGCGGCGGTTCTATACGGGGCGGGGTCCGCCCCGACGGAGTATCCGGCCAGACCGATGCGGGAAATCATCCTGCCGAAGCCGGATCCGTCGGCAAATCCGGTCTATCTGGCGATTTCGCCGCTGGAGGCGGTGGCGCCGGGCGCGGATCTGCAGGCCGACCAAGCGCTGATCCTGCTGATCGACCCGGCCCTGTGCGGCACCGCCCGGATCGATCCTCTGGGGTTGATCTTCGGCCTGACCAGATCCGAACTGGATGTCGGGGAATTGCTGGTGTCGGGTCGGTCGGTGGAGGCGATTTCCGAAAGCCGCGGGGTGAAGCTGTCGACCACGCGGTCGCAGATCAAATCCCTTTTCGCCAAGACCGGCGTATCGAACCGCTATGAGTTCATGTGGAAGGCGCTGAAGTATATGTCGCCGCTGGCATGAGCGGGGCCGGGCGGCTTCGCCCCGCGCCCCGCCATGCGCAGAGGTCAGAGCGCATCCGCCCCGGCATTCAGCAACGACGGCAGGAACTGGTCCAGCGCCCGGCCCCAGGTGGTGATCGGCTGCTCCTGCACGAAGATGATATCGTTCGGCCGCATCTGCATCCGCGTCGCCAGCGCCAGGGTCGCGGCATTGCGCCCGTCCAGCCGCCAGGCGGTCACGGCGCCGAATTCCTCAGGCCGCGGCGAGCTGCGCAGCACATAGATATGGGCGGCATCGCCAGTGCGGGTCTGGAAGCCGCCATTGCCATAGAGCACATCGGCCAGAGAGGTTTGCTGTTCATAGGGCAGCGGGACCCGATTCTGTGTGCGCACCTCACCGGTGACATAGACATAATCGCGCGGCTCGGCCTCCAGCTCCAGCCGGCTGGAAAAAGTGCTGCGATGCTCCTCCAGCGTGCCGCGGCGCAGGTCGACTTCGGCCTGCAATTCCTCCAGGGCGGTGGCGCGGGCTTCGCGCCTGAGGTTGATGACGTCGATTTTCTGCCGGTAGAATTCCACCGCGCGATCAAGATCATAGGTGGTGTCGACATAGACCGCATCGCCGTTCAGCAGGTAGGTGTTCTGCAGCGCGGAAGACCGCAGGTAGGTCTGCAGCGGGATCTGATAGAGATCGCCCGTGCGGTAAATCCGGATCGAGGCGAAGCCCTTGTCGCGTAGCGAGATGCCGCCGGAGGCCGTCAGCGCCTCGTGCAACGTCAGCGGCGTCAGGGTGATCGGCACCAGCCGGGGCGACTGCACCGCGCCGCCGACGGCCACGCGTTTCGAATTGAACTGCGCCACTTCCAGCGAAAACGCCGGGTCGATCTGGCGCTCAACCAGCGCATTGAAGACGGCGGATTCCGCATCCTCCAACGTGCGCCCGGCGATCTGGATCTGGCCGATGTCTGGGATCGCGATCGCTCCGTCGTCGCGCACGGTATAGCCTTCGCGCCGGTTCTGCGCGGCGAGCAGCCCGGTTAGCTCCTCTATGGTGGAGCCGGTGCCCTTGGTGGCCAGCAGCACCTCATCGCCGATGCCGATCCGATAGGGCGGTGGCGTCACCTGCGGCGGCGCGCGCAGTTCCAGAGGTTCCGGTTTGATCTCAGGGACATAGGGGGTGTCGGGCAGGGCGCCGATCCCCTTCAGCCCGGAGCCCATCCCGGCGTTCTGGTGAAAGGCCAGCGGCAGCGGCCGCGGGGTATAGGGGCTGCGGTTCGCGACCAGCACGGTTTCGGCGGTCAGCGCCACCTCGCGCACGGCCAGCCCGGCGGCCTGGTCGCGTACCTTGGGGCTGGTATAGGTGACCCCGCAGGCGGAGAGTATGAGGGTGGTCAGGGCGAATATGCGGTGCAGCTTCATGTCCGTCGTTCCGTTCCTTGCCGGCGCCGGGCGCCTCTTGCCAAAGCTCATCTGTGCAGCCTTTCGATTTCGGCGTAGCCGACCCGGGGGCTGATCCATTGCCGGGATTTCCAGATCGTTCCATCCGCCCCGCGCCAGTAGATATTGGTGAAGCGCAGATCAGGGCCGCGGCACTCCTCCTCGATCCGGGTGGAGGCATGGGGGCGACCCATCACCTCGATCCGCTCCGGCCGGCGGGATCCGGCGCGGCACTGGAAACTTCGGAACAGGGTCTGATATTCGCCGTCGAGATAGCTGTGAAAGCGGGGGACATACCCGGCGTCGGTCTGGCCGCGCAGCAGCCGCAAGCTGTTTTCGATCTCGGCGCTCATCAGATCGTCGCCAAGCCGCCGGGTGGCGACGACCAGCCCGTCGCGGAACGACAGGCTGACATCGTCGCGCGATCGCCAGGTGGTAACCCCGCCAGTCCGGCTGCGGGGGGCCAACGTTGCGGCATTCCGCAACGCGGGGATTTCCACCAGCAGCAGCGGCTGGCCGGCGGCGTCGATCTGTGCGCGGGTGATCTGCTGACGCAGGTCCGGCATGGCGGGGCGGCTGCAGCCGCAGAGCAGGGCGATCAGGATCAGCGGCCATTTTGTCATCGCCAGAACCGCCCCCAGCCGTTTTTCAGCCCCGGGCGCTGATGCGCTCGCAGAACTTCGTGCAGGCGGCCGGCGACCTTCAGCCGGGCGCCGCCATCGCGTTGCAGCGGCCGGATCACGGTGGCGTAATTTTCCTGGGTGGAATCGCCAGACACCCAGCCGACCGGGATGGTCAGCATCAGCCCCTTGTCGAACGATCCTTCGCCGAAATCCTCGAAGGAGACGTCGGTGAAGGTGGCGAAGGCGCCCAGCCGCCAGCCGTTGCGAAAGGTTCGCTCCACCGTGATGGTGGACCCCCAGTCGCCGGCCAGATAGCGGCCGACATCCAGTTGCAGGTCGAAACCGCCCTGCAGCGACCAGTAGCCAGAGACATGGCCGGTGACGATCTTGTAGTCCTGAAAGCCGAACAGCTGGTCGAAATCGCGCTGTTGCACGTAATTGAGCTCGATCCCGGCAGCGAAATTGCTGTCGTTTCGGCTCCAGAGCAGCTCGGTCGACAGGCCGCCGAACATCGGTTCGAGATAGCCCAGGGTCATCCGCCCGAAGAGGTCGTCCCCGGGCTGGAAGTAATAGGCCGCGGTTAGTTCGGGGATCGCCGGATCGCCATCGCGATCATAAAGATAGCCGTCGCTGCGCACATGCGGCAGCACCGAATCCGAGGTGCGGGTCGATTGATCTAGGGTGCCGATCAGCTTCTTGCGCAGGCTGCCGGAAAAGATCAGCCCGCGCCTGGGTTCGAATTGCGCGCTGGCCTGCAGCCCGAAATCGGCGCGCAACGGCTCGTCCGGATCGAAGAACGCCGGCTGCAGATAGACCCCGATGTGTGGGCGAAAGCGCTTGAAAGACGTTTCGGGCGGGAGCGCGGCAGCCTCTGCCGGGGCGATCCGGGCCTGGGCATAGCTGGCCCAGCTGCCGTCCAGCGCGAATTCCTCGCGTTCCAGCGTCCGGCGCTGCAGGGTCACCTGGCTGGGTGCCAGCCCGTGAGAGAGAGGGATCAGTTCAAAGGTTTCGATCTGCGTCGGCAGGATCGCCGTGAGGATACGGGCGGTGCGACCGATGTTCTGCGCCGTCTTGTTGGGGGCGCCGCCGCTGATCACCACACGGGCGATGGTGGGCGTCAGGGAGAAGCCGCGCAGTTCGATGGACTGCGCCGCAAGCGCATCGCGCAGCCGGGTCTCCAGCGCCGGTTTGTCGGCCTCCGCCACGCTCACCTCCAGCAGCTCTGCCGCGGGGGTGCCGCGGGCCACCACCGGCGGCGGGGCCGGATCGCGACCGCCGGAAAACGGGGGCTGCTTGGGGTTCAGGGCCATCGACAGCTGCACGCCGAGTTCCGAGCCGTAGAGGTAATTGACCGCCAGCGTCGTCATCGGCCGCAGCCGATAGACCGCGCCGATGTTCAGCGGGATACGGCGGTCGAACGTGGTGCCGTCCTCGCTGTCATAGCTGTCCGAGGAATATTCGGCGATCAGCTTCAGCCGTGGCGTCGCCTGCCACTCGACCCCGCCGAAAAACGCCGCATCGCCGTGAAACAGATCACCCAGCTTCAGCTCTCCGCCGGTATCCGCATCCAGATCCATCTGGTGGCGGTGTCTCCAGTTGCTGCCGAACAGGCCCAGCGGGTTGCTGAAGCCGTTCATGCTGCCCAGCCGGCCCCAGCCGATGCCGCCGGTGACCCGCACATTGTGGCGCAGCGTCTTGGTCGCGACAACATATTCGGAGGCATAGACGCCGGTGCCGATGATGTCGTTCAACCCGACTGCCAGTGCCGGCCAACGCGGGGTCTCATCCCTGAACCTGTAGTGCAGGGAAAAGCTGCGATCGAAGCGGAAATGGATGACCGGCGCGCCGGTGGCGGAGGTCAGATGGGTGTTCTGAATGCTGGCATAGCGAAAGCTTGCAGACAGCCGCCGGAGAAACTGAAAGGTCAGCGTGCTGCGGGTATTGTTGTGGAAATGGCTGAAACTGAGCGCAAGCTCTGCATCGGGCGGGCTGACCGCTGCAGGCATGTCGATCAGGCCGGGGTATCCATATGTATTGTAAGTACTATCGACCTCCGCCCAGAGGCGATTGGGTGTCGCAATTGCCGTCAGGAGCAGGGAAAAAACAACCCCCCGATGTAAACCGGAGCAGGATACCATCGCAAATCCATATTAATCGTAATGTAGGTTTTGGGTTTGTGTGGGCTGGTGCGGTTTCAATGATCTCCTGTTCTGTTGTTGCAATCCTCTATAACTGAATTCGTATTTCCACGATTTGAAAAAATAAACCCCATATATGTCGATAATTAAAATCACGTGGTGAATTGATATAATTTGGATCGTGAGGCGGGGCGAATCTGGGTTATCTGACTAAATCACCCTCATTTCCCCGCCTCATGCTACTTCAGCGTTTGACCGCTTGCTGTGGCGACGAGGGCATCGCCCTGGCGCGATCCATCGTGGTGCCGGGAGAGTCCTGGCGCGGCTCGGAGACCTGGAAGATGATGCCGACCCAGTTTCCATCGGTTTCGACGAAATTCACTCCCTCGGCCTCGAAGGCTCGGCTGATCCGCTCCAGATAGCCCCGCCGCGCCGGCGGCACCCCTTCGACCAGTTCGTACCGGTTGATCGTGGCGGTGCCGATGCCGGTGATCAGCGACAGGTCGCGCACCGACCACTTCAACACCCCGCGCGCGGCCCGCATCTGTTTGCCGGAAAGCTTCGGCGTCGTTTGCCCGCGCGGCGGTTCCTGCGGCCGCGCATGGCCATTGGTTGCCCCGTTCGTCATGTGTTTGAGCGAATAGCTTTTCATCTGTTGCGCCCCCTCTGCGCGTTCCATTACCCGGGTTTGGGCTGTTATTTATTTGTTTTGAAAGAGTTCTTGCATCGCCGCATCGCCGCATCGCCCTGAGCCGTCCTCGCCTCCAAAGGTGATCAGGCTGTTGATGACACGTCTGTCTGGAAAGGCGTCTGCATCCACTGGACAACGGCTACCGCATCGAAGGTCGCTTGCTCCGCGCCTTCTGGCAGTGGCATCCTGAGAATCGACCGCCTTGGGAAAGGCGAGCAGGGCGTCGCCTCGGAAAAAAGATTCCATCACCATTCTTGGGAGATTGGCCTGCGAGTCAATCTATCTATGGTAGAAAATTTGACATCTCGCTGATTTTTCTTTTTGGGCTTCCCATTTTGCCCTTTTATTCGATGCAGGCATCCTGTGCGGTATCCTGAAATTTGGTGACCCACATAATCATAATGATGATGTTAGTGGGTCTCGTGTTAGGATTTTCCGGCGGAGATGGGCTGTGAGACCTTAGGGGGTTGCAGGATCTCTGGGCAGGATTTCAATATCTAAATGAAAGGATTGAGCCATTTCAGGCCAACTTAACTGAGGCGGTCGGATTGGGAGGCAGCAGAGAGCAGTTGGTTAATTTTTCCCGTTATCGCGTTGGTCTGGAAATTCCGTGGCCGAAAAGGAAACTGTCTTGAAATGAATTTCCGTTCCCGTAGGCTTCTGGATAGGCAATGAAATGATTTGCTGTGTGATATTCGGAGGTTTCGATGTGTAAAAGAAAATATTTCACAGGTCTCATTTCTGGCCTCCTGGCAACCACCTGCGCCGGAGCCGTTTTCGCCGCTCCCCCGGGTGCCGGGGCCGGCACGGGCGCCGTGGGCGGAGGCAGTGGCTCCGCGGCGGGGGTTGCCAGCGGTGGGGCCGCAGCCGGGGCCGGAGCAGCGGGCGCCGGGCTGGCCGGCGGGGCGTTGATCGGGACGCTGGCGCCGGTGGTCGGGCTCGGGCTGGTGGCCACGACCGCGGTCATCAGCAGCGGCTCGTCTTCCAGCACGACCAGTACCACGACCACCCGGTAGCAACCACGGTGGCAGGGACCGGGGTGGGTATGTGAAATCCGACAGCCCTGGATGACTGACCCGGCAAGAGGGAGGACTCGGCATGACTGCAGAGCATGGGGCCGCGCCGATTGCACCGGAAGCCGGGCCGACCTTGCAGCGCCGCTCCCTATTGGAAAGCGTGGGTCTGGGGGCGCAGAACTGGTACGTTGCTCAACTGAAACCCAATGGCCTGGCGTTGGCGCTGCGACATCTGTCCCGTCAGGGATTTCGGGGATTCGCCCCACGGCTGGCGGTGGCGGGGGGCCAGAAAGGCAAGACAGCCACCGCACCGCGACCGGTGTTCCCGGGCTATGTCTTCGTGCAATTCGTGCCGGAGCAGCAGCGTTGGCAGGCGATCAATGCCACCCGGGGCATCGCCCGGCTGATCGTCGGCGATCCCCGCCGCCCGTTGCCGCTGCCGTCCTCCTTCATGGCCGGACTGATGGCGCGATGCGACGCCAGCGGGGTGATTGCCCGGCCGGGGGACCTGTGTGAAGGGGACCGCATCCGCATTCTTTCGGGGCCCTTCGCCGATTTCATCACCGTGGTGGACCGGCTGGATGAGGGCGATTGCCTGAGCGTCCTGATCGAGGTGATGGGGCGCCCGGTGCGGACCAGGCTGCCCCGGCAGATCGTCGAGAAACTGCATGCGGCGGGAGCCGACACCTGACAGGCGGTCCTCCCGGGCCCGGTTCAGGAGGCCGCGCGTTTCGGCAACACCCAGTTCGGGCGGGGGAAATGGCAGGTATAGCCGTTGGGATGTTTCACCAGATAGTCCTGATGCTCTTCCTCGGCTTGCCAGAAATCGCCTACCGGCTCGACCTCGGTCACCACTTTTCCGGGCCAGAGACCGGAGGCATCGACATCGGCGATGGTGTCTTCTGCCACGGCCTTCTGCGTTTCATCGACATAGTAGATGGCCGACCGGTAGGAGAGTCCGATGTCGTTGCCCTGCCGGTTCGGCGTGGTCGGGTCGTGGATCTGAAAGAACACTTCCAGGATCTGGCGATAGCTGATGCGGTCGGGGTCGAACAGGATTTCGATGCCCTCGGCGTGGGTGCCATGGTTGCGATAGGTGGCATTGGGCACGTCGCCACCGGTATAGCCCACCCGGGTCGATACCACTCCGGGCAGCCGTCGGATCAGATCCTGCATGCCCCAGAAACAGCCGCCTGCCAGCACGGCGCGTTCGGTCGTGGCCATTCTCTTATCCCTCCACCTGGTCCAGATAGGCGCCATAGCCCTCGGCCTCCATCTCCTCGCGGGGGATGAACCGCAGCGAGGCGGAATTGATGCAATAGCGCAGCCCGCCGCGATCCAGCGGCCCGTCGGGGAACACGTGGCCCAGATGGCTGTCGCCATGCTTCGACCGGACTTCGGTGCGGATCATGCCATGGCTGTGGTCCTGCAGCTCGACGACATGGGCCGGTTCGATAGGTTTGGTGAAACTGGGCCAGCCGCAGCCGGATTCGTATTTGTCGGCCGAGGCGAACAGCGGTTCGCCCGAGACGACGTCGACATAGATACCCGGCGCCTTGTTATAGAGCAGCTTGCCGGTGCCCGGACGCTCCGTCCCGCTTTGCTGCGTGACGAAGAATTCCTCAGGCGACAGGGCGGCGATGGCGGCGGGGTCTTTGGAATATTGGGTCATTTGAGGTCTCCTGCGCATCCTTGTTGCATGAGATGGGGCGTTTTCGCCAGAAGCAAAGAGGCAGAAGCAGAGGGCCCGCATTCCGGCAACCCGGGATCAGCCATCGCCAACCGGGGCTGGGGCGGGGGCCGGCTGGCGCGCTAGCTGCACCGCCAGAATGCCCAGTGTGACGATGCCGACGCCGAGTGCATCCAGCGGCCCGAGGTGTTCATCCAGTATCACGGCGGCGATGGCGACGCCGAACACCGGGTTGAGGAAATGAAACGTCGCCGCCCGGGTGGCACCGATCCGGTGCAGCAGCAACACCCAGACATAGGTGGCCGCCAGCCCCGGCACCAGCGTGGTATAGGCGAAGGCGGCGATCCACCGGGGGCTGAGGGCGATGTGAATCTCCTCGGTCAATGGCGCAGCGACGAACAGCAGGGCCGAGCCCACCAGCATCTGCAGCCCGACGATCATCATGAAATTGCCGCCCGAGGTGGCACCGCGCACCGCCAGCGTGGCGAAGGTCAGCGCCAGCGCCCCCAGCCCGCAGAGCAGTACGCCGAGCGGGTCGACCCCGGAGCTGAGCCGGCTTCCCATGATCAGCGCGACACCGGCAAAGCCCATCGCCAGACCCAAAATTCCCAGCGGCCGTATCCGTTCGCCGAGCAGCGCCCAGCTCGCCAGCGCCACCAGCAGCGGCATTGAGGAGGCGATGATCGCGGCCAGCCCGGCCTCGACCCATTGCATGGCGATGAAGTTCAGCCCGAGGTAGAGCGCGTTCTGGCACAGGCCGAACAGCAGCGTGGCATACCATTGGGCCCGGCTCAGCCGCCAGCTCTGGCCGAGGAGCCGGGCGATCAGCACCCCGAGCAGGCCGGAGATCAGGAACCGCAGTGCCAGCGAAAACAACGGAGAGGCATCGGCGACGATGATCCGGGCGGAGGCGAAGGCCGACGACCACATCAGGGCAAAGACCAGCCCCATGGCGATTGCGCGCGTGTCCACTGGCTCCTCCCTCCGGTTGCACCGCTTGCCAAAGGGCTAGAGGCTGGGGAAGGCGATGGCAAGGGGCGCGGCAGGTGGCCCCGGGCTCAGCCCATCCGCTTGCGCAGCACCAGGAAGGTCATCATTCCCAGCGGCGGCAGGCTGGTCTGCTGTTCGATTTCCAGCACATCTTCGCCCAGAACCGTCTCGATGGCGAAATCGGAATGCCAGCCCAGCACATTGGCGAAGGGGGCCGAAACCCGCTCCAGCATCGCCAGCGGGCCTTCGGTGCGCATGAAGTGGTTGGTGATCACCACCCTGCCGCCGGGTTTGCAGACCCGGGCGATTTCCGCCATCACCCGTTCGGGTTCGGGAACCACCGACAGCACGTGCATGGCGGCCACGGTGTCGAACTGCGCGTCGGGGAAATCGAGCGCACGGGCATCCATCTGCCGCAGCTCCTCGACCTGGGTCAGCTGCAGCTGGGTGACCTTGGCGCGGGCCTGTGCCAGCATTTCGGTGCTGAAGTCGATGCCGGTGACCCGCAGCTCCGGCCGGTAGAACTCCAATGCCAGCCCAGTGCCGACGCCGACCTCCAGAACCCGGTCGCCGCAGGAGAGCGTCCGGTTGATGAAGTCCACCGTGCGGCGGCGGCCGGTCCGGGTGACCGCCCCGAAGGTCCGGTCATAGACCGGTGCCCAGCGGGCATAGGAGGTCTCGACTGTCTTGATATCCACGGGCTTTGCCTCAACGCAGTTTTGATGCGGGTTTGGTCAGGGCGCACCAGAAGACGATTGCCCCATAGGCGAGGCAAAGCATCATCAGCGCGATCCAGAAATACACGAGCAGCGCCACCGCGACGGCGGCGAAGGCGACCAGGAAGACCGTCACATTCTCCCGTGAGATGCGGACGCTCTTGAAGGACCAGGTGTAGATGTGGCTGATCAGCAGCAGGCCGATCCCGATCATGTAGAGGGCGATCAGGGCCGAGGGCAGCCGCGGCATCTCGGGCAGGGCAAAGGCCAGAAACAGCGGCAGCATGACCAACAGCGCCCCGGCCGGCGAGGGTACGCCCTCGAAGAAATCGCCGGAGCCCTTGCCCTCTTCGGACTTGCTGCTGACGTTGAATCGCGCCAGCCGCATCACGCAGCAAACGGCGAACACCATCACCGCCAGCCAGCCGGCATTGCGCATGTCCTGCAGCGCCCAGAAGTAGACCACCAGCGGCGGCGCCACGCCGAAGTTGAGGAAATCGGCGAGGGAATCGAGCTCGGCCCCCATCTTGCTGTCGCTGCGCAGGATGCGGGCAAGGCGCCCGTCCAGCCCGTCCAGCACACAGGCGGCCAGGATCAGCTTGACCGCCAGCGGGAAATCCCCGTGGACCGAGAAACGGATCGCGGAGAGGCCGGCACAGATCGCCGCTATGGTCAGCATATTCGGCAACAGCTGAATCAGCGGCAGTTTCTTCTCGGGCGTTTCAGGCATCGGCGCGGCCTACTGCAGGACCGGCGGCTGGGTCAGATCGGCGATCACGGTTTCGCCCGCAACCATGGTCTGGCCGAGCCGGACCTGCGGCGCCACCCCGGCCGGCAGATAGACATCCAGCCGCGACCCGAAGCGGATCAGCCCGAAGCGTTCGCCGGCGGCGAGCCGGGTGCCGGGTTCGATGAAACAGACGATCCGCCGCGCCACCAGCCCGGCGATCTGCACCACCGCGATCGAGCGACCGTCTTCCATCTCGATCCTCAGGCCATTGCGTTCGTTGTCGGTGCTGGCCTTGTCGAGAGAGGCATTGAGGAACATGCCGGGGCGATAGGCGATGGCGGTGACCTCGCCGGCGACGGGGGCGCGGTTCACATGGCAGTTGAACACGTTCATGAAGATGCTGACCCGGGTCAGCGCCATGTCCGGCATGCCCAGCTCCGCCGGCGGCACCGCCGGTTCGATCAGCGACACGATGCCGTCGGCCGGGCTGATGACCAGGCCGGGGCGGTCGGGCGGCACCCGCTCGGGATCGCGGAAGAAGTAATAGCACCAGACCGTCAGCCCGACGCCGATCCAGCCCAGCACGTCCCAGATCAGGAACAGAACCAGGGTGATAACGGCGAAGGCGGCGACGAATTTGACCCCTTCGCGATGCATCGGTTTGATGAAAGTGCCCAGCATCTGCATGTCGGAAAGGTCCTCAGGGTCAGTCTTGCCAAGACTCATACGTCAGAGCGTTCCGAACGCAAGGTTATTCCGGCCCCGGCTGCGGTCTGTCGCGACGCTTTGCCGATCGGGGCGGCAGCGCGGGGCGCTCTGCGGTTGGGATTTAATGCACCACGATGCCGCTGCGCTTGGCCTTTTCCTCGGGCTCGACATGGATGGTGATGACGGCCCCGGGCAGTTCGCTTTCCAGCGCCGCCTCGACCCGGTCGCAGACTTCATGGGCGGCGTTGACGGTCGAGTTGCCGGGAACGACCAGGTGGAATTCGATGAAAATGGCGCTGCCGGCCTGCCGGGTGCGCAGGTCATGCGCCTGATAGGCGCCGGTCGCCTCGGTGGCGATCACCGCGCGGATCCGTTCCAGATCCTCTTCCGGCAGGGCCTCGTCCATCAGCCCGCCGACCGAATGGCGCATCACCCCCCAGCCGGCCCAGAGGATGTTCACCGCCACCAGCGCGGCCATCAGCGGATCGAGCCAGGGCAGCCCGGTAAAGACGGCGAAGGCCACCCCGAAGGCCACCCCGATCGAGGAGACCACATCGGTTCTGAGGTGTTTGCCATCCGCCACCAGCGCCGGCGATCGCAGGCTGCGCCCGCGCGAGATCAGCACATAGGCCCAGACCGCGTTCAGCAGACTGGCGGCGCCGTTGATCATCAGGCCGGGCAGCGGCGCCTGGATCACTCGCGGCGCAAACAGCGAATCCCAGGCCTCATGCAGGATGAAGACGGCGGCGACGACGATCATCACCCCTTCCAGAACGGCCGAGAACAGCTCTGCCTTGTGGTGGCCATAGGGATGGTTCGCATCCGCTGGCCGGTTGGCATAGATCACCGCCAGCAGCGCCGCCGCCGCGGTGGCGACATTGACGATGCTTTCCAGCGCGTCCGACAGCAGGGCGACGGAGCCGGTGATCTGCCAGGCGATGAATTTGATCCAGAGCACCAGCAGGCCGACAATCAGACTGCCCAGGGCAAGAAGTGTCGTGCGGCTCATGGAAGAAATGTCCTCTGCGGGGGAGGTCGCAGGTAGCGGATCGCTGCCGAAGGATCAAGCCCAGGGTGCCGCAGCGCATCCGAAAAAGAAAGCCCGGTCAAAAGAAAAGGGGCCGCCCGATCCGGCGGCCCCTGACTCTGGTCGAACCGGCCAGGCCGGTCGTCGGACCGATCAGCCGTTGACGCTGTCTTTCAGCGCTTTGGCGATGGTCATCTTGACCACCTTGTCGGCTTCTTTCTTGAACTGCTCGCCGGTGGCGGGGTTGCGCACCATGCGCTCCGGGCGCTCGCGGCAGTAGATCTTGCCAACGCCGGGCAGGGTGACGGCGCCGCCAGCGGACACTTCGCGGGTGATCAGGGCGGTCAGCGCGTCCAGCGCGGTGCCGGCGGCTTTCTTGTCGGTGCCCATTTCCTCGGCCAGTGCGGCGACAAGCTGGGTCTTGGTCATCGGCTTCGTTGCCATTTTTTAGGTCTCCTTCGTCTGCCCGATGTTGGGCCTCATCGCATGAGTCTTGCGTTATGTTGCGGTGTAACACAACGCGTAGTGGGGAAAATCAAGCCCAATTCAGCGGATACTGCAGGTTTTCGCCCTTACAAGAAAGGGGTTTCATCGAAAGAGCGCAATTTCCTGCTGTGCAGCCGTTCCAGCGGCATGGTTCGCAGGATCTCCATCGCGCGGATCCCGATGTTGAGATGCCGCGACACCTGGGTCTTGTAGAAGTCCGAGGCCATGCCGGGCAGCTTCAGCTCTCCGTGCAGGGGTTTGTCCGAGACGCAGAGCAACGTGCCATAGGGCACCCGGAACCGGTATCCATTCGCGGCGATGGTGCCGCTTTCCATGTCCAGGCCGATCGCGCGGCTCTGGCTGAGGCGCTGTACCGGGCCGGTCTGGTCGCGCAGCTCCCAGTTGCGGTTGTCCAGCGTCGCCACCGTGCCGGTGCGCATCACCCGCTTCAGGTCATAGCCCTGCAGTTGGGTCAGCTCTGCCACCGCCTGTTCCAGTGCCACCTGAATCTCGGCCAGCGCCGGGATCGGCACCCAGACCGGCAGGTCGTCGTCCAGCACCTTGTCTTCGCGCAGATAGGCATGGGCCAGCACGAAATCGCCGAGCGCCTGGGTGTTCCTGAGCCCGGCGCAATGGCCGACCATGATCCAGGCATGCGGTCGCAGCACCGCGATATGGTCGGTCGCCGTCTTGGCGTTCGACGGGCCGACGCCGATATTGACCAGGGTGATGCCGTTGCCATCCGGCCGCTTGAGGTGAAAGGCCGGCATCTGCGGGGTCTTCTCCGCCGTCGGGATCGGGGCGTCTGGATCGGTGATCTCGGCATCGCCGGTGCTGACGAAACTGCTGTAGCCGCTGCCGGGATCGGCCAGCTGGGTGCGGGCGTAGGCCTCGAAGGCGCTGACGTAGAACTGGTAGTTGGTGAACAGAACGTGGTTCTGGAAATGCGATGGATCGGTAGCGGTGTAATGACTGAGCCGGGCCAGCGAATAGTCCACCCGCTGCGCGGTGAAGGGCGCCAGCGGGCCGACCCCGTCCTGGGCGACGAACGTGCCGTTGACGATATCGTCGTGCGTGGTGCTGAGGTCCGGCACATCGAAGATGTCGCGCAGCACGAACCGCGTCGCCCCCTCCTGCGGGACGGCGATGCTGGCGTCGTTGGCCACCGCGAAATGCACCGGCATCGGCGTGGTGGAGGCGCCCACGGTCACCGGCACCCCGTGGTTTTCCACCAGCAGGCCGATCTGCTGGGTCAGGTAATTACGGAACAGATCGGGCCGGGTGATGGTTGCGGCATAGGTGCCGGGGGCGGGGACGTGACCGAAGCTGAGCCGGCTGTCGACATGGGCATGGGTCGTCGTGGTCAGCCGGATTTCCGGGTAATAGGCGCGGATCCGGGTGGCCGGAACCGCCCCCGACATCACGCCGGCGAAGTGGGTGCAGAGAAACCCGACCGACTGCTCATAGAGCGACTCCAGCCGGGCGACGGCGGCGGCGGGATCGGTGAACTGCTCTGGCGCCGGGGTGTCGGGCGTCATCAGGTCGGTCATGACAGCGGCTCGAACAGCGGGATCTTCTGGAAGCTGCGGACGTCGATCAGCCCGAGGTCCGAGATGCGCAATTCCGGGATCACCACCAAGGCCAGCAGCGAATGCTGCATATAGGCGTTGTTGAGGCTGCAGCCGCAGTCCTGCATCGCCTGCATCAGCACGGCGGCCTTTTCGGCCACCTCCGCTGCCGGCGCATCCGACATCAGCCCGGCGATCGGCAGTTCGACCAGCGCCAGTTCCTGACCGTCGCGGAACAGCGTGATGCCGCCGCCGACTTCGGCCAGCCGGTTGGCGGCCAGCGCCATCTGGTCGCGGTCGGTGCCGACCACGATCATGTGGTGGCTGTCATGCGCCACGGTGGAGGCCATCGCCATCCGCCCCTGATAGCCAAAGCCGGAGACGAAGGCATTGGTCACCCCGCCGGTGGCCCGGTGGCGTTCGACCAGGGCGATCTGGCAGACCTCGCCCTCGGCCTCGACCAGACCGTCGCGCACCGGCAGATCGGCCTTCAGCGCCTTGGTGGGGGCCTGGTTCTCGATCACGCCGATGACATTGGCACGCACCGCATTGGCGCCCTCGGGGGCGGTGATCTCGAAATCCCCGCCGCTCAGCTCATGGCCCAGATGTACGGTTTTGCGGGCGGCATCGGGCCAGTCGTAATGCGGACAGTCGACCAGGCAGATCCCGTTTTCCGCCACCAATCGGCCGCGGGCAAAGACCTGTTCGATCGGCAGCGCCGTCAGGTCCGAGGTCAGGATCACATCCGCCCGCCGCCCTGGGGTGAGCGATCCCAGCTCGCGCTCCAGCCCGAAATGTGTGGCAGTGTTGATTGTCGCCATCTGCAGCGCCACCAGCGGGTCGCAGCCGCAGGCGATCGCATGGCGCACCACCCGGTTCATATGGCCGTCGTGGACCAGCGTGCCGGAATGGCAGTCATCGGTGCAGAGAATGAAGTTGCGCGGATCGAGGCCCTTTTCCGTCACTGCGGTGATCTGGCTTTGCACATCGTACCAGGCCGACCCCAACCGCATCATGCTGCGCATCCCCTGCCGGACCCGGGCGATGGCGTCGGCCTCGCAGGTGCCTTCGTGATCGTCCGCCGGCCCGCCGGCGACATAGCCCGCGAAATCCGGCCCCAGATCGGGGGAGGCATAATGGCCGCCCACCGTCTTGCGGGCGCGCTGGGTCGCGGCGATCTCGGCCAGCATCTTGGGATCGGCCGCCGCCACGCCGGGAAAGTTCATCATTTCCCCCAAGCCGATGATGCCGGGCCAGGTCATCGCCTCGGCCACGTCCTCGGCGGAAATCTCGTATCCCGTGGTCTCCAGCCCGGGGGCGGAGGGGGCGCAGGACGGCATCTGGGTGAAGATGTTGATCGGCTGCAGCGCCGCTTCGTCATGCATCATCCGCACGCCCGCCAACCCCAGCACATTGGCGATCTCATGCGGGTCGGTGAACATGCTGGTGGTGCCGTGCGGGATCACCGCACGGGCGAATTCCGCCGGTGTCAGCATGCCACTCTCGATATGCATATGCGCATCGCAGAGCCCCGGGATCATGTAGCGCCCCTCGGCCTCGACAATCTCGGTCTCCGGTCCGGTGCAATAGCCGGCATCGGGCACCACGCAGGCGATCCGGCCTTCGGCGATGGCGATGTCGTGGCCGGGCAGAACCTCGCGGCTGTGAACATTGACCCAGGCGCCCCCCCTGATGACCAGATCGGCGGGCTCGCGGCCGGTGGCGACGGCGATCAGACGGGCGGCCACATCGGGCCAGGCGGGGAAAGCTTTCTGTTCCATGGCTCAGTTTGTCGCCAAGTCATGGGCGGGTGCAAGCCCCGGCGTCACCTGTCGCCAAAGCTTCATCGACGCTTGCGCAGTTGTGGCGGACAGGCAAAGTGACGGCATGGATTATGAAACCGCCTCCCCCGAGAGCTTCGGCCGATCCCTGCATGGCATCGGGCTGAACCTGCTTGTCCGCGACGTCGAGGCGGAAGTCGCCTTCTTAGAGACTGTTTTCGGTCTGTCCTGCCACCGCGTCAGCGCCGATTTCGCCATAGTGACCTATGGCGATCAGCTGTTTCAGCTGCATGGGGATCACACCTATCATTCCAATCCGCTGCTGGGGCTGCTGCCGGAAACCCCGCCACGTGGCGCCGGGCTCGAGATTCGCCTGTATGACAGCGATCCCGATCAGGCCGCCGCCCGTGCTGAGGCCTTCGGTGCCACCCTGCTGCAGGCGCCCACCGACAAGCCCCACGGGTTGCGCGAGGCCTACATCCTCTGTTCCAACGGTTATGCCTGGGTGCCGAGCCGCCGGATTTAGACCCTGATCCGGTGTTGCCCTTTGCTCAGTCCCGGGGCGTCCCGCCCGGGCGGAGCCGTCTTCGGTTCAATTGCTGCCGGTTTCGTGTTGCCGCCGCCGCCATAGGCCGTCAGACTTCGGCCAAATTTCCGGAGAGCTGACATGACCGTAACCAATCTGCGCCCGAACATGAACCATTGGCCCGAACGGGTCGATCTGGCCGCTGCCTTCCGCTGGACCGCGCGGTTGAACATGCACGAAGGGGTGGCGAACCATTTCAGCCTCGCGGTGAACGACGATGGTACCCAGTTCCTGATGAACCGCAATCAGGTGCATTTCTCGCGGATCCGCGCCTCGGAACTGTTGCTGATCGACGCCAACAATCCCGACACGCTCAAGGGTCCCGATGCGCCCGATCCCACCGCCTGGGGGCTGCATGGCGGGATCCACCGGGCCTGCCCGCACGCCCGCTGCGTGATGCATGTGCATTCGATCTTCGCCACCGTGCTGGCCAACCTGCAGGACAGCACCCTGCCGCCGATCGACCAGAACTGCGCCACCTTTTTCAACCGCTATGTGATCGACGAGGGCTATGGCGGTCTGGCGTTCGAGGACGAGGGCGCCCGCTGTGCCACGTTGCTGACCGATCCGAAGAAGAAGGTCATGATCATGGGCAACCACGGCGTTCTGGTGATCGGCCAGACCGTGGCGGAAACCTTCAACCGGCTCTATTATTTCGAACGCGCCGCCGAGACCTATATCCGCGCCCTGCAGACCGGTCAGCCGCTGCGGGTGCTGTCTGATGAGATCGCCGAGAAGACCGCGCGCGAGCTGGAAGCCTATCCCGAGCAGGACGAACGCCATCTGGCGGAACTGAAGGCGATCCTCGACGAGGAAGGCTCGACCTACGCAAGCTGAGCCTGGCGTCCGGCGACGGGCGCCTTCGGCGAGGATATTTGGGGCCAGAAAAAGACAGGTTCCGGCCCGGAAGGACGGGCGCCGGACTGGGCCCGAAGGTAGAAAAGGCAGGGGCGGCGTGTGGCCGGCCCCGCCAAAATGACCGTATGGGGTCTTTTCCTGGCGCGGTCATCGGCGTCCCCGCCTGCACCGCGGTACCGAGCCTGGGGCACTGAGGTTAATGCCGGGTTAGCGCTTGCCCGCGATCGGTTTTGGGAGGCCGCCGTTTTTTCTGGCCGCAAATTTCCCCGCCGGAGGCATCGGGTGCGCAGCGCGCGATCTGACCCGGCCTGCGGCGACCGCTCAGGCTTTCTCGAAAAGCGCGATCAGGGCGGTGTCGTCCTTGTGGGCGCCGCGGCCATTCTCTCCGTAGATCCGCACCTCCGGCAGCCACAGGTTGCGGATCGGCCCCTGTGCCAGGGCGTCCAGCTTGGCGGAGAAGCCGGCGGCCTCGTAATGCGCTCCGTTGATCGCGATGGCGAAAAGCGCGCCGGGACGGGCGATCGGCAGCAGCGCCTCGATCTCCTCCGGGCCGACGTGCCCGGTGGTAAAGGTGCCGGAGGAGACGACACCGGCATAGGGCGTCTCCGGCAGTGGCAGGCCCTTGGTCAGATCAGCCTCGATCAGTGCGCGGTACAGGCCCTTCTCTCCCGCCACCTTCAGCATTTCGGGGCTGATGTCGGCCGCATCGATCGGGCCGATCCCCAGGGCGGTGAGCGCGGCAGCGCAGAGCCCGGTGCCTGCGCCGACGTCCAGCACAGGCCCGGAGCCGCCGGCGGCTTTGAATGCCTCGGCCGTCGCCGCCGGCAGCCGGTAATCCTCCGCCGTGGCGAAGGTCTGATCGTAATCCTTTGCCCAGCCGGCATAGAGCGCGACGGAATCCTCAGGCGTCTGCAGGGAATAGGCGCCGCTCAGGTCATGTGTTTTCTCGGTCATGGACCGAGCATGGGCGGAGAGGTGACGCGAAATCAACCCCGCCGCCCGGCAGGGCTTGCACGATGACGGCCCATTGCGCATCAAAGGGGCATGACGAAGACACTTCTCTGTATCGGAATGGGATATTCCGCGCGGGCGCTGGCCGCCCGGCTGCTGCCTGAGGGATGGCGGGTGCTGGGCACCAGCCGCAGCCCGGAGAGGGCGGCGGAGCTGACAGCCCTCGGGGTCGAACCTGTTGTCTGGCCCGGTGACGGCCCGCTGCCGCAGCTGGTTGAGGCGAGCCATGTGCTGGTCTCGGTCGCGCCGGGACCCGATGGCGATCCGGTTCTGGCGGCGTTGGGACCTGACTTCACCACCGCCGCCGCGCATCTCGACTGGGTCGGCTATCTGTCCACCACCGGCGTCTATGGCGATCATGGCGGCGGCTGGGTCGATGAGGAGACGCCGCTGACCCCTTCCACCCGGCGGGGGCAGCAGCGGGTGGCGGCAGAGGCGGGCTGGGCCGCGACCCCGGGTTTGCCGCTGCATATCTTCCGTCTGGCCGGGATCTACGGCCCTGGGCGCGGCCCCTTTGCCAAGGTGCGCGCAGGCACGGCGCGACGGATCGTCAAGCCGGGGCAGGTGTTCAGCCGTATCCATGTCGACGACATCGCCCAGGTGCTGGCGGCCTCGATCGCCCATCCGAACCCGGGGGCGATCTATAACGTCTGCGACGACGATCCCGCCCCGCCGGAGGCGGTGATCGCCCATGCGGCGGAGCTGTTGGGGCTGCCGCTGCCGCCGGAGGAAGCGTTCGAGACCGCCGAGATGACACCGATGGCACGCAGCTTTTATGCTGAAAGCAAGCGGGTGTGGAATGACCGTATCAAGCGGGAGCTGGGGGTGAAGCTGATCTATCCCACCTATCGCGAGGGGTTGGCGGCGTTGCTGTCGGAGGCGTGAGGACAGTTCGGAGAGCCGGTGTCAGTCATCACGCTCAGCTTTCCGAGAAATAGTCCTCGTCAACGGATCGAAGGATATAGGTTTTTCGGGCGCGCACTCCGACCTCATGTTCGATCAGCAGTTGGGCAAGACGCTGGCCGTTGATCAGGACGATGCGCTGCTGCACTCGGGACACATATGCGATGGCGTCTTTCGAGAAATCGGACGTGGTGACAAAGACACCTTTGGACGCGCCTTCCCCGGTGAGTGAGCCGACGAAGGCGTTCAACGCGGGTCGGCCGACCTTATTGTCCGGAGCGTAACGTTTCGCTTGCACGTACACGGCATCCAGTCCCAGCGTATCTTCATTGATGACGCCATCGATGCCGCCATCGTTGGAAAGGCTGGTCTGCAAGCCTCTTTCCAGGTCACCACCACCATAGCCCATGGCGAGCAGGAGATCGACCACAAGACGTTCAAACCGCGCTGGGGAGAGCGACAGAACCGCTTCGATCACGTCGCTGTTCAGGGCGCGGTTATGCGCATGAATCGCGCGTTCGATTTGTTCTTGCGGCGTGTCTGCTGGGTCTTGTCCCGGCAATGCGGGTGAGTGGGGCTTGCGCTCTGCGGCCGCATCGGAATTGGAGCGGTTGCGGAACTCCTGAAACGACGGAAACCGGGACAGATAGTCGACGTCGATTTGCTCCAGATCGGCCCGAAGCGTTGCCTCCCCCTGCGGGGTAAGACGATAGGATCCACGCTTGATCGGCTCGACCAAACCGGCTTGGGACATGTAGTTCCGCGCCCAGTGTGCCCGGTTAGCAAGAACCGTTTGTTTCCCGCTGGGGAGGAGTTCGTTCACTTCGTCCGGCGTCAGTTCAAACTGCTCCGCGAGCGGTGCGAGGCAGCTCGGGATCGTTTCGTGGCCGTCGGCGATCAGCCTCAGGACGGGCAGCATCAGGTTCTGGAAGGTCGGAATCGACACTACGCCCGCTTCCCGGCAATCGACGTGACGCCCAGAACCTCCAGCACCTTTGCCTCGATCTGATCGGCGCTCATGCCGGCGGTACGGTACATGTCTTCGGGGCTGGCCTGGTCGATGAAGATATCGGGCAGGACCATGGAGCGGAACTTCAGCCCGTGGTCGAAGACCCCCTCGTCGGCCAGCAGTTGCGCGACGTGAGAGCCGAAGCCGCCGACCGATCCCTCCTCAAGGGTGATCAGCGCCTCGTGTTCCGCCGCGAGCCGCAGGATCAGATCGCGGTCGAGCGGTTTGGCGAAGCGCGCATCGGCGACGGTCGGGCTGATGCCGCGTGCGGTCAGCGCCTCGGCGGCTTTCAGAACCTCGGCCAGATGGGTGCCGAAGGACAGGATCGCGACGCGGCCGCCTTCGCGGATCATCCGGCCCTTGCCGATCTCCAGCACCTCGCCGCGCGCGGGCAGGTCCACCCCCACGCCTTCGCCACGGGGATAGCGGAAGGCGATCGGCCCCTCGTCATGGGCGGCGGCGGTGGCGACCATATGTTTCAGCTCCGCCTCATCGGCGGCGGCCATCACCACCATGCCCGGCAGATTGGCCATGAAGGCGATGTCGAAGGCGCCGGCATGGGTCGCCCCATCCGCGCCGACCAGCCCGGCGCGGTCGATGGCGAAGCGCACCGGCAACCGCTGGATCGCCACGTCATGCACGACCTGATCGTAGCCGCGCTGCAGGAAGGTCGAATACATCGCGCAGAAGGGTTTCATCCCGCCCGCCGCCAGCGCGGCGGAAAAGGTCACCCCATGCTGTTCGGCGATCCCCACGTCGAAACAGCGCGACGGAAAGCGTTCGGCAAAGAGGTTCAGCCCGGTGCCGTCGGGCATCGCCGCGGTCACCGCCACGATCTTGTCGTCGCGGGTGGCTTCCTCCACCAGCGCCTGACCGAAGACCGAGGTATAGCTCGGCGCGTTCGAGGGGGCCTTTTTCTGCTCCCCGGTCAGCACGTCGAACTTCGCCGTCGCATGGCCCTTGTCGCGGGCGCGTTCGGCGGGGGCGTAGCCCTTGCCCTTCTTGGTCAGCGCATGGATCAGGATCGGCCCGGTGGCGCGGGCCTTGACCATGCGCAGGATCGGCAGGATCTGGTTCAGATCATGGCCGTCGATCGGCCCGATATAGGAAAACCCCAGTTCTTCGAACAGGGTGCCGCCCATCGCCATGCCCTTCAGCATCTCCTTGGCGCGTTTGGCGCCTTCGCGGAAGGGCTCGGGCAGCAGCGACACCGCGCCCTTGGCGGCGGCCTTCAGCTCCTGGAACGGTTCCTCGGCATAGAGCCGCGACAGATAGGACGACAGTGCCCCGACCGGCGGCGCGATGCTCATCTCATTGTCGTTGAGGATGACGATCATCCGCTTCTTCAGATGACCGGCGTTGTTCATTGCCTCAAAGGCCATGCCGGCGCTCATCGCGCCGTCGCCGATCACCGCGATGGCGTCGCCCAGCCCCTCGGGCACCTGGCCGCCCAGATCGCGGGCCACGGCGAATCCCAGCGCCGCGCTGATCGAGGTCGAGCTGTGCGCGGCGCCGAAGGGGTCATAGGGGCTTTCCGACCGTTTGGTGAAGCCCGACAGCCCGCCCTTTTGCCGCAGGCTGCGGATGCGGTCACGTCGCCCGGTCAGGATCTTGTGGGGATAGCATTGATGCCCGACGTCCCAGATGATCTTGTCGCGCGGCGTGTCGAAGACCGCATGCAGCGCCACGGTCAGTTCCACCACCCCCAGGCCCGCGCCCAGATGGCCACCGGTCTCCGACACCGCCGAAATCGTCTCGGCCCTCAGTTCCGCCGCCAGCTGGATCAACTGACTGTCGCTCAGCCGTTTCATCTCGGCGGGGCTGTGGACCTGGTCCAAAAGCGGTGTCTTGGGTCTGTCTGGCATCTTCTGGCGCCTCCTTTCGGGGCGGGGATTAGCTGTCGCGCGAGATAACGAAGCGCGCGGCCTGCCGCAAGCACTCCGCCGCCGCGCCATAGGGCTCCAGCGCGGCACCGGCCTCCTCGACCAGCTCTGCCGCCCGCGTCCGGGCGCCGGACAGCCCGAGCAGCGACACGAAGGTCGCCTTGCCGGCCTCGGCATCCTTGCGCAGGCGCTTGCCGGCCTTCTCGGCATCGCCTTCCTCATCCAAGATGTCATCGGCGATCTGAAAGGCAAGCCCGAGCGCGGTGGCAAAACGGCTCAACGGCGCGGTCTCCGCGCCGGCCAGCCGGGCGCCCGCGCAGGCGGACCATTCGATCAGCGCCCCGGTCTTGCCGGCCTGCAGCCGGGTGATCTGCTCGAGCGTCAGCGGCATCTCGGCGGTCTCCGCCGCGATATCCAGCGCCTGACCCAGCACCATGCCGCGGGCGCCGGAGGCACGGGCGAGGCTCAGCACCAGATCGGCCCGGACCGCGCCATCGCCGCAATCCGGATGCCCGGCCAGCTCAAAGGCCAGCGCCTGCAGCGCATCGCCGGCCAGCACCGCGATGCCCTCGTCCCATTTCACATGCACCGTGGGCCGGCCGCGGCGCAGATCGTCGTCATCCATGCAGGGCAGATCGTCATGCACCAGACTATAGGCATGCAGCGCCTCGATGCCGGTGGCGGGCCAGATCGCCCGGGCCGGGTCGACCCCCAGCATCCGCGCGCTTTCCAGCACCAGAAACCCGCGCAGCCGCTTGCCGCCCTCGCAAGCGTAGCGCATCGCCCGGGTCACCGGCAGGTCGTCGAGCGGGCCCAGAACCTGATCGAAATGGGCCTGGATGCGGCGCGCATCCCCGGCCAGACGGTCGGCGAACATTCAGAGCCCTTCGACCGGCTTGGTCCCGGTGGGGGCGCCTTCGGCATCCAGCGTGATCGCGGCGACTTTTTCCTCTGCCCGCTTCAGCTCGTCCTCGCAGCGTTTCTTCAGCGCCGCGCCGCGTTCATAAAGCGCGATCGACTGGTCCAGCGCCACATCGCCGCGTTCCAGCTGGCCGACCACCGCCTCCAGCTCTTTCATCGCCTGTTCAAAGCTCATCTGTTCGACCGGCGTATCGCTCATTCCGCAGCCCTCGTCCGTTGTCTCGCTCGCGCCCGTTCAGATCACACCTGATCCGCAAAGTCGAGCGGTTGGCAGGATCGCGGGTGCCCCTCCGGGCGCCATCGCCCCGGGGACTTTCCTGACTGCAAATATCTTCGCCGAAGGCGAAATGTGCCGCGGAGCGGCGGCGCCCGGGGGGCGCCCCGAGGCGGGTCAGTCGGGCGCCAGCATATACCCGGCGCCCCGCACCGTCTGCAGGTAGCGGGGTTGCTTCGGGTCAGGCTCGATCTTGCGCCTGAGCCGGGTGATCTGCACATCCACCGCCCGTTCCTGCGCCTGGCCGCGGTCGCGGCCCAGTTCCTCGACCAGGGTGGTGCGGCTGATCGGCTCGCCGGGGCGGGCCGAGAATATCCGCATCAGCTGGCTTTCGGTGGCGGTCAGTCGCACCAGATCGCTGCCTTGCCACATCTCCCCGCGGGAGATGTCATAGCGGATCGGGCCCAGCTGCAGGATTTTCGGCGCGGTCTGTTCGCTCGGGGTTTCCGGCATCCGCCGCAGGATCGCGTTGATCCGCAGCAGCAGCTCCTTCGGCTCGAACGGCTTGCCAAGGTAATCGTCGGCCCCGGCCTCCAACCCGGCGATGCGGTCGTCGGTCTCGCCGCGCGCGGTCAGCAGCAGGATCGGCGTCGTCATCGTCTCGCGCAGCGACCGGGTCAGGCTGATGCCATCCTCGCCGGGCATCATCACGTCCATCACGATCAGATCGAATTCCAGCCCTTCGAGGATCCGCCGCGCATGCGCCGCATCGCGGGCCGCGCTCACCAGAAAGCCGTTGCGCTGCAGGAATTTCTTCAGCAGGTCGCGGATCCGTTCGTCGTCGTCCACGATCAACAGGTGCGGGTCGAGCGCGTTCATCCCGCGCTGTCCCTGAGTCGCAGGTAGCAGCGTCGCATATCCGGATCCATCATCGCCTCCAGCACCTTGCGAAACCCGGCCACCGCCTCCGGTCCGGCCTCGCGATAGGCGGCGCGCATGCGGGCGCGCTGCGCATCCGACAGCCGCGCCTCCAGTTCGTGGCCGGTGTCGGTCAGATAGAGATGGCGTTCGCGCTTGTCGGCGGTGCCGACACAGCTTTCCACCAGCCCGTCGGCGATCAGCGTCCGCAGCACCCGGTTCAGCGACTGTTTGGTGACGCCGAGGATGGTCAGCAGATTGTTCACCGTGGTGCCCGGCGCGCGGTTGATGAAGTGGATCGCCCGGTGATGCGCCCGGCCATAGGCCATTTCCCCTAGGATCCGGTCCGGGTCGGCGGTGAAGCCGCGATAGGCGAAGAACATCGCCTCGATCCCCTGACGCAGCTGCTCGTCGGTCAGAAACAGAAGGTCCTCGCCCTTTTGCACCTGGGCAATGCGTCCATCCGCCATCGTCTGTCTAGCCCCTCTCACCTCTCGCGGCGGAGTTTACGTCAGTCTTGTTGACATTCCAAGAGCGAAGCAGTATCGAATCGCATCTTTTGCGCAACTTTCTGTCGTTCATATGCGGATGTCGCGCAAGAAAGGTAAAGCTTGATTCGAGGCTCACGCAAGGAGATGGAGGCGTAACATGGCTGGATATGGCGACCGCGACGGCAAGATCTGGATGGATGGCCAGTTGATCGACTGGCGCGATGCCAATGTACACATCCTGACCCATGCAATGCACTACGCCTCCTCGGTGTTCGAGGGTGAGCGCTGCTACAACGGCAAGATCTTCAAGGGCGTCGAGCATTCCGAACGGCTGCGCAATTCGGCGCGGCTTCTCGACATGGAGATCCCCTATTCGGTCGAGGAGATCGAGGCGGCGAAATACGCCATGCTCGAGGCCAACGGCTGGACCGATGCCTATGTGCGGGCGGTGGCCTGGCGGGGGGCCGGTGAGGACATGGGCGTTTCCGCCGCGCGCAACCCGGTGCGGCTGGCCGTCGCCGGCTGGGAATGGGGCAACTATTACGGCGACGCCAAGATGAAGGGCGCCAAGCTCGATATCGCCAAATGGAAACGCCCCTCGCCAGAGACCATCCCGGTTCATGCCAAGGCGGCCGGTCTCTATATGATCTGCACCATGTCGAAACACGCGGCCGAGGCGAAGGGCTGCTCGGACGCGCTGTTCATGGATTACCGCGGCTATGTGGCCGAGGCGACCGGCGCCAATATCTTCTTCGTCAAGGATGGCGAGGTGCACACGCCGCTGCCCGATTGCTTCCTGAACGGTATCACCCGACAGACCGTGATCGGCATGCTGAAGGACAAGGGCATCGCCGTGCATGAGCGCCACATCATGCCGGAAGAGCTGGAAGGGTTCGAACAGTGCTGGCTGACCGGCACCGCCGCCGAGGTTACCCCGGTGGGGCAGATCGGCGACTACAGTTTCGATGTCGGCGCATTGACCCGGGACATCTCGGAAAGCTACGAGAAACTCGTGCGGAGCTGATCGCTCGCGACAGGTTCTGCAAGTTGAGGCCCGGCCGTGCGCCGGGCCTTTTGTTCGTCAGCGTTTCACGAACATCTGCCGTGGCCGGTTGCAGAAGGTTTCCGCCGGGCCCTCGTCGCGGATCAGGATGCTCTCGGTGATCTCCAGCCCCCAGTCCAGCATCCACAGCCCGGGCATGAAGTGGAAGGTCATCCCCGGTTCCAGCACGGTTTCATCCTCCGCCCTGAGCGAGATCGTCCGCTCGCCCCAGTCGGGCGGATAGCTGAGCCCGATGGGATAGCCGCAGCGGGCGCCGCGTTCGATGCCGGCACGTTCCAGCGGCGCGGCCAGCGCATTGGCGATGTCGCAGGCGCGGTTGCCGGGGCGGGCGGCGTCCAGCCCGGCCTCCAGCCCCTCGATCAGCGCCGCTTCGGCGCGTTTCAGGAAATCCGGCGGCTCGCCCAGAAAGATCGTGCGGCAGAACGGGGTGTGATAGCGGCGATAGCAGCCGGCGATCTCGAAAAACGTGGCATGTCCGGTTTCGAACGGCCGCCCGTCCCAGGTCAGATGCGGCGCGGCGGCGTCCGGGCCTGAGGGCAGCAGCGGCACGATTGCCGGGTAATCGCCCCAGGCACCCTCCACGCCGCGAATCGAATCGCGGTAGATTTCGGCGACCACCTCGTTCTTCGGCACGCCCGGTTCGACCCGTTCCAGCAGCCCGTCGACGATCTTTTCCGAGATCCGCGCAGCCTTGCGCATGAAACCGATCTCCTCGGCGGATTTCACCGCCCGCTGCCAGTTCACCAGCGCGGTGGCGTCGATCCAGCTGGCCTGGGCCAGAGTCTCGGAGAGGACCTCCATCGCCTTGGCCGAGAAGTAGTAATTGTCCATCTCGACGCCGATCCGGGCCTGCTCCAGCCCGAGACCGGCGAGACGCGCGGCCAGCTCCTGCATCGGATGGCGGTCGGTCGACTGCACGTAATTGTCGGCATAGCCCCAGATCCGTTCCGGCTCCATCCAGACCGTGCGCAGGGCGCCATTGGTATCCTGGTTGCGGCCCCACCAGATCGGATCGGCATCGGGCAGCACGATCACCCCCTGATGCACGTAAAACGACCAGCCGTCATAGCCGGTCAGCCAGGCCTGGTTCGACGGGTCGGTCACGAACAGGGCGTCGAGCCCGCGCGCGGCCATTTCGGCGCGGGTCAGGGCCAGCCGGCGCTGATATTCGGCGGGGGTGAAGGGCAGATCGATCGGGCTCATCGGCGGCTCCTGTAGGTTGCCGGGCGGTTTTGCTGTCCGGCCATATGGGCACAAGAGCGGCTGGGGACAAAGGCCCGGTGCGGCATCCGGACGCTCCCGGGCGGCCTGATTTGGGTTCGGAAGAACTGCTGACACAATATGTTGTGTTCGCGTAGCGCCTTAACACAAGTGACTCTGCCTATTTGCTGGTCGAAACGCGGAATCTGCCTCGAAACTCCGCAAACGGGTTGCGTCGCGCCACGGGCCTTGTTTTAGTTTAGGAACAAAGCGGCGCAGACCGCAGCAAATGACAAATGACGGGGAGCCTCTTTTGGCTGTTACATCAAGCAACGATGCGTTCGTTGAATTCGAACGTGTGCAAAAAAGCTATGATGGCGAAAATCTAGTCGTCAAAGACCTCAACCTGACCATGCCCAAGGGCGAGTTTCTGACGATGCTCGGCCCGTCGGGGTCCGGCAAGACCACCTGCCTGATGATGCTGGCGGGGTTCGAGACCGCCACCCATGGCGAGATCAAGCTGGACGGTCGACCCATCAACAACATCCCGCCGCACAAGCGCGGCATCGGCATGGTGTTCCAGAACTATGCGCTGTTTCCCCACATGACCGTGGCGGAAAACCTGTCGTTCCCGCTGGAGGTCCGCAAGATCGGCAAGTCCGAGCGCGAGGAGAAGGTCAAGCGGGCGCTGGACATGGTGCAGATGGGTGCCTTCGGGGGCCGTCGTCCGGCGCAGCTTTCGGGTGGTCAACAGCAGCGGATTGCCCTGGCCCGGGCGCTGGTGTTCGAACCCGAACTGGTGCTGATGGACGAACCGCTCGGCGCGCTGGACAAGCAGCTGCGCGAACACATGCAGTTCGAAATCACCCGGCTGGCGCATGATCTGGGGATCACCACCGTTTACGTGACCCATGACCAGACCGAGGCGCTGACCATGTCGGACCGGGTCGCCGTGTTCAACGATGGCCGGATCCAGCAGCTGGCTCCGCCCGATGAGCTCTATGAAAGCCCGAAGAACAGCTTCGTGGCGCAGTTCATCGGCGAAAACAACACGCTGGAAGGCGTGGTCAAGGAAATCTCGGGCGAGCACGCTGTGGTGCAGCTCGACGGTGGCGGGCTGATCGACTGCAAGCCGGTCAATGTGACTGAGGTCGGCCAGCGCACCAAGGTGTCGATCCGCCCCGAGCGGGTCGAGGTCAACAAGGACCGCCTGCAGGAGGGCGCGCATCTGCTCAAGGCCGAGGTGAAGGAATTCATCTACATGGGCGATGTGTTCCGCACCCGCATCAGCGTCGCCGGAAACGATGATTTCATCATCAAATCGCGCAACGCACCCGATCAGATCCGCCTGAAGCCGGGCGAACAAGTCGAGATCGGCTGGTTGCCGCAGGACTGCCGCGCGCTCGACGCCTGAGGGCTGCCCTCAGGCGCCCGGCGCCCAGCGTGACACAACCCCGGCAGACAGACCGGGGATCCATAAGAAAACGCGAATCCGAACCGCGCGATTTTACAAGGAGAGTCTAATCATGAAACTCAAGTCCCTTGCCGCACTTGCCGCTTCGACGGCGCTGCTGGCACCGATGGCGATGGCCGAAATGGCCGATGAAATGACCCTGGTCAGCTGGGGCGGCGCCTATCAGAAATCCCAGGTCCGCGCCTATGCCGAGCCCTATGTCGCCATGCACCCCGAGGTGAAGGTCGTCTGGGACGAAAGCTCGAACGAAGCGGTGGCCAAGCTGCGCGCGATGAACGAAGCCGGCAACATCACCTGGGACCTGGTGGACGTCGTCGCCGCTGATGCCATCCGTCTGTGCGACGAAGGTCTGGCGATGGAATTCGACCCCGATGAGCTTCTGCTGCCGGGCGATGACGGCACCGCGGCATCGGAAGATTTCGGCGATCTGATCGTGTCGGACTGCTTCATCCCGCAGATCGTCTATTCCACCACCTTCGGCTATCGCACCGACCTGGTGCCGGAGGGCGTCGCCGCCCCGAGCACTGTCTGCGACGTCTTCGACCTGGAGAAATATCCGGGCAAGCGCGCGCTGGAAAAGCGCCCGATCAACAACATGGAATGGGCGCTGTACTGCGACGGTGTCGCCAAGGACGAAATCTATGATGTCCTGGCGACCGAAGAAGGTCAGGAAAAGGCCCTGGCCAAGCTCGACACCATCAAAGACAGCGTCGTCTGGTGGTCGGCCGGCGCCGATACCCCGCAGCTGCTGGCCGATGGCGAGGTCTTCATGGGCTCGACCTACAACGGTCGCCTGTTCTCGGTCATCGAAGAGCAGAAGCAGCCCGTGGCGATGATGTGGGACATGCAGGTGTTCGACCTGGACGGCTGGATCATCCCGACCGGCCTGTCCGAAGATCACCTGGCCCGGGTCGAGGATTTCGTGAAATTCGCCACCGACACCAAGCGTCTGGCGGATCAGGCGAAATACATCTCCTACGGTCCGGCCCGTTTCTCCTCGGCACCGCTGGTGGGTCAGCACGCCGACCTGGGCATCGACATGGCGCCGCACATGCCGACCGATCCGGAAAACGCCAAGAACACGCTGCTCTATAACTACGAGTTCTGGGCCGACTACCGCGACGACATCGACGCCAAATTCCAGGCCTGGCTGGCCAAGTAAGCGTCGCTGACTGACGAAACCGGATGGGCCCGTTCGGGGCCCATCCCCCAAGGGACGGCGGAGGCAGCATGCCCAAAGGTTACATCATCGGCCACATCACCGTGAACGACCCCGAGGCCTATCAGGAATATGTCGTGCGCGATACGCCGATCCTCGAAGGTCTGGGCGGCAGGTTCATCGTCCGCGGCGGTCAGAGCGTTGTGCCCGAAGGTGAGGTTCTTGAGCGCCACGTCGTGATTGAATTCCCCAGCTACGAGGCTGCGCTGGCCGCCTATAACGACCCGGCCTATCAGGAGGTCGCCGAGATCCGGCGCCGCACCGCCGACAGTGTCATTCTGGTTGTGGAGGGTCATGACGGATGAGCGATAGCGCAGCAAACTCCGGCCCGGTTCTGGCCGCCGACGGCACCCCGCTCAAGCGCAGCCTTGCCCGCGCGCTGCGGATGCAGAAGATGCGTGCACTGGCGCTGATCTCGCCGCTGCTGATCTTTGTGCTGGTCACCTTTATCGCCCCGATCGCGGACATGCTGTTCCGCTCGGTGGAAAACGACATCGTCGCCGAGACACTGCCCGA
Source organism: Pseudodonghicola flavimaris (assembly GCF_030164425.1). Lineage (GTDB taxonomy): Bacteria > Pseudomonadota > Alphaproteobacteria > Rhodobacterales > Rhodobacteraceae > Pseudodonghicola > Pseudodonghicola flavimaris. Next base: position 96,400 of record NZ_JASNJD010000005.1, on the reverse strand, counting down.
AACCGTGGTGGTGCTGCAGGATTGGGACGCCGCCAGCGGCGCGGCGCCGGGCGAGGCGCTTTACGACGCCTTCTACATCGATCTGGTGTTGGCGGAGGAGCAGAAGCTGCACACCCGCCTGGGCACCCGTCTGAACTACGAGAAAACCGGGCTGTCGTCGCTGTTCCGCAAGACCGGGCGCCGGGCCAGCCGGTTCGATACCGATATCTACACCGATCAGCTGATCGCCCTGGACCCGAGCTGGAAGGATCCGGCCAGCTGGGCGGCGATGATGCAGAGCGACGCCAATCGCACCGCGCTGCCGCTGACCGCCCGCACCTGGGATCGCTGGGCCGCCTATCTGACCGGCGAAGGCGACGATCCGGCGAAGAAGAAGCTTGAAGATTTCCTCTATACCGCAGCCTATCTGGACATGGCCGCCGGTCACGCCAAGGGCGCCAGCGATGCGCGTATCGCCGCCGCTGCCGCCGCCGCGCCGGGGTTCGAGACGGTCAGCCTGAAGGACCAGTTCGCCAAGGCCGACAAGGCCTGGGTCGACCCCTCGGTCTGGGAGACCATCCAGATCTTCTCGCCGAAATACACCAACGGCTATTTCCTGAACGCCATCGACCTGCAGAAATCCCCCGACGGAATCGAGCCGCGGCCGGAGAACCAGCAGATCTATCTGATGCTGTTCAAGCGTACCCTGTTCATGAGCCTGGTGATCACGGCCTCCTGCATCCTTCTCGGTTATCCGGTGGCCTGGATCCTCGCCAACCTGCCGTCGCGCACCGCCAACCTGCTGATGATCCTGGTGCTGCTGCCGTTCTGGACCTCGCTTCTGGTCCGTACCAGCGCCTGGAAGGTGATGCTGCAGCAGCAGGGGGTGATCAACGATGTACTGGTCTGGCTGGGGCTGGTCGCCGATGACGCGCGGCTGGTGATGATCAACAACCAGTTCGGCACCATCGTGGCGATGACTCACATCCTGCTGCCCTTCATGATCCTGCCGCTCTACTCGGTGATGCAGACGATCCCGCCCAGCTATCTGCGCGCGGCGAAATCGCTGGGTGCGACCAACTGGACGGCGTTCTGGCGGGTCTATTTCCCGCAATCGGTGCCGGGGATCGGCGCCGGCTCCGTCCTCGTCTTCATCCTGGCGATCGGCTATTACATCACGCCCGAGATTGTCGGCGGTACCACCGGGACCTTCATCTCGAACCGGATCGCCTATCACATCTCCTCCTCGCTCAACTGGGGGCTCGGGGCGGCGCTGGGATCGATCCTGCTGGGTGTCGTGCTGTTGCTCTACTGGGTCTACGACAAGATCGTCGGCATCGACAATGTCAAGCTGGGCTAAGGCGATGGCAGTGCAACTCTCTGAACTGAAAAAGAAAACCGAACCGGAGGCCGTGACGTGTCCGCAGCACTGACCCCGATTTCCCGCAAGCCCGTCAGCTTCTACGTGCCCGTGGTGGCCGCCGCCGGCGCCTTTGCCGGGCTCTTCATCGGCACCGCCCAGGGCAGTGGCCTCCTCGGCATCGTGATCGGCGCGGTGCTGCTCGGGGTGCTGGCCTATGCCGCGACCAAACTGGTGCCCAGCGAAAAGGCCGCCCGCTGGGGCATCGCGCTGGTCTTCATCGTCGCGGGGTTCGCGCTCGGCGCGCTGCCCGGGGCAATCGTCGGCGGCGCCTTCGGCTGGTTCTTCGGCTGGTTTACCTACTGGCTCTACGAGGGCCGCTACCGGGCGCGGCTAGTGCCCTACCTGACCCCCGGCCAGGTGCTGTGGCATTATACCTTCCGGGTGATCTGCGGCGCGATCCTGGTGTTCCTGATCACCCCGATTCTGGTGGTGATGCCACTCAGCTTCAACGCGGAGAACTTCTTCACCTTCACGCCGGAGATGCTGCGGCTCGACCCCGCCGGCTATTCGCTGAAGCATTACCGCGATTTCTTCACCAACAACGACTGGCAACAGGCGCTGAAGAACTCGGTGATGATCGCACCGGTGGCGACGCTGCTGTCGGTCAGTTTCGGCACCCTGGCGGCCATCGGGCTCAGCGCCGAACATGTGCCGTTCCGTCGTGCCATCATGGCGATCCTGATCTCGCCGATGATCGTGCCGCTGATCATCTCCGCCGCGGGGATGTACTTCTTCTATTCGCGGATCGGCCTGCAGGGCACCTATTTCGGTGTTGTCCTGGCTCATGCGGCGCTCGGCATTCCGTTCGTCATCATCACCGTGACGGCAACGCTGGTGGGCTTCGACCGTTCTCTGACGCGGGCGGCGGCGAATATGGGGGCCGATCCGGTCACCACCTTCTTCCGGGTGCAGATGCCGCTGATCATGCCGGGGGTGATCTCGGGCGGGCTCTTCGCCTTCATCACCTCCTTTGACGAGGTGGTTGTGGTGCTCTTCGTCGGGTCCGCCGGTCAGAAAACGCTGCCCTGGCAGATGTTCACCGGCCTGCGCGAACAGATCAGCCCGACGATTCTGGCGGTGGCGACGATCCTGGTGGGGATCTCCATCGCGCTTCTGACCACGGTGGAGCTGCTGCGCCGCCGCTCCGAACGGCTACGCGGCATGTCGCCGAGCTGATTGGAGAAAAACAGGGTGCGGGCCCGGAGGCCCGGCCCGGTCGAAAACCTGCCTGGAAAACCCGCCTGGCGGCTTCTTCTCTGTCCAAATACTCTCGCCGAAGGCACGCGCGTCCCGAAGGGCGCGCGTTTCCGGCTCAGCGCAGACGCTTGAGCAGGTCGAGCGAGGGGTAGCCGTCCGCCTGCAGCCCGTTCGCAACCTGATAGGCGCGCACGGCGGAGATCGTCAGCGGTCCGATGCGGCCATCGACATGCTGGGTGTCATAACCGGCCCGGGTCAGCCGTTCCTGCAGCTCCTTGCGCTCATCGAAGCTCAGCAGCCGGTCGTTGCGCGGCCAGGCGCTGTGGATCGGCCCGGCGCCGCGGATCCGGTCGGACAGATGGCCGACCCCGATCACATAGGCATCCGCTGCGTTATAGCGTTCGATCACCTTGAAATTGTCGAAGATCATGAAGGCGGCGCCATGGCCACCGGCCGGCAGAAGGATCGCCGCCTTGCCGTATTCCGGCACCGGCACGCCGTTCAGCCCGGTGACGCCGAGGCGCGCCCAGTCGGCCGGGGACATGGTGATGCTGCGCTGCGCCAGCGCGTAGTCGAAGCCCTTGGGCAGCCGCACCTCGACCCCCCAGGGCTGGCCCCGGGTCCAGCCGAAGCGGGCCAGATAGGCGGCGGTGGAGGCGAGCGCGTCGCTGGGGTCGTCCGACCAGATGTCGCGGCGGCCGTCGCCGGTGAAATCCACCGCGTGCTCCAGGAAGGAGGACGGCATGAACTGGGTATGCCCCATGGCGCCGGCCCAGCTGCCGGTCATCTTGTCGGGGGCGATATCGCCGGCCTGCACGATCTTCAGCGCGTCAACCAGCTGGTCTTCGAAAAATGCCGCGCGGCGGCCTTCATAGGCCAGCGTCGCCAGCGACCGGATCACGTTGTTGTTGCCGCGGAAGCTGCCATAGGCGCTTTCCAGCCCCCAGATCGCCACCACGACCTCCTTGTCGACGCCGTATTTGCGTTCGATCCGGTCCAGCGTGGCGCGGTGTTTTTCCAGCGCCGCCTTGCCGTTTGCGATCCGCACGTCCGAGGCGGCGCTGTCGAGATAGGCCCAGATCGGTTTGGAGAATTCGGACTGGTTGCGGTCGCGCCGGATCACATCGGCATCGAGCGTCAGGCCGCGAAAGGCCCGGTCGAAGGTGTCGCCGTGGATGCCCTGTGCCGCGGCGCGGGGCTTGAACTGGGCGACCCAGCGATGGAAGCCGGCGATTTCCTGAGGGCTGGGCATGTGCGGGCTGTCCTCGGCGCCGGCGATCTGAGGGGAGAGCTGATCGGGGCGCCGGGTAGGTCGCAGCGAGGTGCGGGGCGACAGGGCGCTCGGGGTCAGCATCTCCTCATCGGCCATGACGAAGCTGGCCGCTTCCAGAAGGAAACCGGGGATGGCGGCGGGGCGCGCTTCCGGACGGGGGGAATGATCGACTGCCTGTGCTGCAACTGACCCACCGCCCAACAGGGCGATGGCTGCGGCGCCATACCAAATACGCATGTTTTTGTTCCCGCTTTTGCGTGGGTTTTCTGCTCTTGCCAGCAGTATACCGCGAAACCGGCGGTCACGAAAGCGTCACGACAGCGGCAGCGGCGTTTTGGCACCGGAAGCGGGCGGGGAAGGGTCAGCGGCGGCGGAGCTTGCGGTTGAGCTTGTCGGACTTCTTCTTCGACCGCGACAGTTTGCGTTTGGGGGCGCCGCGCCGGGAGGCAGGTGACGGTCCGCGGGGCAGCGGCTTGTCGCCCAGCGACAGCAGTTCCAGCTGCAGCCCGCCGGTGACCGCGGTGGCCTCGGTCAGCCGCACCGTCACCTGTTGCCCCAGCGCGATGGTCAGCCCGGTGTCCGATCCCATCAAGGTGCCGGCCTCGGCATCGAAATGAAAGAACTCGCGGCCCAGGGTGCGCACCGGAATCAGCCCGTCGGCGCCGGTCTCGTCCAGCTTGACGAAGGCGCCGAAGCGGGCGATGCCGCTGACCCGGCCGGCGAATTCATTGCCGACCCGTTCGGACAGATAGGCGGCCAGATACCGGTCGGTGGTGTCGCGCTCGGCCATCATCGAGCGCCGCTCGGTTTCCGAGATATGTTCGGCGGTCTTCTCCAGCCGTTCGATCTCCTCGCCGCTCAGCCCGTCCTTGCCCCACCCGTGCGAGGCGATCAGCGCGCGGTGCACGATCAGGTCGGCATAGCGCCGGATCGGCGAGGTGAAATGGGCGTAATGCGCCAGCGCCAGGCCGAAATGGCCGAAATTCTCCGGGCTGTAATAGGCCTGGGTCATCGACCGCAACGTCGACATGTTGATCAGCTCGGCATCGTCGGTGCCGGCGGCCTGATGCAGCAGCAGGTTCAGATGCCGGGTCTTCAGCACCTGTCCCTTGGCCAGGTTGAAGCCCGCCGCCTGGGCGGTTTCGCGCAGCGCCTCCAGCTTGTCGGGGGCGGGTTCCTCATGCACCCGGAACAGCAGCGGCGAGCGTTTGGCGATCAGGGTTTCGGCGGCGGCGACATTGGCGAGGATCATGAACTCCTCGATCAGCCGGTGCGCCTGCAGCCGGTCGCGGAAATTGACCGATTGCACCTTGCCGTCCTCGCTCAGCACGATACGCCGTTCCGGCAGGTCGAGATCGAGCGGCTGGCGCAGTTCGCGGGCCTCCTGCAGGGCGTTATGCGCGGCGTAGAGGGGCTTGAGCACTTCCTCCAGCAGCGGCCCGGTGCGGTCGTTCGGGGCCCCGTCGATCGCCTCCTGCACCTCGGCATAATTCAGCGACGCGACCGAGCGCATCAGTCCGCGCACGAACCGGTGGCCGACCTTGTGGCCATGGGCGTCGATCTGCATCCGTACCGCCAGACAGGCGCGCGGCACCCCTTCGTGCAGCGAACAGAGATCGCCCGACAGCCGGTCGGGCAGCATCGGCACCACCCGGTCGGGGAAATAGGTGGAGTTGCCGCGTTTCCAGGCCTCGCGGTCCAGCGCGCTGCCGGGGCGGACATAGGCGGCGACATCGGCGATAGCGACCCAGATCACATGGCCGCCGGGGTTCTTCGGATCGTCGTCGGCATGGGCATAGCAGGCGTCGTCGTGATCGCGCGCGTCGCTGGGGTCGATGGTGATCAGGGGCAGGTCGCGCAGATCCTCACGCCCGACCAGCCCGGCGGGCTTGCAGCGGTCGGCCTCCTCGATCACCTCGTCGGGGAAAGCGTCGGGAATGCCGTGCTGGTGGATGGCGATCAGCGAGACCGCGCGGGGCTCGGTCGGGTCGCCCAGCCGGTCGGTGATCCGGGCGCGGGGCAGGCCCAAGCGGGATTTCGGGCCGGACTGTTCTGCCTCGACCAGCTCGCCGTCGCGGGCACCCTGGCGGGCGTCTTCGGGCACCATCCATTCGGTGCTGCCGGATTTGTCGATCGGCACGATGCGGCCGCCCTCCGCCCCCTTGCGGAAGATGCCGAGGATGCGGCGCGGGTTCGATCCGATGCGGCGGATCAGCCGGGCCTCGTAATTGTGGTCCTCCTCATGCACCAGCGTCATGCGGGCGAGGATGCGGTCGCCTTCCCCCAGCGCCGGATCGGAGGCGCGCGGAATCACCAGCACGATGGGCTCCACCCCTTCGCCATGCCATTCCAGCGGCCGGGCGAACAGGTCGCCGTCCTGATTGGGGGCCTTGACCTGCAGCACGGTGACTGGCGGCAGCCGGTCGGGATCGCGATAGGTGCGCTTGCGCTTTTCCAGATGCCCCTCGGCCTCGAGGTCCTTGAGAACCCGTTTCAGGTCGATCCGGTCCGACCCCTTGATACCGAACGCCTTGGCGATGTCCCGCTTGGAGGACTGGGTGGGGTGGGCGGAGATCCAGTCGAGGATTTCCTGTTTGGAGGGGATGCGTGTCATGAATCCGCCCTATCACTTCGGCGCTGCGGCGTCATTTGAAATCGGCGGATGCGCGCGGCGGGGCAGGGCTCAGCGCAGGTCGGCGGCGGTGTCGACATCGTGCAGCCGGTCGGTCAGCGCGACACTCAGCCCGGGCAGGCTGGAGAGACTGTCGGCCAGCGCGTGGCGGCTGGACCAGCGGGCGCCGTCGAAGCTGTCGCACGGCAGCCGGGCGGGGTGTTTGGCGCCGACCAGCCAGAAGCCGCCGTCCTCCGCCGGACCGAACACCGCATCATGGGCGCCGAGCGCGGCGAAGGCCCGGGCGATATGGGGCCGCGCGATATCGGGGATGTCGGAGCCGATCAGGCAGACGGGCCCGTCCCGCCCCGCCGGCCCGGCGGTCTGCAACAGTCGCAGCATCCGCCGGCCCAGATCGCCGCGGCCCTGTGGCACACGGGCGAGATCGGCGGGCCAGACCCGCGACCCGAGCGCGGTCTGCGGGGCGACCGCCAGCACCAGCCGCCACCGCGGATCGCGCAGCCGGCGCAGCAGCCGGGTACAGGTGTGCCGATACCACCACGCCGCCCGGTCCATGCCGATCTCCGCCCCCAGCCGGGTCTTGACCCGGCCCGGGCGCGGTTCCTTCAGCATGATGACGAGCACCGGGCGCGTCCCCGGGAGTGTCACCCGGCGGCCCCGGTCGCATCCCGCTTCATCGACCGGTGCGGGATTCCCTCGTCGTCATAGACCGGCCCATAGGCAGTAAAGCCCAGCCCCTCGTAGAAGCCCAGAACCGGCACCTGCGCGCTGAGCCGGATGGCGGTCACCGCCGGCCCCTCGGCAATCGCGGCAAGGGCAGCCTGCATCAGCGCGGCACCCAGCCCCTTGCCGCGCGCGCTCTGGCGCAGGCAGACCCGGCCGATCCGGGCGTCGCCTGCCTCGTAGAGAATGCGCAGGGTGCCGATGGGGCCGTCTTCCTCGGTCATCAGAAGGTGGATCGCCTCCTGATCGGCGGCGTCGATCTCGCTCTCCGGGGTGACGCCCTGTTCGTCGACGAAGACCTCGAAGCGCAGGTCGAAACAGGCCTGCCGCTCCGCATCGGTCCGGGCGATGGCGATGTTCATGCGAAATAGTCCCGCAGGATCCGGCTGTAGATCGCCTTGAGCTGATGGATCTGCGCCACCGGCACGTTTTCATCGACCTGATGCATGGTCTTGCCGACCAGCCCGAATTCCACCACCGGGCAGTGCGACTTGACGAACCGCGCGTCCGAGGTGCCGCCGGTGGTGGAGAGCTCCGGGATGACCCCGGTTTCGGCCTCCACCGCCTTGGCCACCAGATCGGAGAGCGCCCCCGGCGGGGTCAGGAAGGCCTCGCCCGAGATCTTGATCTTCACCTCGATCTTCACCCCGAAGGCTTCGGCCACGCGGGCGGCCTCCTCCTCCAGCCAGGCGCTGAGCGAGGCGCCGCTATGGGTATCGTTGAAGCGGATATTGACGGTGCCGCGGCATTCCGCGGGGATCACGTTGGTGGCCGGGTTGCCGGTGTCGACGGTCACCACCGCCAGGGTGGAGGCGTCGAAATGGTCGGTGCCCCGGTCGAGCTCGTGGCTGGCCAGCCGGTCCATCAGCCGCACCATCGCCGGCAGCGGGTTTCTGGCCCGGTGCGGATAGGCGGAATGGCCCTGCACACCGGTGACCGTGAACCAGGCCGACAGCGATCCGCGCCGGCCGATCTTGATCATGTCGCCCATCCGCTCGGGGCAGGTGGGTTCCCCGACCAGACAGGCCGACATCGCCTCGCCTTCCCGGTCCATATAGTCCAGCAGCGCGACGGTGCCGTCCACCGCATCACCTTCCTCGTCGCCGGTGATCGCAAGGATCACCGCGCCTTCGGGCGGGGTGTCGGTGACGAAATCCACCGCCGCCGCGGCAAAGGCGGCGACGCCCGATTTCATGTCGGTGGCGCCGCGGCCATAGAGCACCCCGTCAACCTCCACCGCACAGAAGGGCGGCTGGGTCCAGGCGGCGGCATCGCCCACCGGCACCACATCGGTATGGCCGTTGAAGCCGAAGGTGCGGGCGTGGCCCTTGTCGCCCCAGCGGGCGAAGAGGTTGGCGACGCCGCCGCGGTCGACCCGGGTGCAGGCGAAACCGGCACCGCTCAGCAGCGTTTCGAGCAGCTGCAGCGCGCCGCCTTCCTCCGGTGTCACCGAGGGGCAACGGATCAGATCGGCGGTCAGTTTGGCGGCATCAATCGGCGGCATCTTTCAGGCATCCTTCGCTGGCTTCGGGCGCGTCCCGGCAACGGGCGACGCAGGCGCCAAACTGCGGCGAAAATGTCCCGATGCCAACCCCGTGCGGATTCCGAAGCGTCACCTGCGCGCCACCGCTTGCTCTGTCGCGGGAAACTTCGTAATCAGCCTGAAAAATAGGGACAGATGAGACATCTTTTCGCCGCCATCCTGCTGGCCGCGACGGCCCTGATTCAGTCCGCCGCTGCCGAAACGCTGACCGTGACCACGGTGACCCGCCCCCCGTTTTCCATGCAGGAGGACGGGATCGACACCGGGTTTTCCATCGAATTGCTGGAGGCCCTGGCGACATCGCTGCACTGGGACTATCAGATTGATCGGATGGACCAGTTCGGCGACATGCTGGACGCGGTCAGCCATGAGCGCGCCGATCTGGCGATCGCCAATATCTCGATCACCTCGGCGCGTGAGGTGACGATGGACTTCAGCCAGCCGATCTTCGAGGCCGGCCTGCAGATCATGGTGCCGGTGGGCTCGACCTCGGGGCCGTCGCTGATGCGGGCATTGATGTCGCCGGACCTGGTGCTGGCGATCGGCGCGGCCTTTCTGCTGCTGCTGGGCGGCGGCATGCTGATGTGGCTGTTCGAGCGCCGCGCGCAACCCTATTTCGACCGTCCGGTGCACGAGGCCTGGTTCCCCTCGTTCTGGTGGGCGCTGAACCTGGTGGTGAACGGCGGCTTCGAGGAGCGGGTGCCACGCACCATTTTCGGCCGGGTCTTCGGTGTGGTTCTGGTGGTCTCCTCGCTTTTCATCGTCTCGGTCTTCGTGGCGAAGATCACAGCGGTGATGACGGTGAATGCGATCAGCGGCTCGGTGAATTCGGTCAACGATCTCTATGGCAAGCAGGTGGCGACGATCGAGGGTTCCACCGCGGCGGGGTTCCTCGACCGGCGCGAGATCGGCTACGCCGGCTTCTCTGCCCTGGCACCGATGCTGCAGGCCTTCGAACAGGGCGATGTGGATGCGATCGTCTTCGATGCGCCGATCCTGGCGCATTACGTCACCCATGCCGGCCGCGATTTCGGCAGCCTGGCCGGGCCGGTGTTCCTGCGGGAGAATTACGGTATCGCCTTCACCTCCGGCAGCCCGCTGGTGGAGGATGCCAATCAGGCGCTGCTGGCGCTGCGGGAAAACGGTACGTACGAGCAGATCTACCGCAAGTGGTTCGGCGCCATGCGCTGATCTGTTCGGCCGCGTTGCGCGGGGCAGGCGCCGGCCCCGGGGGCCCGGCGCTGTCTTTGGTCAGCCGCGGCGGCACATCTCGCCGATCTGCCGGGCGATCAGGGGGTCGGCGGCGCAGCTGTCGGCGACCAGCGCGCGGGCAGTCTCCATCAGCTCTTCCGGCGCGACGATCCGGTCGATCAGCCCGAAGCTCAGCGCCTCTTCCGCGGTGATCTTCTGGCCGCCCATCAGGATCAGCTTGGTGCGCGCCGGGCCGATCAGCGCCGCCATCCGGCCGGGATCGGAGGGCTGCGGCAAAAAGCCCAGCTTCATCACCGGATAGAAGAACTTGGCCGAGGGCACCGCGATCCGCAGATCGCAGGCCAGCGCCATGCCCGAGGCGCCGCCGGCGAGCGTACCGTTCAGCGCCGCCACCGTCAGCCCGGGCAGGCCGGCGATCGCGCCGGAAAGCCGTTCCCAGAGATCCGAGGTGGCAAGGCCGGCGCGCGCGGCGTCCAGATCGGCACCGGCGCTGAACACCTTGCCGGCGCCGGTCAGGATCAACGCCCGCGCCTCGCTGGCGCTTTCGGCGATGCTCACCAGTTCGTCCAGCATCGCCTCGGTCAGCGAATTGGCCTTTTCGGTGCGGTCGATCGTCACGATCCACAGCCCGTCTTCCTGATCCAGTCTGATCATATCAATCCCACCTTTTGCCGGATCGCCGGGTCACGCAGCGATACCTCCTGTCCCACGAGGTCTTCCGCCGCCTCGGAGCACATCCACAGCAGCGTACGCGCCGGCCAGTCGGCCGGGATGTGATCTTCCCAGTCCAGCTGGCTCACCGGGTTGACGCCGCTGGCCTTGATCTCGCGCTGCATCTGGGTGGCCACCGTCCCGGGGCTGAGCCCCATCGCGCGGATGCCGTTGCCCGCCTCTTCGAGATGCAGGGCGGAGGTCAGCATCGCCGCCCCGGCCTTGGAGGCGCAATAGGCACTCCAGCCCTCCAGCGGGCGATGCGCCGCGCCGGAGCTTATGGTCAGGATGGTGCCGCCACCGGCGCCGCGCATCACCGGTAGGGCCGCGCGCATGCCATTGAAGACGCCCTTCAGATTGATGTCGATCAGCCGGCCCCAGGCCTCCGGATCGGCCTCCGCCAAGGGCGCGATCGGGTCGATCACCCCGGCGTTGCCGATCAGCACGTCGAGGCCGCCGAAGTCCGCCACCGCCCGCGCCACTGCCGCTTCCATGTCGGCGAAACGGCTGACATCGCCACTCACCGCCACGGCTTTGGGGCCGATCTCGGCGGCCAGCGCGGCCACCGCATCGGCGCTGCGGGCCATCAAGACCACATTGGCGCCGGCGTCGGCAAAGATCCGCCCGGCCTCGGCCCCGATGCCACGGCTCGCGCCGGTGATCAGAACCGTCCGTCCCGTCATATTCATGCTGCTTTTCCCCGCTCTGCCCCTTCGGAACTGTGGTACTGCGGCGGGGCAGGCGGGTCCAGCCCTGCGGCTTGACTTCCGCTTGACGCTCCGCCACCGAAGGCCGAGCATGTCCCGCAAAGACTTCCAGGAGGACCTTTTCATGAAGCCATTTCTTTTGCGCGGTACCGCCGTTGCGCTGATCCTGTCGGCATCGGCCCAGGCGGCGCTGGCGGACCTGAGCGTGCAGGACGTCTGGTCCGACTGGCGTGATTACGTGACCGGCATGGGATATCAGCTGAGTGCCAGCGAATCCGTGTCCGGCGGCACCCTGACGGTCAGCGATCTGACCATGGCGATGACCCTGCCGGAAGACGGCGGTGTGCTCAGCGTCGGGCTGGGGCCGCTGGTGTTCCGCGAAGATGGCGATGGCGGGGTGACGCTGGACATGCCGCCGAGCATGCCAATGCGCATCCAGGTGACCGGCGGGGAAGAGGAAATCGACGCCAGCTTCAGCCTGACCCAGACCGATGCCAGCCTGAAGGTGACCGGCTCGCCCGAGGACATGATGCAGCTTTATCGCGCCGGCAGCGCGGCGCTGGTCTACGATCACATGAGCGTGGATGGCAAAGCCCTGCCGCCCGAGGCGCTGCGCGCCCAGGTGGCGCTGAGCGATTTCGAAAGTCGCAACCGGGTGCGCAAATCCGGCGCGGACCGCAGCTACGATCAGAGCGGTGCCGCCGCATCGCTGAGCTATGACATCGCCTTCGCCAGCCCCAACGGCGAAGACAGTGGCCATTTCTCCGGCACGATGCAGGACCTCAGCTTCGACGGGCAGAGCGTCATTCCGGCGGCGAGCTCCGGCAAGGAGCTCGGCGATATGCTGGGGGCGGGCTTCTCCGTCGACGGGCGGTTCGGCTTCGGCTCCGGCAACTCTCAGGGTGGCGGCAAGAGCGAGGGGGAGGAGTTCATGATGAGCTCGACCTCCGCCGGCGGGTCCGTGGCGGTGAAGATGGATGCCACCAACCTCGTCTATGACGTGACCCAGATGCAGCCGCAGATCAGCCTGCAGACCAACGACCTGCCCTTCCCGATCTCCGTCGCGATGGAGACGATCGGGTTCCGGCTGGACATGCCGGTGGCCCGCGCGGCAGAGGATCAGCCCTTCGGCCTCGGTCTGAAGCTGATCGATTTCACCATGCCGGACCAGTTGTGGAGCATTTTCGACCCCAGCGCGGTGTTGCCGCGCGATCCGGCGACCATTGTCGTTGATCTTGCCGGCACCGCCAAGCTGCTGGTCGATCTGTTCGATCCGGCGCTGGCCGAGGCCGAGGAGGCGCCGGCCGAGCTGACCGGGCTGACCATCCGCGATCTGCATGTGGCCGCGGTCGGCACCGATCTGACCGCCAAGGGCGATTTCACCTTCGACAACAGCCGCAGCGAGGAATTCGGCGGCATGCCCGCGCCGGTGGGCGCCGCGGATCTGCGGCTGGCCGGTGGCAATGGGCTGCTGGACAAACTGATCGAGATGGGTCTGATGACCGATCAGGACGCGATGGGCGCCCGTATGATGATGGGTATGATCGGGGTCCCGGGCGACGGCCCCGACACCCTGACCTCGCATATCGAAGTCAACGATCAGGGCCAGGTCTTCGCCAACGGTCAGCGGCTGAAGTAAGCCGCATCGCATCCGGGGCCGGCGCCGCAGCGGTGCAGTGCCGGCCCCGATTTCCCACCGCTCTCTTGCAGTGGGGCCTCTCTGCGGCTACCTCCTGAACGGTCCGATTGCGGTTTCGCCAATCCCGTCCGATCAAGGAGCGCCCATGACCCGATCCCCAGAAGAGCTTTGCCATGCCCTGCTGGCCGCCGCCCGTTCCGCCGGGGCGGAGGCCGCCGATGCCATCGTCGTGCGCGGCGATGCGGTCGAGATCGATATTCGTGGTGGTAAGCTGGAAAAGGCGGAACGGGCGGAAAGCACCGATCTGGGGCTGAGGGTGCTGATGGGGCAGCGCTCCGCCATCGTGTCGGCCTCCGACATCAGGGATGAGACCCTGGCGGCGATGGCCGAACGCGCTGTCGCCATGGCGCGCGAGGCGCCGGAGGATCCCTATGTCGGGCTGGCCGATCCGGCCGATCTGGTGCAGGGCGCCGATGTCGCGGCGCTGGAGCTGGCCGATCCCGCCGCCGAACCCGATCCGCAGGCGCTGCAGGCCGATGCCATCGCGGCAGAGGCGGCGGCCCTGGCCGTCGACGGGGTGACCCAGGTGCAATCCGCCGGCGCCGGATATGGCTGCAGCACCGTGCATCTGGCGGCGACCAACGGGTTTTCCGGCGGCTACGTGCGCACCAGCCGGTCGACCTCCTGCGTGGCGATTGCCGGCAGCGGCACCGGCATGGAGCGCGACTACGACGGCGATAGCCGTACCTTTCAGACCGATCTGCGCGCGCCGGAAGACATCGGCCAGAGCGCCGGCGAACGCGCCGTGGCGCGACTGGCGGCGCGCAAGCCGGCGACGGGCAGCTATCCGGTGCTGTTCGACGAACGGATCGCCGCCTCGCTGATCGGCCACCTTCTGGCCGCCGCCAACGGTGCGGCGATCGCCCGCGGTTCCTCCTGGCTGAAGGACAGCCTGGGCCAGCAGGTGCTGCCCGAGACGCTGTCGGTGATCGAGGATCCCTTCCGTCCGCGCATCTCCGGCTCGCGCCCCTTCGATGCCGAAGGCCTGCCGACCCGGCGCCGCGCGATTGTCGAGAACGGCGTGCTCACCGGCTGGACCCTGGACCTGGCCAGTGCCCGCAAGCTCGGGCTGCGCTCCACCGGCAATGCGGCGCGCGGGGTGTCTTCCGGCCCGTCGCCGGCCAACTGGAACATCGATCTGACCCCGGGCACGGCCAGCCGCGCCGATCTGATCCGTGACATGGGCACCGGGCTGCTGATCACCTCGATGATCGGCTCCACCATCAACCCCAACACCGGGGATTATTCCCGCGGCGCCTCGGGCTTCTGGGTCGAAGGCGGGGAGATCGCCTATCCGGTCAACGAATGCACCATCGCTGGCAATCTGCGCGACATGTTGATGCGGATCATTCCCGCCAACGACGCGCGCGATTATCTGTCGCGTCGGGTGCCCTCTTTGCTGATCGAAGGACTGACGCTTGCCGGAAACTGACCTGTCCCTGCTGATCGCGGCGGCCGAGGCTGCGGGCGACATCGCCTGCCGCTATACCGGGCCCGAGGCGAAGATCTGGGACAAGCCGGACGGTGCCGGCCCGGTGACCGAGGCCGATCTGGCGGTCAACGACATGCTGGAGCGGCGGCTGCGTGGCGTCCGGCCTGGTTATGGCTGGCTGTCGGAGGAGACCGAGGACAGCCGGGACCGGCTGGCGCATGAGCATGTCTTCATCGTCGACCCGATCGACGGCACCCGCAGTTTCTCCAAGGGCGAACGGACCTGGGCGCATGCCCTGGCGGTGGCCAGGGCGGGGGTGGTGACGGCGGCGGTGATCTACCTGCCGATGTGCGATCTGCTCTATTCCGCCGCCCGGGGCGAAGGGGCGCGGCTGAACGGCAAGCCGATCCATGTCGGCCCGGCGGCGGCGCTGGCCCAGGCCACCATCCTCGCCGCCCGGCCGATCCTGGAGCCGCGCCATTGGCGCGCCGGCAGCTTTCCCGGATTCAAAAGCGCCTATCGCCCGTCGCTGGCCTATCGCATGGCGCTGGTGGCGCAGGGCCGTTTCGACGGCATGCTGACGCTGCGGCCCAGCTGGGAATGGGACATCGCCGCCGGCGACCTGATCCTGCGCGAGGCCGGCGCCGCCTGCACCGACCGGCGTGGCGCCCGGCTCAGGTTCAACAACCCGCGGCCGCAGCTCGATGGGGTGATTGCCGCCGCGCCGGACCTGCACGACCGGATTGCCAGCGCACTGGCGCCGGAGCCGCTGGTTCTGCCCGCCCGGCGTCCGCCGGCATCTTGACCCCCGCCGCGCAAGGCGTAGGGTGCGCCCAGCCTCAGACCGGCTGACAAGCGAAAAGGATATGTTCATGGCGCAACGTCTGCACCTGGTTTTCGGCGGCGAGTTGGTCGACCCGTCCCGGAGCGCGTTCAAGAATGTCGACGATATTCACATCGTCGGGATGTTCCCGGATTACGAGTCCGCCTACGCCGCCTGGAAAGCCGAAGCGCAGCGCACCGTCGATGACGCGCATATGCGTTACTACATCGCGCATATCCACCGCCTGCGCGACGAAGAGCTCGAAGCCTCCTCCACCGAGGAACTGGGCTGATCTGTTGCGGCTGTCGCTTGGGCTGACAGCCTATCGCGCGCTGTCCTGGCGCAGCGCGCAATCGCCGCAGGAGCCCTGGGCACCGCGGCCCGCCGGGCCGCTTCTGTGGATGCATGCCACCAGCGCCGAACGGTTCTCGGCGCTGGAGGATCTGGGCCGGCGGCTGGGGGTGCAGGCGCCCGACATCAATTTCCTGATCTCCGTCAATGCCTCGGTGCCGCTGGCGGCCAGCCGGGGCGCGCGCGGTGCCGAAACCCAGGCCAGCCCGCCGATCGCACTGCTGTCTGACCATCCGGCGGGGGTCCGCGATTTCCTGGAGCACTGGAAACCGGATATCTGTCTGTGGACCGGCGGCGACCTGATGCCGAACCTGATCTGCGCGGCCGCCGACCAGGGGGTGGAGATGATCCTGGCCGATCTCAATGCCAGCGATCTGCCGCGCCGGCGAGGTGGCTGGCTGGCCGACGTCACCCGCCCCTGTCTGGACTGTTTCTCTCTGGTCCTGCCCGATGGCACCCGCGTTGCGGCCCAGTTGCGCCGGCTCGGTATTCCCGGTCGGCGGATCGACGTGCAGGGCCGGCTGACCACCGGCGCCAGCCCGCCCCCCTGCCCGGAGGAGGCGCTGACCGCCGCCGCCCAGGCTCTGGGGGTGCGGCCGCTGTGGCTGGCCGCGCTGATCCGGGCGGAGGAGATTCCCGCCGTCGTCGCCGCCCATCGAGAGGCGCTGCGGTTCCAGCACCGGTTGCTGCTGGTGGCGGTGCCCGCCGATCCCGACGACACGCCCGAGCTGATCGAGGTCGCCGATGCCAATGGTTTGAGGCTGGCGGACTGGCACGGCGGCGACAGCATCGGCGAGGACACCCAGGTGCTGATCTGCGACGACAGCAGCGATCTCGGCCTGTGGTATCGGATGGCGCCGGTGACCTTCATGGCGGGTTCGCTCGCCCCGCCGGGGGCCGGCGGCAACAGCCCCTATGAGGCGATGGCGCTGGGGTCGGCGGTGCTCTATGGTCCGCATGTCGGCGATCACGCGGCGGCCTACCGGCGGCTGACCGATGCCGGCGCCGCCCGCAGCCTGCGCGATGCCGACAGCCTCGCCAATGCGGTGGTCCAGCTCTCCGCCCCCGATCACGCCGCCGCCATGGCCCTGGCCGGCTGGGAGACAGTGACCGAAAGTGCCGCCCTCACCGATCACCTGATCGAGCTGATCCAGGATCGGCTCGACCAGCGGGAGAATTCCGATGCGCGCGCCTGAGTTCTGGTCGAATCCGCCGGACCACCCCGGCTGGCAGGCCCGTCTGCTGGCGCCGCTGGGCCGGCTCTATGGCCGCGCCACCGCCCGCCGGCTGGCCGGCACACCCGGCATGGCCCCCGGCGTGCCGGTGATCTGCGTCGGTAACCTGAACGCCGGCGGCACCGGCAAGACCCCCACCGCGATCCGGGTGGTCGAAACGCTGCGCGCCGCGGGGCACGATCCGCATGTGGTCAGCCGCGGCCATGGCGGCTCGCTCGCCGGCCCGGTCCGGGTCGACCCGCGCCGTCACAGTGCTGCCGAGACCGGCGACGAGCCGCTGCTGCTCTCCGCCTTTGCCGAGGTCTGGGTCGCCCGGGACCGTGCTGCCGGTGCCCGCGCCGCCGCATCCGCCGGCGCCACCGTCATCGTGCTCGACGACGGTTTCCAGAACCCGGCGGTGGTCAAGGATCTCTCCATCGTGGTGGTCGATGCCGCCCGCGGCTGGGGCAATGGCCGCTGCCTGCCGGCGGGGCCGCTGCGCGAACCGGTGGCCACCGGGCTGGCCCGGGCCGATCTGCTGCTGTCGATCGGCGCGCCGGCGGCGCAGGCCGGTTTCCGCGACCGCTGGGCCGGAGCGATCACGATTCCGCATGTGACCGCCGAGCTGCAGCCGCTGCAGACCGGCATGGACTGGACCGGCACCCGGGTGCTGGCCTTCGCCGGCATCGGCCACCCCGAGAAATTCTTTGCCACCCTGCGTGGGCTCGGCGTCGATCTGATCCGCGCCGAACCGCTCGACGATCACCAGCCGCTGTCGCCGGCGCTGATGAAACGGCTGCAGGCGGAGGCCTTCGCCCTCGACGCCCAGCTGGTCACCACCGAAAAGGATGCCGCCCGCCTGCCGGCGGATTTCCGGCTTTCGGTGATCACCCTGCCGGTGCGCCTGGAGGTGGCGGAGGCCGAGGCCTTCCGCGCCCGCCTGCTCGCCGCCGCGCCGCCCCCCTGAGCCACCCCCCCTGACGGGATCGCGGCCGGACCGCGTGCCCCGGTGTCTTTTTCGGGCTGGAAATATCCCGGGGGAGTCTCCGTCAGGAGACGGGGGCAGCGCCCCCATCCCGCAGGCCCTCCGGCGACCCGCTCTCAGAAGTCGAGGTTTTCGACGCTCAGCGCGTTCTGCTGGATGAATTCGCGCCGCGGCTCCACCACATCGCCCATCAGCTTGGTGAAGATATCGTCGGCCTCGGTCATGTCGTTGACCTTCACCTGCAGCAGCGTCCGTGCCTCCGGGTCCAGCGTGGTTTCCCACAGCTGTTCCGGGTTCATCTCGCCCAGACCCTTGTAGCGTTGCAGCGTCAGGCCCTTTTCACCCTCTTCGAGGACGGCGTTCAGCAGGCCGAGCGGGCCATAGATGGTCTGCACCCGCTCCTTGCGCACCAGCTGCGCGGCGGTGCCATAGATCTCCTGCAGCGACTCGGTGAAGCTGGTGCCGGTGCGCCGTGCCTCTCCCGACCGCAGCATCGGGCCGTCCAGCGTGCGCACCTCTTCGACGCCGCGCAGGATGCGGGCCAGCCGGATGCCCTTGTCCTGGGTGATCCGGCCCTGCCAGCCCTTTTCGTATTCCAGCGCGATCAGGTCGAGCCGCGCGGCCACCCGGTCGGCCACCCCCTGGAGGTCGGCATCCACCGCCCCCGGCACGAAGGCGCCGGCGATGGCCGCCTGTTCCAGGATGTGGCGCGGATAATGCGTCGGGAAGGCATCGAGCACACGTTTGAGCTGGCGCGCCTCCTCGACCACCCGGGTCAGGTCGGCGCCGATGATCTCCTCACCGGAGCCGAGCCGCAGCACCGCGCCCTCGACCCCCTGATGGATCAGGTAATCGTCCAGCGCGGCCTGGTCCTTGAGGTAGACCTCGGATTTGCCACGCGCCACCTTATAGAGCGGCGGTTGCGCGATATAGAGATAGCCCCCCTCGATCAGCTCCGGCATCTGGCGATAGAAGAAGGTCAGAAGCAGCGTGCGGATATGGGCGCCGTCGACATCGGCATCGGTCATGATGACGATCTTGTGGTAGCGCAGCTTCTGGATGTTGAATTCGTCGCGGCCGATGCCGGTTCCCAGCGCCATCACCAGGTTGCCGATCTCCTGCGAACTCAGCATCTTGTCGAACCGCGCCCGCTCCACGTTCAGGATTTTCCCGCGCAGCGGCAGGATCGCCTGGGTGCGGCGGTCCCGTCCGGTCTGGGCGGAGCCGCCGGCCGAATCCCCCTCGACGAGGAAGAGTTCGGTTTTCGACGGGTCCTTCTCGGAACAGTCCTTCAGCTTGCCGGCGAGGTAATTCACATCCATCGCCGTCTTGCGCCGGGTCAGCTCCCGGGCCTTGCGGGCGGCCTCGCGGGCCAGCGCCGCTTCGATGATCTTGCCGACGATCACCTTGGCCTCGTTGGGGTGTTCCTCGAACCACTCGCCCAGCTTTTCGCTGACCAGGTTCTCCACCGCCGGGCGCACTTCGGAGCTCACCAGCTTGTCCTTGGTCTGGCTGGAGAACTTCGGGTCCGGCACCTTCACCGACAGCACGCAGGTCAGCCCCTCGCGGGCGTCGTCACCGGTGAAATTCACCTTCTCGCGCTTGGCGATACCGCTTTCCTGGGCGTATTTGGTCAGTGTCCGGGTCAGCGCCCCACGATAGCCGGCCAGATGGGTGCCGCCGTCCCGCTGCGGGATGTTGTTGGTGAAGGGCAGCACGGTTTCGTGATAGCTGTCGTTCCACCACATCGCCACCTCGATGCCGATATCGTCCCGCTCGCCGGTGATATAGATCGGCTCCGGCATCATCGCGGATTTCGACCGGTCGATGTATTTGACGAATTCCTTGACGCCGCCTTCGTAGTGCAGCTCGGCCCGCAGCGGTTCGGCGGGACGTTCGTCCTCCAGGATGATGCGCACGCCGGAGTTCAGGAAGGCTAGTTCGCGCAGCCGCTTTTCCAGCGTCTCGAAGGAATATTCGAGGTTCGAGAACGTCTCGGTCGAGGCGAGAAAGCGCACCTCTGTCCCGGTCTCGCCCTCGGCCTCGCCGACCACGCGCAGATGCTCGACGGTATCGCCATGTTCGAAGCGGGCGTAATGTTCCTTGCCGTTGCGCCAGATGCGCAGCTCCAGCCAGACCGACAGCGCGTTCACCACCGACACGCCGACCCCGTGCAGACCGCCCGACACCTTGTAGGAGTTCTGGTCGAACTTCCCGCCGGCATGCAGCTGGGTCATGATCACCTCGGCGGCCGAGACGCCCTCCTCGGGGTGCAGATCCACCGGAATGCCGCGGCCGTTGTCGCGCACCGAGACCGAGTTATCGGCGTGGATTTTCACCCGCACGAAGTCGGCATGGCCGGCCAGCGCCTCGTCGATGCCATTGTCCACGACCTCATAGACCATATGGTGCAGGCCAGAGCCGTCGTCGGTGTCGCCGATATACATGCCCGGACGTTTGCGGACAGCCTCCAAGCCTTTGAGAACCTTGATAGATTCAGCGCCGTATTCGTTGGGCTGCTGCGCGGTTTCGGACATGCTCGTTTCCCGTGGTTAGTCTGCTGAGTTTATAGGCTTTTCTGGGGGGATTGTCACGCGGCTGACACAAGATTTAGCGGTAGGGCACGGCGCGGCGCCGCTCAGGTGAAGGGCAGAATCAGCCCGACCAGAATCAGCGCCGCGCCGGCGGTCAGATTCATCCGCCGGATCGCCGCGGGCGAGCTGAGCGTGCGCCGCATCCGGTCGATGATCAGGGCGAAACTCAGGTTGCCGACCAGCGGCACCACCACCGACAGGGCCACGATGGCGGTGATGTCTGTTCGGGTGACCGCCCCCAGGTCGAAGAAGCCGGGCAGCACCCCCATGTAGAACAGGATCGCCTTGGGGTTGCCCAGGATCGCCGCGACGCCGGCCAGGAACCCGGCCCAGCGGCCCGGGCGGGTCAGCCGGCGGTTGGCGGTGATCTCGGCCCCGGCGTGACGGATCGCGCCCCAGCCCATGTACAGGAACACTGCGCAGGCGACCCAGCGCAGCACCACCAGCACGGCGCCGTACTCCGACACCAGCCAGGCCATGCCGACCACCGCCAGGAACGGCCAGACGATATCGCCGATCGCCACCCCGAAGGCCAGCGGCCAGGCCGAGGTGAAGCCCCCCGCGACGGTGCGCGCCACCAGCGCCAGCCACACCGGCCCCGGGGTCAGGAACAGGATCAGGAGCGCCCCGGCATAAAGCGCCATATCGCCCAGGGACAGGGTCATTCCGCCACCGGCAGGGTCAGCCCGCCCTCAGCATCGAGGGTCCAGAACGGGTTCATCGCCACCTCCCAGACATGGCCATCGGGGTCGGCGTAATAACCGGAATAGCCGCCCCAGAACACCTGTTGCGGTGGCTTCAGCCCGCGCGCCCCGGCCTTGAGCGCGGCGGCAAATGCCGCATCGACCTCCGCCTCGGTGGTGAAATTCTGTGCCAGGGTGATCGCGCCGGTGCCCAGCTCCGCGTCCGGCCGCTGCTGATCCTCGGCCAGCGCGGCGCGGCCGAACAGCCCCAGCACCTGCCCTCGCAGCTGATAGAAGACGATGCCCTCCTGCGCCTGAACCGGGGTCCAGCCCAGGGCAGCGTAAAAGCCGCGGGCCCGGTCCAGATCGGCGACCCCCAGGGTGATCAGGGTAATCCGTTGCGGTGTCATGGCGCCTCCGTCTCCTCCACATGGCTTTCGCCGGCATTCTCGGTGACCTCCAGATAGCGCGCGCGCGCGCCGAGCTCGGCAAAGAGCTCGGGTCCGGTTCCGGTCATCCAGGCCTGCGCCCCCAGCGCGCAGATCTCGTCATAAAGCGCGGCGCGCCGGCCGGCGTCCAGATGGGCGGCGACCTCGTCCAGCAGCAGGACCGGCGGCGCCCCGTCGCGCGCCGCCAGGGCGCGGGCATTGGCCAGGATCAGCGACACCAGCAGCGCCTTCTGCTCGCCGGTCGAACAGTCGCGCGCCGCCACCGCCTTGGCGGCGTAGACGGCGCTCAGATCGGCCCGGTGCGGCCCGACCAACGTGCGCCCGGCCTGCAGATCGCGGCCGCGGCTCTCGGCCAGGGCGGTGCGCAGATCAGTCTCGGTCGCGGGCATCTCGCCCTCGGTCTGCACCAGTTCCAGATCGGCGGCGGGAAAGGCGGTCTCCGCATCGGCCTGCGCCGCGACCAGCGCGGTCAGCGCTGCCTGGCGGGCCTGGTGGATACGCTGCCCCGCCTCGGCCAGCTGCGCCTCCAGCGCCGCATACCAATGGGCGTCCCGCACCTGGTCCTTCAGCAGCCGGTTGCGCTCCCGCATCGCCTTCTCATAGATCAGCGAGGCCTCGGCATGGCCGGGGTCGAAGCTCATCACCATGCGGTCCAGAAACCGCCGCCGCCCCTCGGCCCCCTCGATCCACAGCCGGTCCATCGCCGGGATCAGCCAGACCACTCGCGACAGCCGCCCCAGATCGATCTGCGTGGCGGCCTTGCCATCGATCCTGAGCTGCCGCGCCGCCCCCTGTTCGGACCAGGTCTCGATCTCATAGCTGCGGCCGGAGCGTTGCAGCAGCCCGGTCAGCTTCCAGCCGGGGCGCTCGGGCCGGCGCGCCATATCCCCCGCCGCCGCCCGTCTCAGGCCACGGCCGGGGGAAAACAGCGATACCGCTTCCAGGATATTGGTCTTGCCGGCACCATTGGGCCCGTAGATCGCCATCGGCCGGCCGTCGCCGGCGATCCGCGCGCGCCGGTGCGACCGGAAATGCGACAGCGTCAGCTCGGTCAGGGCCAGGGACATGGCGGCCCCTTCTTCTCTGTCAAAATACTCCCGCCGGAGGCGTCGCGCGTCAGCGCGATCACACGCGCATCGGCATGACGACATAGACCGCGCTCAGGTCGTTGCCTTCGCGCATCAGGGTCGGATCGCCGGAGGAGTTGAACAGAAACACCGCGTTTTCGCGGTCCACCTGGCTGGCGATCTCCAGCAGGTATTTGGCGTTGAAGCCGATTTCCAGACGTTCGTCGGCATAGGCGACTGCCAGCTCCTCTTCCGCCGCACCGCTGTCGGGGGCGTTGACCGACAGCACCAGCCGGTCTTCGTCCAGCTGCAGCTTGACCGCGCGGGAGCGTTCCGAACTCACCGTCGCCACCCGGTCGACCGCCTTGGCGAAATCGGCGGCATCCACTTCCAGCCGGCGGGTGTTGTTCTGAGGGATCACCCGCGAATAATCCGGGAAGGTGCCGTCGATCACCTTGGAGGTCAGGGTGATGGTCGGCGTGGCGAAGCGCACCTTGGTTTCCGACACCGACACCGCGATCGCCTGTTCGTCGTCGTCCAGGAGCTTGCGCAGCTCGCCCACGGTCTTGCGCGGCACGATCACGCCCGGCATGTCCTCCGCTCCGGCGGGCAGCTCGGCATCGATGCGGGCCAGCCGGTGGCCGTCGGTGGCGACGCAGCGCAGCACCTTGAGCCCATCGGCCTCGGCCACATGCATGTAGACGCCGTTCAGATAATACCGGGTCTCTTCGGTCGAGATGGCGAATTTCGACTTGTCGAACAGGCGCCGCAGCACCGCTGCGTTGGCGGAGAAATTCGACTGGTATTCCGACGAGGCCATCACCGGGAAATCTTCCTTCGGCAGGGTGGCCAGCGAGAAGTTCGACCGTCCGGCCTCCACCGTCAGCCGGCCCGCGGCGCTGTCCGCAGTCAGCGTCACCAGCGCCCCGTCGGGCAGCTTGCGCACGATTTCATGCAGGGTGGTCGCGGCCACCGTGGTGGCGCCGGCGCGTTCGACCTGGGCCGGGGCCTTGTCGACCACCTCGATATCCAGATCTGTGGCACGGAAACTGGCGGTATCGCCCTCGGCCTCGATCAGCACATTGGCCAGGATCGGGATGGTGTTGCGCCGTTCCACCACCGACTGGGCCTGCGCCACGGCCTTCAGGAGCGTGCCGCGCTCAATGCTGATCTTCATGTCCCTCACCCTCCGCATCTGCCGGGAAGGGCACACTAGCCGTTCGCCCCTGCGGCACAAGGTTTTTCTGGTAAATCTTTGCCTTGAGTTGTCGGCTGGAATGCCCGGAGGGTCAAGGGGCTGCGCCGCGGTTTCGCGGCCTGTCCGGGGGCGGCGCCGGATTGCCCGGCAGATCGCCGGAGATCCGGCTGGCCCGGAGGGGATCGGTGTCGATTTCGGGCAGCCCGGGGGCCGGACCACCCGCGAGAGGTCCGGATCAGGCTTCCAGCGCGCGGCGCAGGATTTCTACGTCCTCGGCGATCTGGCCATCGCTGTTGCGCAGCTCTTCGATGCGGCGCACCCCGTGCATCACCGTGGTGTGGTCGCGTCCGCCGAAGCGGCGGCCGATCTCCGGCAGCGACCGGCTGGTCAGCTGCTTGCACAGATACATCGCTACCTGTCGTGGCCGCGCGTAGGAACGCAGGCGCTTCGGCCCGATGATGTCGCTGAGCCGGATGTTGTAATATTCGGAGACCTTGCGCTGGATCTCCTCGATGGTGATCTTGCGTTCCGAGGCACGCAGCACGTCGGCCAGGCAATCCTGGGTCAGCTCCATGTCGATCTCGCGCCCGACCAGAGAGGCGAAGGCGAAGAGCCGGGTCAGCGCGCCTTCCAGCACGCGGACGTTGGTGCTGATCCGCTGGGCGAGGAATTCCAGTACACCATCGGCGATCTGCAGATCGGGGTAGGAGCCCCGATACTGCTGCACCTTGGTTTGCAGGATGCCCAGCCGCAGCTCGTAGTCGGTGGGGTGCAGGTCGACCACCAGGCCGCACTGCAGCCGCGATTTCACCCGCTCTTCGAGATCCTTGATCTCGCCCGGCGCCCGGTCGGCGGAGATGATGATCTGCTTGTTTTGATCCACCAGCGCGTTGAAGGTGTGGAAGAATTCTTCCTGCGTGCTGTCCTTGCCGGCGATGAACTGGACATCGTCCACCATCAGCACGTCGACCGAGCGGAACAGGTGCTTGAAGTCCATCATCTTGCGTTCGCGCAGCGCCTGCACGAAGCGGTACATGAACTGTTCCGCCGACAGATACAGCACGTTCAGCTCCGGCCGCTTGGCGCGCAGCTCCCAGGCGATCGCGTGCATCAGGTGGGTTTTCCCGAGCCCGACACCGCCATAGAGCACCAGCGGATTGAAGGTCACCGGACCGCCTTCGCTGACGCGGCGCGCGGCGGCATGGGCCAGTTCGTTCGGCTTGCCGACGACGAAGGTGTCGAAGGTGAAGCGCGCGTCCAGCGGCGCCGCCTGCAGCGCCTCGACCACGTTGTCGACGGCGCTGTCGTTTTCGGCCGGCTCCGCGGCGGCGGGATACACCGTCTCCGGGGCGGTGGGCGCCGGGGTCACGGGATGCGGCCGTTTCGCGGCGGCGCTCGGCGCCCGGGCGGGGGCGTTGGCGGCGACCTGAAAGGCCAGTCGCTGCACGGTTTCCCCGGACATCGTCAGCTCATAGAGAATGAGGTCGGAGAAATTCTGATTGACGTAATTGCCCATGAAACTGGTGGGCACATGGAAGACCGCAACACCATTCCGGAGATCCGCCAGTTCCAGCGGCTCGATCCAGGTCTTGTAGTTGTTCTGACCGACCGTCTTCAGCAGCCGTTGCCTCAGTTTTCCCCATTTCTCTTGCGTCATCGGCGCCTCGTATCCCGAATTGTCGGCCTTGCGGCCTGTTCATATCATTGACCGGGTTGCCCCGGCGGGATTCACGTCGCACCTTACCCATGCGCCTGCCGAGAGATCGACAGACGTCATCCGGATCTGGATGACACCGCAGCACGAAAAACACAAAAAACCACAACACCGCTCCGGCACCGGAGCGTTAACCCGTACCGCTATGCACTCAATATCATGACAGGGTCTTGCAACCAGCGCGATACTGGCATGCACGACAATCGAGCGGTCGGGGCAGCCCCGAACCTTCGACTAAAAGCTCCATGATCGACCCGATGCCCGTCGGTTCGCTATGAAGCCAGCCTGTCCCCCCAAGCGAGTGAATCGCACCCACAGGGATAGCAAGAGCGGGCGGAGAGCGGCAATGAAACTATGATGTTGACTCTGCCTTTCGGCCCAAAGAATCTCTCGCACCTGCGGAAAGTTGCAGCGCGGCATCGGCCCACCAAAAAAGGCGCCGCGAACCGCAACGCCTTTTGAAAAAACACTTTTGAGTTGTGCCTTTTGGGCTCAGCCCAGGGCTTTGACCCGTGCCGACAGACGCGACATTTTCCGCGACGCGGTGTTCTTGTGGAACACGCCCTTGGTGACGCCACGCATCAGTTCGGGCTGGGCGGCGCGCAGGGCAGCCTGGGCTGCGTCCTTGTCGCCGGAAGCGATGGCTTCCTCGACTTTACGCAGATAGGTGCGGATGCGCGAACGACGGGCTTTGTTGACGGCGAAACGGGCTTCGTTCTGACGGGCGCGTTTCTTGGACTGGGGCGTATTTGCCATTGTGTGCGGACCTTCTCGGTTCGGGTATCGTTGAAAACGCATGGGCCGAACCCGGACACGGTCCCCGGGCGACGCCCTCCGGACAGAGTGATTCTGGCCAGAGCGGGCCGCACGCGCATGTATAGCGGCGCTGCTTAGTCGCTTTGCCGCCGCTTGCCAAGCCCCAAATGGACCGTGTTCCGATGCATCAGGGGCGCCCGCCGTCTGGCGCGCGCCCCTGGGTTTTCTCTGTCCAGATACTCTTGCGGAAGGCTGTGCACGTCCCGCAGGGGCGGGCCCGCCTCACTTGTCGCGGAACTGCGGCTGGCGCTTTTCCAGGAAGGCGCCCATGCCCTCTTTCTGGTCTTCGGTGGCGAACATCGAATGGAACACCCGGCGTTCGAACAGCATGCCTTCGGACAGGGTGGTTTCGAAGGCGCGGTTGACCGATTCCTTGGCGGCCAGGACCGAGGGCATCGATTTTTCCGCGATCTTGGTGGCGGCGCCCATGGCCTCTTCCATCAGCTTCTTGGCGGGCACGACGCGGCTGACCAGCCCGGCGCGCTCGGCCTCTTCGGCATCCATGAAGCGGCCGGTCAGGTTCATGTCCATCGCCTTGGCCTTGCCGATGGCGCGGGTAAGCCGCTGGGTGCCGCCCATGCCGGCGATCACACCCAAGTTGATCTCGGGCTGGCCGAATTTGGCCGTCTCGGCGGCGATGATGAAATCGCAGGCCATCGCCAGTTCGCAGCCGCCGCCCAGGGCATAGCCCGACACCGCGGCGATCACCGGCTTGCGGGTCCCGGCGATGCTGTCGATGGCCTCGGCAAACAGGTTTTCGGTGAAGACATCGACAAAGCTCTTCTCCGACATCTCCTTGATATCGGCGCCGGCGGCGAAGGCCTTTTCCGACCCGGTGATGACGACGCAGCGCACCTTGTCGTTGTCGTCGGCCTCTTTCAGCGCCTGGCAGAGCTCGCCGAGAAGCTCGCTGTTCAGTGCATTGAGCGCTTCCGGGCGGCTGAGCTTGATGAGGGAAACGTGATCGTCCACTTCGACGGTGATCGTCTCGAAGGCCATATGCGTTTCGCTTTCGCTTGTTGCAGTCAGGTAGGAGTCCTTACCACGGGAGCCTCATGGTTCAAGCTATCTTTGGCAACTGGGGCAGTAGAAGGTCGAGCGCCCGGATTGCACCTTGCGGCGGATCGTGTCGCTGCAACCGGGTGTCCGGCAGGGCAGGCCCTCGCGTCCGTAGACATCGAAGGAATGCTGGAAATATCCAAGTTCGCCATCGGCTTGGCGGAAATCCTTCAGCGACGATCCACCTGCCGCGATGGCCCGTTCCAGCACGTCGCGGATCGCCGGAACCAGGGTCGCGACGCGGGCCGCGGAAATCTGGCCGGCCTTGCGCAGCGGAGAGATGCCGCAACGGAAAAGC
The DNA here is from genome assembly GCF_030164425.1 of Pseudodonghicola flavimaris. Lineage (GTDB taxonomy): Bacteria > Pseudomonadota > Alphaproteobacteria > Rhodobacterales > Rhodobacteraceae > Pseudodonghicola > Pseudodonghicola flavimaris. The sequence goes on along the minus strand of NZ_JASNJD010000005.1, from coordinate 68,618 downwards.
GCCTCGCAGACATAGATGTTGCCGAGTCCGGCGACGATTCCCTGGTCCAGCAGCGCCGATTTGACCGGGGTGTTCTTACCGCGGAAGGCGGCGATCAGATGGGCCTCGTGGAAATCGTTGCCCAGGGGCTCGGGGCCCAGCACCGACAGCAGCCGGTGCTGATCGGCGGTCGCCGTCGGCATCAGGTCCATCGCGCCGAAGCGGCGCGGATCGTTGAAGGTGATGCGGGCGCCGCTTTCCATGTGAAAGACCACATGATCGTGTTTCTGCGCCGCCGGGTGATCGTGGACGAAGCGGCCCAGCGGATCACCCGACACCGTCATCCGCCCCGACATGCCCAGATGGATCAGCAGCGTCTCGCCCGAATCCAGATCGCCCAGCAGGTATTTCGACCGCCGCCGCAGCTGCAGCACCCGCCGACCCGTCAGCCGCTCCGCCATCCGCTCGGGGAAGGGCCAGCGCAGATCGGGGCGATTCACCTCCACCCGCGCCATCACCTGGCCCTCCATCACCGGGGCCAGACCGCGACGAACCGTCTCGACCTCAGGCAATTCCGGCATTCTCTCGCTCCTGATCGACCGGGCCGCATTGTGCCTGCCCGCATGCGCCCTATAACAAGGGCGGATCGCAAGGAACGGCAAGACCCCATGGCAGACCAAACCGACAATACCACCCACTTCGGATTTCAAACCGTGCCGGAGACCGAGAAGGCGGGCCGCGTGCAGGGCGTGTTCAACTCGGTCGCCTCGAAATACGACATCATGAACGATGTGATGAGCATGGGCATCCACCGGGTCTGGAAGGACGCGATGATGGACTGGCTGGCGCCGCGCCCGGGTCAGCGGCTGCTGGACGTGGCGGGGGGCACCGGCGATATCTCCTTCCGCTTCCTCGACCGCGCCGGCCATGGCCATGCCACCGTGCTCGACCTGACCGAGCCGATGCTGATCGAGGGCCGCAAGCGGGCCGAGGCGGCGGAGATGGCCGACAGCCTGGACTGGGTGGTGGGCGATGCCATGGCGCTGCCCTTCGCCGACAACACCTTTGACGTCTATACCATCAGCTTCGGCATCCGGAACGTGACCCGCCCGCAGGAGGCGCTGAACGAGGCCTACCGGGTGCTGAAACCCGGTGGCCGGCTGATGGTGCTGGAGTTCAGCCAGCTGCCCAATCCCGGGATGCAGAAGCTTTACGATCTCTACAGCTTCAACGTCATTCCGCGCATGGGCAAGCTGATCGCCAACGACCGTGACAGCTATCAGTATCTGGTCGAATCGATCCGCAAGTTCCCCGATCAGGAGACCTTCCTGAGCATGGTGCGCGCCGCCGGCTTCGACAACGCCAAGTATCGCAACCTGTCGATGGGCATCGCCGCGCTGCACTCGGGCTGGAAACTGTGAGGGGTCCGCATAACATCTGGCGCCTGATCCGTACCGGCGCCACGTTTGAGCGCACCGGCGCGATGAATGTGGTGCTCGATGCCTTCGAGGCGCCACGCGTCCTGCGGATTCTGGCCCATGCTCTCGGCAAGCCCTTCATGTGGCTGGGCTACAAGGGCGATCCCGAGATGCCGCCGGCGACCCGGGCGCTGACCGCGCTGGGGCCGGCCTATATCAAGTTCGGCCAGGTGCTCTCGACCCGGCCCGATGTGGTCGGTGGCGAGCTGGCACAGCAGCTGCGGGTGTTGCAGGACCAGCTGCCGCCTTTCCCGCGTGCCGTCGCCAAGGCCGAGATCGAGAAGGAGCTGGGCGTCTCCGTCGATCAGGTGTTCTCGGAATTCTCAGAGCCGATCGCTGCGGCCTCCATCGCCCAGGTCCACCGGGCACGGCTGGCCGAAACCGGGCAGGACGTGGCGGTCAAGGTGCTGCGGCCGGGGATCGAACGGGCGTTCCGCCGCGATGTCGATGCCTTCTATTTCGCCGCCAATATCGTCGAGCTGTTCGCCCCCGGGGCGCGGCGGCTGCGGCCGATGGATGTAATCACCCATTTCGACGGCGTGGTCCGGGGCGAACTGGACCTGCGGCTGGAGAGCGCCTCCGCCTCGGAATTTGCCGCCAACACGTCGGAGGACCCGGGATTTCGCGTACCGTCGATTCAGTGGCATCTGTCGTCCCGCCGGGTGATGACGCTGGGCTGGGCCGATGGCATTCCGCTGGGCGACAACGACGCGCTGGATGCCGCCGGGCTGGACCGGGCAGAGCTGGGCGAGCGGGTGCTGACCCTGTTCCTGAACCATGCGCTGCGCGACGGTTTCTTCCACGCCGACATGCATCAGGGTAACCTGAAGGTCGCCGCCACCGGTGAGATCATCGCCTATGACTTCGGCATCATGGGCCATATCGATGAATACACCCGCCGGGTCTATGCCGAGATCCTCTATGGCTTCATCCGCCGCGATTACAAGCGCGTGGCGGAGGTGCATTTCGAGGCCGGCTATGTCCCCGCCAACCGCGATGTCGATGAATTCGCCCGGGCGCTGCGCGCCGTGGGCGAGCCGATCTTCGGCATGGACGCCACCCATATCTCGATGGGTCGGCTGCTGTCTTATCTCTTCGAGGTGACCGAGCGCTTCGGCATGGAGACGCGGACCGAACTGATCCTGCTGCAGCGCACCATGGTGGTGGTCGAAGGGGTGTCGCGCTCGCTCAACCCGCATATCAATATCTGGGAAGTCGCCAAGCCGGTGGTCGAGGAATATATCAAGCAATCCATCGGCCCGCGCGCGGTGATCGGCGACCTGATCAAGACCGCCAAGGTCATGGGCCGTTTCGGCCCGCGGCTGCCCGGGCTGGTCGAGGCGGCGCTGATCGCCCAGACGCATCCGGCCCCGGTACAGGGACGGATTCGCTGGGGGCTGCTGATTGCCACCGTGGTGCTGAGCGCGCTGGCCGGGGCCGGTGGCCTGGCGCTGGGGCTGTTCCTGTTCGACTGAACCAGACGGGCAGAGCGCGACGGGCTTAGCTCGACGGGCCTAGCGGGACGGACCAGTCCGCGGGCTCAGCCCGCGGTCCAGTCGAGCACCACCTTGCCGCTCTGGCCCGATCGCATGGCGTCGAATCCCTCGGCGAAGGCATCGGCCGGGTAGCGGTGAGTAATGATCCGGCCGATATCCAGCCCGTCCTCCAGCATGGCAATCATCTTGTACCAGGTCTCGAAGATCTCGCGGCCGTAGACCCCCTTGATGGTCAGCGCCTTGAACACGATGCGGCGCCAGTCGACTTGCGATTTGCCCGGCGGCAGGCCCAGCAGGGCGACGCGGCCACCCATCACCAGCGCCTCGACCATCTGATCGAAGGCGGCCTGGTTGCCCGACATCTCCAGCCCGATATCGAAGCCCTGCTTCATGCCCAGATCGGACATCACGTCGCGCAGGTCGGTTTCGGCGATATTGACCGCAACCACGTCGGTGACCTCTTCGGCCAGTTTCAGCCGGTAGGGGTTGATGTCGGTGATCACCACATGGCGGGCACCGACATGCTGGGCGACGGCGGCGGCCATGATGCCGATGGGGCCGGCACCGGTGATCAGAACGTCCTCGCCGATCAGATCGAAGCTGAGCGCGGTGTGGACCGCATTGCCCAGCGGATCGAGGATCGCGCCGATCTCGTCCGGGATCGCATCGGGAAGCGGCACCACGTTGAAGGCCGGCAGCCGCAGGTATTCCGCAAAGCAGCCCTGTTCGTTGACGCCGATGCCGCGGGTCTCGGGGTCCAGATGAAACCGCCCGGCGCGGGACTGGCGAGAATGGCGACCGATCAGATGCCCCTCGCCGGAACAGCGTTGGCCGATTTCCAGATCGGTGACATTGCGGCCGAGTTCGACAATCTCGCCGGCGAATTCATGGCCGGTGATCAGCGGCACCGGCACGGTGTTCTGCGCCCAGTCGTCCCAGTTCCAGATATGCACGTCGGTGCCGCAGATGCCGGTCTTTTTCACCCGGATCAGCACATCGTCCGGGCCGATTTCGGGCACCGGCGCCTCGATCATCCAGAGCCCTTCGGCGGGCTGCGACTTCTCCAGGGCTTTCATGGTGTTTCTGCGCATCAGATCACTCCGCAAGCTGTGCCGGCGCGGGCGAAAGCGGCCAGCGCACGGTCGAGGTCGTCGCGGCTGAGCGCCGCGTTCATCTGGGTGCGGATGCGGGCCTGGCCCTTCGGCACCACCGGATAGAAGAAGCCGGAGACATAGACGCCCTCTTCGAACAGCCGCGCCGCCATCTCCTGCGCCAGCCGCGCCTCGCCCAGCATGACCGGGATGATCGGGTGTTCGCCGGGCAGCAGATCGAAGCCCAGATCGCCGAGCCCGGCGCGCCAGTAGGCGGCATTGCCGTGCAGGGCGGCGCGGCGCTCGGCCCCCGAGGCCACCAGATCGAGCGCGGCCAGACCCGCCGCCACCACCGCCGGCGGCAGCGCGTTGGAGAAGAGATAGGGGCGCGACCGCTGTCGCAGCATGTCGATCACCGGCTGCGGCCCGGCGGTATAGCCGCCGATCGCGCCGCCAAGCGCCTTGCCCAGCGTGCCGGTCAGGATGTCGGCGCTGACCCCGAAGTGATCCGGCGTGCCGGCGCCTGCCGGCCCCATGAACCCGGTCGCATGGCAATCGTCCACCATCAGGACCGCGCCGTACTGATCCGCCAACCGGCGGATCTCCGGCAGTTTCGCCAGGTAACCGTCCATGCTGAACACCCCGTCGGTGGCGATCATCACATGTCGGGCGCCCTCGGCGCGGGCGGTCTGCAGCTGGGTTTCGAGATCCGCCATGTCGGAATTGGCGTAGCGATAGCGTCGTGCCTTGCAGAGTCGGATGCCATCGATGATCGAGGCATGGTTGAGCGCGTCGGAGACGATGGCATCTTCCGGTCCCAGCAGCGGTTCGAACAGCCCGCCATTGGCGTCGAAACAGGCGGCATAGAGGATCGCATCCTCCATCCCCAGAAACGCCGCCAGCTTTTGTTCCAGCTGCCGGTGCAGATCCTGGGTGCCGCAGATGAACCGGACGCTGGCCATGCCATAGCCGTGGCTGTCCATCGCCTGTTTCGCCGCCTGGATCAGCGCCGGATCGTCGGCGAGCCCCAGGTAGTTGTTGGCGCAGAGGTTGATCAGATGCCGGGAACCGACATCGATGCTGCCGCCCTGCGGCGAGGTGATCAGCCGCTCGCGCTTGAAAAGCCCCTCTGCCGCGATCTCGCTCAGGGTGTCGCTCAGCTGGGACAGGAATGCCTCGGACATGGGTGAGTCTCCTCGAAAACTGAGAAGAGGGTAACACGCGCCATCCGTTATCGAAACGAAAAAATCCTATTTAACGGAAAAAATCTGTTTTAACGGATTTCGATGTCTGTCCGGCCTAGGCATCCTTCACGATCAGGAACACCCGTGCGGGCCCCTCCAGCGCCTCGATCGCATGGGGAATGTCGGCGGCGTAGCGGGCAGTATCCCCGGCGGTGAGGGTGTCGCTGGCGGCGCCGGAGCCGACCTGAACTTGCCCCTCCAGCACGGTGAGCTGCTCGGTGGCGCCGCGCTGGTGCGGCTGGCTGATCAGCTTGCCGCCGGCATCGAAGCGGATGTCGTAAACCTCGTGCCGGCCGGCTTCCTCAGGCGGCGACAGGATCAGGATATGGCAGCCCTGGCCCATCTCGATCCGCGGCGCGGCGCTGGCGCGCAGCACCTCGACCTCCGGGGTGCCGCCGGCGGCATCGTCCAGCAGCCCGGCGAAATCCATCTGCAGCGCCCGGGTCAGGTTCCACAGGGTCGAGATCGTCGGGCTGGATTCGCCGCGTTCGATCTGGCTGACCATCGACCGCGACACGCCCGACAGCCGCGCCACCGCTTCAAGCGACAGCCCCTTGGCGCGGCGCGCCTGTTTCAGCCGCTCCGGCAGGCGCGACAGGATATCGTCTGTTCTTTCCGTCATGACGGAATTCCTGCGCGGTGCCGGCGGACAAGTCAAGCCGGGCGCTGGCATCTGCCGCACCGTTTTGTCACAACGTCATGGGAAGACATTCCCCGACGGCCCCCCCATAATGCCGCCGAATCTGGACGAGGAGACATTCTGTCATGACCGAGATCGTAATTCTGGACGGCGCCCGCACCGCCATCGGCACCTTTGGCGGGTCGCTGTCCGGCATCGCCCCCATCGACACCGCGACCATTGCCGCCAAGGCCGCGATGGAGCGTTCCGGGGTCGAACCGGCGCAGATCGGCAATGTGGTCTTCGGCCACGTCATCAACACCGAGCCGCGCGACATGTACCTGTCGCGGGTGGCAGCGATCCAGGCCGGCATTCCCAATGGCACCCCGGCGATGAACGTCAACCGGCTGTGTGGCTCGGGCGCGCAGGCCATCGTCTCGGCGGTGCAGTCGCTGATGCTCGGCGATGCGGAGTTCGCCCTGGCCGGCGGTGCCGAAGCGATGTCCCGCTCGCCCTATATCCTGCCGCAAGCGCGCTGGGGCGCTAAGATGGGTGACATCAAGGCGCTGGACATGATGCTGGGGGCGCTGAGCTGTCCCTTCGGCACCGGCCATATGGGCGTGACCGCCGAGAATGTCGCCGATGAGCACAGCATCACCCGCGAGGCGCAGGACGCCTTCGCGCTGGAGAGCCAGAAGCGCGCCGCCGCCGCCATCGAGGCCGGTTATTTCGAGCGCGAGATCGTGCCGGTGCCGGTGAAGGTCAAGCGCGACATGGTGGATTTCAAGGTCGACGAACATCCCAAGGCCACCAGCGCCGAGGCGCTGGCCGGGCTGAAGACCGTTTTCAAGAAAGACGGCACCGTCACCGCCGGTAACGCCAGCGGCATCAACGACGGCGCGGCGGCGGTGGTGCTGGCCACGGCGGAAGCGGCACAGCGTGCCGGCCTGAAACCCAAGGCGCGGGTGCTGGGCTATGCCCATGCCGGCGTGCGGCCCGAGGTGATGGGCATCGGCCCGATCCCGGCGGTGCAGAACCTGCTGAAGAAGACCGGCCTGAGCGTCGGCGACTTCGACGTGATCGAATCCAACGAGGCCTTCGCCGCCCAGGCGCTTGCGGTCAGCAACGAGCTTGGACTCGACCCGGCCAAGGTGAACCCGAACGGCGGCGCCATCGCGCTGGGCCATCCGGTGGGGGCCACCGGGGCGCTGATCACCGTCAAGGCGCTCTATGAACTGGAGCGGACTGGCGGCTCCAAGGCGCTGATCACCATGTGCATCGGCGGCGGTCAGGGCATCGCCCTGGCGATCGAACGCATCTGATGTCGGCGCGGGGGGCTGTCTGCCCCCCGGTTGCCCGTGCCGGGCAGGGGCTGCGCCCCCGGCCCCCCGAGGATATTTCCAGCCAGAAAAAGCCGGTGCCGCGCAGAGATCGCGGCGTCGGCATTTTCTTTGTCCTGTTTTCTTTGCCCTGCCGGGCGCGGGGCAGGAAAGAGGCGGCGATTTCCGACCGGAGCATCGCCATGGACAGTCTTGCGCCCTCCCTCACCTAAGCCGCGGCGCTGTCGATCGCGGCGGCGATCCCGGGGCGCGGCATTGCGGCACTGGTGGGGTGGGCGTTGGAGGAGCTGGCGTTCCTGAGCGTCGCGGTCGCCGGGTTCGCGGCGGTGGCGCAGATCTTTGCCGGGGTGTTTCGGGTGGTGAAGCCGCTGGGGCGGCTTTCCTGCTCTACCTGGCCTCTGTGTTCTGGAGCGGCCAGGACGGGCCGATCCGGATCGAGGCTGGCCGGACACCCTCAGGGCGCTGAACCGGGTGGTCGCCGGTGCGCTGAACCCTGAGGCCGGCGGCCAAGGCGCGCTGCTGCGACCGGCCTGAGCGGTCAGCCCGCCGGGGTCAGCGGTACCCGGCCCGCATCGGTCAGAAGCCAGCAGGCAGTGCCCTCGAACACCGCCGGATGCAGCGGCCGGCCGTAGCCGGTGCCGCCGTCCAGATCGACGCGATTGCCGAAATGCTGCGGATGCTCCAGCGCGGTATGGCCGTGAACCACCAGCCAGGGGTGCGGTCTGGGGTCGGAAAGGAAGGGTTCGCGGATCCAGATCAGATCCTCCGGGTCCTGCGCGTCGAAGGCAATGCCGGGGCGCAGGCCGGCGTGAACGAAGAGCAGCGCCTCCCGGATCAGGTGGCGCGGGCGGGATTGCAGGAAGGCCAGATGCGCCGCCGGCACCGCGGCGGCCGCAGCGGCGAAGAGATCGGAGAGCGGCGTGTCTGCCTCCGCCTCGATCCCGTAGGAGCGCAGGGTGTCGAACCCGCCGACACGTTCGTGCAGCCAAGTGATGCCGGAGCGGATGCGCGGATCATGTACCACACCGCCCTGCAGGAAGCTGGCGAACATCCGGTCGTGGTTGCCCAGCAGGACATGCCAGCGCCGCCCGGCGTCGAGCCCGGCCTGCAGCCGCGCGATCACCCCGCGGCTGTCGGGGCCACGATCCACCAGATCGCCGGTAAAGACCACCTCTGCCTCCGGGCCGCCATCGGCGGCGATCAGCTCCAGCGCGCGATCGAGAAAATTGCGTCGCCCGTGGATGTCGGCCACGGCATAAATCGGGTCTGTCATCGGATCTGCCTTGCGCTCTGGCCCGGCGCGCGGGACGCGCTCCGGCGTTTGGCCCCGTGATGCCGCAAAGCGCCGCCGGGCGAAAGGGGCGGCGCGGAGAAATCGGGCTCCCCCAGCCGGGGGCGGTCAGAGGCTGACCGGAGCCGGTTCCGCCTGCCGCCGGTTTGATCGTCGTGGCAGTGACCGGTCTGTCACGACCGCGCGATCCCCGGCGGCGGGCGCGCGGATTCCTGTTCCCAATCGCTTTCCCTTGCGTCAGTCTGTCGCAGGGTGCGTGTGGGGTCGGGCACCCAGCCAAAGGCGGGTGCGCGATGATGCGACAACCGCGTTAGCCAAACGAGGGACGGAACAGATGAACGGACTTGCGAAATATTTCATGCTTCTGGGCGTGCTTGCCGCGATCATCGGCATGGCCTGGGGCATTCAGATGTCGGCCTCTGGCAATCACATGATGGCGGCAGCGCATGCGCATCTGAACTTGCTGGGATGGGTGAGCTTTGCGCTCTTCGCTTTCTACTATCACAGCGTGCCGGCCGCGGCCGGGGGCATGTTGGCGCGGATCCACGCGGCCGTCGCCACACTGGGCCTGGTGACCATCGTGCCGGGGATAGTCATGGCGCTGAACCACAGCGGCGAGACGCTGGCCAAGCTGGGGTCGGTTCTGACGCTGCTGTCGATGCTGACCTTTGCCGTCGTGGTGCTGACCAGCGGCCGGGGCCGGGGCTGAGCCCGCGGTCCGCGTCAGGACAAACAGGGTCTGGGCGTCACAGGCCGAAGGCGCCCAGACCGTCATGGATGCGGTAGGAGTCGACACCGATATCCCCGCTCCACCGCCAGATCGCCAAAACCCCCTCGGGGCCGGTTTCGCAGGCGTGCGGGAGATAGGTGCTGTGATGCACGTAATCGCCGGGACCCATCTGTTTCTGGGTATCTCCGGCAGTCCAGAGCGCGCGACCGGCGATGATCGCATAGGTTTCCGCAGCCGCATGGGAGTGCAGCCCGTAGCGGGTGTCGGGCCGCTGATAGAACAGGCCGACCCGCAGGGTGTTTGAAAAGATCGGCGAGTCCGGCCCCATCAGATCGCTGCTGACATAGGACGACAGCGCCTCGGCCGAGGCCTGGCCAGAGACCGGGTTGATCCCCCAGGGAATCTGATCCAGCACTGCAAGCATGGCGGCGGCCACCGGCAGCGGTGAGGTCTGCAGCAGATCGCGGATCGGATCGGTATCGACCATCCCGGTCAGCGGGGTCAGTTCCGGATTGGCCAGCGCACAGAGGGCGGCGGCCGTCTCGACCGCCTCGGGGCGGCCTTCAGCTTCGAAAATCGCCGCCATCGCGGCAAAGAAATCCAGAACGGTGGTCTGCTGCATCCGCGTCCTGAGCCTCCTGGCAAGGGGGTGGTCATTCGGGTGCAGCATCAAACGAATCGGGCCGCCGCATCTGTTCATGCGGCGACCCGTTCGATGTCGTTTTCAGCCTTGCACCGGTGCCGGGGCGGCCGGCCCCGGCAGAGCCGGGATCAGGCGATCTCGAATTCCAGCGGCTTGACCTGACGGAACAGGCCGGTGGCTTTCAGCGCGTCGACGGCAGTGGCGTTCATCGGCTCGTCCAGATAGGCGATGGCGATCGCCTCGCCGCCCTGGGATGCCCGGCCGAGGGTGAAGTTGGCGAGGTTCACGTTGTTCTCACCCAAGAGCGAGCCGAGCTTGCCGATGATACCCGGCACGTCCTCGTTGGTGGTGTAGAGCATATGCTCGCCGACTTCGGCGTCGATGTTGATGCCCTTGATCTGGATGAACCGCGGCTTGCCGTCCGAGAAGACGGTGCCGGCGATCGACCGCTCGCGGCTGTCGGTGACGACGGTCAGCTTGATATAGCCTTCGAAGACGCCCGACTTGTCCTGATTGGTGGTCGAGATCTTGATGCCGCGTTCCTTCGCCGCCACCGGCGCGGAGACCATGTTCACCTCGGGGTTGAACTTCTTCATGATCCCGGCGACGGCGGCGCAGTTCAGCGCCTCCAGGTTCATTTCGGCGGCCACACCGTCATAGAGGATGTTGATGGCCTTCACCGGTTCCTCGGTCATCTGGCCGATGAAGTTGCCCAGATGGCCGGCCAGCTTGATCCAGGGGCCCATCACCTTGGCTTCCTCGGCGGTGACCGACGGCATGTTCAGCGCGTTGGTGACGGCGCCGGTCAGCAGGTAGTCCGACATCTGCTCGGCGACCTGCAGGGCGACGTTTTCCTGTGCCTCGGTGGTGGCAGCGCCCAGGTGCGGGGTGCAGACCACGTTCGGCAGGCCGAACAGCACGTTTTCCTTCGCCGGCTCTTCCGAGAAGACGTCGAAGGCGGCGCCGGCGACATGGCCGGATTTCAGCAGCTCGGCCAGCGCCTCTTCGTCCACCAGACCGCCGCGGGCACAGTTGATGATGCGCACGCCCTTCTTGGTCTTGGCCAGGTTTTCCTTCGACAGGATGTTGCGGGTCTGATCGGTCAGCGGCACGTGCAGGGTGATGAAGTCGGCGCGTTTCAACAGATCGTCGAGGTCTTCGATCTTCTCGACGCCCATCTTGTCGGCCTTTTCCTGGCTCAGGAACGGGTCATAGGCGATGACCTTCATCTTCAGACCGCGGGCGCGGTCGCAGACGATGCCACCGATGTTGCCGGCACCGATCACGCCCAGGGTCTTGCCGGTCAGCTCGACCCCCATGAATTTCGATTTCTCCCATTTGCCGGCATGGGTAGAGGCCGAGGCCTCGGGGATCTGACGTGCCACTGCGAACATCATGGCGATCGCATGTTCGGCGGTGGTGATCATGTTGCCGAAGGGGGTGTTCATCACGATGACACCCTTTTTCGACGCGGCTTCCTTGTCGATGTTGTCGGTGCCGATGCCGGCGCGGGCGATCACCTTCAGGTTGGTGGCGTTTTCCAGGATCTTCTCGGTCACCTTGGTGGCCGAGCGGATCGCCAGGCCGTCATAGGCGCCGATCACCTCGGCCAGCTTGTCCTTGTCTTTGCCCAGATCGGGCTGGAAATCGACATCGATGCCGCGGTCTTTGAAGATTTGAACGGCGGCGGGCGACAGTTTGTCGGAAATCAGAACTTTGGGGGCCATGTCGGGCGCTCCTTCAAAAGTCAGAAAAAGGGGGAAGGGCTGGCGGGATCACCCCGCCATGCCGATAAGCTCTGCACGGGCCGGAGCCCGCTGCGGTCTTATTCCTGCTCTGCGATGCAGGCCTCGAAGGCCCATTTCAGCCAGAGCGTCAGTTTTTCCAGATCGGCTGCTTCGATCGTCGCACCACACCAGATGCGAAGGCCGGCGGGCGCATCGCGATAGGCACCGATGTCATAGGCGGCGTTGTAATCTTCCAGCTTCTTGGCGACGGCCTTGGCGAAGGCGGCCGGATCCTTGATCCGGTCGTCGGTGAACTTCAGGCAGACGGAGGTGTTCGACCGGGTGGCCGGTTCCTCGGCCAGGTTGTCGATCCAGTCGTGCTCGTCGCAGAAGTCCCAGATCACCTTGGCGTTGGTGTCGGCGCGTTTCATCAGCGCCGGCAGGCCGCCGATCTTCTGGCCCCAGTCCAGCGCGACCAGGTAATCCTCGACCGCCAGCATGGAGGGGGTGTTGATCGTCGCACCGGTGAAGATGCCGTCGATCAGCTTGCCGCCCTTGGTCATGCGGAAGATCTTCGGCAGCGGCCAGGCCGGGGTATAGCTTTCCAGCCGTTCGACCGCGCGGGGGCTGAGGATCAGCATGCCGTGGGCCGCTTCGCCGCCCATCACCTTCTGCCAGGAGAAGGTGGTGACATCCAGTTTGTCCCAGGGCAGGTCCTGCGCGAAGGCGGCCGAGGTGGCGTCGCAGATGGTCAGACCTTCGCGGTCGGCCGGGATCGCGTCGCCGTTCGGCACCCGCACACCCGAGGTGGTGCCGTTCCAGGTGAAGACCACATCGTTGTTGAAGTCGACGGTGGCGAAATCGACGATCTGACCGTAGTCGGCGGTTTTCACCTCGGCGTCGATTTTCAGCTGTTTGACCACATCGGTGACCCAGCCGGCGCCGAAGCTTTCCCAGGCCAGCATCTCGGCCTTGCGGGCGCCCAGAAGCGACCACAGCGCCATTTCGACGGCGCCGGTGTCCGAGGCGGGCACGATACCGATCTTGTAGTCAGCGGGAACCCCGAGGATGTCGCGAGTCGTTTCGATCGCGGCTTTCAGCTTGTCCTTGCCGACCTTGGCACGGTGCGAGCGGCCCAGAGCCGCATCAGCAAGCATATCGAGGTTGTAATGGGGGATCTTGGCGCAGGGGCCAGAGGAAAAACGCGGATTCGCCGGCCGCGTGGCCGGATGTTTGTCAGTCATATGACTTAACCTTCCAGATAAGCGCCCCTCGTTGGGGAGGGGTGTCCCGCGGTCGGATATACGGGCGATTCTCGGGCCGCGCAACAGCGCAGATGTCGCTGTCGTCGAATAATGCGTCGGTTTTTCGCTCTGCCTCAAAGATGCCGTCTCCTATCGGAAACAGCCGTTCGTATCGCTGTCGCAGGGGGCTGCCCATTGCGGGGCGGGGCCGGGACTGATTTGCTGGGGCTGCCGCGGCGACGCGGTCCAGATCGGGAGACGGGCGACAAATGCAGATCGAAGGGCGCAACCGGCTGATGGTGACGACCTATTCGGTCGCGCTGATGCTGATGATCGGCTGGCTGCTGCGGGTGGGGCAATCAATCCTGCTGCCGGTGCTGGTGGCGGTGATCGTCGTCTACATCCTGACCACGGCCGCCGATGCGATGGTGCGGCTGCCGGTGCTGGGCCGGCTGGGGCGGCGCTGGCGGCGGCTGATCGTCCTGGCGGCGATTCTGGCCGGGGTGCTGATCCTGGCCGCCTTCATCACGTCGAACGCGGCGGCGATTTCCGCCGCGGTGCCGGGCTATGCCGAGAATTTCGATGCGCTGCAGGCCCGGTTCCTGCATCTGATCGGGGTCGATGAGCTGCCCAGCTGGACCGGGCTCAGCCAGCGGCTGATGGATATGCTCGACATCACCAACCTGATGCCGGTGGTGCTCAGCACGATCACCAATGCCGGGTCGGTGGTGGTGGCCGCCGCGCTCTATGCGATCTTCATCATCGCCGAGCTGGACGGGCTGCCGGAGAAGACCCGCCGCGCACTGGACCGCAGTGCCCAGGCTGAGCGGACGCTGGATGTGGTGCGCCAGATCAACGAACGGATCGGCGGGTATCTCGCGGCCAAGACGCTGGTCAATGTCATCCTCGGGTTGGTGTCGCTGGGAGTGCTATGGCTTCTCAAGATCGACTTTCCGGTGTTCTGGGCGATCCTGATCGCGCTGTTGAACTACATCCCCTATATCGGTTCGGTGATCGCGGTGGCTTTCCCGGTGACCACCGGGCTGGTGCAATATGCCTCATTCGGTCATGCGGCGCTGGCGCTGACGGCGCTGATGATTCCGCAGATCGCCGTGGCCTATTACATCGAACCGAAGTTTCTCGGCCGATCGGTCAACCTGTCGCCCTTCACCGTGCTGCTGGCTCTGGCGATCTGGACGGCGATCTGGGGGATGATGGGGGCGATCCTCGCCATTCCGCTTACCGCCATGGTGATGATCATCCTGGCGGAGCTGCCGAGCACGCGGTTCATCGCGGTGCTGATGTCGGAAACCGGCGACCCCTGAGCCGGTCGCGGCGGGGCGGGGGGCGGACCCGCGCAGGGGCGGTATGTGCCGCAGGGGCTGGTGTGCGCCCCGTTCCCGGCGCTATTACCGGCGCGAATCTGTCCTCAGACCCCGGAGCGTCGCCGATGTATGTCGCCACCCTCATGACTTCTTCTTCCGGGCCGGAGCTGGATCCGGCCCTGGTCTCTTCGCTGCGCAACGCCTGGGGGGGCGGCGAGGCGAAATGGCTGGCCCCCGACCGGGTGGCGGAATTCCCGCTGCCGCAGCTGCCGGAAAACCGCTGGGATGTCTGGCAGGATCTGCAGAACATGGCTGTCGATCTGGTGGTGCAACCGGCCGAGGGGCGCCGCAAGAAGATGCTGCTGGCCGATATGGATTCCACCATGATCCAGCAGGAGTGCATCGACGAGCTGGCCGATGTCGCCGGCGTCGGCGATCACGTCAAGGCGATCACCGCCCGCGCGATGAATGGCGAGCTCGACTTCGAAGGCGCGCTGATCGAGCGGGTCAGCCTGCTGAAGGGGCTGCCGGCGCAGGTGATCGAACAGGTGCTGGAAGACCGCATTACCCTGATGCCGGGCGGCCGGGAGCTGCTGGCGACGATGCGCGGCAACGGTGCCTATGCGGTGCTGGTCTCCGGCGGGTTCACGGCCTTCACCCAGACCGTGGCCGCCTGGCTGGGATTCGACGAAAACCGCGCCAACACGCTGATTGTCGAGGGCGAGGTTCTGGCCGGCACGGTGCAGATGCCGATCCTGGGCCGCGCTGCCAAGGTCGAGGCGCTGGAACAGGTTACCGCGCGGCTCGGGCTGTCCGAGGCCGAGGTGATCGCGGTGGGCGATGGCGCCAACGATCTGGGCATGCTGGGCCGGGCCGGCACCGGCGTGGCGCTGCACGCCAAACCGGCGGTGGCGGCGGAATGCGATGTGCGGGTGAACTTCGGCGATCTCACCGCCCTGCTCTATATCCAAGGCTATGCGCAGGACGAGTTCCTGGGCTGACCTTACCGCGTCCGATGCCCGGGCGGTCGGCCCGGGCATGGCGATCCGGCGGGACCTAGAACGCGCCGCGCAGGCCGGCTGCGGCCCGGATCTGGCCGACCGCGATGTTGCGGCGGTTCAGCAGCGGCGGCGCCATGCGTTTGATCGCGGCGGGATGATCCGCCTCCAGCACGCCCAGACCCACCAGAATCGCGGTGATCGCCGCTTCGCTGGCGCGGGTGGCGCCATCGGCGATCTTCAGGGCGATCCCCAGTTTCTGTTCCGGCAGGATGGCAACGAAGACGCCCTCTGCCCCGGTCTTGACTGCGACCCGCCCCTCCATGGCGCGCATCAGCTCGGTACAGGCGCGGCCTTCGCCGGCGACCAGATCGGGATGCGCGCGCATGGCGTCGACCAGCGCCGCGCCGGCCACGCTCTGGGCATCGCTGCGCGCGGCGGCCGAGGCGAACCAGGACATGGCACGGGCCAGCCCGTGCAGCGTGGTCTGGAAATTCGGCGCCGAACAGCCGTCGATGCCATAGCCGGGGCTGGTCAGGCCGGTGACCTCTTCGAAGGCGGTGCGCACCGCCTGCTGCACCGGGTGGTCGATCTCGACATACTCCGGCCCGGCACCCAGATGCTGCGACAGGGTGAGAAAGCCGCAATGCTTGCCGGAACAGTTGTTGTGGCACTGGCAGGGCGCCGCATCGGCGCGGATCAGCCCGTAGCGGGCATCGCGGTCGTCGGGCATCTGCGGGCCGCAGCGCAGATCGTCGTCGCCCAGCCCCAGATCCGCCAGCCAGGCGTTGACCCGGTCGGTGTGGATCGCCGCACCGTTGTGCGAGGCGCAGGCCAGCGCCAGCTGTTCGCTGCTGAGCCCGCGGGCCCGGGCGGCGCCGGAACTGACCAGCGGCAGCGCCTGAATCATCTTGCAGGAGCTGCGCGGATAGATCAGCGCCTCCGGGTCGCCCCAGGCCTGAACGATGTCACCAGCGGCATCGCAGACCACGGCATGGCCCAGATGCAGGCTTTCCAGCAGGTCGGCGCGCCAGATTTCGGCGAGGGGGACAGGATTGGTCATCATAAGCTCCGCAATTTGGCGAAATTCTGCCAATCGCCCTTTCGCCCGTGGCGGAAATTACGCTACTGTGCCTATGTCGGCAAGCGAAGGCCGCGCGATCAAACAGACAGTCCGAAGACTGCAGGCGCGGCAGAGCGATTGAGGTAAAGGACAGTCTGGAGGCTGGACAAATGGGATCGAAACACGCCCGCGCGCTCGTGGGCCTGTGCTTGGCCGCAGCGGCCACTTTTTCCGGGACACTTCCCGCGTTCGCGCAGGAGCAAAGCACCAATCGGGTCGCCGCCAAGACCGACTGGAGCGTGTTCGTCGAGGATGAACCGAAAGAATGCTGGGGCGTCTCCGCCCCCAAGGAAACGGTGAACACCCGCGATGGCCGGGTGGTGGCGGTGCGACGCGGCGATATCCTGCTGTTCGTCTTCTACCGTCCGGCGGCCGGGGTGACAGGGCAGGTGACATTCACCGGCGGCTATCCTTTCGCCACTGGCTCCACCGTCAATCTGAAGATCGGCGACGATGAGTTCGAACTGTTCACCGAGGGCGAATGGGCCTGGCCGGCGAGCGAGTCCGACGATGCCAAGATCATCGCGGCGATGAAACGCGGCGCCGACGCGGTGCTGACGGCGCGGTCCTCGCGCGGTACGCAGACCCAGGATACCTTCTCGCTCCTCGGCTTCACCGCCGCGGTCGAGGATGCCGAGGCGCGCTGCAAGTAAGCCCGGCAGACCGTCTGCCTTTGAGGGATGCGCCCGGCCGGACAGCGGCCCGTGCTTCGGCACGGGCGGAATCCTTTTGATTCCGGCGCAAAACCCTATATAGGGGCGATCTGCCCCGAAAACCGCCTTCGAACGATCCAGAACCGTTCCGCAACCGCGAAAGCCTGTCCGATGTCATCCGATGCCCCCTCTGCCCGCGCGCCGATCACCCAGGACGTCATGACCATTCCCCGCAAGCTGCCTGAGGCAGAGCGGGTCAATCTGGTCGGCTTGACGCGGGATCAGATGCGCGAGGCGCTGATCGCCGCCGGCACGCCGGAGAAGCAGGCGAAGATGCGCACCGGCCAGATCTGGCAGTGGATCTATCAGTGGGGGGTGCGCGATTTCGCCCAGATGACCAATCTGGCGAAACCCTATCGCGCCATGCTGGCCGAGAAATTCTCGGTCGACATCCCCGAGGTGGTCAGCCGGCAGGTCAGCAATGACGGCACCCGAAAGTATCTGGTGCGCATCGCCGGCGGTCATGAGGTCGAGGTGGTCTATATCCCCGAGGAGGATCGCGGCACGCTCTGCGTCTCCAGCCAGGTGGGGTGCACCCTGACCTGTTCGTTCTGCCATACCGGCACCCAGAAACTGGTGCGCAACCTGACCGCGGCAGAGATCGTCGGCCAGGTGATGATGGCGCGCGACGATCTGGACGAATGGCCGGTGCCGGGCGCACCCAAGGACGAAACGCGGCTGCTGTCCAACATCGTGCTGATGGGCATGGGCGAGCCGCTCTATAATTTCGACAACGTGCGCGACGCGATGAAGATCGCCATGGATCCCGAGGGGATCTCTCTGTCGCGCCGCCGCATCACCCTGTCGACCAGCGGCGTCGTCCCCGAGATCGCCCGCACGGCGGAGGAGATCGGTTGCCAGCTGGCGATTTCCTTCCATGCCACCACCGACGAGACCCGCGATGTTCTGGTGCCGATCAACAAGCGCTGGAAGATTGAGGAACTGCTGAACGCGCTGGCGACCTATCCCAAGGCGTCGAATTCCGAGCGGATCACCTTCGAATACGTGATGCTGAACGGGGTCAACGACACCGATGAGGATGCGCATCGGCTGATCAAGCTGATCAAGGACCACAAGATCCCGGCCAAGATCAACTTGATCCCCTTCAACGAATGGCCCGGCGCCCCCTATAAACGGTCGTCGAACAACCGCATCCGCGCCTTCGCCGACATCATCTACAAGGCCGGCTATGCCTCGCCGATCCGCACGCCGCGGGGCGAGGATATCATGGCGGCCTGCGGTCAGTTGAAATCGGCCACCGAACGCGCTCGCAAGTCGCGCCGCCAGATCGAAGCAGAGGCCGGAGTCACCCGCTGACCCGGTCGATTGCCCGTCTTTCGGGAACAATCACGCGCTGCGCCCCAAAAATTCCCTAATTCCGGTACAATTAAGCCGCCATCAACAATCAGTTTCCATACTGCAAACAACAAAACCGCAGGAGGAATTGAGCAATGGCACAGGCAATCATTCACCGCGCAACGATCGAGGCTCCGGTTCTGGACCTGCTGATGCGCGAACGTCAGAAGGCGCTGAGCCCGCGGGAATGGAAATTCCGGCTGATGGGCTACGGCTATGCCATCAAGGAGGTCGGCGGCCGCCAGATGGTGACCAAGCTGCCGCAGAACACCATGCTGGGTGTGCTGCCCACCGATCTGCACTGAACCGGTCCGGGACCCGGCTGTGTCGGCACAGCCGGCCGGACCAGCGCGCGCTCAGCCGAAATCGAAGCCGTCGGGCAGCAGCAGCCAGTCGGTCTGACGGGGGGCGAATGTGTCCTGCCCCTCCAGGAGGAGACCTCGATCGGCGATACCGTCGCCGTTCTGATCGATCTCCACATAGCCGTTCTTCATGCGGATTTCGAACCGGCCCTCGGTGCCGGAAAACGCCTTCTTGCCGATATAGCGGATCTCGTCCACGTCGGCGAAATTGAACAGCAGATAGCTGTCGTTGCTCAGGTCGATCTGATCGCCCTGACGCTTGTTGAAATCGGTGATCGTGGTCGACACGTCACCGGCGCCGAACCAGGCGCCGGGTTGGAACAGGTCGGCGCCCTTGCCGCCGGTCCAGACATTGTCGCCATTGCTGTCGGCGAAGAACGTATCCTTGCCGGCCTGCCCGAACAGACGGTCAGAGCCGTCCTTGCCGAACAGGAAATCGTCACCGCCGCCGCCCAGCAGCCGGTCATCGCCGGCATGGCCATCCAGGTGATCGTTGCCGAGCCCCCCGATCAGCCGGTCGTCGCCCAGACCGCCGTTCAGGCTGTCGTCGCCGCGCGCGCCGTTCAGGATGTCGTCGGTGACCGATCCGTTCATGTTGTCGGCGCCGGGGGTCAGCTTGCCGCGCACCCCGGTGTTGGTCAGTTCGTTCCAGATCAGGGTGGACGGCTGCACATTCACGATCCGGGACAGGTCGATGCCGGAATTGACCTGCAGCACCCCGACGGTCTCACCGTCGATCTTCATGATCGCCCGGGTCACCGGACCCGACCAGGTGCTATCGGTCTTGCTGAAATCCCCCTTCAGCACCAGCCCGTAGCTGATCGACCCGTCCGGACCGCTGAGGCTGGTGCCGAGATCGACGGTCGTGCCGGCCTTGCCCCGGGGCAGCGCCGCCGCCCAGCTGTCAGGATCAAATTTGAGGTGGGAATTGGTCAGAAGAAACAGGAAGTTATCATAGAGCGTCGCTGGCGTGGCCAGAGACTTCAGAACAGAAAAAGTCATCAAAAAATTCCGATACAAAGCTTCAAGGCCGCCCCAGGGCGGTCAGGGAAGGCTAGACAGGTCGTGGCGACCTGGCAATCGGGAAACGTCGGCGCTGCCGTCAGTCGCGGCCGGGAATCTGGTTGCGCGGCGGCGCGGGTTCCCATTCGTCGATCAACTGCGCCGCCTCGGCGGCGCTGTCGACGAAGCGGAACAGATCGAGGTCCTGCTGAGAGATCGTACCGGCATCGGCCAGCGCCTCCCAGTTGATGACCTTTTCCCAGAACGCACGGCCGAACAGCAGGAAAGGCACTCGTTCCATCCGGCCGGTCTGGATCAGGGTGAGGGATTCGAACATCTCGTCCAGCGTGCCGAAGCCGCCGGGAAAGATGCAGATCGCCCGTGCCCGCATCAGGAAGTGCATCTTGCGGACGGCGAAATAGTGGAAATTGAAGCTCAGGTCCGGGGTCACATACTGGTTTGGCGCCTGTTCATGCGGCAGCACGATGCTGAGCCCGATGGAAATCCCGCCGGCCTCGGCGGCACCGCGATTGCCGGCCTCCATCACGCCGGGCCCGCCACCGGTGGCGACGACGAATTCGCGGTTGTTGGTGGCCAGCGACCGTTCGGTCATCAGCCGGGCGAATGCGCGTGCCTCCTCGTAGAACTGCGACAGCTCCGCCAGGGTCTCGGTGCGGGCGGTGTGTTTCTGCGCCGGCTCGGGAATCCGCGCGCCGCCGAACAGCACGATGGTGCTCTTGATCTGGCGCTCTTCCAGCAGAAGCTGCGGTTTCAGCAGTTCCAGTTGCAGCCGGACCGGGCGCAGCTCATCGCGAAACAGGAATTCCTCATCGGCGAAGGCCAGTCGGTAGGAGGGGGAGCGGCTCTGTGGGGTATCGGGGATCTGGCGGGCTGTGCTGCGGTCGCTCTGGGCATCGCGGAATACGCTGTGACGATCGTCGCTCATTCACCGGTCCTCTTGTCTCTCTCCCTCTGGCTTAGCGCGTTCGCGAGGCTGTGACCAGACGCTGCGGCGCGCGTTGTCTCTGCCGTCGAAGCGGGGTTATCTGGGCGCGCGACAACCGGAGGGACGGCAGATGGTCAATCGAAGCGAAATCGATGCAGCGGCAGCGCGGATCGCGGAACATATCCAGCGGACACCGGTGATGCAGGTACGGGGCTTCGGCCTGCCCTATTCGGTGGAGATGAAGCTGGAGCAGACCCAGCATACCGGCAGCTTCAAGGTGCGCGGCGCCTTCAACACGCTGTTGTCGCAGCCGGTGCCGGCGGCCGGGCTGGTCGCTGCGTCGGGGGGCAACCACGGTGCCGCGGTGGCCTATGCCGCCCAGACGCTGGGCCACCGGGCGGCGATCTTCGTGCCGGAGATGGCCGGCCCGGCCAAGCTGGCGCTGATCGAACGCGCCGGGGCGGATCTGCATGTTGTGCAGGGCGAATATGCCAATGCCTTCCAGGCGGCGCTGGAATATGAGGCGGAAACCGGCGCGGCGCAGATCCATGCCTATGACGCACCGGCGACGGTGGCGGGGCAGGGCACCTGCATGCGCGAATGGGAAGAGCAGGGGCTGCAGGCCGATACCGTGCTGATCGCGGTGGGCGGTGGCGGCCTGATCGCCGGGGCGCTGGCCTGGCTGCGCGGCGCGCGCAAGGTGGTCGCGGTCGAACCAGAGACCTCCTCGGCGCTGCATTCGGCGCTGGTTGCCGGGGCGCCGGTGGATGTCGAGGTGTCGGGCATTGCCGCCAATGCGCTGGGGGCGCGGCGGATCGGCACCATCTGCTTCGATCTGGCCCGCGCGTTCGAAGCGCAGTCGGTGCTGGTTTGCGATGCGGCCATCGCCGATGCGCAGCGCGCCCTGTGGCAGGAGCGGCGCCAGCTGGTGGAACCCGCGGGGGCCACCGCGCTGGCGGCGCTGATGTCGGGCGCCTACCGTCCGGCGCCGGGCGAAAAGGTCGCCGTTCTGGTCTGCGGTGGCAATATCGCGCCCGATCCGCTGGCCTGATCGGGTCTGGCTGCTGGGGCGGCGGGGCGGCGTTACAGATAGCGTCCGCCGCGCTGCAGCACCTCGATCTGATAGCCGTCAGGGTCGGCGACGAAGAAGAACTTGGCGATCACCTCGCCGCCGGGCGCGAACTCCACCAGCTGGCGCGGCGCCAGCCCGGCGGCCTCGAAACGGGCGTGCTCGGCCTCCAGATCGGCGACGGAAACCGCCAGATGGCCGTAACCATCACCCGGATCGTAGGGCTCTGTCCGGTCCTTGTTGATGGTCAGCTCCAACTCGAATTCGGTCTCGGGGTTGCTGAGGTAGACCAGCGTGAAGCCCGGGAAATCCAGCCGGTCGGCCACCTTCAGCCCGAAGGCTGTGTCGTAGAAGGCGACCGAGCGTGTTTCGTCCAGCACACGGATCATGCTGTGGATCTGTTTGGCCATCTGTTTCTCCAGTCCTGCGTTGCACCTGGCCGGCGGTTGGCCGACCATGGGGTGGCTTTCGGATCGCATGAGGACCCGCCGATGTCCAATCCCCAGACTGCCGACGTGACGCTCTATGCCTATCCGCCCAGCTCCTACTGCCAGAGTGTGGGCATGATGCTGGCGGAATGCGGAATCGTGCCGCGGGTGGTGACGGTCGATCCCTTCGGCGGCAGCGGTTCCATCCCGCATCCGTTCGGCGCGGTGCCGGTGCTGGAGGACGGGAGCTTCGCGCTCTACGAGACGGCGGCGATTCTGCGCTATCTCGATGCCGCCTATGCCGGCGGCCGGTTCACCCCGGCGGCGCCGCATGCTCTGGCCCGGATGGCCCAGGTCGAAGGGATCGCCGACAGTCAGGGCTATCGCGCCTTCGTGCGCCAGGTCTATGGCGAGCGGATTTTCGCGCCGCTTGAGGGGGAGCGCCCCGACGAGGCGGTCATCGCCGAAGGCATGGTCGCGGCCCGCGCGGTGCTGGCGGCACTGGAGGCGATCGCGGCAGAGGGGCTGGTGCTGACCGGATCGGCCCTGACGCTGGCCGATGTGCATCTGGCCCCGATGATGGGGTTTTTCGCGGCGACCCCGGAGGGGGCGGCTGCGCTGGCGAGCCATCCGGCGCTGTCGGCCTGGTTCGGCGCGATCGCCGGGCGGCGGAGTTACCGCGAGACCAGCCCGCTGGGGCGCTGATCCGGTCGCTGGCCAAGCCGGTCCGCAGGATCATATGAAGCGCTGCTGCCCCGGTCGCCGCCATCGTTATCTTGCCCCGTGCGCGCGTCCCGGTTTATAGGCGATCTGACGCCACGACCGACCATGAGCGAAGAGGAAGACGACCCATGTCCAACGCCCAACTGGAAGCCGCCATCGAGGCCGCCTGGGAAACCCGCGACCAGATCACCCCGCTGACCGGCGGCGAGACCCGCGAAGCCATCGAGGACACGCTGAATGCGCTGGATTCCGGCGCCCTGCGGGTGGCGGAGAAACAGGAAGACGGCAACTGGCACGTCAACCAGTGGGCCAAGAAGGCGGTTCTGCTGGGGTTCCGTATCAAGGACATGGAAATGCAGGACGGCGGCCCGCAGGGCGGCGGCTGGTGGGACAAGGTCGACAGCAAGTTCAAGGGCTGGGGCGACAACGAATGGGGCGCGGCCGGCTTCCGCGCGGTGCCGAACTGCGTGGTGCGCAAATCGGCCTATATCGCCCCGGGCGCGGTGCTGATGCCCTCTTTCGTCAACCTCGGCGCCTATGTCGACAGCGGCACCATGGTCGACACCTGGGCCACGGTGGGCTCCTGCGCGCAGATCGGCAAGAACTGCCACATCTCCGGCGGTGCCGGCATCGGCGGCGTGCTGGAACCGCTGCAGGCCGGCCCGGTGATCATTGAGGACAACTGCTTCGTCGGCGCCCGGTCGGAAGTGGCCGAAGGCGTGATCGTGCGCGAGGGCTCGGTGCTGGGCATGGGGGTCTTCCTCGGCCAGTCGACCAAGATCGTCGACCGCGAGACCGGTGACGTCAGCTATGGCGAAGTGCCGCCCTATTCCGTCGTTGTCGCCGGCACCATGCCGTCGAAGAACGGTGTGAACCTCTATTGCGCGGTGATCGTGAAGCGGGTGGACGAGCGTACCCGGTCGAAAACCGGCGTGAACGAGCTGCTGCGCGACTGATCCGGCACAGCCGGCGACCCAGACCAGGAAAAAGGGGCGGCCCGCCGGGACCGCCCCTTTTTTCATCCTGTGCCTGGCGGGCGACGGTGTGTGCCGTCCTCAGTCGGCCAGCAGCGCCTTGCTCTCATAGCTTTTCAGCGGCAGCCGCGCCGCCGGGCCATAGGCCTCCGGCCCGTGTTCGGCGACCGCCGGCATCAGCCGCAGCAATTCGTCCCGGGTTTCGGCATCGAAACTGTCCAGCGTCTCGTCGCCGGGGTGATAGCTTTCGCTCTCCAGCCCGTTGCCGCGGATGATCTGGTGTTTTTCGAACAGCAGGTGGACATAGGTGACCGCGCTGTTGTCTCGGCGCAGACGGATGGTCTGGTCGTTCAGCAGGTCCTTGGCCTTCACCAGGATCTCGCTTTCGCCGAACATCAGCTCGGCGCGCAGCGACCGCAGCATCACCCGGTGGTTCTGCGACAGTTCGACCCGGCCGTGATCGCCAAGCGCGCCGGCCTCGATCACCACGGGGGCATCGCGGCCTTCGGCGCGGCGGGTGGCGCGGCCGCACCAGCGGATCGGCTGGGCGCCGTTGTCTTCGGTCAGCACCAGATCGCCGGGTTTCAGATCCTCCACCGCGACCGGCCCGTTGGGCGTGTCCACCAGGGTGCCGGCAACCAGGCAGGGCACCGTCGTCATCTTGACGAAGGCGGTGTCTGTGTTGCCGTCGCTGTCGGTCACCTCGTAGGTGAAGGTATTGGTTTCGTCGTCGCCATCGGGGTGGATCGTCACCGTGCCGTCGGCGTTCAGCGTCACCTCCTCGCCCGAGGGCAGGGTGATGGTGTCGCCGGCATGAACGTTCTGGCCGTTGATCTTGGTGATCGTCAGTGTCGCGCCGGTGGTGCTGGTGTCGTTGGCCAGCAGGTCGAAGGTTCCGGAATCACCCTCGACCGTGATGATGTCATCGCCCGCGATCAGCGCGCATTGGATCGAATCCCCGGCGATCAGCAGGTTACTGTCGTATTTCGCGTCGCCGCCATCGGCGATGGCGATCTTGATGTCGTTGACCTCGCCGGCGTTCACATCCGCCTTCAGCGTCAGGGTGACGGTGAACCCGTCCATCTCGGTGTTGTAGAGATCGAGGCTCTGCGGGTTGTCGACGTAGAGGTTGGAGTTGCTCTCGTCATTGATGTTGTTGATGGTGATGTCGCCGGTGCCGACCGTCAGCTCTGCCTTGACGCCATTGACCCAGATGCCCACCGCATCGTTGAAGCCGGAATTGACGTATTCCAGATATTCCTCCGACGAGAAGACAACCTGCATGGTCAGGGTGTCGCCATCGGGGACGAATTCCGCCTCGAATACCGCGGCGTCGTAGGTTTTCACGCCCGACAGCTTGTCCAGGTCGGAATCGCCGGGATCGCGCAGGTTGGTGCCGGTGGAGGCCGAGTTGTTCGCATCGCCCCAGCTGTTGGTGACGTCCTGCGCCTCACCGGTGGAGAGAATCACGCCGGAATCCGACGGGGTCAGATCCGGGGCGACGCTATCGCCGTTCGAATAGATGCCGGAAGCCCGGGAATCGCCGGTATAACTGGCCGAAATGATATTAATGCCGGAGCCGAACATGGCTTCGGCCATATCCATCGCCGATGCAGACGTGTCGATCGGAAGCTCGGAAGCTGTAACCATTGTATGCCTCAATCGTTATAGACGGCGACTTGCTGACGCCTGTTCTTATGATGGGATCATGAATAAAGAATTGGGCGAAAATATGCACTTCGAATCGAATTATCGGAAAATTTACCGGAAACATGCGGTCATGAGGTAACGGTTGACCCCTCTGCCCGGCTGCGGATAAGGCAGGCGCCATGACAGACAAGCCCAAAGTTTCGCGTCAGCAGGTCTATACGCTGCTGGTTCAGATCGGCCGCAAGACCGGCGATGGCCTGCCCGAGGGGGCCACCGGGGCGGCGCTGATGTGCTATGCCTCCGGCGTGGACGAGGCCGAGGCGGTGCGGGAAACCGTGGCGATCCTGAAACAGGCCGATACCGCGCCGCTGGATGTGACAGGGTATGGCACCCTGGCTGAGCGCGAAGAGGCCGGCCATGAGATCGATGCCGACGAGCGCGCGCTGATGCAGCGGGCGTTGGACGAGAACGCGGTGATCGTGGCGCAGATGACGCCCTTCTTCGGCGATGAGATGGCGCAGGAGCTGCCGCTGCAGTAAGGCGCGTTGCCGGGGGCGGATCAGCGCCGCCGCCGTGGGCCTGGAACCCGCGACCGGAAGCCGGGCGGGCGTTTGCGCACCCAGTCGATGAAGCTTGCCAGGTGGGGATGGGCCTGCAGCGCCGCGATGGTGTGGTAATTCCGCGCCAGCTGACTTTCGGTCAGTGTGGCGTGGATTTCGCGATGGCAGATATCGTGTAACAGGACAGTTGGCCCGCCCTTGCCACCCCTGAGCCGGGGGATCAGGTGATGCCGGCTTTGCGCGACATCCGCCGGGATCGGCCGGCCGCAAAGCGGGCAGATCGGGTCGCCGGTGGCGGCATCGTGGGCGGCGGGCGAAAACGAACGGGCGTCGGGCCTGGGGTCTGGCATCGGAAGAGGTCGAAAGGTGGAATTGGCGACGAGCGTGGCGGAGCCCGGGGCAGAGCACAACCCCCGGGCCGTGGTGATCGGCGGGGGGCCTGCCGGGCTGATGGCGGCGGAGATGCTGGGCCGGGCCGGGGTGCCGACCCTGGTGGCTGAGGCAAAACCCTCGCTGGGGCGCAAATTCCTGATGGCCGGGAAATCCGGTCTGAACCTGACCAAGGCCGAGCCGCCGGAGCAATTCCTGACCGCCTATGGCGCCGCGTCGGAGTGGCTGGCGCCGATGATCGGGGCCTTCGGTCCCGACCGGGTGCGGGACTGGGCGCAGGAGCTGGGTCAGCCGGTCTTTACCGGGTCGACCGGGCGGGTGTTTCCCGAAACGATGAAGGCCTCGCCGCTGCTGCGGGCCTGGCTGGCGCGGCTGTCGAGGCTGGGGGTTGGCTGGTCCACCCGATGGCGCTGGCTGGGCTGGCAGGACGATGCGCTGCTGTTCGACACCCCCGAGGGGCCGCGGACGCTCCGGCCCGGAGTGACGGTTCTGGCTCTGGGCGGGGCCAGCTGGGCGCGGCTGGGGGCCGATGGGGCCTGGGCGCCGCTGCTGGAGGCCCGGGGGGTGGAACTGACGCCCTTCGCGCCTTCGAACGTCGGGCTGCTGGTGCAATGGTCGGCGCCGATGCAGGCGCGGTTCGGCCAGCCGCTGAAAGGGGTACGGTTCTGCGCCGGCCGTTTGCAGTCGCGGGGGGAGGCAGTGATCTCCAGCCGCGGGCTGGAGGGCGGCGGGCTCTATCCGCTGACCCCGGCGCTCCGGGCCGGGGCGCCGCTGACCGTCGATCTGCTGCCCGATCTGCCGCTGGAGGTGGTGGCGGCGCGACTTGCACGGCCGCGCGGCAAGACCAGCCTCAGCACCCATTTGCGCAAGGCGCTGAAACTCGATCCGGCGCGGCTGGCGCTGGTGATGGAATTCAGCCGGCCGCTGCCGTCCGATCCGATGGCGCTGGCGCGGCGGATCAAGGAGCTGCCGCTGCATCACGCCGGGCTCCGGCCGCTGGACGAGGCGATCTCGACTGCCGGTGGGGTCCGCCACGCGGCGCTCGATGCCGATCTGATGTTACGGGCGTTGCCGGGGGTCTATTGCGCCGGCGAGATGCTGGACTGGGAGGCGCCGACAGGTGGCTATCTGCTGACTGGCTGCCTCGCCACCGGCCGTTGGGCGGGCCGCGCCGCGGCGGCCCGTCTCTCCGCGCCGCCGGCCCGGGCTCAGGACACCAAGGCCAGCGTGCGGCCGTAGGCCTCGCGCCCGCGCAGCGCCTTGAAATAGGCGTTCATCGTCTCATCCTCCAGCGGGAAGCCTGCGCTTTTGGCCCAGCCGAGGCAATGGACGCAGAGGATATCGGCGATCGTCATCTGGTCTCCCTGCAGGAAGGGGCCGGCGAAACGATTGCCGAGCCGCGCCAGATTGCGTTCGAATTCCCATTTCAGGCTGTCGGTGACGCCGGGCACCCGCATGTCCTCGGGCAGCACCGCGCGGTGCCGCGCCGCGGTCCAGAGCACCGCATCGAATTCGTCCAGGATGGTATGGCTCAGCGCGTCCTGATGCGCCCGTTCGACGCTGCCGGCGGGATAGGTGAACCGCCCGTGTTTATCGGCCAGATAGGTGATGATGGCCACCGAATCGGTCAGCACCGCGTCGCCGTCCGCCAGGATCGGGATCTTGCCCGATGCGTTCAGCGCCAGCGCCTCGGCGCTGTGTGGCTTGATTTCGTGCAACTCGTACCGCTGGCCGAGCTCTTCGAGCATCCACAGAACGCGGAACGCGCGGCTCGCCACGGCGCCATAGACTTTATACATGCCGATGTCCTTTCTTGGGTCGCGGCAGTCTTGATCGGCCGGCGCCGGCGGCGCAAGGGTTGGCGTGACGACGACAGCGACAGCGCCGGCGGCGCGGGAGGATGCGGATGGCATGGCTGACAGGACGTCTGACCCGGCGGCGGGTCCTGATCGGTGGCGGCGGGCTGCTGCTGGCGGGACTGGGGGCCGATACCGCGCGACAGCTGCGGCAGGGCGGTTACGAGGCGGCGCTGGCGCGGATGACGACGCGGCTGCCGGAGACGCCGACGCTGGCCGATCTGCTGCGCTATGCGACCCTGGCGGCGAACGGGCACAACACCCAGCCCTGGCGGTTCGCGGCGACCGAAACCGGCGTGCGGCTGCATCCCGATCTGCTGCGGCGAACGCCGGTGGTCGATCCCGACGATCATCATCTCTTCGCCAGTCTCGGCTGCGCGGCGGAAACGCTGGCGATCGCCGCCCGGGACCGGGGCCGGGGCGGCGTGGTGGCGGCCGCGACGCCCGAGACCGGGCTGGAGATCGATCTGACCCCGGGTGTGGCCGAGGCGCAGGCGTTGATGCCGGCGATTCCCCTGCGCCAGAGCACCCGGGGGCTCTATGACGGCAGCCGGCTCGACGCGGCGCAGACCGCGCGTCTGGTTGCCGCCGCCGCCCGCCACGGGGTCGAGGCGCGGGTGATCGCCGATCCGCCGGGGATGGAGGCACTGCTGGCGCTGGTGCAGGAGGGCAACCGCGCCCAGATCGCCGATCCCGCCTTTTTGGTGGAGTTGAAGGAATGGCTGCGCTTCAACCCGGTTGCGGCGGCCCGGAGCGGCGACGGGCTTTTCACCGGCGCTTCGGGCAACCCGTCGCTGCCGGACTGGTTGGGGCCGCGGGTCTTCGATCTGGTGTTCAGCGCCGGAGCGGAGAACGAGAAATACGCCGCCCAGGTCCGCTCATCGGCCGCGTTGCTGGTACTGGTGGCGCCGGAGAATACGCCGAGGGGCTGGGTCGCGGCCGGGCGGGCGGCGCAGCGGCTGATGCTGCAGGCGACACGGGACGGGCTGAAATGCGCCTTTCTCAATCAGGCGGTGGAGGTGCCCGAGGTCCGAGCCGAGCTGCAGGCGCATCTGGGGTTGGGGGACCGGCGGCCCAATCTGGTGCTGCGCGTCGGTCGGGGGCCGGCGCTGCCGCGATCACTGCGCCGGCCGGTGGCGGCGGTCTACGACAGCTGAGGGGCAGGCGGCTCAGCGCTTGCCGAGCATCGCCAGCCGGATCAGGGTGCGTTCCATCAGTGCCATCGCCGGCGCCGTCTGCTGGGCGGAGCGCAGCTGCAGATCGGTATCGGTCAGCAGGGTCAGCGCGGTTTCCAGCCGCATCGCGCCCCAGCCCTGCGCCTGCCGCACCACCCGGTCGCGCCGCTTGCCATAGACCGGCGGGCGCAGCCGGCCGACGCCGGCCGCCGGGCCACCGGGATCGGCGGCGGCGGTATAGAGCATGCGGAAATGCCGGGTCGCGCCGATGCAGAGCGACACCGCATTGGTACCCTGCGCCTCCAGCCGCTGCAGCAGCGGCCCGATCTCCTGGCTGCGGCCCTCGGCCACCACGTTCAGCATGTCGTCGAGCCCGGCTTCGGTGGATTGCGGCGCGCAGGCGGCGATGTCGTCGAGGCCGAGCGGGCTGTCGTCCCGGAATTTATAGAGCGCGATCTTCTCGGTCAGCCGGGCGAAATCGCCGGGGCCGAGCTCATTGGCCAGGTCGGTCAGCGCCGACATCGAATCCTGCGGCACATTGCGAATCCCGGCCTCGGCCAGGGTGCGCTCGATCTCCTCGCGTGACGGCGGATCGTCGTAGAGGCCGACGGCAAAGGCGTTGGGGTGCAGTTCGAAGGCCTTGCGCAGTTTCGAGGTTGCCTTCAGCGATCCCGCCGCCACCACGATCTGGGCATCGCCGGGCGCCCAGTCGTCAAGCGCCGCGGCGACGGCGGCGGCGATGGTGTCGGTGGCGTCCTCGACAAAGACGGCGCGGGGGCCGGGAAAGAATCCGACCGCCTTGACCGCGTCGTTCAGCTGTGCCGGATCCTTGCGCAGATCGCCGCCCTGCAGGCGGGTCAGCCGCATCTCTTCCTCGGCGCCGGGACCGAGCAGCGCCTTGAGCACCTGCTGGCGCTTCAGCGCCACCCGCATGGTATCGGCGCCATAGATCAGCAACCCGGTGCGCTCCGGCTCCGGCTTGGCGAAATAGCGGTCCGCGTCGCGGGGGCTGAGCTTCATGCCGTCAGGTCCGGCGTCGCATAGAGCCGGGTGACGATCTGGTCGGCGAGAATGGTCATCAGCCGTTCGGCCGCATCGCGTTCGCCGGCCAGGGTTTCCACGGTGGAGCCGGTGGCGGAATAGCCGGTGAAATTGCGCACATCGCCTGAGGCGACGACGGTGCCGGTGTCGAGCGCGGTCAGCGTGTAATCGACCCGCCCCACCAGGCTGTAGCGGGTGGTTTCGTTGGTGGCGGTCACCGCCTGACCTTCGGTATCGGTGCTGAGCACGAACCGCAGCTCATACCCCGGGGCGCTGTTGGGCCGGCCCAGCCGGTCCTCCAGCGTGCGCACCAGCATGTACTCATCCGGGCTGTCGGGCTCCTGCACCCGGACGCGGCCACGCAGGGCGCGCCCGGTGCCGCCGGGGCCATAGACAGGGGTAAAGCCGCAGGCGGCGAGCGCCAGCGGCAGGATCAGCAGGCTTCTGCGGTCAAGCGACGACATTCACGATCCGTCCGGGGACGACGATCACCTTTTTCGGCGCCGCCCCGTCCAGCGCCCTCTGCACAGCCTCCACTGCCAGCGCCGCTTTTTCAACCTCTGCCTTGTCCATATCCTTGGGCACGCTGATTTCCGCGCGCCGCTTGCCGTTGACCTGGATCGGCAGGGTGACGGTGTCGTCGATCAGCATGGCCGGATCGGCCTTGGGCCAGGGCGCGGTGGCGATCAACCCCTCGCCGCCCAGCAGCTCCCAGATCTGTTCCGACAGATGCGGGGTCATCGGCGCCATCAGCTGCGCCAGTGCCAGGGCGGCCTCGCGCTTGGCGGCGCCACCGGCCTTGGATTTGGCCAGCGTGTTGGTAAAGGCATAGAGCTTGGCGATGGCGGCGTTGAAGCCGAAGCTTTCCACCCCGCCGGTGACGTCATGGATGCATTTGTGCATCTCGCGCAGCAGCGCGCTGTCGTCCTCGGTGCCGGGGGCGGTGGCGTCAATCTCCGCGGCGATGCGATAGACCCGGCTCAGGTGCTTGAAGGCGGCCTCGGCGCCGGCGGCGGTCCACTCCACGTCGCGCTCCGGCGGGCTGTCGGACAGCACGAACCAGCGCGCGGTATCGGCGCCGAACTGGCTGATGATGCTGACCGGGTCGACCACGTTCTTCTTGGATTTCGACATCTTGGCGGAGGGGATGATCTCCACCTCCTCGCCGGTGGCCTTCAGCTTGCCGGCTTCGACCTCTTCCGGCAGGTGATAGACCGGGCGGCCGTTGCCGTCGCGGGTCTGATAGATCTCATGGGTCACCATGCCCTGGGTGAACAGCGCGTCGAAGGGTTCGATCGCCTTCTTCGGCAGGTGGCCGGTGATCTGCATCGCCCGCGCGAAGAAGCGGGAATAGAGCAGGTGCAGAATCGCGTGTTCGATGCCGCCGATGTACTGATCGACGTTCATCCAGTATTCGGCCTCTTCCGCGACGGTCGGCGTGGTCGCATGCGGCGCGGTGAAGCGGGCGTAATACCAGGACGAATCGACGAAAGTGTCCATCGTGTCGGTCTCGCGCTTCGCCGGCTTGCCGCAGGTCGGGCAGCTGCAGTCGCGCCATGTCGGGTGCCGGTCCAGCGGGTTGCCGGGGATCGAGAAGTCGATCGGCTTGCCGCCCTCGTCATAGGGCAGCAGCACCGGCAGGTTTTCCTTCTTCTCCGGTACCACGCCGCAATCGGCGCAATGGACCACCGGAATCGGGCAGCCCCAATAGCGTTGCCGCGACAGCCCCCAGTCGCGCAGGCGGAACTTGGTGACGCCCTGGCCCCAGCCCTCGGCCTCGGCCTTGTCGACGGCGGCATTCACCGCCTCTTCGCCGGTTTGCACCTCTTCGCCGGCGATGCCCGCGACATAGCGGACCTTTTCCGACTTGGTCGGGACGAAGGCTTCCTTCAACCCGGCGCTGTCGTCATCGGTGGCCACGAAGGTCGCCTTGATCGGCAGGCCGTATTTGCTGGCGAATTCGAAGTCGCGCTGATCATGCGCCGGGCAGCCGAAGATGGCGCCGGTGCCGTAGTCCATCAGGATGAAGTTGGCGATCCAGACCGGCAGTTCCCAGTTGGGGTCGAGCGGATGCTTGACCCGGATGCCGGTGTCGAAGCCCAGTTTCTCGCCGGTCTCGATGGCCTCTTCCGTGGTGCCGCCCTTGCGGCATTCCGCCACGAATTCAGCCACTTGCGGGTTCTCGGCCTCCAGCGCTTTGGCGATCGGATGATCCGGGGAGATGCCGACGAAAGAGGCGCCCATCAGGGTGTCGGGACGGGTGGTGTAAACCTCGATCGGCTCCGCCCCGTCGGTGCGGGTGAAGGCGAATTGCAGGCCGCGCGATTTGCCGATCCAGTTCTCCTGCATCAGCCGCACCTTGGCCGGCCAGTTGTCCAGTCCGTCGAGCGCGTCGAGCAGTTCCTCCGCCATGTCGGAGATCTTGAAGAACCATTGGGTGAGTTCGCGCCGCTCCACCTCGGCGCCCGACCGCCAGCCCTTGCCGTCGATCACCTGCTCGTTGGCCAGAACGGTCATGTCGATCGGGTCCCAGTTCACCACCGCGTTCTTGCGATAGACGAGGCCGGTGTCGAGCATGTCGAGGAACAGCGCCTGCTGCTGGCCGTAATATTCCGGATCGCAGGTGGCGAATTCGCGGGACCAGTCGATCGACAGGCCCAGCGGCTTCATCTGGCCGCGCATGTCGGCGATGTTGCCATAGGTCCAGTCCTTGGGGTGGCCTCCGCTCGCCATTGCGGCGTTCTCCGCCGGCATGCCGAAGGCGTCCCAGCCCATCGGGTGCAGCACGTTATGGCCGGTTGCCAGCTTGTAGCGCGCGATCACGTCACCCATGGTGTAGTTGCGCACATGCCCCATGTGGATACGCCCCGACGGATAGGGGAACATCTCAAGCACATAGTACTTCGGCTTGTCTGCGCTGCGTTTGGCGGTGAAGATTCCGGCCTTGTCCCAGGCCTCCTGCCATTTCGCTTCGATTTCAGCGGCGGAGTAACGCGACATCGCTGCGGTCCTTCTGGAATGAAAACGCCGGGTCAGAACCCGGCGTGGTGTTACTGTGGTTTTGCGCTGCTTTCTAGAGCTTCTTGTCGCGCACACGCAACTGGCGGGCCCGGGTCAGGATCGCGTCCTCGACCGCGCGGGAGGTCGCCGGCGCCACGGCGCGGCCGCCCTGGGTCTGCAACGAAACGTTGAGCGAACGGGCATCCAGCGCCGGGTCGGAAACGTGAACCACGGCGCGATAGGCGCGGCCGCCACCCGGCGGGGTGCCATAGCCGGTGATGATCACGCCGGTGAACGGATCGACCGACTGCACCGGCAGGAAGCTCAGCACATCGAGCGAGGCCGCCCAGAGGTAGCGGTTCACCTGAACATTGGTGTCGGCCTTGTTCGGGCCGAACACGTCCCAGATCGAGGACCGCTCGTAGTTCATCGGCGCCGTTTCACGGTTATGGGCAATATTGCCGCCGGCCGGGGACTCGCCGCCGACACGGATACCGCCGCCCTTGTTGCCGCAGGCAGCCGTGGCCAGGCAAACGGTCATAATCAGCATGGCCTTCGACGGCGTATTCAGCAATTTCATGTCGCAGTCCCGGGTTTTCCGCTCTGGCCTGTCCTACCCAACGGGGCTTGGGGGAGCAAGGGTTTAGTGTAGGGCGGGGCGGTGGCCGGCGGCGGAGCGCGCGGGTTTTCCGGCGCTGGGGCGATCCAGCCTCTCGCCAGGGGCAGGATGAAGGCATCACGGGCGCCATTCGGCCGGATCGGGCCGTCGCCCCGGGAACGGGACAGCGTGCCGATGGGCGGGAATATCCCGGGCGATGTGGCCAGACTGCTTTTCGGGCCCCGGATCGGGAGGCGTGGCAGTCGGGCGGGCTGCACCGACCCCGGCGCCCCGTTTCTTTGGAAGGACATGCGGTGCGGGGACGATACTGACAGGCTTTCTCGGGTGCGGCCGCGGCGGGCCGGGCGGACTGTGGCAAAGCTGCACCATCCGTGACCGCTTTGGAGACGCCTCGCCGCGAAGTCTTGCCAAGACGACCCCGAAAGAGCGAAACCCCTGTCCATACCCACACCGGATTCCCCGGTTTGGGCGTATGAATCGAAAAACCGAGGGAAAGACATGAAAAAAGTTCTTCTCGCAACGACTGCGCTGATCGCGACCGCGAGCATGGCCGCAGCCGAAGTGCGGATCAGCGGTTACGGCCGTTTCGGTCTGGACTACAACGACGCGCACTCGAACGATCTGGCCGACGCCAACTACGATGGCATCAGCGAAACCACCATCACCAGCCGTCTGCGTCTGCAGTTCGACATGTCGACCGAGACCGACGGTGGCGTGGTGATCGGTGCCCGTTACCGTGCGCAGGCTGAAAGCCGCGACAACAACCCGGGTGGCGCAACCTTCAACGGTGCACGTTTCTACGCAACCTACGGTGGCTTCACCGTCGGCGTGGGCAACATCATCGGCGCCGTGGAAAACATGCCCGGCCTGTACCTCGAAACCCGTTCCGCCGGTCTGGGCATCGACGGCGCTGGCTTCGTTTCGCTGGTGACCAACGTCAACAACGAGTACTTCAACTGGGATGCATACTCCTCGGCTGGCGCTGGCGCCAACGGCCTGGAAGTCCTGTACTCCGCAGGCGGCTTCACCGGTCACCTGTCGTACTCGACCGACAATGACATCCTGCCGACCGCAGCCGTGACGGACAGCGCTGGCGACATCATCACCCCGGCAACCGCAGGTTCTCTGGGTGGCGACCGTTTCGCAGCCATGCTGGCGTACACCTTCGGCGACTGGACCGCAGCAATCGCTGGTCAGTCCTCGGATAACGCCTGGGAAGACAAAGTGGCCGTCAGCATCGCCGGCGACCTGGGTCAGTTCGGCGTTCGTCTGGCCTATGCCGACAACGACGGCATCAGCAAATGGGGCCTGTACGGCAACATGGACATCGGCGCCGCTTCGAACATCCTGGTGTTCGTGACCGACGAAGACGCAGTGGACGCAGCTGACGTTGCAGCCGGCCGTGCCGACAACCGCGACACCGCGACCGTCGATGGCACCGAAGGCACCTCCTACGGTATCCACTACTCCTACGACCTGGGTGGCGGCGCTTCGATCGAAGCCGGCTGGCGCGAGTCGTCGAACGACAACACCACCGTTCAGGCTGGTGTGTACTTCAGCTTCTAAGCTGATCCACGCTTACGCGTGATCGGGGGCGGGTCTTCGGACCCGCCCTTTTCTTTTGCGGGCCTTTCCTTTTTCGCCCAACTGGTGTTTTCCTGCCGGCGATCCGTTCCCGCGACCCAAGACAGGAGGGCGTCATGCCGCTGCAAGACATCAAGGACCGTATCGCCAGGGCCGAACAGGAGGCCGGGCGCGCACCGGGGGCGGTGACGCTGATCGCTGTGTCGAAGGTGCAGCCGCTGGAGCGGGTCGAGGCGGTGCTGGAGCAGGGGCAGCGGATCTTCGGGGAAAACAAGGTGCAGGAAGCCGCCGGCAAATGGCCGGATTTCAAGACCCGTTTCGATGGCGTCGAACTGCATCTGATCGGCCCCCTGCAGACCAACAAGGCACGACAGGCCATTGGCCTGTTCGACGCGATCCACTCGGTCGACCGCCCCAAGCTGGCCGCCACTCTGGCGCGGCTGGCGCAGGAAGAGGGCAAATGCCCGGAGCTCTTCATCCAGGTGAACACCGGCGAGGAGCCGCAGAAGGCGGGAATCCTGCCGGCCGAGGCCGATGCCTTTGTCGCCGAATGCCGCGGCCTCGACCTGCCGGTGAAAGGGCTGATGTGCATTCCTCCGGTGGAGGAGGAACCGAGCCTGCATTTCGCGCTGCTGGCCAAGATCGCCGAGCGCAACGGGCTGAGCGGCCTGTCGATGGGCATGAGCGGCGATTTCGAAACCGCAATCGCGCTGGGAGCAACCCATGTGCGGGTCGGATCGGCCATCTTCGGGGAACGCAGCTACGGCTGACGCCTACGATAAAGTCGTTATTTGTGGGTTGCGGCCTCTTGGTGCAGACTGAGGCCATATTGCTAGCAAGGGGGCGCTGATGCGACGATTCTCACGGGCAATTCCGATCTTGCTGGCAATGGCGTTGGCATCGCCCGCGGCGGCTGAGTTCAAGCTGACCTTCAAGTCCTGGGGCGATATTCCCGCCTGCACCTCGGGGAACCCAAACCGGGTGGGCAATCCTGAATTCGTCTTTTCAGGTGTGCCGGCCGGCACCACCTCGATCCAGTTTCAGATGAAGGATCTGGACGCTCCGGGCTATAATCACGGAGGCAGCAAACGGCTGGCAGCCACCGGTGACGGCAAGCTGCCGCTCGGCAGCTTCACTTACAAAAGCCCCTGTCCGCCGGGTGGCGTGCACACCTACGAATGGACCGCCACCGCGCGCAACGGCAACAAGGTACTGGCCAAGGCCAAGGCGCAGCGCCGCTACCCGGAGTGATTAGCCGCTCACGATGATCCGCATGCCGGGTTGCGCCCGCGCGGCCAGCCAGCGCAGATCGGGACGGGAAAAGGCGATACAGCCCTCGGTCGGGTATCCCGGACGGCGCCATTGATGCAGGAAGATGGCAGAGCCGCGTCCCGGCTGCGCCTCCGGCCAGTTCCAGTCCGTGACCAGGATCAGATCATAGAGCGGATCGGCGCGCCGCAGCCGCTCATGACTGGCACCATAGGGCGCGCGCACCCAATGGTTATAGGCCGGATCGCCGCTGGCGTCGGACCACAGGTCGCGCGGGCCGATCGGCAGCGCCCAATCGTTGGGTCGCGTCAGCCGGTCGGGGCGATAGAACATGCCGGCGATCCTGTGCACCCCGGTAGGGGTAGCGCCATCGCCCTCGCGCTTGTCGCGGCGGATGCCGCCGCGGCCGATCGAACACGGCAGGACCCGACCTTGAAACCGCAGCCCCCGGGGCGTCAGCACGAGATCGTCGACGCTCACAGCAGGTGGCCCGATTTCTTCGCCTTGGTCGCCAGATAATTGCGGTTGAAGGCGGTTTCTCCGACCTTCAGCGGCACCCGTTCGGCCACCGCGATCCCGGTCTTCTCCATCATCGCGATTTTCTTGGGGTTGTTGGTCAGCAGGCGGACGGAGGAGAACCCGAGCGCGCGCAGGATATCGGCGCCAAGCCGGAAATCGCGTTCGTCATCCTCAAAGCCGAGCCGGTGGTTCGCCTCCACCGTATCGAAACCCTGATCCTGCAGCGAATAGGCGCGCATCTTGTTGGCCAGGCCGATGCCGCGGCCCTCCTGATTGAGATAGAGCAGCACCCCGGCGCCCTCCGCCCCCATCTGTGCCAGCGCGCCGCGCAGCTGCGGGCCGCAGTCGCATTTCAGGCTGCCCATCACGTCGCCGGTGAAACAGGCTGAATGCAGCCGCGCCAGCACCGGCTTGGACCGGTCCGGGCGGCCGATCTCGATGGCGTAATGCTCCTCGCCGCCGTCCTCGGGGCGATAGATATGCAGCCGCCCGGCCTCGGAGGCCTCCATCGGCAGCCGGGCATGCACCACCTCGTTCATCGGGCTGCGCTCGCCCAGATGCGGCACCGCCAGCCGGTGGATGATCCGGGTCAGCCCGTACTCTGCGGCGAAGCGCGTGCCGTCCTCGACCGGCACCAGCACCACTGCTGGCAGCAGCCGCGCGCTCTTGGCCAGGGCGATCGCCAGCCGGTGCAGCGCGGCCGAGCCGCCGCGGGCGCTGACCAGCGGGCCTTTCATCGG
Organism: Pseudodonghicola flavimaris; assembly: GCF_030164425.1. Taxonomy (GTDB): domain Bacteria; phylum Pseudomonadota; class Alphaproteobacteria; order Rhodobacterales; family Rhodobacteraceae; genus Pseudodonghicola; species Pseudodonghicola flavimaris. The sequence goes on along the minus strand of NZ_JASNJD010000005.1, from coordinate 30,314 downwards.
CGTGATCAGATCGTCGGCGGGATCGGCCACCGCCTGCACCCAGTCCAGATCGGCATCGGCGGGAATCTCCACCCGTGCCAGATCGCCGTCATAGGGGCGCGCCTTCAGCGTCTCCGCCCGCCGCGCGGTGATCGCGATGACCGGCTGGCCGAGCGCGCGCAGATCCGCCAGCCGTTCCGGGGTGAGGGTCTCGCTGGCCACCGCCAGGATGGATTGATCCTCGCCGGCGAGCACCACGGGCACCCCCATGCGCAGATCAGAGCGCGCACGGGCGAGAAGTTCGTTGATATCGGGCAGAAGGCTCATTTGACAAAATCCGGCGTGACGCGTCCTGATGTATCTAAGCGCTTTTCGCCGGATATGAAACATAACCGGTGTCGCAGACACGACCGCGTGAGGCTTTTGCAGCAATCCTTGTGTCCGGCCACCGTCACGCGCATTTGAAATCTTATCAGACAGGAGGGCAAACCCTATGGCGCAAACCAAGAAAATTCTGCTGGTGGACGATGATGAGGACCTGCGCGAGGCCTTGAGCGAACAGCTGGTGATGACCGAGGATTTCGATGTCTTCGAGGCCGGCGACGGGCATGCCGCGATGGAGCGGGTGAAAGAGGGCCTGTTCGATCTTCTCATCCTCGATGTGGGCCTGCCCGATACCGATGGGCGGGAGCTTTGCCGGCTGATGCGCAAACAGGGGGTCAAGGCGCCGATCCTGATGCTGACCGGCCACGACACCGATGCCGATACCATTCTGGGGCTGGACGCGGGCGCGAATGATTATGTCTCCAAGCCGTTCAAATTCCCGGTGCTTCTGGCCCGTATCCGGGCGCAGCTCCGCCAGCACGAACAATCCGAGGATGCGGTGTTCCAGCTGGGGCCGTATACCTTCAAGCCTGCGATGAAGATGCTGATCACCGAGGACGGCCGCAAGATCCGGCTGACCGAGAAGGAAACCAATATTCTCAAGTTCCTCTACCGCGCGACCGACGGCGTGGTGCCGCGCGATATCCTGCTGCACGAGGTCTGGGGATATAATGCGGGGGTTACAACTCACACGCTGGAAACCCATATCTATCGTCTGCGGCAGAAGATCGAGCCCGACCCGTCGAATGCCCGAATTCTGGTGACCGAAGCGGGCGGCTACAGGCTGGTTGCATAGGGACGAGAATTGCTCTACCCTGAGGTGACTTGACGCAGATCAAAGACGTTTGTGCGCAAGCGACTTTATCACGACGCTATCCCGCGCATGTCCGGGTTATGACATGCACCTCCCTGTTGGACCTTGGCCGGGCCGTGCGCCCGGTCTTTTTTTACCCGAACGGGCGCCGGGGAACGGGCGCCAGCTTCAGCCGTTCTCGCGCAAAACGGTCCCGGCCAGATAGAGCGATCCGCAGATCAGGATCCGCGCCTGCGGGTCGGCTGCGGCGATCCGGGCGACGGCCTCTTGCACCGTCTCGGCTGTGGCGGCCGTCATGCCGACCGCCTGCGCTGCGGCGCAGGTGTCTTCGGCGCTCAGCGTGTTGGCCTCCCCGGGGATCGACACGGCGGTCAGGCTGTCGGCCGGCCCGGCCAGAGGCCGCAGATAGCCGCTGACATCCTTGGTATTCAGCATCCCGCAGACCAGATGCGTCGGCCGTTTCGGCAGGCTGGCCAGATGCGCCGCCAGCGCCTCACCGGCGGCCGGATTGTGCCCGCCGTCAAGCCAGAGCTCTGCCTGCGGGGCGGCCCCGACCAGCGGCCCGGTCTTCAGCCGCTGCATGCGGGCAGGCCAGAAGGCCCGGGTGACGGCGGCCTCGCAGGCCGCCTCGTCCAGACCCAGGTGGCGCAGGGCGGCCAGCGCGGTGCCGGCATTCTGCAACTGATGCGCGCCGGGCAGATTCGGCAGCGGCAGATCCAGCAGCCCGGTTTCGTCCTGGAACACCATGCGGCCGCGTTCCTGCTGCACATGCCAGTGCTGGCCATGGGCGATCAGCGGAGCACCGACACGGGCGGCCTGCGCCTCGATCACCTCCAGCGCCTCGTCCGGCTGCGGCGCGACGATGCAGGGCACGCCGGGCTTCAGGATGCCGGCCTTCTCAAAGGCGATCTTGGCCAGGGTGTCGCCCAGGAACTGTTCGTGGTCGATGGAGATCGGCGTGATCACCGTCAACGCCGGGCGGGCGACCACATTGGTCGCGTCGAGCCGGCCACCGAGGCCGACCTCCAGCAGGGTGTAATCCGCCGGGGTGCGCGCGAAGGCGAGCAGGGCGGCACAGGTGGTGATCTCGAAATAGGTGATCGAGCCGCCGTCGTTGGCGGTATAGCATTCGTCCAGCAGCGCGCTCAGCTCGGCCTCGTCGATCAGCTCTCCGGCCAGGCGGATGCGTTCGTGGAATCGCGCCAGATGCGGCGAGGTATAGGCATGCACGCTGTGGCCTGCGGCCTCCAGACCGGCGCGGATCATCGCCTGGGTCGAGCCCTTGCCGTTGGTTCCGGCCAGATGGATCACCGGTGGCAACCGGTCCTGCGGATTGTCCAGCGCCGCCAGCAGCCGCCAGACCCGGTCCAGCGTCAGGTCGATGATCTTCGGGTGCAGCGCCATCATCCGTTCAAGGATGACGTCGGACGCCGCAGGTGTGCGGGAGTGCATCGGGGGGCCTCCGGGGCGCGGGGAAATCAGATGGCGGTCAGAGCGGCGCGCGGGTGATCGTCGACAGCGGTGCGTTCACATCGAAGCTTTGCGCGTTGATGCCGGTGATACCGAAGGCCGCCAGCCGGGCGGAGTGCTTTTCGGTATAGGCGGCAGCCGCCGCCGGGTTGTCGAAGACGTAGATGCCGCCGGCGCGGCCGGTGGCTTCGTTCTCGGTCCAGATTTTCCAGACCAGCCCGGTTTCGCCGGCGATGTCCTGCGCCAGATCGCCCATGGCGGTGGCCATATCCGCGCCCCAGGGGCCGGCATAGGGAAAGTCGAACTGCACCAGAGTGTAAGCCATCGTCATCTCTCCTGAAGGGCCCGGGATCGGGGTTGTTTTTCTTACTTGGACTTCGGGTCTTTGGCCGGCTTGGCGTCCTTCGCCGGTTTGCTTTCCTTGGTCGGCGCGGCGGCCGTCTCTGCCGCAGTGGCGGCGGCCTCCGGCGCTGTGGCGTCGGTCTCCGCCTCCGGGGCGGGCAGGTCGCCGCGGATCGCCGGCGGCAGGCCCAGCAGCATCCGGGTGATGTTGATCAGCTCGTCGCGCAGTTCGGTCCGCGGGGTGACGCGGTCCAGCATACCGTGATCCAGCAGGTACTCGGCGCGCTGGAAGCCGTCGGGCAGCTTTTCGCGGATGGTCTGTTCGATCACCCGCGGTCCGGCGAAGCAGATCAGCGCGTTGGGTTCGGCGATCTGCACATCGCCCAGCATCGCATAGGAGGCGGTGACGCCGCCAGTGGTCGGATGCGTCAGCACCACGATATAGGGCAGACCGGCCTCTTTCAGCATCTGTACCGCCACGGTGGTGCGCGGCATTTGCATCAGGCTCAGGATGCCTTCCTGCATGCGGGCGCCGCCGGCGGCGGAAAACAGGATCAGCGGACGTTTCAGCTTCACCGCCTCTTCCGCCGCGGCGATGATCGCATTGCCGACATACATCCCCATGGAGCCGCCCATGAAGCTGAAGTCCTGCGCGGCGGCGACGATCGGGGTGCGGCCGATCTCACCGGTGGCGACCAGCATCGCCTCTTTCTCGCCGGTGGACTTCTGCGCTGCCTTCATCCGGTCGGGGTATTTCTTCTGGTCGCGGAACTGCAGCGGGTCGGCGACCGGGTCGGGCACCGCGATCTCGGCAAAGATGCCGCCGTCGAAAAAGGCCTGGAACCGGGCGCGCGGGCTGATCGCCATGTGATGGCCGCAGTTGGTGCAGACGTTCAGGTTGTCCGACAGTTCCCGGTGGAACAGCATGGTTCCGCATTCATCGCATTTCTGCCAGAGATTCTCCGGCATCTCCCGCCGCGAGAAGATCGAGTTGATCCGGGGGCGGACGTAGTTGGTGATCCAGTTCATGTCGGGGCCTCTCTCGCGGGAGATTGCGCATCTTGTGCCGGTTCGCGGCTTCGGGGCCTGAGATAAGCCTCAAGCCGGGCAAATGCAATCAACGCCTGATGGCGATGCGGCCCAGCAGCCAGGAGATGACGATCAGCGCGAAATCCACCGCCAGCCAGCCGCGGGCGATGCCGGTGTCGCCCATCGGGAACGGCAGGATATAGAGCGACAGCCCGTTCAGTGTCTCGGGCGAGGCGGTGATCAGAAGCGCGGTGATATTGTTGAAGAAATGCACCGCGATCGCCGGGCCGAGGCTGCCGGCGCGGGCGGTCAGATCACCCATCAGCAGGCCGAAGACGGCGGCCCAGATCACAATCAGCCCGGCGTTGGCGCCGGCCTCCTCGGGGGTGAAATGCCCCAGCGCGAACAGCAGCGCCGGCCCCATCAGCCAGATCGCCGGGTGGCGGAACCGGGCCGCCAGGCTCTGTTGCAGGAAGCCGCGAAACAGAATCTCCTCGGCGCTGGTCTGGATCAACACTGCCAGCAGCGACAGCGGCAGCAGCATCGCCCAATGGCCAAAGGTCAGATTGGGGATCAGCGCCGCATCGCCCATGTCGTAGGGTGGCAGCAGCAGGATCACGACGCCGAGGAGGAGGAGCAGCCGCAGCACCCGCCAGAACTGCACCAGCGCCAGCCCGGGCGGCCCCAGCAGGCTGAGCGGCGGGCGGTTCTGCAACAGGTTGGCCGCGGCCATGCTGGCGATGGTCATGAACCCGAAGCTGGCCAGAAGGATCAGCGTCGGCCCGGGCAATCGGCCGTGGAACAGATCACCGTACCACTCCGGCGGCGCCAGGTCGCGCACCGCGGCGTGCAGCAGCGAATTCAGCCCGAAGATGACCACGGCGATCAGCACCAGTCCGGCCAGCAGCCGCCAGATCTGGGCGCGCGGACGCAGCGGCGCGATCAGGCGGTCATGGGCGGCGTAGGGGCTGTCAGTCATCGAAATAGTCGTTCAGCTTCTCGGGCGTCAGCGGATCGGCGGTGCTGGTCCGGGGGGTGCCCGGCGGCGTGGCGTAATCCGACAGGTTGATCTGGGCGGCCTGCAGCAGCTCGGTCGCCCCGGTCAGATGGGTAGCGACCTCTTCCAGCAGCGCCAATGCGACCGATGCGTCATTTTCGATCACCGCGCGAAATTCCTCCGCTCCGATGCGCAGGAACCGGGTCGGCTCCACCGCCACCAGATCGAGGAACCGCTTGTCGCGGGTGATCACCGCCAGATCGCCGATCAGCCGGCCGGGCCGGACCGAGGACACCGGTGCGATCTTGGTGTTACCGGCACCGGGCCAGCGCAGCTCCGCATGTCCTTCGAGGCAGAGATAGACCGCGTCGGCCGTCTGGCTGTGAGAGAAGACCACATGCCCCGGCGCGGCCTGATACCATTGCGCCGAGAACGCCAGCAGCCGCCGGTTGCGCAGGCTGAGGCGGCCCAGAAGGTCGTTGGCAGACAGCAGCGCCACCTTGCGGCTGAGGTCGTCCGAGGCACCGGAGGCCGCCACCGACATCGCCGGCTGGCCGCTGGTGTTGATCCGCCCGTTGCGGATTTCGACGAACATGTCGTAGGCATCCGGGTTCTCGAACCGGTTTTCCATGAACAGCATGATCGAATTGGGCAGAAGCTCGCGCAGGCGCTGGCGGGTGCGCAGGCGGCTGGCGGAATTGTGGCTCGACAGAACCTTGTCCATGATCAGGATGTCTGGGCGTTTCAGCCCGGCCCGGGTGAAGGCGGCGCGTTCCTGAAAGATCGGCGCCAGATTGGTGCCGCCCAGCCCGGCGCGCAGATCGTAGATGATGGCGGTGATCCGGCGTCGCAGCCCGTGTTCGCTCAGCACCTCGGCCACCACGTCCTCGACCTCGTCGGACCTGACCCCGGCAATCATCGACACCCGGCCGAAGATGGCGTTTTCCACCACGGTCAGGCGCGGCACATAGCGGTCGGGATCCACCGGCAGGAACAGATCGCTCAGTTTCCGCCGCAGCTCTTCGCCCTTGCTGCGCCGAATGGCGAGGATCTTCTCCTTGTATTCCTCGGGGAAATTCGGGCCGATCTGCTCTGCCGTCAGCATGAAGGGCACGATCAACAGCATCGCCCGGTCCTGCGGGCTGAGACGCTGGCGCCGCCCCGGGCGGCTGCGCCGGGCGGCGATATCGGTGATCCGCTGATAGAGATCCTCGTCGAGCCCGAGACGCTGGAACAGCGGGTGGTGGGTGCCGTCGCGCCCGAAGGTCCGGTTCAGCGTGTCGATCACCCCGATCGAGACGGCGATCGCCTCCTCCGCCAGTCCCTGATCGTCCAGTATCTTCAGGAACCGATCGTCATGCGCCAGCGCGTCGGCGGTGAATTCGCGTATCGGTGTGGCATAGAACAGGTTGCCTGCCAGCGGCACCGCCGGGTTGAACCGGTCCGGATCGAAGTGGAAGACGATGTCGTCCAGCCCGCGTTCTTCCAGCCGCTTGCGGATCTCGGGCCGCAGGGCGGCGATATCATGCGCCAGCGTCGGGTGCAGCGCCGGGTCGAAGGTGGACCGCAGGGTGCGGCGGAACATGGATTCGTCGATGCCCATCGCCTCGATCAGATCGAACCACCAGTCCCGCACCTCGGCCGCGTCGGACAGGCCGGCGATGCCGGGGTCGACCCAGTCGGCAGTCAGCGGATCGGGGCTGTTGCCGGCGCGCACGGCCTCGGCGATGGCGCGGTCGCGCGGCATGTGGGGCGAGATATGAGGATGCATCTTCAGCGGCATCAGCAGGTTGTCGCCCAGCGTGCCGTCGAACAGATAGGGCCGCGAGTTGGCATAGCCGATCCGCGCCGCGATCACCGCCTGGTGCAGGGTCTCGATCCGGCGGCCGGAGATGATGACCTCGCCCTTCGACGGCAGGGTTTCGCGCAGGAGAAGCTCGGCCAGCGCGGTGCGTTCCGCCGGTTTGGTGCATTGAATCGCCACCCGTGCCCGCGGCGGGATCTTCAGGTTGATATCCTCCAGCACGATATTGCCGTCCTGGTCGCGCACGCTGACATCGCGCAGTTCGATCGTGCCGTAGAGATGCGGGATGCTGGACGGCTCGCCTTCGAACAGCTCTTCGGGGATCATGTTGCGCGGTGCGAAGCGGGAGGTGACGACCTCCCAGCGCAGCGACATGTCCTGCACCTGGTTGTAATAGGTCAGAAGCTCCTTCCAGGGGGAACTGAGGTCTTTGTAGGCCGACAGCGCCGCCACCAGCGCCCCCACCGTGATCTGCCCGTGGATCGCCAGATAGCCGCCGGCGGAATAGTACATGAACGGGGTCAGATGCCCGATCATGTTGTTCAGGAACTTCATGAAGTATTTCTTCTGGTAGATCCGGAACCGGATCTCGAACAGCCGACCCAGCCGGTCGGTGAATTGCGCCAGCCGGTAGCGCCAGCCGCCGTTGGCACGCAGATCGGTGATGCCGGCGGCGGTTTCGCCGATCTCGGTCGACAGGTGGCGCACCTCGACGATGCGCTCCTTGTTCAGCAGGTTGATCTGGCGCTGCAGCATCGGGATCAGCCAGGCCTGCAGCGGGATCAGCGCGATGGAGGCGAGCCCGAACCACACGCTCTGCATGAACAGGAAGAAGATGATCGTCATCATCTGGCCGAACTGGAACACCGGCTGGGCCACCGCGTCGCCCATCAGCCCGCCCATCGGCTCGGCCTCTGAGGTGATCATCGACACCAGCTCCCCCTGGCTGGTGGTGCGGAAATAGGGCTTGGGGAACCGCAGCATGCGGCTGATCAGCTGATAGCGCAGCCGCCGCAGCATACGTTCGGACAGCACCCCCTTGCGGGTATTGATGTACATCTTCATCAGCCCGCCGACCAGTACGGTGGCCATGAACCCGAAGCAGAGCAGCAGCAGGAACTGCACCTGGCTCAGCGTCATGCCATAGACGTCGATCTGTGAGGTCTGCGCGCCGATGGCGTCGTTGATGATCCGCTTGGGCAGTTCGAGCGAGGCATAGAGGAAGGGGAAGGAAATCAGCGTCAGCACCAGCAGCCACAGCTGTTGCCGCTTGGAATACTTCCAGATGAAAGAGAAAAGGTTGGGCTCCATCACCCGCCCCCCACGCAACTCGTGCCCGTCGTTTTCATGCCCGTGTGTTCCGCGATGCTTCGTCGCGCGACGGGCGGCCCCGGGCACCCTGCGCGGCAAGACGGTAAGCACTGCGTGGCGCGATTACAAGTCACCGGGCGCGCTGGGCGCCACGGCCTCTTGTTCCGTGGCGGTGCGGCGGCTATGCCCTTCGGACGGATTTTTCGGGGGGCATGCCATGCGATATCCAGGCGCCAGAGGCCGGTTTTCCGGCCGCTTCGGCCGCGGGGCGGTCAATCGGGCGGGGGGCCGGCCGGGTCGTGACCGATGCTGATGCCGCTGCGCCGGGGAATGATCGCGCTGGTGGCGCTGGTGGGGCTGGCGGCCTGCGACGGCGTGGCGCCGCTGGGCGGCAGTCCGGATCTGGGCGCGACGACGCTGGACCGGGGGCCGGGCGGGGCGCTCAGCGTGACTGCGCCGCCGGGCTATTGCATCGATCGTCGGTCGCTGCGCGACACGCCGCTGGGCGGCTTCGTGGTGATGGCGCGCTGCGATACGCTGGGCGTCGGCAGCCTGTTCGGCAACCGGCGGCTGGCGCTGATCACCGTGACCACCGCGGCGATGGAGCCCGATGCGCCGGCGCCGACGCTGGCCGCGCTCAAGGCCTCGGTCGCACCGGCGCGGGTGATCGAGGCGCGGCGCGTCGGCAAGGTGCCGATGGTCCGGCTGGCCGAAGAGCCGGGACCGGTGCAGGGGCTGACGCCGGAACATTGGCGCGCGGTGCTGGCGCTGAACGGCCAGCTGGTGGCGCTGGCGCTCTACATGCCCGATGCGCCGCCGGCCTCGGAAGCGGCCGATCTGCTGGCCGAGGTCGCCGCCCGCATCCGCGCCGAGGCCCCGCCGGCCGCCGCGGCACCGGCTCCGGCGCGAAAGGCGCAGGCGGGCAAGGCACCCCGTGCGGCGGAGCTTCGCCCCAGAGCCCGGCCTGATTCCAGTTCCGGTTCGCGCTCCGGCGCGCCGGTGGAGGGGCAGGGGACGAAGGCGGCTGCGACGAAAGCGCCCGCAGGAAAATCGCCGTTCCGGGCGATTGCAGGTTTATTTCAGTAAATTCCTTTCGATACACTGGAGGGAAGCAGAACCGCCCGGCTTCGACCGGGCAAGGGAACCGATATGGGCAGGATTCTGGATCGACTGGTCCTGGCGCGGGTGATCCGGCGCTGGCGCCGCGCCGCCCGAGAGGCGGAGACCGCGCCGCTGACGACCCTGCGTCAGCAGCGCACCAGCGCGCGCGAGCTGCGCACGCATCTGGACCGGCTGATCCATATCGCCGACGGGCGGCTGGCGCTGCCGCTGATCGGGACCTCTTATTTCCCGCGTCCGCATGGCACCGACTGGGCCTGGCGGCCCGAACTGTGGCGCGGCCCGCTGCCGGTGCCGGGGCTGAGTTCGGTCGAGAGCCGGGCGATGCTGGGCGGCGAGGTGACGCTGTTTCACGATTGCGACCGCTCTGAGCTGACACTGCGTCAGCTGCGCAACACCCGCGAGGCGGATCTGGCCCCCTACGGGCTGCGCATGGATGTGTTCCGCTTCGATGGTTCGTTCCTGTCGCTGGTGGTCGATCTGCCCACCGCCGCGGCCGAGGGGCTAACCCGCGATCACATCCTGCGGGTCGACACGATCATCGAGCTTGAGAAACCGCTGGAAATCTTCGCCCGGCTCAATATCCGCCACGGCCCGAATACCGAGCAGATCGTTCGGGAACTGCCGCTGAACGAGGAAGAGGTGAAGGTGGAATTCGACCTGGCCTATTCCCGGCTGAATGAAAAGCGGATCGAGAAGATCTGGCTCGACCTGATCTTCGAGGCGCCGGAGATGAATCAGGTGGTGATCCGCGATCTCACCTTCTCCCGCCGCCGCCGGGCCGCCATATAGGAGCGCGACATATGAGCGATCTGACCCTGACCAAGATCCGCATGCGCAACCGCCGCTGGGAAGGCCGGGTGACCGGCGCCGGGCGCAGCGGCGCGCGCCCCGATGTCCGGGTCAGCTATCTTGACCGGCCGGTCGACAGCGTCACCCTGACTGAGGGGCAGGCGCCCGGCGAATGGGACCTGAGTGTCGACCTGCCCGACGAGGTGATCGCCGACGGGGTGCATGTGCTGCTGATCTGGGATGGCGCCACCGAGACCCGGCTGGGAGAGATCACCCTGATCGCCGGCGAGGTGACCGGCGACGACATGCGCGCGGAACTGGAGCTGCTGCGCGCCGAACTCGACATGCTCAAGCGCGCCTTCCGGCGGCATTGCCTGGAAACCAGCTGAAGGCTCAGCCGTCGCTATCCGGCGCCGGGGCGGTGACGAAGCCGACGAGGTCTTCGACCAGCTCGGGCACCAGCGGCAGGCTGGGGTCGGTATAGCTGGCGAAGGGCTGGCCGGGCTGGTCGGCCTTCAGCATATGGGTCATCGCGGGATAGGTCACTTGCCGGGCCGCGGGCATCGCGGCGGCAAGGGCGGCGGCATCCTCCAGCGTCACTTGAAGGTCGCGCCCGCCCTGCAGGATCAGCACCGGCAGCTGGACCTGACCGGCGACGGCGGCGGGATCATAGGCGAAGAGCTGGATCATGTAGCGTTGCAGCCCGGGGCGGAACAGCGGCCGGAGCGGCGCGCTGACCGTGTCGGGATCGACCATGGCGCCCTGTTCCAGCGCGTCGATGGCCTCGTCGAGCTCGGCCAGATAGGGGCCGTTCATCGGATTGGCGTGAAGCTGTTCCCGCATCAGCTGGCCCAGCGGTCGACCGGGGGCCGCCAGCAGCACGACGCCGCAAAGCGGGGCCTCCGCCGCGTCGGGGGCCGCGCCGGCGGCCGCAACCAGCGCGACTAGGCCGCCTTCGCTGTGGCCGGCCAGCCAGGTGCAGGGCAGGCCGGTCCGCTCGGCCAGTGCCCGGGCCCAGCCACGCGCGTCCCGGGCGTAAACGTCGATTGTCACCGCCTCGGCATCCGCGATGGCGCCGGCGCTGGCGAACATGCCGCGCTTGTCGATGCGCAGGCTGCTGATGCCGCGGGTGGCCAGCGCCTCGGCCAGGAGCTTGTAGGTGTCGCTCTGCATGCCCTGCGGGCTGTTGCCGTCGCGGTCGGTGGGGCCGGAGCCCGGAATGATCACCACCGCTGCGGGCGCGGCGTCGATCAGCAGCGCCTCACCGGTCAGCGGGCCTTGCGGGCCGGGCAGGGTCATGACCTCAGCCGTCGCCGGGGCGGCGACAAGCCATGCGGCGCAGACCGGAGCCCACGCCGCGCGGATCAGGAATCGGATCGGCAGGTTACTGATCCGTGTTCTCGGTTGCGATCACCGACAGGCCCTTGAGGATGTCGATCGCATAGGCGAGCTGATAATCCTCGACCCGCAGGCGCGCGGCGGCTTCGGCCTTGGCGCGGTCTTCCTCGATCTGGCGGATTTCATCCTCGGTCAGGCTGTCGTTGTTCAGCCGGCCGCGCAGGTCCGCCTCCGAACGCGAGCGGGGCCGCGTGGTGGTTTCCTCTTCTGCCGCCGGCTGGCGCCGGGGCTGTTCCACCACGATGTCCGGCGAAACGCCGAGCGCCTGGATCGACCGGCCCGACGGCGTGTAATAGCGCGCCGTGGTCAGCCGCATAGCGCCATCGCCCCGAAGCGGCATCACCGTCTGGACCGAGCCCTTGCCGAAGCTCTTGGTGCCGACGACGATGGCGCGGTGGTGATCCTGCAGCGCACCGGCGACGATTTCAGAGGCCGAGGCCGAGCCGCCGTTGATCAGCACCACCATCGGTTTGCCTTCGGCCAGATCGCCCGGCGTGGCATTGAAGCGTTCCCCGTCCGAGGGGTTGCGGCCGCGGGTCGAGACGATCTCGCCGCTTTCGAGGAAGGAATCGGAGACCTTGATCGCCTGGGTCAGCAGGCCGCCCGGGTTGTTGCGCAGGTCCAGCACGATGCCGTTGACCTTGTCGATGCCGCCGGCGGCCTCGATCTGTTCGGCCAGACCGGATTCCAGGTTCGGCGTGGTCTGGTCGTTGAAGGTGGTGACCCGCAGCACCACCGTGCTGCCCTCGGTCCGGGCGCGCACGGCGGTCAGCTTGATGGTGTCGCGGATGATCGAGACGTCGAAGGGTTCTTCCTCGCCCTCACGCACCACGGTGATCACGATTTCCGAGCCGACCGGCCCGCGCATCATGTCGACGGCCTGATCCAGGGTCAGCCCCAGCACGCTCTCGCCGTTCACGTGGGTGATGAAGTCGCCGGCCTCGATGCCGGCCTCGGCCGCCGGGGTGCCGTCCATCGGCGACACCACCTTGACGAAGCCCTCTTCCTGGGTGACCTCGATCCCCAGACCGCCGAATTCGCCACGGGTCTGTACCCGCATGGCGGCGGCATCGTCGGGGGAGAGATAGCTGGAATGCGGATCAAGCGAGGTCAGCATGCCGTTGATGGCCGCCTCGATCAGCTTGGATTCGTCTACCGGCTCAACGTATTGCGAGCGGATGCGTTCGAAAATATCCCCGAACAGGTCGAGCTGTTCGTAGACGTTCGAGCTGCGCGCGCTTTCTTCGGCCAGCAACGGGCCGGCCACCTGCGTGGTCGCAATAATGCCTGCAACCGTGCCGCCGAGCGCGGCCATCACGAACTTTTTCATACGTAGTTACCCATCCTTGTCGGTCCGGAACCATGTTTCAGGATCCACCGGGCTGCCGCCCTCTCTGACCTCTATATAGAGCGTTTCCGAACGCTCAGTTCCAGTGCCATCACCGCTTAGTGACAAAATCGCCCCGATTTCCGGGACCTCGCCGCCCATCAGCCCCACCGGTGTTCCCTCAGGGATCACCTGACCGGCTTCGCCGTAGACCTCCGCCAGACCCGACAGGATGATCAGCATGTCGGGCTGGGGTTCCAGAATCACGACATTGCCCAGATCGAGCAGCGGACCGCGATAGCGAATCGTGGCCGGCGCCGGGGCGGTGACCAGGGCGCGCGGCCGGGCCGCCACCACGATGCCCGCGCGCTTGATGCCGGCGGCATCGGCCTCGCCGGCGCGATGCAGGATCACACCCTGAACCGGCAGTGCCAGCTGCCCCTTGCGCGTGGTGATGTCGGCGTGGCTCTCGGGGATCTCCTCATCGGTGATCTCGGCCAGGCCGCTGGCGAAACCATCGAGCGTTTCGGTCGAGGAGATCAGGATCGCCGTGCGCACCGGATCGGCGGTGAAACGGCGCGGCAGGTCGGTGCGGTCGGCGATCGCCTGGCTGAGCGCGCTGCGCGCCTGCTGCACCCCGGCAAGCCCCTCTTCCAGCGTCTTGGCGGCGTTCTGCTGCAACAGCCTGAGGGTCTGAACCTCGTCGAGATCCTCACGCAGGCGCTGCGCCTGAGTGTTCAGCGCCGGTGTCACCTCGGCCAGGATCATGCCGGAACGGGCGCTGCCCAGCGGCCCCTGCGGGTGCAGCATCAGAACCGGCGGCGGCGCGGTCTCGATGGTCAGAAGAACCCCCATCAGCTGGGCGATCTCGCCTTCGCGCGCCTGCAGCTTGCGGCTCAGCTGCGCTTCGCGCATGGCGGCGCGGCGCAGCCCGTCGCGCATCGCCTCCAGCCCGGCCTCATAGGCGCGGATGGTTTCGGTCAGCGCCTTGACCCGGTCTCGGGCATCGACCGCGCCCTGCAGTTCCAGCGCTGCCTTTTCCAGCTGTGCCGAGGCCGCGCGGGCGGCGCTGGCGGGATCCGGGCGTCCCTCGGCCGCGGCGCTGCCAGCCCAGAGGGCAGCAGCGCAACAGGCGGCACTGAGGACGCGGGCCAGCCTCATTGCAGCAGGCTTTCCCCGGTCATTTCCGCGGGTTTCGGCAGGCCCATCAGCTCCAGCACCGTGGGCGCCAGATCGGCCAGCCGGCCGGCGCGCAGCGTCGCCCCCTCGGGGCCGCCGACCAGCACCACCGGCACCGGGTTCAGGGTATGGGCGGTATGTGGGCCGCGGGTCTCGGGATCCCACATCTGTTCGCAGTTACCGTGGTCCGCCGTCACGATCATCGCGCCGCCGGCCTTCTTGAGCGCGGCCACCGCCTTGCCCAGCCCCTGATCGACCGCCTCGCAGGCCTTGATCGCGGCTTTCAGGTCGCCGGTATGGCCGACCATGTCGGGGTTGGCGAAGTTCACCACGATCAGGTCGTAGCCATGTTCGATGGCCTCGACCAGCTTCGCGCTCACCTCGGCTGAGGACATCTCGGGCTTGAGGTCATAGGTCGCCACATCGGGGGATTTCGGCATGTAGCGGTCTTCGCCCTCTTCGGGCGCTTCCTTGCCGCCGTTCAGGAAGAAGGTGACATGCGGGTATTTCTCGGTCTCGGCCAGGCGGAACTGGGTCAGCCCCTGTTTCGCCACCCAGGCGCCCAGCGTGTTGACGATGTCGCGCTTGGGGAACACCGTGTTGAAATAGGCATTATGGCCGACCGAATATTCGACCATGCCCAGGAGCGCCGCCCAGACGGGTCGGGTGCCGGTATCGAATTCGGCAAAGCCGGGCTCGCCGATGGCGCGCAGGATCTCGCGGGCGCGGTCGGCGCGGAAGTTCAGGCAGAAGAAGCCGTCGCCGTCCCGGGCACCGGCATAGTCGCCGATCACGGTGGCGCCGATGAATTCGTCGGTTTCGCCCTGCTCATAGGCCTGGTCGATGGCGGAATGAGCGCTGGCGGCATGCCGGCCCTTGCCGTGGATCATCGCCTCATAGGCCTCCGACACCCGGGCCCAGCGGTTGTCGCGGTCCATCGCGTAATAGCGGCCGGTGACGGTGACCACGCGGGCGGTGGCGGGCAGGTGCTCTTCCAGCTCCCGCATGTATTCGAAGGCCGATTTCGGCGCCACGTCGCGGCCGTCGGTCACCGCGTGGAGCGCAACCGGCACCCCGTTGGCGGCAATCGTGCGGGCGGCGGCGGCGATATGGTTGAGATGGCCATGCACCCCGCCGTCGGACACCAGCCCCATCAGATGGGCGGTGCCGCCGGTGGCCTTGAGCTTGTTGATGAAGGCCAGCAGCGCCTCGTTCTCGAAGAAGGAGCCATCCTCGATCGACAGGTCGATCTGGCCCAGGTCCATCGCCACCACCCGGCCGGCGCCGATATTGGTGTGCCCGACTTCGGAGTTGCCCATCTGCCCGCTGGGCAGGCCGACATCGGGGCCATGGGTGATCAGGGTCGCATGCGGCCCCTCGGCCATGATCGCATCGAACGTCGGGGTCGCGGCCTGCGCCGGCGCGTTGTTCTCGACCTCGTCAGAGAGGCCCCAGCCATCCAGAATGCACAGGACAACGGGTTTGAGGGCAGTCATGGGCGGGACTCCGTTTCAGTTCAGTCTCTGCCTTCTATCGCCGGATGCGCGCGGGGTGAACCGGATTTCGCGCCAATGCGCCGGGAGCGGCCGGTCCCGGCCCGGCGGAGCCGGGGGCAGGGAAGATGTGACAGGGGGATTGATCGAAATGCGATCGGGCAGCCGGAAAAGAAAAAAGGGCCCGCCGGTGTGGCGGGCCCTGATGGGGTCGGATCAGTGGATCACCGCATCGGCGGGTTTGGCCGGATCGGTGCCCAGCTTGCCGCCGATGATCAGCCCGCCCTCGCCAGCGGAGACCGGCAGCACCTCGCCATCCCGGATCTCGCCGGCCAGCAGCATTTCGGCCAGCGGGTTCTGCAGCGCCGTCTGGATCACCCGTTTCAGCGGGCGTGCGCCGAACACCGGGTCGTAGCCTTCGTCGGCCAGCCAGGTCTTGGCCGCCTCGTCCAGCTCCAGATCGATCTTGCGGGCGGCAAGCCGCTTGCGCAGACGCTCCAGCTGAATGTCGACGATGCCGTCCATGTTCTCCCGGCTCAGCCGGTCGAAGATGATGGTCTCGTCCAGACGGTTCAGGAACTCCGGCCGGAAGTGGGCGCGGACGGCTTCCATCACATCGGCCTTGGCCTGTTCGCTGCTGGCCCCTTCGGGCAGCATGCTCAGCGCCTGGGACCCGAGGTTCGAGGTCAGCACGATCAGCGTCTGCTTGAAGTCGACCGTGCGGCCCTGACCGTCGGTCAGCACCCCGTCGTCCAGAACCTGCAGCAGCACGTTGAAGACATCCGGGTGGGCCTTTTCGACCTCGTCGAACAGCACGACCTGATAGGGCCGGCGCCGCACCGCTTCGGTCAGAACCCCGCCTTCGTCATAGCCGACATAGCCCGGAGGTGCGCCGATCAGACGGGCCACGGCGTGTTTCTCC
The DNA here is from genome assembly GCF_030164425.1 of Pseudodonghicola flavimaris. Lineage (GTDB taxonomy): Bacteria > Pseudomonadota > Alphaproteobacteria > Rhodobacterales > Rhodobacteraceae > Pseudodonghicola > Pseudodonghicola flavimaris. Next base: position 13,954 of record NZ_JASNJD010000005.1, on the reverse strand, counting down.
ATGAATTCCGACATGTCGATGCGGACCATCGCGTTGTCGTCGTCAAAGAGATAGTTGGCCACGGCCTTGGTCAGCTCGGTTTTCCCCACGCCGGTCGGCCCGAGGAACAGGAAGGACCCCAGCGGCCGGTTTTCGTCGTTCAGCCCGGCACGGGCCCGACGCACCGCATTGGCCACCGCGCGGACGGCCGAATCCTGGCCGATCACCCGCCGGTGCAGCTCGTCTTCCATGCGCAGGAGCTTCTCGCGCTCGCCCTCCAGCATCTTGGAGGTCGGGATACCGGTCCAGCGTTCGACCACAGCGGCGATTTGCTCGGGGCGCACGGCCTCTTCGACCATCTTGCCCTCTTCCTCGGCCTGTTCGGCCTCGGACAGCTGTTTTTCCAGCTGCGGGATGATGCCGTAGGACAGCTCCCCCGCCTTGGCGAGATCGCCGTTGCGTTTGGCGATGTCCAGATCGGCGCGGGCACGGTCCAGCTGTTCCTTCAGCTCGCGCGCAGAGGCCAGCTTGTCGCGTTCCGCCTGCCATTGCGCGGTCAGCTCTGCCGAGCGTTCCTGCAGATCGGAGAGCTCTTTCTCCAGTTTTTCAAGCCGGTCCTTCGAGGCCGAGTCGTCTTCCTTCTTCAGTGCTTCCGCCTCGATCTGCAGCTGCAGGATATGCCGGTCCAGCTGGTCCAGCTCTTCGGGCTTGCTGTCGACCTCCATCCGCAGCCGGCTGGCGGCCTCATCGACCAGATCGATGGCCTTGTCCGGCAGGAAGCGGTCGGTGATGTAGCGATGCGACAGGGTTGCCGCCGCCACCAGCGCCGAGTCGGAGATCCGCACGCCGTGGTGCAGTTCGTATTTCTCCTTGATGCCGCGCAGGATCGACACGGTGTCCTCGACCGTCGGCTCCTCGACCATGACCGGCTGGAACCGGCGGGCCAAGGCGGCGTCCTTCTCGACATATTTGCGGTATTCGTCCAGCGTGGTGGCACCGACGCAGTGCAGCTCCCCCCGGGCAAGCGCAGGCTTGATCAGGTTGGCCGCATCCATGGCGCCATCGGTCTTGCCGGCGCCGACCAGCGTGTGCATCTCGTCGATGAACAGAATGATCTGTCCGGCGGCCGACTGGATTTCGCTCAGGATCGCCTTCAGGCGTTCCTCGAATTCACCGCGGTATTTCGCGCCGGCGATCAGCGCGCCCATGTCCAGCGCCAGAAGCCGCTTGTTGCGCAGCGATTCCGGCACGTCGCCATTGATGATGCGCAGCGCCAGCCCCTCGGCGATGGCGGTCTTCCCGACACCGGGCTCCCCGATCAGCACCGGGTTGTTCTTAGTCCGCCGGCTCAGCACCTGCATCGACCGGCGAATTTCCTCGTCGCGGCCGATGATCGGGTCGATCTTGCCCTGTTCGGCGGCCTCGGTCAGGTCGCGGGCGTATTTCTTCAGCGCGTCATAGCTTTCTTCGGCATTGGCGGTGTCGGCGGTGCGGCCCTTGCGGATGTCGTTGATCGCCTCGTTCAGCTTCTGGGCCGAGACCTTGCCGGCCTCAAGCGCTTCCTTGGCGGCGGATTTGACCATGCAGAGCGCCATCAGCACCCGTTCGACAGGCACATAGCTGTCGCCGGCCTTGGTGGCGATCTTCTCGGCTTCGTCGAGAACCTTGGCGGTCTGGGTGTCGAGATAGATTTGCCCGGCGTCGCCGCTGACCTTGGGCAGTTTGGCCAGAGCGGCCTCGACCGCCTCGACCACGCGGGCGGGTACGCCCCCGGCGGCAGCGATCAGATTGCTGGCAAGCCCCTGATCGTCATCCATCAGTGCTTTGAGCAGATGTTCGGGCAGCAGACGCTGATGCTCCTCGCGGATCGCAATGGTCTGCGCGGCCTGCACGAAACCGCGTGCACGCTCGGTGAACTTGTTCAAGTCCATGAAACTCTCCTTTTTCAAGCGCCCGGTTGTCCGGCGCCCGCATTGCGGCACGCCTGTGTTGGGCCTCGACATCCAATTTGGGCAGGGCGCGGCGCAGTTCAAGACCCTGTGATCGGGATATTCGGCGCCGGGCAACTGCTTGGCCGGGCTTGAGAAACAGGGCCCTGCCGGGGCAGCGGGGCACGCCCGCGACATTCTGTCTAGGCGGTGCTGACTTGAGGGAACCGTGGCAGCGGACCGGCAAAGCTGGTTTCATCGTGGTTAACAAGAGCAGCAATCCGGCGGTCAGACAGCCGGAGCGAACAAGACGAAGACAAAACCATGTTGATTACGGACGTTGTGTTCTCCGACCACCGGTATCTGTCGGAGGTGGGATGTCATCAGGCGGCGGTGGGGCTGATCGCCGGTCCCCGTCGGGCGACCTTTTTCTGCACCGTGGCGCTGGCCGAGACGGTGCCGGAGGCGTTGCGCGACGCTGCCCTTTTGCGCGAGGCGATGCGGCAGCTGCGACGGATGCCGGAATTCCGCACCGGCGCGGTGCAGGTGGCGCTGGTTCCGGCGCTCGATCCGGCGCGGCGGGTGCTGCGCGCGGCGTTGCGGCAGGCGGCCTGACGCGGGCTCTTGTTCCGGAGAGGGGCGGGCCTTAGACAGGCCGGGCCGCAACCCGAGGAGAGCGCCGATGTCCGATGACCGTCTGATTGTTGCCCTGGATGTGCCCAACGCGCTGCAGGCGCTGAAACTGACCGATCAGCTGGGCGATGCCGTCAGCTTCTACAAGATCGGGCTGGGGATGCTGACCGGCGGCGGGCTGGCGCTGGCCAACGAGCTGATCGCCGAACACGGCAAACGCATCTTCCTGGACATGAAACTGTTCGATATCGGCGCCACGGTCGAGGCGGCGGTGCGGGGTCTGGCGCAATTCGATCTGGATTTCCTGACCGTGCATGGCGATCCGCATGTGGTGCGCGCCGCCAAGGAGGGAGCGGCAGGCAAGGATCTGAAGATCCTCGCCGTCACCATCCTGACCTCGCTCGATCGCGGCGATCTGGACGACGGGCTGATCCGGGCCGGCGATGTCGCCGATCTGGTGGTGGAACGCGCCGGTCGTGCCTTTGCCGCCGGTGCAGACGGGGTGATCGCCAGCCCGCAGGAGGCCGCGTTGATCCGGGCCCTGCCCGAAGCCGAGGGCCGGCTGATCGTTACCCCGGGGGTGCGTCCGGCGGGGGCCGCTCTGGGCGATCAGAAACGGGTCGCAACCCCGGCCAGCGCGATTGCGGCCGGCGCCGATCATATCGTGGTGGGCCGACCGGTTTGGCAGGCCGCCGATCCGAGGGCGGCGGCGCAGGCGATCGTCGATGAACTTGCCTTGATCTGAGGCATTTCGGCCTGCCGGACGGTCGGGAAAGTTTCCGTAAGGGAAGCTCAACTGAAAAGTGTGCCTGGAAAAGCACATATCAAACGTCTGTTTCCGATATGTGAGTTTCCACGCTTCTCAAGTGATCGAATTTGGGTGACCTTAGGGAAGAGACACTCCCCAACGGACCTTTTTCTTCCTGTGGTTCGTTACCTTCCCCCCCGCCCTGGTTGCGGGGGGTCTTTCCGAGAGGGACCTGAATCGGGGCCGAGGACAGCGTCGATTTCAGGGCCGCTTCACCCCGGACATCTGATCTGCTGCAACCGGATGTGCCGAGGACGTCTCGGCCGTCACAGCACGCAGAGCGGCCCGCCTCCCTGCCCGAGATAAAGCGCCAGCTGTTCGGCGAAATGCGGCACTGCCAGCGGGTGGCAGCAATAGCTTTGCGGCGACATCAGCCGCCATTCCTGCCCTTCGTCGCCCAGCCGCACCTCCTCCGCCCGCCGGGCCGGCAGATGCGCGGCGAAGAACCAGACCCGGCCATGTGGCCTGAGATAGCTGGTCGACCAGCTCACCTCGGCCGGGGTCAGCTGCAAACCGATCTCCTCGCGGGTTTCGCGCAGGGCGCAGTCGAGCGGGCTTTCTTCGCCCTCGCGGCCGCCGCCGGGCAGATCCCAGTGGCCGGGCCAGGGGATGTCCGGCTTGTCGTCGCGCAGGATCACCAGCAGGTCGGAGCCGAGAAACAGCGCCAGCTTCGATCCGGAAAACGGCGTCAGGTCGGACCCGTCGGGTTTTGGCATGATGACTGTCCCGCAGTTGCGTTCTATCCTGTCCCAGACATACGCAGCCTTGCCCGTCTTCGCCAGTCTTTGCCCCCGGCCCCTGCCCATGCCCTCGCTTTGTCGTGATTGCCTGACCCGGTTCGAAACCGGCCGTCGCTGCCCCGCCTGCGGCAGTCCGCGGGTGCTGTCGCATCCCGAGCTTTTCGATCTGTCGATCGCGCATATGGACTGCGACGCCTTCTATGCTTCGGTGGAAAAGCGCGACAATCCGGAGCTGGCCGACAAGCCGGTGATCATCGGCGGCGGCCGGCGCGGTGTGGTCTCAACCGCGTGCTATGTCGCGCGCATCCGTGGCGTGCGGTCGGCAATGCCCATGTTTCAGGCGCTCAAGCTCTGTCCGGGGGCGGTGGTGATCCGGCCGCGCATGCAGGTCTATGCCGAGGTCTCGCGTGCGATTCGCGTCATGATGGAGGAGCTGACCCCGGATGTTGAACCGCTGTCGCTGGACGAGGCGTTTCTCGACCTCTCCGGCACCACCCGGCTGCACGGGGCGCCGCCGGCCGTGATGCTGGCGCGGCTGGTCAAGCGGATGAAGGACGAACTGGGGCTGACTGGCTCCATCGGGCTCAGCCACAACAAGTTTCTGGCGAAGGTGGCCTCGGATCTCGACAAGCCGCGGGGCTTTTCGGTGATCGGCAAGGCTGAGACCGCGGATTTCCTGCGCGATCGGCCGGTGCGGTTGATCTGGGGCATCGGCCCGGCGGCGCAGGGGGCGCTGGAAAAGGCGGGGATTCGCAGCTTCGCCGATCTGCTGCGCTGGGAGCGGCGCGATCTGCACGAGCGGTTCGGCGCGATGGGGGACCGGCTCTATGATCTGGCGCGCGGCGTCGACCGCCGCCGTGTCTCCGCCCATGCGCCGATCAAGTCGATCTCCAACGAAACCACCTTCGACGAAGACACCGGCAACCCGGAGATCCTCGACGGGCATCTGTGGCGGATGTCGGAGAAGGTCGCCGACCGGACCAAGGCCAAGGGGCTGGCGGGCCGCGTCGTGGTGCTGAAGCTGAAGCGCGCCGATCATTCGCTGTTGAGCCGGCGGCTGGCGCTGCGCGAGCCGGTGCAACTGGCCGACCGAATCTATCGCACCGCCCGCGGCCTGTTCGATCAGGTGGAGGAAAAGGGGCCGTTCCGCCTGCTGGGCGTCGGCCTGGCCGAGCTCTGCCCCGAGGCGGAAGCGGAACGCTCCGGTGATCTGCTGGATCCGGATGCCGCCCAGCGGGGCCGGGCGGAACGCGCCACCGACGAGATTCGCCGCCGCTTCGGCAAGGACGCGATTCGCAAGGGGCGGGCGCTGCGCTAGCCGGTCATTCCGCGGCCAGCGGCAGATCCACGTAGCCGATGCTGGCGATCTCGGCGATGACGCCGCGCAGCAGGCTGCGGAAACTGTCGAACTGAGCGTTGGGTTCGATTCTCTGCTCGTCCATGTAAAGCGACCGGTCGATCTCGATCTGGATCGCATGCTGGCGCCGCGACGGCCGGCCATAGGCCTGGGTGACATAGGCGCCGGCAAAAGGCGTGTTGCGCGACACCACCAGCCCGGCGGCGATAAAGGCGGCCTCGACCCGCTCCATCACCGAGGCTTCGGCGGCGGCGCCGAATCTGTCGCCCAGCACGATTTCCGGGCGCGGCATGCCGCTGCGCGCGATTCCATCCATCGCCTCATGCGGCATGGAGTGGCAGTCGATCAGAATCGCCTCGCCGAACCGGTGATGCGCCTGGTCCAGCAAATCCTGCAGCGCGCCGTGATAGGGCCGCCAGATCCGGTCCAGACGGTCCGTGGCCTCGCGCATCGGCAGCTTGCCGCGATAGATCGCGCGGCCGTTCGACACCACGCGGGGAATCACCCCGAGCCCGGAAGCGACGCGTGGGTTGTGCCCGTGCCGGCGCACACCTTCGATCAGGGCGGGGTCGAGCTCGTCCGGGCTGCGATTCAGGTCGACATAGGCGCGCGGGGCCCGGGCACAGAGCAAAGGAGCCCCGAATTCCGGGGCTGCGGCGAAAAGCTGGTCGACGAAAGCGTCTTCTGAGGATCGGATCGCGCGGGGATCCAGAATCGACCGCCGCAGGAATCCCTCCGAATATTCATGGCCGCTGTGAGGCGAGGCGAAAACGACGCTGGACAGGCGGCGAGAGGGCTGAAAAAGGGAAAAAGCAGGGTTGGTCATCAATGTTCCTCACGCTTCGGACAATAGCTTGCAGAATCCTTTGTCAAAAGCCCTTGATCACCCCGGAAAGACCTTTTATAGACCCCCGCACCGGCGCGGATTTCCGCGCCCCATTTGATTGTGGGGCAAAGACGCGCAGGCATTCATGGGCGGTTAGCTCAGCGGTAGAGCACTACGTTGACATCGTAGGGGTCACTGGTTCGATCCCAGTACCGCCCACCATGAATTCACCGTCTCGGGGTATCCCGGGGCCCCGACAAGCTCAGGCGCTGGCCCGCGCCGCAGGACAGGAGACAGGCCATGAAGGTCAAGAACTCGCTCCGCTCGCTGAAGACCCGGCACCGCGATTGCCGGGTGGTGCGTCGCAAAGGCCGGGTTTATGTGATCAACAAAACCCAGCGCCGGTTCAAGGCCCGTCAGGGCTGAACGACGACGCGGATCACGATCCGACAGAAACCGCGCCTTCGGGCGCGGTTTTCTTTTTGGGGCATCGGGTTTTGAGGTGGCGACGCTCGGGTGGTCGGCATCACTTTTCTGACAAAAATAATAAGTTTTTCTTGCCCGTCCCGCCGAATTCCCTATGTCTTGCGCCATTCGGGCCGTGCCCGTGACGGAACAAGGAGGATCTCCGGGATGAAACTTGGTTTGACCTGTGCTGCCGCCGCCCTGCTGGGTGCGCTGGCCCCCGCTGCCTTTGCTGGCGGCGATGTGAACATCTACTCTTCGCGCCATTATGACACCGACGAACGGCTCTATTCCGATTTCGAAGAGGCGACGGGAATCACCGTCAACCGGATCGAGGGCAAGGCGGACGAGCTGATCGCCCGGGTCCAGGCGGAGGGGCTCAACTCTCCGGCCGATGTGATTCTGACCGTCGATACCTCGCGGCTGGAGCGTGCCAAGAACGCCGGCATCCTGCAGCCGATCGACAGCCCGGTGCTGGAGGCGCGCATCCCCGCCTATCTGCAGGATAAGGACAACGAATGGTTCGGCTTCACCCAGCGTGCCCGGGTGATCTTCTACAACAAGGCCGATGTCATCGATCCGCCGCAGACCTACGAGGCGCTGGCCGACCCGAAATACAAGGGGATGGTCTGCATCCGTTCCTCGACCAATACCTATAACCAGACGCTGCTGGCGGCGATCATCACCCACAACGGCGCCGAGGCGGCGAAGGCCTGGGCGCAGGGCGTGGTCGACAACATGGCCCGCGCGCCTCAGGGCGGCGACACCGATCAGCTGCGCGGGCTGGTGTCGGGCGAATGCGATATCGCGGTTGCCAATACCTATTACTTCGCGCGCACCATCCGTACCGAGGTCGAGGGCGTCAGCGATCACCTCGACATGATCGGCTGGGTGTTCCCGAATCAGAACAGCTATGGCGCCCACATGAACCTCTCTGGTGCCGGCGTCGCCGCCCATGCGCCGAACCGGGAGAACGCGATCAAGTTCCTGGAGTATCTGGCCAGCGATTCGGCGCAGAAATATTTCTCCGCCGGCAATGACGAATATCCGGCGGTGCCCGGTGTCGGCCTGCCCGCTAGCGTCGCTGAACTCGGCTTCTTCAAGCCCGACGATATCGACCTGTCGCTGGTGGCCAAGCAGATCCCCGACGCCCAGAAGATTTTCAACGAAGTCGGCTGGAAGTGATCTGCCCCGACAGCTGAGACATCAATGAGGCGTCGCCCCTGACTGGGCGGCGCCTCATGCCTTCGGCGAGAGTATTTGCGCAGAGAAGAAGGACGCGCCGCGGCGCCCTGCCCATCCGGCCCTTCTCTTCTGCAGAAATACTCCGGGGGAGGCCGCAGGCCGGGGGCGGAGCCCCCCCCCCTCTGTCCCAAAAGTGCGGGCGATCAGCTGCGCCGGCCGACCTGGCGGCAGATCAGGATCACCGGCAACAGCCCGATGGCGACGATCACCAACGATGGCACCGCCGCGCCTTCCAGCCGCTCGTCCGAGGCCAGGCGATAGGCCTGCACCGCCAGGGTGTCGTAGTTGAAGGGTCGCATGATCAGGGTTGCCGGCAGCTCTTTCATCACATCGACGAAGACGATCAGCAGTGCGGTCAGCAGGCTGGGGGTCAGGATCGGCAGGTGGATGCGCCGCAGGGTGCCCAGCGGGCTTTCTCCCAGCGACCGGGCGGCGGCGTCCATATTGGCATGCACCGTGCTCTGTCCGCCCTCGTAGGCGCCGAGCGCGGCGGCGAGGAAGCGCACCATATAGGCAGCGACCAGCAGCCAGATCGAGCCGGTGACCAGCAGCCCGGTGGAAATACCGAAGCTGGCCCGCATCCAGGCGTCGAGCGTGTTGTCGAAGGCGGCGAAAGGCACCATCAGCCCGACCGCGATCACCCCACCGGGCACCGCGTAGCCGAGCCGCGCGAGATAGACCGTCGTCAGCGACCGCCGCCCGGGCCGCAGCCGCTGGAAAAAGCCGATGCAGATCGCGGCGAAGACCGTCACCAGCGCGGCGGTGCCGGCCAGCGTCAGCGAATTCTGGATGAAGCGGATGTAGCGCCGGCTGAGCAGATCCTGCTGGCCGTCGAGCCCCATGATCGCCAGCACCAGCGCCGGCAGGGCGAAACCCAGGATCACCGGCAGGGCGCAGAGCGCGAAGGCCGCGAGCGCGCGCAGCCCGCTCAGCGGTTCGGGCGGCATCTTCATGTGCCGTTTGCCGGCGGCGTGATACCGGGCTTTGCCGCGCGAGCTGCGCTCGGCCACCGCCAGCACCAGCGCGAAGACCAGCAGGCAGAGCGCCAGCTGCGCCGCCGCGGCGCGGTCGGCCATGGTGAACCAGCTGGTGTAGATGCCGGTGGCGAAGGTCTGCACGCCGAAATAGGCGGAGGTGCCGAAATCGGCGATCGTCTCCATCACCGCGAGCAGCACGCCGCCGGCGATTGCCGGCCGCGCCATCGGCAGGCTGACGCGCCAGAAGGCGGACCAGGCGCTGTGGCCGAGGGTGCGGGCGGCGAGGAAGGCGCCCGAGCTCTGCTGCACGAAGGCGGCGCGTGCCAGCAGGTAGACATAGGGATAGAGTACCAGGATCAGCATCGCCGCCGCCCCGCCGGTGGAGCGAATCTCGGGGAACCAGTAATCGCGCGGCCCCCAGCCGGTCACCTGCCGCAGGGTCGATTGCACGATGCCGGGGTGATCCAGGATATAGGTATAGGCATAGGCCAGCACGTAGGAGGGGAAGGCCATGGGCAGCACCAGCGCCACCTCCAGCACCCGCACCCCGGGAAACCGGGTCATCGTTACCAGCCAGGCCGCGCCCACCCCCAGCGCGAAGGTCCCGACCGAGACCAGCGCGACCAGAATCACGGTGGTGCCGGCATAGCCGGGCAGAACGGTTTCGATCAGATGGCGCACGGTGTCGGTGCCGCCGGTCACCGCGGCCAGCGCCACGGCCAGCATCGGCAGCAGGCAGGCCGCCGCCACCAGCGTGGCGATCAGCGCCAGTGCCCGGGTGCCACGGGTCTTGCGACGGGTGGCGCCGGCGGCGAGATCGGGGACAGAGGGAAGAGAGCTGGTCTGGGGCAAGGGGCGAGGGCTCCGATGGTCGGGTCCGTTTTCCCCTTATCCCTGCCTCATGCCCGGTTTTCCAGAGGCAATCGCCCCGCCCGGCGTCACGGTGCCGGGCGGGGCGACGGGCCCGGGATCAGTCGCCGAGCGCGCTTTTGACGATGCCGTCCAGCATCTGCTGAACCTCCTGCATCGGCCCGTCGGGGAACTGGCGATAGCCGACGAAGACGGTGCCGGGGGTCTCGGCCAGCTCCGCCACGAAGATGTCATAGGGGCAATATACGATGTTCATCGGATCGGCCTCCATCACGCTGCGCGACACCGTGGCCGAACAGAAGGAGTAGACGTCCGCTTTGGTGAACAGCACCTTGTCTGAGCCGACATCGGCGCGGGTCCGTTCCAGCATCTCCCCGACATGGCTGATGTGATCGACCACCAGCCCGGCATCGAGGATCGCGCTTTCCACACCGAAGGCGACATCCTCGAAGCTCTGATCGGTGCCGTAGCGCACCATCTGATCGGTTTTCTCCTGCGCGACCGCCATTTGCGCGGCCAGCCCGAGCGCTGCGGCGATAATGAATCTTGTCATGATTTCCTCCCTTTCTCCTCCCTTTCGGGGACGCCGCGGCTTGCCACTGCCGCCAATCCCAACCAGTCTTGAGGCTAACGCTTCGGCGCCTCCCGCGCCATATTAACATATAGGAGTTTTTGCATGATTTTCGCGGCGAATGCGGTCGAGCTTCTTGCGTTCCTCTTCATCGCGCTGCTCGGGCTCCTGTTCCTGGGTGCTGTCGCGCTCTTCGTGATCGACCGTATCCAGACCGGGGATGCCATCCGGCGCAACTATCCGGTGCTGGGGCGGTTCCGCTATCTCTTCACCACGCTGGGGGAGTTCTTTCGCCAGTATTTCTTCGCTATGGACCGCGAGGAGATGCCGTTCAACCGGGCGCAGCGCGACTGGGTCACTCGCGCCTCGACCGGGGAAAGCAACACCGTGGCTTTCGGCTCGACCCGCAACATCAGCGTGCCGGGCACCGCGATTTTCGTCAACGCGCCGTTCCCGCCGCTGAACGATCAATACGCCAAGACCGAGCCGATGCTGATCGGGCCGACCGCGCGACATCCCTATCTGGCGCCCTCTTTCTTCAATATCTCCGGCATGAGCTATGGCGCGATCTCGAAACCGGCGGTGGAGGCGCTGAGCCGCGGCGCCAAGGAGGCCAACATCTGGCTCAACACCGGGGAGGGCGCGCTCAGCCCGATGCATCTGGAGGGCGGCTGCGATATCGTGTTCCAGATCGGGACGGCGAAATACGGCCTGCGCAACGAGGCCGGCGGTCTCGACGACGACAAGTTGCGGGCGCTCGCCGCGCATGAGAACATCCGCATGTTCGAGATCAAGCTGGCGCAGGGGGCGAAGCCGGGCAAGGGCGGCATCCTGCCGGCGGCCAAGATCACCCCGGAGATCGCCAAGATTCGCCATATCCCGATGGGTAAGGACAGCATGTCGCCCAACCGCCACCCGGAGGTGCATGATTATGGCGAGCTCCTGGACATGATCGCCCATGTTCGCGAGGTCACCGGCAAGCCGGTGGGCATCAAGACGGTCGTCGGTTCGGAGGAGGCGATGCGCGCCTTCTTCGAGGTGATCGTCGCGCGCGGTCCGGAAAGCGCGCCGGACTTCATAACCCTGGACGGCGGCGAGGGCGGCACCGGTGCGGCGCCGATGCCGCTGATCGACCTGGTCGGCATGTCGGTGCGCGAGGCGCTGCCGGTGGTGGCCAATATCCGCGATGAACACGGGCTGAAGGACCGGGTACGGCTGATCGCCAGCGGCAAGCTGATCAACCCCGGCGATGTCGCTTGGGCGCTGGCGGCAGGGGCGGATTTCGTCACCTCCGCGCGCGGGTTCATGTTCGCGCTGGGTTGTATCCAGGCGCTCAAGTGTAACAAGAACACCTGCCCGACCGGCATCACCACCCATGACCCGCATCTGCAGAAAGGCCTGGTGGTCGAGCGCAAATACATCCGTGTCGCCCGCTATGCCCGCGGCCTGATCGACGAGGTCGAGACCATCGCCCATTCCGTCGGTGTCGCCGAACCGCGGCAGATGCGCCGCCGCCATGTGCGGATCGTGCAGGGCGACGGATCCAGCATCCCGATGAACGAGATTCTGCCAAGTTACAGTCCCGTCGCTGAAACGTGAGACAGCGTTGTTTGGTCCGCGCCCGCCGTGCGGTTAGATTTGTTGCGACCGATCTAGGGAGAGACCGATCATGGCCCGACGCTGGACCAACGACCTGACGACCGCCGATGTGACGCCGGAGGCGCTGTTTCTGAACCGCCGGCAGCTGATGACCGGGGCTGCCGCCACCGGGCTGGGGCTGACGCTGGGCCGCCCCGCCGGCGCGGCCGAAGAGATGCCGGCGCCCAATAGCTGGGAGGATATCACCAGCTACAACAACTATTACGAATTCGGCACCGGCAAATCCGACCCGGCGGAGAATGCTCACAGCCTGATCACCGCGCCCTGGTCGATCCGTATCGACGGGCTGGTGGACCGACCGGGCGACTACGACCTGACCGACATCCTGGCAAAGATGGACCTCGAGGAGCGGATCTATCGCTTCCGCTGTGTCGAAGCCTGGTCGATGGTGGTGCCCTGGCAGGGGTTCGAGCTGGCCGATCTGCTGGATCTGGCCGGGGTACAGGACGCTGCCCGCTATGTCGCCTTCGAAACCGTGCTCAGGCCGGAGGAGATGCCGGGCACCCGCTACCCTGTGCTCGACTGGCCCTATCGCGAGGGGCTGCGCCTGGACGAGGCGCTGCATCCGCTGACGATCATGGCCACCGGGATTTACGGCAAGCCGATGCCGAACCAGAACGGTGCGCCGATCCGTCTGGTGGTGCCGTGGAAATACGGGTTCAAGTCGATCAAGTCGGTGGTGCGCATCACCCTGACCGACCAGGAACCCTATGCCAGCTGGAACGCCTACAACCCGCGGGAATACGGGTTCTACAGCAATGTGAACCCGAACGTGGATCACCCGCGCTGGTCGCAGGCGACCGAGCGGCGCATCGGCGGCGGGCTGTTTGCCCGGCGGTCGCCGACGCTGATGTTCAATGGCTATGAAGACGAGGTCGCCGTCCTGTATGAAGGCATGGACCTGGCGACCTATTTCTGACGTGTCGGTCGCGGCGCTGAACCGTGCCGCCCGGCGGCTGCCGACCTGGGTGGTCTATCTGCTTGGGGCGCTTCCCGGGCCTGTGGTCTTCTATCAGGGGCTGACCGGCGGGCTGGGACCGGAGCCGATCAAGGCGCTGGAACATGCGCTGGGGCTCTACGCGCTGCAATTCCTGTTGGCCGGTCTGGCGATCTCTCCGCTGCGGCGGCTGGCTGGTCTCAATCTGATCCGCTTTCGCCGCGCCCTGGGATTGCTGGCGTTCTACTATGTCAGCCTGCATCTGCTGGTCTGGCTACTGCTCGATGTGCAGGTGCCGGCGGCGATCTGGGCCGATCTGGTCAAGCGCCCCTATATCACCGTCGGCATGGCGGGCTTTCTGCTGCTGCTGCCGCTGGCGCTGACCTCCAACAGTTTCTCGATCCGCAGGCTGGGTCGGCGCTGGCGGCAGCTGCATCGCGCCGTCTATGCAGCGGTGCTGCTGGGGGCGCTGCATTTCGTGATGCTCCGCAAGGGGCTGCAGATCGAACCCCTGATCTACTTCTCTCTCGCCGTTGGTCTGCTGGCCTTGCGGCTGCCACTGCCGCGAGTCTGCCGCAAGGCGGAATGAGACTTTGTGGGTTGTTTTGGTCTGGCTTGGGGGGTGTTTTTTGGGGGAGTCGGAGCGGGTCTGTGGGTAAGGCTGTGGATAAGGGGTGCGGGGGAGAGTGCCGGGGGATGCGGGGGTGTGATTTGACGGGATGGTCAAAGTTTTTCGACACCTAAGTTATTGATATTATGCAGTTTCGTATATTTTTTGCAGAAAAATGACGAATGGGGGAAGAATCTGCTTGCGGGTATTTGGAGTTATCCGTAAAAGCCCTTCACCGGCGGCGCTGAGGCGCTACGGGGCGCCACGGAGGCGGACGGAACGGAAGGCGGCGGCGCTGCCTGAGGGACCTGAGGCCGAGGTGGTGGACAGAAATTCAGAGGAATGATCG
>NZ_JASNJD010000059.1 GCF_030164425.1 Pseudodonghicola flavimaris | reverse complement strand
GTCTGTGGCATCAGGGTTTCGGGGTCGGCCGGTTTTGGCCCGCTCCGCGCGGTCGGTAGGGCGGCCGGACTTTCAAGACGGGCCGTTGGGCCCATAACTTCAATGAATGACAAGCGATCCCGACCGGATCGTGGGTTTTGGCAAGGTTCTTTTTGGTTTGAGCGCGAAAGCGACGGGTGTCGTTTAGCAAGTTTTCAGGATGAGAGGGGGGTTTTCAAATGGGCTATTTGAAAAATACCAACATGGACGCCATCGAAGAAGATGATCGTCTGAGAAGAGCAATCGAAAGCTATGTGCCCGGTGCCGGGGTGTCCGGTGACGGGGCGGGGACTGCGCCTGTCGCGGCGGCGCCCGAAACCCCCGATGACGCCGTTCAGGGGGCGACGCCCCCGGCGGATGATGGCGACGGCGGCAGCAGCGATGCCGGTCTGGAAGACGACGCGACCCTGGGTCTGGCGGCCGCTGGCACCGACGGGGAGGCATCCGTCGCGGCCGGTGGCGACGAGGATGCCGGGGCGGATGACGACGACTCGGCCCAGGGGCCGGCGGCGGCGCTTCCGGTCGTGGAAGAGGATAACGACGATGCCGCGGTGGTGGTCTCGGGCCCTGCCGGCGGCGCGGAAACCAGCGCCCCGGCTCCGGCCGCGGCGGCGGAGGGCGACCAGCCCGAAGTGACCGCGGCGGCGCCGGCGGATGCGCCGACCACGTCGGAGCGCGCGGATGTCGTGTCGCCGATGCCGGAACCTGGCCCGGCGCCGGTCTCCGTCGCGGCCGAAAGCCTGTCCGCACCGGCGCCGGCGGCGAGCATGTACACCCTGGCGCGCTATCTGAACGAATATAACACGCCCGCCGGCACCAACGACTTCTGGGATGATTTCTGGGGCGGCGGTTCGGATATCGTCACGCCGCATATCAACCTGACGAGCTCGGGCACCGAGGCGCAGAACGGCACGCTCTATTACAACGTCGTCGGCAACTGGTATGACTCCGACGGCCTGTCGGACGATCCCTATTCGGCCACGCGGATCGATGCGATCCGCCATGCCCTCAACGTCTACGAGGACATTCTCGGCATCAATTTCGTCGAGACCACCAGCACCTCGGCGAGCGTGGTCGACCTGGCCTTCGGCAACGAAGTCTCCGGTCAGGCCTTCGCCAACTTCAGCATGGGCGGCGGCGGCGAGATCTACGACGCCTATATCAACATCGCCAAGAACTGGTCGGGCACCGGCAACATCGGCGACTATTACTTCCATACCGCGCTGCATGAGATCGGCCATACGCTGGG
>NZ_JASNJD010000058.1 GCF_030164425.1 Pseudodonghicola flavimaris | reverse complement strand
CCCGTGTATCGTGGACGCCTTCATTGCTAATTTTGAGGCAAGGAGGCCATGATGAGCAGCACCAAGTTCAGCGACGATTTCAAGAGAGACGCCGTCGCGCAGATCACGGAGAGGGGCTACCCGGTCAGGGAGGTGGCGAAGCGTCTGGGCGTGAGCCAATACTCGCTCTACTCCTGGAAGAAGAAATTCGCGAAGGCGTCATCTGGTGACACTGAGAAAGAGGCGGAGATCCGTCGGCTCAAGCGTGAGCTCCTGAGAGTGACGGAGGAGCGGGACATCTTAAAAAAGGCGACCGCCTATTTCGCCAGGGATGCAAAGTGAGATACGCGTTCGTGGCCGAGCATCGCGGACAGTTCTCAGTCCGGGCGATGTGCCGCTGCCTGCGCATACAGCCGAGCGGGTTCTATGCCTGGCTGAAGGCACCGTTGAGCAGGCGAGCCCAAGAAGACAAGCGGCAGACCGAGATGCTGAAGGAGGCGTGGGTGGGCAGCGGCAAGGTCTACGGCCACCCATTGCCCGGCAGGCGCATGCACAGCATGCTGCCGAGAGGGGCAAGCTGCATGACGACCTTCTCGAGCGGGGCGAAAGCATCTGCCTGAACCGGGTCGCCCGCCTGACCAGCTTGGCCGGCATCAAGGCGCAGATCGGCTACAAACGTCGACCGGGAAAGTACGGCGGGAAGCCTTCGGTGGTCGTCGACAACACGCTCGATCGGCGGTTCGACGTGGCGACACCGGATACGGCTTGGGTGACCGATATCACCTACATCCGGACACAGGAGGGCTTCGCCTATCTGGCCGTGGTCATCGATCTGTTCTCGCGTCGTGTGGTCGGCTGGGCGATGCAGAGCCGCCAGACGACAGACGTTGTCCTGCAAGCGCTGCTCATGGCGACATGGCGAAGAAAGCCCAAGGAAAAGGTCCTGATACATTCGGATCAGGGCAGCCAATTCACCAGCATGGACTGGGCTGCGTTCCTTCGGGCACACAATCTGGAGCATTCTATGAGCCGCCGCGGAAACTGCCATGACAACGCGCTCGACCATTGTCCTCGGACCAATGGCGGACAAGGTCTCGCCGGAGAGCTTCTTCAACCTGCTGAAGCGAGAGCGGGTCTGGCGACGGACCTACCGAACACGCGAAGAAGCCAGGCAGGATGTGTTCGACTACATTGAGATGTTCTACAACCCGAAGCGCAAACACGCCCGGAACGGAATGCTGTCGCCCGTCGACTTTGAGCAGCAGCAGAAACTGAGACACGAAGGCGTCTAAGAAACACGGGGCTATTCA
>NZ_JASNJD010000057.1 GCF_030164425.1 Pseudodonghicola flavimaris | reverse complement strand
GGTAGTGCCCCGTGGGGTGGTGTAAGAGGCCGCGCGCGAAGCCCTTGGCGTAGCGCAGCGCGCGGCCGGGCTGGCGGCCATCGCGCTTCTTCGTAGTCTGAGGTTGTTCGAAGACCGACGACAACGAAGGAGAGCACGATGACCGAGAACATGATCGACCTTCCGGGCATGATCGCCAAGAGCGATGACGCGGATTTCTTGCGCGAGCTGATCCAGGATGCCGCGCAGCGGCTGATGGATATCGAGGTGGCCACCGTTTGCGGTGCGGGCCATGGCGAGCGCAGCCCGCACCGGGAGAACCAGCGGAACGGCTACCGGCCGCGGCAATGGGATACCCGGGCGGGGACCATCGGCCTGAACATCCCGAAGCTGCGCAAGGGCAGCTATTTTCCGACCTTCCTGGAGCCACGGCGGACGGCGGAGAAGGCGCTGATGGCAGTGATCCAGGAGGCCTACATCCATGGTGTTTCCACGCGCGCTGTCGATGACTTGGTGCGCGCCATGGGGCTGACGGGCACCTCCAAGAGCCAGGTCTCGCGGCTCTGCGAGGAGATCGACGAGCGGGTGCAGGCGTTCCTGAACCGGCCTCTCGAAGGCGATTGGCCCTTCCTCTGGCTCGACGCCACTTATGTGAAGCTGCGTGAGGGCGGGCGGATCGTCTCGATGGCGGTGATAGTGGCTGTGGCGGTCAATACAGACGGGCGGCGCGAGATCTTGGGGATTACCGTCATGCCCTCGGAAGCCGAGACGTTCTGGGCCGACTTCCTGCGGTCTCTTACTCGGCGCGGCCTGCGGGGCGTGCAGTTGGTGATCAGCGACGCACATGAGGGCCTGAAAGCTGCCGCACGCAAGGTGCTCAGTGCCGGCTGGCAGCGCTGCCGCGTGCATTTCCAGCGCAACCTCCTGGCCCGCGTGGGCAAGACCCACAAGCCGGTGGTCAGCGCGGTGGTAAAGACCGTTTTCGCCGAGAAGGACCGCGACCAGGCCCATGCCCGCTGGCGTGAGGTCGCCGACAGCCTGCGGGACCGGTTCCGCGATGTTGCCGAGCTGATGGATGAGGCGGAGCATGACGTGCTGGCTTACATGGCCTTCGACGAGAGCCTGCGCTCGAAGCTGCACAGCACAAACCCACTGGAACGCGTCAACAAGGAGATCAAGCGGCGGACCAATGTCGTCGGCATCTTTCCCAACCGCGAAGCCGTCATCCGGCTGGTCGGCGCGCTCATGCTGGAGCAAAACGATGAATGGGCCGTCTCCCGCCGCTACATGCCGGTGGAAAAGCTGACGGCCGTGTGCAACGATACCGGCGCGGCGACGATGATCGCCGCGCAGTGAACGAGCAGCACCAGCTATGAAGAAGCAGGTGGACGCCAGTTCCTACACCATCTCCCGGGACACTACC
>NZ_JASNJD010000056.1 GCF_030164425.1 Pseudodonghicola flavimaris | reverse complement strand
GATCGGGAACCTGTCGATCGCGCCGGGGACGGTCATTGAAAATGCGGTCGGCGGCGCCGGCAACGAAGTCATCTACGGCAACAACTCGGCCAACACGCTCGACGGCGGCGGCGGCAATGACGCGATCTACGGTTTCGACGGCAACGATACGCTGATCGGCGGCACCGGCAACGATAGCCTCTACGGCGGCAACGACGTCGATTCGGTTCACGGCGGAGACGGCAATGACTGGATCACCGGGGGCGCCGGCTCCGGCGACTTGCTCTTCGGCGATGCCGGGAACGACATACTGGTGGTGGTCCAAGGCGAAGGCTCGGACCAGCTGGATGGTGGCACCGGCACCGACACGGCCGACTTCAGCGGGATCACTTCGCTGAGCGCGCTGTTCGACCTTGCTGGCGGCTTTTACCAATGGGGCGGGGCGGGCACGATGTACGACCTGCTCAACTTCGAGAATGTCATCGGCGGCAGCCTGAACGATACTATTATCGGTACGAGCGGGGCCAATATTCTCAACGGCGGCGCCGGCGACGATGTCATCGACGGCGGTGCGGGGACAGACACGCTGTATGGCGGCGCCGGCAACGACACGCTGATCCAGGGCTTTGGCGGCCCGGACGAGATCATGGACGGCGGCGCTGGCGTGGATACCGGCGACTGGTCCTACAGCACGTTCGACAACTGGGTCATCGACCTCAGCCTCGGCACTGCGAATATCGGCGGCACAACCTTTGCGCACCTCACCTCGATCGAGAATGTGGTGGGGGGCCAGTTGGCCGACACGATCACCGGCGATGGCAATGCCAACGTCCTGAACGGCGCTGCCGGCAATGACACGATCACCGGCGGCGGCGGGACCGACACGCTGATCGGCGGGGCCGGAAACGATGTGTTGATCGACAGCGGCAGCGGCACGATCTTCGACGGCGGCGATGGCGACGACCGGTTCCAGATGAATAGCGCCGGCTCCGCCATCGTGAGCGGCGGCGCCGGCAGCGATACGGTTGATCTCTTGACCGATGGCTATTCCGGCACCCTCACGTCGCCGCCGCGGATCATCGATGTCGATCAGGGCTATTCCTTTGACGGCGGCGCCTTCCAGGGCACCTGGAGCGGGATCGAAAACATCTGGAGCTGGGCCAATGTCGCGATCACGCTGATCGGCAACTCCAGCAACAACCTGCTCCAGGCCAGCAGCCAGAACGACACGCTGAACGGCGAAGGCGGTGACGACACGCTTCTGGGCCTTGCCGGTGATGACACACTGATCGGCGGCGCCGGGAACGATCTTCTGAACGGGGGCACCGGCAACGACCTGCTCGACGGCGGGCTCGGCGACGATATCCTCACCGGTGAAGGTGGCGACGACGATTATGTGGTCGACAGTCTTGGCGACAGTGTCGTCGAAGCCGTGGGCGAGGGCATCGACACGATCTGGACCGCGCTGGCCAGCTTCTCGCTGGGCACGATCGCCAATGTGGAGAACCTGACTGGGACCTCCG
>NZ_JASNJD010000055.1 GCF_030164425.1 Pseudodonghicola flavimaris | reverse complement strand
CCGGTCTGCACCTCGATCAGCACCATCGGCACCTTGCCGGGGTTTTCCATCCGGTGGACGGCGCCCAGCGGGATGTAGACGGACTGGTTCTCGGTCACCAGCTTCACCTCCTCGTCGATGGTGACCCGGGCGGTGCCCTCGACCACGATCCAGTGTTCGGAGCGGTGGTGATGGCTCTGCAGGCTCAGCGCCGCGCCGGGGTGGACGTGGATGCGCTTGACCTGGAACCGGTCGCCGATCACCAGGCTTTCGAACCAGCCCCAGGGCCGGTGGTCCTTGGGGAAATGCGTCGCCTGCTTGGCGCCCTTGGCCTTCAGCGCGCTGACCGCCTCCTTCACCCGCTGGCTTTCCGACTTATGCGCCACCAGCACCGCATCCGGCATCGCCACGGTGATGATGTCCTTCAGCCCGATGCCGACCAGCTCCACCCCCGGGTCCTCGGACCGCAGCAGCGTATCGGCGCAATCGATCGCGGTGGCCGCCCCGGTGCTGACATTGCCCGCCGCATCCGGCCCGGTTTCCTGCCAGACCGCGTCCCAGCCGCCCAGGTCGGACCAGCCGGCGGCGAAGGGCATCACCGCCAGGTTGCCGGCCTTTTCCATCACCGCGTAATCGATCGAGATATCCGGCACCCGGTCCCAGGCCAGCGGCGACAGCCGGGTGAAGCCCAGATCGGCATGCGCCTCGGCCACCGCCTCGCGCACCGGCGCCAGCACATCGGCGGCATGCGCCTCGAAGGCGGCGATCAGCGCCCGGGCGCTGAACAGGAAGATGCCGGCGTTCCACAGGAAATTGCCCGCCGCGATCATCTCGGCGGCGCGGGCGGCATCGGGCTTCTCGACGAAACGCGCCAGCGGTTGCGGCGCCTCGGCGCCCACTTCGGCCCCCGCATCCGCCCCCACATCGGCCCCTGCGGCCAGCTCCAGATAGCCATAGCCGGTCTCGGCCCGGGTCGGGCGGATGCCGAAGGTGACCAGATCGCCGGCCTCGGCCCGCGGCGCGGCCGCCAGCACCGCGGCGCGGAAGGCGGCGGCATCGGGGATCACGTGATCCGAGGGCGCCACCAGCATCAGCCCGTCGGGATCGCTGTCGGCCAGCACCAGCGCCGCGGCCAGCACCGCCGGCGCGGTATTGCGCCCCTCCGGTTCGATCAGCACCGCCTGCGGCGCGATCTCCACCGCCGCCAGCTGCTCGGTCACGATGAAGCGGAAATCATTGCCGGTGACGATCACCGGCGCCGCGAAGCCCGTCCCCGCCAGCCGCAGCGCCGCCCCCTGGAACAGGCTCTCCTGCCCCATCAGCGGGGTGAATTGCTTCGGATAGGACTTCCGCGACAGCGGCCACAGCCGGGTACCAGAGCCGCCGCAGAGGAGAACCGGGGTGATCATATCTATAAACTCCGAAAGAAATGCATCAAGACAGGGCCGGACCGCGCCCGCACCCCACTGTCGCCAACGGTATCGCCAATGGGCTCAACCTGTTCAACCCTGCAAAGCGCACCGCC
>NZ_JASNJD010000054.1 GCF_030164425.1 Pseudodonghicola flavimaris | reverse complement strand
ATTACGTCAGCCTCGGCCGCGACGTGGAAAGCCAGGTGCTGGCCCGGGCGATCCATGCCCATATCCACCGCCGGGTGTTCCTGAACGGCAACAAGACGGTGGTCTTCCCGGCGAGCCCGGGAGAATACGCCTCCGAGCGGATGGGTTGAGGTCCAAGGGCGATGGGGGCGCTGCCCCCGCCGCCCTGACAGGCGCCTCCCCCGGGATATTTTCGGCCAGAAAAGGCGGGGAACCGGAATCAGCCCGGGGGGCCGTCGCCGCTCGAGGTGGTGAACCGGTCGCGGTATTCGCGTGGCGTCAGGGAGAACCGGCGGCTGAAGACCTTGCGCATCTGGTCGTCGGAGGAGAAGCCCACCCGGTGGGCAATCGTTTTCAGCGGCAGGCTGGTTTCCAGCAGCAGCGTGGTGGCGCGTTCGCAGCGCGCGTCGGTCAGATAGTCCGACGGGCTCTGCCCCACTTCGCGGATGAAGTGGCGGACGAAGTTGCGCTCGCTCATCCCGGCGCGCTGCGCCAGATCGCTGGTCAGCAGCTTGCGGTCCAGATTGGCGTGAATCCAGGTCTGGATATCGGCCATGCCCGAGCGCGCCGGCATCTCCCGGGTCAGGAAAGAGCTGAACTGAGACTGGCCGCCGGGGCGCTTGAGATAGATCACCATGTCGCGGGCCACCGACAGCGCCAGATCGCGGCCGAAATCCTGTTCCACGAAGGCCAGCGCCAGGTCGATGGCGGCGGTGACCCCGGCGGAGGTATAGAGATTGGCCTCGCGCAGGAAGATCGCATCGGCATTGACGCGGATCTCCGGGTAGCGTTGTTGCAGCCGGGCGGCGACGCTCCAATGCGTGGTGGCCTTGCCGCCGGTCAGCAGACCGGCCTCGGCCAGAAAGAAGGTGCCGGTGCAGAGCGACGCGAAGCGCCGCACGGTGGCGGCGGTGCTGCGGCACCAGTCGACGATCTGGCCGTTGTCCGCCAGCGCGGTTTCGATATCGAGCGCGCCGGCGATGATCACCGTGTCGCCGGGGCGGCAGTCGGCCAACGCCACCGGCGCCTCCAGGCTCAGCGCGCAGTCGGAGACCACCGGGCCGGGGTGCGGGGTGACCAGATGCACATCGTAGCGTGCCGGATGCGAAGCCGCCGCCAGATAGCGGTTCGCCGCGGTGAAGACGTTCACCGGGCCCACCGCCTCCATGATCTTGAAGCCGGGATAGATGACGATATCGACCTGCAGCCCGGGCGCCCCCTTCTGCGGGTCGGCGGGCGGCGAAGCGATCGGGGCGGTGGGCATGGGGGTCGGGTCCTTGGCGTCGCTGCGGCGTGATCTGGGGGTTAATTGTCCGGATTCGCCTGAACGTCCAGATGGCGCAGCGCCTCAGGATGTCGCAAACCCACCTTAACGCAGCTTTCCGCCATCGTGCAGTCCCTGTCGGGGCCGGGCGCGGGCGGGGGGATTTGCGTCTTTTGGCGCTTCTGCCTGAGGGCGCCGCCGCAGACCCGTCAGGCGCCGACAGATTTTCAGAAAGAGGATGAAACCATGCGAACGCGAGCCGCGGTAGCGCTTGAAGCGGGCAAGCCGCTTGAGATCATGGAAGTGAACCTGGATGGCCCGAAGGCGGGCGAGGTTCTGGTGGAGATCAAGGCCACGGGCCTGTGTC
>NZ_JASNJD010000053.1 GCF_030164425.1 Pseudodonghicola flavimaris | reverse complement strand
CTGGTACCTGTCAAGCGCGTGATCGATTACAACGTGAAGGTTCGCGTCAAAGCGGACGGAAGCGGTGTCGATCTTGCGAACGTGAAGATGTCGATGAACCCGTTCGACGAAATCGCGGTGGAGGAAGCGATCCGTCTGAAGGAGGCGGGTGTCGCCTCTGAGGTGGTCGCCGTCTCGATCGGCGTGAAGCAGGCGCAGGAAACCCTCCGGACGGCGCTGGCGATGGGCGCGGACCGTGCGATCCTGGTTGTCGCCGCCGATGACGTGCACAGCGATATCGAACCGCTGGCGGTGGCCAAGATCCTGGCCAAGGTTGTGGAAGAGGAGCAGCCGGGTCTGGTGCTGGCCGGCAAGCAGGCGATCGACAACGACATGAACGCCACCGGGCAGATGCTGTCGGCGCTGCTGGGCTGGAGCCAGGCGACCTTCGCCTCGGAGCTGAAGGTCGAGGGCGACAGCGCGGTGGTGACCCGCGAGGTCGACGGCGGCCTGCAGACCATCAAGGTGAAGATGCCGGCCATCGTCACCGTCGATCTGCGCCTGAACGAGCCGCGCTATGCCTCGCTGCCGAACATCATGAAGGCGAAGAAGAAGCCGCTGGACGAGAAGACGGCAGCCGATATCGGCGTCGATGTCAGCCCGCGGCTGGAGATCGTCAAGACCGATGAGCCCGCCGCGCGTCAGGCCGGCGAAATGGTCGCCGACGTCGACACGCTGGTGGCGAAACTGAAAGAGAAGGGGATCGTCTGATGGCCGTTCTGCTGCTTGCCGAAGTTACCGATGGGGCGCTGGCCGTTGACGCCACCGCCAAGGCGGTCACCGCCGCCAAGGCCCTGGGCGATGTGACCGTGCTCTGCGCCGGCGCCTCGGCCGCCGCCGCCGGCGAGGCCGCCGCCAAGATCGACGGTGTCGCCAGGGTGCTGGTCGCCGAGGACGCGGTTCTGGGCCACCGCCTGGCCGAGGCCACCGCGGCGCTGATCGTCAGCCTGGCCGGGGATTACAGCCACATCGTGGCGCCGGCCACCACCGATGCCAAGAACATCCTGCCGCGGGTCGCGGCGCTGCTCGACGTGATGGTGCTGTCGGATGTGACCGGGGTGGTCGACGCCGACACCTTCGAGCGTCCGATCTATGCCGGCAACGCCATCCAGACGGTGAGATCGAAGGATGCCAAGAAGGTCATCACCTTCCGCACCTCGACCTTCGACGCCGCCGGCGACGGCGGTGCGGCCGCGGTCGAGACGGTCTCCGCCGCCGGCGATCCGGGCCTGTCGGAATGGGTCGAGGACAAGGTCGCGGCCTCTGACCGGCCCGAGCTGACCTCGGCCAAGATCGTGGTCTCCGGCGGCCGCGGTGTCGGCTCGGAAGAGGACTTCAGGATCATCGAGGCGCTGGCCGACAAGCTGGGCGCCGCCGTCGGCGCCTCCCGCGCGGCGGTCGACTCGGGCTATGCCCCGAACGACTGGCAGGTGGGCCAGACCGGCAAGGTCGTCGCCCCCGAGCTCTATGTCGCCGTCGGCATCTCCGGCGCCATCCAGCACCTCGCCGGCATGAAGGACTCCAAGGTCATCGTCGCCATCAACAAGGACGAAGAAGCCCCGATCTTCCAGGTCGCAGACTTCGGCCTCGTCGCAGACCTCTTCCAGGCCGTCCC
>NZ_JASNJD010000052.1 GCF_030164425.1 Pseudodonghicola flavimaris | reverse complement strand
GCTCGGCGATCCGGCCAAGGCAAAAGAGAAGCTCGGCTGGGTGCCGGAAATCACCGTGCAGGAAATGTGCGCTGAAATGGTGGCCGAAGACCTCAAGGTCGCACAGCGCCATGCCCTGCTGAAAGCTCACGGCCATGATGTGCCGGTGAGCGTGGAATCCTAACAATCAAAACCCGAGAGGTCGAAATCAGTGGCTCTTGTAGGCATTTACTCTTATCCGAAGTCTGGGAACACCTGGGTCCGGGGGATCATCGCGGCGGCCATGCAGGCCTCTGCCAAGGAAATCCCGGATCTGCATGAACGGCCGCTGAGCGACGCAAAGGAATTTCGCGGGTTCCGGTTCTTCAAGCACCATGCCGGTCACAACCTGACCAAATGGCAGGGCCAGGACATCAACGCGACCCATATCATCCACATCCGGCGCAACCCGCTCGATGTCTTTGCCTCCTATCTCAACTTCATCTCGGCGAATGTGACCAACACCGCCTCGATCCCCTTCGAGTCCGTGGAATCCATCGTCGGGACCGACCTGTTCGATCTCTATTTCAGCTCGTTCACCATCACCGGCCATATCGCGCCGCGGTTCTCGGTGCAGACCGGCGATTATTTCTCGCACAACCAGTATTGGATGAACTACGCCGACAAGCCGATCGCCCGGATCCGCTATGAGGACCTGCTGCACAACCCCGTCACCACGCTGGGGTTCCTCAAGGACTGGCTGAAGCTCGGCGACGAGGATCTCGAAGCCATGCTGGAGCGCGCCGGCAAGAGCACCAAGAAGGACGGCAAGTTCTACTGGCGCCAGGAAGAGAAGAACTACTTCAACTTCCTGCGCCCCGAACAGATCGACACGTTCCTGAAGTACCGCGGCGACGAATGCCTGGCCCTGGGCTACGACCCGGAGTACCTGCGGACCCCGCCGGCCCGATGATCCCGACGAAAATCGATAGACTGATCTTGGTCTGCGTCTTTTCGAGATAATCCGGGATCAGGGCGTCATACGAACGAACCCCGTCTGGGACATGTGACACCGAAGGCCTTCCCGCTTCCGGGCGGCAAGGACAATGCGAGACAGAGCCGTGGACAAGACCCTGCCGGAACATGACGTCGCCGCCCTCGTCCCGGAACGGATGCGCGGATATTTCCGGGATTGCCGGATTTTCGCCCATCCCGAGGTTCTGAAGAAAGTCGTCATCTCCACGCCGCCGGCGCTGGCGCCGCGGCGGAATCACCGGATCGTCTTCAGCCAGCCGGAGCTGAACGGGCGGGTCAATATCTCTCTCGGCCCCGGCTCGGGGGAGATCCGGATCGACACCCGGGGCCCGATCAACCTCGACCTGCGGATGTGGCGGCAATCGACCCTCTCGATCGGGGCCGGCACCACCATGATGCCCGATGTCGAAATCGGCTTCGGCAGCATTCTGGCGGCGGGGGCGATCCTAACCTCCGACATGCCGGAAAAAACCATCTTCGCCGGCGTGCCGGCACGCCAGATCCGGCGCAACGTGACATGGTCGCGCCAGACACATGGGTTTTCCGAGGCGGAAACCGCCGCCTTCGGAGCGCGTTTCGTGCCGGACACCGCCGGCACGGCTTCACCGACACACGCATCCGCCGGCGACAGACCCGGCGTCAGAGCGGGAGACGAGCAATGAAAATCTACGTAGCGGGCCATCGTGGCATGGTTGGGGGTGCGATCCTGCGGCAGTTGCAGGCGCGCCGGGACGCGGGCGAGGATCTGACGCTGATCACCCGCACCCATGCGGAGCTGG
>NZ_JASNJD010000051.1 GCF_030164425.1 Pseudodonghicola flavimaris | reverse complement strand
CGCCCATCCTCGGGGTTTTGATCAGAGGACGACGAGGAAGTCGTCGGCGCTGAGGGCGAGGCCGGGTTCGAGTTGGGCGAGCTGGCGGGCGGCGCCGGCGCCGCTGCCGTCGGCGTCGAAGAACAGCTCTCCGGTGATGCCGCTGTAGATGATCCGGGTCGCCGCCGTCGCCGCCGCGCCGGGGATGAAGGCGAAGGCGTCGGCGCTCAGCACCCCGGCCTCCAGGCCGAAGCCGGCGCCCTGCAGCACGATGGTGTCGGCGCCGCGGAAATCGGTGATCTCATCCACCTCCGGCCCGTCGCTGTCGGTGAAGACGAAGCGGTCGGCGCCGAAGCCGCCGGTCAGCACATCCGCCCCGGCGCCGCCGGCCAGGATATCGTCCTTGCCGCCGCCGTCGAGCCGGTCGGCCCCGGCATCGCCCGACAGCCGGTCGCGCCCGGCGCCGCCCAGCAGCGTGTCGTCCTCGGCGCCGCCGCCCAGGGTATCGTCGCCGGTGCCGCCGAGGATCCGGTCGTTGCCGTCGCCGCCGAAGGCCTCGTCGTCGCCGGCATTGCCCTTGATCAGATCGGCGCCGCGGCCGCCGTCGAGGAAATCGGCGCCGCGACCGCCCAGCAGCGTGTCGCCGCCCTCGGCCCCGGTGATCAGGTCGCCGCCATCGCCGCCCGACAGCAGGTTGGCGCCGCCGACGCCGAACAGGCTGTCGGCGCCGTCGTTGCCGAAGAGCTTGTTGTCGAAGCGGTTGCCCTCGATCAGGTTGTCGCCGTCATTGCCGCGCACCACCAGCGCCTTGGCGACATCGGCCAGGGTCGCATGTTCGACATTCTCCGCCAGGCTGCGCAGGCTGCGGGTCGAGATCACCTGGTCGAAGCCGCTGCCGGTGCCGGCCTCCTCGACGATCACATCGCCGCCGTTGACGTGATAGACATCGTTGCCCAGCCCGCCGATCAGCCGGTCGCGGCCGGCGAAACCATCCAGGCTGTCGTCGCCGCCCGCGCCGCGGATCACGTCGTCCTTGCGCGAGCCGGTGATCAAATCGGCCGTCGCACTGCCGTCGATCCGCACCGTGTCGAGGCCGCGCTCCCAGTTGCGAAACCGCAGCCCGCTCAGGTCGGCGGTGCCGTCGTCCACCGTCACCGACAGCGTCTCGCGCAGGCCGTCGGCGCCGAAGACCGCGATCAGCGCCTCCACGTCGAAGACGCCGCGCTGGAGCTGCGACGACCGCAGCGCCGCCTCGGTATCGGCGCTGCCGCCGAAGCGCAGCCCCTCCATGCCGATGATCTCCACCGCGCGCAGATCGACCAGGCCGGTGGCGAAGAGCACGAAATCGTCGATGTCGGCGCCGCCGAAATAGATCTCGCCCGCCTCCACGTCGCCGGCCTCGGCGATGATCATGAAATCGTCGCCGGCGCCGCCGATCATCACGTCGCGGCCGGCGCCGCCGTCCAGATCGTCATCGCCGCCGCCGCCTTCCAGCCGGTCGTTGTCGGCGCCGCCGAACAGCCGGTCGTTGCCGCCGGTCACCGTGGCGCCGGCCTCGGTCACCTGGACGTCGCCGATCAGCACATCGTCGCCGGCCAGGCCGAACAGCGTGTCGTTGCCGCCGGTGACCCGGGCCCCGGCCGCCGCCCGGCCGACATCGCCGACCAGCAGATCGGCGAAACCGGTGCCGGTGATCTCGTCCCGGCCACCCCCCACCGTGCCCGAGACCCGCGCCGCATCGCCGAAAAGCCCCGCAGACGCCGCCGTCAGGCTGTCGGTGAAGTTCAGAACGTCATTGCCCCCGTTCACCTCACCCGCAACATCCAGCGCATCCCCGCTGACCT
>NZ_JASNJD010000050.1 GCF_030164425.1 Pseudodonghicola flavimaris | reverse complement strand
GTAAGCGGCGGCTGCATCCCACCTCAGGTTCAGCTTGACGGCTTGAAGTTCCACGGGAGAAGTTCGTCGATGCGGCCTTGCGGATGGCCGGCGGCGATGGCCTCGAGGGTGGTCTTGAGATAGGCGAAGGGCTCGACGCCGTTGATCTTTGCGGTCTCGATGAGCGACGCGATGCGTCCCCAAGCGCGCCCGCCTTCATCATGTCCGGCGAACAATGCGTTCTTCCTGTTCAGAGCGATGGGCCGGATCAGGTTCTCCACGCTGTTGGAGTCGATCTCCACCCGTCCATCGTGCAGGAAGGTCTGGAGCCCGTCCCAGTGCCGGTGGATGTAAGCGAGCTTCTCGCCCAGACGCGACTTGGCGGAGACACGCAAACGTTGCTGTTTTAGCCATTCACCGAACTCGACCACGAGGGGCGCTGTGCGCGCCTGCCGGGCCGAGAGCCGCTGTCCCGGCGCCGTGCCGCGAATGTCGGCTTCGATCTTGTAGAACTCGGCGATGCGGCGCAGCCCCTCGGCGGCGATCTCGGAGCCGTCGCGGTCGAAGACCTCCTTCAGCTTGCGCCGGGCGTGGGCCCAGCAATGCGCCACGCGGATCGGGTTGCCACCCTTGCGGGCGGGACGCGTCAAACGGTTGTAACCCTGGTAGCCATCGAGCTGCAGGATGCCGTCGAAGCCGTGCAAAATCTTCTCCGCGTTCTCCCCGGCGCGGCCGGGCGCGTAGAAGAAGACCACGCCCGGTGGATCATCTCCGCCCCATGACCGGTCGTCGCGGGCGAGCGCCCAGAGATATCCCGTCTTGGTCCTGCCGCGCCCCGGATCCAGCACAGGGGCAGTGGTTTCATCCATGAAGAGCTTGGTCGACGTCTTCAGATGTTCGGCCAGCCGGTCGACGACGGGACCGAGATGGAAGGCGGCGGTGCCGACCCAGTCGGCCAGCGTGCTGCGGTGGATCTCGATGCCCGATCGGGCAAGGATCCGGCTCTGCCGATACAAGGGCAAGTGGTCCGCATATTTGCTGATCAGGACATGCGCGATGGCGCCCTCGGTCGGCAGGCCGCCGTCGATGAGATGCGCCGGGGCGCTCGCCTGGGTCACGCCATCGGTGCAGGCGCGGCAGGCGTATTTGGGGCGAACCGTGACGAGCACGCGCAGCTGGGCGGGCACGATGTCCAGTCGCTCTGTGCGGTCCTCGCCGATCTTGTGCATCTCCCCGCAGCCACAAGGACATTGCAAACTGTCCGGCTCGATCACGCGCTCGATGCGCGGCAGGTCCTTGGGCAGGTTGCCTCGATTGCGCCGGGCTGCACGCCGGGGTCGGCTCTCGGACGGCGCTTGCGTCTCCTGCTTCTCCTCGGCTTCGGCGACCGCAATCTCGAGATCCTCGAACGCCAGCTGCCGGTCATCTTCGCTGAGCTTCTCGGACCGTTTGCCGTGGACTGCCTGGTTGAGTTCGGCAACCAGATGCTCGAGGCGCTTGATGATCTCCTTGAGGCTGACCCTCTCACCTTTGAGCTCCTCATGCTCGCGCAGCAGCGCGGCGACAGCTTCGCGCTGCGCCTCGGGGATTGCGGACAGGTCAATGATCGCGGTGGATGACATGGCCGGAGGCTACCCCGAAGCCGCCTCGAAGGCCCGCCCTTTCTCGTGCCTGATTCACTCTGCCGCAGCCGGGCGGCGGATCTCCAGGGCCTTCACCTTGCGCCAGTCGAGACCGGCGAACAGGGCTTCGAACTGCGCCCGGTTCAAAGTCATCACGCCGTCCCGAACCGCCGGCCAGGTGAAGGAACTCTCCTCGAGCCGCTTGTAGGCCATCACCAGCCCGGTGCCGTCCCAGAAGAGGATCTTCAGCCTGTCTGCACGCCTCGCCCGGAACAAAAACACGGTGCCAGTGAACGGATCCTCCTTTAGGACCGATGCGACCTGCGCGGCGAGACCGTCGTGGCCTTTCCTGAAGTCGACCGGCTGGGTCGCCACGAGGATACGGACGGTGTGGGACGGCATCATCACGAGGACGCCCCGAGCGCATGGACGATCTCGGCAATCCGCACCGCCGGGGTGTCGGCGGCAAGCGCGATCGTTACGTCACCGAAGACGAGACGCAGACTGTCGTCCGACCGCCCCGAGGGCTGCGGCGCCTGCGGGGGCTTCGGCTCGCACAGGACAACCGGCGCGAAGGCCGTCGGCTCATCCGACATCTCGGCGGCGGGCAGGACCAGCTTGCCCTCTTTGGCCAGGCATCGCCACGCCGACAACTGGTTCGGCTTCATCCCGTAACGCGCCGCCACGGCGTTGACCGTCGCGCCCGGCTCAAGTGTCTCCGCGACAGCCTGTGCCTTCACCTTCTCCGGCCACCGGCGGTGCCCGCTCTCGAAGATCTCAACTCCCAGCGATCTGAGAAACGCAGTCTGAGCATCCATTGCGAAACGCACTCCCATCTTGAGATGGGTATCACCTCGCAGTCCGCGCCGGCGCAGACAACGTGCCGCTCAGACACCGCTTAC